>NZ_JFKB01000025.1 GCF_002115745.1 Thalassospira alkalitolerans
GCACGGGAGAGTAGGTCACCGCCGGGCCTTCCAAACACAGCATTCTTATTCCCTATTTATCGAACACATAAAACCCCTGACCTTTATTGGTCAGGGGTTTTGTTGTTGTGGTCTTTTTATCGAAATCCTTTACCGCGTTTTAAGCCATTCCTGACCGGGAAGTGAGCTTAAAAGCGTTTTGGTATAGGGATGTTGCGGCGTGTTCAGAACATCTGATGCCGCGCCATGTTCCACAATTTCACCTGATTTCATCACCGCGACGCGGTCACATATCTGGGCGGCAACGCACAGATCATGGGTGATGAAAACAACCGCGAGATTGAATTTATCGCGGATATCCAAAAGAAGTTCCAAGACCTGTTTTTGAACCGACACATCAAGGGCGGAGACCGGTTCATCGGCAAGCAGAAAATCAGGTTCAATCGCCAAAGCGCGCGCAATACCGATCCGCTGACGCTGGCCACCGGAAAATTCATGCGGGAAACGATTGGCGGCCTCTTTGCCAAGTCCGACAAGAGATAACAGGCGATTTGTCCGTTCTGTGGCTTCTGTCGATGAACATCCGCGTAATTTGGGGCCTTCGGCGATGATACGCCCGACCTTGTGACGCGGATTAAGCGTTGAATAAGGATCCTGAAAAATCATCTGAATGCGATGGCGCTCATTGCGCAGCCGTATCGGGTTCATTTTAAGGAAGTTCTCGCCTTCAAGGAGGACTTCACCACTATCAGGTTCGATCAGGCGGATGATCAGCCGCGCCAGTGTGGATTTTCCTGAGCCGGACTCCCCGACAATGCCAAGGATTTCGCCGCGCTGGACATTTAGGTCAATATTTTTGACGGCTTCGACCGTGCGTGTCGGCTTTCCCAATAATCCGCCGGAACTGACAAATGTCTTGTTCAAACCTTGAATGGCAAGGCCGTCATTTGTGGATTTTTTCAAGGGTCGCGTATGGGTTTTAAGGCCCGGAACGGCGGCAATCAGAGCTTGAGTATAGCTGTGTTTGGGGGATTCAAGGACTTCTTTTGCCGTGCCGGTTTCGACAACCAGCCCTTTTTCCATCACCACAACATGATCCGCAATTTCCGCAACAACCCCAAAATCATGGGTGATAAACATCACCGCTGTTCCGTGATCTTTGCGAAGTGTATTGATCAGCGACAGAATTTGCGCCTGTGTTGTGACGTCCAGTGCTGTGGTCGGTTCATCGGCAATCAGCAATCCCGGCGAAAGAATAAGCGCCATGGCGATCATGGCGCGCTGGCGTTGTCCACCGGAAAGCTGATGCGGATAGGCATCATAAACATCTGATGGATGAGGCATTTGAACTTCATCAAGGGCCTCGACAACTTTTTCACGCCGTTCCCGGGCATTCATGTTGCGATGGTTTTCAAGGACCTCGTCTATTTGGCGCCCGACCGTCAACAACGGGTTTAAGGCCGTCATTGGTTCCTGAAAGATCATGCCGATCCGGTCGCCACGAATTTCGCGCATTTCGGCTGGTGTGCAAGACAGTAGATCCGTGCCATCAAGTTCAATTTTGCCTGATTGTACCTGAACACGCGGGACGGGTAACAGACCAAGAATAGCGCGCGTCAGCATGGACTTGCCAGAGCCGGATTCCCCGACGACACATAAAATTTCACCGGGTTTGATCTGCATGTCGATGTTCTGTGCGGCATAGGGGCGATCGGCCCCTTGCGGCAATGAAATCGACAGGTTGCTTATCTGTAAAACGGGGTGTGTGGTCTGTGTGTTTTCTGTGCTCATTCGTCTTTCTCCCGCAGGCGAGGGTTGAGCACATCATTAAGGCCTTCGCCGACAAGATTGATGGCCATAACGGTTAACAAGATTGCAATGCCCGGAAAGGTGCAAACCCACCAGGCGGTTCTAAGGATGGAACGCCCGGAACCAATCAAAAAGCCCCAGCTCATGATATTGGGATCACCAAGCCCCAGAAACGACAGGCCAGATTCCAGCAAAATGGCCGTGGCAATCATCAGGGACGCCGAGACGATGATCGGCGACAGCGCATTTGGCAGGATTTGCTGCAAAATGATTTTCCAGCTTGGCATGCCCATCGTAATGGCCGCCTGAACAAATTCACGTTTGCGCAGGGATAAAAATTCGGCGCGAACAAGTCTGGCGACAGTTGGCCAGGACACGACAGCGATGGCGATGACGACAGATTTCAATGACGGCGACAGAATGGCGACAAGCAGAACCGCAAAGATAAACGATGGGATGGTTTGAAAAAGCTCTGTCAGCCGCATCAAAAGGTTATCAACCTTGCCACCGTGAAATCCGGCAAGCCCGCCGATAACCGTGCCGAGCAAGACGGCAACAGATGTTGCGACCAGCCCGATCAACAAGGATGTTCTTGCACCATGGGCAATTCCCGATGCAACACTGCGGCCAAGGCTGTCAGTCCCTAAAAGAAACTCGGTTGAGGGCGGTTCCATCGGTTTGCCGAGCAGTTTGAATGGATCGGCGGGAAACAGGACATTTGCCAGAAGTGCCAGAAGAATGAGTGCAAGCAGGATTGTCAGCCCAAAAACAGCCGACTTGTTCCTGGAATATTGTTGCCAGAAATTTTTCATTGCAGATCAATCCTCGGATCGAGAAACGTATAAAGGAGATCAACACAAAGATTCATGATGACGACAAGGCACGCACAGGTGAAAAAGATCCCCAAAAGAAGATTGAGGTCGCGCGAAAACAGCGCGTCATAAGCCAGCATGCCAAGCCCCGGCCAGCCAAAAACAGATTCAACAAGAACCGATCCGCCTAACATGCTGCCAGTTTGCACACCGGCCAGCGTGATGACAGGCAGCAGTGCATTGCGCAGAATATGGCGGAATGTCACAACCCGCTCGGGAAGGCCTTTGGCCTGTGCGGTCATGACATAATCCATCCCCCGTTGTTCGAGCATGGAGGCGCGCATCAAGCGCGTATAGGCGGCCAGATAAAACAGCGATAGCGTGGTAACCGGCAAAATCATATGCCATGCGATATCGACAACCCGGTCCCAGCCTTCATAAAAGGCACCAATGGTTTCCATGCCGCTGGTCGGCAGCCAATGCAGGTGGATTGAAAAAACCACAATGAACATCAACGCGATCCAGAAAAGCGGGGTGGCATATGACACCAGCGCAAATATCGAAATCAGATTGTCGCGCCATGTGTTTAACCCGACGGCGGCAAAAAGCCCCAACAAGCAGCCAAATGTCGCAGACAGAACCAAGGTCGATACCATCAGAAGAAGTGTCGGGACCAAGCGCGTCAGGATCAGGTCAAGAACCGGTGCGTCCTGACGAAATGAATAACCAAGGTCAAGTTGTGCCATATTGACCATGTAATGGCCCAGTTGCGTGTACCAAGGTTGGTCAAGGCCAAAGCTTTCACGCAGTTGGGCAAGGTATTCCGGGGTGGCGGAACCGGCTTCGCCGGCCATGACGTCAACGGCATCGCCGTCCGCCAATTGCAGCAACAAAAAGTTAAGGACGACAATCGCGATCAGCACCGGGATCGCTTGCAACAATCGCCGCAAAAGATAATTTAATCGATTCATGATGTTCCTGATCCTGGTCGAAGATGGAGGCCCCGGTTAAGGGGCCCCCGGGTCTTTTTCACTGTTCAATCCAGGCGCGGTCAAAGCTGCTGTAGGCGCCAAGCGGGCTTACAATCGTGTCTTTGACTTTGTCGAGATAAACGGTGGTAAATTCCATTTCTACCAATGGGATAACAGGAAGATCTTCGGCAAGAATCTGCTGAATCTTGGTGTAGATGTCCGAACGTGTCATGGGATTGATTTCCTGGGCACCTTTGTGCATCAGGTCGTCAACTTCCGGGTTGGAATAGCGGCTTGAGTTAACAAAAACCGTTCCCTGTTTGATCTGTTCGGACAGGTATTGGCGATGCATGCCAAGTACGGGATCGGCCAATTGATAGAAAAAGTTCGAATTGACCTGAAAATCATAGTCGGTGAAGACACGTTTGAGCCAGGTCGGAACATCTTCGTAGCGCAGGGTGACGGCAATGCCGATATCGCCCAAGGTCTGTTTGATGTATTCACCCAGTCGCTGCCAATCTTCGCCATAGGCAATGATGTCATGCACGATTTCAAAGCGCACACCATCTTCCCCGCGCGGGAAACCGGCTTCGTCAAGAAGGGCATTGGCTTTTTCAATGCGGTCTGCAACGGCATAGTCGCGGACTTCGTCGGAATAAAGCCAGACAGAGGCAAAGTTGGAACTGATGGAGCCGGTGGCAGGCTTGCCATAGCCATAAAAGATATTGTCGATGATGAACTGGCGATCGATTGCGTAAGAGATCGCCTGACGGACTTTGACATTATCAATCGGTGCGCTTTTGGTGTTCATTTCCAAAAGCATCATCGGGTTGATCATGCTATAGCCTTCGGTCGTGACCGTTATGCCATTGATTGCGTTAAGACGTTTCGCATCGACATTTGGCACGGCGTTAAACGCGGCAAACTGAACTTCCTGATTTTCCAGTGCGGCGGCACGGGTTGCAGCATCGGGGATGAAACGGGCCACGATCCTGTCAAGATAGGGAAGCCCCTTTTTCCAGTAGTTTTCGTTCTTGTCCAAACGGACATACTGGCCTTTTTTCCATTCAACGAATTTGAACGGACCGGTGCCAATCGGCGCGTTTGCTGTCGGGTTCTGACGTGCGTCTGTTCCCTCGAACAAAGGCTTGGAGACAATGGGGGACTCATAACCGCTAAAGGCGCGGATCATATACGGGGCCGGGTTGGCCAGTTTGAAAACAGCCGTATAGGGATCGGGCGTTTCAACCGCGGTCAGTTCCTTAAAGCTGCTTGAGGCGCGCGGATGTACTTTTTTCAGAACATCCATAAACGTGTATTGGACATCTGCGCTGGTGAAGTCAGAACCATCGTGGAATTTCACACCTTTTTGCAGATGGAAAGTGATGGTCTTGCCGTCGTCGCTGATATCCCATGTTTCCGCGAGGCCGGGGATCGGTTTCAAATCGAAATCATATTCGAGAAGACCGTCATAGATTTTGGTTGTTACCTGTCCAATCGGCCCGGATGTCGAAAGATATGATGCAAGGGTCGGCGGTTCAGGTTGAACCACCATAATCAGCGTTCCCCCGGATTCCGGTGTTTGCGCCGCAGCAGCGCCAATCCAGCCAAAAAGGCCGAAGGCGAAAGTGGCCGCCAGTCCAAGACATTTACGTCTTATCATTGTGAAGCTCCTTATTCCCTGATTGGTTGTCCGTTTATTTTTTTGGTGCGTTTCCCCACAGTTTCTTTATGGCGCGACTGAAAAGTCTCCGTCATGTGCCTGTTCAAATGCATAAGCCGCCTGCAAAACGGCAAGATCGGCATATTTGGGGCCAACAATCTGTAACCCGACAGGCAGACCTTGATCGGTCAATCCGCAGGGGACTGAACAGGCCGGCTGTTGCGTCAGATTGAAGGGATAGTTAAATCCGGCCCAATCGGTCCAGCGTGTGTCACTTGACTGTGCCGGAAATTCCAGCCCTGCATCAAAGGCCGGAATGGGGGTGGTTGGTGTCAGCAGATAATCATAGTTTTCATGAAACGCGATCATCTTTGCGCCCATCTCTGCGCGAAGCTGACCAGCTTCGATATATTGATGCAGGCTGATCTGCTGACCTTGGGTCGCAATTTCGACAAGCCCTGGGTCCAGCTGTGCTTTTTGGCTATCGCTTAGGTGTCTGATCCGATATCCCGCACCGGCAAACCAGTGATCATGGAATATCGACTGACAGGGATCGACGGGCGAGGCGACCTCGGTAACGTCGGCACCCAATGCTTCGAATACCTTGATCGCATTTAGAAAGGCATCTGCGATCTGCGGATCGACCTTGATGTGGCCAAGGTCGAGGCTATAGCCAAATTTTTTGCCTTTAAGGCTTGTTGCCAAATGGTCTTCATACCGAATGCCATCGGGCTTTAAGGCGTGCCAGTCCCGGTTATCGGGGCTACTGATAATGCTCAGCATGGCGGCGGTGTCATAGACCGTGCGCGCCATCGGCCCCACATGGGCAACGGTTCCAAATGGGCTGATCGGATAGGCCGGAACACGGCCAAAACTTGGCTTATGCCCAACAATGCCACAAAAACTTGCCGGAATGCGGATCGATCCCCCGCCATCTGTGCCGACATGAAGAACGCCAAGATCGGCGGCGGCGGCGGCCGCGGCCCCACCGCTACTGCCGCCCGGGGTTTTGGTCGTATCCCAAGGGTTGCGGGTAATGCCAAATTTTTTGGAATCCGTCACAGCCTTCCACCCCAGTTCCGGTGTGGTGGTCAGTCCAACAATCACGGCACCGGCTTCTTTAAGTCGGGCGACAATCGGTGAGTCATCTTTGGCCGGGCTATCTTGTCCTAAAACGGCACTGCCAAATGTGGTTGGCCAGTCTTTTGACAGGACGATGTCCTTGACGGTGCAGGGAACGCCATCAATCGGAGAAAGAGGTTTTCCGGTTTTCCAGCGCGCTTCTGACGCGCGAGCAGACGACATCGCATCTTCAATGCATAAATGGGAAAAGGCATTTATCGCCGGGTTGCGCTGTTCGATGCGATCAAAGACCGCCGCGCATGTTTCGACCGGCGATGTTTCGCCCGCGTTAAACTGTTGCGTTAACTGTCGCAGGTCGGTTTTTTGCGGAGCATTTTTTTGTTGCATAGACCGTCAACTCCTTGAAGGGATGACCGATGTTTGCAAAAAAAGTTTGCTCTGAATAATTCATTAATAGATTGTATATCATCGGAAAAGCCGATCAATCGGTGATTGCCCGTTGGTAGCTGCTACGCAGCGTTGCGACAAAATTGTTCAAAAGACAGGTCGCCGCAGTGTTTTGAAGCATGACACCCGACGACGGTAAAAGTTCGATATCAGGAGGAAATAAAACATAACATCAGGGAAAACCGATGAACTTCACGCTGAAACAGCTTACATACGTTCAAGCCGCAGCTGATCATCGCTCTATCGCCTCTGCGGCGCAAAAACTTCGTATTTCTGCTTCGTCTATCGGGGCGGCTATTGATGGGTTCGAACAACGCTTTGAAATCCAGATCTTTGTAAGGCAGCCCAGCAAAGGGCTGATGTTGACCCCGCCCGGCAAGGTTTTGATCGAGAAGATCAACCATCTTTTGCTGGAAGCCAAAACTTTTGATGCGCAACTTTCCGGTCATGATGAAAGCCTCGTCGGGGAACTTGTAGTTGGCTGTTTCGCGCCAATTACCCCCCATATTCTGCCCTTGATTGTTCGGGCAATGAAAAGCCGGTTTCCCGGCCTTATCATTCGGATACTTGAAGGCGACCTCAGAGAGGTCAATGGCTTTCTGGCAAGTGGTGCCGCCGAAATCACCCTTGGTTACGATCTTGGCTTGCCCGAAGGAATATCGTTTACAAAACTTGGCGAAGTCCGGCCGCATGCGATTTTCAGCACGTCCGATCCGTTGGCAAACCGAAAAAGCGTATCGATCACGGAATTGGTTGGCCCGCCAATGATCCTGCTTGATTTGCCGGAATCCCGAACATATTTCGATCTTCTTTTTTCCTATGTTCGCAAAACACCGAATATTGCGTTTCGAACCGGAACATATGAAACAGTCCGCAGTCTGGTTGCGGCGGGTATGGGGTTTTCGATCCTTAATCTGCGTCCGGCAATTGATCAGACCTATACGGGCAATGAAGTGGTCTGTGTTCCGCTTGAAGAAGACCTTCCTGCACCGTCAATTGGTTTTGGCTTTCGAATACGGGATTATATCTCGCCTGCGGCACGTGAATTTGCCGAAGAATGCAAACGTGTTTTTGCGACCGAAAGAGTGGCAAGCATGTTTGTTCCGCAATATCGGGGCGATCGGATTCTTCAAAGTGTTTAGGGGGAAATACTTTGTGTTTTCAGCCCTTAACCAAGGGTGTCGATATGGATTTTCGCTTTTAAACCGTTGTGTGTTGGTGCCTTGGGCAGGATTCAGGGCCCTGTTGGGGGTGCGGTATTGCAAAACGCGTTGTTATATGGCTCACAAAATTGTGAGGCTGGGATATCTGTTATGTCACAGGGACTTGATAACCCGTGTGCAAAAGGTGCAATGACCTGCATCCCTTGGGTTGTTACTTGATAGGTATCGCTATTACAGGCGATCAGGTTTCACGCAAAGGATGACATCATGAAAAATGCACTTGTATTGGGCGCTGCACTGACCGCCGCTATTTCACTTGCCGCGGTTAATTCTGCGCAGGCACAGGGTGCCAAGGAAAAATGCTTTGGTGTTTCACTGGCCGGTCAAAACGATTGTGCCGCCGGTCCGGGGACAACTTGTGCCGGAACATCGAAAGTCGATTATCAGGGCAATGCCTGGAAACTTGTCCCGGCAGGAAGCTGCGAAGATATGAGCTTTACCACAGCCGATGGCCGCGATGTCACGGGTAGCCTTGAAAGGCTTGATCGCGATATCCCGAAATCCTGAAGCGCTTAAAGCCCCGGTTTAAACCAACATGCCGACCGGAAATGGCCGGTCGGCGGTTTTACCCGAAGGATTACGGATAAGGATCGCGGATGATGTTTGAAACCACACAGGCAAACAGATTGCCAAATCAATTACCCAATCGGGCCGGTGTCGGCTTTAAGGGCGAGCATGCCCATGATGTGATCGGCAAGCCCGGACAAGTTGGTTGGTTTGAAATTCATCCGGAAAATTACATGGTCGCAGGCGGGCCGCGCTTGGCGATGCTTAAAGCCCTGCGGGCCGATCATCCGCTTTCCATGCACGGGGTCGGACTGTCGCTGGGCGGCGGAGAACGGTTGGATGTTAATCATCTGGCCGATCTTAAGCGTCTGGTGGATATGTTCGATCCCGCCATGGTTTCCGAACATATTGCATGGTCAGCCCATGACGGGCTTTATCTTGCCGATTTGCTGCCAATCCCGATGACCCAAATCGCCCTTGATCAATTGGTTGATGCCATTGATCAGGTTCAAAACGCGATTGGTCGTAAAATCCTGATTGAAAATCCGACGTCATATCTGGCGCTTCCAGTCAATTCGATCCCGGAAATCGACTTTATCACGGATGCGGCAAGGCGATCAGGCTGTGGGCTCTTGATCGATGTAAACAATATTTACATTTCTGGCCATAATCTTGGCTTTGACGCCAATGAATACGTTGATGCCATATCGGCTGATTTGGTCGGTGAAATCCATTTGGCCGGGCACGAAGCCGATGCAGATCCAACCGATAATGTCCTGATCGATACCCATTCATGCCCGGTTTCCGATCCGGTATGGGATTTGTTTGATCGGTTGATCGGGCGAATTGGTGTGCGGCCGACCCTGATTGAATGGGATAATGATGTGCCCGATTGGCCGAGTTTACATGCCGAGGCCGCATTGGCGGATCATCATTTGGCACGCGCGGAAAATGCTGTGTCAGGGGATGTTGGGTCTGGGAATACGGCGGCGGAAACACCGCGTGCCAAGGTCGCATCATGAACCGGGCAGGGGCATTTTATGATGATTTTAGCAATGCATTGATGGCCTCGGATGACGCAGAGGCCCCGACCGGCATCGACCCGGCGATGACCGGGCGGTTTGCGATTTATCGCAACAATGTTCATCGCGGGCTTGGCGATGCGCTATCTGCGGCCTATCCGGTGGTGTGCAAACTGGTGGGCACGGATTTCTTTGATGGCATGGCGCGCGAATTTTTTCGAACTGAGCATAAGCGTGCCGGGTCATTGGCTTTATATGGCGCGAGTTTTGCCGATTTTATCGAAGTCTTCCCTGCGGCATCGTCGTTACCCTATTTGGCTGATATGGCCCGGTTGGAACGCGCCCGGTTGGAAGTCCTGCATGAAGCCGATGCCAACACAATCGCAACGGAAACCTTGACCACCCGTCAGGATGATCTGGCATCGCTTGCCTTTGTGATCCATCCGGCTTGTCGCCTGATATGCTCGGCATTTCCGATCCAGTCGATCTGGTTGCGTCAACAGGATGACGGCGAAAAAGACCCGATCCGTCACATTGGTGAAAATGTTCTGATCACCCGGCCGCAAATGACGGTGAAGCATGTCAATCTTGATCTGGCCGGGGTGCTGTTCATGCGATCCCTGATGGATGGTGCAATGGTGGGCGATGCCTACGCCGCTGCCATCGATATTGATCCGAAATTCGATGTTACCGCCAATTTTGCCAAATTGATTACGGCCGGGGTCTTTGCCGGTCTGAGGGAAGACTGAAATGCAAACGGAAACGGAAACCGGCCGTAGCAGCCTGATTGAAACAATAACCGGCCTGCATGACCGGGTGTTTGGCTGTCTGATGGTAAAAACAAATGGCTGGTTTATCGGTTTTGCGGCGCGTTTGTGGTTCGCGGCGATCCTGTTGCCGTATTATTTTAACAGCGCGCTGACCAAGGTGGCAGGCGACAGCTTTCCGTCGGCGGGGGCCTTTGCCCAGATATTGCCCTCGATCGCCGAACAATATGTTTATGACACCGCCGCGATTCCGTTCTTCCCCTGGCATCTGATTGTGATTGCCGGAACGATTGCCGAATTTGTCCTGCCGGTTCTGATTGTTGCCGGGCTGTTTACCCGGCTAAGTGCGCTTGCGATGATCGGCTTTGTCGGGGTTCAAACGATTGTTGATATTGTCTTTCACGGGGCGGTGACGGGCGAACTGTTTGACGGATTGCCCGATCAGTTGATCGATCAGCGCATGTTATGGGCGTTTATCCTGATGATTTTGGTGGTCAAGGGCGGCGGCAGGATATCGATTGATTATATCCTGTCTCGTCGTTCGTAATCGCGATTGGCAGGGAGGTTAATGGTGCAGCCAAGGCAGGCTATTTTCCCGCCAGCGCGGCCAAGCGTTGATTGCTGTCACGCAAGGTTGCCAGATATTCCTGACTAACGTCATGAACCGACATGATATGGGCATACAGCAATTCTTCGGCGGCCTTGTGATCGCCGCGTAGGATGGCGTCAACAATGCCCTGATGTTCTTCATGTGATGATGCCAGGCGCGGCAGGCTGTTAAATTGTACGCGCCGGAACGGGGCAACGCGCCGACGGACCGATTGGGTGACTTCCACCAGCACATCATTATGAGTGCCGCCATAAATC
This sequence comes from Thalassospira alkalitolerans, assembly GCF_002115745.1. Taxonomy (GTDB): domain Bacteria; phylum Pseudomonadota; class Alphaproteobacteria; order Rhodospirillales; family Thalassospiraceae; genus Thalassospira; species Thalassospira alkalitolerans. The sequence goes on from NZ_JFKB01000025.1 coordinate 11,151, forward strand.
GCATTATGAAATTCGCGGTTCTGGCTTTCATAGGCCGCATTATCGCCAATGCGCATCGAGTGGGCCAATTCGTGATGCAAGTCTTCAAGCGCGTGCCGTTCGCCGCTTGTCATGCGTTTGGCAGCAAGCCGTCCGCACATGGCTTCAAGTTCGGCCATGCTTTCAAACATTTCGGTTAACCGTTCCGGCGTTGCCAGCGAAACATAAACACCGCGATTGGGGATTTTTTCGGCCAGTTCGGTTGCGGTTAGCAATTGCAATGCTTCGCGGACCGGGGTGCGCGATACGCCAAACCGTTTTGCAAGCTGGGTTTCTTCAAGCCGCGCACCGGGAACAAGCAGGCCGGTGACAATATCGTCTTCAAGCGTCTGACAGAGTTTCTGGGCAATGCCGACCGGCTCTGGCGGGTGCTGCGGTGCTTGTTGCAGGTGGATCATCTGACGTTTCGGCCCTTTGGCAATGTTTTTCTATGATGTTCTGAGCATCCTATACATCCGATGTATACATGATAATGGGCGTGAAATCCAAGGACAACTGCGACGTGTGGGATTTTCGCTCCGGGCCTGACATCTGAATGTTTAATTAATATGCACGTATGGTGTGCAATTAATATATTTGATTAAATAATAATCAGTAAAATATCTCTAAAAGGTTGGTGTTATCAGTTAAGTTATTGAAAAATAAAGAATGGCACGTCAGTTGCACGGTGTATACACAATGCGGACGGAAATCCGTTGAGATTACCTTTCCTCGTATTGTGCTATCTCTAAAGGGAGACACCGATGACCAACCTTAAACGGCGTGACTTTTTGAAAAAGTCCACCATTGGCACCGCAGCGGCGGGGGCCGCTGTTTTTGCCACGCCTCATATCGCGCGTGCCCAGGAAACCTATAACTGGAAAATGACCAATGCCTATGGCCCGGGATCACCGTTTTATGTGACCGGTCCCGGCAGTCCCGAGGATTTCTGTAAGCGCGTGACCGAAATGTCGAGCGGGCGTTTGAACATCCAGCATTTTGCCGCTGGTGAACTGATCCCGGCCCTTGAAGGTTTTGATGCGGTTCAGGCCGGTACGGTCGAAATGAATGCTGCCAATGCCTATTTCTGGGCCGGCAAGATTTTTGCCGCACAGTATTTTACCACCGTTCCGTTTGGCCTGAATTTTCAGGGTGTAAACGCATGGCTGTATCATGGTGGCGGGCTTGAACTTTGGCACGAGCTGTATCAGCCCTATGGCCTGATTGCGTTCCCGATGGGCAATACCGGCGTTCAGATGACCGGTTGGTTCCGCGAGCCGATCAACAGCCTTGATGATTTCAACGGCCTGAAAATGCGTATTCCGGGTCTGGCAGGCAAGGTCTATCAGCAGATCGGGGTCGAGGTTAAGTTGCTTCCGGGTGGCGAGATTTTCCCCGCCCTTGAACGTGGTGTGATCGATGCGGCTGAATTCGTCGGTCCGTATCAGGATCGTCGTTTGGGTCTTCAGAAAGCTGCCAAATATTACTACACCACCGGCTGGCACGAACCATCCAATGTGACCGAACTTTTGATCAATCAGAAAGCATGGGAAAGCCTTCCGGCGGATCTTCAGGCGATTGTCAAAAATGCTGCACAGGCGTGTAATCTTGACAGCCATTCATGGTGCGAAGCCAATAATGCCGAGGCCCTTCGTGATCTTGTTGAAAACGATGGCGTGATCGCACAAACCCTGCCAGACGATATCGTCAACAAGCTTAAAACCATCACCAAGGATACGCTGGAGGCAGAGGCCGCCAAGGATCCGCGGACCAAAAAGGTTCATGATGCGTTTATGGCCTTCCGCGATACCCATCGTGAATGGGCCGCAATCAGTGAAAAGCCCTATCACGGCATCATTTCATCCAAAGACGGGATGGGCTGATATGAATTCGACCCGCACAGAACCGTTTTTGGATCGCATATTGGGCCGCATCGTCGATGTCGCCGGATGGGGGGCCGCGCTAAGCGGTCTTGCCCTTGTTCTGGTGGTCGGCGGTAATGTGCTTTTGCGCTACGTGTTTAATACCGGCAGCGTCGCCATGCAGGAATTGGAATGGCATTTGGTATCGCCAATTGCCCTTTTGGGGATGGCCTATGGCCTGCGCCATGGCGGTCATGTGCGGGTCGATTTTCTTTATGACCGGCTAAGTCGCCGTACACGGGCCGGAATTGATCTGTTTTCGGCCCTGTTGATGGTTGTTCTTGGCGCGGCGGTTATCTGGTTTTCAATCCCCTATGTCGGGCAATCAATCATGATGGCCGAAGGATCACCTGATCCCGGGGGATTGCCGTATCGCTTTTTGCTTAAGGCATTCATTCCCATCGGGTTTGGATTGCTGTTTGTTCAGGCCATCGCACAGGCCTTGATCAACTATCGCGATGTTATTGGCATGGTTGATCCTGCCGGTTATGCCACCGAAATGCCTGGGGAATAATCAAAAATGACTGGAAATGAATGGCTGGCCATTGGCATGGTCGGGGGCTTTTTTGCCTTTCTTGTACTTGGCGTGCCGGTGGCGATTTCGCTGGCGATTTCGGGTTTTGCCTTTGGTATTCTGGGCTTTGGTACAGGGCTTTTTAATCTGTTGCCCGCGCGTATCTATGGCGTGGTGACGAACTATACGCTTTTGGCCTTGCCGCTTTTCATCTTCATGGGGGTGATGCTTGAAAAGTCAAAACTGGCCGAGGAGCTGATCGATGTCATCGGCCATGCCATGGGCCGTTTGCGCGGCGGTATGGGGCTTGCGATTGTCATTGTCGGGGTTCTGATGGGCGCCTCATCGGGCGTTGTCGGGGCCACCGTGGTCACGGTTGGTCTGCTATCGCTTCAGCCGCTGATCAATCGAGGATATGACAAGGGGGTGGCGTGTGGCGTGATTTGCGCATCGGGCACTTTGGGCCAAATCATTCCGCCCAGTCTTGTTCTGATCCTGCTTGCCGATATTCTGGGTGAATCCGTCGGCACATTATTTGCCGCCGCCATGGTGCCGGGCTTGATTTTGGCCGGGATGCTGGGACTTTATCTGGTGCTGTTGGGGATTTTCAAACCCGAAATGGTGCCCGCCATCCCGCAGGAAGAACGCGATGCCATGGGCAGACGCGAACTTTTGATAAAAATCGTCAAGGTGGTTGTGCCGCCACTGGCCCTTGTCTTTGCGGTTCTGGGATCCATCGTTGGCGGGATTGCCGCCCCGACCGAGGCCGCATCCATGGGCGCGCTTGGCGCGTTGATCCTTGCTCTGATCGCCGGGCGTTTGAATTTCCGCGTGATGCGCGAAGTCCTTCATAGCACGCTGATCACCAGTGCGATGGTGTTCTTTATCCTGATCTGTGCGCAGCCCTTTGGCCTTGCATTCCGCGGTTTGGGTGGCGAGGGGTTGGTTCATGCCATGTTTGAATGGGTGCCGGGTGGCGACATGGGCAATTTGCTGTTCATGATGGCGGTAATCTTTGTTCTGGGCTTCTTCCTGGAATGGATCGAGATTTCCTATATCGCGCTTCCGATGTTCTTGCCGGTATTTCAAAACAGCGGCATCGACATGGCCTGGCTTGCCATCCTTGTGGCGATGAACCTGCAAACCAGCTTCCTGACACCGCCGTTTGGCTGGGCGTTGTTCTTCCTGAAAGGGGTTGCGCCCAAAAGCGTCACCACAATGGATATCTATCGCGGGGTGATCCCGTTTATCGGTATTCAGGCGCTGGCGCTGATCCTGTTGTTTGTCTTCCCGGGGCTGACAAGTTGGCTGCCCAATTTGATCGGGTGGTAGGTTTCTGATCCACGATGTGAAATTCGTCTGATGCGCACAACGTTTTGGCGTTAGGATTTATCGAAATACATCGAAATACATCGAAATAAACGGACATGCCGGTTTCATCCGGCATGTCCCGATTTTTTAGCACGCCGGAGGTCCCTTGAAATGCTGAGAACCCGAACAAGCCTTGGCGGCATGGTTACCGCCCCGCATCATTTGGCCGCACAGGCCGGGCGCGATGTTTTGCGCGAAGGCGGCAACGCGGTCGAAGCGATGATTGCCGCGGCGGCAACCATCGCGGTTGTCTATCCGCATATGAATGCGATTGGCGGTGATGGGTTCTGGTTGATTGCCGAACCGGGCAAGGACCCGGTGGCAATTCGGGCCTGCGGCGGGGCGGCGGGGCTGGCAACGCCGGAATTTTACCGCGATCTTGGTCATGATAAAATCCCGGCCCGTGGTCCCCTGGCGGCATTGACCGTTGGTGGGGTGATTGGGGGCTGGATAGATGCTGCAAAAATCGCACAAAAACTTGGTGGCAAGCTGCCAATGTCGCGCCTTGTCGCCGATGCGGTCCATCATGCGCGCATCGGTGTTCCGATTACGAAATCGCAACACGAATTAACCCGCGATAAAATGCCCGAACTGAAAGACGTGCCGGGCTATGTCGCGACCTATGCCGCAAACGGCATCCCCAAAATCGGGGATGTTTTAAAACAGCCCGCCCTTGGCGCGACGCTGGAACGGCTTGGTGATGTTGGGCTGGATGATTTTTATCGCGGCGATATCGCACGCACCAATGCCAAGGGGCTTGAGGCCGTCGGAAGCCCGCTGCGCCTGTCTGATTTTGAAAACTATCATGCCAAAACCATGACCCCGCTTTCGGTTAAACTTTCATCGGGCACTGTCTTTAACATGGTGCCACCAACCCAGGGCACCGCATCGCTGATGATCCTTGGCCTGTTTGACCGGTTGGGGGTAAAAACCGGCGAGGGATTTGATCATATCCATGGCGTGATCGAGGCCACCAAGCGCGCCTTTATCAAACGCGATGCCCATATCGGCGACCCCGACCGGATGGATATCGATCCGATGTTGCTTTTGACCGATGCGATGCTGGCAGGCGAGGCCGCCAAAATCGATATGCAATCAGCTTTGCCTTGGCCCCATGTTGCCAAGCCGGGCGATACGATCTGGATGGGGACAGCCGATAAAAACGGTACGGTGGTTAGCTATATCCAAAGCATTTTCTGGGAATTCGGATCGGGCATTGTTGTGCCGGAAACTGGCGTGCTGTGGCAAAATCGCGGGGCGAGCTTTACGCTGCATGATGGCCCCAATCAACTCGGCCCCAACCGCCTGCCATTCCATACGCTTAACCCCGCCATGGCGCGGCTTAACAATGGCAATGTCCTGACCTATGGCACCATGGGGGGTGAGGGACAACCGCAAACCCAGGCCGCCGTCTTTACCCGCCATGTGATGTTCGGACAGGATTTGCAGGCCGCCATCACCGCGCCGCGCTGGTTGCTGGGTAAAACCTGGGGCGATGAAACCACGACGCTGAAACTTGAAAACCGCTTTGCCCCGGCCTTGATCGCAAGCCTTGAAAAAGCCGGTCACGCGGTCGAAGTCGTCGGCGATTTCGAAGACATGATGGGCCATGCGGGCGGCATTTTGATGCATGCCAATGGCATGATGGAGGGGGCAACCGATCCGCGCGCCGATGGGGTGGTTGCTGCGCTTTGACGGTGCGACGGGGCCGAGCCGGTTTGCAAACTTTTACGTGCAATCGATTGCTTTTGTGAAACTTTCCGCTACGCTTTAAGTCCTTGATCGCGTTGATATGCGCTTTGCAAAATAAGGACGGATGGTGTGAGCGGAATTTCCCTTGTCGCTGCCGGTGTGGCGGTCGTTCTGGTTCTGGTGCTTTTTGCGGTTGTTAAGATTTACAACCGTCTGGTCGCCCTGCGTCAAAGTACCCGCGAAGGATGGAGCGGCATCGACGTGCAACTTAAACGTCGTGCAAATCTGATCCCCAATATCGTTGAAACGGTCAAGGGATACGCATCGCACGAAAAGAATTTGTTCGAAGAAGTCACCCGGCTGCGTGCCGAAACCGGCATGATTGCATCCGATGATGCCGCCGGGCGTCAGGTGGTCGAAGGGCAGCTTTCAAATGCGTTGATGCGTATCTTTGCCGTGGCCGAAAATTATCCTGAATTGCGCGCCGACAAGACATTCATCGAATTGCAAAGCACCCTTGCCGAACTTGAAGATCAAATTCAAATGGTGCGACGTTATTACAACGGAACTGTGCGCGATCTGAATATCTCGGTGGAAACATTCCCCAATAATATCATTGCCAATATGTTCGGTTTCGCGACCGAAGAATATTACGAAGTTGAACAGGTCATCGACAAAGCCGTTCCCGACGTGAAGTTCAATTGATAGCGCGAAAAGGGCGGTGGTGATGGCGATGTTACACCGGTTGGCCTGTTTCCTGATGGGGCTGATTGTCATTCTGGTGCTTGGCAATCACGGTGCTGTCGCGCAATCAAATTCTGAACGGAATGAACGCATAATATCCTTTGCGGCATATATTACCGTTCTTGAAAATGGCGATATCCGCGTGATCGAAAAGATCAAGGTCAATGCCACCGGTGACAAGATCAAGCGGGGCATTTATCGCGATATTCCCGTCATATCCCTTTCGCAATTCGGGCTTTATGACGTATCGGGTTTTGATATCGAATATCTGTTGCGCGATGACAAGGGCGAACCCTTTTTTACCAAAACATTCGGCCCCGGAATTCGCATTTATATCGGTGATCCCGATCATTTTATTACCAAGGGCGTTCATGCCTATGAAATTGCCTATGTGATGTCGGGGCAACTTGGCCATGGCAACGGCCTTGATGAGTTGTATTGGAATGTTACCGGCAATGGTTGGGATTTGGGCATTGACGAGGCAACGGTTCACATCGAAGTCCCAACGGGCGCAACCATCGGACAGTTTTCGGCCTATACCGGGGCCGAGGGCCAAACCGAAAGCGATTATAAGGTTTTGGAAAATAGCGGCGGGGAACTTTGGCTTGCGACAACGGGCCGACTATCGCCGCGCGAAGGATTGACCATTGCAGTGTCCTGGCCCGAAGGATTTGTTCAGCATCCGGGGCTGACCGAACAATTGTTTAAATTGGCGACGGATAACCGGGGGCTGCTGGCCGGGGTTTTCGGGGTGATGATCCTGCTGGTTTATTTTGGGGCGGCATGGCATCAGGTCGGGCGTGATCCCCGGGCTGAAACCGTTATTCCCCGGTTTGAACCGCCCAAAGGCATGTCACCCGCCATGGTTGGTTTTTTGTGGGGGCAGGGCAATGGCGGTGAAAGCTTTGTCACCAATGCCTTTGCCGTCATTCTGACAAGCCTTGCGACCAAACGGATTGTCACCATTCGTGTGACACCATTTAAAGAATACCAAATAGGCAAGGTGCAGGGCGACCGATCCGACCTGCCCGAAGAAGAAATCGATATGTATAATACGCTTTTGGGCAGTTCAAAGGCACCGGAAATAACGATTGGCGATGGCTATCTTCCCCAAGTTAGAACCGCCCGCGATGGCATTGCGCGCCATTTCAACACCGATTTGCAAAACACCTATATCATCCGCAATGGCCGGGAATGGAAAACCGGCTGTGTGATCGGCCTTATGGCGATTATTGCGATACTGGTTCTGGACCCATCTGTTGGTATGGTTGATCTTGAATCCGCCTTGGTTGCTGGATTTTGCGGTGTGTTTGCATTCGGGGCCGGGATGATCTTGTTCAATATCTTTCGGCGGCTTTTGGCCAATTTTGGGGTTCGGCGCGGCGGTAAACTCCCCGATGCGGTCAAGCTGGTTATTGTCAGCACAGTTGTTGCCGCCCCCGTTTTGGGTGTGATGGGGGGGCTGGTGAATACGGTTTCACCATTGGCCATTTTCACAATCATTCTGATCATTATCATTTGCGGCACATTTTCGATTTGGCTCGAAGCCCCGACCAAAGCATTCCAGCAATTGCTTGGCCATATCGCGGGCTATCGTCGCTATCTGACGGTGGCCGAAGAAGACCGTTTGAATTTTGCCGGTGAAGAAAGTGAAATAACCGCTGCTTTGTTTGAAAAACATCTGCCCTATGCCATGGCACTGGGCGTCGAAGACGTCTGGACCGACAAGTTCGAAGCCAGCCTGCGAAAACAGGCTGCAAACGTTGGCCCGGATGGTGATGCTGATCTTGATGGTGTAAGCCGCTATAACCCGACTTGGTATCGCGACACACGGGGCGATTGGCGCGGATTACGCAGTTTCTCAGCACAAAGCGTTGGACGGTTTAGCTCGGCGGCTGTTTCGTTTGGTGCGCCGGCCCCGGCCCCGGCAAAATCAATTGGATTTTCATCCTCTGGCGGGGGATTTTCCGGTGGTGGTCGCGGCGGCGGTGGTGGCGGTGGCTGGTAATGCACCATATGACAAAGGCCCCGCAATTGCGGGGCCTTGTGCGATTAACTAAATTCCCACTCGATCACATGCCGGTATGTTTCACCGGGATTAAGCCAGGCACTTGGAAAGTCCGGGCGATTTGGGGCGTCGGTGAAGGCCTGCGGTTCAAGCGCGATGCCAACGAATTTATCAAGGGCGGTGCCGTCTTTGGCGGTCATCGCATTGGTGAAATGCTGTGCCAGATAAAGCTGCAAACCGGGTTCGGTTGAAAACAGTTTAAAGCCCCGGCCGCTGTCGGGATCGGTCAGGGTGGCAATCTGGCGCAAGTCGCCGCGTTGCCCGTTCAGGCAATAACTGTGATCAAACCCCTGATCGGCATGGGCCATGTTTTGTGCGATCTCGGACGGGTTCCTGAAATCATATCCAGTGCCGGTAACGTTTTGGCGCCCGGGCAAGGGGATCAGGCTGTCGTCAAGGCGAAGATAGGCATCCGCATCAATTTGCAAGATGTGATTGGTTGCCGGTTTATCAAGGCGCCCCGACAGGTTCCAATAGGCATGATTGGTCATATTGACCGGGCAGGTTTGATCGCAGGTCGCCGTCATTTCAAGTCGCAGGCGGTTATCGGCGATGATGCTATAGGTCGCGGTGGCATCGAAATTTCCCGGATATCCCTGGTCGCCATCGGCACTGTGCAGGTCAAACCGAATGGCGGTTTTGCTGGTGTTCTGCACCTGCCAGTTGTGATCGTTAAATCCAATTTTGCCGCCATGCAGATGGGTTTTGCCTTCATTCGCACTTAGCACGAATTCGGTCCCATCCGGGCTGGTATAGCGCGCATTGGCAATGCGTGATGCAAAACGACCGCAAATCGCCCCGATATAACTGTCCTGTGCTGCATAGGCCGCGTCATCGGCAAGGCTGACGGTGATGTTGGTTTCTGTCCCGTCATCATTACGCAGCCACAGCTCGTGAAGGCGTGCGCCATAGGGCGATAGGACAAGGCGCATTTTCGCCGTTTCAAGTTGCAACATATTGTCTTTTTCCTGTTTGGTTCCGGCCGGAACCGTGGCGACGATGGCGGGTTTGTTAATCATGGCGCAATGCTTCTGAAATCCCTGCTTCTTGTTGTTTTTGCTGCTTTTTTGGCTGTTGTCAACCGCGCTTTATACGCGAAAGACATGACCTTGATTTAGTCCGTTGAGTTATTTCAAATCATATTGTATTACTATATGGCTTTTGCAATAAAGCAGATTTTAGGGAGGAAATAATGAAAAGTCTTAAGCAGTTTGCCGTCTCAGCCGCGGCCCTTGGTGTTGCGCTTGGTCTGTCATTTGCCGCACAGGCAGAAATGATGATCGGCTTCTCGCAGATTGGTTCTGAAAGTGGCTGGCGCACCTCGGAAACCGCATCGATCAAGGCCGAAGCCGAAAAACGCGGCATTGATTTGAAATTTTCCGATGCGCAGCAAAAACAGGAAAACCAGATCAAGGCCGTTCGGTCGTTTATCGCCCAAGGCGTTGATGGCATTCTTTTGGCCCCGGTGGTTGAAACCGGCTGGGATCAGGTTCTCAAAGAAGCCAAGGATGCCGGTATTCCGGTTGTTCTGGTTGATCGGGGCGTTGCCGCCGATGACAGTCTTTATCTGACCAAAGTGGCATCGGATTTCGTGGTTGAAGGTGCACTTGCCGCCGCATGGCTTGCGGCAGAAACCAATGCAGTTTGTGACGTTGTTGAATTGCAGGGGACTGTTGGTTCATCGGCGGCCAATGATCGCAAGGCCGGTTTTGAATCGGTTGTTGGCAATTTCCCGGCAATCAACATCATCCGGTCGCAATCAGGTGACTTTACCCGTTCAGGCGGCAAGGAAGTGATGGAAAGCTTCTTGAAAGCTGAAGATGGCGGTAAAAACATCTGTGCGGTTTATGCCCATAATGATGACATGGCCCTTGGTGCGGTTCAGGCGATCAAGGAAGCTGGTCTGAAACCGGGTACAGATATCCTGATCGTATCGATTGATGCGGTTCCCGATATCTTTAAAGCGATGGCCGATGGCGATACCAATGCGACCATCGAATTGAACCCGCATTTGGGCGGGCCGTCGTTTGATGCGATTGCGGCGGCCAAAGAAGGCAAAGATGTGCCGAAATGGATCAAAGCCAATGGTCCGCTTTTCCTGCCTGATACGGCTGCCGAAGAATACAAAATGCGCAGCAAGTAAGGCCGTCTTGTTCTTTTGTCCGGGCAACACGGGCAGGGGATAAAGACAAATGTGTAAGGCCCGAACGCACCCTTGTCATCGCACAAGCGGTGCGTTCGGGTACCTCTGGCCCGGAAAATCCGGGGACCGGATAAAAAAACATAGAGGGAGAGGCGCCTATCCATGTCTGAACAGACGCAATCCGTGCTTTCGATCCGTGGGGCGGCCAAATTTTTCCCCGGCGTCAAAGCGTTGCAGGATGTCGATTTCGATTTGCAATCGGGTGAAATTCACGCGCTTTTGGGGGAAAACGGCGCGGGGAAATCGACCCTGATCAAGGTGATTACCGGGGTTCATCCGCGTGATGCCGGTTCGGTCACGCTTTCGGGCCGCGAAATCCATCCAAAACATCCAGGCGATGCGCAGGCGCTTGGTATTTCCACGGTTTATCAGGAAGTTAATCTGGTGCCGACGCTGTCGGTTGCCGAAAACCTGATGTTGGAACGCCAAACCTTGAAATTCGGGTTTATCGCGTGGAAAAAAACCGAAAGTGATGCCAAGGCCGCGCTTGATACGCTTGGCCTTGATATTGATGTTAATCGGCCGCTGGGATCGTATTCGGTCGCGATCCAGCAATTGATTGCGATTGCACGCGCGGTGGCGCTTGATGCGCGGGTTTTGATCCTTGATGAACCAACCGCAAGCCTTGACGGCGAGGAAATCAAAACCCTGTTTCGCATCATGGGTGAATTGCGCGCCAAGGGGCTTGGCATTATTTTTGTCACTCATTTTCTGGATCAGGTTTACGCAATTACCGACCGCATCACGGTTTTGCGCAATGGCCGCTTGGTCGGCACCTTTGTCACCCGTGATTTGCCACAGATCGATTTGATCAATCATATGCTGGGCCGTGAATTGGCCGAGGTCAGTTCGCACCGTCATCTTGATGAAAGCGGTTTTACCGGCAAGGGCCGCCAGATCCAGATTAAGAACCTTGGCAAAAAGCGCGTGCTTGAGCCGGTATCACTTGATCTTTCGGGCGGTGAAATCGTTGGTTTGGCCGGGCTTTTGGGATCGGGGCGGACGGAATTGTCCGAATTGATTTTTGGCGCGACAAAGGCTGATAGCGGCTTGGTTTTCCTTGACGGGGAACCGGTGATGTTACGATCCCCGCGTCATGCAATCCGGGCCGGTTTCGGGTTGTGTCCCGAAGACCGCAAACAGGATGGCATTGTTGCCGAGCTTAGCGTGCGTGAAAACATCATGCTGGCCCTTCAGGGGCGGCGCGGATGGTTGCGCCCGATTGCGCGTGCCGAACAACAAAAAACCGCCGACGAGATGATCAAGGCGCTGGGGATTGCGACACCCGATAGTGAAAAACCGGTCGGGCAGTTAAGTGGTGGCAATCAGCAAAAAGTCATTCTGGCGCGCTGGCTGGTGTCCAAGCCGATCTTCCTGATTTTGGATGAACCGACACGCGGCATTGATGTTGGCGCGCACGCCGATATCATCAAGCTGATCAAAGAGCTGTGTGACGAGGGGCTGGCATTGCTGGTCGCGTCAAGCGAGCTTGATGAAATCGTCGCCTTTGCCGACCGTGTGGCGGTGATGCGGGATCGTGAAAAGGTTTCCGAACTTACGGGTGCTGATATCACCCAGGATAAAATCATCGCGGCGATTGCCCAATGACCAGCTTGCAAAACAAAAACAAATTACGCGAAAGCAGCACCATGTCCATGTCTGCATCTTCTTTGATTAGCCGGCAATGGTTTGGCCCGGTCGCGGCACTTGTGCTGATTATCATCGGCATCGGAATCATATCACCGGACTTTTTCAATATTCGTATTGTTGACGGGCATCTGTATGGATCGCTGGTTGATGTGGTGCATCGCGGGGCGTCAACCGCCCTTGTTGCGGTGGGGATGGCGGTTGTTATCGGCACACGCGGGATTGATCTTTCGGTCGGGTCGGTGATTGCGATTTCCGGGGCCACCATGGCGGTTCTGATCCGCGATACCGATCTGCATCCGGCGATTATCATTCTGGCCGCCCTTGGGGCCGGGGTTTTGTGCGGGCTGTGGAACGGGCTTTTGGTGGCCTATCTTGATATCCAGCCGATCATTGCTACCCTGATTTTGATGGTGGCCGGGCGGGGCATCGCACAGATGATCACCGGTGGCCAAATCGTGACCTTCCACGGTGCGTTTTTCGAAGGCATCGGCAGTGGCTATATCCTTGGCATTCCCTGGCGGGTGATCATTGCGGCGGCGGTTATTGGCATTCTCTATGCCGTGATGCGCAAAACGGCCCTTGGTTTGTTTGTTGAATCGGTTGGCGGCAATGCCCGCGCCAGCCGGTTGGCGGGCATTGATGCCCGCGGGATCAAGCTTTTGGCCTATGCGATTTCGGGGCTGTGTTCGGCCTTTGCCGGGATCATTATTGCGGCTGATATTCGCGGCGCGGATGCCAATAATGCCGGGCTGTGGCTTGAACTGGATGCGATTTTGGCGGTTGTCATCGGCGGGGCATCACTGATGGGCGGGCGGTTCTTCCTTGGCATGACTGTGATCGGGGTTTTGATCATTCAAGCACTTAGCACGGGGATTTTGCTGTCGGGGTTGCCGTCGCAATACACGTTGATCGTCAAGGCCGGGGTGGTGATGGTGGTTTTGCTGGTGCAGGCACCGAAATCACGTGAGTTGATTGGCACGGCGTGGGGTAAGTTGATGCGGGGAAAATCCAATGAAAATTAATGAACGCTATTACCCGCTTTTGGCGACGCTGGCGGTTTTGGTGCTGCTGTATGGTTACGGCATTGTCGAACACCGGGCGTTTTCAGATACTTATGTTCTGGGCGCACTTCTGACCGATAATGCGTTTTTGATCATTACTGCCGTTGGCATGACCTTTGTCATTCTGTCGGGCGGGATTGATCTTTCAGTCGGCTCGATGATTGCCTTTGTTGGTGTTCTGATGGCCGAACTTGTGACCGGATTTGGCCTGCATCCGTTGATTGCTGTGGTGATTTCGATGGCGGTGGGCACGGCATTTGGCGCGTTTATGGGGCTGATCATCGCCAAATTCGATATTCAGCCGTTTATCATCACGCTGGCCGGGATGTTTTTCCTGCGCGGGATGTGCTTCCTGATTAATCTTGATTCCGTGCCGATTGATCATCCATTCGTGTCGGATTTCGGCGGGTTTAAAATTCCACTGCCCGGTCGTGGCTGGATCAGTGCGGCGGCTCTTTTGATGTTGATCACCGTGATTGCCGGGGTTGTGATTGCGCATTACACCCGGTTCGGGCGCAATGTTTATGCCATTGGCGGCGACCGGCAATCGGCGGAATTACTCGGTATTCCGGTGCATGGCACAATCATTCGGGTTTACACTTTATCGGGGTTTTTCAGTGCTTTGGCCGGTGTTGTTTTTGCGTTTTACACCGCATCGGCTTATCCACTGGCAGCGGTCGGGGTGGAGCTTGACGCGATTGCCGCCGTGGTGATTGGCGGAACGCTTTTGACCGGGGGGATGGGCTTTGTTGTCGGCACGTTCTTTGGCGGGATTATCATGGGGGTGATCCAGACCCTGATTGCGTTTGACGGGTCGCTTAATAGCTGGTGGACCAAGATCATGATCGGCGCACTTTTGTTTGGTTTTATCGTGCTGCAACGCCTGATCACCCGGTCATTTTCGGGGATGCGCGCCGGGGCAACATGACGGGATTATCGCGCAGAAAGTAGCCGTTTTTAGCGGTTTTTGTGAATGGGGCAGCAGCTTGAATCGTTACGCCTTTTCTTGATTTGGTCTTGCTTTGGTCTTGTTGTGTGCGGGACTGCGAGTGTGCGGTTTGGTCACTTGGGCCTGCGGGTTTTGAGGCCGGATTGAGCCTGTTTGGCGGGGTGTTTCGGGGGTGAAATTTGCGTGTTTTTGGGTGAGTTTCCGGGCCTGATTTAGTCTGTCAGGAAGCTGATTTTCTGTCCCGGAAACAGGTCGGAAAGTCGATCTTGCGGGGGTGTTTTTGAGGGGTAATCGGGGGTGTGGTTATTAACTTAAAATACGCAATGGTAAGAATTATTCATTTTTGGTGAGTAATGGGGGGTTTGTTTACTGCGCCGGGCGGGGGTGCTGGGCGGTGCCGGATTTCGGGGCTGTTTTAAATGGTATGAGGATAGCAAAACGGGGCGGCCAAATTGGCTGCCCCGGATCGGTTTTTGGAGTGGTCAAACGTTCGGATCGGTTTTGGTGCCATCAGGTGTATCGAAAACGTTACAGCCTGATCTGTGGCCCGTTCATCTATCGCCGGATCATCTTAACCCGGATCAAAGCTTGATCATCCCCAGTCAGATCATCCCCAGTCAGATCATCTCAAACCGGATCAAAGCCCGATCACATCCCAGTCATGTTCGCTTTTCATGCCGAGTTGCTGACGGAGCTGTCGCATGGTGCGGCGAAGCAGGCGGCGCATGGCTTCGCGGGCGTCGCCGGGTTCGCGCTGGCCGATGGCGTTGTAAACCGCCAGATGATCGGGCAGGGATTTGACATGCGCCTTTGGCCCGCCCGAAGACAGGCGGAAAGAGCCGATCAGGGCGGTTTCGATCAACATGCCGAAGGATTTCATGAAATCATTGCCCGAGGCATCCAAAATGGCCTGATGGAAAGCCAGATCGGTCATATAGACCGCATCGGTGCCGAGTTCGGCATTTTCCATGCCGACATAGGCGGCCTCGATCGTGGCAAGCTGTTCTTCGGTGGCGCGTTCGGCGGCCATGGCGGCGGTATTGGGCTCGATAATCATGCGGGTTTCAAACAACCCGTATAAAAACGCCGGGTCGGGATCGGGGAAATGCCAGGACAGAACATCAGGGTCCAGCAGGTTCCAGCTTGTGCGCGGTTTAACCCGCGTGCCGGTTTTGGGCCGACTTTCAATCAATCCCTTGGCCGACAGGATTTTGATCGCCTCGCGCAGGGCGGTGCGTGACACGTCAAGCGATTCACTTAAGGCAGCCTCGGTCGGCAGAACCTCGCCCGGGGCCAGTTTGCCCGAGACAATCCGTGCGCCCAGATCGTGCGCAACGATGCTGTGCAGGCTGCGTTTGGCATAGGTTCTCGACATGGACGACGACATTGGACTTCCTCCGGCGCGGTCTGTGGGAAGGCGACAGGTCAAGGGTGACCGCGCTCTGATATTATTCATATAATATGAATTAATTTTTAGGGCAACTTCTGTGCGACCACCAATGCCTTGTGTTGCAACGCATATATTTATTTCGGTGGGTTTGTGCAGGCCCTGATTGTAGCCCGGTTGCCCCGCGTCCAAGGTGATTTTATATAGCCCAGTTATCGCCAAAGCGGAAGCAATGACTTTGGGGTTTGTCGCTTGACAGGGCGATACATCCTGCTAATTAATGTTATTGTATGAAGAATAAACAATGAAGAATAAAGCTGTCAGGAGGAAGCATCATGTGCAGGACAAAGGATCATCCCGACCGGGGGTAGCGGCAAATCGGGCATTTGTTTGCCAGGCCATCCCGGATGATGAAATTTTTTTGCCTTGTTGCAATGCACCGGCCACAATCGGCCGTACCTTTTACCAGCTTTAATCATGATCTTATTGGTCCACCGGCGGGGTGTTTGCCGATGGACCGATCCGCCGACATCGTGATTGCGCCGTTTACCGGCGGATCGCGAGACAGAGCAGATGCAGACGAATAACGAACAGACGAATAGCGACCAGATCAAGACCAGATGACGGGAGAGAATTGACCATGCCGGACCGCAAACCGACGACTTATACAAGCCTTGCCGATGCGTCGGTATTTATCACCGGTGGAGCATCGGGCATTGGCGAGGCGCTTGTCAGTGCCTTTGTCGCACAGGGGGCGAAGGTCGCCTTTGTCGATATCGCCGAGGATGCCGGTATCGCGCTTGTTGAAAAGCTTGGCAAGGATGCCAAACATACGCCGCTGTTTATCACATGCGATATTACCGATATTGCGGCCCTGCATAAGGCGATTGCCGATGCGGCCAAGGCGCATGGCCCGATCACGGCATTATTGAACAATGCCGCCAATGATACCCGCCATAAATGGCAGGATGTGACGCCGGAATATTGGGATGAACGCCAGGCGATTAATATCCGCCCGTCGTTTTTTGCCATTCAGGCAGTCGCCCCGATGATGCAAAAGGCCGGCGGCGGCGCGATTATCAATTTCGGCTCGGTCAGCTGGATGATGGGGCAGGGCGGGATGCCCGGCTATACCACGGCAAAGGCCGCCACCCATGGATTGACGCGCGGCATGGCGCGTGACCTTGGCAAGGATGGCATTCGGGTTAATACGCTGGTGCCCGGCTGGGTCATGACGCAGCGCCAGCTTGACCTTTGGGTGGATGACGCCGCCGAGCGCGAAATAGACGAGCGTCAGTGCCTTAAAGACAGGGTAATGCCCGATGATATTGCCCGGATGGCGCTTTTCCTAAGCTCGGATGAAAGCCGCATGGTGACGGCACAGAACTTTATTGTTGATGGCGGCTGGGTCTGATCGACGGATCGGAAGGGGCTGTTTTTCTTATGCCAAGAATATCAGGACGGATTACATGAGACTGGTTCAATACACAGATACTGCCGGGGCACAGCATGTTGCGATTGTCGAGGATGCCGATACCCTGATCCCGCTTGTCGGGGTTTCAACCACGCGCGAATTGGCAAATATTGCGATTTCATTGGCGGGCACCATGATGGATACCGCCAAGACCCACAAGGGCGATACGCGGATTGATTATAACGAGGTTGTCGAAAGCGGGCGTTTATTGCCGCCCGTTACCCATGCCGATCCGGCGCATTTCCTGGTTACCGGCACCGGTTTGACCCATTTGGGATCGGCATCGGCGCGCGCCAATATGCATAAGGCCGATAACAAGGCCGCCGACGAAACGGATTCAATGAAAATGTTTCGCATGGGCGTTGAAGGCGGCAAGCCAAAACCCGGCGAACACGGCGTGCAGCCGGAATGGTTTTACAAGGGCGATGGATCGATTGTGGCCCATCCCGGCGCGGATATGCCCAGCCCGTCCTTTGCGCTTGATGGCAGCGAAGAACCCGAAATTGCCGCGATTTACGTGATTGATCCCTATGGCAATCCGGCGCGGATCGGCTTTGCGATTGGCAATGAATTTTCCGATCATGTGACCGAACGCCAGAATTACCTTTATCTGGCGCATTCAAAATTGCGCGCCTGTTCGATGGGGCCGGAATTGCTTTTGGGCGATCTGCCCAGCCATGTCGAAGGCATGTCGCGGGTTTATCGCGATGGCAAGGTGATTTGGGAAAAACCGTTTGTTAGTGGCGAGGACAATATGTCTCACAGCTTGGCGAACCTTGAATACCATCATTTCAAATATGATTTGTTTTGCCGCCCGGGCGATGTGCATGCGCATTTCTTTGGCACGGCAACGCTGAGCTTTGCCGATGGCATTACAACGCAGGATGGCGATCAGTTTGAAATCGAGGCCGCCCCGTTTGGCCGTGCGCTGCGTAACCGGCTTAAAGTGCAGGCGGAACGCAAGGTGACGGTTAAGGCGATCTGATCGGCAAGAGACACCAAGATTTTATCAAGGGGCAAAAGCCCTGTCTCCCTCCAGAGCGACCACTCCCCGGCTCAAGCAATTGGGCCGGTTTTTTTTTGTTTTCGGGGTGGGGGCATTGCGGTTGGACCACAATTCTTCTTCTGCTAAAATCCGCTGCCAGACTGGCCGCGTCTCATGTCAGTTGCGGTTGGACCACAATTCTTCTTCTGCTAAAATTCAATCCCCTTTTTTGTATTGCATCCAATAGTTGCGGTTGGACCACAATTCTTCTTCTGCTAAAATGGCCTTCCAGCCGATCAAACGGTTGATCGTGTTGCGGTTGGACCACAATTCTTCTTCTGCTAAAATGCACTGATTGGATACTAGACACAATAGATGGTTGCGGTTGGACCACAATTCTTCTTCTGCTAAAATATGAGTAATAACAGCACCACCGGCATATTTGTTGCGGTTGGACCACAATTCTTCTTCTGCTAAAATGGCTTAGAAGGTCGTTCGGCTTTTGCGCGAGTTGCGGTTGGACCACAATTCTTCTTCTGCTAAAATGGGGCGGCTATCATCATTGGCGGCCTGCCGGTTGCGGTTGGACCACAATTCTTCTTCTGCTAAAATTTCGATCCGAGAAAGCTCCGCCTTCTTGTAGTTGCGGTTGGACCACAATTCTTCTTCTGCTAAAATAGCCCGATGAAACATAAGCGTTGCTGTGTTGTTGCGGTTGGACCACAATTCTTCTTCTGCTAAAATAGGAACTTCTGCCGGGGTTGATTGTGTTTGGTTGCGGTTGGACCACAATTCTTCTTCTGCTAAAATGAATACATCGCGCTATATGGCGAGGACTTAGTTGCGGTTGGACCACAATTCTTCTTCTGCTAAAATTGATGTTCAGCACATCATAACCAGAATAAGTTGCGGTTGGACCACAATTCTTCTTCTGCTAAAATGTTGTATTCGCCAACGCCATCTTCGCCTGCGTTGCGGTTGGACCACAATTCTTCTTCTGCTAAAATGCGCAGAAAGGGCAGGAGCTTTCGACACTTGTTGCGGTTGGACCACAATTCTTCTTCTGCTAAAATGACCTTGCGCAGGAATACGGAGTTGACCCAGTTGCGGTTGGACCACAATTCTTCTTCTGCTAAAATGGTAAGATGGTCGTACATCACATTGTATGCGTTGCGGTTGGACCACAATTCTTCTTCTGCTAAAATGTTGTATTCGCCAACGCCATCTTCGCCTGCGTTGCGGTTGGACCACAATTCTTCTTCTGCTAAAATGCGCAGAAAGGGCAGGAGCTTTCGACACTTGTTGCGGTTGGACCACAATTCTTCTTCTGCTAAAATGACCTTGCGCAGGAATACGGAGTTGACCCAGTTGCGGTTGGACCACAATTCTTCTTCTGCTAAAATGGCAGCCCGATGGGCCTTAAGGCCGAGACTGTTGCGGTTGGACCACAATTCTTCTTCTGCTAAAATGTCACATCACCAATCACAGAAAAACCAAAAGTTGCGGTTGGACCACAATTCTTCTTCTGCTAAAATAGCCTTTGGAAAAGCCCCTGATTTCAGGGGCTTTTTTGCGTGTTTGACAGGGCAAAAACCGGTATTTTCAGGTGTCAGAACAGTTCGAACTGGCCGGGATTTTTTCGTGAATCCTGTTTTGTTCTTCCGGTGTAAGAAACGATGTTTTCATATTGTTTGTCGGTAAAATACAAAATATCGACTTTGCCGCCACTGGGCAGTTTGGTTCGGACCTTGCGGGTTATGCTTTCGGATTGTTCCTTGCCTGCACAAAACCGCAGATAGACTGAAAATTGTGCCATTTCAAAACCAAGATCAAGCAAATGGGTGCGAAAGCCGGTTGCGGCCTTGCGTTCCTTTTTGGTCATCACCGGCAAGTCAAACAACACCATGATCCACATCATCCGATATCCCGATAGCATGATCAGCCCAATTCAAGCGGCAGGGGGGCAAGAGGCAGCGTAAGTTTTTCGATGTCGCCCAGATAGCATTGCGCCAGTGACCCGGCGAGGCGATGTAGGCATTGCATGACCGGGGATGCCCCGGCATCGGTTGGCAGATCATGGGCGGTTATGGTCGCCATAAGCCGTTTTGTATCGCTGTCGAGGTCAAAATCAGCGTCGTCCGTGTGATGTGCACAGTGGCGAAAGACAATCAGATCGACAATCGGACGAAAGGGTTCGATCAGATCATCAACCAAATTCATTGGATTGACTGTGCTGCGATGATGCAGGCCAAGAGAGGGATGTAACCCCGCCGCCAGCGTTGCCCGTGCGGTGGCGGCCCGCAGGACGGCATAGCCATAATTTAACATGGCATTGGGGCCACTGCCGAACCGGTCCCGGCGAAAGTCATTGCCAAACATCAATTGCCAATACCGTTGGGCGGCCTGGGCTTCGATATTGTCGGGGTCGCCGGATTTAACCTGGCGGATTAAGGACCCGACCGGCACATGCGGTTTGCCAAGGGTTTGCAGTACAGCGGCCTGGGCTTCGATTTTGGCTTGAACCAATTGTTTCCACAGCCGGTTTTTCATTGATTTTGATGCGTCGGCCTGTGCCATGATGCGTTTGGATTGCTGGTGATGGGCATTTGCCGCCATCAGATAGCCAATCGGCATGTGGTTGGGGCCGCATAATACGACCGGTACGGATCGTTCGGCCAGTTTGGCGATCAGATTGTTGGAATAGGTCAGGCCATGGGCGGAACAGATCAGTGCGCCAATATCATCAAGCGGTACTCGACCGATGACATCATTGCCGGATCGGATTTCCATTGATCCGCGTGCGACCGCCAGATGGCGGTCATCACTGGCGATTTCAATAATACGGTCCATTATCCGTCCTCTGGCGTATCGCCGCGCAGCTTGCCCAAGGGATCGACAAACAGTTTTCGGGCGCGGCGTTTGCGAAGGGCGTCACCGGAACAATAAGTATATTTAAACGGATCGTCCTTGTCGCGGTTGCGGCTGTCGGTATTGGCTTCATGGTGGCGGGTAAGGGTGATCATGCCAGACGATAATTGGACCACTTTGCAAACGGTCATTGTGCCGTCGATGTCAACCATCAACATATCGTCGCGGAACAGGCGCATGACCCGGCGAGCGGTTGGAAAATTGCGTTGCCATTGCGGGGTGAATCCGGGTTGCACGGCATCAAAGCGCGATATTATTTCGTCGCCCCATTTGCCATCCGGGCGCTGATAGATTTCAGCACACAGATTGCCGTCGCCTTTGTATCCTTTATAGACCTTGCCCGCGCGGTCATGGATCGGGATGACCGATAGTTTGGTTTCAACGCGCACGCGCTTTGTGCCGGTTTGGACCGACCAGTTGCGCAGGGCATCCTTGAATGGCGCCCCTGCACCGGTATCGGCAACGGCATCCACAAGACTTTGGCGGATGGTCAGATCGCGGATGGTTTCAATATCCTTTTTTGAGCCAAAGGACATGACATCCTTGCGGGTGACAACAGTTGAAATGCCCTTGGCATTGGTTTCCACAATGCCATAGGCGGTATCATTATGAAGGGCACCGGGGGTTGCGGCCCCGTGTCGATGACCGGGAACAAAACCGGCATCAGGTTTGTGCGATACGATGATTTCATCGACTTTGTGGCGCACTTTTTCGCGAAAATCGGCAAAAGGTTCGGGCATATCAGCGATGATACGGTCGAGGTCTTCGGCCTCGGCGATGGCGGCAGCGCGGGAAATGCGGTTTAAAATGCCCCGGTCGGTAACGCCGATGACGATGGCATCAATGGCGTGGTGACGGTGATCGTCGCGGTTTTTGGTGGCATTGCCGGTCGACAGAATGCTTTCAAGGCCCCAATGACGGCGCAGCCATGCGGTCAGACGGCCCGGTGTCACCCAAACCGCGTTCGGATCACAGATTTTCGATACATATTCCCGCGCGATACGGCTTAGATATTGGGTGTCGGTTAATTGCCGATCCAGAAAATCGCCATCACGTTCAAGGCGTTCCATCGCATCGGGGGCAAAACGCCATGATTTGTTATGGGGCAGACGTGCCCCGCGGGTGGCGATTTCGGCCCAGTCATAACCGGTTTCGCCATCGCGCCCGAAGGCTTCCCATGGGGTTCTGTTGCCTTTTGCCCGGTTAGCCCCGCGAAGACATAAGGTTTTATTGGCCGGGCTGTTATCAAGCGAGCGTGAAAAAGGCAGGATATGTTCAATTTCGATTTCGGGGGAAAACAGCCGTGATATTGAAATGTTTTCGCCGGAAAACGGGCAGGAGCGCGCGGCAATATTATGTTCGTCAAGTTCGTCCCAAAGGCGCAGGCGCAGCATGTTTTCGCCGTTTATGGCAATGCCGAGTTCCTGCAATTTGGTGCGGCGTTGATCGTTTTTATCCTGATTTTTCTTTTGCTGTTTGTTGATTTCGTCGCGTTTGGCCTTGCTTTGTTTCAGGTCGCGGGCGATTTCCAATACGACCTGATCGGGATGCCCGTATCGGGCAATCAGGGCATTGATCACATGGCGCAATTGATTAAGCGCGATATGGACCGTTGGGTTGGCGATTTTGCCGTAGCGTTTTTCGGGATTGTCACTTTCACCATCGCCAAAGGCAACGTGGCGTTCAAGGGCGATACCGTAATAGGGCAGTTCATCCAGAATTTCGCCATCGGGCAGCAAGGCGTGGTCATATCCGGCCTTTTTGCAGGCCAGATCATAGGGAAGATGATCATCGCGCATAATTTCGACAAGGGTTTCAAGGGCTGTTTTACCCAGTCGTGAATAGCCATCGGGGATTTTGGCATCGGCGATGGCTTCGCATTTGGTGCGATCAAATCCGAAACGATTGTGCAGGGTTTCGATCAGGATTTCTTCGTTTTCTTCGTGGATCAGTTTATCGACAATTTCGGTTTGATCGGCCATGGACATATCGCGCCATTTGGGACCGAAATATTTGGGGGTGCCAAGGATGGCAGCGGTCAAGTCGCCTTTGACATCGGTTTGTTTTTCGGTTTCATGGGAAAAGGTAAATTCCGATCCGATGCCGATGGTCTTGCGGATTGCCTTAAAGGTCAGTTTCGGTTTTGCCAAAAGGGCGCGATAGAGCAATGTGCGTTGGTCACGATCCAGCGGGTGCCGAACAAGACCGGCATCAATCAGGCGCAAATCACCAACAAATTGTAAAATACGAAAATGCTGCACGATGGGCATTGCGGTTGGCAGGCGGCGTTCGGCATTGTTGAACGTGCATTTACCGACATCGGGTGTTTTGAGTTTGCGTTGAAAGAAAATCGTATCGTGGATTTTTTCACGTGCATCGGCGGTTAAAATATCCGGGTGAAACGCGGCTTGGGCATCCCACAGTTGATCGAATTCATCGGCGATCGCATCGCGCGAGGGATAAAAATCGTAATAGGCCTTGGCCCCTTCGCCGCGCACTTTGGCGCGGACCGATTGGGGGGCGGTATCGGCAGCGGGGGTTTGGTTTGCCTGATGGTGGCGGTGTTGCAATTCACCAAGGGTACGGCATCCTTCGGCCTTTAAGGCATCTTGCAGATTTTTCATGCCGATTTTGGTGATGCCGGAATCGTCATTGCCCCGGTCGGTTTTACGATTGGATTTAAATCCGCGCCGCTGGTTAAGGTGGAATAATGCCCGGCCAAGATGATGCGGATGCAACGCATCATCCAGACCGGTTGCACGCAGGGCATAGGGATCAAGGTGTTCAAGTTGCTTTTGTCCGTCGCGATCCGAGGGCATCAGGCCAAAGGTCACGAGGCGGCCCATCAATTCATCGCGGCGTTTCAGATAACGGTCGCGACGACGGCGGGCGGATCGGGCTTCGCGCCGGGCAACGGCAAGGGATTGTTTATCCTTTGGGTTGCGCCCATCGGGAAAAATTCGTGCGCCGCAATCAATCAGATCAATTGGTTTGCCCGATGAATCAAGTGACAGGATGCTCCAGCCAATTGAATTGGTGCCAAGATCAAAAGAAAAGCGACGTTTCGTCATGTGAATGCCCCTGGAAATATGCGCATTTTTTTATGTGCAAAGTAATTGATGTTAGGGCAGGGGAAGGGGGGCGTCTGCTCTTCTTTCGGCTTAGGTTTCCTATCCAAGAGAGGGGGATGTATCGCGTTGACGTAGCGATGGTTTTGTTCGAAGATAATTTGTCTTTTAGCAGAAGACGAGTTGTGGTCTGGCTGTTAACAAGCTTTAGAGCACAAAATTGCAGGGCAGGCTCCGGCCTGTCCTGCCTTTGTTTTTAAGGGGGAAAATGCAGTCCCCTTTTCCAATAGTCGTCATACCGGGCGGTGCGAAGCCATGATCCGGAATCCCTAACCCTCTATTGTGACACATGGATTCCCGCGTTTAAACAAAAGGGGACAGGACAAAAAAAAGGGGACAGATTTATTTTCCCCAAAAGATGCTGTGTAAGTTCGTCTGTTGTGTAGATACAAAAGTTGACACTTTTACCGGGTGGATTTACAGTAGCTACATATGTAGCTACGCCATATCCGGGAGAATGTTATGCAAAGTGAAATCAAGCGTTGGGGCAACAGTGCCGCTGTGCGGCTTTCCAGCAAGATTTTGGCGCAGGCGCGGCTGGATGTTGCCAGTCCGATCAGCATTGACGTCAAGGCGGGAAAAATCATTATCGAGGCGGCCCGCACAACGACCCGAAAGGTCAATCTTCCTTTTTCAGAAGCAGACCTTTTGGTTGGGCTTGATGCCCATGGTGCGCATGAAGATGAGCTTGCGCAGCCTTCTGCGGTGGAAACGGGCGCGTGATGGCGGGGCCGTATGTGCCGGAGCGCAATGACATTATCTGGCTGGATTTTGAGCCGACCAAAGGCAAAGAGATTGGCAAATATCGACCGGCGCTGGTGCTATCGTCGCGCCCGTACAATATGCAAACCGGCCTGATGATTTTCTGTCCGATCAGCACAAGCATTCGCGGGGGCGTAACGGAGGTTCCGGTTGATAATCTTGATAAGCCTTCTGTGGTGGCGGCCAGCCTTATTCAAACTCTGTCGTGGAAAGATCGGAAGGCTGCTTTCATTGCCAAGGCCATGTCGGGCGTGATGGAACAAGTTCTCGTCCGCATCATTCCGTTGATCGGTGCCGATGCGGTGATTGAAAAATTTATTGAGTGAGAGCGCGTTCCAAACGGAACGAAATGCGATCCTTGGATGCCTTTCCAAATAAGGACTTCCTCTGAAAAAGAGGGCGTCTTTTTTTTGCTTTTTCGATGGTCGGAAAATTGTACCAATAACCATCATGTCGGCGGTGCGAAGCCGTGCCCCGGAAGGTATCGCCCGGTGCGGATCATTCATAACCCATTGTGACACATGGATTCCCGCCTTCGCGGGAATGATGGCGTGGGGGTGTGGTTGGGGCAGGATGCTTGATGCTTGATGCATGGTTTATGGTGGCGGGGTGTGGTTGGGCGGATAAAGAAGCACCCCGGCAATCTGGTGACTGCCGGGGTGGGCTGGGCCGTTGAGGTGCATCGTTGGGGGAAGGGGCGATGCTTATCCCTGTTCCGCCGGAACAGGGGCAGTTCGCAGGCCCAGAGTGACGATGATTGAAGCGCCGACCAGAAGCAGACCGGCGATGGTGAAGACGCCAAGTACGCCGCTGGCATCAAAGACAAGTCCACCGACGCCCGAACCCGTCGCAATGGCGAGCTGGAAGCCTGCGACCAGAAGGCCGCCGCCGCTTTCGGCTTCGTCAGGGACGGTGCGGGTGATCCAGGTGGACCAGGCGACCGGAACACCGCCGAATGCCATGCCCCAGATGGCGACAAGCACGGCGGTCGGGGCAATTGCGCCCTGAATGCTGACCATGCCGATCCCGGCAAGGCCCATGATCATCGGCATCATGATAAGGGTCATGCGAAGCGAGCGTGCGACAAGCGCGCCGCCGATATAGGTGCCGATAAAGTTGGCAACACCAAAGCCGAGAAGAATGCCCGCAACACCGGCTGTTGCAACGCCGGTGACGTTTTCAAGAAACGGCCGGACATAGGTGAACAGGGCGAAATGGCCGGTAATGATCAGCACCAGCGCAAACAGGCCAAATTTCATGCGCGGGCGGCCCATGATTTCAACCAAAGTGCGCAGGCTGGCCCGGCCGCGTGGTGCCATTTTGGGCAGGGTCAAAAACTGTGTGACCAAGGCCAGAACGCCCAAAAGCGACGCTAGCAGAAACACACTGCGCCAGCCAATGACATCACCAAGGTAGCTTCCGAGCGGGGCGGCAAAGATGGTGGCGGCGGAAACGCCGCTAAACAGGATCGACAGCGCGCGCGGAATGCGATTTTGCGGGACCAGCCGCATGACGGTGGCAGCCGCCATGGTCCAGAAACCGCCCAGCCCGATGCCCAGCAGGATGCGGCCCGCCAGCAGCAATTCAAAGTTTGGTGCCATCGAGACGATGATGTTCGAGATAATCAGCAAAACCGAAAAGCTGAGCAGAACATAACGACGATCGAGTTTTCGGGTGACGGTCGCGGTCAGGAGGCTGGTGATCAGGGCGAGAACGGCGGTGGTTGACATGGCCTGACCGGCCAGACCCTCGGTCACGTGTAAATCGGCGGCCATCGGGGTAAGCAGGCTGACGGGGAGGAATTCGGCTGTGACCAGCCCGAAAACACCCAGCGTCATGGAAATGACGGCCCACCAGGCCGGCGCGTCTTGCGCGGCTGCGGCCGGGGACCTATTTGCTGTATCTGTCATCGGAAGTCCTTCGTAAAAGGTGTTTGTGCGTTGCAGCGAAGATACAGGGTCTGACCCGGACGTGCTATGTCAGTTTCTCTGAGATTATTGATCATTCGTCCGAAACTGGTTAGAAGGGGTCTAACACTTCGGGAAAAATGACATGCAGATGCTTTCAAGTGACCTGATCAGCGAGCTTCTTTTGGGGATGCGGATTGACGGGGTGCATTACAACCGGATCCAGATATCGCCGCCGTTTGGCGTGCGGTTTGGGGTTGATCCGGGGCGGGCACAATTTCATTTTATCGCGCGTGGCACGGTTTATTTGCGCACGGACGGCGGGGCGGTTCATACGCTTTGCGGTGGCGATGCTGTGCTTTTGCCGCGCGGCGGGCTGCATTCCCTGTTGTCTGATCCGGGTATTCCATGCCGGGATGTGACGGATTTTGATGCCAGAATGATCTGCAAGCGGGTTGATGATATTCATGTCTGCAAGACCGAGATATGCCGCAGCAATGACACCCTGATTTTCAGCGGCTGCATGGAATTTGACCTGGGCAGTATGCATCCGCTGGTGGCGATGATGCCCGAGGTGATGCAGGTGGGGGATCTGATTGACCGCAACCCGGAAATCCTGCCCATTCTGGAAGCCATGGCACGTGAGGTCAAAGCCGAGCGGGCCGGATATGCCGGTATTCTGACCCGGCTTGCCGATGTGGTGTCGGCATCCCTTGTGCGTGACTGGGTTGAATGTGGCTGTGGCGATGCGGCGGGCTGGGTCGAGGCATTGCGTGATCCGCGCATGGGGCGGGTGATTGCCGCCCTGCATCGTGATCCGGGGCGCAATTGGACGGTGGCGGCGATGGCATCGGAAATGGGCAGTTCGCGGTCGGTCTTTGCCGAACGGTTTTTGGCCGCAACCGGGGTGACGCCGCTTCGCTATGTCACCGAACTTCGCATGCGCCTTGCCAGCCAATGGATCGGGCGCGACCGCATGAGCATTGAAATTGTCGCCGAGCGGCTGGGCTATGGGTCGCAGGCGGCATTCAGCCGGGCGTTCAAACGCACCATGGGAAAATCGCCCGGTGCCATGCGGGTTGTTTCCCCGGTTGGTGATATGCGCGAAATCGGCGTGGCCTGATTGCCAGAGGTTCAGGCGGCTAGGTCCTGCGGCTAAAGCACGGCAAAGCCAACTGATACAATCAGCATCACGGCAAAGATAATATTGATTACCCGCCCGGCGCGCGGGCTTGACAGCAGGCGTGAAAAGCTTGCGCCAAAGATCAGCCAGATTGTGTTAACCATAGCAATGACCAGCGCAAGAGCCGCGAGTTTTAGCGCGTTGTTCAGCCATGCAGAGTGCAGGATGATGTGGTGGCTGGCATAGACCGCGCCAATCGCGGCAAAGGCCTTTGGGTTGGCGATGGCCAGCATCAGGCCACCCCGGAAATCGGGGGCGGTGCTTTCGGGGCTTTTTGCACTTTTCGTACTTTCGGGGGTTAGCCGGGATGATATGCCGGGGCTGACCGGTGCGGTGGCGATTTTCCAGGCAAGATAAAGGATATAGGCCGCCGCGATCAGGGTCAGGATATTGCCAGCAACGGGATGGGCCAAAAGGGCGGTGGCGACCCCGGTTGCGGTCAGGATCAGAACACCTGTGGTGCCCGCGATGATGCCGCACAGGTAACCAAGGCTTGGCCTTATGCCAAAGGCGGAGCCGGTTGCCGCAAGGCTTATGGTGGCGGGGCCGGGGCTTCCCATCAGGGGCAGGGCAGCCAGCCAGAGGAGTAGCAGATTTTCCGTTATCATCGTTGTGATGTTCCCGATTGTCCGGCAAAGCATGACAGGCAGCGTGCCATATTTTGCGCGGGTCGGTCTTGAACGATTGTGACGGTTGGGATGGTCAGAGAATTTCAGGCCTTGCCGTAAAGTGCCTGTTGCCCGGCATTGGCGGCTTGGCGAAGGGCGGTCAGCACCGCATCACGTTTTTCGGTGATCAGGCTGGGCGTTGCACCAAACACCGATAGGGCCGAAATCATATTGCCATGTTGGGTCAGGACCGGCACAGCAAGGGCGAAAATTTCGCTTTCGCGTTCGCCGTTATTGGTCGAGAAGCCCTGTTGGCGGATGGTGGCCAATTCGTCTTTTAACATCGCAAGATCGGTGATGGTGCGGTCTGTCATACCGGTCAGATCGGCATTGGCGAAATAATGGTCCTGATCGGCCGCGCTCATGAAGGCCAGCCAGAGTTTGCCGTGGGCGGTGCAAAACGCATCAAGGCGCGATCCGATGCGGATATCTACATAAAGCGCACGGTCGGGCAGGGCCTTGGCAATGCAAACCGCCATGTCGCGATCAAACTCTGTGGCCATGCAGGCTTCGCCGGTTTGCCGCGCCAGATCATCCAAAACCGGTTGGATCACGGTTGGCAGGCTGCCGTCATGGCGCACCCGGTCGCCCAAATCAGCAAAGACATAGCCCAGTCGAAACACCCCGCGCGCCACCATACGCAACGCCCCGGCATGTTCGAGCGTATGCAAAAAACGATGGGCGGTGATCATGTTGATGTCCAATGCCGTCGCCGTTTCCCCCGCCGTCAGTTCAGACCGGCCTTCGGCAAAGAGTTCCAGAATGCGAAAGGCCTTAAGCACCGATCCGTTAAGCTGGCTTGTCATGGCGGGTGGGGTCCTTGGCTGTGGGCGTGTTGTTATGTGGCGCGGTGATTTTGCCCGCGCGGTGTCTTGACGCGGGCGCGTTTCCCGGAATAAACTATATTATAAATTAAATTTCAAATATAGAAATATGATAGGGTATCACATGGCAAAGAGCAAGGCACAAATCACCCTGACCGCAGGCGGGGCCGTTTTGGCCCGGATGAAAGCGATTGGGGTCGATTATATCTTTGCCAATTCCGGGACTGATTTTCCGCCGATCATCGAAGGGCTGGCCGAAGCCAATGCCAAGGATATTGACCTTCCCGATGCCTTGATCATGCCGCATGAAAATGCCGCGATGGGCATGGCGCATGGCTATTACCTTGCGACCGGGAAAACTCAAGCCGCAATGGCCCATACCAATGTCGGGCTGGCCAATTGCGCGATTGGCGCGATCAATGCCGCGACCGAACATGTGCCGGTGATCCTGATGTCGGGCAGAACGCCGGTGATGGAACAGGGGCGGCTGGGGGCGCGCACCGTGCCGATTGGCTGGGGCCAGGAAATGCGCGATCAGGCCGCGATGGTGCGCGAGGCCTCGAAATGGGAATATGAACTTAAATTCCCCGAACAGGTGCCAGATGTTGTCGATCGGGCCTATGCGATTGCATCATCCGTCCCCAAGGGGCCGGTTTATGTGTCGTTGCCGCGGGAAGTTTTGTGCGAGCCTTGCCCCGGTGCGGGGATTGACGCGCCGCTTCGGATGCAGCCCGTTCGCGTGGCGCCGCCGCCCGCATCGCTTGCGGAAGCCGCCAGTATTCTTGCCAATGCGAAAAACCCGGTGATCATTGCCCAGCGCGGCGCGGGCACGGCCGAGGCGTTTGATCGGCTGTCGTCCTTGGTGGATCAATGGGGCATTCCGGTGGTGCAATATTGGGCGATCCAGCTTGCGCTTGGCACCGATCATCCGATGATGGCGGGCATGGACCCGGCACCTTGGTTAAAAGATGCCGACGCGGTTTTGGTGATTGATTGCATGGCGCCCTGGTCGCCGGAAATTCACAAATTGCGCGATGATTGCAAGGTGATCCAGATCGGGCAGAACCCGCTTTATTCGCGGGTGCCGGGGCGCAATTTTGCCGCTGATGTTTCGCTGACCGGGGAAACTGGCGATGTGATTATCGCACTTGCCGATGTATTGGACCGTCATCACGCCGATCATCGCGATGTTTGTGCGACGCGGCACGATGCGGTGGCGAAACTCAACGGAGTTAACCGGGCAAAGGCTTTGGCCGCCGCTGATGCCGGGGCAGTTGACCCGATGACCAAGGCGTTTGTATCGCGCTGTCTTTCCGAGGCGATTGCCGGGCGCGATGCGACGGTGTTTTCCGAGCTTGGCTGCCCGTTAGAACCGCTTTCACTATCAAAGCATGGAAGCTGGTATCAGGAACCGCATTCCGGCGGGTTGGGCTGGTCTTTCCCGGCGTCGATGGGCTATCAATTGGCCGACAAAGACAAGCTGGTGATCGCGACGATGGGGGATGGATCATACATGTTTGCCAATCCAACCGCGTGCCATCAGATTGCCGAGGCGCTGGAGCTGCCGATCCTGATATTGGTGCTGAACAATAATGAATGGGGCGCGGTGCGCCAGTCTGTGACGGGGATGTATCCCGATGGCTATGCGGCAAAAACCAACCAGATGCCGCTGACCGGGCTTAAACCCAGCCCCGATTTCACCAAGGTTGCCGAGGCCAGCCGAGCGTGGACGGCAAAGGCCGAACGGGCGGCGGATTTGCCGGGCATTCTGCGTCAGGCGATAGCGCATATCGACACCAAGCGGACTCATGCGCTGGTCGAGGTGACGATTGCGCCGTAAGGCGAT
Source organism: Thalassospira alkalitolerans (assembly GCF_002115745.1). Lineage (GTDB taxonomy): Bacteria > Pseudomonadota > Alphaproteobacteria > Rhodospirillales > Thalassospiraceae > Thalassospira > Thalassospira alkalitolerans. The sequence goes on from NZ_JFKB01000025.1 coordinate 42,435, forward strand.
GGTGGTCTGTTTTTGATGTGTATCCTGCGCCCGGCCTTGTTGTGAAACTTGTGCCGGGCGTTTGACGTTCGGGGCAGGGCTGGAATGCATCTGCCTGCTTTATTAGCACGTTGAAATCGTTGCTTGCATCATGGGCAATTTCATTATTTGATTGCGACAGTATTTCAAAATTGCCTGCCTATAGGAGCCAGTATGGATCGTGTTATCGGAACCTCGGGGCGTATTGCGTTCGCAAGTGCCATGCGCAATCTGCTTGCGGATGTCTATCCGGAACATGATCACGCAGAATTGGTGCGCCGGGTTTTTGAGGCGCTGAACCTGCCGCTTGAGGGCGAGGGGGCGGAGCCCTGCGAGGAATATCTTCGAAAATGGGATCAGCGTGATGCGTTTCTGATTACCTATGGCGACAGCATTTCACGCGACGGGCATCACGGGCTTGAAAGCCTTGGCGATTTTTACCGCACCTGGCTTAAGGACTGGCTGACAGGGATCCATATCCTGCCATTTCATCCGTTTACATCCGATGATGGTTTTTCGGTCAGTGATTTCAGTGTGTTGCGCCCGGAACTTGGCAATTGGGATGACGTCAAAGCCTTATCACGCGATGCAACCGTGATGGCCGATCTGGTGGCGAACCATATTTCGGCGTCGCATGTCTGGTTCCAGCAGTTTCTGGCCGGTGATGCGCCCGGTGTGGATTACATCAAAACTGCCAGCCCCGATGATGACCTTTCCGACGTGGTGCGCCCGCGCAGCCATCCGTTGTTAAGCAAGGTTACGACATCGAATGGGGAAAAGCATGTCTGGTGTACGTTTAGCTATGATCAGGTCGATCTGGATTACGGCAACCCGGATGTGTTTTTTGAAATCCTGAAAATCGTTCTGGATTACCTGAAACACGGCATTCGGGTGGTGCGGCTTGATGCGATTGGCTTTATCTGGAAAGAAGCCGGGACCAGTTCGATCAATCTGGAACAGACCCATAAAATCATCAAGGCGCTGCGTCTGGCGACAACGGCGGTGCATCCGGATGTTTTGTTTATTACTGAAACCAATCTGCCGTTGCTTGAAAACCTGTCGTATTTTGGCGATCAGGACGAAGCGCATCTGATTTATAATTTCAGCCTGCCGCCGGTGATTATTCATGCGTTGTTAAGCGGGCGTAGTGATTGCGTGCGCAAATGCATCATGTCGATGCCGCCCGCCCCGGCGGGGTGCACATTTTTCAATTTCACCGCCAGCCATGATGGCATCGGGTTGCGCCCGGCCGAAAACCTGATCCCCGATAGCGAAATTGATGCCATGACCGAACATGCGCGCAAGATGGGCGGGCAGGTCAGCTATCGCGCGCTTAAGGGCGGCGGGCAGAAGGCATATGAGCTTAACGTCACGCTGTTTAGCATGTTGGCGGAAAACTTTGACGGCGACACGACATACGGTCTGGAACGGTTTGTCATGAGCCAGGCGATTGCCATGTCGCTGGAAGGGGTTCCGGCGATTTATGTGCAATCCATTCTGGCAACAGAAAATGATCAAAAGGGATATGAGGAAACCGGTATCCCAAGGCGTTTGAACCGCAAAATCTGGCAATTGCCGGATGCCGAAGCGCGCCTGTCTGAAGACGGCATTGCCAAATCGGCCTTTGATCAATTGCGCGCGTTGATGTCGATCCGTATGGGCCAGCCAGCATTTCATCCCAATGCGACGCAATATACCCTTAATCTTGGGCCGAATTTGCTGGGCGTCTGGCGGCAGGGCCATTTGAACGATCAAAGCATTTTCTGTGTCTTTAACCTGACCGATAAGCCGCAGGATCTTGATCTTTCCAAGATCAATCTGATCATGACGGTTGGCTGGACCGATTTGCTGTCCCAGCAGGTGATCGAGGATTACAACGGCATTTTGCCGCTGGCCCCGTATCAGATTGTCTGGATTTCCAATGTTGATGGCCGCAACCGGATTGAAAGCCGGTTGTTGCAACGGTATCGCGATGCGATGCCGGTTTAGGTGAAATCTTCGGGGATGTTTGGAAACGGTGTTCCGTGTTGTCGTGTTAATACGAAGGTTAGACAACCAGTGATTGTTGCGTCATTCTGTCTGTGAATGACAGAGGACGGTTGCGGAACATGATACAAAACAAAATTCCCACAGTTTTTGCGGTTGGTTTTGCCGCGATGGCGTTTTTGCTGCTTGGCGGGTGTCAGACGACGCAATCCTATAATGCAGGACATATGGCAGAATATGGTCCCGAGCGGGCGAGATTGTTGCAGATTGCCCGTGATATATGCATTGATCATCTTGGGGATGCGGCGGCCATCGACAGGCTTGCCTTGCCGTTGGCGAATGAACCGCCCGTACTCGAAGAAGAGCAGATCGGGTTCGAAACCGTCACAACACGCGTATACGGGATCCTTTATAAGGGGCGCCGTATCGGGGCATTGTCGAACGGCGAAGGACGGGTGTGCAGTGTTGCTGCCGCGGCCGGGATCGGGATTCCTGATTATTTCACAGATCAACTTGGCCTTGTATTCGAAGACAGGGATTTTGGTGTGGTGGGCAGTCAAATCGACGAAATGCGATATGGTTATCGTGAAATGCCAACGCATCCGGTCAAGAAGATCGTTACGCGGATCAATGTCATTGGCAAAATCGATGTCATCTTGTTCATGACCGACGAGGCCTATCAGATCGAACGCGGTTTTATCGATGATAAAACAACAATGATCACAAATGCCATGCGACCGGAAATTCGCGGCGATGATATGCCGGTCAAGGTTTTGCAGGATATTTGTACGCCAAATATGGGCAACACTATTGCCATGCGCGAAGCGGCGGGGCAATTCACCCGCACGGATGGCAAGGTTGTTACCGATAAGCGGCTGCGGATGTTTGGCAATAAAATCGAGATTTTCCCGTTGCTGCACAAACCTGATGGAACGATCAGTGTGGTGATGATGTCACCGGATGCCAAATCTTGCGGTATTTGGGAAATCGGCGCCCCAAAACCGGTCAAGAATTTGTTTGCGCATTTCGGCGTGGAGGTTTTGGGGGAAAAGGCTATTGATGATGGCCTTTTGCGATATGGTTATCGTGGCGCGGATGAAACCGTATTGATAAATTTAACGCGTGTGCGCCCAGAGCAAACCATTAATGGTATGTTCTTTATGCAGCGCGAAGCCTTTGACCGCATTCCCAAAGGGATCGCACCGGCGTTGCCGCAGGGTATTTGACGCTTTTATTCTGCGGCGTGATAAGATTTAAGGTAAGGATGTTTGCATGTTGCGGCGCATTATGTTGCGGCGTGATGCGTTCTTATGATCAGATTAAAGTGTCGGGGGGCACGTTGTGCGATGGCTTATGCGCAAGAAATCCGGCTGGATCACCTGCCGGAGGATGCGGACGGGCGTATTTTCCGATTGTTCGATATTTGGCAAGATGCGTGCCCTGACGGGGATATTCCCGACCGGCGTGATCTTGGCGCGGATCGGCTTGCGCCCTGGCGTGATGATATCGGGGTTTATGAATATCTGCCCGCCCGCCATGATTTTATCATTCGCATTGACGCGCCCAATATGATTGCGGCGAGCGGCGAGAATTATCAGGGATCGACCCCGCGCCAGATTGATATGGATTTCGGGACAGCCGTGTTTGCCACCTTGTGCAATGTGATTGCAACTGTTGCGCCGCAATTTCACATGATCGGGGTCCAGCGCGTGCAATGGGAAAACTGGTTGCGGGTGATGTTGCCGGTTCGGACCCGGTGCCGCAAGGGTGACCCGGTCATACAGGTCTTGGTTGTGCATTTCCTGTATCGCGTTTGAAAACAATTTCTTTTGAGTTTGCTACTTGTTCTGACGTCATTGTTTCCCAATTTATCGATATCTGGGGGAGAATGAATGGTTAAAGTTATGTCTATTTCTGATTGTGGGTCTGGCGAGGGACATATCGGCATATTTGGTGATATATCCTGATATGGAAATGTTGCTTGATAAATTGCCTGATAATGCCCCGCAGGCCGCATGCGATCTTTTGGATTTCTGGCATCGCAGCCGACAGGAAGATGGCCTGCCAAGTCGGACAGAATTTTCGCCGACGCATTTGGGGCCGTGGCTTGATGATATCAGTATCTATGAATATGTGCCGAGCAAGAATGATTTTCAGATCGTGATTGACGGGGAAAATATCGTCAAAATGATGGGCGAGGACTGGCGCGGGGGATATGCGCGCGAAATCGATTTTCGGTCTGATACAAGCATTCACAGTGCATTAAGTGTGGTCCGCGAAACCGAACAGCCGCAAATACATTTGATCCATATTTTTCGCAAAGACTGGTCGCGGGGGGTGCGTTTGCTAATGCCGGTTCTGCGGCCATGTGTGGGGAAAAAAGACGTCTTGCAAGTCTTTATGGCGGTGTTTCCGATTGAATTTGCGGCGGATACCGATCCGTTTTATTAGGACCAGATCCTAGGTGTTGTTTACATTCATTGACAACA
>NZ_JFKB01000026.1 GCF_002115745.1 Thalassospira alkalitolerans
TAAAAGGCAGAGTGAATTGCCAGATTAACCACGCAGTTCGGGCAAATTGGCAAAAAGCTCAAGCGCTGTGGGGTTTGCAAGTGCTTCCTGATTCTTGACCGGGCGCCCATGCACAACATCGCGAACGGCAAGTTCGGTGATTTTTCCAGACTTGGTACGCGGGATGTCTGCAACGGCAATGATCTTTGCCGGGACGTGTCGTGGCGTGCAATTATTGCGGATCTGTTTGCGTATACGGTCCATCAGAAGCTCGTCTAGCTGATATTTTTCGCGCAGCACAATAAACAAAACGACCCGAACGTCGTTATCCCATTCCTGACCGATAACGATGGATTCTTGGATTTCAGGCAGCTTTTCGACCTGGCGATAAATCTCGGCGGTGCCAATGCGCACACCACCCGGATTAAGTGTCGCATCCGAGCGACCGTAAATTACCATGCCGCCGTCATCGTCAAGTTCGACATAATCGCCGTGGCACCAGATGTTTTCGAACCGATTGAAATAGGCATCCTTATAGCGCGAGCCATCCGGGTCATTCCAGAAACCGACCGGCATTGACGGGAAGGGGGCGGTACAGACCAGTTCACCCTTTTCATTGCGGATCGGTTTGCCGGCATCATCAAAAACGTCAACTGCCAGACCCAATGCACGTGTTTGAATGATGCCACGCTTAACCGGTAAGACCGGACAGGCCAGCACGAAACATCCCAGAATGTCTGTGCCGCCGGAAATCGATGCCAGATGGATATCGTGGCGAATATCACGATAGACATAATCAAAGCTTTCCGGGGCCAATGGCGATCCGGTCGAGGTCATCGCCCGCACAGTTGAAAGGTCGTGCGTTTCGCGCGGTTTAAGATCGGCCTTGGCAAGGGCGTCGATATATTTGGCCGAGGTGCCAAACAATGTCATGCCTTCGGCATCGGCATAATCAAACAGGATGTTGCCGCTAGGATAGAAAGGCGAGCCATCATAAAGCAGAAGCGTTGCCCCCGCCGCCAGACCACCCATCAGCCAGTTCCACATCATCCAGCCGCAGGTGGTGAAATAGAACACGCGGTCACCCGGTATCACATCGCAATGCAAGACATGTTCGGACACCTGTTTAAGCAGGGTGCCGCCGGTACCATGGACGATGCATTTCGGTTTTCCCGTCGTTCCCGACGAAAACATGACATAGAGCGGATGGTTGAACTCGACCTGTTCAAAGGCAATCTTGCGCGCGTCAAACGGGGCGATGAAATCGTCATAGGCAACGCCACCACGGATGCCGGTGGTATTGGTGCCATCAAAGGCATAATTGACGATCACGACTTTTTGGATGCTGTCGATCCGGTCAATAACGTCGCGGACCTTTTCGCGAATATCGTGGCTTTTGCCGTTATAATGATAGCCATCAACCGTGATCATGATTTTCGGTTCGATCTGGCCGAACCGGTCAACAACGCCCTGAACGCCAAAGTCGGGCGAGGCCGAGGACCATGTTGCCCCGATTGCAGTCGTCGCCAGCATCGCAATAACGGTTTCGATCATATTGGGCATATAGCCGCAAATGCGGTCGCCCTTGACGATGCCCTCGGCGCGCAATGCCTGCGAGAATTTCGATACGGCAATATTCAGGTCGCACCATGAAATGCGGCTTTTGACCTTGTCTTCGCCCCAGAAGACAAGGGCGTCAGTGTCGTCATCGCGAACCAGCAGGTTTTCCGCGAAATTAAGCCGCGCATCAGGGAAGAATTGTGCCCCTGGCATCTTGTCGCCATCGACAAGAACCCTGTCGCCCCAGCGTTCGGCTTTAAGACCGACATAGTCAATAATTGCAGGCCAGAAATCCTCTTTGTGGGCGACTGACCAGTCATAAAGCGCGTGGAAGCTGCCGAGCTTCAAATCGTGCTTTTCATTCACCCAATTGCGGAATTGGGTGACATTTGCGTTCTTAACGCGGGTCGGACTGGGCTGCCAAAGCAAGTCGCTCATTTTGGATCCTTATGTTTCCTGCCTGTTTATTTTCTTGTCGTTACCGATCATTTTTAAATGTTAAATCGGTATCTCCCTACCACTTTTTTACGGAGATTTATGTTGCACGGCAAGAAAAGTCATGGGATGGGGCCGTGCAAGTGTGAAATTGGTTAGGTTTTGTATTGATAAACCAAGTGAAATTTGTTGGTTATCCGATTGTAATTGCGTGATTAAGGTATTTTTCAGGCCGTGCTTGCATGATCCGGTTTGCGTGTTTACCGCCAGTCCGTTTTGGTAATAAAACAACCAAAACGCTTGTGGTTTTGGTTGATCCTGATTCGCGTCGGCGGGCTTGTGCAGTGCGATATCCCGAAACGACTTGCGCTTGGCGGCGCGCTGGCTACTCTGTCGCAAGTCAACGTTACCAGCCGGAGTTCCCCATGGCCAAGATCGATGAAAGCCGTCCGTTTGTCTCGGTAAATATTGCGGTTCTGACTGCAAGCGATAGCCGCACGCTTGAGAATGATACCTCGGGCGATATCCTTGTTTCCCGGATCGAGGCCAAGGGGCACAAGGTTGCCGCGCGTGCCATCGTCAAGGATGACTTTGATGCCATTGTTGCGCAATTAAACCAGTGGTGTGACGATCCGGAGATTGATGTGGTGATCAGTACTGGTGGAACCGGTGTGACCGGCCGTGATGTCACCACCGAAGCGCATCAGAAAGTATATGACAAGGAAATCCCCGGATTTGGCGAATTGTTCCGGTGGTTGTCCTTTGCCAAAATCGGGACATCTACCGTCCAGTCGCGTGCGACGGCCGGGGTTGCGCGCGGGACCTATATGTTTGCCTTGCCGGGGTCCAATGGGGCTTGCAAAGATGCCTGGGATGATATTTTGTTTTACCAGCTCGATATTCGTCATCGCCCGTGCAACTTTGTTGAATTGATGCCGCGTTTGACCGAAAAATAGGGATCGGGAACTACCCGGTTATCCTGTCTTTTTCCTTTGATCTTTGATCTTTGTCCTTTTCCTATTTCCCTGTTGGACCGCTTTATGGAAATCATTACCGATCCGTTCTTTTATCTTGTCGGTATTCCGGCTGTGCTGATTGCCGGTGTTTCCAAAAGCGGGTTCGGGGGCGGGCTTGGCGTGATCGCGGTGCCTTTGATGGCACTGGCATTGTCGCCGCAAGCCGCGGCGGCGATCATGTTGCCGATCCTGTGTCTGATGGATCTTGCGAATGTCTGGGCCTATCGCAAGAATTGGGATCGTCGCAATATGATGATCCTGATCCCGGCGGCTTTGCTGGGTATTTTGATCGGGACGCTATCGTTTAGTTATCTCAATGAATACGCCGTAAAGCTGATTATCGCGGTTATTGCGATTGGCTTTACACTTGATCATTGGTTCCGTGGCAAGAAACGGGGGGATGCCGTTGTGCCGGCCCGTTGGGGTAAGGGATCTTTTTGGGGAACCATTGCCGGGTTTACCAGTTTTGTCGCCCATGCCGGCGGGCCGCCAGTATCGGTGTTTTTGTTGCCGCAACGGATGGACAAGACGGTCTTTGTCGGCACGACGGTCATGTTCTTTATCGTTGTCAATTATGTAAAGCTTATCCCGTACTGGTTCTTGGGGCAGTTTGGTGGCGCCAACCTGGGAACCGCACTTGTGCTTGTACCGGTGGCGCTTTTGGGAACCTGGCTTGGCCTTTGGGCGCATGACAAGATAAGTGAAAAGCTTTTCTATCGTGTTTGTTATGGTTTGCTATTTGTCACCGGTGTGAAGCTATTGACAGACGCTGGTTTGCATTTTGTCAGCACTTAGGCTTGATGTTCCATGGACGGGTGATGCTGTAAAGCGCGCATAAGCAACTTTATGTCTGTATTCGGCTTTTAGAGCAGGCTTATGAAATTTTATCTCAAAAATTCGAATTCGAATCGCATTTAATGCGGATTTTCGGGCGTTGATTGTCTGGGGCAGATTATCTGCAACCGGGAATTATAATATTTGGATGTATACACGTCCTATGCAAGCGCGACGGATCAGGGTGCCGATTGTATTAGGTGATTTCACGCAGATTATTTGTGACGCGTAGTCAAAGGTCATTTATGTAAATGGAATGTAATGATATATGCTTGAAATTATTTAATAAAATTAGAAATTTCTCATCTGTAGTTAAAAAAAAGCTAATGAGTTTCAGGCGTTTCCCACTCAGAATTTCAAAGGAAAATAAATAAAAACAGGGAGAGGCTTTTATGCCTGAGAGAATTTTGAACGCTGCCACAAAGATGTCTGAGCTCACAACCGCCAAAGTTGGTGAGATTCAGAATGTCACAAGAACAGCTAAGATTTTGGCGATGAATGCCTTGATCGAAGCTTCACGTGCTGGCGAGGCAGGGCGCGGATTTGCTGTTGTTGCGAGCGAAGTGAATACTATTTCCCAACGGGTTACGTCAATTGCAACCGAGCTTCAGGGATTGTTTGCTGATGAAGCGCGTGATTTACGGGTAACCGCCCAGACCGTACGGGGATCGCGCCTGTCAGATTTGGCACTTTACGTGATCGAATTGATTGACCGTAATCTTTATGAGCGAAGCTGCGATGTGCGTTGGTGGGCAACTGATAGTGCCGTTGTCGATGGTTGTATCAAGGCTGATGACCTGGAGGCTGTGAGCTGGGCTTCAAAGCGCCTAGGGGTAATTCTTGATTCTTATACTGTTTATCTGGACCTCTGGATTGCGGATCGACATGGCCGAGTTATTGCCAATGGTCGCCCCGAGCGTTATGGGGTCAAGGGGGTGAATGTTAGTTCTGCGGCATGGTTCAAGCAAGCAATGGCGACCCGTAATGGGGAGGAATATGCCGTGGCTGATGTAGAAACAAACAAGGAGCTTGGAGGAAAGTCCGTCGCGACCTATGCCACGGCCGTCCGTTCAGGTGGGGAAGTCGATGGTGAAGTGATCGGTGCTATGGGCATCTTTTTTGATTGGGAAAGTCAGGCTGAGTCGGTTGTAAATTCTGTAAGTCTTCCTGCCGAGGAACGTGAGCGGACTACGATTATGATTGTAGATCGCGATTGCAAGGTTATTGCATCATCTGACCACTTGGCACGAGCCGGTGAATTTCTATCATTGCGGATTGATGGTGCGAAAAAGGGGGCATATTTGTTAGACGATGAAAGTATCGTCGCATACGCGCTGACGCCCGGGTTTGAAACATATGAAGGGTTGGGTTGGCGTGGAGTGATCGTCCAGAAGCCGACGCAAAGTTCTTCGATACGTCAGGTGCGTTCTGGGGCGAATAATATCGGTGAACTTGTTCAGCGATAGTGAATGGCAATTTAGTCGTTTAATGATCCATAGTTGAAAGAGAGGGCGGGGATTTTTCCGCTCTTTTTTTATTTGTTTTAGTTTAATAATGAAGTTTTTGAAAATCAGCTATGTAAGCATTTGTACATTAACCAATCGGGCATGAATTGCATATAAATTACGCTTATAAAAATGATGCGTAAAAAAAATGCATCGAAACAGGGTGGAACCGAAACTCATTAAGTGGAGCTTGCAGAGATGCCCGAACGGATTTTGCAGGTGGCGACAGAGATGTCCCATCTTGCCAATGAAAAGATAACCGAGATCAAAGGGGTAACCCGGGCAACGCGGACGCTGGCGCTGAATGCATTGATCGAAGCTGCCCGTGTTGGAGAAGTCGGGCGGGGATTTGGCGTGGTGGCCAACGAGGTCAAGGATATCTCGCAACGTGTCACGGTCATTACCGAAGAACTTGAACAGATGTTTGATAATCTGGCGCTTGATCTTGAGCGCACGGCGCAAACCGCACGCGGCGATCGGTTTGCCGATCTGTCGCGTTATGTTGTTGAACTGATGGATCGCAACCTTTTTGAACGGTCTTGTGATGTCCGTTGGTGGGCGACCGATGCGGCCGTGGTGGATGTGTGCGAAAATTCAGAAAATCCGGATGCGGCGGAACTGGCGTCCCAGCGACTGGGCGTTATTCTGGATTCCTATACGGTCTATCTGGATTTGTGGGTTGCCGATTGTAACGGACGGATCATCGCCAACGGGCGGCCCGATAAATATCGTCTTGCCGGTGCGGATATCAGCCATATGCAATGGTTCCGAGATGCCATGCGGTGCCGCGATGGTGGCGATTATGCCGTTGCCGATATCGAACGCAACGATCTGTTGGGCAATGCCGCGACGGCGACCTATGCCACGGCCGTGCGCCGTGGGGGGAAGGCCAATGGCGAGGTCATCGGCGTTATGGGCGTATTCTTTGATTGGGAAAGTCAGGCTCCGATGGTGGTCAAGGCATTGAACTTTAACGACGAGGAACGCGCACGGACGCGTGTGATTCTGATTGATTCAACAGATCGCATGATTGCCGCATCTGATGATCTGGGTGTTCTGAGCGAAACGTTTAAATTGGGTGGTGATGATCCTGCGCGCGGGTCGTATTTTTTGGGGGATGGGACACTGGTTGCCTATGCTCTGACGCCGGGTTATGAAACCTATAAGGGATTGGGTTGGCGCGGTGTTATCATGCAAAAACCGCGAAATTCTGTCCGTGGTGCCGAAACCCCAAAGCCAAAACTTTCGGCGGTGTCGTGATGCGATCCGGGCGGAGGCGATAGCCGTTCGGAATATAACTTTAGAACTGAAAATGCGGGCGCCTTCGGGGGCCCGTTTTATTTTGGGTGCATCGTGGCACGCATAGCGCGGCCCCGGAAAATTGGTTCAGACTTGCGCAACAGGTTAAAACGGACTAGCGATAAAATATAATATAACGACAAGTCATCAATGAATTGTCGAAAAAAGTTCAGGGAGGTTTTCGTGGCGTTGCTGTTTGCCAAGCTTGCAGTATCGATTGGTGTTGTGCTGATTTTATCGGTGCTGGCTGAACGGGCCGGGCCGCGTGTTGCCGGCGTTCTTTCAGGATATCCGCTTGGCACGGCGATCCTGCTTTATTTTATCGGGGTCGAGCAGGGTGTTGCCTTTGCCTCGGAAAGTGCAGTTTATGCCTTGCCGGGCCTGATTGCGACATTGGCCTTTTTGTATGCCTATTATCTGGTGTCACGCCAGCTATTGCATCAAAAAATGGTCTGGCAATTGCCCCTTAGTTCGCTTGCGGCCTTTGGGGCGTTCCTGACGGTTTCATGGATTTGTCAGCAGATTTCCTTTAATCGTGTATCAGGTGCAATTGCGCTTTTGATTGCGATGGGGATGGCTTTGGTGCTGTTTCGCGGGATCGAGAATGTCCGTATTTTGAACCGTGTGCGGCTGACGCGCAGTGTAGTGTTGTTTCGGGCTGTTTTGGCGGCATTGATTGTTTTGGGCATCAGTGGCATTGCGGCATGGATCGGGCCGAAATGGGCCGGGCTGTTTTCGGGGTTCCCGGTAACGCTTTATCCGATGATGCTGATCTTGCATGTTTCATACGGTGTCGGGCCGTTACACACGGTTATCCGTAACTTCCCAAGGGGCATGGGGGCGTTGTGGATTTACATTCTGGCCGTGACGGTCACCTATCCGATTTGGGGGATCAATACAGGCACGATCCTTTCCTTTGCCGTCGCGACGCTTTATCTGATTGCCTATTCCACTTTGGTTTGGATGCGCGAAAAGTCCGTGCGTGCGTAAGGCCGATCCCATAATATCTTATTATATCAGTTTATAAGGGCCAAATAAGGCCCGCGACCGGGAGGAAGATCTGCATGCAGCAGGTTCAGTCATTGGTAAGGGCGCTCAGTATTCTGAATACCCTTGCCGATAGTGAAGACGGCATGACTTTGACCGAAACTGCCCATCAGGTGCATTTACCGCCATCAACCGTTCACCGGTTGCTGACGACGATGCAGCATGAACGCTATGTCACCTTTGATAGCGAGCGGACATTATGGTCCGTTGGCGTACAGGCCTTCAGCGTTGGCAACGCCTTTACCAAAAACCGCAATCTTAGCCAGATTGCCCGGCCCTATATGCGGGCCTTGATGGAAGACAGCGGTGAAACCGTCAATCTGGCGGTTGCAGACGGTGGCGAGGTTATTTTCCTGTCGCAGGTTGAATGCCGCAAGATGATGCGCGCTCTTGTTACACCGGGGCGCCGCGCCCTTATGCATTGTTCCGGGGTGGGCAAGGCGCTTTTGGCGTTTTTGCCGGACGAAGAAGTTGATGCTGTCATTGCCCAGCATGGCCTGCCCAAGATCACCGAACGTACTTTGGTCAGCGGAAAGACCCTGAAAGGTGATCTTGAGCGGTCGCGCCAGCGTGGCTATGCGCTTGATGACGAAGAACACGCTATTGGATTGCGCTGTGTGGCTGGTGTGGTGCGCGATGAAACCGGTTTGCCAATTGCGGCCCTGTCGCTTTCGGGGCCTGCGGCACGTATTCCCAATGACCGGATCGAACAGTTTGGATTGAAAGTTCGCCGGGTCTGCGCCGATCTTAGCCGTGAATATGGCGGTAAGCCGGTCTGATCGCTTCGGGGAGTTTCGACCCTAAATCAGGCTTCGTCCGTTTTACGCGGGCGAAGCTGAGCTTTCTTTTCATCACGCTGCTTTTTTGACGGCACAGATCATAGTTTTTATCTGCTGGGTATGTCCCCGGTCACATTCCGGGGCAGGAAACACCCGTGCCACCCAGTCCACAATAACCATCGGGGTTTTTATGCAGATATTGCTGATGGAAATCTTCGGCATAGAAAAAGGTCGGTGCGTCTTCGATCTCGGTGGTGATTGCGGTATGACCTGCTGATTTCAAGGCATCAAGATAGTTTTGTCTGGATGCGAGGGCGGCCTCTTTTTGGGCTGCATTTTGGGTATGGATCACCGAACGGTATTGCGTGCCCACATCATTTCCCTGACGCATGCCCTGTGTCGGGTTGTGATTTTCCCAAAACAGTTGCAGGAGTGCCGGATAGGAAATTACGGCTGGATCGAACACCACCTGAACAACTTCGGCGTGACCGGTCATGCCGCTGCAAACTTCGCGATAGGTCGGGTTTTCGGTGTGGCCACCAGCATATCCGGCTGCGGTGCTGAAAATGCCTTTCTGCTTCCAGAAAAGGCGTTCGGCACCCCAAAAACAGCCCATGCCGAATACTGCGGTTTCAAGGTTTTCCGGGAACGGTCCGGTCATAGGATTGCCGGTGACGACATTGCGATCTGCGACCTGAACTTGTTCGGCGCGACCGGGCAGGGCGTTTTCAGCAGATGGAACAGTAATTTTTTCGGGGGCAACAGAAGAGAACATGCCGATAACCTGACTTGCGTTGATGAATTGACCTGCAATTTAGCGCAGATCACCACTTTAGCAATCGTCTTCACGGGAAATTGTCTTGGAACATTCTTTTGGTTCGGCGGGCATCGGCGGCGATAATCATGTTGCCCATGCCCATGCCCATGCCCATGCCTATTTTCCAGGATATCGCTGATTTGCAACGCATACGACATTTGAAATCGACGGTATTGATGGTGGGCGGTGTGATCAGCCTGTTTATCGGATGTGTTTTCCTGCCCTTGCCGCCGCCATTTTTCGGAATTGTCTTTATTGCAATCGGTATTCCGATGCTTGCGGCCGGATCAAAACGGACAAGACGGTTTATCCAATATCTACGCTGGCGTTATTATCATCATAACAGCAAAATCGAAGCCATCTTATCCCGGCTGCCGGGGTTTTTGCGTCGTCATGGCCGCAAAACACGGCCGGAGGCCCGTCATCGTGCCTTTGGGCAATGGATCAACAAGCCGTTGGATATCCGTTCCCCACACAAAGGCGAAACCCGGTCATAATGTCATTGGCGATTGGGCCGTTTGGTGTGATGTTGCCAACCCAAAGAAAATCAGACCCGTGCAAGTCCGGTGTGTAAAACCGGTAAAACCGGTAAAACCGGTTCTATGGGGCAGCGGATTAGAAGTCAGATCAAGGAAGGGATTAAACCGGTCATTGCTGATCACGGGGTAACTTGGCGGATCAGGCAATCGATCCCGGCACGCTTTAATCCGTTGCAAGCCGATTGTGCATCGGTCTTACGGGTATATTGGCCGGTCATCAGGCGGAAAAACAGGCCCTTGCCCTCGATCGCGATGCTTTGGACATTGTGGGTGGCACCACCAAGGATACCATCCCCCATTGCTTGAAAGCGCTGCCAGCGTGATTCGGCCATCTCGCGCGAGCGATAGGCTGCCAGTTGGACTGTGTAATAAGGGCTGCCTGGAGGGGCGACCTGGGATTGGGCTTTCGCCGATGTCGTGGGTTCAGGCACGGTAACAGGCTTTGGTGTGATCGGTCGGTCAGTTGTGGCATCGACCATCGGGACTTCAATCATGGAGAGGCTTGCAACCGGAACTTCGTCGGCAAGTTCCAATGTGCCGCTTTCAACCGGGCGCGTGGTTGATAGCAGCGCCTTGTTCGAGGCGCTTGGTGTTATCGCACTGCCCTTGATCGTGCCCGGGGGGGCTGATGTGGTAATTAAAGCGGCTGAGGCGGCCTTGGACGGTGTTGGTGCTATTGTCGGAGCTGCCGCCGCCGGTGCTTGTGTCGGCACTGTCGGTGATGCAATTCGCGCGGCAGGCCTGTCAACAGATGTCAGGCGCGCCGTATTTGCACTGACATCCATTTTCATCGTCGTTCTTGGCGTTATGGAATCTTCGGGCGGGACGTTGGCGGCAATGGTGTTGTTATAAAAATCACGATTGCGTTTTATTGTCGGTGGATTGGGAAGTTCCGGACCGGGCGCCACAGTTGCCGCCGCAATCACTGCATCGATTTCGCGTGACCGGGCAAGGTCGGGGTTGCCAGCATCAAGTGCTTTAAGGCGTTTTTGCGCCAAGCTGGTGATCGTGCCGGTCAGTATGATTCCATTACCGCAATCAATTGTGGTTGTCACATTTGGATCGGCGGCTGTCAGCCAAAGATAAAGTCGACGTGCCCTGGCAGGTTCGCCAGCCAAATCAAATGCGATGGCCTGGCGCAGATCCGATGCCGGGTCACCTTGAAGGGCAATCGGTTCATCAGGATCGGTCGCAGATTGCGGATTGGAGGGTATCGTTTTTAGAGGGGTATCACCAAAAAACAAACCACAGGCAGCACTGTTAATGCCCGGTGTTCTGGCGATATCTGGTGTTTGGGACTGAGGCATTTCAGGCAGGGTGCCTGCGTCGCTGATGGTGATCCGGTTCGATGCACCGTTATCAGCAACGAACAGTGACATCATGTCACCTTTTGAACACCCAGCTAGAAAAGGAATAAACAGGACTGTGGTCAAGCAGCCGTATTTCCAGCGTGACAGTGTTGCGGATTTGGCGCTTTTATTGATCAATTTGCACCTGATTTTCCTTTAAGTCCCCAAGCGTCCGTTCTCGGACACCCCCAATTTTGCAATCGGGCGGAAGACTGTCAAGCAATCAGAGACAACAGGTGACTGAATTCGTTTTCGGTTTTACGGCCGAAGACGGATTTTCAGGAAAATCAGGGCAGATTTGATCAATGGACAATTAGCGATTCAGCAGGGGAATCATGATCCCCGCCAGCAAAACCAGAACCGTCACCGCGATGACGATGTTCATGATGCTTTTGGTGGCTTGATTGGCAACTTCGCGGGTGACAGCGGGTGTTTGACCACGCGCCTTCCCACTGGTGCCACCGGCGTTTTCGCGGGTCAGAATTTTGACGATATGCTTTTTTTCACGCTTGTTGGCCTCGTCGTATTTGCTTTCGACGACGTGCACTTCGGTGTTGTTTTTGTTGGTTATGGCATCCTTGGCTGCTGTTAGTGCCGTTTGATAGTCTGGAGCCTTCGTGAGTTCCATCGGTTGTCCGGTGTTGCGAATAACAACAACGACATAGCTTTTGCGCATAACTGCGTCAGACATCGACTTTCGTCCAGTTCATGATCCAAGGGTAATCATTACATGGCGCTTAAGAAGGTCGTTGCAAAGCTATCCTGACGAATAGTTTTCGCGTTTTTTTGTTCCAAGCACACCTATTGCGTTATTTTTCCGGCTAGCTCTTTGTATTCATTGCAATTTATGCCGCATATTTTTTCAAGTCGCGCAAGGTTTTCACGTGCCATATCGGGTTTTCCAGTCTGCAGGAACAGTTCACCTTGATATTCAAGGGCGCCGATATGTTCAGGGTTGATCATCAGGGCACGTTCATAGTTCTGTGCGGCACTGTCATAATCGCCTGACTTGCGTTGGCTATAGGCCAGATAGTTCAAAAGATCGGCGTTTTTGGGATCATCGGCAAGCATGGCTTCAAGGCCCTCGATTGCCAGATCGTATTTTCCGGCATCGATCATTTCGGTAACGGCGGAAAGGTCGGGTTTGTCGCTGCCCCAACTGTCGGCATTGCCCATGGCAAGGGCAGGCGAGGTTGCCGCGCCAAATGCAAGCGCAATGGCCAGAGATGCGGATGCAATAAGGTTTTGGGTTTTGCCTTTGGAGGTCATCGTCGTTACCTTTCAGGGATGTCACACATGCACGACGTGCGAAACCAGTGTTCGAACTTTGGATTTATCATAACTTCAGGTTAAATGCAGTCACGAGTTGGTGAAGGCATTACATCATAAAAGGCTGAAACAATTGGGACTGATCGAAACACTTGCCTTGGCAATGGGCGGGGCATGGGCAAGCGGCGTCAATCTTTATGGCACGGTGCTTGTTCTCGGATTGATGGAAAATTTCGGGTTGATTGATTTGCCGTCAGAATTGCAAATTCTGAGTGCCTGGTGGGTGCTTGCACTGGCTTTGGTTTTGTATCTGATCGAATTTGTTGCCGATAAAATTCCCTTTGTCGATAGCGTCTGGGACGCGATCCATACCTTCATTCGCATTCCGGCCGGTGCCATGCTGGCGGCTGGTGCTGTTAGTGGGTTTGACAGCGGTCTTGGCCCTGAAACACAAGCCTTACTCGCGCTTCTTGTCGGCGGGACCATAACGGCCAGCAGTCATTTCGCAAAGGCAGGCAGCCGGGCCGCGATTAATGCATCGCCAGAACCCGTATCAAACAGCGTTGCATCGGTGACCGAAGACCTTGCTGTTTTCGGGATGTTGTATGCGGTTGTTTTTCATCCGGTGACATTTTTTGTGCTGTTTGGCGTTTTCATGCTGTTGTTGATTTGGCTGGTGCCAAAAATCTGGCGGTTTATTGGCGGTGTGTTTGGCAATGCGCGGCATCCCGCCGCGGCCTATCAACAGGCGCAGGATCAAAGGACGGATATGGCATCAGAACTGTCAGATGATGGAAAATTCACATTGTCGCTTGGCCGTTCGGGCAAAGGCCCCAAACTGCCTCCGCAATAGGCGGCCATGACGGTCGACAGGGCGGTAAGGCTGCTAAAATGCAAAAGGCCCGCAACATGATGTGCTGCGGGCCTTTGTTATATGCGGTCATGTTGGATCAAAATCCAAAGGATTAGAATTCGGCTTCGATCACGCGATTTTGGATTTCGGCAACCATGGCATCGCCGATTTCGTCAATGCCATAGGTTTTCTGATGCTTGAAACCAATCCGACGAACCGAAGCGGTTTTTTCTTCGGCTTCGCGTTTGCCAAGTGCCAGAATGAACGGCACTTTGGCGTGGCTGTGTTCGCGGACCTTGTAATTGATCTTTTCATTGCGAACATCAAGTTCAACGGTCAAGCCTTTGGCTTCAAGTGCCTTTTTGACTTCATGTGCATAGTCATCTGCTTCGTTGGTGATGGTGCAGACCACCGCATGAACCGGTGACAGCCACAGCGGCAAACGACCGGCATAGTTTTCGATCAGAATGCCGATAAAGCGTTCAAGCGAGCCAAGGATCGCACGGTGCAGCATGACCGGACGATGTTTTTCACCGTCTTCGCCCATGTAGGACGCGTCAAGGCGTTCGGGCAGAACAAAGTCGGCCTGAAGCGTGCCGCACTGCCAGTCACGACCAATTGCATCGCGCAGAACGAATTCAAGCTTCGGTCCGTAGAATGCACCTTCACCCGGATTGATTTCAAGCTTAAGACCGGCTTCTTCGGCAGCTTCGCGAAGGGCGGTTTCCGCCTTGTCCCAAATTTCATCTGAACCGGCGCGAATTTCGGGGCGGTCCGAGAATTTAACCAAGACATCGGTAAAGCCGAAATCCTTGTAAACCGATTTCAGAAGATCACAGAAAATCTTGGTTTCCGAAACAATCTGGTCTTCGGTACAGAAGATATGCGCATCGTCCTGAATGAACTGGCGCACGCGCATGATGCCGTGCAGACCGCCGGATGGTTCATTGCGATGGCAACAGCCAAATTCCGCCATACGCAGCGGCAGGTCACGGTATGACTTGCTGCCCATGCGGAAAATCTGCACGTGGCACGGGCAGTTCATTGGCTTGAGTGCCAGAACCTTTTCGGGATCATCTTCATCCGGGGTGGTGGTGAACATGTTCTCGCGGAACTTTTCCCAATGCCCGGATTTTTCCCAAAGGATACGGTCAACAAGCTGTGGGGTGCGGACTTCCTGATAGCCCGCGGCATCAAGACGTTCGCGGACGTAATTTTCGACCTTGCGATAAAGCTTTAGCCCCTTGTCATGCCAGAACACCGATCCCTGGGCTTCTTCCTGCATGTGGAAAAGGTCCATTTCGCGGCCCAATCGGCGATGGTCGCGTTTTTCGGCTTCTTCAAGCATATGCAGATAGGCATCAAGCTCTTCCTGGGTTTCCCAGCAGGTGCCATAGATACGTTGCAGCATTTCGTTATCGGAATTGCCGCGCCAATAGGCACCGGCGACTTTCATCAGTTTGAAAGCCTTGCCGATTTTCCCGGTTGATGGCGCATGCGGGCCACGACACAGATCAATAAAGTTACCTTGACGATAGCAGGTGATCGTCTCGGTTTCCGGAAGATCGCGAATGATCTCGGCCTTATAGTCTTCGCCCTTGTCGAGGAAGAACTGGATGGCTTCGTTGCGATCCCAGACTTCGCGTTCGATTTTCTCGTTACGCTCGACGATTTTGTGCATCTGCTTTTCGATCTTGATCAGATCGTCCGGCGTAAAGGGGGTTTCGCGGGCAAAGTCGTAATAGAAACCGTTGTCAATAGACGGTCCGATGGTGACCTGCGTATCGGGATAAAGTTCCTGAACAGCTTCGGCCATGACATGGGAGCAGTCATGCCGGATCAGCGGCAGAACTTCCTTGTGCCCTTTGGTCACAATCTCGATGGCGGCATCAGTGTCGATCTCGCGCATAAGGTCGCGCAGTTCGCCGTTAACGATGATGGCAAAGGATTTCTTCGCCAGCGAAGGACTGATGCTTTTGGCAACATCGAAACCCGATACAGGACCGTCAAATTCGCGTACGGCGCCGTCCGGAAGGGTGAGGGCAATCATGTTTGGCTCAACTCTGTTTTCTGCGGGCAAATAAAGTCATGTGCGCATTTTTCAAACCCGCATGTTTACGCGGGCTGTATGCACAAGAAAAGGAATTTCAGGATGAGGTCAAGTTCGCTCTTTGAAAAAAGCGCCCGGAACAGCAACACAAAAACCCACTCCGCCTGAAAGGCGTGCGGCGATTGCGTATTCCATCAATTTTTTGTCGGCCATGCCGTGCATTGATGCTATCCCGTTAATTGATAAAGCCAATATAACATCAAAAGACCACAGGGCAAGATGCAACTCGGTTGGGATTTTACAGAAATTCCTTGTTTTTGTGTTTTGTCAAAAACCCTAAATAATAATGGCGCCACCACGCCAGACATACCCAAAGGGAAGCCCCGATGCCGAGCCCCGAAATTCGCAGAAATATCCTGTTTCTAAGCCTTTGCGTCGCGCTGTCTGCCAGTGCGATGTCACTGTTATTCACAGTTGCGGCCGTGATTGGTTATTCGCTGGCGCCCGATAAATCGCTTTCGACCTTACCAGTGGCCTTTACCATGATCGCCATGATGCTGACCACAGCACCATCAGCGTTGATGATGAACCGGTTTGGTCGACGGGCGGTATTCTGGGTCGGGTCGGGGATTGGCATGCTGGGCGCCTTATCTGGAATGGGCACCGTTTATTTCGGCAGTTTCTGGATGTTGTGTGTAGCCTGTTCCTGTATCGGGTCGGCCAATGCTATTGCCATGCAATATCGGTTTGCCGCCGCCGAAGTTGCACCACCCGAATTCCGGTCACGTGCGATTTCGCTGACCATGCTGGGCGGGCTTGCCGCGGCCTTTGTTGGGCCGAATTTGGCAAGTTTCGCGCGCAACTGGTTTGAAACCGTGCCGTTCCTTGGCACATTCCTCGCCCTGATCGGCTTGCAGGTCTTGTTGGTTGTTGTGATCGGGCAATTGCGGTTGCCTGATACGCGTGGACGTCAACATGACGAACCTGCAAGGCCGCTTAAGACCGTGCTGGGGCAACCCGCCGTGATTGTTGCCATGGTGGCTGGCGCACTTGGTTATGCCGTCATGAGTTTTGTGATGACCGCGACACCACTTGCGATCCTTGATTGTAATTACGAATTCGGGGATGCGGCCTTTATCATTCAATGGCATGTGGTTGGCATGTATGCGCCGGGGTTCTTTACTGGCAATCTAATCCGCCGGTTTGGTGCGCTTACCATCATTCAGATTGGGGCGGTGCTGAACCTGATTTGCTTGGCATTCGGGCTTGGTGGGCAGGATTTGATGGCCAATTTCTGGCCGTCGCTGGTGCTGCTTGGGGTTGGCTGGAACTTTATGTTTGTTGGCGCAACGACGTTTTTGACAGAAAACTATCGCCCGGCAGAGCAAGCGCGCGTGCAGGCGATCAACGAATTTGTCGTGTTCGGGACGGTTGCCATGGCGTCTTTGTCCGCGGGTTCTATCTATTCCGGATCAGGCTGGGGCGCGCTTTTGTATTCGGCGGCATTGCCGGTCGGGTTGGTGATGTTGGTGATTGCCGGTTATGCCCTGCGACGTCGGCGACAAGCGGCCTGACCATTCAAAATATTCAGAAACCAAAGGGCTGCGAAAATCGCAGCCCTTTGGTTTTGGTTGGCGATAATAACCAGCGATCAATCAATGGTGCCCGGTTAGAATATCAAGAGCATGCGAGCGGAATTCGCGGTTATAAAGCACCAGTGTGACCCATGCGGCACCAATGATGAAGGCTGCGGGGTGGTAGAACCATGCCAAAGCCGACAGCGCGAAGAAATAGGCACGAATGCCCCGGTTGAAGTTATGGGCCGACATCATGTTCATACGGGCGGCGCGGGCGGCGGCACGGGCGGCATCCGGATCGCTTGGATCGGGGGCTGCACCGATCAGGATCGAACAATAGTTTGATAATCGGAAAGCCCAGGTGAATTTGAAAAACGCATAGATAAAGATCAGCAGCAGAAGCACGACCTTGCATTCCCAGACCGCGGATGTGGTTATAACGGCAAAGGGCAGGGCAGATACGGTCTGCATGGCTTTTTCGGTATAGCCCAGAAGCGCAACCAGACCGATTAGCACCAGAATGGTGGTCGAGGAAAAGAAACTGATGCCTGTAATCAGGTTGCCGGCAATCGCTGTATCGACCATACGCAGATTGCGTTTAAGCATCTGTTCCATCCAGCGATGGCGATTGCGCGCCATATGGGCCGATATTGAATTTCGGCGCTGCGAGGTGGCATCGGCAAAAATGGTATAACCAATCCACCAAATAAAAGCCCAACTGATGGCTGCAATATCAAGTAGCGTAAATTCAGGCATAATATGATCCGCCGTTAAAGTCGTATCGGTCGCAAAATCTGACAGACCGTAACGGCATCCTACTGAAGATAGGTGTTTCTTCGCAATCGGCTTTGATGTTTCTTATATTGAATTTGGTCTGTGATCCATGCATGCCTGCCCTTTGTTCGCCCGGTGCGGGTTGTGTTTTTGATCGATACAGAGTATCAGCGGCGCAAATTTCCACTGGAGAGTGACATGAGCGACCTCGAAAATGATCTTGGCGAAGACATTGATTTCGACGAATTCGAAGCCCACACCGAACAGCTTTTGGCCGAAGGCCGCAAGAAAGACGATCTGTTTGAATTCATCGGCTTTCTGAATATCAATGAAGTCGGCACGCATATGGTCGCGGCCGAGATGGTTCTGGACGAAGATGCCATCAATCAGATGAGCAAAACACTCCGCAAGCTTGACGTCGATCTGAGGCCGCTTGGTGACTTGACCGGTGGTCTTAAGGGCGGCGAAGACGTTCAGCGTGCGCTGGCGGCCCTGTTCCTGGAACTGGTCGAGCTGTGTGAACTTGATGAAGACGACGAAGATGCCGGTGAGCTTTCCGAAGAAGCCCTGGTGCTTTTGAACTTCGTCAAACGCTTCAATCCGCAGATGCGCCGCCTGACAGTTGCACTGACCGATACCGATGACGATGATGTTGCCTGTGAATACGAAGTGACCAACTGGTAACTCATCGCACTTGCCCTTGTGGCAAAATATCATGTAGGCAAAGGCAGGGTGTTTTTTACACGTCCTGCCTTTTTCTTTGCGGAGCCACCATTGTGACCCTGACCACCGCCACCAAAGCCATTGATGATGTATCGGCGCGTTTCCAATCTTATCTTGACCGTCATGCGGCGCATCAGGAGCCAATGGAAAGCGCAACCCGTCTTCGGCAATGGATCCTTGATCATCAGGATGATTTTGCTCCGGTGATGGAATGTGATCTGAAAACCTGTCCGAAAGTCGTTTATGATTTTTCGCGCAATGGCGATGTGGTGATTGGTGGTACCAGTGATCCGGCGCGTCAGACCGAAGTCATGTGGCAGCAATTAAAAGATGCCAATGCCCCGGTTGGCATCGGGCGTTATCGTGAAGACCGGGTATGCTATCAGTCCGATCAGTTTAAAACGGATGGCGAGGCTCGAAGCCAGCATCTGGGGGTTGATCTGTTTGCACCGGCTGGAACGCCGGTATATGTGCCCCTTGATGGTGTGGTGCACAGCTTTGCCGATAACAATCTGCATCTTGATTATGGCCCGACCATCATCCTTGAACATAACCCGGCACCAGATGTGACCTTTTACACGTTGTATGGCCATCTGAGCCAAGCCTCGCTTGAGGGGCTTTATGTCGGGCAACCGGTCGAAAAGGATGGTTTGTTGTGTCACTTCGGTGATTTTCCGATCAATGGTGACTGGATCCCGCATCTGCATTTTCAGATTATTTTCGATATGCTGGGCAAGCAGGGCGATTATTTCGGAGCGGCCAAACCATCGGAATGGGATATCTGGCAAAGCATTTGCCCGAATGCCAATCTGATCCTGCAAATGCCGGAAAATGTTACCGCCGATCGGAGTGGCCAGTAATGCAGCCAAGGCTGAAGGCTGGTATCTGGGTGCGCGGGCAAATCGCAATTTGCCAATCCATGGCAATGACCGCGATGGTGGCCCATAAAGGCAATGAAGATGCCGGTGCGGTCTTGCTTAAACTCAATCGATTTGATGCGGGATGTTATATTTATTCCCGGGTGACGACACTTGATGGTGATTTGGGCTGGATGCAGGTGGCAGGTGGCCCGGGGGGCGGGCGCGAAACTGAATTTCTGTGCGATGAGTATTGGCGCAAGCAGGTGACATATGATCGCGATGTCTGGGTGCTTGAGGTTGAAGACCATAAAGGCCAATACGAACTGGATGCGCCAGTCGTCGATTTCTAAGATTTCTGATCGTTATGTGACCTAAAGCGCAGGCACAAAAAAAGGCCCGCAACGGATTGCGAGCCCTTTGAAATTTCAAAGCGTGCCGATTAGGCGGTACGCTGCAACAGGTGATAACCGAAATCGGTTTCAACCACGTCGGACGTCGTGCCAACTTCCATGGTGAAAGCAGCCGCGTCAAATTCCGGAACCATCATGCCACGGCCAAAGAAGCCGAGATCGCCACCCTGCTGACCGGACGGGCAATCGGAATTGGTTTTGGCGACTTCTGCGAAGTCGGCACCGTTTGCGATCTGGTCCTTGAGCGCGTTGATTTCGGTAAGCGCTTCATCCTTGGTACGGGTCGCACTTGAACGTGACGAACCGGCATACATCAGAAGAATGTGGGATGCGCGAACTTGTTCACTCATAACTCGTCCTTTCTTCCGCAGCGGGCTTGCGCCTTGCGGATTTTCTGCAAGATTAGAAAATTATGGAGAAGGTAAAGGGACCAAATTCATATGCAAGTCGATATACGCATACACATGGGCTTGGGCCCTAGACTTTCTCCATGCCTTGTGGCTTGTTACGACAAAATGATCAGAGATGAAAGAGAAGAGGCGCATTGATGCTTGCTGTTGTTTCACCGGCAAAGAAACTCGATTTCGAAATGGATGCTCCGGAAATGGTTGTTTCCGAACCAGAATTTCTTGACGATACCGAGGAACTCATTGAAGTCGCGCGTAAAAAAAGTCGCAGCGATCTGATGAACCTGATGGGCATCAGCGAAAACCTTGCTGATCTGAACTATCAGCGGTTCCAACATTTTTCACGTCCTTTTGATCGGACCAATGCCAAACCGGCAATTTATGCGTTTCGCGGTGATACCTATATCGGACTTGATGCCGACACCATGGATGCAAAAGACATCGATTGGGCCGAAGGCCATTTTCGGATGCTTTCGGGGCTTTATGGTCTTTTGAAACCGCGTGATTTGATGCAGCCTTATCGCCTTGAAATGGGGACGCGGCTAGAAAACCCGCGGGGCAAGGATCTTTATGCGTTTTGGGGGGATAAACTTTCCCAACAGATTAATGCCATCACCAAGGGACACAAGGATCGCAGCCTGATCAATCTGGCATCGAACGAATATTTCAAGTCGGTGAAGAAAGATGCGTTGGAAGTGCCGGTCATCACGCCGGTGTTCAAAGAAGTCAAAGTTGGTGTTGCCAAGGTTATCAGTTTTTCAGCCAAGCGTGCACGTGGCATGATGGCGCGCTATATGATCGATAACCGACTTGAGTCCCCCGAAGACCTTAAATCGTTTGATTTGGACGGTTATCGCTATCAAAACGACCTGTCCAATGATAACGAGTGGGTCTTCACACGTGAACATGACTGATAACAGAAGTGGTGCGGATCGGATGACCGACGATCATCTAGAACAGCTTGAAGAAGAAACCCACCTGCCGGAAGCCCATCCGTTTTCGGGCTATTTGCGGACGTTTTTCCGCGGCCCGGGTCGATCACGCAGTCTGACGCGCGAAGAAGCATTCGATGCCTTTTCGATGATCCTGCGCGACGAGGTGGAACCGATTCAGTTGGGCGCATTTCTTTTGATGCTGCGCTATCGGGCGGAAACACCCGATGAACTGGCAGGCATGATCGAAGCTGTCCGCAAGGCTGCCCGACTTGAGCTTGATGATGAAAGCCTGGTTCCCGAAAAATGCCATCCGATGCTGGATTGGCCGTCCTATGCGGCGGGCCGGACGCGCGGATTGCCGTGGTTTGTGATGTCGGCGATGTTGTTGTCACGCAATGGTATTCCGGTCCTGATGCATGGCTACAATTCGCATTTGTCAAACGGTGTCGGGACCGAGGTTGCGATCAAGGCACTTAAGCTGCCGATCGCCATGTCAGCCGACGAAGCACGTTCGGATATCGCGTCCAAGGGATTTGCCTATTTGCCGTTGCGTCATATTCATCCAAAATTGCAGGAATTGCTTGGCTTGCGGCCGCTTTTGGGGTTGCGCAGCCCGGTTAATACGCTGTTGCGTTTGCTTAATCCGTTACAGGCCCGTGCTGCATTTCTTGGTGTGTTTCACCCGGCCTTTTTGGATGTGCATCGGGAAACCGGCAAATTGCTTGAATTGCCGCGTATCGGTGTGATCAAGGGCGGTGGCGGCGAGGCCGAACGCACCCCATTCAAGCATGTCGATCTGCGTATGCTTGATAACGGTGAACTCAGTGACGTTCGTTGGCCGGAATTGTTACCACGTACCGAAAAGGACGACGCAGACAGCAGCCCCGTTACCCTGAAACATTTTCTGGCGGTTTGGCGTGGCGAGGTCGAAGACCGTGCTGCCATCGCACGGATCAAGGGCAGTGCGGCAATGGGCGCCTTTTTGGCGGGCAAGGCTGATTATATTGACGAGGCCGAATCTCTTATCGAAGACTGGTGGGAAAAACGGGATCGCGAAATCGGCTGATAGGTTGAGTTTAGACGCAAAAACGACAAAGGGATGGTTTGCGCCATCCCTTTTTTATGCTTGGTCTTTGATGCTTAGAACGATGAATTCGGTTCTTTCAGGAACGCGATTTCATCTGGCGTTGATACCCGGCCAAGGATGTCGTTGCGATGCGGATATCGGCCAAAACGATCAATGATCTGTTTGTGTTTGATTTCAAACGCATGATTGCTTTCAAGGCCGGGCTGATCAAACAGATCAAGCGCAATATCATGCATCATTTCTGATTCGGAATGCATATAGGGTATATATAAAAATAGTTTTTCTGTTGGTTTGGGAAGTTTGCCGTCAAGGCCATGTGTGACGGCTTCCTGTGCCAGAGCCAGTGCCATTGGGTCGCAGGCAAACGCGCCCGGTTCATCGCGATAGATATTGCGTGAAAACTGATCAAGAACAATGATTTCAGCCAGACGGCCATGAACCGTTTTGCGCCAGCCATAAAGTTCACCCGCCGCTGCTGCGGTATGGAAATCGGCAAATCGTTCCTTGATATGGCTATCAAGTGACAGGTCTTTTTTAAACCATTGTTCCGGGTCCAGTTCCTTGAACCAGAAGACAAGAATGGATTCAGGTTTCATCAGCCGCTCCATTGCTTTTTTTTGATGTTGCCCGCAGCATATGTGAGTGTCGCCTTGCCAGCAAGGACCACATCAGACGTTTACGATGACACCGTTTTCAAGCCGGACAAACCGGGTGGCGATTTGATCAAGGAAATCCCGGTCATGGGATATGATCAGCATCGATTGGGGCAGGGATTGCAAGATAGCGATCAGGCGTTTCTCTACATCGGCATCAAGGCCATTGGTAGGCTCGTCCAGCAACAGGACTTCGGGCGACATCGCCAGAACCGTTGCCAGCGCCACCAGTCGCTTTTCCCCGCCAGACAGCTGATAGGTAATGCGATCTCCGAATCCGCCAAGGCCAAGGTCGGATAAAACCTGTAATGCGATTTCGCGGGCTTCATCGCGTGAATGGCCCAGATTAAGCGGACCAAACATCACATCTTCAAGCACGGTCGGGCAAAATAGCTGATCATCTGAATCCTGAAACAGCAAACCGACACGACCGCGAATGGTGCGGAAATCGTTTTCTGTCTGACAGGCCCGGCCAAAAATCGAAATGTCTCCTTGCTGAATGGGTGCCAAACCCATGACGCAATGCAACAGGCTGCTTTTGCCCGCGCCATTGGCGCCCAGCAGGGCGATTTTTTCCCCGACTCCCAATGACAGATTAACGCCGTTCAGGACCTTGCGACCGGTGGCAAAGGTAAAATGAACATCTGTCAGGGTGATTATCCAAGAGGCGGACATGCGACCTCCAACCCGATCAGGAACCCGGCAAGGATAAGGACGGCTGCGGCAAAGCAATAATCGCGTGATTGGCGTCGGGGCAGGGCGCCGAAATGCATATGCCCATGATAGCCACGGCATTTCATGGCCCAAAGAATGCGTTCGGATCGTTCGTGGCTGCGCACCAGCAACATACCCAGCAAATATCCAATACTGCGCCAGCTATGGCGATTGTTGCCCGCAGCAAAGCCCCGCGCGCGCATCGAAAGCCGCAGCCGAAGATATTCGCGCCTTAGAACGTCGATATATCGGATCGTGAACATGAACAGTGTGATCAGCTTGGCCGGGATATAAAGCCCCTGCAATCCACGGCCCAGCATGATGGCATCCATGCCGCCAACAAGGGCAATCAGGACCAGAATTGTGGCATTGGCCTTTAAGCCGATCAGGACGGCCTGAAACAGCCCCTCAAAGCTTGCCTGCAACCCCCACAAGGTCAGAAAGGGCTGGCCTGATACGGTGAATGGCAACATCGCCAGCATTACAAGGATAAAGCCATCCATCGCCAGAACCATTTTCACGGTTCGGGGCCAGTCAGGTTTGGCAAATCCGGTCAGGATTGCGGCGATGACGATCAGGATCGCAATTGGTTGCCAGCTTGAAAATGTAACGGCGGTGATGATCAGGAAAAATGCCGCCAGCAATCGAAATCGGGGATCAATACGCTGAATTGTCGTCATGGACTGCGACGGGATTAGAACAGCCGTGCCATCAATCATGGTTTGGTGTTCCGTTGGTTCCGGCCGGCCTTGACCCAGGCAAATACGCCAAAGATGCCGATAATGATGCCAATACCCCCCAATAGGTCCGAGAAACGAACTTTATCTTCGTAAGCAACCAATTGTTCGCGCAACGGGCGGACATGGCGGGCGACGGCGGCATCGATCAGATCGGCCAACTCATCACGCGACAGGGCGATCATGCCGTCTGTTTCTGTCTTGTTTCCCATCCCCATTATCGGCGCGGGAGCCTTTGGGGGGCTGGCTGTGCCGGTTATTTCTGAAACGGTGATTTCGCTGTCTTGCGCGGCTTTGGGCAACTGGCTGGAAAGCTCGTCACCATGGATTGTAAACTCGGCGATATGGCCATCACCGGAATTGGCCTTGATGACATAATCCTGACGGTGACTGATCCGAAGCCTGAATTCGCCCTGGTCATCGGTCGTGCCGGTAAACAGCAGCTTGTCGTCCCGATCTAACAACTGGATTTCACCGTTGCGGGGCCGCGCGCCGCCGCCGAAATAGGCATAGCCATCAATAATATCGCCATTACCCATGGCAAACACATGCAAGCTATGGGCCTGCGCGTTCATTGACAGGCCCATCAAAGCACTAAAAACGGCGATCAAGGAAATAAGAAAGCGCACCAGCATCAATCAGGTTGCACTTCTAAGCACACCGGCCGGTTCAAGCATCACCGGGCGGACTTTTTTGACAAGATGAAGGGCCGCGGCGGTCAGGATGCCTTCAACCACCATCACTGGAATGTGGCTTGCGACGACGAGTTTGGCGGTGGTGATGAATTCCTGTCCGCTTGCCGCAAGTGACAAACCGACCAGCATGCTTGAAAGTCCGATTGCACCGGCACCGGCAACAAAACCGGCCATCAGCAGCATTTTGCCATCAGTGCGGGCGATGATCGGTGAAATCACAAGCCACATCACAAAGCCGGGCAGGGCAATATTGATCGTATTGACGCCAAGAACCGTAATGCCGCCAAACCCGAAAAATATCGCCTGAAGCAACAATCCGACAAAGATCGCCGGGAAAATTGCCCAGCCCAGCATCAATCCGGCCAAACCATTGACAATCAGATGCGCGCTGGTCGGGCCAACAGGAACATGGATAAGAGACGCGACAAAGAAGACCGCACTCATCATCGCCACACGGGGCATTGCATCGATATCGATCTTGCGAAGACCATAACCAACGCCAACCACGCCCAGAACCGCACCGGTGACGATCACTTCACTCGATAGGGCGCCGTCGACGATGTGCATGTTCATTTCCCTGTAAGCCGTTCTGCAACCCGGGTACACAGGATGTTTCTGTGGCGGGATTAGATAACGTATTGATTGATGTTCCGATGGGGCAGACAGGCAATAAAACCTGCCTGAAAGCGTAGCGATTTCGCAGGCGCGAAGTCAAGCAAGTTTCATATTTTTTTAAAATAAGTATGACGACTTTTGCGGGCTTTGATGTGATACGCAGAACCTAGTTCATCGGTTCCGTTTTAATCCAGATAACCCCGCCGCGTTCGACAGGAACCTGATCGGTTGAACCGGGTGCTGCCATGGTGCCGTCTTCAATCAGGGCAGCGAAGACCCACCAGCCATCACGTGGCATGGCATAGGCAAAAACCCCATTGGCATCTGCCTTGATCACCTGTGTTGAAAAGCTGTCATTGGGCAGGGTAACACTACCGTCATTGGCATATTCGACTTCTACCTCGGCGAATGGCACTGGTTTGCCGTTGTGACGGACAATCGCGCGAAAGACATTTCCGGTCCAAATGGCATAGGGACGGGTCAGGGGGTCGATCTCGACCGGGAAGCCAACCATCTGGTCCCATTCTTCACCGGCGCCAAAGGCATCGATGATCGTTTTGGTATATTGAATGATGTATTTGCCTTCGGACGGTTCGAAATAGGGAACCGGTTCAACATAAAAGGCATATCCCCCCGGTCGATCAAGCGTCACTGTGGCGTCAAAGGCCGACTTGCCATCGACCTCTTTGGCGACAAGCTTGTCGCGCAGATCGGTTTTCTTCCCGTGGGTCTGTACCCCGAATTGCAGCGGCATCGCCATTTCCATCGCCGGACCGTTGGTCATTGGATGGGTAAAGGTCAGATCGATGTCAACATCGCGGCCGGTTTCCTGTGACACAACATTGGTTGATGGGATCATCTTTTGAAAATGGGCCTGTGCCGTTGTTGCCAATGCAGCACTGATCACAAAAGAAAGGCATACTGATTTGATCATGCGTGGTTTTGGTTGCATGGTGATGTCCCTGTTTCAATGTTGGTTTGTGTGCAATGAAGCTACGTTATGAGGGTGGATTTTATTGGTCAAGTCTTTGAAATAACATATTTCATAAAAAAAAATAAAAAGTATGATTCTTAAGGTGTTCGCTGCGGTCATGCGATGATCATTAATGTCTGCGTTGGGTCTTGGCAGGTTGGTCGTTGAGACAATTGACGGGAATCGCAACTTCGTGCCATGTGGCGACGTTTCCGTAATCCCGTGAATAGGTTGCATTTGGGTGACGTAAACGTAAATATATTGACTTGTAAGTCCTAATGTTGCGATGCTGTATCTGTGGGATCAGACGATAGTGTATTCATTTAATAAGAAAAAACATGAACGATAAGCTGTACAGCATTACCGAACTTGCCGAAGAGTTCGATATTACGCCGCGCGCCATCCGATTTTATGAAACCAAAAGCCTGCTGTCGCCACAGCGGGCCGGGGCGACGCGCGTTTATAACTATCGGGATCGTGCGCGCTTGATGTTGGTGCTGCGCGGCAAGCGGCTTGGCTTTTCGCTGGAAGATATCAAGGAATACATCAATCTGTATGACGCGGAGCGGTCACGTAGTGATCAACTGGCACATCTGATGCTGGTCGGGCGCCGTCGCATTTCCGAGCTGGAGCAGCAGCTTGAAGACGTTCAAACGACATTGGGTGAACTTCGCAAAATCGAAAGCGAAGCGGCTGAAACCTTGCGTGAAAAGGGGATCGACCCGGAAAAGGCACTGGCCGATATCCAAGCTAAATTAACGTCAGAAACCGCTTGATCACAAATCAGATTTTCAGACCGCAAAAAACCCGGCCAAATTGACCGGGTTTTTGTTTTTACAGGATGAAAACGAGATTGAAATCAGCTGGCGTCACGATGAAGAGGCAGGGTGACTTCGAAGACTTCCTCGTCCGCCAGATATTTGCGGCTAAACCCAAGTTTTTCGCAAAGAGTCAGCATGCGCCGGTTATTTGGCAGAACCTGACCGATAAAGGTTTTGGTGCCTTTTTGACGGCAGTATTCGATCATCTTTTCCATCAGGATACGGCCAAGACCACGGCCTTTGATGTCAGAACGCACCATGACGGCATATTCGGCATGGTCGTTATTGGGATCAATCACGACCTGAACAATACCGTGGATTTCACCGGCTTCCGGGCCTTCGGGGATAATCGCAAGGAAGGCCATATCCCGGTCGTAATCAAGTTGAGTCTGACGGGCCATTTCCGAATGCGGCAATTCACGGACCGAACCAAAGAACCGGAAATGGATATCTTCGGGTGTCAGCTTGGACATGAATTGATAATGCGCCGGTTCGTCTTCGGGTTTGATCGGCCGCAAAAGGTATTTGGTGCCGTCTTCCAGGATCAATTCCTGTTTTAAGTGCCGTGGATAGGGATGGATCGCCAACCGTTTGTCGTCACTAACGACTTTTGGCGTGACCTTGATACGGGCATCAAGTGCAATCACACCGGTCTGGTCGATCAAAAGCGGGTTCATATCAAGCTCAAGAACCTCGCCCAGATGCACAACAAGCTGCGATAGGCGCACAAGCGTCATGTAAAGCTGTTCAAGGTTGACCGGTGGTACATCGCGATAGCCGCGCAACAGATTATAAATGCGCGTGCCTTCGACCAGTTCACGCGCCAGCTTCATGTTAAGCGGTGGTAATGCCATCGCCCGGTCGCGGACAACTTCGACCTCGACCCCGCCATGACCAAACAGGATCACCGGACCAAAAATCGGGTCTGTGGTCATGCCGACGATCAATTCGCGCGCCCCGGCGCGTTTGATCATTTCCTGAACGGTAAAGCCACGAAGACGGGCTTTGGGGAATGCTTGTTCGATGGTGCGCAGCATCTTGGTGCCTGCTGCACGAACTTCATCCGCATTATCAAGGTTAAGCACGACACCGCCAACATCTGATTTATGGCTGATATCGTCCGACAGGATTTTAAGTGCAACCGGATAACCGATGGCATCGGCGGTTTCAACCGCATCCTCAACCGTATGGGCAGCAACGGTTTTGACCGTGTTGATGCCATAGCATTCCAGAACAGCTTTGGCCTCTGGCTCGGTCAACATATCGCGGCCGGCATGAATGGCCAAATGGATGATTTTCCGGGCCTTGTCGGTTTCCGGAGTGAAATCTTGGGGCACTGATGGCGGCGTTTCCATCAGGACTTCCTGCAGCTTGCGGTAATTGACCATATGCTGGAAGGCGGCAACCGCGTTTTCCGGTGTGCGATAGGTTGGTATTCCGGCGGCGTAGAACAGCTTGCGCGCCTTGGCCACCGTGGCTTCGCCAACCCAGTTGGTCAGGATGTTCTTGCGACTGTCCTTGATGGCGTCAATCACCCCTTGGGCGACCTCGACCGGATCGGTAATCGCGGTTGGCGCATGCATCACCAGCAAGCTATCGATATTTGGGTCTTTCAATACCGCATCAATCGATTTGGCATAACGTTCACCCGGTGCATCACCGATGATATCAACCGGATTGGCATGTGACCATGTCGACGGCAGTACGGCATTCAACGCATCAATCGTGCTGTCTTCAAGATGGGCAAGCCGACCATGACGTTCGATCAGGGCATCAACCGCCAAGACGCCGATCCCGCCACCATTGGTGATAATGCCCAGCTTGTCGCCGCGGAATGGATGCATGCGCGACAGTGTTTCTGCGGCCGAGAACATTTCCGATACGGTGTAAACACGCAAAACGCCCGCACGTTTGATGGCGGCGTCAAAGACGTCATCTGCGCCTGCCAGTGCGCCGGTATGTGATGCAGCGGCCGCTGCACCCTCGGCAAAGCGGCCCGATTTGATGCACAGGATCGGCTTGTTGCGCGATGCAGCCCGCGCGGCCGAGATAAAGCCACGGCGTTCCTGAATGGATTCGATATAAAGCATGATTGAACGCGTATCGGGATCAGACCCCAGATAATCAATCACATCGCCAAAATCGACGTCGTCGCATTCGCCCAGCGAGATGAAATGCGAAAATCCAATTCCGCGTGCGGCGGCCCAATCCAGAACGGCAGTGCAAAGCGCGCCCGATTGCGAGACAA
This sequence comes from Thalassospira alkalitolerans, assembly GCF_002115745.1. GTDB lineage: Bacteria > Pseudomonadota > Alphaproteobacteria > Rhodospirillales > Thalassospiraceae > Thalassospira > Thalassospira alkalitolerans. Next base: position 29,561 of record NZ_JFKB01000026.1, read on the forward strand.
AGGCGATCTTGCCGGTGCCAATACTTTGATGGCTGAAACTTGCATTAAGGCCAATTCCCGGCACCATAAGCCCAAGGCAATTCGGGCCAAGAATACGCATTTTATTGCGCGCGGCAATATCGAGCATCGCCTGTTTGATGGTATGCGTTTCATCATGCATTTCCGCAGCCAAACCGGCCGTCAGAACAATGGCGGCCATGCAGCCCTTGTCCGCAAGGCATTCCATGGTTGGAACGACGGCTTTTGGGGGCACGCAAATTACCGCAAGCTCCGGAACTACCGGCAGGCTTTCGACATCGCGATAGGCCAGAACACCGCCAATGGATTGGCTTTTGGGATTGACGGGCATGATCGGACCGTTGAACCCGCCCGCCAGCAGGTTGCGCATGATGACCTGACCAACCGAATGGGGCCGGTTTGATGCGCCGATGACTGCAACCGATTTGGGTTTGAAAAGATGGTCCATATTGATCGTGCTCATGACCGATTTCCCGCTTTTTCCATGGGGCGCACCTTAATGTGCGCCGGTTGCAATCATATGGCCCGCAGGTGACGTCGTGTGATCTGTGGCCATTCGTCAGAATCTGTTTTTCGCAGATGCGAGATCATATTTCGCGGGCAAGTATATTGTTTTGCTGTGGATCAATAAAGCGCTGAACGTATGACTGTTTCGCACAACCGTCATACGTCTTGTGACGGTATCATCAAGGCTGGCCCAGATCAGTGCAATTGGCCGTGATCATGATCATTATCATGTCGTTCGGATTGTTCGATCCATTCTTCAACCTCGGCGGCGCTTTGCATCGCCAGTGCGATCTCAAGATCGTTCTGGACATGGGCGAGGCTGTCAAACATCGGACATCAGCCAAATGCCTGAATGCGTTCATCGGTGGTGGACGATATTGTAAACAGGTCGCCGTCAATGCGGTGAACCAGACCGTGAATAACATCATCGGTGCCAACGATCATCCAGCCATCTGTCGCGCCGCCGAGTGATCCGAGCTTTACCTGTCGTAATTCAATTTTGACATTTTTCATCATCAAACGATCCGGTTTTGGGATAGGGGAAACAATATCAAAAGAAAAAGGGACCGAACAATCTGTTCGGTCCCTTTTTAATTGGCTCCGGCAGCAGGACTCGAACCTGCGA
>NZ_JFKB01000027.1 GCF_002115745.1 Thalassospira alkalitolerans
ATGGGAATCCTGAATGTAAACACCGCCTAGCGCCAAGTCATAAGCCGCGGCGCTTATTGATGGCAAGCAAAACAAAAAAGGCGGCACAGTGATTAACGCTGTGCCGCCCCAGAGTGCTGATAAACCCCCTGCTTTTTTAAGGCAGGGGGTTTTCAGTTACCCAAAACACCATTTGACTCTGGTTTGTTCCTGTTTTGAATCTGGAACGTCTCGTGAATCTTGGCTGAATTTTTGAGGATTAGACTTTGTCATCAGTCTGAGGCGGCACAGTGATTAACGCTGTGCCGCCCTGTGCTTATACCGTCTGGAATGACGGGTTATTTTATCTTGATGCGATCATGGGTCATTGGGCTTAGCGGTGAATTCATGCCGATATAATCGGCAACCGCCTGTTCAAGGTTCGGACCGAAATCATAGACATCGGTGGCCTTGTCACGGAACAGGGCATATCCATCGCCGCCATTACGCATGAAGTCGTTCGATACCACGCCATAGGTTTTGCGGGCATCAATCGGCGCAAAACTGCCATTTTCATTGACCATTACGTTTGAAACGCGCGATCCGACCGGGGCATTCAGATCCAGATCAAATTTCAGGCCGGAAACCTGTGGGAACTGGCCTTTGCCCTCGGCCACCATCGACACACCATGTTCAAGCGATGCGACGACATCAGCACCCGAAAGCTTGAAGGTCGCCAAGGCATTTTGGAAGGGCAGTACCGTCAGGACTTCGCCCATGGTGACCGTACCTTCATCGATGCTGGCGCGGATGCCGCCGCCGTTCTGGATGGCGATTTGGTAGCCTTCGCCAGCTTTCCACAGCATGGCATCGGCAATAAGCGACCCCATCGAACATTCCATCGCGCGGCAGGTTTCGCGCGATCCATCGGCCGGGGCGGTAAAGCTTCCGACTTCAAGGGTGCGAACTTTGTCAACTGCACCACTGACCTTGGCGATTTTTGCCAGGACGTCTTCGGCCGGTTTGATGCTGGCATCAAGGGTGATCGGTTCCCCCGACCATGCCTTCGCGACACCATCATCGTCAAAGGTGACTTCTAGCGCGCCGAGATAGCGGCTATAGGCATAGGCCTGAACCACCAGAACCGGTTTGCCATCCGGGGCGGTTTCGACCACTGGATAGGGATAGTTGGCTTTTTCATTGGTGTTGGAAAACAGCTGATTGTCATGGCCGCCAACGATGACGTCGATGCCGGAAACGGTTTTGGCCAGTTCAAAATCTTTGTATGACCCGGAATGGCTCATGACGATGATCTTGTTGATGCCTTTAAGACGTAAGCGCGCCACCGAATAGCGCAGCGCCATTTCGGAATCCGTGACCGCAACATGATCGCCCGGGCTTGAAATGTCGGGGGTTTCTTCGGTGGTGATGCCGATCAGACCGATTTTTTCGCCGCCGACTTCAATGATGCTGTCGGGTTTGATGAAACCTTCAAGACCCGACCCGCCAAGCGGTTTGACATTGGCCGACAGGACCGGAATTTTGCTGGCCTTGATAAAGGCGGCAAGGACTTCGGGGCCATCATCAAATTCATGGTTCCCGATGGTCATGGCGTCATAACCGGCCATTGCCATCAGTTCGGCGGTCAGTTCGCCCTTGTAGGTCGAATAATAAAGCGACCCCTGAAACTGATCGCCGCCATCAAGAACCAAAACATTGCCGCCCATGGCGCGATTGTCGCGAATGGCGGTTGCCAGGCGGGCATAGCCGCCAAAACATTTGCCTGCGGCATCGTCTTCGGGCTCACAGGTATTGTTGTATTTGGTAACCGATTCGACGCGGTCGTGAACGTCATTGGTATGCAGGATGCGCAGATCATAATCCGCAAGTGCCGAACCGGCACTAAATGTCAGCATGGTACAGGCCGAAAGCAGCCCGGCAATCTTCCGTTTCATTTTGATCTCCCAAAAAGGTCACATCGTCGGGGTCCCACGACCCGGCGTGGCACGAAAAGTCAAATGCCTGAACACCTGTGATCCTAACATCAAAATTCTGATCGGGGTACGCCGTGTTGATGACCGGTGGGTTAAATTATCGCGACGCTGTGCGCCGGATTTAAAAGCCGGAATGCGGGGCAATGCAGAATCGGAATCCACAGGTTTTCGGCGGGCATTGGCGCGATTACAGAAAATACGTGAACCGGAAACATGAATTTCTTTTGGAAATGGTATTGGTTGATGATGAAATCCTGGCACCACCCCTGTGGCTAAAAACTAAGGGAAACCCCGCAGATAGACCCCAAATTGGCACGCCGGAGTAGAATGATTTTTGACCAAATGGACAGGATATGTGTGCGTCGCATAGGGTCTGCTATTTACAGAGCACTACATTTTGTAGTTACCATAGACATTCTGCAGCAGAGGTGCACGGATAGCGCCCCGATAGAAGGGACGACATGTGATGCTGCTGCATGGACAGTTTTTTCGATGAGGGAGTTCCGCCGGTTAAGGGCGCTGGCGGGATATAAAAGAGAATCAAGCAATAGAAGGGCATCGGAATGAAAAAGCTTCTGACCACCATGGTCGCGGCTGCTGCTTGCTATGCAGGGGTAGCTACCGCCGCCGAAATCAAGCCGGCCGTCGTTTATGACATGGGCGGGCGTTTTGACCGTTCGTTTAACCAGGGCGCATATAACGGTGCCGAGAAATACAAGGCCGACAAAGGGACCGAGTATCGCGATTTCGAAATCCAGAATGATTCGCAGCGCGAACAGGCGATGCGCAATTTTGCCCGCCGCGGCATGAGCCCGATTGTGGCGATTGGTTTCTCGCAGGCATCCGCCCTTGAAAAAGTTGCCAAGGAATTCCCGGAAACCAAGTTCACCATTATCGACATGGTTGTTGATCTGCCGAACGTTCAGTCCGTGGTCTTTAAAGAACACGAAGGATCGTTCCTGGTTGGTATTCTGGCCGCCATGGCGTCTGAAACCGGCAAGGTTGGTTTCATCGGTGGCATGGACATTCCGCTGATCCGTAAATTTGCCTGTGGTTACGTACAGGGCGTTAAATACGCCAATCCGAATGCGGAAATCTTTCAGAATATGACCGGCACCACGGGGGCGGCCTGGAACGATCCGGTAAAAGGCGGCGAACTTGCCAAATCGCAGTTCGATCGTGGTGCGGATGTTGTTTATCACGCGGCGGGCGGTACCGGCGTTGGCGTTCTTCAGGCAGCGGCTGATGCTGGCAAGTTGGGCATTGGTGTTGACTCTAACCAGAATGCCCTGCATCCGGGATCGGTTCTGACTTCGATGCTTAAACGTGTTGACGTTGCTGTCTATGAAGCATTTGAAGATGCGGCTAATGACACCTGGAAACCGGGTGTTAGTGTTCTTGGTCTGGCCGAAGGCGGTGTTGACTGGGCACGCGACGAGAACAACGACAAACTCATCACCGATGACATGAAAGCCGCTGTTGCAAAGGCAACCGAAGAAATTACTTCGGGGTCGCTTGCAGTGCATGACTATATGAGCGACAGCGCCTGCCCAATGTAAGGCAGCAAAGAAAAACCGGGGATTTGTAGTGTCGGATACGATACATCAAATGCACGGCGCCGGGGAAACCGGTGCCGTGCAACCCGCTATTGAACTGCGTGGCATAGACAAGCGGTTCGGAGCGGTACACGCCAATAAATCAATCGATCTTAGGGTTGAAAAAGGCACGATTCACGGCATCGTTGGCGAAAACGGTGCAGGGAAATCGACCTTGATGAGCATTCTGTACGGATTTTATCAGGCCGATGGCGGCACGATCCATGTTGATGGCAAACTTTGTGTCATCAAGGGATCGGAAGATGCCATTGCCCTTGGAATTGGCATGGTGCATCAGCACTTTATGCTGGTTGAAACCTTTACGGTTCTTGAAAACGTCATTCTTGGTGTCGAAGGCGGGGCTGTGCTTCGCGCCGGTGTCGACCGTGCGCGTGAGGAGCTTAAACGTTTGGAGCGCGAATACGCGCTTGACGTTAATCCCGATGCCATTGTCGGCGAATTGTCGGTTGGCGCACAGCAGCGCGTTGAAATTTTAAAGGCGCTTTATCGCGGTGCTGAAATCCTGATCCTGGATGAACCGACCGGGGTTTTAACCCCGCAGGAGGCGGACCATTTGTTCCGTATTCTTGAAACCCTGAAAGAACAGGGCAAGACGGTCGTCCTTATCACCCATAAATTGCGTGAAATCATGGCCGCCACCGATAATGTTTCGGTGATGCGCCAAGGCGAAATGGTCGCGCATCGCAAGACGGCCGAAACCAGCCCCGAAGAAATTTCCGAATTGATGGTGGGCCGCAAGGTTTTGCTGCATATCGAAAAGGGCGAAGCCGCCCCGGCGGCAATTGTTCTTGAGGTCGATAATCTGTGCGTTGATACCCTACAGGGCGTGCGCAAGGTCAAAAATGCGAGCTTTACCGTCCGTGCCGGTGAAATCGTCGGCATTGCCGGGGTTTCGGGCAATGGTCAAAGCGAACTTTTGGAAGCCTTGGGCGGCATTCGTCCGGTGACCGAAGGACAGGTTTTGTTTAATGGTCAGGACGTCACACCGGGGCATGGTGTTGATGCGGCCGAATTGCGTCATCGTGGTGTCGCGCATGTGCCAGAAGATCGCCATCGCATGGCAATGGTCACGGGGTTTTCTGCCAAGGAAGCCGCGATCCTTGGTTATGAGGATGACCCCGCCTATCAGAAGGGGATTTTCCTGAACTGGCATGCGATTGCGGATGCGACCGAACATATGATGTCGGAATTTGATGTGCGACCGAATGATCCAAACCTTAAGGCGGCCAATTTTTCGGGTGGGAACCAGCAAAAACTGGTTCTGGCGCGTGAAATGATGCGCGACCCGGAATTGCTTTTGGTTGGTCAGCCGACCCGTGGTGTCGATATCGGTGCCATCGAATTCATTCACAAACGTATTGTTGCCATGCGCGATGCGGGCAAGGCTGTCTTGCTGGTATCCGTGGAACTGGACGAAATCATGTCTCTTGCCGACCGCATACTGGTGATGTGTAACGGATCCATCATCGGTGAAGTTGCCGCTGCGGATGCAAATGAACGGGTTCTGGGGCTGATGATGGCCGGGGTTGCCCCCAATGAAGCCAAATCAGCGGAGGGCCATCACGTATGAACGATACCGTTCAACTGCCCCGCTGGATTGATGTCGGTGTGTTGCCGGTTATTAATCTGTTGCTGGCGCTGGCCGTGTCGGGACTTGTCGTTCTGGCGATTGGGGAAAGCCCAAGTGAAGTGGTCGAAATCCTGCTTTATGGCGCATTTGGTTATGAAGAGGCGTGGGGCTATACGCTTTATTACACCACGAACTTTATCTTTACCGGGCTGGCCTTTGCCGTCGCATTCCATTGCGGATTGTTCAATATCGGTGCCGAGGGGCAGGCCTATGTCGGTGGCCTTGGCGTTATTTTGGCGGCCCTTTACCTTGATTTCCTGCCCTTCCCGATCATGATGATTGTTGCCATTTTGGCCGCAACCGCGTTCGGGGCGGCTTGGGCCTATATCCCGGCTTATTTGCAGGCCCGTCGTGGATCGCATGTTGTGATTACGACGATCATGTTCAATTTCATTGCGTCGTCGTTGATGGTTTATCTGCTGGTCAATGTTTTGCGCCCGCAAGGGTCAATGAACCCGGAAAGCAAACAGATTGCCGAACATCTGCGATTGCCGTTTATCCATGATATGGCGGCAAGCCTTGGCATTGAAATTGCCAGAAGTCCGCTAAATCTTTCGTTCGTTTATGCGCTGATTTGCAGTGTTCTGGTCTGGCTGTTCATTTGGCATACCCGTTGGGGATATGCGATCCGAACGGTGGGGGCGAATGCGGTTGCCGCGACCTATGCCGGGATAGAACCGGGGCGTTACATCATCATGGCGATGATGATTTCCGGGGCGCTGTCGTCGTTCATGGCCTTGAATGAGGTCATGGGGGTTCAGCACCGTCTGTTGATTGATTTCACGGCCGGGTATGGCTTTGTCGGGATTGCAGTGGCGCTTATGGGGCGCAACCATCCGTTTGGCATCTTTTTGTCGGCGTTGCTGTTTGGCATGCTGTATCAGGGCGGTGCGGAGCTTAGCTTTGAAATTCCGACGATTTCCAATGACATGGTTGTGGTCATTCAGGGGCTTGTGATCCTGTTTACCGGTGCGATGGAACATATGTTCCGCCCGCGTGTGACCAAGATTTATATGGCGTGGCATTTGCGCCGTCATGGGCAGGAGGCAGCATAATGGATAATTTCGAACTGGTTATCCTGCTGCTGGATGCGACGCTTCGTACATCGACCCCGCTGATTTTGGCAGCCTTGGCCGGGATGTTTTCCGAACGGTCGGGCACGATCAATCTGGCGCTTGAAGGCATGATGCTGGGCGGGGCGTTTTCGGCGGCAACTGTGGCGTATTATGCCGGTAATCCGTGGATTGGATTGCTGGCCGCGATTGCGACCACGGTTAGCCTGTCATTGTTGCATGGTTTTGCCTGCATTACCCATAAGGGCAATCAGGTGGTATCGGGCATGGCGATCAATATCCTGATGTCGGGCCTGACAGCCCTTGTCGGGATTGCGTTGTTTGCACAAGGCGGGAAAACGCCGTCGCTTGATCATGGATCACGGTTCCAGCCGATCACGCTTCCGGGGGCGGATGCGGTTGCCGATGTGCCGATCCTGGGATCGCTGTATTCCGAGTTGCTAAGCGGGCATAATATTCTTGTTTATATCGCGTTCCTTGCGGTTCCAGCCGCGTGGTGGGTGATGTATCGCACGCGGTTTGGCCTGCGTTTGCGGGCTGTTGGTGAAAACCCGGGGGCGGTTGATACCGCAGGCATCGGCGTTATTGCCATGCGCTATCGCGCGGTGATGTGTAGTGGTGTGCTGGTTGGTATGTCAGGTGCGTATCTTTCGACGGCACAGGGCGCATCGTTTTTGCAGGATATGACGGCGGGCAAGGGGTATATCGCGTTGGCCGCGATGGTGTTTGGCAAATGGCGCCCGTTCCCGGCATTGTTTGCGTGCCTGTTGTTTGGCTTCCTTGATGCTGCCGCCACCCGTATGCAGGGCGTTGTTTTGCCCGGTATCGGCGAGGTGCCGGTGCAATTGGTACAGGCATTGCCCTATGTGCTGACAGTCATCTTGCTGGCCGGGTTTATTGGTCGGGCCATTCCGCCAAAATCGCTGGGCCGTCCTTATGTAAAGGAACGCTGATCCCGATTTGATCAGCGATTTTTCAGGATTTTGGGCCATGTCGATGCGCGGCTGATACGCATTTGACGATTTTCACATGGACCTGATCATGCCTGTGATGGCGGGAGGCGCGGATGGTGCGCGTACCGAAATTGTCATTGGCAAGATCACGGTCGATCACGACATATAGAATGAACCTGCCGCCAATATTGGCAGGCCAGACAGGAAAAAACACATGACATCGCAAACGGCATCCCAGGCACCGCGCGATTTAATTGATGCAGCACTTGCTGCGCGTGACAAGGCCTATGCGCCTTATTCGAAATTCCATGTCGGTGCCGCACTTCGGACCGAAAACGGCCAGATCATTGCCGGTTGCAATGTCGAAAATGCCGCCTATCCGGAAGGTGTCTGTGCCGAAGCCGGGGCGATTTCGGCCATGGTACTTTCGGGTGAAACCAGATTTGATGAAATCGTTGTCGTTGGCCTTGGCGATGTTGCCTGCACGCCGTGCGGTGGGTGCCGTCAGAAAATCCGCGAATTTACCGAATCGGATGCAACGATTTATATTATCAATGACGCGGGTAAAACGCTTTTGACCCTGTCACGCGAAGAACTTATTCCCCATTCCTTTGGACCGGAGAATTTGAAATGAGCAATGTCAAAGCAGCCCTTGATATTATTGCCGCCAAGGCGCCTGGTTTTAAAGCCGAGGTCGCATTGGTTTTGGGCAGTGGTCTGGGCGGTGTTGTTGATGCCGTCAGCGATGCGATCAAAATCACCTATACCGATTTGCCGGGGTTTCCGAAACCAACCGTGGCGGGCCATGGCGGGCAACTGGTGCTGGGCCGGATTGGTAGTGTTTCGGTCGCCGTTATGCAGGGCCGGGCGCATTATTACGAGCATGGCCGTTCCGATCTGATGAACGAGCCACTTGAAACCCTGCGTGAACTGGGGGCGGATCGTTTGATCCTGACCAATGCAGCAGGGTCGCTTGTGCCAGAGGCGACACCGGGTAATTTGATGCTGATTATCGATCATATCAGCCTGTTCGGGCCAAATCCGTTGATCGGTTATCAGGGGGATGACCGCTTTGTTGGCATGGATATCCCCTATGATCCGGCAATTGGATCGGGCTTGAAAAATACCGCCGCCGAATTGGGGATTGCGCTGTTTGAGGGAACTTATTGCTGGTGCACCGGGCCAAGCTTTGAAACCCCGGCGGAAATTCGCGCCCTTAAGGTTCTGGGGGCGGATGCGGTTGGCATGTCGACTGTGCCGGAAAATATTCTGGCGCGGCGTCTGGGATTTCGGGTTGCTGCGATATCAAACATTACCAATCTGGCAGCCGGGATGAGTTCGACCCCGCTTAGCCACGAACAGACACTTGAAATGGCGCAAGAAGGATCGGCAAATCTGATCAAGATCTTGCTGCGTTATTTTTCAAGCGACGCGTAAAGCCTGACTGACCGGATTAGAAAACCAATTTAATGATAAGCGTGCAGGAGACAGCAGATGCTGCCGCAGGAAATTATTCGCCGTAAACGTGAAGGCGACGTTCTGAGTGATGCCGAGATTGCCTTTTTCGTCAAAGGCATTGCCGATGAAAGCATAACCGAGGGGCAGGTTGCGGCCTTTGCCATGTCGGTATTCTTTAACGGCATGACCATGGATGAACGGGCGGCATTGACGCGCAATATGCGTGATTCTGGCACTGTTCTGGATTGGAAGGCACTTGGTCTTGACGGGCCGGTGGTCGACAAGCATTCGACCGGTGGGGTTGGGGATAAGGTCAGTTTGATGCTGGGCCCGATTGTGGGCGCCTGCGGGGCGTTCGTGCCGATGATTTCGGGGCGTGGCCTTGGCCATACGGGCGGGACGCTGGATAAATTTGATTCGATCCCCGGATATCGTACCGCGCCGACATTGGAAGAATTTGCCAAGGTCACCCGTGAAGTTGGTTGCGCGATTATTGGCCAAACGGCCGATCTGGCCCCGGCGGACAAGCGGTTTTATGGTATTCGCGATGTCACCGCGACGGTTGAAAGCATTCCGTTGATCACCGCATCGATCCTGTCGAAAAAACTGGCCGCGGGGCTTGATGCATTGGTGATGGATGTCAAATTCGGGTCGGGTGCATTCATGAATGAATATGACCGTGCGCGTGAATTAGCCGAAAGCATCACCGAGGTCGCAACCCGAAACGGGGTGCCAACCACAGCCCTTTTGACCGATATGGAACAGGTTTTGGGTGATACGGTTGGCAACGCACTTGAAATGCATGAAGCGGTTGATTTTCTGACCGGCAAACATCAGGAACAGCGCGTCTATGACGTGACGATGGCATTGGCCGCAGAAATGCTTTCATTGACCGGTGTGGCGGGCGATGTTGCCGAAGGCCTGAGAATGGCAAGTGATGCCCTGACATCAGGCAAGGCCGCCGAGGTGTTTGGCAAGATGGTATCCGCCCTTGGCGGTCCGACTGATTTTATAGAAAACACCGCCAAGCATCTTGAAGTCGCACCGATGATCAAACCGATTACTTCGGTCAAGACGGGTCGGGTTGTTTCGATGGATGCCCGCAAGGTTGGTTTGGCCCTTGTCGCCCTTAAAGGTGGGCGGACGCGCGCCGATCAAAAAATCGACTTTGCCGTTGGCTTTAGCGATTTCATCAAGGTCGGACAGACCGTTTCAGCGGAATCACCGCTTTGCACCGCCCATATTCGCGATCAGGCCCAGCTTGACGATGTTACCGCGTTGTTGCGTGATGCAATTGTCATTGGTGATGGTGAGATCGCGGAAACCGGTTCGGCGGCAGCGGTGCGTGAACGGGTTGTTGCCGGTATCAAAGGGTAATCAGGGATTTGGAATAATGACGAAAAAGCCGGGCAGGGTGACTGCCCGGCTTTTTCGTTTGTATGTCGATAATTTAGGCCCAAATCCTAGCCGCGTGCGGCGGCAGTAATCATGGCAGCGGCCTTTTCCGCAATCATGATGGTTGGGGAATTGGTGTTGCCTGATGTAATCGTCGGCATGATCGATGCATCGACAATGCGAAGGCCATCAAGCCCGCGAAAACGCAATTGCGGGTCGACAACCGATGCTGGATCCGATCCCATGCGGCATGTGCCGACAGGGTGAAAGATCGTGGTGCCGATGTCGCCTGCGGCACGGACCAGATCGTCTTCGCTCTCATAAGATGGGCCGGGTTTGAATTCGGTCGGCTGATAGGGAGCAAGGGCGGGTTGACCCGCAATCATACGGGTTTGGCGGATAGAATCTGCGGCGACTTTTTTGTCGGCATCGGCACTTAGGTAATTTGGGGCAATCGCCGGTTGGTCGTGGAAATCGGCAGATTTCAAATGGATGCTGCCCCGGCTTTGCGGGCGCAGGTTACAGACACTTGCGGTAAAGGCCGGGAAGGGATGCACCGGATCGCCGAATTTTTCCAGCGACAGGGGCTGAACATGATATTGCAGGTTCGGCGTTTCATATGACGCATCGGATTTGGTGAAAATGCCGAGCTGGCTGGGGGCCATCGACATCGGGCCAGACTGATTGAACAGATATTCCAAGGCGATCCCGGCCTTGCCCAACAGACTGGTGGCTTTTTCGTTCAAGGTCCGAATGCCGGTAACCTTGAATGCGCAGCGCAGTTGAAGGTGATCTTGCAAGTTTTCACCGACCTGCGGGCTTTCATGGGTAACGTCAATACCGTGTTTTTGCAGGATGTCACCGCGACCAATCCCCGATAGTTCAAGGATATGCGGTGATCCGACCGATCCGGCAGAAAGGATGACTTCGCGATTGGCGTGGATGGTTTCGGTTTGGCCATCGCGATCATATTCGACGCCAGTAACACGACCATTTTCAATGATCAGGCGGCGAACCTGTGCATGGGTGCGCAGTTCAAGGTTCTTGCGTGACAAGGCCGGTTTCAAAAATGCCTTTGACGTGTTCCAGCGAATGCCGCGCTTCTGGTTAACCGCGAAATAGCTTGATCCTTCGTTATTGCCGCGATTGAAATCGGCAATCTTGGGAATGCCGGCCTGTTCGGCGGCATCCTGAAAGGCGTCAAGGATTTCCCAGCGGATGCGTGCCTGTTCAACCCGCCATTCACCGCCCGATCCATGCAAATCATCCGCGCCCTGATAATAATCTTCGGATTTTTTGAAATGCGGCAGAACATCATCCCAGCCCCAGCCATCACACCCCGATTGGCGCCATTGATCATAATCATTGGCCTGACCGCGCATATAGATCATGCCGTTAATCGATGAACATCCGCCCAGAACCTTGCCGCGTGGATAGCCAAGCGAGCGACCGTTTAACCCGGCTTCGTTTTCGGTCTTGAAGCACCAATCGACATTCGGATTGCCAATGCAATACAGATAGCCAACCGGAATATGGATCCATGGGTTGGTATCCTTGCCGCCTGCTTCAAGCAGCAGGACATTGGCGTCATCCATTTCCGACAAGCGGTTGGCAAGGGTGCATCCGGCCGATCCGGCACCGACGATGATATAGTCGAATTGTTGGCTCGTCATTCTGCTCCCCTAGTTTTTGGACCGAAAGCCCAGCTTGGCAGCAAGGCGTGATGCGTTGAATTCCCCGACTATTCCTCGGCGGAACAACAATACGCATATAATGAAAATAATCCCGGTAATGACTGTGACGGGGAAGCCGGTTGTTGAAAGGTAGTTCTGTAAGGTGACGATAAAAGTTGCCCCTAAGATCGGGCCAAATATGGTTCCGATCCCACCCAGCAAAGTCATAAGAATAACTTCGCCCGACATTTGCCATGTGACATCGGTCAGGGTTGCGAATTGGAACACCAGTGCTTTGAGACCGCCAGCCAATCCGGCGAGAGCCGCCGACATGACAAAAGCAGAAAGTTTATAAAGGCTGACGGAATAGCCCAAAGAAATTGCCCGGTTTTCATTTTCCCGAATGGACCGCAGAATCATACCAAATGGGGAATGCACAATCCGCCATACGGCAAATATTCCGACCACGAAAACCAGCAGGACAAAGAAATACATGTTCAAAGGCTGGCTTAGATCGATGAAGCCAAGCAGGTGTCCGCGTGGAACCCCCTGCAAGCCATCTTCGCCTTTGGTGAAGTTTGATTGCAGGCAGAAGAAAAAGAACATCTGCGACAAAGCCAGTGTGATCATCGCGAAATAAATGCCCTGACGCCGGATTGCAAAAAATCCGATGATCAACCCCATGAATGCGGCACCGACAACCCCCAGAAGAATACCAGCTTCGGGTGGGACCCCCCATTCCTTGACCGCATGGGCGGTGAAATAGGCTGCGCCGCCAAAAAAGGCGGCATGGCCGAAGGATAACAGTCCGGTAAAGCCTAGAAGCAGATTAAACGCGCTTGCAAACAGGGCAAAGCACAGGACTTTCATCAGGAAGACCGGATACAGAACGAAAGGCGCAATCAGTAAGCCAATCATCAAGACGGCAAGAAGGGCAAGTTGTATCCGGTTTGCCGACTGACGGCGTGTTTCAGATGATATTGTAATTTCAGTCATTTTATACATCCCGACCAAACAGACCCGCAGGCCGGACCAAAAGAACGATCGCCATAATCACAAAAATCACGATATTTGACGCTTCGGGGTAAAACACCTTGGTCAGTCCTTCGAGGATGCCGAGCATGTAGCCCGTGACAATCGCCCCCATGATTGATCCCATGCCGCCGACAACGACGATGGCAAAGACCACGATCACCAGGTTTGATCCCATCAACGGGCTGACCTGATAGATCGGTGCGGCCATAATGCCGGCCAATGCCGCCAAAGCGGTACCAAGCCCATATGTCAGGGTCAGAAGAAACGGAACATTGATCCCAAATGATTGTACCAGTGTCGGATTTTCAGTTGCGGCACGAAGATAGGCACCAAGCTTGGTCTTTTCGATCAAAAGCCATGTGCCGATACAAACGATCAGCGATGCGACAACCACCCAGCCGCGATAAATTGGCAAATACATAAAGCCAAGATTTACCCCGCCTGAAAGAATATCCGGTGTGGCGTAGGGCTGCCCGGAGGAGCCATAGACATATCGGAATCCGCCCTCTATCACCAAGGCAAGACCAAAGGTGAATAAAAGTCCGTAAAGATGATCAAGATTGTAAAGACGGCGCAAGGCAAAGCGTTCGATCACGATGCCGGTGATACCAACAATCACCGGTGCAACCAGCAATGCCAACCAGTAATTGATACCGATCCACGATAACAGCAAGAAGCCGACAAAGGCCCCCATCATGTATTGTGCGCCATGCGCGAAATTGATCACGCGAAGAAGGCCGAAAATAATCGCCAAGCCAAGGCTCAGCATGGCATAAAATGATCCATTGATCAGGCCGATCAGAAGTTGGCCAAGAAACGCCTGGATCGGAATTCCAAATATCATCATCATGGCGTCATACTCCCAGAACTTCGTGTAGCGTATCCATTCTGGCGGGCAGTTCCGCCACGTCGAAACCTTCTGTCACCACACCGTGATCCATGACATAGAATCTGTCGGAAATTTTGCTGGCAAATCGAAAGTTTTGTTCGACAAGCAGAATGGTCATGCCGCGCTGTTTCAGGGTTTGCAGTATCTCGCCGATACGTTGAACGATGACCGGAGCAAGTCCTTCGGTCGGTTCGTCGAGCAACAGCATTTTGACGCCGGTACGCAGCATGCGTGCCATGGCAAGCATTTGCTGTTCGCCGCCAGAAAGTTTTGTGCCCTGACTACTGCGCCGTTCTTTAAGGTTAGGGAAAAGTTCGTAGATTTCATCGACCGACATGCCGTTTTTTGACACAATAGGCGGCAGCATCAGGTTTTCTTCGACGCTTAGTGTCGCGAAAATCCCGCGTTCTTCGGGGACAAAACCGATCCCGGCCCGCGCGGTATGATGCAAAGGCCTGTTCATAAGGTCCTTGCCGTCAAAATCGATGGCACCGGTGCGTTTGCGCAAAATGCCCATGATAGAGCGCAAAGTGGTGGTCTTGCCCATACCGTTCCGGCCAAGGATGGTAACGGTTTCACCTTCACGAACTTCAAGGTCGACACCGTGAAGGATATGGCTTTCATCGTACCAGGCATTGAGGCCTCGCACAGAAAGAAGCGATTGTCTGTCAGTCATGATCTGTCCCCATATAGGCGACTTTGACCCGTTCATCGTTACTGACCGTGGCGTAATCGCCTTCGGCCAGGATTTCGCCACGCTGCAGAACGGTAATGTAATCGCACAGGTCGGCCACAACATTCAGATTATGTTCGACCATCAGGACCGCACGGGTTTTGGCGACTTCACGAATGAGTTCGGCGACCATACTGACGTCTTCCCCGCCCATACCTGCCATTGGTTCGTCTAACAGCAGAACTTTTGGATCAAGGGCCAGCGTGGTTGCAATTTCCAATACACGCTTGCGGCCATAGGAAAGATCGGCAGCCTGGCTGTCATATTCATTCTCAAGACCAACAGATTCCAAAAGTTCCATTGCCCGGTTATTAAGAACGTCAAGTTTGCCAAGCGGTAACCAGAACTGGATCGCCAGATTACCGGGACGTTGCAAGGCAACGCGAATATTTTCCAGAACCGTCAGATGCGGAAAAATTGCGGAAATCTGGAACGACCGCACTAATCCCATACGTGCCACACGGGCCGGGGAAGTTTTGGTAATGTCGTGGTCCAGCAGAGTGATCTTCCCGCTGGTTGGTTGTAAGAACTTCGTCAGGAGATTGAAAACAGTTGTCTTGCCTGCGCCATTCGGACCGATCAGCGCATGCACTTTAGCGTGATGAACGTCAAGATTGACGTTATTGACCGCGGTAAAACCACCAAAATCGCGACAGAGGTCACGAGCAGAAAGAACCACTCGTGCCTCGATCTCGTTTTGATGGTTACCGGGTTTTTCGTTAACTCCGGTAACCATCATATTCTTAATTCGACGCCAGAGGACAACCGCTTTTGGCCGGGTCGATGAAAGCTTTGTCGCCCGGGACGGTGTCGAGAACGTTGTAGTAATCCCAGTCACCAGCCATGTCGCCCGGCTTTTTGACTTCCATCAGATACATGTCATAGATCATGCGGCCATTCGCACCGACCTTGCCGTTTTTGGCAAAAACGTCGTTGACCGGCATTTCATGCAGTGCCTTTGCGACGGCTTCGGTTTCATCCGTTCCGGTTTTCTCTACTGCTTTAAGGTACTGCAGGACGGCGGAATAGGTGCCCGCCTGGATCATGTTGGGCATGCGGCCTGTACGGTCAAAGAAACGCTTGCCGAACTCACGGGTTTCATCGTTACGATCCCAATAGAAACCTTCGGTCAGCGACAAACCCTGAGCGGCTTCTGCGCCGAGGCCATGAACTTCAGCAAGGGTAAAGAGCAGGGCAGCAAGGCGCTGGCCACTCTGAACAATTCCAAATTCCGATGCTTGTTTAATGGCATTGGCCGTGTCAAGCCCGGCATTGGCAAGGCCAATGACTTTCGCGCCGGATGCCTGGGCCTGCAAAAGGAATGAGGAATAATCGGTTGTGGACAGCGGATGACGAACAGATCCGACCACAGAGCCGCCGTTTTCCTTGACGAAGTTACCGGTTTGTTCTTCAAGCGAATAGCCAAAGGCATAATCTGCTGTCAGGAAAAACCAGCTGTCACCACCATTGTTGACCAGTGCGCCGCCAGTACCAACTGCCAGAGCATGTGTGTCATAAGCCCAGTGGAAGCCATAGGGCGAACATTGTTCACCAGTCAAGGTGGTCGTGGCTGCACCGGTTACGATATCGATCTTTTTCTTTTCCTTGGAGATACCCTGAACGGCCAAGGCTACTGACGAAGTTGTCAGCTCCATAATCGTATCAACCTGATCCTGATCGTACCACTGACGGGCAATATTGGCTGCAATATCGGGTTTGTTCTGATGATCGGCAGTCACGACTTCGATCGGTTTATCGAGAACGGTGCCACCAAAATCCTCGACGGCCATCAGTGCCGCTTCATACGACCAGGTGCCGCCAAAATCGGCATAGACGCCGGATTGATCGTTCAGGATGCCAATTTTAACGATATCGTCGGAAACTTCGGCCTGTGCGGGCAATGCTGCCGCAGCGGCAGCCATAATCGCAATGGATGCAATTGCAATTTTCTTCATTTGGGTTCCTCCCTGGTGGAACTGTATGTTCAGATGTATCTGCTGGCACATCTGATAATGCTTCCGGTCCGTTTAACGATATGATCGGTAGCAACAGACCGGATGATTGGGGGTGCATTGACTGCACATTTTTGTTGTTTCAATCGAGATTCATATTTTTTCCGGTTAAGCCGCTGAAAATAAATATACATTATTGATATTATTTTTAATTTCAGGACTGCGACATACGCTAACATTGACCGAAATCTGGTCAAGTATATAAATTTGGACAATACTTGTACAAAAATGAACAGGAAGATGGATGCGTCGGTTTCCTTGGGATGATTTACAGTACTTTCTTGCGGTTGCCCAAGAAGGCAAGCTTTCATCGGCAGCACGACGGTTGCGAACCAGCCACGTAACGGTTGCTCGCAGGATCGAACGGCTTGAACAGGGCATTGGGGCGAAGCTTTTTCAGCGCAGCCCGAAGGGCTATACCCTGACGCCGATGGGGGAAAGGTTGATGGAGCCTGCACAAGCCATGGCTCTTGAAGCTGACAAAATGCTTGGCGTGGTCGGAGACGGTGCCTTGCCCCTAAGCGGCGTAATCCGGCTGAGTGTTCCTGAAGGCTATGGCAATTTTTTCATTGCAGAAAAGCTGCCGCATTTTGCCAGTCAGTATCCAAACCTGACCATCGAGATGATCAATATACAACAGATTGTTTCACTATCACGGCGTGAGGCTGATGTTTCAGTTTCACTCAATACGCCAAAAGCTGGTTCCTATCATTTTGAAAAGATTTCCAGTTACATTCTTTATGTTTATGCATCGCGCGATTATCTTGCGCGCAACCGGGCGATCAAACAGCGCGAGGATCTCGCAGGGCATCCCTTTATCGGTTATATCGAGGATATGATTTTCACCCCGGAATTGAACTATTTGGGCGAGATTGTTCCGGGGCTGCATCCGTCTTATCAGACGTCCAGCATTTTCGCACAACTCAAGGCGTGTCGCGCAGGGTACGGACTATGTGTGCTACCTTGTTTTATGGGGGCCATGTATGATGATCTGGTCGCTGTTCTGCCCAAGACGGTACCGATACATCGTGATTATTGGCTTGTCTGTCACAATGACATGATAGACGCCACACGCATTCGGCCTCTGGTTGACTTCATTCGCCATGAAACCAGTGAAGCCAGAGAATGGTTTAACAGCTTTCCCGAACAGTCCGTTTGATTGTTACGTGATGCGCAAAACGGTTGGGTGACATTCATTATCCGACAGGAAACTTGCCCCGCGGATAATCATCGCCGGAGTAATTACAGAAAAATCAATTTGTTGCGATGATTTCCCGTTGTCGTAATTTAAGGAAACAGTGCAGAGAATCTGCTGAAATTTCAAATCTTCGGGACCTCCAAAATGATCCGATTTCCCTTAATTGACCGGTTGCAGATTTCATCGACCGGGGCCAATCCTGCATCGCCACGACGGCCCGGCGCCTTGCGCCGTCAGATCGGGCTTTGGGGTGGTGTTCTGGTGTTTGTGGCGATGATGGTGATGACGCCGCCATCGGGCATGGGGATGGTCGCCTGGCATGCAGCGGCACTTGCCGCCCTGATGGCGGTTTGGTGGTTGTCAGAAGCAATTCCGATTGCGGCAACCGCGTTGGTGCCGGTTGCCTTGGCGCCGATGCTGGGGCTGGCCCCGGTCGGGCAGGTGACGCAGCATTATGCCAATCCGTTGTTGTTCATGTTTTTGGGCGGGTTCGTTATTGCGATTGCGATGGAGCGGTGGAATTTGCACCGGCGGATCGCGCTTTTGATTTTAAAGCGCGTCGGGTTTTGCCCGCGCGCATTGGTCGGCGGCTTTATTGCCGCGACGGCATTTTTATCAATGTGGGTCAGCAATACCGCAACCGCGACCATGATGTTGCCGATTGCGCTTTCGATTATCAATCTGCTTAAAGATCAGCAAGCAAAGGCACCGGATGTGACGGGCGTTGTCGCAGAGCCGGGGGAAGCAAAAGATGCTGTAAAGGCCGGTGACCCGGATATAGAACAGCTTGACCCGTCGACGCGCAATTTCGCGATGGCATTACTTTTTGGTATTGCATTCGGGGCAAGTATTGGCGGGATTGGAACCTTGATCGGGACGCCGCCAAATGCCCTTTTGGCGGGGTACCTTGCCAGCAATTTCGATATTGCGATTGGGTTCGGGCAATGGATGGTGCTGGGTGTTCCATTTGCTGCCGTGCTTTTGGTGCTGTGCTGGGTGGTGTTGACCCGGTTTGTCTATCCGCAGGCAGATGACCTTCCGGCGGCGGCATGTGCCGCACTGGAACGCGATATTGCCACGCTGGGGCCAATGTCGCGCGGCGAGAAGTCCGTTGCCATAGTTTTCGTTGCAACGGCCTCACTGTGGCTTTTACGGCCTTTGATCGAGGTTGCTTTGCCAGCACTCCCGATCAGCGATGCGTCGATTGCGATGCTGGCGGCGATTGTGCTGTTTGCCCTGCCGGTGAATGCGCGTGAAAATGTTCATGTGCTGGACTGGAAGGCGACCTTGCGATTGCCATGGGGGGTATTGCTTTTGGTCGGGGGCGGTCTTGCCCTTGGTGCGATGATCAATGACAGCGGATTGGCGGTATGGGTTGCCGGGAATGCCGGTGCGTTGCCGGATTTGCCGGTGTTCGTTCAAATTACGTTGATTGCGGCGATGGTGATCCTGATCAGTCACCTGACATCAAATACGGCAACCGCGGCGACGTTCTTGCCGCTGGTGGCGACCTATGCCCTTGGCGAGGGGATAGACCCGCTATTGCTTGCCGTGCCCGTCGCGCTTGCCGCAAGTTGTGCGTTTATGTTGCCCGTGGCGACACCGCCAAATGCAATTGTCTTTGCCAGTGGGTATTTGACAGTTGGCGATATGGTGCGGGCTGGTGCGGTTGTGAACCTGATCGGGCTAGTGCTTTTGGTGCTGTTTTCCATTCTGCTGGTGCCGATCCTGTTTGGGTAATTGTACTTTCGTGTGTCTGTTTGTGCACAGGGCTTGCATTGCCGTTGATTAGAAAGCATTTTGACCAGTAACGAAAATTAACAATCAAAGACGAAAATTCAGGGCGGAAGGAAATAGAATGGGAAAGCTTGATCGGCGCCGTCGCGAGATATTGGAACTGGTGGCGACAAACAGCTTCATGACCATTGATACATTGGCCGATCATTTTGACGTGACGCCCCAAACCATTCGCCGCGATATCAATGAAATGGCCGAAGAAGGGCTTATTGCGCGCTATCATGGCGGGGCTGCCAGCCTTTCGACCACGGAAAACACCGCCTATACTGATCGGCAGGTTTTAAACCTTGGCAGCAAGCGCGAAATTGCAAAGCTTGTGGCGCAGCACATTCCCGAAGGGGCATCAATATTCATCAATATCGGCACAACAAATGAAGAAGTGGCGCGTGCGTTATCGTCGCATAAAAGCCTGAAAATTATCACCAATAACCTGCATGTCGCGCAGATTTGTGCCGCCAATCCGGGGTTTGAAGTGATTATTGCCGGGGGTGTTGTCCGCCAGCGTGATTTTGGCGTGATCGGTGAAGCGACGATTGATTTTATCAACCAGTTCAAAGTTGATTATGCGATTGTCGGGATTTCCGGCGTTGATGAAGATGGCAGCCTGATGGATTTCGATTATCGCGAAGTTCGGGTGGCGCGCGCAATCATTTCCAATGCGCGCCAGACCTTTTTGTGCACCGATGCATCGAAATTCGGGCGCCGTGCCATGGTGCGGCTTGGCCATTTATCGGAAATCGACGCGCTGTTTACCGACCGTCATCCCGGCCCTGTTTGGGGCGATGTGATCCGCGAAGCCGATCTTTCAGTCTATACCGTAAACTGAACATTGAAAATCGGGATCAGGCGACTATTTGATCGCCGCGTTTTCCCATGCGCATGCTGATCGGGCCTTGCGCCGAACCGTTTAGCATCTGGGTCAGATGTTCGTTATGGGCGTTGTCTATATCGCTGGTGGGTCCGGCCCAATAGATTTTTCCGGCATACATCATCACCAGATTGGCATATCGCGTACGGGCGATATGCATGTCATTGGTGATGGTGATCACCGTGGTCCCGCGCTGGGTTGCGATTTTGCTGATCATGATTTCGATATGGTTCGACAGAACCGGGTCAAGGCCCGCCGTCGGGTTATCCAGCAACAGAATTTCCGGGTCGGTCGAAATGGCGCGTGCAATACCGACACGTTTTTGCATGCCGCCCGAAAGGTCGCTTGGCGTTAAAAACGCGCTGTCTTCGGACAGGCCAACATGCCCCAGAAGGTCAATGGCGTGCTCTTTGGCGGCCTTGCGGGTTAAGGTGCCGCGTTCGATTTGGCGAAAACAGATATTTTCCCAAACCTTCATGCTGTCAAACAGGGCGTTTTGCTGAAACAGCATGCCGATCCGTTCTGCCCAGTCGAAGCGGGCCGGGGCGTTGGTTTGGCTGACATCGTCACCACCCAGAATGATCTTGCCGCCATCGGCGCCGTAAAGACCGGCCAGACATTTTAACAATACACTTTTGCCCGCCGCCGACGGACCGATAATCGCCATGGTTTCACCCTTGTCCAATGTCAGGCTGACATTGTCGAGCGCAGTATTGGTCCCGAATTTTTTGGTCAGGGACTGAACGGTAATGAAACCGGATGTCGCGATGTTTCGATCATTTGGTGATGTCGCGGACGGCGTGGTCATAAGTCGGGATATCCATTGCTGTTTCCCGCCGATATTCGGCATTTGACGCGCGCGGGGCAAGTCTGAAATTTGCAAAAAAGAAAACGGCCCCGTTTCCAGGGCCGTTTTCGTCACGCAATTTGCGGAAATCCGCAAGACGTTATGATCAATGCGACAGAATCTGGCTGAGGAACAGCTTGGTGCGGTCGCTTTTGGGATTGTCAAAGAATTCGTGTGGTCCGGCCATTTCGACGATTTCACCGGCATCCATAAAGACAACCCGATCAGCGACCTCTTTGGCGAAGCCCATTTCGTGGGTCACGCACAACATGGTCATGCCTTCCTTGGCCAGTTCAACCATCACGTCGAGAACTTCCTTGACCATTTCCGGGTCAAGGGCCGAGGTCGGTTCATCGAACAACATGATTTTCGGTTGCATGCACAGCGAACGGGCAATCGCCACACGCTGTTGCTGGCCGCCGGAAAGTTGGCCCGGGAATTTATGGGCCTGTTCGGCAATCCGCACACGTTCAAGGTAATGCATCCCGAGTTCGGTGGCTTCTTTCTTGGGCATCTTGCGAACCCAGATCGGCGCCAGCGTCAGGTTTTCCAACACCGTCATATGCGGGAAAAGGTTGAAGTGCTGGAACACCATGCAAACTTCGCGGCGTACGGCTTCGATGTTTTTGACATCATCGCCCAGGAGAATGCCGTCAACGGTGATTTCACCGCTTTGGTATGTTTCAAGACGGTTGAGTGTGCGGATCAGGGTTGATTTACCCGAACCGGACGGACCGCAGATCACAATACGCTCGCCCTTGCGGACATGCAGATCAATATCCTTGAGAACATGGAAATTGCCATACCATTTGTTGGCTTTGCTGACGGTAATCACTTCCTCGTCGGACGGAGGAGGGACAACGCCATTGGTTGGTTGTGGTTGTGTAGCTGTCATTGTTTTTTCCTCTATCCTTACCGTTGCTCGCCCTTGCGGAGTTCTTTTTCAAGATAGGCCGAATATTTTGCCATCGAGAAACAGATCAGGAAGAAAATTGCCGAGGCAAAGGCATAGCCTTCGACATAGTATTTCGTCCAGGCGGGATCACTGCGAAGTGCCAGCTTTACCGTGCCAAGGAAATCGAACAGGCCAATGATGACCACGAGCGTCGTATCCTTGAGCATCGAGATGAAGCTGTTGACGGTTGGCGGAATAACCAGACGCAAGGCCTGGGGCAGGATGATCAGACGCATGGACTGCCAATAGGACAGGCCAAGGCTGTCACCGGCTTCAAACTGGCCACGTGGCACAGCTTGCAGACCGCCACGGAAGACCTCGGCAAGATAGGCTGCGGTAAACAGAATGATACCAATCTGTGCACGCAGCAATTTGTCGATGGTTACTCCGTCGGGAAGGAACAGCGGGAACATCACCGACGCCATAAACAGCACCGTAATCAGCGGTACGCCACGAATGACTTCGATATAAACCACTGACAGGGTCCGGATGGCGGGCATGTTTGACTGACGGCCAAGGGCCAGCAGCAGACCAAACGGGAAGGCAAAGATAATGCCGATTGCCGACAGGATCAGGGTCAGCGGAAGGCCACCCCAATAGCTGTTCTGAACATATGTCAGACCCAGCATGCCGCCCCACATCAGGATGGCGATGATCGGCACGCCGATCACCCACGTCGGGATGATTGCCTTGCGGAACGAGGGATATTTAACTCCGCCAAGGCTAAAGCAAATGATGCCCATCAGGACAATCATCGCCAATAGCGGACGCCATTGTTCCTCGAACGGGTAGGTCCCGAACAGGATGAGGCGCAGATTGGCGTTCACAAAGCCCCAGCATGCACCGGTAACTTCGGCACAGCCTTCGATGGTTGGGGCCAGCGTTGCATTGACAACAGCCCAATTGAACAGCGGCGGAACAAGCCAGACCAGCAGCGCAATCGCGCCAAGGGTCAAGGCAGAGTTAAGCCAACCATCAAACAGGTTGTTTTTCGACCACGTAATCGCACGGGCGGAAAAAGTACCGGTCGGGCGCGGAGGTAATTTTGCGGTTTCTACCATGTTACCTCTCCACCAATGCCATTTTCTTGTTGAACCAGTTCATAAAGAGCGAGGTCAACAAGGACAGACCAAGATAGATCGACATGAAGATCGAAATTGCCTCGATCGCCTGTCCGGTCTGATTCATGGTCGTGTTTGAAACCGACACAAGATCCGGATAGCCAACCGCAACAGCCAGCGAGCTGTTTTTGGTCAGGTTCAGATATTGGTTGGTCAGCGGCGGGATCGCGACGCGCATGGATTGCGGCAGGATCACCTTGCGAAGGGCAACAGAACGTTTGATGCCAAGGCTGTCGGCGGCTTCCCACTGGCCATTCGGCACAGCCTGAATACCGGAACGAACGACTTCGGCAACATAGGTCGAGGTATAAACCGTCAGGCCAATCAGAACCGCCATGAATTCCGGCGAAATGTTGTAACCACCACGGATATTAAAGCCTTTCAGGGCCGGAATATCCATTTCGGTCGGTGCACCACCGGCCAGATAGGCGATAAAGACCAAGCCAACGAAAATACCAATTCCAACCATCGCCATCGGGAACGGTTGACCGGTTGCATCCTGACGTTTCCGGGCCCAGCGGTTGATGAAGAAGATCGCGATAAAGGCGATGATTGCGGCAATCCCCATCAGTGTATAGGCATTGTCAGCAACCGGGACCGGTAAATATATGCCACGCGATGTCAGAAGGACGCCGGGCAGGGGTTCTATTGCATCGCGCGGATGCGGGAATGCGTTTGGAATAAGCGCATACCAGAAGAACAACTGCAACAGCACCGGGATGTTACGGAATGTTTCAACGTAAACCGTTGCCAGCTTGCGAACGATCCAGTTCGAAGACAGGCGTGCTATCCCGAAAATTGTCCCGATCAAAGTACACAAAATTATACCGAGCAGGGAAACCTTTACGGTATTTAGCAATCCAACCATAAGCGCCGAGGCATAATTGCTTTGCGCGGTGTAGTCGATCATGCTTTCGCTGATCTCGAACGATGCTTCCAGATCAAGGAAGCTGTAACCGGTTGAGATGTTTTGTCGTTCCAGGTTTTCCAGCGTATTGGAAACCAGGTACCAGCCCGCCAATATGACAAGTCCGATCGCAATTATTTGGTAAAGTATTGCGCGAACATTCTCGTCATTCAGGTAATCGACGACGGTCTTGGAACGAACACCCCCCGGGGCATTTTGAGTCTTACTCATCTGACCCTCAGGTGTAGATTGTATCCAATATGTATGGTCCTAACGAAAAGCTCCGCCCATGCGTTCAGGCAGTGGGGCGGAGCTTCGTTAGGCGTGTGCTAGCCGTTGCTAAATATTAGCGAACCGGCCAAGCATACTGCAGACCACCATTGGTCCAGAGAGCGTTCAGGCCGCGCTCTACACCGAGTTTCGCAGTAACGTTTTTCTCATAGCTTTCGCCATAGTTACCGACCTGCTTGATGATGCGGTAAGCCCATTCTTCGTCAAGACCAAGAGCTTCGCCCATGCCCGGCGATACGCCCAGCAAACGCTGGATGCCCGGGTTGGTGGTGCTCTTCATTTCGTCGACATTTGCACTGGTGACACCGAATTCTTCGGCTTCAAGCATCGCAAACAGAGCCCAGCGACCGATATCGGCCCACTGTTCGTCACCCTGGGCGACAACCGGACCAAGCGGTTCTTTGGAAATGATTTCCGGAAGAATCGCATAATCGTCAGGTTTCGGTGCCATGGTGGTACGGATCGAAGCAAGACCCGAAGCATCCGTGGTGTAAACGTCGCAACGGCCCGAGAAGAAGGCAGCGGTTGCTTCGTTGATGTTTTCGATAACGACCGGTTCGAAGCTCATGCCTTTGGCGCGGAAGTAGTCGGCCAGGTTGAGTTCGGTGGTGGTGCCCGGCTCGACGCAAACGGTTGCGCCGTCAAGTTCCGTTGCGCTGGATACGCCCAGTGCTTTCGGAATCAGGAAGCCCTGGCCATCATAGTAGTTGATACCAAGGAAAGTCAGGCCGAGCTTGACGTCGCGCGTCAGGGTCGCCGTGGTGTTACGCGAAAGAATATCGATTTCGCCAGACTGCAGCGCGGTGAAACGCTGTGCAGCAGTCAACGGGGTGTACTGAACCTTGTTGGCGTCGCCCAGAAGTGCAGCAGCAATGCCACGGCAAATGTCAACGTCGATGCCTTCCCATTTGCCTTCGGCATTGGCAGCTGAGAAGCCCGGCAGGCCAGTGTTCACGCCACACTGAACGAAACCTTTGGCCTTGATGCCGTCAAGCACAGCGCCCGCATGGGCATTGTTCGCGGCAATGGCAGCAACAGACATTGCGCCAGCGGCCAGGATCGTTTTGATTTTCATTAGATGAGCTCCCTCATTAGCAAAGCATTCTTTATGGCTTTGGTAACTTAACTTTTATGCCACCCAGAATATGCCAGAGCAGCATATCCTATCGTCTGGTTTTACCAGACCTCCAAATTAAGAAATTTTCGGTCGCTATGTGTCAAGTCTGAAAAATTTTATGCGATGGCTTGTTACCGAAATTTGACACTGTTTCCGCGCCTTAACCCTTGCCTAAATTAGGTATTTTTGCGGATAACATCGCAAATTTTAGGTAAAAACACTTGCAAATCAAATGCTTGCGATCCTGTTCGGGCGGTCAGGATCGTAGAAACTACAAATTCCAAAATTTTTTTGTTGCCAGCGGTAAAATGAGCATTTTTTGACCACAGTTATCTATTGCTCAAAAAATAAACTCTATTGCGGTGCGGAATCGACTTCGGCGTCGTTTTTGCCGTGTTGATAAACATTTACGGTTCTGGTTAACGTTTTGCATAAATGAAAACCCCGCCGATCTGATCGGCGGGGGTTGTAAAAGGC
>NZ_JFKB01000028.1 GCF_002115745.1 Thalassospira alkalitolerans
GTTGTCAATGAATGTAAACAACACCTAGGCGCAGCCTTCAATCAAGGTGATGCTACGGCCACCGGCATGGATGGCTGAAACAATACCATCCGGGCCGGTTTCAAACCGGATGCCCGATGTTTCGGTCTTGTCCGTCCACCATGTCAGATAGCGGCTATCGGGGCCCTCATAGTCATTTTCCTGATCAATCAATTCCTTGCCATAGGCCGCGCGGACATCATCGATTGTGTTGCCGACGGTAATGCCGCGGTCGGTGCGGATCAGGCTGGTGGCGATGTCGTATTCATCGGCATAGATCGAAATACGTGCCAGTTTGCCATCTCGTATCATAAAGCCCAGTCCGTTCGGCCCGGATGCTGGTTGCAGGTCGTAGCAGGTGGATTGTTCTGTTTGCAGGTTGTCGTCGCGGCTTGACGTCATTGGCGTGATCATGTGCGCGCGTATTTGATCGTCGGTCATGCCAATTTCAACCGGGCCATAACCGTCTGGTGAAAGGATGGAAAGCGGGGTGTTTATGGCATCCAGGACCTGTATGTCAATGATGGCGATCCCATCGGCAACGGTGATGGCGCTGGTTTCAACCCGCTGGCTTAGATAGGTTTGCAGGTCATAGTAATGCTCCCAGTTATCCGGAAGAACCAAATTCTCACGGGGCTCCAGACACAGGTATTTTGCGTCTTTAAGCTTTGATGCCTGTTCAAGGGCGACGCTGGCGGGGATTTCCATGCACAGGGTTTGGGGCAGATCATTTAACCAATCGACCGGAATGCCATGACCATCGCAAATGGCCGGATCAAACCGGACATCGCAATAGGGCAGGACAATGCTTTGCAAAACCAGATCGAAGTTCAGCGGACCCTGATCAGCATAGGTGATCAGGGTGGATATGGTTTCTGCGTCAGGATCGAGAATTTGATAATGGTTCAGGTTCCACACGACATCATCGCGCAGATCAAACAACACATAGGGGGCGTTGCCGGTCGTATTGGCATTGCCGTCCTGTGCCGCGGCAAGATGGCCGTTGCCTGTAATCCCGGCAAGGATCA
Source organism: Thalassospira alkalitolerans (assembly GCF_002115745.1). Lineage (GTDB taxonomy): Bacteria > Pseudomonadota > Alphaproteobacteria > Rhodospirillales > Thalassospiraceae > Thalassospira > Thalassospira alkalitolerans. Next base: position 1,047 of record NZ_JFKB01000028.1, read on the forward strand.
CGACAAAGATGGTCGTAGAAACGAAGCGCATATTCCGATCCGATCGGTATGGTTGTTTATTTGTTAAAAGCCCGGTCCAAAGACAGCCTAAGCGAAACACATGTCGTTGCGCTACTTGCATTTGGTTTGACGGGCAGGGCAAAACGATACGGGGTCAGGCAGGCAGGGTTGTTGCGGGGGTTTCAGCTTTGGGTTTTTCTATCCGGGCAAGAATGTGGTCAGACACCAGTTGTGCTGATGGCGACAGGCGATGGCCACGTGCGGTAATCAGGCTATAGGGTTTAATTTCAATGGTATCGTCAAATGGTAGTTCGGCGATCATGCCCCCGATGCTTAGCAATGAAGTGACTTCTTCGGCCATGGGGGCGATGGCGTCTGTGCCCGACAGGGTCGATAGGGTTACCAGAAGTGATGCCGAATTCAGACTGGAATGGGGCAGTGACAAATGGCGCGAGATAAATACATCCTCGATCGTGCGGCGCATCAGGTTGCCCGGCGGCGGCAATATCCATTCAAATTGGGACAATCGGTTTAACGATACCGGTTTGGTTTCCGATAACAAAGGGTGCCCGGCGCGCACCATCAGGCGGATTTTCTCGCTTCGGATTTGACGGATGTTAAATTGACGCGGGTCCATGTCTTCGGGGATGCGGCCAATGACGAAATCATGATCGCCTGCCAGCAAATCCTTGATCAGGGAATGAGATGGTCCGATCGATACATGGGCTTCGAGCAGGGCATTGATCGATTGTACCGTGCGGATTGCAGGAACAACCAAATCAACCGCCGCGGCAGTAACCGCGCCAACGAAAACCGTACCGCCGCCATGCTTGATATCCTCGATCTCACGTTCTGCCTCGCGGATTTCAATCAACATGCTGCGTGCGCGCCGCGCCAGAGCCCGGCCCGCATTGGTCATTTCAATGCCGCGCGACCCGCGGACGCAGAGCCGGGCTTCAAGGATTGTTTCCATTTCCGATAACAGGCGTGATGCCGCCGGTTGCGATGTTTGCAGCATGCTGGCAGCCTGGCTGATTTGCCCGGTTTCTTCCATCGCGACAATCATGCGCAGGTGGCTAAGCTTAAGGCCGCGCTGGAAAAGGTTTCCGGATCGAAACAGCAATGATTTTGCCGAGCTTAGCGGCAGTGTTTTGGTCGGTTCGGTCATGATCGTCCTCCTTGCCTGAGGATTTTAATATACCATTTTTGATATGCAAGTTTCGAAATTCGTTATTTGATTGTTATGTCTGGCGTCGGAATAATGGCCGCGTATCTCGTGGGAAGACGGGGTGCGACATCAAACGAAAAACAAAGATGCGGCGAATGCAGGCAGGTTGCCTGAAAAGTCGGGCAAAAGACTGTAAGGCTGCGTCTTGTAGGGAGGAAAAACATGAAACGTCTCAGTGCCGTAATGGCAGGGGTCGCCTTTGGCGCGGCCGCAATGATGAGCCCGATGATTTCCGGCGGTTATGCACATGCCGCCGATAAAGGCTATGTCGGGATCGCGATGCCTACCAAATCTTCGGCACGCTGGATTTCGGATGGCAATTCGATGGTCAAGCAGTTTGAAGAAGCGGGTTACAAAACCGATCTGCAATATGCCGAAGACGATATTCCAAACCAGCTTTCTCAGATCGAAAACATGATCGTCAAGGGCGTCGACGTTCTTGTGATTGCGGCTATTGATGGTACCACGCTGTCAAACGCGCTGGAAAATGCCAAGGCTGCCGGGATCAAGGTTTTTGCTTATGACCGTTTGATCCGCGAAAGCGGTGATGTCGATTATTATTCGACTTTTGATAACTTCAAGGTCGGTGTTCAGCAGGCAAGCTCGCTGGTTGATGGCCTTTTGGCGCAGGGCGAGCCGCCGTTCAATGTTGAGCTATTTGGCGGTTCACCTGACGATAATAACGCCTATTTCTTTTATAACGGCGCAATGTCGATCCTGCAGCCGTTGATCGACGAAGGCACTGTTGTTGTCAAATCCGGCCAGATGGGCATGGACAAGGTTGGTACACTGCGTTGGGATGGTGCGGTTGCACAGGCGCGTATGGATAACCTGTTGTCGGCCTATTACACCGATGACCAGATTGATGGCGTTCTGTCGCCTTATGACGGGCTGTCGATTGGTATCCTGTCGTCGCTTAAGGGCGTTGGGTATGGTTCTGGCGATATGAAAATGCCGGTCGTTTCAGGTCAGGACGCCGAATTGCAGTCGGTCAAATCGATCCTGGCTGGTGAACAGTATTCCACCATTTTCAAAGATACCCGTGAATTGGCACGTGTGACCGTTTCGATGGTCGACAGTGTTCTTGCTGGTAAAGAACCGACCATCAATGACACCAAAACCTATGACAACGGTGTCAAAATTGTACCGTCCTACCTGTTAGAGCCGGTCATGGTCGACAAATCCAACTGGGAAGAAATTCTGTTGGGATCGGGTTACTACACCAAGGACGAAGTTAAGTAATCTGCTGATCTGATTATTATGATGGGGCGGGCTCGCTCTGATTTGCAAGCCCGCCTTTTTCTTGCGTCTGTTGGCAACCCGATTGCCGCATGAAAACGAGATCGCGGCCGAGAATAAGGCCGTTGCAAAAGCAACGGCAGTGGGAGGACCGGATGGATACCATCCTGGAAATGCGCAGCATCACCAAAACCTTTCCGGGGGTGAAGGCGCTGGACGATGTTAGCCTCAAAGTGGAACGTGGTGAAATTCACGCGCTTTGCGGTGAAAACGGGGCGGGAAAATCGACCCTGATGAAGGTGCTGAGTGGTGTTTATCCAATCGGCACCTATGAAGGCGACATCCTTTATGACGGGGGTGTGCAGCAATTTAAGAATATCCGCGACAGTGAAGATCGCGGCATTATCATCATTCATCAAGAACTGGCCCTTGTGCCGTTGTTGTCGATTGCCGAGAACATCTTTCTGGGTAATGAGATCAGTGAAAACGGTGTCATCAACTGGCCGGCGACATTCGCACGTACGGGTGAATTGCTGGGCAAGGTGGGGTTGCGGGAAAATCCGGCGACACTGGTGACCAATATCGGTGTTGGCAAACAGCAACTTGTTGAAATTGCCAAGGCATTGTCGAAAAAGGTTAAACTTCTGATTCTTGACGAGCCGACGGCAAGCTTGCAGGAAAATGACAGTCAGAAGTTGCTTGATCTTTTGCTGGAATTCAAGGCGCAGGGGATCACATCGATCCTGATTTCGCACAAGCTGAATGAGATCAACCGGGTGGCAGACCGGATCACGATCATCCGTGATGGCAAGGCGATTTCGACCCTTGATTGTCACGGTGGCAAGGTCACCGAGGATGATATCGTCAAGGATATGGTCGGGCGTGATATGGCGCACCGTTATCCTGAACGGACCCCGAAAATTGGTTCGAAACTGATGGAAGTCCGCAATTGGACCGTGACCCATCCGCTTCATCCCGAACGACAGGTTGTTAAAAACGTCAATATCAATGTGGCAGCAGGCGAAGTTGTCGGTATTGCCGGTTTGATGGGGGCCGGGCGCACCGAACTTGCCATGAGCATCTTTGGCAAATCCTATGGTGCGGATATCAAAGGTGATGTGACGATCAAAGGGCAGTCGGTTGATGTTTCAACCGTTGAAAAGGCAATTGCATCTGGGCTTGCCTATGTGACCGAGGATCGCAAGGAAATGGGACTGGTGCTTGACGAAAGCATCACCACCAATATTACGCTGGCCAATCTTGGCGGGGTCGCAGAACATGGCGTCATTAACGAAGGTGCCGAGCGTAGCGTTGCCGAAGAATACCGCCAGAAAATCAATATTCGCACGCCAAGTGTCGGGCAAAAGGTTGTCAATCTTTCCGGCGGTAATCAGCAAAAAGTCGTTTTGTCTAAATGGCTGTTTGCCGGGCCGGAAGTCCTGATTTTGGACGAACCGACACGCGGTATCGATGTTGGTGCGAAATACGAGATCTATACAATTATCAACCAGCTGGCAGCCGATGGTAAGGGGGTCATCATGATCTCGTCGGAGATGTCGGAGCTTCTGGGCATGTGCGATCGCATCTATGTGATGAACGAAGGTGAGATCAAAGGGGAACTGGCAGCCAATGACGCAAGCCAGGAAAAAATCATGCGCATGATCCTGAAAGCGTAAGGAAGAATACAATGACGGAACACTCTACCAAATCGGTTGGATATTATCTTCGGACCCATGTACGTGAATACGGCATGGTTGTCGCGCTTGTCGTTATTCTGGGGTTTTTCCAGGTTTTGACCGATGGTGTGATGCTTAAACCGGTCAATCTGACCAATCTGTTTTTGCAAAACAGCTATATCATCATCATGGCTGTTGGCATGTTGCTGGTGATTGTTGGCGGGCATATTGATCTGTCGGTTGGATCTGTTGTCGGATTTGTCGGTGCACTGGCCGCTGTTATGATCGTGCAATGGGATATGCCGGTTGTGGTGACAATCCCGGTTTGTCTGGTCGTTGGCGCGATTATCGGTGCGATTCAAGGGTACTGGGTGGCCTATTGGCGCATTCCGGCCTTTATCGTTACGCTGGCCGGGATGCTTGTGTTTAAGGGGCTGACACTTGCACTTTTGGGCGGGGCATCGGTTGGACCGTTTCCTGATAGCTTTCAGGGAATGTCATCGGGCTTTTTGCCTGATTTCTTTGCCGGTGTGATCGAGGGCCGCTTTAACCTGTTTTCGATGGTGCTTGGTCTTGCGATTACGATCATTTTGCCGGTTCTTGGACTGCGTCAGCGCGCCAAGCAGGCGAAATTCGCCGATGTTGAAGAACCGATGGTCTTTTTCATCGCCAAGCATGCGGTTGCCGGTGCGGCAATCCTGTTTGTGACCTATTTGTTATCGACTTATCGCGGGTTGCCGAACGTCCTGATCATCATGGCGCTTTTGATTGCGATCTTTACCTTCGTCACCAACAGCACGACGCTGGGTCGTCGCATTTATGCGCTGGGCGGCAATGAAAAGGCAGCCAAGCTTTCGGGCATCAATACCAAACGTCTTACATTTTTGACTTTTGCCAATATGGGCATGCTGGCGGCTTTGGCCGGTCTGGTGTTTGCGGCACGTTTGAATACGGCCACGCCCAAAGCGGGGTTAGCGTTCGAACTTGACGTGATTGCGGCGGTGTTTATCGGCGGTGCGTCGATGTCGGGCGGGGTTGGCAAGGTGATCGGTGCGGTGGTTGGCGCCTTGATCATGGGCGTCATGAATAACGGCATGTCGATTATTGGTGTCGGTATCGATTGGCAGCAAGTCATCAAGGGCTTGGTGTTGCTCGCCGCGGTGATCTTTGACGTCTATAATAAGAACAAAGCGTAACAATATGCAGACGATGAACGGCAGGGTTTCAATCTGGATTGGTTGCCCCCGCATGGCAACTCTGAAACCGTGTCGTTCAAAGGCCCGCGTGCAAGGGACTACCTTGCACGGGATCGGACCCGTCTCGATAAAAAGTTAAAAAGGAAAACGGGCATGACAAAGTTCAAACCAGCAGCCTGGCCGCGTGTATTACGGTCGCAAGAAGGTTGGTTCGGCGGAACCAGCAAGGACAATATCTATCACCGCAGCTGGATGAAGAACCAGGGCTTGCCTTCTGATCTGTTTGATGGTCGTCCGGTGATTGGGATTTGCAATACCTGGTCACAGTTAACGCCGTGTAACGCGCATCTGCGCGATCTGGCGGATCGGGTCAAACATGGCATTTACGAAGCCGGTGGCTTGCCGCTTGAATTCCCGGTTTTTTCAGCCGGGGAAAGCACGCTGCGCCCGACGGCGATGATGTTCCGCAACTTGGCGGCCATGGATGTCGAGGAAGCGTTGCGCGGAACCCCGCTTGACGGTGTTGTTCTGATGGTTGGCTGCGATAAAACCACCCCGGCTCTTTTGATGGGGGCGGCCAGTGTTGATATTCCGGCGATTGTTGTAACCGGTGGGCCAATGTTGAACGGCAAATGGCGTGGTCAGGACATTGGTTCAGGTACGTCACTTTGGCAGCTTTCCGAGGACCGCAAGGCGGGCAAAATCAGCACCGAAGACTTCCTTGAAGCTGAAATCGCCATGTCGCGGTCACCCGGTTCGTGCAACACGATGGGGACTGCATCAACTATGGCCAGCATGGCCGAGGCATTGGGCATGGCGCTTTCGGGCAATGCCGCGATCCCCGCAGTCGATAGCCGCCGTCGTGTGATGGCGCATATCACGGGCCGTCGCATTGTTCAGATGGTCAAGGATGACCTGAAACCATCCGATGTGATGACCAGGGACGCGTTTGAAAATGCGATCCGGGTTAATGGCGCGATTGGTGGCTCTACCAATGCGGTGATCCATTTGCTGGCGATTGCAGGCCGGGTTGGTATTGACCTGACACTTGATGACTGGGACCGTTTGGGACGCGATATTCCAACGGTTGTCAATTTGCAACCATCGGGAAAATACCTGATGGAAGAGTTTTTCTATGCTGGCGGTTTGCCGGTTGTAATTAAGGCGCTGGGCGAGGCCGGCAAGCTGCATAACGACGCGCTGACCGTTTCGGGCGAGACCATGTGGGATCAGGTCAAGGATGTGAAGAACTGGAATGATGATGTCATTCGTCCGTTCGAAAAGGCCCTGACCCAAAGCGGTGGCATTGCCGTTGTGAAAGGCAATCTGGCGCCCAATGGTGCGGTTTTAAAACCGTCGGCGGCAACCCCGGCCCTGATGACCCATCGCGGGCGAGCTGTGGTGTTTGAGGATATCGACGACTACAAGGCCAAGATCAATGATGAAAGCCTTGATATCGACGAAAACTGCATCATGGTTTTAAAAAACTGTGGGCCGAAAGGCTATCCCGGTATGGCCGAGGTCGGCAACATGGGCCTGCCACCCAAAGTGTTGCGCAAGGGGATTACGGATATGGTCCGTATTTCAGATGCCCGCATGAGCGGCACGGCCTATGGTACGGTTGTTTTGCATACTTCGCCCGAGGCCGCCGCCGGTGGGCCGCTTGCGGTCGTGCAAAATGGCGACGTGATCGAACTTGATGTGCCCAACCGCAAATTGCACCTTGATATTAGTGATGCGGAGCTAAAGGCCCGTCTGGACAAGTGGAAAATTTCGGTCCCGGTGCCGATCAGCGGCTATGCATCGCTTTACTATAAAAGCGTGATTGGCGCGGATAAGGGGGCTGATTTCGACTTCCTTGTCGGCCATCGCGGCAAGGAGATTCCGAAGGATAGCCATTAGGCGCAAAGGCAAGCTATTAAAGTTATTCTAACTTCAGAACCGGCTGGCAAGAAGTTGCTGGCCGGTTCTGTCTGGAATCCTCAGGCAAATAAATACGAAAAATTATCGTCGCTGGAAAATTTTATGGGGAAGCTAACTTTGCAGGAGAATGGTGGGCGTAACAAGATTCGAACTTGTGACCTCTCCCGTGTGAAGGGAACGCTCTAACCAGCTGAGCTATACGCCCGAATGCGGAATGTGCGGCCCGGTTGGGTGCGTGTTTTTCCGTCGGTAGCGCGGGGTTATAAGCAGACGTTCCCAGGGTGTCAAGCCGCCTGTTTGATGATTTTTTCTATTGCGTCAGGCAGGGTTTCAAAGGCCGTAACAACCGCATCGGCGCCAAGACTTTTGGCACGTGTAGCATCGACTTCAAAGGCGACCGCAATGGCCAAAATGCCAAAGTCGCGGGCGGCATTGATATCATTGGCATGGTCGCCAACCATTATGGCAATATCGCCATTCACCCGGTCATAGCCAATCTGATCAAGGGCAAAGCGAAGGTGGCCACCATCGGGCTTTTTGACCGATGTAGCATCACCACCCGCAACGACCGAAAACAAATTCGAAATGCCCAGAAGATCAAGAATACGTTCGCAAGGGGCTGTCGGCTTGTTTGATGCCAAACCAATGATCCAGCCATCAGATGAGAGTTTGCGAAGGGTGGTTTCGGTATTGGCAAACAGGTGGGTCTGGGCGTATTTGGTTGCAACATAACGCTGATTGAAATCGATGTTCAGCTTATCAAGGGAGGCGGCGCTGAGTTCAACGCCGCGTGCGGAAAAGGCGCGCATGGTTAGCATTTTTGTACCATCGCCCAGCATGGCTTCCAGTTCGTGCCGTATCAGTGGTGGCAGGTCGTGGGCAGCCAGCAAATCATTCATCGCAAATAGCAAATCATCAACCCCGTCAATCAGGGTGCCATCAAGGTCGAACAGGATGAATTTTGCCATTTTGCAAGACTGCCTTTGAAAACGGGATGCGGTTTATCGGACCTTAACCGAAATGATGCCATTAACAAACGGTAACATCTGCTAACAGCAAGTAACAAAACGTGATTCTTTCGGGGCTTTTGCCTTTGGGGATTATGGGTTAGGAGTTGCTTTATATCGATTGTGGCGGTATCGGGCATGCAATCCGTACCGTGATTAAAGGGGACGCCGTGCAACGCATGGCAAAACAGGGTTAAGGCATGTCGCGTGAATTAAGTGTTGTGGTTCTGGCTGCGGGTATGGGAACGCGGATGAAAAGCGCACTTCCCAAGGTCATGCATAAGGTTGCTGGCAAGCCGATGGTCAATCATGTGATTGATACGGCGGGCAAACTAAATACGGCCAAAACCATGGTGGTTGTGGGGCCTGATATGCCCCAACTGATTGCCAGTGTTTCCCCGTATTCGACGTTTGAGCAAACAGATCGTCTTGGTACGGCACATGCCGTTCTTGCCGCCAAAGACGCCTTGATTGGTTTAACCGGTAATGTGCTGGTTCTTTATGCTGACAGCCCGCTATTTACCGCAGAAACCCTGAAGCGACTTGTGAATGCGCGTGAAGCCGGGGATCACGCCGTGGCGGTTTTGGGTTTTTGCCCGGATGATCCGACCGGTTATGGTCGTTTGATCACTGATCCCAATCATGGCGGATTGATTGCGATTGTCGAAGATAAAGAATGCAGTGACGCGCAGCGTGCGATTAATTTCTGCAATTCCGGCGTGATGTGTTTCCGGGCTGAAACCATGATTGAAACCCTTTCGGCAATCGATAATCAGAATGCTAAGGGGGAATATTACCTGACAGATGCGGTCGAGGTTGCCTGTGCAGCAGGCCAAAGCTGTGTTGCGGTTGAGGTTGATGAAGACGAGACGCTTGGCGTTAATTCACGCAGCCAGCTTGCCGTGGCCGAGGCCATCATGCAGGAACGCTTGCGCGAGGCTGCTATGGAAAATGGTGCGACGCTGATTGATCCGATGTCGGTGTTTTTTTCATCTGATACTAAACTGGGCCGCGATGTGATTGTCGAACCGCATGTGGTGTTTGGTCCCGGTGTCACCGTTGGTGACGATGTGATGATCAAGGCGTTTAGCCATCTCGAAAGCTGTGTGGTGGCCAATAATGCCGATATCGGTCCCTATGCCCGTCTGCGGCCGGGGGCGGAAATTGGTGTTGGTGCGCGGGTTGGCAACTTTGTTGAAATCAAAAAATCCGTGGTCGAGGATGGAGCGAAGGTCAATCACCTGAGCTATATCGGCGATGCCCGGGTTGGGGCGAAGGCCAATATCGGCGCTGGAACGATCACGTGCAATTATGACGGATATCGTAAATACCATACCGATATCGGGGCAGGGGCTTTTGTCGGGTCGAATTCGGCCTTGGTCGCACCGGTTAAAATTGGTGATGGCGCGATTATTGGGGCTGGCAGCACGATTACCGGTACGGTCGAGGCCGATGCATTGGTGATTGAACGCGCGCCAAGGATCGATAAAGCCGGCTGGGCGCGGCTGTTTCGTGAAAAGATGAAGGCCCTTTTGGGCAAGTAACAGGAATTTGCGTGGTGGGCCCGGGCCCGGCGCAATTTGAAAAATTTCGACTGGGAAAGACAAAGCAACATGTGCGGCATTATTGGCATTATCGGCAAAGACAGCGTCAGCGACCGTATTCTTGAAGGGCTGAAGCGCCTTGAATATCGCGGGTATGATAGTGCCGGGATTGCGACCCTTGTGAACGGTGATATTGAACGCCGTCGGGCCGAGGGAAAGCTGATCAATCTTGCCAACCGTCTTGTTGAACAACCGCTTGCCGGTGATGTCGGTATTGGTCATACCCGCTGGGCGACCCACGGTGTGCCGACCGAAAACAATGCGCATCCCCATACCGATGGCAAGGTTGCTGTTGTGCATAACGGGATCATCGAAAACTATCAGGAAATCAAGGCGGAGCTATCGGCCAAAGGCCGTTCGTTTGCCACTGATACCGATACCGAGGTTGTCGTGCATCTGGTGTCTGATTTCCTAGATCAGGGCAAAACCCCGCGCGAAGCCGTTGCCGCCACCCTGCATCGGATCGAAGGTGCCTTTGCGCTGGTGATCATGATTGCCGGGCATCACGATGTGATTTTTGGTGCACGGCGCGGAACACCGCTTGCGGTTGGTCTGGGCGAGGGTGAAATGTATCTTGGTTCTGACGCGATGGCATTGTCGCATCTGACCAATAAGCTTATTTACCTTGAAGAAGGCGATTGGGTCGAACTGACCCGTGAAGGCGTTCAGGTTCGTGACGAGCATGATAATGACGTTACCCGCGAAACCAAGCTGTCGGCGGTTTCGGGTGCTATGATGGGTAAGGGCAACTATAACCATTTCATGCAGAAAGAAATCTTTGAACAGCCAGCCGTGATCGGCGATACGCTGCATGCCTTTATCAATCCGGCAACGCGCACGATCAAATTGCCCGAAATGCCGTTTTCCTTTGACGATGTTAGCCGTTTGACGATTGTTGCGTGCGGTACATCGTTCTATGCCGGAATGGTGGCCAAGCATTGGATCGAACGTTATGCCGGGCTTGGCGTTGACGTCGATATCGCATCGGAATTCCGTTATCGCCGCCCACCGCTTCCGAAAGGGGGCGTTGCGCTGTTTATTTCCCAATCGGGCGAGACGCTCGATACCTTGGCAGCCCTGCGTTATGCCAAATCCAAGGGCCAGAAGATCGTATCAATTGTGAATGTTGCAGAAAGCACGATTGCACGTGAAAGCGATGCGGTGTTGCTGACCTATGCCGGGCCGGAAATCGGTGTGGCATCGACCAAGGCATTCACGACACAACTGACCGTGCTGGCCTGTCTTGCTGTGACGATTGGCCGCGATAATGGTACTCTTTCCAAGGACGAAGAAGCCGCGATCGTAAATGCGCTAACCGAGCTGCCTAAACACGCTGCCGAAGTTCTGCATCACGACGACGCGATCCGTGAATTGGCGATCAATATCGCCGATGCGCGTGACGTGCTTTATATTGGGCGTGGCCTTGGCTATCCGATTGCCATGGAAGGTGCGCTGAAGCTTAAGGAAATTTCCTATATCCATGCCGAAGGTTATGCTGCGGGCGAAATGAAGCACGGCCCGATTGCCCTGATTGATCAATCAGTTCCGATCATCGTGATTGCACCGTCCGACGAGCTTTTTGAAAAAACCGCATCAAATATGCAGGAAGCTGCGGCACGCGGTGGCCGGGTGATTTTCCTGTCAGATGCGCAGGGCCTTGCGAAGCTTGGCGATATCGCGTCCGCAACGGTCGAGTTACCGAAGGTCGCGGATTTCGTGGCACCAATCCTGTATACAATCCCGGTTCAGATGCTGGCCTATCATGTGGCAGTGCATAAGGGCACGGATGTGGATCAGCCCCGGAACCTTGCCAAATCGGTGACGGTGGAATAAGCGCATATTTTCAGACGCTGAAAACGAGTGTTGCTGGAAATTTGTTGCGGTGCTTTATGCGTGCCGTGATTATCTTGTGGCGGCTTTGTTGAAAAAGTGCCTTTTGGTGGAACTATCTATTTTTAGTTTCAGAATCGTTTTAATTTTCAATACCGAATAGTCAGCTCATATTTGGGGTTTAGGCTGCAACTCGATGTTGCACTTGGGCCCTGAATCGCGCAATGCTTTGCTAAGGTTGGTATTTTGCTGGCGCATTCGAAATGAGGGCTATGATTAATTCGGTATCTGAAAGTGTTCGGGGTTTTGGCAAGGTTCGAAGTCCTGCGGGAACGTTGGTGTCCTTGAATTTGTATCGTGGGATATGATGCAGGATCGCCACAAAGAAGTATCCGAGAATAGCCAGACTGAAAATCTCGGTGCTCATCGCTGGACAATGCATCGTGAAAACGGACAGGTTGTTGTTGTTATTTCCGGTGACTGGATCGCACGGGAAGGCGGCATGTCTGTTGGGGCAGCTGATCATATTCTTGGTCATGATGCAGACACGGCAGAAAAAATTTCCTTCGATGTCAAAGACGTGGGCCGCTGGGACAGCGGATTGATCGCCTTTTTGTGGGAATTGCGTTCCGGTGCGGCGGTCCGAGATATGGTGTTTGATGATGCCGCCTTGCCAGCGTCGGCCCGACGATTGCTGGCATTGGCAAGTGCCAATGAAATCGACGTTGCTGTTCCTGCCGATAATTCATCTTTAAGTCACCAGCTTGGCGGATGGGTGATTGGTCTGGGGGGCAAAATATTTGGGGGGATCGAATTTTTTGGCGACGTCTTGCTAGGCAGCGTGGTCGGTTTGCGCGGACAGTTAAAGATGCGCGCGGTCGATCTGTTGGATTGCATTCTGGATGCCGGTAGTTTGGCTTTGCCAATTGTTACCATTGTCAATTTCTTGGTTGGTGGAATTCTGGCTTTTGTCGGCGCGGTGCAGTTAAGCCGGTTCGGGGCCGAAATTTTTGTCGCCAATCTGGTCGGGATTGCCGTTGTGCGTGAAATGGCGGCGGTTATGACCGGAATTGTCATGGCCGGGCGTACTGGTGGGGCCTATGCTGCACATATTGCAACTATGCAAAGTAACGAAGAAATTGATGCATTGAATGTGATCGGCATTCCCGTGCGCGATTATTTGATTCTGCCGCGTGTTCTGGCACTGACGGCGATGATGCCGCTATTGTATCTTTATGGCTGTGCAATTGGAATTTTGGGCGGATTGACTGTTGCGGTCGGCATGCTTGACCTGACACCGACGGCCTTTTTCGAACAGATCAGGCTGGCAATTTCGGGTTCTCAATTTCTGTTCGGTTTTGGCAAAAGCATCGTTTTCGGTGCCTTGGTGGCGATTGTTGGTTGCCGGATCGGGTTGCAAGCTGGGCGCAGTGCTGCGGATGTCGGGCGTGCTGCGACCAGTGCTGTGGTGATCGGGATTGTCGGGGTGATTGCCGTGGATGCGATCTTTGCGATCTGCGCCAATGCGGTGGGGTTCTAAGCGATGGCAAGACAAACACAACCGATTAGACTCGAAGTATCTGACCTGACGCTGGCATACGGATCAAACGTCATCCAGCGTAATGTATCGTTCAATGTTGCTCGCGGATCGATTTTTGCTGTTATGGGCGGAAGTGGCTGTGGCAAAAGCACCTTGTTAAAATCCTTGATTGGGTTGCTGCGACCTGTAACGGGTTCTGTGCAATTCGCAGGCGAGAATTATTGGGGCGTGTCGGCCGAAAGACGGAGCGAGATCGGTCGGGAGTTTGGTGTCCTGTTTCAGAGCGGCGGATTGTGGAGTTCGTTAAGTGTCGCGGAAAATGTTGCTTTGCCGCTGCGCATGTTCACCAGCTTGAATGAAGCATCAATCAATATGCTTGTCCGGTTGAAACTGGCATTGGTTGGGCTTGGCCCGGCGGCCGATGTGATGCCCGCAGACCTGAGTGGTGGTATGCGTAAACGCGCAGGGCTGGCACGTGCGCTGGCGCTTGATCCTGAAATCTTGTTTTTTGACGAACCATCGGGGGGGCTGGACCCGATTACGTCCAAGCGGCTGGATGATCTGATCCTAGATTTGCGGGACGGGCTTGGGGCGACGATCATTTTGGTCAGTCATGAATTGCCCAGTCTGTTGTCAATTGCCGATGCGGGGATATTCCTTGATGCGGATACACGTCAGCCGGTTGCGCATGGATCACCCCGCGAATTGCTTGAGACATGTGACCATCCAACCGTTCGTGCCTTTATGAACCGCGAACGCATGACGACAGTGGAAAACACGGGAGGACATCAGGATGGCCGTAAATAGATCCGCACTTGTTGGTGGCTTCGTTCTGGGTGCGATCATACTGGTCGTTGTTGCCATTCTTTTGTTTGGTGGCAGGTCCTTGTTTGCAAACAAATCCCGTGCAGTCGTGTTTTTTCAAGGTTCGGTTGCAGGTTTGCAGATTGGTGCGCCTGTTACTTTTCGTGGCATGAGAGTCGGTTCTGTTCGGTCTATATCGCTGCAAATCAATTCTGACGAACTAACCGCCACGGTGCCGGTTTTCATTGAACTCGAAGAAGACGGGGTCACCATGAGCAGTAATGCAGATGCTGATATGCCCGTGGATGTTGAAAAGCTGGTTGAGGCAGGGTTGCGGGCACAACTGACGGCGCAAAGTCTGGTGACCGGACAGTTCGCTGTGGAATTGGATATGAAGCCTAATACGCAGGCCTATCTGGATGGAACCGATATGGGGGCACCGGAAATTCCCACGCTGCCATCCGAATTTCAGAATATCAAAGAACAGTTTTCGGATCTTCCGTTGCGCAGTCTGGCCGAAAGGGCTGTACGGACGTTGGAATCGCTTGAGGTGCTGTCCGCGAATCTGAATAAGGAAATCGGGCCGAGCGCGAGCAGTCTGCGGGCAACTTCGGATGCCGCGCGGCAAGCTGTGATTATGGCAAACGAGGCTGTGAGTGTGTTGCAGACAGATGTCAGCCGAACGTTGAAAAATATTGACCGATTGATTGCTACCGGTCAGATGCAGCTTGATAAAAGTGGTCCTGCACTTGACCAAACGCTGGAATCGGCAAATCGGGCGATTGGGCAGGCTGAAACACTGATGAGTTCCGTCAATAGCCTGACCGATCCGCGTTCACAAATGCGCGCCGATCTGGAAGCTGCGATACGGGATCTGGCGGCTTCGGCAAGTTCGTTGCGCGGGTTTGCCAGTGAGATAGAGCGCAATCCCGGTGCAATCCTGACCGGGAGAGGAGGACGTTGATGCGGATGCTGAGAAATCGTTGGCGTTTACCTGCCATTGCGACGATTGCCGTCTTTATGGCGTTGGGAGGGTGTGCGAGTGTCGCACCACGTATTTACCTGTTGGGTTATCCATCAGATGTCACACCGGTAATGCGCGATGAAACCGGACTACCAATAATTGAGGTGGAGCCGGTTTCTGTACCTGATTTTCAAGATAGTCGTGATATTTTGGTCCGTAAAGGCGACAATGAACTGGTTGCGGATCCGCTCGCGCGATGGGGGGAACGGTTATCGGTTGGTATGACCCGTGCCCTGACAGCAGCATTGGCCAAAAGGCAGCCAGATTTTCGCGTTACTTCATCCAAGCCGGTTTTAGCTGCTGCGCAAAAGGTGAGGATTGATGTCGATACCTTTGAAATACGCGAGGATGGTTTGTGTCTTTTAGGCGCACGTTGGTCGATCAGCGAAGACGGAGGCCGTCGAACCGCGACGACAGATTATGCCCGTTTTTCAGTCAAAGCGGTTGGTGTGGATACTGGTGCTATTGTTGTTGCAATGACACAGGCGATAGACCAATTAGCTGATCGTATTTCATTGGCCCTGAACGATCATTAAGACCATTTATCTTGTATGTGCGTCGTCTTGGCCTGCCAAATGCGATGACGGTCGAGCATGGTTTCGTTATGTTAATTGCCGGAATAAAATAATAGGCGTGAGGTGTAATGAAACTGATAGTTACCGGTGGCGCAGGTTTTATCGGGTCGGCGGTTTGTCGGCTTTTGGCCGGGCAGAAAAAAGTCGAGGTTCTGAACCTTGATAAACTGACCTATGCCGCCGATTTGCGTACTGTTGAAAGTGTTTCATCGCGTCCGAACTATCGGTTTGTGAAGGAAGATATCTGTAACCGGGTTGCCGTCGCAAAGGTGTTTGATGATTTTCAGCCCGATGCGGTGATGCATCTGGCGGCCGAAAGTCATGTTGATCGGTCGATTGATGGTCCGGCGGAATTTATTCAGACCAATATTGTTGGGACTTTTACGCTGTTGGAAGTGACGCGTGATTATTTCAACGGGCTTCCGAAAGACCGTCAGAAATCATTCCGGTTTCATCATATCTCGACGGATGAAGTCTATGGTTCGCTGGGTGATGAGGGATTGTTTACTGAAAACACGCCCTATGCGCCCAATTCACCTTATTCGGCTAGCAAGGCCAGTTCGGATCATTTGGTGCGAGCATGGCATCATACTTATGGCCTGCCGGTTATCATCAGTAATTGTTCGAACAATTACGGGCCGTTTCAGTTTCCTGAAAAGCTGATCCCGTTGATGATCTTAAATGCCCTTCACGGCCAGGAATTGCCAGTATATGGCGACGGGAAAAATACACGCGATTGGCTTCATGTTGAAGATCATGCCGAGGCGCTTTTTACCATCCTGATCAATGGCCGTATTGGTGAGAAATACAATGTCGGCGGATGTAATGAAGTCGCCAATCTTGACGTTGTTCGCAAGATTTTCGAAACCGTGAAGCGGTTGGAACCGTCCGTGTCGCAAAGTACATTTGATGCGCAGGTACGCTTTGTGACGGATCGCCCCGGACATGATTGGCGTTATGCCATTGATCCCTCGAAGATGCGTGACGAACTGCGATGGGAGCCGCAACACAGTTTTGAAAGCGGTCTTGAACAGACCGTGAAATGGTATTTGTCCAACCGGGAATGGTGGGAGCCGATCCTGAAAAACAAATATGCCGGAGAACGGTTGGGAACGGCGGGATTGAAATGATCAAGGCACTTGTTTTCGGGGGAAATGGCCAATTGGGACGAAGTTTGATGCTTTGTGCCAGGGATTTTCCCGATATCGAGCTAACGTTTCTGGATCGACGCAAATGTGATTTATCCGACCTTGGTGCAATCGGACGTGCCATTTTGGATTGTCGCCCGGATATTGTGATCAATGCCGCTGCTTATACAGCGGTAGATCAGGCTGAAAGCGATATCGAACAGGCATTTTTGATCAATCGTGATGCCGTTCGCGCGATGGCGCAGGCATGTGAAGAATTAAACGCGCCCCTGATCCATTTTTCAACCGACTATATTTTTGATGGAACATCACAACATCCTTATCGCGAAAATGATCCGGTCGCACCGCTTGGCGTTTATGGGACAAGCAAGCTTGCCGGTGAAGATGCGGTTCGGGCCGCAACAGCAAGACACCTGATTTTTCGCACGTCCTGGGTCTATAGTCCGTTTGGCAAAAATTTCGTCAAGACCATGCTGAGCCTGATGGTGCAGCGTGATGTCTTGACGATTGTAAACGATCAAACCGGATGTCCGACATCCTCGGTCGATTTGGCGGGCGCGGTATTGCGCTTGGTGCCCAGTGTCCTTGAAAAAACATTTGCGGGATTTGGAACTTATCATCTGGTGTCCGGCAGCCCCATGACCTGGTTTGATTTTGCGATTCATATCCATCGGGCTGCGGTTGAACGATTTGGGGCAGATTGGGCCGGAAACGAATGTGAAATCAGGCCGGTATCGTCGGATGCATTTCCGACGGTTGCAAAACGACCGGGCTATTCCGTTATGTCGTCACAGAAATTTACTGATACATTCGGGTTTGGGCTGCCTGATCTGGCGGAAAGTCTTGGGGCCTGTTTGGATCAACTTGGCGAGGGCGAAAACAATGCGTAAAGGCATCATTCTTGCCGGTGGAACCGGGTCGCGTTTACATCCATCGACCACTGTTGTGTCAAAGCAATTGCTGCCGGTTTATGACAAGCCCATGGTTTATTACCCGCTGACAACGTTGATGTTGGCGGGGATTAGGGAAATCCTGTTGATCAGCACCCCACGTGATGTTCCGTTGTTTAAGGAATTGCTTGGCGATGGTCGTAAGTGGGGTCTTAGCATCGAATATGCGGTTCAGGATGAGCCGCGCGGATTGGCCGATGCGTTTATTGTCGGGGCGGATTTTATTGCCGGTGATCCGTGCTGTTTGATTCTTGGGGATAATATCTATTTCGGGCACGGCCTTACACAATTGTTGGCCAGTGCCATGCGCCAAACAGCCGGGGCGACGGTTTTTGCCTATTATGTTCAGGACCCGGAACGCTATGGTGTTGTCGAGTTTGATCGGGCGGGGCTGGCGCTTGATATCGAAGAAAAACCAAAGCAGCCGAAATCGAATTTTGCGGTGACGGGGCTGTATTTCTATGACCAGCAAGTTGTCGATATTGCCAAGTCATTAAAGCCGTCTGCGCGTGGCGAAATTGAAATCACCGATGTCAATAACGCCTATTTGAAAAAAGGCCAGCTTCAGGTTGAAAAGATGGGGCGCGGCTATGCCTGGCTTGATACCGGCACTCATGGGGCGATGCTTGATGCCGCCGATTTTGTCAGGACGGTTGAAAACCGCCAGAGCCTTAAGATCGCTTGCCCCGAAGAAATTGCATTGCGTTTGGGGTTGATCGATGTTGCGCATTTCGAAAAGCTGATCGACGGGTTTGGTGCAAGTTCATATCGCGCATATCTGGAAATGACCCTTCGGACCTATGGCCAGATTTAAGACGTAGAGGTTGAGCCGGACTACAAGGCGGGGGTGTTGGCATAATCGTTGAAAGGGGGCGCATTCGCGTCCTTTTGCGAAAGTATGATCAGGCTTTCGTCAATTGGCCAGTCAATATCGAGAGTTGGATCGTTCCACAAAATGGCACCTTCGGTTTCGGGCGCATAGGGGTTGCTGACCTTATAGGTTACCTCGGTGTCGGGTTCGAGGGTCAGAAAGCCATGGGCGAAGCCTTTGGGAATGTAGATCTGTTTCCAGTCTGATGCGCTGATGATGGTCGAAACCCATTTCCCGAAACTTGGCGATCCAGCGCGGATATCGACTGCAACATCATATATTTTGCCCCGCAGAACGCTGACAAGTTTGTCTTGGGCAAAGGGGGGGCGTTGGAAATGCAGCCCGCGAAGGACACCAGCGTCGCGCGAAAGGGAATGGTTGTCCTGCACAAAGGTTTGGTTAATGCCGGCTTTTTCGTATGTAACCCTGTTATAGGTTTCCGAGAAAAAACCCCTGTCATCTTCGAACTTTTTTGGGAAGATTAGTTTGACTTCAGGGATTTCCAGCGATTCAAACTTCATGGATTGCACCTTGGTTTCGGATCAGCAGGCAATCCTTGCACAGGATTGTGACGGCGGGAAATCAATTATCGTTTTGACTATTGGCTGTCAAACTGTGCGAACGGTTTATGTGCGATCAGATAGGCTGAAAAGCGTTTCATGAAAGGGGTGAATTCTGCACCCAAATAATGGCTGAGTTCGCCTGTTTTGATGACTTCCTTGCGGATTGGGATGTTGTTGTCTTTAAACATTCCCGCCGCGATAGACGCGCGTACATTGCTGTCTTCGGCCAAAAATCGTGTAACATGACCCTTGTGATAATCGTTTATAAGGTCTGTACCATTGCGATAGGCGATACCGGGAATTTGGTGCGTATCCAAAAAGATTTTTTGCCAGGAAACCCCCATCGTATAGCCGATTGATGCGGCGGATTCATTCGTTATCGCGGGTGCTTCCCAAAGGCTGTTGGTGATTGTAAATAGCGGCACTTCAGAAGCAACATATGGGCGGGTGTAATTGATCGTTCCGATCGGCAGGCGATATAATTCACCGTCAACAGCGCCGCTGTTAAATTGCACGAAGCTGCGCCGTCCGGGGAACAGCAAAACTTGCAACGTGCAGCCAAGCTTCTGATAAACGTCTTTGATAATCTTGATTGCATGCGTGGAAAGAAAATTTTCCCCCAAGGCACCAATGCGTTTTGGGCAATCTGTTTCTTGTTGTGCTTTGACCTGTATCGGCTGTGAGAGCGCGAAGCCAAGCATCAGGACTACAGCCCAAAAGGTTTTTTTCGGTGTCATTTGTTTGTATGTGCCATTTTACCTCTGGGTAGCTATCCATAAGTATAGTTACAGCTATCCTTATTTCAAGAAGTATTTTGTGGTTCTGTGCCAATTGTGTTTCCATAGGTATGGCTGGGGTACAAATTCACATGCGTTTGCTGTGGTGGGAGCCGATGACGAATTACAGGATTATAAAGGTCGTCTTGCCGGTGCTTCTGCTTGCTGGGTGTGCGACGTCAGAAATATCGGCATTCAAGGAAGCATCATGTTTGGATGTGTTGGCACAATTTGATCAGCACGCTGATGATCTTGGGATTGTGGATGCGGAAACGTCGCCGGTCGCGGGATATCGCTTTTTACGTGCCAACCGTAATTCTGTAATGCTTAAAAAGCGGCTGGACGGGGATGACGATGGTGTTGCCGATCGTGTGGATCTTTGGCGGGACTGGATCGCACAGATGCGAGGCCTTGATCGTGAGACACGCACTAGCATAGCAGCCAGAATGCCTGATTCTTTGGACCAGGAAGCGGCAAGGGCCGAAGAATGTGCCAATCAACTTGCCGATGGTTTGATGCCGAGCTCATTTGCGGATTTGTCACGTGCCGTTTTTGTCCCTGATGATTATCGTGATTTTCAACGAATTGCCGGTTTCTATCCCCTAAGTGCTATCCTCGCGCATTTCGGATACGAAACTTGGAAAGAAGATAATTTCCCAAGTTTCCATTGGTCCGCGGATCAGCTGTGGCGAGCGGGCGATTGGATCGATTATCGCGTTATGGATAAGGACGCTACCGATGTGGCAGGCATCGCTGGCCGAGATAAGGGGGAGATTCCCAAGGATGCCTTTGGTCAGTCACGCCCGGATGCCATTCAGCTTCGATTGCTTGCACAGAAATATGCGCCGGTGTTTCGCATTAAGACGCAGGATAGCAATGACAGGGTCGGAATGCCCGTTTTGCCGGGGGCTGGGCAACAGGCCGATGTTGATGTTGAAACGCCGGTAATTTTCTATCGGTTGTCGCATACCCGATTTGACGGACAGTGGTTGCCCCAGATTATCTATACGATTTGGTTCCCGTCGCGTCCGGCAAAAGGGATGTTTGATATTCTTGCGGGGCATTTTGACGGGATCATCTGGCGGGTGACATTGGGGGCCGATGGCGTGCCGTTGATGCATGACAGCATTCATGCGTGCGGTTGCTATCATTTGTTTTTCCCATCAAGCGGACTGTTTCGAATCAAAGCTCCCGAGGATGGCGATATTCGTGAAACGGCTGAAATGCCAGCCGGTTATCTGACTGCCGCGCAGGTCCGTCATCCGGTCGTGTGGATCGATGCAGTCAGTCATTATGTGCTTGCGATTACGGCCGCGGGTGACGCCGGCAAAGATAGGGGGTCGGTTTTGGCGGCACTTGAACCGGAACGGTTGTTGACCCGGTTGCCATATCAGGATGGCAGCGGTGTCGGTAGTCTATACAGCGACAGCGGGTTCGTGCCCGGAACAGACCGCGCAGAATGGATTGTTTTGTGGCCGATGGGGATTGAAAAGCCCGGTGCGATGCGACAATGGGGGCATCACGCCACGGCGTTCGTCGGGCGTCGCCATTTTGACGAGCCGGGCCTGTTTGATCGCTATTTTGTCCCTGCCGATGATTAGGTCCTGATGCCAAACCAAACGTTTAAGAAATGGTGCACTCGTGGTGGTCAGTGGCATTGGTATTATTGGTAATTCAGGTCGGCAAATGTGATCGTATTGCCTGACAAGGGGCACGACATTGCCACAATAATGTCCTTTGTTGCGGGGGCTGCGCCGTGATAGGCATATGGATCTTTTTTGCGGCGATCTGGCCGATACCGATAGTTGGTGCCTTATTTTTCTCGTAAACGCGAGAGCATCGCTGAAATCATGACATTTTTGCATTTTTGCGTTGTCTTCTGTTGACAAAAACAGATGGATTCAATACATGCTGTTAGCACTCGCCTGGGGTGAGTGCTAATACGGGCTCATCCCGGTTAGTTTTGAAAAATTGAGCCCTAGTTTTTAACGGAGTTGTCGAAAATGAAGTTCCGTCCGCTACATGATCGTGTGCTGGTACGTCGTGTCGAATCCGACACCAAGACTGCCGGTGGCATCATTATTCCTGATACCGCCAAAGAAAAACCGCAGGAAGGCGAAATCATCGCTGTCGGTTCTGGTGTTCGTAAAGAAGACGGTTCGGTTGTAGCCCTTGACGTCAAAGCAGGCGACAAAGTCCTGTTTGGCAAATGGTCGGGCACCGAAGTCAAGGTTGACGGCGAAGAGCTGTTGATCATGAAAGAGTCCGACATTATGGGCATCATGGAATAAGTCAGCCCTTTGGGTGACTTAGGTCCAGGTTCATCCGTCTCATAGAGAGGAAAGAATATTATGGCTAAAGAAGTAAAATTCTCGACCGACGCCCGCGCCAAGATGTTGCGCGGTGTCGACATCCTTGCTGATGCCGTTAAAGTGACACTCGGCCCGAAAGGCCGTAACGTCGTCATCGAAAAATCCTTTGGCGCACCGCGCGTGACCAAAGACGGTGTTACTGTTGCCAAAGAAATCGAACTGTCTGACCGGTTCGAAAACATGGGCGCACAGATGTTGCGTGAAGTTGCGTCAAAAACCGCCGATATGGCTGGTGATGGCACGACCACTGCAACTGTTCTGGCGCAGGCAATTGTTCGTGAAGGCAACAAATCTGTTGCTGCCGGCATGAACCCGATGGACCTGAAACGCGGTATTGATCTTGCGACCGGTAAAGTTATCGAAGCGATCAAAAGTCGCGCTCGTAAAGTTTCGGGCAAAGACGAAATTGCACAGGTCGGCAATATCTCGGCTAACGGTGACCGTGAAGTCGGCGATATGATCGCTGAAGCCATGGAAAAAGTTGGCAACGAAGGTGTTATCACCGTCGAAGAAGCCAAAGGCCTGCACACTGAACTCGACGTTGTCGAAGGCATGCAGTTTGACCGTGGTTACCTGTCACCTTACTTCGTGACCAACCCGGAAAAAATGATTGCCGAACTCGACAGCCCGTATGTTCTCCTGTTCGATAAAAAAGTTTCCTCGTTGCAGCCGATGCTGCCGCTTCTGGAAGCTGTCGTTCAGTCGGGCAAACCGCTTCTGATCATTGCTGAAGATGTCGAAGGCGAAGCATTGGCAACCTTGGTTGTCAACAAGCTGCGCGGTGGCCTGAAAATCGCTGCTGTTAAAGCACCGGGCTTCGGTGACCGTCGTAAAGCCATGCTCGAAGACATCGCCGTCCTTACCGGTGGCCAGGTTGTTTCCGAAGATCTCGGTATCAAACTTGAAACCGTTACGCTGGACATGCTCGGTACCGCCAAAGCGATCACCATCACCAAAGAAGAAACCACCATCATTGATGGTGCCGGTGAGAAAGCTCAGATCGAAGCCCGCGTTGGCCAGATCCGTGCTCAGATCGAAGAAACCACTTCCGATTATGACCGTGAGAAACTGCAGGAACGTCTGGCGAAACTCGCTGGCGGTGTTGCCGTTATCAAAATCGGTGGCGCAAGCGAAATCGAAGTGAAAGAACGCAAAGACCGTGTCGACGATGCACTGCATGCAACCCGTGCAGCTGTTGAAGAAGGCATTGTTGCTGGTGGTGGTACGGCTCTGCTGTACGCAACCCGCGCTCTTGAAGGCGTTGAAGGCGAAAACCACGACCAGACCATCGGTGTCGACATCGTTCGTCGCGCGCTCCAGGCTCCGGTTCGTCAGATTGCCCAGAACGCTGGCGTTGACGGTGCTGTTGTTGCCGGCAAACTGCTTGAGCAGGACGACGTTGAATTCGGCTTTGACGCGCAGAAAGGTGAATACACCAATCTGGTCAAAGCTGGCATCATCGATCCGGCCAAAGTTGTTCGTACTGCTCTGCAGGACGCAGCATCGGTCGCTGGCCTGCTGATCACCACCGAATGCATGATCGCTGAAAAACCGGAAGAGAAATCTGCCGGTGGCGCGCCTGACATGGGTGGCATGGGCGGTATGGGCGGTATGGGCGGTATGGGCTTCTAAGCCTTATCATCAACCGATCTATTGCATAGGGAAAGGGCCTCGCTGTTTGCGAGGCCCTTTTTCGTTTTTCTGTCTCGTCCTGAAATACGTTGTCAGCTATA
>NZ_JFKB01000029.1 GCF_002115745.1 Thalassospira alkalitolerans
GCGCCATTGCTCTCGACATTGATGCAGGTCTTACCGATGCCGGTGAAGTTCTGTCTGTGACTGTTTCGACCATTCCCGAGGGCGCAACCCTTTCGGCAGGTACCGTCAACCCGGACGGCACCGTCACTCTGACCTCAGACGAGCTCAATGGTCTGACCATCACACCGCCAGCTGACTTCAGCGGATCGTTTGATCTTGGTGTCACGGCAACCTCCACCGATGGCACCGACACAGCATCTGTATCTGACACCGTCTCTGTATCGGTCGAAGGCGAAGCTGACGCCCCAACCCTTGATGTGGCTGACGCTACCGGCACCGAAGACGGTGCGATTGCACTCGACATCGACGCAGGCCTCACCGACAGCGGCGAAGTTCTGTCGGTCACCGTTTCGAACATTCCCGAGGGCGCAACTCTCTCGGCAGGTACCGTCAATCCAGATGGCAGCGTCACCCTGACCGCCGACGAGCTCGATGGTTTGACCATCACGCCACCAGCTGACTTCAGCGGATCATTTGATCTCGGTCTGACCGCCACCTCTACCGATGGCGCCGACACAACTGCGGTCAGCGACACCGTTTCGCTTCAGGTCAATCCAATTGCAGACGCCCCGACCTTGAGCATTTCGATTGGAGAAGGCACCGCAACAGGGACAGACAGTAGCACTGGTCAAAATGATTTTGTCGATGATGGTGGTTTTAACCATCAAGGTACGGATGGAAACGAGACCTATGTCATCGACCGTGACCTGAACATAAATGAAAACTTTGATCTGCGTGGCGGGGATGATGACGTTGTCCTGAATGGAGACACCAACCAGGGCAATAACATCCGCTTGGGCGATGGCAATGACAGCCTGACGATCAACGGTGACATCGGTCAGTCTTCCGCACTTGATGGTGGTTCTGGTGACGATGTTCTATATCTAGGAAAGCCATCCACATCCTATTCATTGCAGAATTTCACGGCCAACCAAGGCGTCATCAATACCCAGATCATTGATCTTGATACCGGACAAATGTTGACTGTAAACCAAATCGAAGCAATTTCGTTTGGTGATGGCGTTGTCGTTGGGAATACTGATCTAGTGCAGTCTTCGGAAACCGGTAGCATAGCTTATCCGGTTACCATCGATGCAGCACTTACGGATGCCGATGGTTCTGAAACTCTCAGCATCAATGTCACCGGATTGCCTGAAAATGCGACCTTGTCGGCGGGTACCCTAAACCCAGATAGCAGCTGGACGCTTGAGCCAGCCGAACTGGACGGTTTGACCCTGACCACACCATCTGATTTCCGGGGCAGTATTGACCTTACTGTTACCGCCACCTCAACAGATGGAACAGACACCCAATCAGTATCCACAACGCAAAGCATCACCGTTGAAGATCAAGCTGATGCACCTAATCTCGTCGTTGCTGCTTCATCCGGCACCGAAGATAGCGCCATTGCCCTCGATATTGACGCTGCTCTGACAGACAGCGGTGAAGTTCTGTCGGTCACGGTCTCCAACATTCCGGAAGGCGCAACCCTCTCGGCAGGTACGGTCAATCCGGACGGTACAGTTACCCTGGCCGCCGCTGAGCTCGACGGCCTGACGATTACCCCGCCAGCAAATTACAGTGGATCGTTTGATCTTGAAATAACGGCAACTTCGACGGATGGAAGCGATACGGCAACAACTAGTGATACACTGAATGTATCCGTCACAGGCACTGCCGATGCCCCCACCCTAGATGTTACCGATGCAACTGGCACTGAAGACACTGCCATTGCTCTCGACATTGATGCAGGCCTCACCGATGCCGGTGAAGTTCTGTCAGTTACTATCACCAACATTCCGGAAGGCGCAAGCCTGTCGGCAGGCACCATCAACCCGGACGGCACCGTGACCCTGACCGCCGACGAACTCAATGGCCTGACCATTACACCGCCCGTAGATTTCAGCGGATCGTTCGATCTTGGCGTCACGGCAACCTCAACCGATGGTACCGACTCAGCATCCATCACCCAAAGCCTGACCGTGGAGATTGAAAGCGATAGTGCTCCCGACGCGGTTGTTTTTGGCACCAACCGGCCAGATGTCATCAATACCGGTTCTGGAAATGATACGATCTATGCCGGGAATGGCCCCGATACAGTTAATGCGGGTGCCGGAGATGACACGATCTTTGGCGGCAATGGTACAGACATTCTGGGAGGGGGAGAAGGCAACGATACCTTGATTGGCGGACACGGCAACGACACGCTTGATGGGGGAGAAGGTACAGAT
Source organism: Thalassospira alkalitolerans (assembly GCF_002115745.1). Lineage (GTDB taxonomy): Bacteria > Pseudomonadota > Alphaproteobacteria > Rhodospirillales > Thalassospiraceae > Thalassospira > Thalassospira alkalitolerans. Next base: position 2,271 of record NZ_JFKB01000029.1, read on the forward strand.
ATCCTTTTGGGTGGCCAATCAAACGATCTGTTAACCGGTTCCGGGTCAGATCAATTGTATGGTGAAAACAATAGCGACGAAATTCGTTATACTGTCGATCTGTCTTCCAACCCGATCGGAATTGTTGATGGCGGATCGGGCAATGACACACTCAAACTGTATCTGACAACAGAACAACTGGCAGCAGAAGGCGTACGTGATGCGCTGCAAATGCTAAATCAACACATCGACAGTGGAAACAACAACAGCATCACCCTTGACGCACTTGCATTGAAGGTCGATGGCATCGAAACGCTCGAAATTCATGTCGATGGTATAGTTGTAGATATTGACGATATAAGTACTGCCTCCGCAGAACCGACCCTGGCAACATCGGATGCATCCGGGAACGAAGACACTGCCATTGCGCTGGATATCAATGCAGGTCTTTCTGACAACAGTGATGTCCTCTCTATCACAATTTCAAATATTCCGGGAGGGGCTACTCTATCGGCCGGTATCGTCAATCCAAACGGCACCGTTACCCTGACCACCGATGAACTGGACGACCTGACCATCACACCAGCGGCCGATTATAGTGGATCCTTTGACCTTAAGGTCACTGCGACTTCCACTGAGGGCGATGGTACGGCTTCTGTATCCGAAACCCTCAGCATCAATGTTGCCGGTGTTGCAGACTCCCCAACCCTGAACTTAACCGATACCAGTGGAAATGGTCATGGTCCGATCAATATCGACATTGATGCCGGATTAAGTGATAGCAGTGAGCTTCTGTCCGTGACGATCAGTGACATCCCTGATGGCGCAACATTCAATAATGGTAATGTTAATCTAGATGGCACCTTGACCCTGACTGCCGATCAACTTGATGGGCTGAGCATCACTCCACCCGATGGGTGTGTTGATAATTTCGAGCTGTCGATAACAGCAACAGCCATAGATGGCAGCGATAGCACATCGGTCAATGGCACCTTGAATATCGATATCACCAACACACCGGGCTATATTGCACACGGCACCTGGTGGTCCGACCACATTGAAATGGGTGATGGCGGCGATCTGATTTATGCCTATAGCGGAAATGATACGGTTTTGGCCGGTGGCGGCGACGATACGGTTTACGGTGATAGCGGCCACGATGTCATCGAAGGGCAGTCAGGTGATGACACACTTTATGGTGGGTCTGGTGCGGATACGCTTGATGGCGGTGACGGCACCGATATCCTTGCAGGTGGCAGTTGGAATGACAGCCTAACCGGATCAGGCGCCGACCGCCTTTACGGCGAAAGTGAGAATGACGAACTTAACTATACTGTTGATCTGACCTCCGACGGGGTCGGTGTGGTTGATGGCGGGTGGCATTATGATGTTCTCAAACTGCATCTGACATCCGACCAGCTCAACAGTGATGGCGTTCGTGATGCCCTTCAGGCCCTGAAAAGTCATGTTGATTCTGGCTCGTCTGAAAGCATTACGCTTGATGCGTTGCGCTTGACGATCGACGATATCGAAACTGTTGAAATTTATCTTGATGGTGAGATTGTCGCAATTGATGCATTGCCTGTACCTGCGCCAAGCCTGAATGTCGGACTTCCGGGAATAGTTTTGGAGGATGCATCAACCCCACTAACCATTGATGTTGGCGTCTTGGCACCTGATCAGTTGCTTGAAGTAACCATCGAAGGCCTAACCTCAGAACAAACGCTGAGTGCTGGAGTGCTCAATCCAGATGGCTCATGGACGCTGACCGGGGATGAGCTTGCTGGGTTGACTGTGACGGCGCTGGAACCGGGAAGTAATCTTTTGCAGGTCACCGCGACGGTCAATGATCCGATAAGCGGCACAAGCAACAGCAGCCTCGCTGAAATCAATCTTGAGGTTCTTAATGTTGCAGATGCGCCACTCCTTAATCTTGGGCTGCCGGGTATCGTGCTAGAAAACAGTGCGACGCCTCTGACCATCGATGTTGGCGTGTTGGCATCCGGCGAATTGCTTGAAGTGACAATCGAAGGTCTGACTTCTGAACAGACCCTGAGTGCCGGTGTACTCAATCCTGATGGCTCATGGACCCTGACCGGGGATGAGCTTACCGGGCTGACCATTACAGCATTGGAACCGGGAAGTGGTCTTTTGCAAGTCACTGCCACGGTTAATGATCCAATCACCGGCACAAGCAACAGCAGTCTCGCTGAGATCAATCTTGAGGTCCTTAATGTTGCAGATGCGCCACTCCTGAACCTTGGTCTTCCGGGCCTTGTGGTTGAGGACAGTGCATCGCCGCTCACCATTGATGTTGGTGTGTTGGCGCCCGGCGAGTTGCTTGAAGTAACGGTAGAAGGCCTGACTTCAGGTCAGTCCCTCAGTGCGGGAGAACTCAACCCTGATGGCTCATGGAGCCTGACCGGGGATGATCTTGCCGGGCTCACCATCACGGCACTGGAGCCAGGAAGCGGCACACTGCAAGTCACAGCCACCGTGAGTGACCCGATCACCGGGACAAGCAACAGCAGTCTTGCTGAGATTAACCTTGAGGTCCTTAATGTTGCAGATGCCCCGACCATTGATATTGAGATTCCGTCAATTGCACTCGAAGACAGCCCTACTCCCCTGACAATCACTGTCGGCGATCTGGCTTTGACAGAAGAGCTTTCGGTCACCATTGACGGCGTCGATAACGGTGCCACATTGAACTCAGGGACATTAAACCCAGATGGCAGCTACAGTCTTGAGCTTGCCGACCTTGTCGGCTTGACGATTACACCTGAAACCGCGGATGATCTTCATCTTACGGTAACGGCATCCGTGAACGACAGTTCCACGGCAACAAATGCAGAAGCATCCGCCACAATTGACATTGATGTTGTATCCAACCCGATAGATCCATTGATCTAATCAGGCACGATAGGAGAAAAAGTACTGTGGCACGAACGACAGGCAGCGAGGATATGACACCTTCCCGACCCATACGACTTTTGATCTGTGATGATTCGGTGTTCATGCGCATGGCGATCAGAACCGTCTGCGATGCACATCCTGATATCGAAATCATCGGCGAAGCAGAAGATGGTGAAGACGCAATCCGTGCGGTCAAAGAACTGTCCCCTGACATCGTGACCATGGATATCTCTATGCCGGGGCTGGATGGTGTTGCGGCCACAACTGAAATTGCTCAGACACATGACGTGCCAATCATTATCCTGAGTTCTCTGACAGAACGCCGCAGTGCTCTTGCAGAGCGCCTCATGGAAGTTGGTGCAGTTGATGTCATCTGGAAATCAGCTTCGCTGATGGACATCGATATAGACGGCATTGCCAACACAATCCTTGAAAAAATTCTCTTTTGGGGACGGCATCATGCTCCTGCGACAGATGATAATGATATCCGGGCCAAACCTTCGGAAGACGAGTTGAAAGCACTTCAGAGCCGGATCGACAGCAGCGACTCCTCCCACACTTTTCTCCTGATCAGTATGGGTGCAGGAAGTCAGGACAGCGTCACGGCTTTGTTCGGGCAACTTGGCAACCACTGCCCGCCCATTATCATCCAACCCAATGTTCCGCAGTCCTGTCTGGATGGGTTCATCCGTTATCTTCGTAAAAGAGCATCTGTTCCTGTAATGATTGCCCAAGATGGCCAGAATCTTGAAAATGGGCATATTTACTGTGCTTTCGCATCTGCAGGACTTGCTCTGGAAAGCCTTGAGGAAGGCACCTTTTCATTTTGTATTTCGAAAGGTGTCAGAAGTCCTGATCTTCAATTGTCATGGCTGCATCAAACACTTGTCGCAATCGGTGCGCGTCCTCTTACGATTGTATTATCGGGTGCCTCGGTTGAGACATGCTCGAATATCTTGAACACGTCTCAAAATAACGCAGTAATCGTTGAAACTCCCGCAACGTGTCCTCAAGCACAAGCAGCTGCCCATATTTCTCATAAATTTTCCCACAGCATCGAGTGCCCTGCTGGAACAATTGGCGCGTTAATGAGGACACTATGACTCTATTGAACGATGCCCAAAAAGCAGATCTCAAATCCAAACTGAAAAAGCTTCAGGACGACTATGCCAAAAGCATTCCGGAAAAATTGACTGAGATATCGACGAGCTGGGAACAATATGTAAACCGGCAGGATGATGCATCAATTCATCACCTGATAAATTGCACACACAAACTTGCCGGAACAGCCAAAACATATGGCTTTGCGGAAATCGGTACTTTAGCTAGCAACGCTGAAGATGAACTAATTGCTTTGCATGAACAAACACCATCAGACCGAGAGATTTCAGCTTCATCACAAGCAATCGAAAGGTTGGTCAAATATCGTTGAACGCTGAGGTGCTCACAAAAAACTCTCCTAGACCATGCGAGGCATTAACGACGCCATAACCCCGAATTATGACAATTCGACTGAGCACAATTGCGGGTGGGTTTTGTGCTGCAACAGGAGGAGCGATAGATCAGTGACTACGTTTTGCTAGCATTTACCACGTACGAAAACCCACAACTCACGTAAATCTGAATTTGTGACTAATTAAATTACGAAAAAATACGCATTTTTTTGTTGATCAAGATTCCTGATATTTAGTACAAGCTTTCTTGTGAGCTGCGGGAGCGTTTCCCTTGCATTAGCAAGAAAACCCTGCGGTCAAAGGAATAGGAGCGGGTGGCTTTACGGCTGCGCCGCTCTTTCTTTTTTGAAATTGCCTCTACATTAGCTTGCAATAAAGTTGAACTTCTGCTGACCTGTTCCCGTCATTAACACAAGGTCAGCAACGTGAATTTCGAACGCCGAAGCTCAAGATACACGCTTGATCAAAATGGGGCTCCATTTCTGATCTCGGAAAAACCAGACATGCTGGCGTTCTTGTCTAAACCAAGATTTCGCGTCTATCTGAATGAAGCTCGAGGTGATGCAGAGCTAGCGTTTCGTCTTTACCGTTGGAACATCGTGCTTAGTGAGAGTCTTCTGATGCCCTTTCATTTTGTTGAAGTCGGTGTCAGAAACGCGATGTCACAACTACTCTACGACCGCACAGGCGCAAATTGGCCAATGCTAGCCAGAGACAAAAGACACTGGCCGAAAGGACTGAATGGAAATCCAGTCCCAGCACTGCACCCAAAAGTTCAGATGGAAATTGAGAAAACCAGAGAAAAACTGGCTAAGCGAAAACGCAGCCTGGAGCGCGTAACACCGGACTGTGTGATTTCTCAACTGACATTCGGTTTTTGGGTCAAGTTGCTTTCAAGTGACTTCAAGAATTCACTCTGGACCGGGGGCGTACGAAAGCCTGTTTTTCGGCATGCTCCAGAACATGTGGATCGAAAGGAAGCCTATACCGCACTTGATGAGCTACGCGTTATGCGTAACCGTCTGGCACACCATGAGATCATCTTTACCAAAGGCCCTACCAAAGTATATGAGCGGATTGAAGAGGTCTGCGCCTGGCTTAACCCTGATATCGCTCATTTAATCCGCACGACGTCTGATTTTCGAAAGGTCCATGGAGGACGCCCCACTTAATGAACAAACTCGTCCTTCACGCATAGGTGGGGCAAATGCTCATTCACCAACCTATGCGTCAGCTGCTCACCGCGCCTTGAGAGCTTTTCGATCCAGGCATCCGACATGGCGGAAAAGTCTGTTGGATATCCGAACACATCTTCACGTGATACAAATCCTTCCCCGTCAGAAAAATCGGCTCGGTCCTTCATTCCAAGGTAAGGCATTGCGAACGCCTTAAGCTGACCAGAGGAACGAAGATCAAACAGACGCTTGGTTGCAAAGTTTTGGGCACGATCATGAATAGTTGTGAACGCACTGGCCATTCTTGCGAATATGAATTGGTTTGGAGAATCAAACCTTAGCCCATAACCCGCTCGACAACAGATTATGGTATCGACTTTCTGAGCATTGAGGCTGATGCTGGGGTCTCGATCTGGCCAAAGAGGTGCCAAACCCAAGTTATCGTAAACACCACCATCGGTTAGCGTAACACGTTCTTCACGACGCGTGCCATCGGGTTTCTCAAATGCCAGTGTTTCATCTAGTGCAGGCAACAAAAGTGGATAGGCCGCTGACGCAGCTACACCGTGCGCAACTTTGAGGCCGTCGTCACAAACGCGTCCTAGACGCCAGGAACCACTGTCTCTATTTGAAAAATAGAACGCCGAGCCCGTCCGCAAGTCTGCAGCGTTGGCGATAAAAAGCGGTCCGTTTTTCGGCAAGTCACGAAACTTCTTACCACCAAAAATATCATCATCAAGTGCGCGCCGAAGGATCGTCGTGCGACTTGCATAACGTTTCAGAGGTGCGCGAACTTTGCCGAGCGCCTGAAGCCTAAGTCCGGGCAAAACCAATGAAAGTCCCCGTATGACGACCGCAAACATCAACAGAAAGATGTTCACGCTCAGCAAAAACATCGCGCAGATGAATGCGTTCAATCCTTCTAGGCTCGTGAAGGCCTTCTTTACACTTGGCCCCACCAAGCCAGCACTTAGAAAGTCACGCGTCTTCTCTTCAAATTGCTCGAATGACCCTTCATGAGTAGCGTACAGAGCCCCGACGACGCTTCCTCCAGAAACTGTCGATATGACATCGACCTTCTCGAGCACGCCAAGATCATGCAACGCTCGAAGACATCCTAGGTGAAAAGCAATCGCTCTAGATCCTCCTCCAGACAATGCCAATCCGATCGTCTCTGATGCTTCCTTTCTCGACATAACGGCCTATAGCTCCTTCAGTAGGAAAATTGCTCTACTTTGGACGCTTCTTCGTCGACGAAGATAACGCGAATATTTTCCTCTCCGACGATCAGCATCAAACAAGGCAGTCGGTCCATATCAAACAAACTGGCCAACCAATCCAGTTGCTCCATATCAAGCGCACTGGGCGCTGTTCCTACCCCGTCAGGGTGCGAGTGCCACTCACCGACATATCTAATCTGTTTGCCTGATCGCTCGTGAACAGCATTTAGCTCAGCCTCGACACCATCCCGCCCTCGAGTGAAACTTTCTGGAGAACTCTGACTGTCGGAAGGTGCTTGAGAGGCGCCGACAATATGAATTGACTGGTGCAAGATATCGACGAGACCAGTCATATAACCGCCAGTTTCGTTTGGCAGGTGCGCGACACGCTGCTTCAACAAGTAGCTCTTCAGACCTTCGTCAACAGAAATGGTCCAGCCTGATTGTACCCGGAACTGCTCAACTGGTGTAGCATCAGGCATATCCACACGCACAGCACCATTGTCAGACATCGACCAAATATTTATCACCGATACAGGCTCATCAAGAGCTTGGTCCAAGCCACGAGAAATCAGGCCACTCAATACCATAACGTTACTTTCGGGAATTCTGCTGGTGATTGCGCGACACGCACCTGTATATGTGTATTTTCCTGTCGGCGGCGCCATGTGATTTTCTAGTGCCCGGTCACTTGCCACGAAAGCGAGGTATCTCGCTTCCAGATCACGCAAACAGATTGACCGGTCACTTGGCTCGACTAGCAAGACGCCAGCAGTTCCTGCTGGGTTAAAAAATACACTGGCTCTTCTCGCTTTGCTTTGGTGGTCAGATAAAAATCTGGCGGCACTCACCGACGCGGTTGCATCAATGATGATCTCTGCAGAATCCAGACATGCATCAACTTGCGGCCGCAGATCAGAATTCTGGGTTTCGATGTCCGCAACAATCGTTTTTGCGCTAGAGCCCTGCAAGATGCCAAACACTCTTTGCGCCGCAATATTGGATTTATGTTTACCGATATCCTCCCTAAGAGCGGTGTGGCGCGCAAGGTTATGCGGCAACAGAATATCGTCATCTATGATCGAAAATTCGTATCCACCTTGGCGCGCTAGAACGTCAAGCACATGAGACCCAACGGCGCCAGCCCCGACGACAACCACTTTACGCAGCGTGCGTTCAGGCTTCCCTGACATTGTTGCCGCCAGCTCATGATCAAGCTCAAACTGGAGTTCACAAGGAGCAAGGGCGACTTTTTCAAGGGCTGATTTGTCAATTTCCGAACGCACCACTTTTTTGGCATAGCCTACGATGCTTCCATGCATACGATCCGCCTCAAGGGCCAAGCCAAAATGAACAGCAACGTCTCCTGCTTTATACCTGCCAATAAAGGCCCGATGATCGACGATCACCTCTTTCTCGTCTGTCGGCGACTGTATGGGAATTTCGAGCACAACGACAAAATGACTATTAAGTCTGCACCCAGAAGCACGCTCTTGATCGAGCCAATCGCTGAGTTTGACTGCGAGAGCCGTCTCTAGATCTCCTCCCGCTTTCGAAACCATTTCAATTAGCTGGATCAAGTTTCGTGGCGCATGCGTCATCCGCCGCATCTGTTGTTCAGGCAGTCGGTAGCGTACGATACTCAGTGACATACGAGGGAGGCGCTCTGACGAAAGCTCACTCTCGGGGATCAGCCGAAAAACTGGTAAACTTTCGTTGAGCTCGATCCCTACCAAGTCTGTTTCCGACAGAGTATCTAGCAGTTTGCGGTCCGTTATCAACGTTGCCACATTTCCAAACATGATTGGATCGATCGGTTGCATGGCATCATGCAACTCATTATTCGCCGCACGTCGAAACCAACTCAGTATCCGAACAAGGAGTTCTGCCGGCGTCCAGGTCAGGCGCGCGTCAGCCCAATGGCGATCATCGATACAAATCGCCCTAGGCAAGCCTTCCGATGTCACCATGAGATGAGGCGTTTCAGGAAAATCTTCGCGTAGAACCCAAACAATGGGATGAGCATCTTCTTGACGAAAGAAGACGGCCAATCGTTCAACGAGCTTGAATGGGTAATGGCTTTTTTGTGGACGACCGGTTTCAAGGTCTATTACCACATATGTACCATCATCATTCTGTCGCAGTTCAGTCACTTGCACAGCCTGCTCGGCATGCTTTGTGACATAGTTGATGAAAGCGCGTGCTGAACGGCTTTGAACGTCAGATTCAGAAATCTTGGGAGCTTGGTCGAGCCAAGCGTCGAACTCCATCACCCAGCCCTCGGGGTTGAACCCCCAGCGCCAGATGAAAGCAATGAAGCTGCGACGGTCATGGAGATACCGCGCTCTGAAATCGTTAAGCTGAAAGGTCTGGGGTTTGTCGATGAGGGCTGTTCCATCGTGACAATAAACCTGCCATCCTTTTCGCTGCTCACAGCCTTGTGGTAGTTCGCTGCCTGCCGGTGCGGCGGCTGAACATCTTTGTCTTCTCTACTACCGCTTACTGGGATCGGCTTTGATGGCGAAACAATATAGCTGCCTTCTTCACGCTGTGTTTCATACAGCCATTTGGTCTCTGGAACCGGTTCAGTCATTTCTGTCCCGATATCGGGACCGATCGACAAATAAGAGCAGTGATGGGGCAGTTTCAGTAAGTCCCAACGCAAACGATCATCGTTCTTGCGCTCCCGTGTAATGTTGACGATATCTGACAACGTGTCGTGCTTGACGTCTGAGGCAATCAGGAACCGGCTTTCCTGACCATCAATTTTGAAAGTGGCATGCAGAACAACGGAATCTTCGTTGCGCTCAATAACGGTGTTCGCGTCTTGACGCCAACCGAACGGGCTGTGGACGAAAAACTCCACACCTTCTGGACCTTCGCTACTGAAGCCCGGAACCAGCTTGCCTGCATCAACAATCAGGTGTTTTCGCTCTTCATAGTTGATGCCTTCGCGCTTCATCCAAGCCTTAAGACGTTTGGGCAAAGAGAAAACGCGAACACCTGAGCCCTGGCGCAATCGATGCCGTGCTTCTTGTCGGACTAGCCGCGAGTCATCCGTGACACCCTCTTCGAGGATGGCAGCCGCGGGCACCCAAAGCTCATTAATCTTAACCCGATCGCCACCCTGATATTTTACAGCCTGATCCAGCCAGAAGAAATCACCGAACCCTTTGCAATGGTCCGTATCAATGTGCGTGATGCACACCACGTCAAAGAAATTGCGTTTGGCGTCTTCGAGGTCTTTGCGCAACAGGGTGGGGAGATCGCAGCGTTTGTCACCGATTTCACCTGTTCGCATATTCGCATAGTCGATCAAAACTTTGCGATCATCCGACAGATCAATGCGGAGGGTATCGGCGTTGCCGAGTGGAAAAAAAGTAACCTTAGCGTTTTTCATGGTTCCTCACTTCAGCGGCTCATCCGCTGGACAATGTGTTGTCCGCATGTGCGAAGCAGGAACGATCCGCCTGAAGTCAGATCCCGGCTATCCGGTAGAGAAACTCAGGCAAAGGCTACATTAAGCTATCCAATTCGCAGGTCACGGCACGGTTCATCTACTTAAGAGTCGGGGAAATTTTGATTGACCCTGACTCATTCATCAGTAAAGTATCTAGATGGATAAAGAAACTATGTCAATAAAGAAACTATACGCATATGGAGAATCTCATGTCTGACACACCGAGCCGCCGTCCTTGGGGCGTACAGCGCCGTCTGGAGTTCATTGAGTTTCGACTATATTGGGAAGGTCAAATTAATCGCGGCGACATTTCCGATGTCTTTGGTGTTTCGACACCCCAGGCATCAACAGATCTGAGCGCATACAAAGAGCTCGCTTCCGAGAATCTTACATATGATGCGCGCCTTAAAGTCTATCTGGCGACCAAAGAGTTCAAACCGAAGCTGATTGAGCCAGACGCGAATTCTTATTTATCTCAGTTGCATGCCGCTCTTCGCGAAAGCCCATCGGAAACTTGGCTAAGTTATATTCCAGATATCGATTTGATGCCGATTCCCTTTCGAAAGATGAACCCAATTATTCTCCGCAAATTGCTGACGGCCATTAAAGACAAAAGATCATTAGAGATTTTGTACCACTCTATGAACAATCAGCGCCCCGAACCTATCCGGCGCTCAATCAGCCCCCACGCTTTGGCCTCGGACGGTCTTCGCTGGCACATCCGCGCATTTTGCCACATTGACCACAAGTTCAAAGATTTCATCGTTTCCAGATGTCGAGATTGCGAACTGACCGGCGCATCAGTTGCTGAAGCTCAAGATGATTGGCAGTGGCAAGAATTTGTTGATGTCGAGCTCATCCCCAACCCAAAGCTATCACCGGCGCAACAGAAAACAATTGCCTTGGATTACGAGATGGATGGCGGCAAACGGATCATGAACATACGCAAGGCATTGTTCTATTACTTTGAAAAGCGGTTGCGGTTCGATATTTCGAAGGACGTCGATCAACCAAAAGAAAAGCCGGTCATTATCAAAAATCACGACCGAGTATCAAAGGCAGTTCACCGCCAAGCGATCAGCACCCTCCCGAAGGAGGCCTGCGAATGATAAGGTCACGAAAACGCCCAAACTGGCGGCAAATGCGTCAAAAATTTCCCGAAAAACTTTATCTACGCCTTTTCCCATTTTCATTGCTGTTGGTGGCATTCGAATGGACCGCCCGACAGTACTTCTATGCAATTGGGCGGTGCTTTTCGTGTCGCCTAGAGCGTTTCACGTTTTCACAGAAACATATCCGGCATTTCTCAAATATCGCGCGCATTCGTCTGGCGAAAATGTCCCTGTGATATGCCCGACCTGACGCCAAGTATCTTCGAGGTTTCGTTTCTGGGCGGTTCTCATCGAGTGTTTGATCTTTGAGAAGGCCTGTTCGATAGGATTAAGATCAGGGCTATAAGGCGGGAGGAACCATAAGCGGGCACCTGCTGCTTTTATGCTGTCCCGCACCGCGCGGGATTTGTGACTGCCGAGATTGTCCATGATGACGATATCGCCGGGACGCAGAACCCGCGCCAATTGCTGCTCGACATAAGCAAGGAAGCTCGTTCCATTGATAGGGCCATCAAAGATACACGGCGCTGTCAGTTGATCATGGCGCAAGGCAGCAACGAAGGTCATCGTTCGCCAATGTCCATGTGGCGCATAGCCGACAAGCCGCCGTCCCTTCACACCCCAGCCCCGGATCGGAGCCATATTGGTCTTGATCCAGGTTTCATCAATAAACACCAGTCGTTCCGGGTCTATCCGACCTTGCCAGGACTTCCAGCGTTGCCGCTGGCGGGCAACACCTGCGCGGGCCTGTTCAAGAGCGAACAGTGTTTTTTTTGAAGCGCAGCCCCTCATCCCTGAGAAACCGCCACACCGCCTGATGCGAGACAATCACCCCGCGCTCTGCAAGCAAATCCTTCATGCCATGGAGCGTAAGATGAGGTGTTTGTTTGATCTGTTCGTGGATGAACTCAAGGTGCTCAGTAAGAACGCGTTTGCGATAACCGCCCATCTTGCGCGGCGCGACGCTTCCTGTTGAACGGTAACGCTGCTGCCATTTGACCACAGATGAAACCGCAACATCGAAGCGGGCGGCCACTGCTCGGCAGCTCTCTCCGGCTTGAACCGCAGAAACAACACGTTCGCGAAGATCATTCGAATAAGGTCGGGTCATGGATGCTGGCCTCCTCATCCAGCATCCATCTTGAATCACAATTCAGACCTTTTGGGAATCCCTATAGATTCTGACAAATTGTGAAACGCTCTAGTATTTCAAGGTACCGCTGCAACATTAGCATTAATCGGCGCTTTTGGCATATATCACGAGTATAAGTCTTCGCAGGAAGAACGTATCGTCCGGATGTGGCAGACAGCGACATCCCCAGTCCCAGGCAACAGTGGAAAAATACCCGCTTTGGAGTTCTTGAACCAACGCGGGGAGCCACTCGCTGGGCTTGGAATTCCCGGTGCATGGTTGGTTGGAGTTCAGCTTGATTCCGCCAATCTCGTGAATTCCAATTTGCAAGGTGCAGCAGTAATGGAAGCGTCACTTCGTTCTGCAAACTTCTATTCCAGTCGCCTCCAAGGAGCGATGTTCACGTCGGCCAACCTGTCAAATGCCAATTTTTCGAGCGTTGCGCTTGAGAAAACTTCATTTGCAAAGGCACAGATGGCGCACACTAAATTCCGAAAAACCGTTATAGATGCGATATTTGAAGAAGCAGATCTCAGGGGCGCAAATTTCGGTGAAGCGGTTTTTCAAATGACTTGGTTGAGCAAGGCTTGCCTTAAAGAAGCTGATTTCACGAACGCGATTTTTTCCGATGATTTTTTGAACAGTTTTACTGATGCAGATCTCACTGGCGCCGTCTTCACAAACAGCAAGGGACTAACACAGAGCGATCTCAATCGGGCAGGGTGCGCTCATCGCTCCCCCGTTCTGTCTGGCACCGGATTACACTGGCCTGATAACAAAATCTGCAAAGTCGGAGAACTCTCCGCATGCGATAGGTTGAGAAAGATGTAGATCTCCTTCATGCACTAAGATTTGCGCCGCGACCGCAAGAGGCAGCTTAGTAGGAACCTGCTCACCTAGATATGGATCTTCAAAATGCAGTTGAAGCCCACTCAACCCCAATTAATTTACATTGCCATCTTCACCTTGCTCACCATTGCAATAAACATCCCCCAACCTGCATATAGTCAGGAGCAAAAATGGGTCGAAGAAACATTCAATCTACTGGATAGCTTGGCAAGCGAACAACGCATGATTCCTGTCAGCAATGACAGTGCGCTCGACACAGAGATCCCCGGCGGCTCGGTGAAACTAATTGTCACGCGTTCGGTAAAGGTCCGCGGACATGAGTTTCTATCGCCATATACCAGCATCATGTGCGGCTACGACGCCGTCCGACAAGGTACTCACATTCCCGTCACGTGTTATCGCGTTCTAAGCCAAGAAGGTTATGATTATCGAATTTCCGCGACAGTCTATGATCTGAATGGTCGTCAGGGAATTCCGGCCGATCGCCAAAAAAGAAACGGCGCACTTCAGGCTGATCACGCCAAAGAACTGCAGCTGATTATTGAAAACGTCGAAGCCGTCGGGACAATCGGTCACCTCTGGACGCGTGTAACTGATGGTGAAAAGTGAACGGTCGAAACGATTTCCGTAATCTCGGCAAGATAGCCGGCATTCACTTTCACGAGCCGGTATACGGTTTGGTCGCGTTGTTCAGCTCGGCAAGGGCTCTCTGTTCCTCAGCAACCTTGTCTGATGCATAGACCAGAAACTGTTGAATGTCCGGCCAGACATCGCCGATCCCCTGGCCAATGGATCTGATCACAGCAGTGAGACGTGCACGGCTCTCTGGATGGGCCAACACAAAGAATACCCCGACCAACAACAGCAGCTTCATCCAGTCAGGCATGCGTGCCACCATATCACGGAAAAACAGCATGACGTCTCCCAGCACCGAGAGGCTTATGTTGGAAATAACAACACCCCCTACCTTGATCGAAACCGAATAGCTGGCTGAGCGCGCGTAGGCGCGGATCGTCATCACGAGTTCTCGGTCAAGCCTGGTACCCCCCAGCGCATCAATATCTCTATCGTAGCTCAAGATACCGAGCGCCGATATGGCGTTCTGTAGCTGCACATAAGGGGCATCCTTGGGGTCTAAGCACGATGAGTTGACCTCTTCTGGTTGATTAAATCGTGCGTCAAATATGATGATCGCCTTATAGCTCTCCCAACTGGAAAACAGGGTTTCCTGCGGTATTTTGAATTTTTCCGATATCTGCGGGATGGTGCTAGACAGCATCTCCGTTTCAAGCCAGCTCGGTGCGTAAAGCCTTACGACACCTGATTTGACGACCTCTTCAAGGGTGGTTTGTTTGAGGTGAGGTTTTCGGTATTTATACAACAAATCTCTAATGGCGATGTTCGCATCAAGCACGATGTCGAACCTCGGGAGCTGCCCGGTCGCTTGCTCAAGAGCCGGATGTAACTCAATAAGCTGCCGCAAAGAATTCAGAATGGCTGAATCGAGATAATTCGCACTTTGATCTCCCTGCAAGTCAGGCATTCCGACGCTCCTTTGTAATCTGATGGTTCACAGAGCCTCCGGGAACACCAGACATCTGTCATGTGTAAAACGCCAAAAAGTTTAACAGCAAGTATCGATATTTTCTTTGAATTTTCTGATGCTTGAGCCTGCTCGCGATAAATTCATTTTCTGATATTACCACCATCACATCTAAATCATAGGTTGCGTGTTGTGTTGTCCTGGGCATATCGCCCGTTTTGCTTCCATGGAGGGAATTCGATGCACAACCAAACTGATCTGGAGACACTTCTCAAGCAGGCACTTAAACAGGCCATGAGAGATCGCAGATACTTCTATGTTTCGTGCTATCTCAAACCGGCCCTTGAAACACTCCAAGAGCAAAAAGAAGCGAAAAAGGCGTCCTGATATCAGGTTGTGACATCGAGCAAACACGGACTGCCCGGCACGTTGCCGGGCAGTTTCTTGGGAGGGCAATATCGCCAAACACTAACACATCAATTTTGATGTATTAACTGGCATTTTCGACGTTAACGTATCAATAGTGATACATTAAATCAGGGGCCTAATAGCAGTCATTATCGAGTACGCACCTGTTTGGCAGATGCCAAAACACCCGCGGCACTCGGACGCGGGTTGCTGGTATTTAGTCATCATCGAATATAGGCGCGGTATCATCGAAGCCTTCCCAGACAGGCGGCTCACTCTTGCCCCGAACACGCTGCCGATCTGCAATTGGCCGAGCACGACGTGGCGCTAACGGACTGTCACGTGGCTCCGGAATATAGGCGGCCATTGCCTCGACTAGGTTCATCGCTTTGAGAACGCGCAGGAATGTATCGAGTGTAGCACCCTTGCCATTGAGCAATCGGCTGAGGGTTGGAACAGATATGCCGGCTTCATCGGCGAGTTCCTGCTGGGTAAGTTCAAGATGAATTCGGTATCGATTCAGTCGTTGTGCAATATCCTGATGGATCTGATGGGTGGAAGCGATCTGATAGTCGAGTTTAGACATGATCCGGATTCCTATCCCATTTTGCATTCAGTATTCGCGCAGTGAATAACAACACACTACTGAAATCCCTCATGCACAAGTTCATAGTTCAGCTCAGAAAACCTGCGGAGAACTAATCACAGCATCATAACAAATCAGTTTTGGAGACCCTACGAGCTTGATCTGATCAACCGATACCACTGGGCCAAGATGATTGAGAGAAATGGTGGGCCCGGCGAGACTTGAACTCGCAACCAGACCGTTATGAGCGGTCGGCTCTAACCAAATTGAGCTACAGGCCCTGCATAGGGTTTCGAATTGACAACTGAACCTCTGATGCAGCTCGGCAAACTAACGAATAAACACTGAAAGTCAATCAAGAACAGCGAGGTGTAACGGAAGGCCAAGATCAAGCTGCTTGCAAGTAACTATTTGGACTTTCGGGCGACGCGAACATCGAGTTTGGGTATCAATATTTTCCAGCTCAGCCTAACTGTTCCGGGCACGTTGAAGGTGACAATTCGGTTACATAAATTTGCCCATACCAAGACCGCAATTCATCAGCATCTACGCCCCACCTCAAAAACCCCATAGAACTGTTGTCAAAGCGATACAAGCGAAGTTCTTTGTTTCTGATTCCGTCCAAAATTCGCGAATAGGACAAGCCTTGCTTATTGTATCTACTAATTGCCGATTTCAGTGAGATAGCGTCCGAGGCTTGATGAGTCTTCTTTTTCGAGACAAGGTTCTCGAATTGTGTAACTAACTCAGTAATTGAGCGCATATCGAAGTACCAATCTCTACAGCGATCTTTTCTTGGTGAATGCACCTCTTGAATGCAACCTGCTTCAACGAGGCCGTAGAGGGTTCCAATCGAGATACCCAACATTCTCGCGACCTCTCTCCGACCAATTAAGTGTTTTTTCAAACCTCGATATTTATCAACGCTCTCCCTTGTCACGCAGAACATTTCCCCATAACTCGTCGCCCCGTAACCTCCTTCCAAGTACCCTGCCCAGACCAAACGATGAAGTTCATTCCTTCCTACTCCAAGCCTTCTGCAAGCTACAACCCGAGGAAGGAACCACCGGTCCTCTTTACCCTTGAGCAAAGTAGGATTCCCCCGTTTCGTAACTATTGTAGTTTTCAGTGATCTCTCAATGTAAAGCTGCAGGCCCTCCCATAAGAAGGGAACTTGGTCCGCATGCTGCTGCAATCCCGAATAGAATTTTCCAAGATACCCACTTAGAGAAAAGGCTCTTTGACCTTTCCCTCTTTGCCGACAAAGTTCATCGACAAACTTGAAGAAGCCGTTGGGCCACCCCACCAGCGCATTCGCCACCCTCTCAACAGAGGCATCAAATTCCTCAAAGCTCACTCTATTCGCCACTTTGCCAGACAGATCTATCTGATT
This sequence comes from Thalassospira alkalitolerans, assembly GCF_002115745.1. Classification (GTDB taxonomy): domain Bacteria; phylum Pseudomonadota; class Alphaproteobacteria; order Rhodospirillales; family Thalassospiraceae; genus Thalassospira; species Thalassospira alkalitolerans. Next base: position 19,498 of record NZ_JFKB01000029.1, read on the forward strand.
ATCACCAATGGCAATCATTAGAGAAATTGCACCCAGAGCTTGATTCGGCCCACCATTTCCTAAGGCAGCTGAAAAACAGTAGGGTGACAGGTCAAATTCGGTGCCTTGGAACTTATTAGATAGCAACTTCATCAGCCCCAATCGAGCCTCGGAAGCGGAACTCGGTAACGGCCCGACCACCTTGCTACAATTACATGGCGAAACTTTTGCCCTATTAAAACGCACACTAATTCCACATTTTGGACACTGGTCTATTAGCCTCGCTCCATGATGCGGGCAATGCGTGACAAATTTTAGATCAGCAAGAGTTGAAACGTATCCGAACTCATCCACACACTGGAAACATATCTTCGACGTCGGCCACCTGATGAGAAACCGTGAGATAGTCTCGTCGGAACGTAAGGTACTATGCGAATGGTTTCCTTCTGTTACGAGATAGCTTGCCAAGCTTCGGAGCTCGCTGACTGGTTGTCCGACAATTTTTGCGAGTTCCCCTAGCTTCGCAACCCAATCGTTGGGCCTCATTCCAGACAATTGAAGTCCTGCCAAATGAGCTACCCAAGACATTTCGTCGTAATGATTTAGCTCCGTAATGCGGATCAAGTAACCAATAAGGCTCTCGTTAGGGTAAGGTTTTGAACGAATTACAAGACGGTCAGAAAACTCCATTATTCGCTTCCTCAACCTGACGAGTTTTCCCTTTCCTTGTTTTCTTTTTTTGAACTTCCGGACGCACTGCACCGAGACCAACCTCGAAAGTAACGCCGCCCAAGTCATCCAACGCCCCTTCAATATGCTCCCATCGTAATGTGTCTGCCTCATCAAGCAGAGCTGTTTTCACAGCATATTGAACAACTTTTGTCATATAGCCGACCAAACCGCCGCATCTGCTAACAACCCTCCCCACATAGTCGAGATCTAGTAAAGCCGATGCTTTCTGGTTAGGGAGCGGAAGACCTTGATTAAGCATATAGAAGAACATAGCCGCTTCTTTCGTCCCGTCAGCTGTATCCGTATTGAAAGGTGCAAGCTGAACTCGCTCCTTTCTCCGAGTTTCTAGCTGCGCATTTAATGAAAATATATTGTCAACTTCCGGCAACCCCACGAACAGAAACGGCCTCCGCAAAACTTCGACTTGGGTTTTCAACCAATCTGCGGCATCAAAACTTCGAGCGGATTGACCTCGGTTGGTCAGATGTTGAAACTCATCAAAAATAAACATCTCCACATCGTTATAATTCGCGTATTCCGCGATTCTGCGTTCCATTGATTCTTTAGTTCCCTTACCGCACAACGGGTCCCCGAGTGCCCGCAACATGCCTGCAGCAAGATCCTTCACAGAACTGCTTTCCCTAACAACTATTGAGACGACGGCGTGGCGCTCATATTTAGCATTCGCATCTCGACAATAGTCATCAACAACTGAAGACTTTCCGGCACCTGTTTCGCCGACCAATGTCATAATTCCAGGCACATAGGCAAACTTTCCAGCAAGATGAAAATTAGCCACCTTTGCATAGGTATTTTGGAACTGAGTATGGGTGATGCGTTGATTACAAAATGCGCCATAATCCGCCGCTTGCTGGTCCGTCAGGTATCTACTTGAAGTCTCCATCACTCAGCACCTCGCTTCGGAGCTACGACCGAAGACGTCCAACCATTTTTTTTGAGTTCTTCTTCTATTTCTTCAAATGTAATTCGAGGGAAGTCTCGTGTTAGTTCGTCTTGGTGGCTCGGTTCAAGGGAAGGGGGCACCGTATGAAGATTACCGACTTTATCTTCTTCAGTTAGAAGCCTATTTGCATTTCTACGGCGTTTTTTCTGCCGACTACCTGCTACTTGTTGCGCAACCTCGTAAAGCTCTTGTCTGGCCTCATAAAGCTTCTCTTCTGAGAACGTATCGGAACCCGTCCCCAAATAACTTTTGACCTTCTTGTGCCTCCAGAGAGAAAGCCCGTTCGCATAATCCTGGTACGTACAGTTTGCAGGTAAGAAAACCTTGTTTTGAGCGTCTTCGACATAAATTGTCATAAGATTTTCTGGGTCATACTTCACCAACACTTTGGGGTTGGCTTTCACCCGGATGTTACCCTTAACAAGACGGCGATAGAGATCTTGTAACGCTTGCGACTGGAAAGCTAAATCGAACAGTCTTATGCCAAGTCTTGAAAGAGTTCGACTGGTAACGCTAGATGTAAGAACGCTCAGGTCTTCCCGTCTTTCCAACAATCTCACCGGGCGTTTTTTGGTGCCACGGAGCCATTTATCAATGGGACTACAGCGAATACCTTTGTGAAAACCTCGCGAATATTCATCTACGATAAATTTTGTAATCAGGTAATGAACATCCTGAATAGTTAGCTTAGCTTCTTTCTCAGATTTGTAGTCAGCTCGGGCGACTGGATTTGACATTGTTGTCCCCGGTAACGAGTGGATTAGCCGACTGTTGAGCGTGCCAAAAAACCTCTCAACGACACCTTTGTAATAAGGTTTTCTTGCTGGGTTATACTCAATTGAGACGCCAAGTTGAGTAGCTGCGTCTAAAAGATCCTGAGAGTGAAACTCTAAACCGTTATCAACAATCAGCGTTTCTATCATTCCAAAGCACGGCCATTCTGATTCAAACCCTGCCCAGTCCGAATAATCTGATTGCGCTAGAAACTCTTGGACAACTTCTTCTAGAAATTTTTCTTTGGGAACTAACGCTTGCCTTAAACACCGCATTATTGAGCGATACGAAGGGGACTCTGGGCTGAGGTCGAAACCCACGACCATCCGACTATACAAATCAATCGCTACAGTAAGCCATAAACGCCCTAAAATTTCGCCGTTTGGGTAAACCACAATCAAATCAATGATGTGGTGGTCACATTGTACCTTTTGCAACGGATAGGCCGCTGTTGGACCAGCATATACAGGTTTAAACTTCTGGTCTGCTATCTGTGCTCCCTTTTGGGCCAACATAACATCATACGGGTCTATACTGCCCAAATATCGATACACACTTCGTTCACTCGGCGCTTTAACCTTCAGACTTCTCGGGAGCGCCATATTAGCTTTGGCAACAGATTGCCGAACAATCCGATAAACCTCTCGCGCTGTGACTTTATTCTTTGTGAGGTAGTATTTCTCTGTGACTTCCAAAAGTATGGCAGAAACCCTTGAACACATTTTCTCTCCGGTAGCGCCTTTGAAGGCGTGACGCGGAACCAAGGAGCGGATGTCCTGACCACTAGCCACCCAACATTGGTACCATCTCTTCAGCGTCCTGACAGATGGTAGTGTTTCTTGTGCAGCCGTTTCACTGAAGTACCTTTCTGCGTCAATAGCTGCTTGATTCAGGCTGGATGAATATAGGCAATCCATCTTCTTAACGAATTTCAGGCGACGGCGGGCTTCACTCTTATCTTTCTCATCAAATGCATCAAACGAAGTCTGCCTAGGTTTCCCCGTAGGCGCGTTGGCCGAAAAATTCGCATTATCTAATCTGGCCTTTCCGTCATAGATTGCGTTAGCGAGATCCTTTGACGATGCCAGATATGGCTCCCCAGTCTCCAGGTTAGATAAGTGCACTTCATCATTAGAAGTTAGAGCTACAACTTTATACAGCGTGCCATTTACAAACAGCTGTGTATTTTCTGGTAAATGGAAGCGGGTCATAACTCAAACTCCTCAAAGTTGAGTTCCGCGAGGCTGTTCAAGGAAATCGGAAGATCAAAATCAATAATCAGCATACCTTCCGCAACGTATGGAAGAGCTGAGGTCAAATCTCCCGAACATCCAATTGCATCACAAACTTCCCCGAGAGAGATGTCGCGGCGTTGACTGAACAAACGGCACAAGACATCCAATTTGCTCTGAACCGCCCCGACCAACCTATAACTGTGGAGCATTTCGATGTTAGATTTGAGAGGTTCTCTCCGAACATGACGTTCGGTCCATACTTCAAATTCGTACCCGCGGTCATAAGCCCATTTCTTGACCCTAGAAAACTTCAGTCTATTTTCCTGCTTATGCAACTCATCAAGAGGCTTAACCTCAATGACCTTCAGCCCTTCAGTCATTTTAACTAAGATATCGGGGTAATACTTCCGCTGCCCACTAACATCGTCAGTGATTGCTATACATGGCTGAGCGAAGAACCTGTCCACATTGGGCAATAGATCTAATAGCTTGTAGCAATCTCGCTCCAGCTGAGATTCCCACGGAATAAGTTTCCTAGCTTTAGAACTGTAGTAATAGCCTACAACTCGCCCTTTGCTTCGGGTTACCACCCGCCGCACTGGATGTTCCATTTTTTCTTCTCCTTTGGAAATGCGCACAGTTAACCAGCGGCGTGCAAAGCACACCGGTATTGCTCTGAAGCGGCTACCGTGCTAAAGGAGAGTTGCTACACTACTTCGCTTAAGCGACGTGACTAACCGTTTCAGGCAACTGAGGCGGTTTTTTGCGTTCCGGGCTCCTATAGAGTTTCAAACGAGGAAAATAATTGCGCCTGCCTAGGTGTTGTTTACATTCATTGACAACA
>NZ_JFKB01000003.1 GCF_002115745.1 Thalassospira alkalitolerans
CATTAAAAAATAAATCTGTCCCCTTTTCTTCGTCTTGATTTATTTAGTAAATTTCTGACTTACAATGTCCATGTTGCGAATGTCCATTTCGGTTCTGAAGCCATCCCAATGTTGAAGATATATTCTTCCATCATCTAGAGACAGGCTGACTATTTCACTTGAATTTAGCTTCGTCATTTGCTCCTGAAATTTCACCGTTACAGGACTGCTCTCCAACTCTGTCACGCCAAGCCCAGAAGCGCGGTCACTGTCCCATAAGATAATATTGAGCAAGCCGCTTTCTCGTAGCTGCCTACTCATTTCCCCAAGGTATAAACAAAGTGTCTTACCTTTGAATGGAACCGAAGCCTTGGGTTTCGCGCTCATAAGCGCATTCTTTAGGTCATTCGAGAGGTGTAACATCGGCCCATCCATTATTCACGTGATCAAGTAATTGGAATTGAGTTCCGCCTCCAGAACTTCCAAAATTCGGGTTCACCTCTCCGGTACGAATGCGAGTTCCGGCTGGCGGAGTGACTGAGGTTATTCCCGTAGGAACTTCCGGCAGCGCAAATTTATCTGCAATTTGCTGTGGTGTTAGTCCATCAATATCGGACGCTTTCATAACCCACTTAATAAATAAATCTGTCCCCTTTTCCTCTTTTCCTGTGTCCCTTCTGTCCCCTTTTCTTCGTTCAGACGCAAAAACCCGCGAGGCACAAGGCCTTGCGGGTTTCGGTCCGGGTGCATTTCTCCCGTTGATTTTTCTCTTATGACATAGCCAAAAGAACAAATCAAGAACTTTTTTAGGAAATCTAACACCTTTTTCTTTCTATATTTTGATAAAATTCTTCAGTGAAGATATAGATGGATGGTCGCCAATTATAGGCTCATCTGTGACTTTCCAGAAATCTAATTCTCCAAAGAAACCATCCTCAGTCAGTAAAAGCGTGACAACTACAGGCGTACCGTCTGTATCTGTGTACTCACATGTTGATATAGCTTTTACAGGTTGCTCTTTGCGACAGGATTTAGAGCGTATTGAACCCATTTCAGGATTAATTTCCCAAACTTTTTGTCCTGTTATAATATCGATGCTGATATTGGCTACTTTAGATAAGGCTTCAATAATTCTCTTTTCGCTTTCTTTAATTTGCCGCATGAATCCTCCCGATATTTACCACTAATAAAGGGGACAGTCCCCTTTTTACTGCTTAAAATTTCCACCCGCATTAAAAAATAAATCTGTCCCCTTTTATTCGTCCTGTCCCCTTTTTTGTTGGGTATAATTTTATATGCGGATAATTCTGTATGAATTTATTCCCAGTTATCTGGAACTATGCCATTTTTATTTTTTTCTTCTTCACATATTTTCACATTTAGTTCTAAGTCTGAAAGGAAAACTATTTTTGAAAATTTGTTTACTGTTTCTCTTCTCCAATTTGAATCTGAGCAAAATTTATCTAACTTATCTTTCGGAAGGAAAATTTCGCATTCACCTCCCATATGGCCGCCATACTGGAAACCTATGCGAAGAAGGTTTGATTTGGATTCTTTAAACCAGTATCCAAGTGGAAGTCTATTTTCCATTAAATAATTATCCAATTGTTTTCAATAAAGTTGGCAGTCCCCTTTATACTGATTTTTCCTGTGTTCTTCGGTCGCGATATAAGTTACTATCCTCCAATAACTTCGTTCTTTTTTTTGTAATATATTTCGTAATTTTCTTTTTTTGATATCCAGCCTCTCAAGCGTTCATTGATAAAATTTGCCTGATTGACTGCTGTGGGTGGAGTTGATTTACCTCCTTTTACTTCCCAAAAACATTCCATCAGTATGCGAACAGAGTAGCCGTCGTCTTCTTCCGGGGGCGTAATACTAATTTCGATAAGTGGTCGGTAATACCTCTCACCTTCAAATTTTATTTTCCATCCATCTGTCGTTTCAAATTCGGCCAAAAAGTCCGAATTATCGATCAAGCAAAACCCTACATCTGCTAGCGGAGGCTTGATGCTGCTTAGTATATTTTCATACTCTGGGATCATGGCTTCCTCATAATTGAAGTAATGCAATAAAGGGTACAGTCCCCTTTATTTCTGATTTTTTTGCAAAATTCAGTGCGGATAATGTCATGTAATTGTTGTATCTATAAATATTGTTTATGTATTTAAATTAAGTCACGCAGTTGTTTAGGAAGTTTACTGCGAACGTTTTTTTGATAATTAAGTCTAGTTTTGCGCAAGTAATTAATATCGAATAGATTTTTATCTTCACGCAGAATGTTCAAGCCGGCCTTTGCCTTGTCGTAACCGTCGAGGGTTGAAAAATTATACGCGCCTTGATCATCCGCGAGACCTTCAAATACACTATATTGCGTAGGATTTCCGTTCAGGTAGCGTTCTGACTTGGGAGCGTCAATTTCAATTAGTACATCAGTGGAGTCCGAGTATCGCCCGTAATACACTCGAATCACAATCTCATCTTTTGCGAATTGAAGTGTGTATTCATTTTCAAGGCGATACTCGAAACCTGCTTCAATCAACCATTTCGCATCGATCAAAATCTTTGAAACATCTGCTTGAATATTGGATTGAGAAGTCATTCATTTCACCATGCGTGGAGTCGAGGGATCATAGCTATGACCGTGAGAAGTAAGGTATTCGATTTCACGTCCAAATCCAGATCAAACTCCGATCTCTGTAGAGATTTTCAGGGGTTGGTCTTGTCGCAATCAAAAAGGGGACTGTCCCCTTTTTGCTGGTTCTGCTTCGTCTTATCGTATTTTTGAAGGCTTAGAATTTTCCAGATATTTTCTTATGTGCAATGGCATTTTGTTTTTTATTATTTCATTGTATTTATTTCTTATTTTTACTAATTCTCCAATTTCAAATAAAGAAGGGTTATCTTTAAGTATATTTAATCCTCTTTTTATGTGAGATATTTTATCATTATAGTCAATTCTAATAAAGCCATTCTTCTTTGCGCAAATGCTTTCAAATACACTGTAGGTTACTGGATATCCATTCTCATGACGGTGAGACTCTGATGTATCGATTATGATTCCAACATCAGAAGGGTCAGCGTTATGTCCATAGTATATTTGTATATTTATTTTTCCTTTTTTGAAGTTGATAAAACATTCCCCATCTAGTGATGGTTCGTATCCATCATCTATTAACCATCTGGTTGAATGTAATAGGTCAGGTATATTTTCTAAAAAGGATGATTTTCTATTCATTTATTTAACCATCATGGATGATATTGGATTGTATACATATCCATTTGAAGATAAATACTCAAGTTCCCTTTCAAATCCAGAGAGGGTCGCCATCTGGGCGATAGAGAACACTGCTTGATGGTTTGGTCGCGATAGCAATGTTATCGCCCCGCTGAATCGCGGTGTCCAAGAACGGCTTGTTATAATTGTCCCAAAAGACATTAGGATCAGTTGCTAGGGTCAGGACCCATTAATTTGATTGGAATGGCAGGTGTTATATTTGCGAACTCCGGCGTCAAATCCCTTGTTCGGGATGTCGACCCGATCAGCGGGCTTTTCCTTGGATTTCGCAAATATAACACCTGTCCTGTGGATCAATCGCAAAAAGGGGGACAGTCCCCTTTTTTTCTTTAGGTTCTTAGATGCATTCACATGTAAAAATCTTGTTTTCTAGGTTGTTTCTCGCTGTAGCATTACTGGTGAGGGCCCCAAACTCTGGCCAATTTTTTTTAGCTCGAATGAAAAAAATGAGAAATAAGATTCTTAAAAATTTATTGGTTCAAAACTGTCGTATTTTGAAAAATCAATTCCTGATTGAATCAATTCATTTTTTATTTTTATCAAAAATACCTTTGCTGAATCGATAAATTCATTCAATGAAATTTCGTATTTCTTTTCTATTCCGGTAATGGCGCTCTCTAAAAAATATTCGCTATTTTTTCGAATTATAATTAAAGGAGAATCTTCGAAGTCCATTGAATTATATACAAAATCTTCTTGTCTTTCCCCTAAGTTGTTTATCCAATTGGCAAGAACCCTTGCAAATTCAATTAATAATACACCATCGCAAAAGAAAATATTTACATCATCAATTTCAATGCTCAACCAACCTTCAGTGTCTGAGATCAATCGGTATCTTTCTTTTCTTATAGGTAACATCTGTATTTTATAATTTATGTGCATCATTGAATATGAACCGAAAATTAATTTATAATTGGTTTTAAAAGTGGGGCTGCTCCCTTTTAAATACTTATAAGTTTACAGTTAAGAGATTAATGTATCTATAACACTTACTCTGTATCTAAATAGGATAAAATGGGGTAGATTTATTTTTAAATCTTAAAAGTCTTAACGGTTTTGCACAGTCTCCTTTTTTATTGATGGTTAGCCATATTTTCGGTTTAGTTCGATATCCGAAATTTTTCCTTCCCTGAAAGTCTTCTTTCGATATTATCGCCGTCTTAAGTTTCATTGCGAAGTGGCCCTCGTCGTATTCATAGTAGCATTGTCCATTCTCAACCCATGCTCGCCAAGCAGCGCCTTTAATCTCACTGTCAGCCGTCTGTGATGCCTGAGGTTTAGGATAGTAAGTTTTTCCAAACTTAGAGTACGGCTTATCCACCATTATGGAGCCTCAATATGGAATTTCAGTAAACAACAAAGGGGACAGTCCCCTTTTTACTGCTTTTTCTAAGTTGCTGGTCTGGGCGTCTTCGCCTCAGCGCGTAAAACCTGCATTCTCTGGGTCGGTGTCGCAAAGCAACCCGAATTACACGCACTTGCGCATCGGGTGGAAGATTCATTACTGGCAATGGAAGAATGCCCAAACATGGACATGCGCTACTTCACCCCGCATATCACATTGGGCCGTAATCGCAACGCCGCTCGCGCCACCGTCGAACAAACCATTGCCGATCGCCTCGACCTGACAAGCAGGGCGTTTACCGTTGATCGGTTCTGTCTGTATGAAAGCCATTCAACAACAGACGGTCCGGAATTTCCGGTGGTGGCGGCATATGATGGGATGGGTAATGAGAGGAGGGGCGTAAATTTCCGCCCGCATTAGAAAATAAATCTGTCCCCCTTTTATTTCTAAATATTCATTTGAATGGATTAAATTTTAATATACCATTTATTTCCTCCTGTCTTTTGAATTTCCATTTTTCTGATATCTTTTGCAATATTTCTAATTGATTTGAGAACAATATCTTACGCGAATCTTGTCCTTTTTTTCTATTTTTGAATTCATAGTCAAGTGCCATTTCGAATGAAATGTTTTGAAATATCCAATATAGTAATTCATCTATATTATTTGTTTTATTGTCATATATAATTAAACCTCTCTCTTCACAAATATAGTGAAATTCGTCACCTTTGATCTCTAAGTGAGATCTTCCATTTTGTGGTGATGAGGCAAATATTATAGTCGAAGCGTAAGGGGCGTCGATCTTATCCCCCAGATGAAAAACCAATAATTGTATTTCTTTTAGTGAAGTTTCCATTTTAGTTTACCTTTTTCAAATAATCGAAAAGTTGGTCTGTCTTTTTTTTGATTTTTTTTCGCATTTATTCCATTATAATTTTAATGAAGTAAGGCGTGGCCATACCATGTTTTCTAATATTGATTTCTATTTCCATTTTACTTCATTTGACATTTTGTGATTATTAAAGAAGTTTTTAAATATTTTTATAGCATCATCAATGAATAATATTTCTTCTGGTTTCGTGTTTATTTCTCCAGCTCCACAAGAAATTATTTGATATCCTTCAAATGGAACTTTCTTTTTATATAAATATGATCTTAATATTTCTGTATTTTTTGTTTTCATCTCAACAATGCATGTGACGCCTCCGCCTGCCACTTGAATAAAGTCACCGTTGTCTTTTGTAAGTATTGCGTATGATCTAGGTCCATAGCTATTAAGTGATCTAAGTGATCTAAGTGATCTCTCTATTGTTGGGAAGCTGTTAACATTCCTGGATTTTAACCCTTCAATATTTTATTTCATTTACCTTTTTCTAATGATTTCACTTCAGGTAAATAGTTGTGTTATCTGATATGCGCTCACCATTTATTTTTTTAGCACCCTCTGCTCCATAGCGGTTAATGAATATGTCGTTAAAATCTTGTTGAGGAGTTTTTTTTAGCACTCCCATTTTTGTATATTTGTGAATCGTCTCTTTGTTGAGTGTCTCTAGTTGAAAAATATCTTGCTTTCGATGTTTCTCCTTGCTGCGTTGCTACCGGTGAGCCTGCTGAATTGATCCCAGTGTTTTCGAGCAAGACACAAATTACACTTCATTTGATGTGAAATATAAATTGTATCCATGAGACCATCATATCCAAAATCTAGGTTATCAAAACTGTACATGGAAAAAAAAATCATACAGAGTCGATCTTTACGCGAAAAATCAGCATCTGGAAATTCTTTGGAAAACAGAGTTGAAGCAATACGAAACCATCCTAGTCGATCTTTTGCATCAAACTCACTTCTTAGAATGTCTGCTTCTTCCGGCTTGAGTTCAGCATAGCACTTTGCAAACTGAAAAAGCTGCCTTTCTGCATCTAGATAATCTCCCTTTCTAAACTTAAAGTTGCTTGCAATATTTCGTACGTTCTCAATCTTTTCCATCCACGTTCCCCTAACTCGGCTGCAGCATATAGTCATCTTCAAGACAATATCCCGTATCCCTCAATTGCTTCATCTCTCTGAAAAATACAGTTAAAAAGGGGACATACAGTTAAAAAGGGGACATAAAAAGGGGACAGATTTATTTTTCAATCTCAAAAGTATCAGCGGTTTTGCACAGTCCCCTTTTTTTCTTTCCCTGTTTCATCTTTATTGCATTTTGCCAGCCCGGTTAATGACTCGACAAAAATAGAAGGTCCAGAACGCAATAAAAAGTATAATTTATACTGAACCAGATGCTGGTATATTGAAAAGTATCAAATAAAAATAATCGCTGTGAGTACTTTGAAAATGTAAGTTATGGGTTCTGGCCTCTGCGAGAGGCGCCTACATTATCTTTAAATGTTTTTAATTCTCGGAGATCGTTGATAATCTTTCCAAATAGAATAGACCACGCAATTCCATTTGTGATCATTATTAGGAAGGCAATATACCATCCTGCTTCGCCGACATAATCTCTGCTATAGGACAGATCGGCGATCATGAAAAAACGAGATCGTAAATGTAACGCTTGCAGTCTTACGAGCGCGGCTTATGCAATGCGATCAATCTGAGCCTGCAAACGGAATATCGTATGGCCGGTGATGCGCAGGAATTCTGAGAAAAAGAACATATTTGGATATGCCTTCCTGCTTGGGTGTTTCTACGGCTGATTGCTGTTGCGCGTTTTATTCAAGCAGTCATCAGGTACATGGGTATATACTACGTTACTATTTTTCAGGTTAAAATAGAATATTGGCTCGTTCTAAGTTGCTGTTATTTGGTCGAGTTGATTATTCCGATGGTTCAGACGGGGGATTATCGAAGGCATGTTTGGGGCGGCTGGTTCAGATCGCCGAATGCATTCGATACCCCGGCGCAAATAAAAGCCGGGCGGATGTGATGCCGTTTTCACCTTCCCAAGTCGTGCGTTCGATCAGGAAAAGCGGGGCATCCTTATGGGTGCGCAAAATTCTGGCTTCGGTATCCGATGCCAGCACGGCCGAAAATGAGATGTCACCCTTGGTATAAGGCGCATGTAGGACCAGCCATTCATTGGCGCTGATTTTCGATAAATCCGCATCGGCGATTTGCGGGGTGGCCGCGACCGAGACCCAGCGCTCTTCAAACATATAGGGTTTGCCATCAGCCAGATGCAGCGACGTGATATGAAGCATATCATTATCGGGCGTGACGCCAAGATTGGTGCAAATTTCCGGCGGGGGTGTGCGGCGTTCGCTATAGAGCAGGCCATAGGCATATTTCTGGCCGCGTCCCTCGATCTCAAGCCGTATTACCGGAATATCAAGCTTGGCCCGGCGGACTGGATGGGTGGCAACCCGGGTTCCGGCCTTGCGGCGGCGATCCAGAAATCCTTCGGCGGCAAGCTCGCGCAGCGCCCGGTTTACCGTCGCACGTGCGCAGCCAAGCTCTTCGGCCAGTTCGACCTCTTTGGGGATCTGGTCGCCCGGTTTCCATTCGCGGGTATGAATGCGGCGCAGGACCTCGTCGCGCACGCTTTGCCAGTTTGTTTGCGTGGTTGCGGCGGATGGGGCCGCAGCCCTGGTTTTGGCCGTCAGTGGGACCGAGGCCGTGGTTGAAACTGCTTTTGAGCCCGCAGTTGAGGTCGTTGTTGGGGTCGTGGTGCTCACGCCGATGCCTTAAGTTGTTCCATCACCTTGCGATACCGGCCGGCAATAGCGTCATGGGCGATATGGCGGCCTTCGGTCACAACATGGCGACCGGCCGACCAGACATCACGCACCATGCGATCATCGCCAGCAAAGATATAGGTATCAAGGATCGTATCGCCTGTCCGGCCGATCAGGTCAACTGCTGTGCCATCAAGCGCCATAAGATCAGCCAGTGCCCCGACCTCGATCCGGCCGGAATTGCGGCCTGCGGCTTGGGCGCCGCCTTTGGCCGCGGCTTCGAACAAGCGGCGTCCGGTGGATTGTTCGGGTGTTGCCAAAGCCGCACGGGATTTATCGCGCAGGCGCTGGCTGTAATCCAGGGTGCGGAGTTCTTCGGAAAGGGAAATCCGGATGTTGGAATCCGATCCAATACCAATGGTGCCGCCCGCGCCAAGATAGCGTACGCCATCAAAGATTCCATCGCCAAGGCTACTTTCGGTGATTGGGCAAAGCCCCGCAACAGCGCCGGTTTTGGCAAGATTGACGGTTTCATGTTCATCCATCTGCGTGCAATGGATCAGGCACCAGTTTTCATCAATATCGGCATTTTCCAGCAGCCATTCGACCGGGCGTTTGCCCCATGATGCGCTGACTTCCTCGACCTCGGCAACTTGTTCTGCCAGATGCATATGGATCGGACCGTCTTTGGACAGGCGGGTGGTGGCGATCAAATCCTCGCGGCCAACGGCGCGGAGCGAATGCGGCGCGACCCCCATTTGTGTGTCAGATGGCAGGGATTTCAACGCTTTTTTGCTTTCCTCATACAATATGGCAAAGCGTTCCGGGTCGTTGCCAAACCGGATTTGACCAGGGCCGAGCGGGCGTTTGTCACAGCCGCCAAATTGATAGTGGACGGGTAAAAGCGACAGGCCGATGCCGGTGATTTCGGCGGCCGCTGCAATGCGTTCGGCCATTTCGGCGATGTTGTCATAGGGCGCGCCGCCGGGTTGGTGATGCAGGTAATGGAACTCGGTATTATTGGCGTAACCGGCTTCGAGCATTTCCATTTGTACAAAGGAAGCAATGGCTTGCACGTGATCCGGGGTCAGTTGATCCAGAAAACGGAACATCAATTGCCGCCATGTCCAGAACGTATCGCGCGGGTCGGGGCCGCGTTTTTCGGTCAATCCAGCCATCGAACGTTGGAAGGCGTGGCTGTGTAAATTGGCAATTGCGGGCAAAAGCGTACCGATTTGGGTGCCGTTGGCCGGGGAATCGGCCTGAACCCTAGATATTCTGCCGGTTTCATCAATCTCGACCCGGACGTTTTTTTCCCAGCCTTTGGTGGTAAGTGCCTGATGTGCCCACAGAACCGTCATTGCCTATCCCTGTCTTGACAGTGTTATTATGTACGTACATATTATATTTAATAACAGACTTATCAAGAGGTGATGCAGCGTCATGTTGCTGGGAAATGCGAAAATCGCAACCATCGATCACGCAAGCGGCGAGGCCCGTTTTTCTTATTGTATGAGGAATGACGGTGCGATCGCGATCAAGGGCGGAAACATCGTCTGGGTCGGTGATGCTGATGCGATCCCCGAAGAATATAAAGACCCTGAAAAATTCCCCTATCGCGACCTTGAAGGTCGGTTGATCACCCCGGCATTGATCGATTGCCATACCCATGTTGTGCATGGTGGCAACCGTGCGGTTGAGTTTGAGATGCGCCTTAACGGGGCGGGCTACGAAGAAATCGCCCGTGCGGGGGGCGGCATTGTGTCGACGGTTACGGCGACGCGTGACGCCAGTGTTGAGGTATTGCTGGCAAGTGCCTTGCCGCGAGTGGATGCCTTGTTGGCCGAAGGCGTTTGCGTGATCGAGGTCAAGTCCGGTTACGGGCTGGACCGCGAGACCGAATTGAATATGTTGCGGGCCGCACGGGCGATTGAGAAATATCGTGCGGTGCGGATCAAGACGACGTTTTTGGGCGCCCATGCCACACCGGCAGAATATAAAGGCGCGCCGGACCGTTATATTGACGAAGTTTGCATCCCGACATTGCGTGCGGCGCATGCCGAAGGGTTGGTTGATGCGGTGGATGGTTTTTGCGAAGGCATTGCCTTTGACACCGCCCAGATTGGCCGGGTGTTTGATGTGGCCCATGAATTAGACATTCCGGTCAAACTGCATGCAGAGCAGCTTTCAAATATCGGCGGCACCAAACTTGCCGCCAGTTATGGTGCGCTGTCGGTCGATCACGTTGAATATGCCAATGAAGATGACGCGCGTGCGATGGCAAAATCCGGATCGGTTGCGGTTCTGTTGCCCGGTGCATTTTATACCCTGCATGAAACGCAATTGCCGCCGATTGAAGCGTTTCGCAAACATGGCGTGCCGATGGCCGTGGCGACCGATTGCAATCCGGGCACATCGCCGATGACGTCAATGCTGTTGACGATGAATATGGCCTGCACGCTGTTTCGCCTGACACCGGAGGAGGCGCTGGTCGGCGCGACGGCAAACGCCGCCCGTGCGCTGGGTCTTGCCGATACCGGGCAGATCAAGGCCGGAATGCGCGCCGATCTGGTAATCTGGAACGCACAGCACCCGGCCGAGCTTTCCTATCGCATTGGCTTTAACCCGTTATCTGAACGTATTTTTGGCGGTGTTTCGGTCGCGCAATAGGCGCGCCAAAGCCCTGCTATGCGCCCCACAACTTTCTGTATTCGATAAGGATGCCCCATGACCGTCACCCTGATCCCGGCATCGGCAAAACTGGCCGATCTTGAACATATCTGGCGCAGCCAAGCGGCGGTAAAGCTTGATCCGTCGGCCAAGGCCGGGGTTGAAGCGGCACATGCCATGGTGCGCGCCGCCGCCGATGGCGGAGAGGCGGTTTACGGGGTCAATACAGGTTTTGGCAAATTGGCATCGGTCAAGATTGCGCCCGAAGATACCGAAACCCTGCAACGCAACCTGATCCTGAGCCATTGTTGCGGCGTGGGCGATACGCTTGATATCGCGACCACGCGGTTGATGATGGCGTTGAAATTGTTATCGCTGGGGCGCGGGGCATCCGGGGTTCGTTGGGATATTATCGACCTGATCGAAGGCATGCTGGAATATGGCGTCACCCCGGTGGTGCCATCGCAAGGGTCGGTTGGTGCATCGGGCGATTTGGCACCGCTGGCGCATATGGCCGCTGTGATGATTGGCGCGGGCGAGGCGGTCTATCGTGGTGAAACCATGTCGGGCGCGGATGCCTTGGCCAAGGCGAACTTAAAGCCGGTGGTGCTGGGTCCGAAAGAGGGCCTGGCCCTGATTAACGGAACGCAGTTTTCAACCGCCTGTGCGCTGGTCGGGCTGTTTTCAGCATGGCGCAACGCGGCAAGTTCGATTGTTACCGCGTCGTTATCGACCGATGCGATCATGGGATCAACCGCACCATTGGTTGATGAAATCCATACCCTTCGCGGTCATCCGGGCCAGATCAATGTGGCGCGCGCGATGCGTGATTTGATGGAGGGATCGGAAATCCGCGAAAGCCACCGTGAAGGCGATACGCGGGTTCAAGACCCGTATTGCATCCGCTGTCAGCCGCAAGTCACCGGGGCGGCAATGGATTTGTTGCGCTTTGCCGGGCAGACATTGGAAATCGAGGCCAATGCAGTGACCGATAATCCGCTGGTGCTTAAGGAAGACGGCCGGATTGTTTCGGGTGGGAATTTCCATGCCGAGCCGGTGGCCTTTGCCGCCGATCAAATCGCGTTGGCGGTGGCCGAAATCGGGGCGATTGCGCAACGCCGGGTGGCCTTGATGGTCGATCCAACATTATCCCATGATTTGCCACCGTTCCTGACCCCTGATCCGGGGCTTAATTCCGGCCTGATGATTGCCGAGGTCACAACAGCGGCCTTGATGAGCGAGAACAAGCATCTGGCCAATCCGTGTTCGACCGACAGCACGCCAACAAGTGCCAATCAGGAAGATCATGTATCGATGGCGGCCCATGGGGCGCGGCGACTGGCGCGGATGAATGCCAATCTTTCCTATATTCTGGGGGTCGAGCTGATTTGTGGCGCGCAGGGTGTTGAATTTAGACGCCCGCTTAACACCAGTGCCGGGTTGCAGGATGTGATGGTGATGCTGCGCAAGGATATCGCAACTGTCGAACAGGATCGTTATCTGGCGCCGGATCTGGCCAAAGCTGCCGAGCTTGTTACCAACGGCAGCCTTGTTGCGGCAGCGAAACTTTCGGGCTTTGTCGTTGGCGGGGCGGTATGAGCGTGATTGATCCGGTTGATATCAAGCATGGTGATGGGCCGATTGTTTTGGGCCTGCCCCATACCGGCACCCATGTGCCCGATGACATTGCCGCGAAACTCAATGATCGCGGGCGGGAATTGGCCGATACCGATTGGCATATCCATACGCTTTATGATGGGCTTTTGGATAATGTCACCACGGTGCGCGCAACGTTTCATCGGTATGTGATCGATGCCAACCGTGATCCGGCGGGGGTTAGTTTGTATCCCGGTGAGAATACGACAACATTGGTGCCGCTGACCGATTTCGACGGTAAAAATATCTGGGATCAGGCACCGGATGCCGATGATATCGCGTTTCGCGCTGATAACTTCCATGCGCCTTATCACGCGGCACTGGCGGCAGAACTTGATCGGGTGCGTGCCAAGCACGGAGTGGCGATCCTGTATGATTGCCATTCGATCCGATCACATATTCCGTTCCTGTTTGACGGGGTGCTGCCGGATTTCAACATCGGTACTAATATGGGCACGACATGCGATCCGGTGATCGAGGCGGCAACGCGCGCGGTTTGCGAGGCGGCCGATGGTTATTCATCCATCCTGAATGGTCGTTTCAAGGGGGGCTGGACCACGCGCCATTATGGCCGCCCGGAGATTAATCAACATGCGATTCAGATGGAACTGGCCCAGTCGGCGTATTTGTCGGCCGAGGCCGCACCTTGGACATATGACGCGGCACGTTCCGCGAAATTGCGCCTGCATTTGACTTCTATTCTTGAAAAATTGGCCGAACTGGCCCCGACGCTAAGAGGCACATCATGAGCAATCAGAGCAACAACCCACGTCATAATCAGCGCGATGTTTACCCGGCGACGGGGACGGAAATCACCGCCAAAAGCTGGCTGACTGAAGCGCCGATGCGCATGTTGATGAATAATCTTCATCCTGATGTCGCCGAAAACCCGCATGAATTGGTGGTTTATGGCGGTATTGGCCGGGCGGCCCGGACCTGGAAAGATTTTGATCTGATTGTTGCCAGCCTGAAAGAGCTGGAAGATGATCAGACGTTGCTGGTGCAGTCGGGCAAGCCGGTCGGGGTGTTTCAAACCCATAAGGATGCGCCGCGTGTTTTGATTGCCAATTCCAACCTTGTGCCGCATTGGGCCAATTGGGACCATTTTAACGAGCTCGATAAAAAAGGTCTGGCGATGTATGGCCAGATGACGGCGGGATCGTGGATTTATATCGGGTCGCAGGGTATCGTTCAGGGCACCTATGAAACCTTTGTCGAGGCCGGACGCCAGCATTATAACGGCAGTCTGACCGGCAAATGGATTTTGACCGCAGGCCTTGGCGGCATGGGCGGGGCGCAGCCCTTGGCCGCCGTGATGGCCGGGGCGTGTTGTTTGGCGGTGGAATGTGATGAAACGCGCGCCGATTTCCGCCTTCGGACCCGTTATGTTGATGAAAAAACCCATTCGCTTGACGAAGTCTTGGCGATGATTGACCGCTGGACCAAGGCGGGCGAAGCCAAATCGGTGGCCCTGATTGGCAATGCGGCCGATGTGTTCCCCGAACTGGTCAAACGCGGTGTCCGCCCGGATATTGTGACCGATCAGACATCGGCCCATGACCCGGTACATGGTTATTTGCCACAAAACTGGACCGTGGCCGAATGGCGTGCAAAGCAGGAATCTGATCCCAAAGCGGTTGAAAAAGCCGCCCGGGCATCGATGCGGGTTCAGGTCGAGGCCATGGTGGCCTTCCATGATGCAGGTATTCCGACGGTTGATTACGGCAATAATATCCGTCAGATGGCATTGGAAGAGGGTTTGGAAAATGCATTCGCGTTTCCGGGGTTTGTTCCGGCTTATATCCGGCCGCTGTTTTGCAAGGGGATCGGCCCGTTCCGCTGGGCGGCTCTTTCGGGGGATCCCGAAGATATTTACAAGACCGATCAGAAGGTTAAAGAACTTATCCCCGATGATGCGCATCTGCATAACTGGCTTGATATGGCGCGGGATCGCATCGCGTTTCAGGGATTGCCGGCGCGGATTTGCTGGGTCGGGTTGGGGCAGCGCCATCGTTTGGGGCTGGCGTTTAATGAAATGGTCAAAAATGGCGAGCTGAAAGCCCCGGTGGTGATTGGCCGCGACCATCTTGATAGCGGTTCGGTGGCAAGCCCGAACCGTGAAACCGAAGCCATGAAAGATGGCTCGGACGCGGTTAGTGACTGGCCGCTTTTGAATGCGCTGCTCAATACGGCATCGGGGGCGACCTGGGTCTCGTTGCATCATGGTGGCGGGGTCGGAATGGGCTTTTCGCAGCATTCCGGCATGGTGATCTGTTGTGACGGTAGCGACGATGCTGCCCGCCGGATCGGGCGCGTGCTTTGGAATGATCCGGCAACCGGTGTGATGCGCCATGCCGATGCCGGATACGACATCGCAATCGATTGCGCAAAGGAACACGGGCTTAACCTGCCGGGGATTCTTGGTTCCTGAGATCGGGAAGCAGGTCAATCCGAGGCAATAAAAACGGGGGCAAATGCCCCTATTTCAAACCTTTTCAGGGTTTCATCAAGGAGGCTTTATAGCATGAAAAGACGTCAGTTTTTGACAACCGGTGTGGCCGGTATGGGGGCCGTAGCAGCGGCAGCAACATTTGCAACCCCTGCCATTGCACAGGACAAGCGCCAGTGGAATATGGTGACCGCATGGCCGAAAAACCTTCCTGGGCCGGGGGTTGCGGCACAGAAGCTTGCCGATCGTATCACCACCCTTTCGGGCGGTCGGATCGAGGTTAAGCTTCATGCGGCCGGTGAATTGGTACCGGGGAACGGCGTTTTTGACGCGGTTGCCGAAGGTACAGCCGAGATTTATCATGCGGTTCCCGCCTATTGGGGATCGAAATCCAAGGGGATTCTTTTGTTCGGGTCGCAGCCCTTTGGCCTGCGTGCCGATGAACAGGCCGGTTGGCTGGCGCATGGTGGCGGTCAGGACCTTTATGACGAAATGTATGGTCAGTTTGGCCTGAAACCGTTCCTTTGCGGGAACTCTGGCCCGCAGTGGGCGGGGTGGTTCCGCAATGAAATCAAATCGGTTGATGATTTGAAGGGGCTTAAATTCCGCACCACCGGTTTGGCATCGGAAATGTGTTCCAAACTTGGTATGGCAGTGCAGGCCATGGGCGGGCGTGACATGTTCCAGGCTTTGCAGTCAGGTGCGCTTGATGCCGGTGAATTTATCGGTCCTTGGTCTGATAGTGCGCTTGGTTTCTATCAGGTTGCCAAAAACTATTACTGGCCGGGTGTTGGCGAACCGTCTTCGGCCGAGGAATGTGCGGTGAATGCCAAGGCTTATAACGACCTTCCGGATGATTTGAAGGCCGTGGTCAAATTTGCCTGTGACAGTCTTTATAACGAGGTCTGGACCGAGTACGAGACCAAGCATGCGATGGCATTGCAGAAACTGGTGGCAGAACAGGACGTTCAAGTCCGTATGTTGCCAGAAGAAGTGATTACCGCCATGGGCGAAGCCGCAGCCGAAGTGATTGGCGAATTGCGTGAAAGCGACGATGCGCTGACCCGTAAAATCACCGAAAGCTTTGTGGCGTATCGTGATCTTATTGGCGGTTACATGACCTATGCCGATAATGGTCAGATGAATGCACGCGCCAAGGTTCTTGGCTTCTGATAAAAATGAAAACCGGCGCAAGGGATTATCCTTTGCGCCGGTTTGTTCGTTTTGGGGGATGAGATGGGGCGCCTTGCTGATGGGCTTGACCGGATCAATCATTGGACCGGAATGACGGTGCGCTGGTTTGCGCTTGCCATGGTTCTTTTGCAGTTCGCCGTGGTTTTGCTGCGCTATGTTTTCGGGTTCAGCTTAATTGCGCTGAATGAAAGCGTGCTTTACCTGCATGCTGGGCTTTTCATGCTTGGTGCGGGCTATACGCTTTTGGTTGATCGGCATGTGCGGGTGGATATTTTCTATGCCGCTGCACGCGATACGACCAAGGCGCGAATTGATGCCTTTGGCTATGTCGTGCTGGCGATTCCGTCGATGGCGGCGTTGCTATATTGGTCCTGGCCGTCGGTGGTGAATTCAGTTGCCATGATGGAAGGGGCGATTTCGGTTGGCGGTATTCCGGCGGTCTGGTTGCTTAAATCATTGATCCCGGCGTTTTGTATTCTTTTGATTATTCAGTCGGTTGCCTGTCTGCTTCGGCAAATCATCACGTTGCGAGGTCAGGCAAGCTGATGGAATATCTTGATCTTTTGATGTTTGTCGCCCTGATGGGCTGCATTCTTTTGGGGTTCCCGGTGTCGTTTTCCATCGCCGGGGTGGCGGTAATTTTCGCTTATATCGGCTGGGCGACCGATATGATGAATATCGGGTTGCTGGGCGCGTTTGGCCAGCGGGTATTTGGGACGCTGACAAATGACGTCCTGATTGCGATTCCGCTATTTGTTCTGATGGGTGTGGTCCTTGAACGATCGCGCATCGCCGAGGATTTATTGCATACCATGGGCCGGTTGTTTGGCCAATTGCGCGGCGGGCTTGGCATTTCGGTGGTTTTGGTTGGCGCATTATTGGCGGCATCGACCGGGATTGTCGGTGCAACCGTGATTGCCATGGGGATGATTGCCCTGCCGACCATGTTGCGCACGGGATACAGTCCGAAATTGGCATCGGGGCTTGTGTGTACGGCGGGGACGCTGGGCCAGATTATCCCGCCTTCGACGCTTTTGATCATCTTGTCGGATGTGATGTCATCGGCCTATCAGCAGGCGCAGTATGAACAGGGCAAATTCACGATTGAAACCATTTCGGTCGGACAGATTTTTGCCGGTGCGTTGATACCGGGTCTGACGTTGGTGGCGATCTATATTCTTTATATCCTGATCCGGGGTTATTTCCGACCAGATGACATGCCCCCAGCCCAAAACGACGATGGCCGTCCGGGGATGGGCGAGGTTTTCCGGGCGGTTTTGCCGCCGGTTTTGCTAATCATTGCGGTTTTGGGTGCGATCCTTGGCGGGGTTGCCACCCCGACCGAGGCGGCATCGGTTGGCGCAATTGGCGCAATCCTGATGGCGGGGGTGCGTCAGGGGGCCAATCGGAACCTTGTGCTGGCGGGAACGGCTGCTTTGCTGGTGCTGGCGATTATGGCCGGGGTTGCCCCGGTGCGGTTCCAGCGCAGTGATCTGACCGGGTTTGATTATGTTCTGGGGGCGGGCTATGTCGTGTTGGCGATAGCCGGTGTCCTTGCCATAGGGGCCTGTTTAAAACAGGCATGGAAAGCCGATGTGCTTAAATCCGCGCTGACATCGACGATGACGGTCAGTGCAATGATTTTTGCCACTATCCTGACGGCCAGCATGTTTTCGCTGGTGTTTATCGGGTTGGGCGGCGAGGACCATGTGGCGGAAATTTTGGAATCCATGCCGGGCGGGCCGATGGGTGCGCTGTTGTTTTGTATGGCACTTATTTTCGTTCTGGGTTTCTTCCTTGATTTCGTAGAGATCACCGTGATTTTGCTGCCGCTGATTGCGCCGGGCCTGATTATGATGGGGCATGACCCGGTTTGGTTGGCGATCCTGATTGCGATCAACCTTCAAACATCATTCTTAACGCCGCCGTTTGGCTTTTCGCTGTTTTACCTGCGCAGTGCTGCCCCGCCGGAAATCACAACCGGGCATATTTATGCCGGTGTGGTGCCGTTCATCGCGCTTCAACTGGTGGGTATTTTCGTGATCTGGCTGTGGCCGTCATTGGCAAACTGGTTGCCGAGTGTGGTGTTTTAACCTCGATCAAGCGTCCCGGTTTTGCCGGGCGTTTTGGTTTGGTTGGATTTACCTGCTTGATTCCACGTCAAGGTTGCCGCTATATCGTTTGTACAGGTTATACTGATATGTTTGAGGGGCGGATGATCATGCGCAGAGTTTTAGTCGTTGCCGGGATGGTCGGCGGGATGATTTCGGGGACTGCGGCCTATGCCGGTGATGCGGCGACCAGCCAGAAATGGCAGGGGTTTTATGGCGGATTTGCCATTGGCGGCGTTTATGGCACATCCAGCCCGGATACGACGGTTAGTGACGGGTCGTATTTTGACACGGCTAATATCGATAAACTGAACAGTACGTTTCAGGAAGATATTGAGGGTACTGCGCTGAGTGGTTCCGGCCTTTTGGGATATGATGTGCAGGACGGCAATCTGGTTTACGGTATTGAAGCCGACCTGACCGGAATGAATTATTCCGAAACGGAAAATAGCGGTGCCATCATTTATCCAAGTGATTCAACGATTTCCTTCGGCGTCAGCACAAAGGTCGAAAGCAAGTTTGCGTTTAGTATCCGGCCAAAGATTGGTTATAGCTTTGGCGATACCATGGTTCATGTGGCGGCGGGGCCGACAGTCAGCCGGTTTAAGTACAAGTTTAGCTTCTTGGATAGCACGGGTGCCTCTGCTGCGGCGTCCTTTAGTGACGAAAAAACCGCGTTTGGCGTTTCATCAACCATTGGGGTAAGTCATCAGATCGGCGATGGTTGGTCATTGCGCGGTGATTACGTTTTCACCTATTACCCGGATATTGTTGATGGCAGCCATTTGCTTTCTGCACCAGCTCCCCGGACTGATGTGTTTACCCATGATGCCGATTTTCAATCACATAATATTCGTATCGGCCTGATCAAGCGGTTCTGATCCGCATTGATATCTGCATTCTGGTCTTGCCGGGGGCGTGTTATGGCAATGCCGGTTTATCGCAATGCGACCGGCATTGTTTATATTTTCGAATTATCCGTTTCGCCGATGGATGCAATCAGAAAGGCGTATTCGGTATCCGGGGTGCTGATGGCGCAGCTTAGGGGAGGATTGGTCATCGAGCCTACCTGCTGGGGGCGCAGGGTTTCGAAAGCAAGCTTTGCAGTTGCAAGATTCTTGTCGGTTGCAGCCGCAATATAGCAGCCATTTTTACCAGAATAGGGAACCGCATATTCCACGGCGATGCGCCGGGTTTGGTTGTGATTGCTAAAGATCATCGCCCCATCGGTGCCATATAGCCCGCCTTCACGTTTTTCAGAGAGATAAAACCCGGCAAAGACAGCTGATTCTTTCTTGTTTTCGGTGGTCCAGATTTTGCGCCCGTTAATAGCGACGGGATTGCCTGCATCATTTTGGTCAAACATGAACAGGGTCATTTTGCCTGTGTTGACAAAGATGTCCAGCTTCTGATCGTTCTTGCCAGCCAATAGGTCGTTATCCGTGTTGTTCAGAACCATGCCAAACATGGATGCATCATTGATGAGTGTCAGATATCCCCTAATGATATAAATGATCACTTTGGCTGCAGTGGTGAATGCTGATTTCGGTGCCCATCGCAAGCCACTGGAAATAGCAGCAAACTGAGATTTGCTTGATTGACGTTCAGTGATGTAGACAAGTGCGCTTGTGTTTCCGATGGCAAGAAAGCCGGAAGCGTATAGATAGTAGCTGGCTTCATCAAATGACTGGGCTTCGAGCATTTTCGTTAGGCAACTGCCGACATATTGCATTTGCCGCTTTATTTCATGCCCGCGCAAGGTTGCGTAGTCGTCTGCATTTTGTTGCGTCATCAGAAAATTGGAGACGTGTGTAAAATCACCGGGGATGTCGGCTTTATAGAAGTTCGCATCGGTCAGGTTTTTTCGTTTTAATGCGGCATCACGTAGTCGTGTAACCGCTTTTTCTTGGGCGGAATCCGTTTCCGATGCGAAAATTCCGGCGATATCAACGTCAAGGTTTTCCTTGATCGAATTATTCAGTTGTTGCGCAAATTCCAAGGGTGACAGTTTATCCAGAGCTGGAAAGAGTCTCATGGTGTCTCCGTGTTCGGTTTGGTTGGCAGGAATAAATGGCAGGCTGTGTGCTACGATGTGGGCAACACAGCCTGCGATCTGATCCCATCATTGTTGAGGAAGAGAGTTATAATCCGCTCTCTGCCTGAATCATTTTTGATGGATGGTTGCTATAATTCCGCATTCCTGTCCGCTTGTGTCGTTTATGCTCGACGTGAGTTCATAATCATCCGTGGAAACCACAACACGTTTTTTCTGGTTTTGACGCAGATCGGAAAAAACTTTTTTAGCGTTACCGGAATAGTCGTTTTCAAGGAGTTTTATGTTTGTGCCATTTGATGCAGAATATGGAACGGCGAATTCGTGTGCGAATTTCAGGTTTCCGTCAGTAGAGGAGAAAATCATCGCGCCGTCTGTTCCATAAAGCGCCCAGTCACGTTTTTCGGCAAAGTAAAAGCCGGCAAAGACGCCAGTCCGCAATTTACCATCGATAAGCCACGGCATTTTGCCATGAATTTGAATCCAGGGGGATTTGACTCTGCTGGGGTCTTCCTTGTCCTGCATGAACGATTCCATCTTTCCCGTATTCATGAAAAGATCGCCTGATGAGCTTTTGAAATCATCTACAATCAGGTTTTTGTCGGTATTGTTTACCACAAAGCCCAAAGCTTTGGCCGGTCGCAAAAAGACAAAAAAGATAATCATACTGATGACCAGGATGACGATGGTGCCGATTGCGCCGCCTTTTAGAGTGGAAAGTCCGGCTGCAATTGCTTCTGCTTCCGTCATACCTGCCAGAACAGAGCCAATAAAGGCTATGGCACCGCCAGTCGTGGTGGCAAGAAAACCCGATGCAAACATATAGAAACTTGCCAGGCCATAGTCTTTTGATTCGAGCATTTTGCTCATATTGCTGCTGATATACTGCATTTGCTTGATGATTTCGTCACCTTCAAGGTCTGCATAATCAAGCGCGTTGTCTTCGGTCATGAACCAGTTGCTGGTAACCTCGAATGCACCGGGATTGTTCGAGGCCGTTTCGGTGGATAGCCAGTCTGAATTGCCCCGTGCTGTGTGGTATTTGCGAACAGCTTCGGTGAGCGTTTTGGTCGCATTGGACCGGATCGTCTCGATGTTGCTGTTTTCGGCGAATAGAATGCTTTTCAGGTCAACCTCAAAAGTATTTTCGAGATAGTCGATAAGCCCCATGCCGAATTTTTGACAATCGGCGGTTTGCATGGTTTTTAAATGATGCATGGAAGTGTGTCCTTGCCATTGCGATTGTATTTTCCAGTCGGAATGGCAGCCTGATAAATTCAGCGCAGCCAAAAAGGCTGTTACATGCTGCTATTCAGAGCGGAATTCTAGGAACTTTTGTTTGAATATTATGAATTAGAATAACAATACTTTACCGGGTGACAATTACTTCAAATGGTGTGTGTGGTGTCGTTTAAGGGTAGGGGGTATATACTTGAGGGTGGCGTGAGTGTGCTGTTAATCTTAAAGTTGATTTTTCTTGGAAGGGATGGCCCTGTGCAAAGTGGCCTCGTCAATTTTGCGGCTTAGTCAGATCTGGGTGGTGAAAATCATCAAGGCACCAGCGATTTTATCGCCTATGGGCTTAAATTGATGGTCCAGATTGTTACGTGATCTGGTGGTGCAAACATCATGATGAAAAGAGATCTGCCACATTAGGGAAGCAGTTTCCCAGCGCAAATGATTATGGAGGTATCTTATTTTTTGCGCTTTTTGGAATGGCCACTTGAAGTCCAAAGGCCATAGAGTGGCAGAGAGGAGGGGATTCGAACCCCTGAGGGGCTTACACCCCAACACGCTTTCCAGGCGTGCGCCTTAAACCACTCGGCCACCTCTCCACATGCGATCTTGTATATCGCGAAAGCGGGCGGACATTAGCCGACCCGATGCCCGATGACAAGGTAAAATCCGGCCGTTTTTCATGTTTGTTTTTCAGAAGGTTGGCGCGCCGAACAAGCAACATTGTTTCAATCGTTTGACAGTCAGAGTTGTGGTGGATTGCCCAATGTTTACCTATTGTTGATCTATGGGACCTAAGGTTTTAGGCCGTGGCGCCAGATATGAACCAAAAATGCGCAAAGATTCGCAGAAACCTTTACGTTTGCGGGTCAAAGACGTTACGGTGGCCGCAGATATAATGAACATAAAAAAGTTCTAATGGGAATTCGGAGAAGGGTATGTGGCTTTTCAGAGGGCTGGGGTGGATATTGCTGTTCGCCAGTCTTGCTGTGTTGGTCGGTGACGGCATTTCGGCGCTTCAAATCGGTTCGTTCCGATTTGTTGCCGCGGGTGAGCTTTGGTATCGTCTTGATGCCGGAAGCCTGAACCTGTTGCAGGCCCTCATTCAGCGTTATGTCTCGGTCTGGCTTTGGGATAATGGTTTTGTCCCGGCATTGCTGGCACCGGCGTTTGTTGTTTTGTTGGTGCCGGGCATCTTGTTGCTTTTGGTAACGCGCAAGCGCAAGCGCCAGAAGTTCTTTTAGGTCCTGAGCCCAAGACGCGATGACGTGATTTTCTTTTTGTTCTGCCATAACGGATCGGTTTGCAATCGGCACGGTTTTTGTGCTGCAATGCGTGTGATCGGGCAGGATCAGGCATTCTGGTGAACAGCGTTAAACACGCGACCCGCCGGGCAGGCCAAGACGCAGGACAGGAAGACCGCCGTGAAATCATGGATATGCAAGGCATTCGGTGAAGAGCCGGTGCTGATCGATTGCGACGATCCTATCGCCGCATCCGGTCAGGTGGTGATCGATATTGCGGCCTGCGGGGTGAATTTCGCCGATACCCTGATTTTGCAGGGCAAATACCAAAAACGCCCGACCGGCCCGTTTGCCCCCGGATTTGAAATTTCCGGCACAATCCGTGCGATTGGCGGCGATGTTGCCGGTTTTGCGGTTGGCGACCGGGTGATGGCGCTTCCTGATTGGGGCGGATACGGCGAAAAGATTGCGGTGGATGCCGCGCTTGTAACCCGACTTCCGGATGTGGTTGATTTCAATGCGGCGGCTGCATTCCAAATTGCCTATGGTACCTCATGGTTTGGATTGAAATATCGCGCCAATGTGCAGCCGGGAGAAGTTGTTTTGGTGCATGGGGCGGCCGGGGGTGTTGGCCTGACGGCGGTTGAATGTGCCAAATTTCTGGGCGCAACGGTGATTGCCACCGCCGGAGGGACCGAAAAATGCGCCATCGCACAATCACATGGCGCGGATTTTGTTATCGATTACAAAACGCAAAGTATTCGCGACCGGGTAAAGGAAATCTGTGCCGGGATCGGGCGAACGGGGGCCGATGTGGTTTATGACCCGGTTGGCGGTGATGTGTTTGATCAAAGTTTACGTTGTGTGGCGCCCGGTGCGCGAATATTGCTGATTGGTTTTGCCAGTGGTTCCGTGCCGCAAATCCCGGCCAATATCTTGCTGGTCAAGAATGTTGCCGCACTTGGGTTCTATTTCGGGGCCTATCTGGAACAAAACCCGGAAATCGCCCGTGCGGGCATGACAGAGCTTTTGGACCTGCTGTCATCAGGCGCAATATCACCGATGATTTCTGCGACATATGAACTTGCCGATGCGATGGAGGCCCTGAGCGCCATCCGCGACCGGACGGCGACCGGCAAGCTGGTTATCCGCTGCGGCGCATAGCCGCTAGCGGCTATGCGCCGGAATGCCCGGTGTGAGATGCATCGGGCATTTGGCGTTCATATTCAGCGATTAACGCCCCGTTCCCGTTCCCGTTCCCGCCTCAACATGCAGCACTCTGTATCTGAGCTCCTGCTTTGGGGAGTATTTTTGTTGGGTTGGCGGCATTGGTGCAGATGGCGGGGGCCGGGTAATAGATGGGGTTCGCCGCGCAAGATGCCGTGCGCTGGGGGTAAATGGTTCGGATTGGCATTATGCGGGCTTGGGGTGTGTGGGTTCGAGGTATGCGGTGAGCTTGGGGGACGAGGCGTTCTGAGCCCAAATCGGTGTGCGGCAGCAGATGTGCTGTCTTTGCGCTGCGATCGGTTGAGGTGTCATCATTTAGTGCCCGTAGGCAGCAGGCCAAGTGCCGCGTGATGCCGTGCGTCGGGCAGCGGGTGGTTGGGATTTGTGTCTTGTGCTTGGCGTGGCGCTTGGTGCGGGTGGCTGGCGTTAGTTTCTGTTTAACGATGCCGGGTAAATGGGGGGCTAGGGCAGCATTTTTAGCTTGGGAGCGCAGTTTGTGGGGGCACATGGATGCGGTGGTATGTGTCGAGGGGGGAATGCGAAGTGTTGGGCAGTTGATGGGGGATTGGTTGAGATTGGTGTTGCTTGGTTTGGGGCATGCATTTGTCTTGGTTGGCGGGGTGTTCCGGGCTTAAACCGGGGGCGGGGCATGGTGTGGGGGATTGCCGGGCAGGGTTTGTTTGGTGCCTTGTTCGGGGGATTTATCCGGGGCGGTTTGAGGCGTGTTGGTGATTGTTGTGTGATTGATTTTGCGGTTGGGCAATTCTTCTATTAATCAAGTGCTTGAAATTTTATAGGATGTTGCGGCGAACGTCCTTTTTGTCCCTGTATCTGTTGACCCATTGGAATGCCCGTTGATGTCTGAGAAGATCGATAAAGCAGACGATCCCGAAACGTCCGACAAGACGCGGGCCCAATATGAAAGCTTTCCCTATCCGGCGCGTGATGCGAAGGACGAGGACAAGCGCCTTGTCGTTGGATCGCCGGGGAATTGGGACGAGGTGGTTCATTTCGTCTTTGGCGGGCGTGATCCATCGGCGAAAAACAAAAAGATCAGGATATTGGTCGCAGGTGGTGGCACCGGCGACGGGTTGGTTATGCTGGCGCAGCAGGCGCGCGATCGCAAGGTCAAGGCCGAGATCGTTTATATCGATCTGTCCACGGCGTCACGCGAGATTGCCGAGGCACGGATCAAACGGCGCGGCCTTGAAAAGAATGTCAGTTTTGTCACTGGATCATTTGTTGATCTGGCCGGGGAATATGGCCCGTTTGATTATATTGATTGCTGTGGGGTGCTGCATCACCTGCCAGACCCGGATGCCGGGTTAAAGGCCTTGGCCGATGCCTTAAAGCCCAAGGGCGGTATGGGGTTGATGGTTTACGGTGAGCTGGGCCGGACCGGCGTTTACCATATGCAGGAAATGATGGAGCGCCTGTCGGCCGAGGCGGGCGGGTCAAAGCGGCTGGCACTTGGCAAGGCGCTGTATGATGCGCTGCCGGGCACCAATTGGTTGCGGCGCAATCCGTTTGTTGGCGATCATGTTCATGGCGGCGATGCCGGGTTTTATGATTTGTTGCTGCATCAGCAGGACCGCGCCTATCGCGTTGATGAGGTTTTTGATTTTGTTGAAAAGGCCGGTTTGCGGCTTTTGCAATTTATCGAGCCGATGCGCTATGATCCGACGACCTATTGTTCGCGCCATGATGTGCTGGAAAAGGCGGTGCATGTGCCGTTTCGCCAGCGTGCTGCCCTTGCCGAATTAATGGCGGGCAATATTACCAAACATACCTTTTATGTGACCAAGGCCGGGAACAAGGTTAAGCCGCCGATGCCCGATCGTGATGCCGTGCCATTCTTCGTTCGGGTGGACGGGGTGTCATTGGCGCGATCAGTTGCTAAAACCGGCCATATCAAGATCACTTTTACCGGTTTGTCCGTAACACGCAATTTACCCCCGGCAAGTCCGGCGATCCTGACGCGGATTGATGGCAAGCGCACGGTCGGCGAGATTTATGACCTGTTTGATCCCAAACCCGAAAAATATGAATTTGATGCCCAGTTTGCCGTGATGTTTGCGGTGCTGAATGCCGCGAACCTGATGTATCTGCATCCCGCGAATTAATTTGGTGCGGCGTGCGTCTGCATTATATCAGGCAAAAAAATGCCGGTCATCAAGGCGATGACCGGCAATCAGGAGGCAGAACCGTCAGTAGTTGGGACGGGTGTCGGTTCTGTGTTTTGGGAGGTTGAAAACGCTGGTTAGCGCTTCAAGAACTTGCAAGGGGAAAGAAAGCGGGCCTTGCAAGGAAAACAGACGGGGAAACATAATGAAAACTCTTGGTTTGGGTGCCCTTAAGGGGCATTGGCGGTGACAGGGCGGATCAATTTGATGGCCCTGACACCAAGTGAAAAGCTTAGGCTTTCCAGAACGGTTTGACTGATTCCTGGTGCGCTTCGTAAACGTCCCAGCCAATGTCGCGCAGCAGATGGCTATCCATCGTCGCAAGCTTTTGGCGCAGAACATAACGTTTTGCCCACTGACGCGGCAGGTCCATGACACTGACGGTGTTGTGGTGACGGCGGGTGGTGACAAAAGCACCGGCATCTTTGGTGATCGCGACCATGATCGTATTCCTTTAATCTATCGGCCGGCTCTCAGTTCGTATGCGGCCTGGGTAATTTTGAGTGTTGCGTTCTGTTAAACCCAGAGTTACGCCGAATAATGCTTGCGTTCAAACCATCTTTTGTCATCATGTCATGAGTTTTTATCATGCAAAGTAACCCTCATGAAGCGCCGCCCATTGCCGTTAAACGCACTTCGTTCCTTTGAAGTTGCCGGTAGACTTGAAAGTTTCACCAAAGCGTCACATGAGCTTAACGTGACACAAGGGGCTGTCAGTCGACAGGTTCAGCACCTTGAAGATGTTCTGGGGCGGCAATTATTTGAACGTCAGCATCGCCGGTTGAAGCTGACCCGTCCGGGGCGGAATTTGCTGGTGTCATTGACGGCGGCATTCGATTCGATTGAACTGGCGGTGTCGCGGATCGAAAACCGGCCCGATGATACGCAGTTAAAGGTCTTGTCGCCTTTGACATTCGCCATGCGCTGGATCGTGCCGCGACTGGGCCGGTTTCAGATGGAACATCCCGATCTTCAGGTTCAACTGGGTACCTATAGCGACGATGCGGCCCCGGTTGATTTCAACGAAACCGATATTGCCATCCGGTTTGCCGATGTGCCCGGCGATCAATTGGTGCATGAATTCCTGACCGGCGAGCGATTGTTGCCGGTGTGCCACCCCAATCTGGCAAAGGAATTGGACAAGCCAGAGGATCTGGCCAAGGTTGCATTGTTGCATTGTTCGGCCCAGCGCGAGGATTGGCGGATCTGGTTAAGCGGCACGGGGATCAAAGGCGTTGACCCGGATCGCGGGCCGGTTTTTGCGACCCTTGATATGGCGATGGAGGCCGCAGCCAGCGGATTTGGCGTGGTGATTTCCGATCCGGCGATGATCGGAGAATATGTTTTGACCAAACGTTTAATGGTTCCGTTCGATTTGCCGATCGACAGTCCCTATGCCTATTCGCTGTGTTACCCCGAAGGGCGGCTTGAACGGCGCAAGGTGCGGGCGTTTCGCGACTGGCTGATGGCCGAGATCAAGCTTGAAAGTGACAAGCGCAATATCGCACAGTTGAAATCCGGGGTCCCGGAAACGCCGCAAAAATAACAGTTTCGCGATGATGCCTTGAAATCGCACCATTTTATTTCGCATTATGAATATGTTGTTTGGGTCAATCAGGGGCAGATGCAATGGTGATGCGTCCGGTTTAGAAATGTCCGGAAGGGTGTCGGTGCTGCGTCCGTATTGATGGCAGTTGATTGCGTGATACAAGTTGGCCTTGCCGGGGTTCGGGCCTTGGGCGAGCAGGTTTCAGGAAAAAAACGATCATAAAGACGTTCATGACGATGACGGGACATACAGGTAAAACCTGTGCGGCTCGGACGGTGGCACAGAAAGCTGTACGGAAAAAGGGGAGCCGGGGGATGATTTCCCGCTTTGTTGGCGGCACTGTTTTGGTGCTTGCGATTGGGGTGTCGATGGCATCCCCGGTGACGGTTCGGGCGCAAAATGCCGATAAACCCGTTATCATAGCGGCCCCGACCATTTCGGTGACCGAAGAACAGCTTAGCCCGCTGACCACGGTGTCGCATGGCATATCGTTATATGGCGATTTGAAATACGGGCCGGATTTCCACCATTTTGATTACGTCAATCCCGATGCGCCCAAGGGCGGCACATTGGTACAAAGTTCCATCGTGGCGTTTGATACGCTTAATCCCTTTACCCTTAAGGGGACGGCGGCGGCAGGGCTTGGCCTGATTTATGACAGTCTGATGGTATCAAGTGCGGATGAGCCGAGCTCGCTTTACGGGTTGATTGCACGCAGCATTGAATACCCCGATGATCGGTCGTTTGTTATTTTCCATCTTGATCCACGCGCACGTTTTCATGATGGCACCGATATCACCGCCGAAGATGTGGTGTTTTCGTTCAATATCCTGATCGAAAAAGGCAGTCCGTATTATCGACAATATTACGCCCAGGTCGATAAGGTTGAGGCGATTGACGATCTGACAGTTCGGTTTGATTTCAAGCCGGGCAATAATCGTGAAATGCCGATGATCATTGCCGAACTGGCGATTATGCCCAAACATTATTGGGACGGGCGGGATTTTTCCAAGACCACCTTTGATGCCCCGGTTGGCAGCGGTGCGTACAAGATTGAAAGTTTCGAGGCCGGACGACGCATTACTTATGCGCGGGTCAAGGATTACTGGGCGGCGGATTTGCCGGTTAATCGCGGCAGCAATAATTATGATGCCATCCGGTATGACACCTATCTTGATCTTGATGTGCAGCGACAGGCGTTTTTTGCGGGTGAGTACCTGACACGCAGTGAACATTCATCGCGCGAATGGAATACCGCCTATAACACACCCGCTATTCAAAGCGGCGAGATCAAAAAGGAATTTCTGGCCGATTACTTGCCGAACGGTATGCAGGCCTATGTGTTTAATACACGCAAGGCCAAGTTTGCCGATATTCGCGTTCGTGAAGCATTGCAATATGCGTTTGATTTTGAATGGCTGAACCGGGCGATGTTTTATGGTGCGTATAAGCGCAATGTCAGCTATTTCGCCAATTCCGAATTGGCCGCAACCGGCCTTCCCGAGGGTGAGGAGCTTGGCATCCTGCAAGGGTTTAAAAGCCAACTTCCGCCGGAACTGTTTACCCAGCCACCGCAATTACCCAATTTTGACGCGCCAAATGGCCGACGCGAAGCGTTACGGCATTCGATAAAGCTGTTGCAGGAAGCCGGATGGGAATTGCGCGATCAGCAATTGGTCAACAGCAAGACGGGCGAACCGTTTGTATTTGAATTGATTATTCGCCAGCCGGGGTTGGAAAAAATCGCACTGGTTCTGAAAGCGCGCCTGCGTCAGCTTGGCGTGACGCTTGAAATCCGCCTGATTGATACCGGGCAATGGGTTAACCGTATTCAGGCCTATGATTTTGATATGACGACATTCTGGTGGCAGCAAAGCCTGTCGCCGGGCAATGAACAACGCATTTTCTGGTCTTCGGCGGCCGCCGATCAACCGGGCAGCCGGAACTTTGCCGGGGTTCGTAGCCCGGTTATTGATGAACTGATTGATCTGGTTGTTGATGCCGATAACCGTGAAAGCCTTGTGCAGCGGGTGCGCGCGCTGGACCGTGTGTTGCAATGGGGTTTTTATGTGATCCCGCAATATTATCTGGGCGGGGAACGGATGGCCTATTGGGATGTGTTTGGCCGACCTGATACCGTGCCGTTAAAGGGAACATCGATCATGACATGGTGGATTGACCCGGAAAAATCACGACAGCTTAAGAAGGGCGGGTACTAGGCCATGCTGAATTATATCCTGCGTCGTCTTTTGCTGATCCCGGTGACGTTGTTTGGCATCATGGTGTTGAACTTTGCCATTATCCAGTTTGCGCCGGGTGGCCCGGTTGAACAGATTGTTGCCCAGTTACAGGGGGCCGACGTTTCGGCGACCGCGCGTATCAGCAATCAGGGCGCTGAAAGCGGCGGCGGTGGTTCTGGCGGCGGGGCAGGTGCGGGGAATAATTTTTCATCGACCTCGACCTATCGCGGCGCACAGGGGCTTGACCCGGAAATCATCACCCAGCTTGAAAAGCAGTTTGGCTTTGATAAGCCAGCCTATGAACGGTTCTGGATGATGATGAAAAATTATCTGACGTTCGATTTTGGCCAAAGCTATTTTCAGGATCGCGATGTGGTTGATATCGTGATCGACAAGATGCCGGTGTCGATATCACTGGGTCTGTGGTCAACCTTGATCATCTATATTGTGTCGGTGCCGCTTGGGGTTGCCAAGGCGGTGCGTGATGGATCAAACTTTGACGTCTGGTCATCGGCGGCGATCATTATCGGTTATGCGATACCGGGCTTTTTGTTTGCCGTGATGTTGATTGTGGTGTTTGCCGGGGGGACATATTTCGATCTGTTCCCGTTAAGGGGGCTGACATCATCGAATTTTGATGAATTGTCGCTTTTGGGCAAAATTGGCGATTATTTCTGGCATTTGGCCTTGCCGATTACGGCCTTGACGATTGGCGGGTTTACCACCCTGACGATGTTGACCAAGAACTCGTTTCTGGATGAAATCAACAAGCAATATGTTGTGACCGCAAGGGCCAAGGGCCTGACGGAAAAGCGGGTTTTATACGGGCATGTCTTTCGCAATGCGATGTTACTGGTGATTGCCGGTTTCCCCAGTGCGCTGATCGGGTTGTTGTTTACCGGATCGGTTTTGATCGAGGTGATCTTCTCGCTCGACGGACTTGGGCTTTTGGGCTTTGAGGCGGTGATGAAGCGCGATTATCCGGTGATGTTTGCCACCCTTTATTTGTTCACGCTGTTTGGCCTTGTGCTGAACCTGATCAGTGATCTTAGCTATCACTTCATCGATCCGCGGATTGATTTTGACGCGCGGGAGAATTGATCATGGCAAATATCATCCTGTCGCCGTTAAACAAACGCCGTATGGCAAATTTCCGCGCCAACAAGCGCGGTTATTGGTCGTTGATGCTGTTTAGCGTGATGTTTGTGATTTGTCTGGTGGCTGAACTGGTCGCCAATGACAAACCGATTTTCGTGAGATTTGACGATAACTGGTACATCCCGATCCTGTCAGATCATCCTGAAACCGCTTATGGCGGGGATTTTGATGTTCAGACCGATTTCTATGATCCCTATATCCTTGGCAAGATCGAGGAACATGGGTTTGCCATTTGGCCACCGATCCCGTTTTCATACGAGACCATTGATTTCCAAATGCGCGAAGCCCAGCCTGCCCCGCCATCATCGCGCCATTGGCTTGGCACCGATGACCTTGGGCGGGATGTTTTGGCGCGGCTGATTTACGGGTTCCGCATTTCCATTTTGTTTGGTCTGGCCTTGACGATTATCAGCTCGGTGATCGGGATTGCGGCCGGTGCAGTGCAGGGGTATTTCGGTGGTTGGCTTGACCTTGGTTTTCAGCGGGTGATCGAAATCTGGTCCGGGTTGCCACAGCTTTTCATCCTGATCATTCTGGCCAGTTTGTTTGCACCGGGGTTTGGCACGCTTTTGTTCATTCTTGTGCTGTTTAGCTGGATGAGTTTGACCGGGCTTGTGCGGGCCGAATTCCTGCGCGCACGTAATTTCGAATATGTCCGGGCCGCCCGCGCATTGGGCATGACCGATTATCGCATTATGTATCGCCATGTATTGCCCAATGCGATGGTGGCAACGATTACCTTCCTGCCGTTTGTGTTGAACGGGTCGATTGTGGCGCTGACATCGCTTGATTTTCTGGGGCTTGGCATGCCGCCCGGATCGCCATCGCTTGGTGAATTGCTGGCACAGGGCAAGAACAACCTTCAGGCACCCTGGCTTGGCATGACGGCGTTCTTTGCGATTGCACTGATGCTGAGCCTGCTGATCTTTATCGGCGAAGCCGTGCGCGATGCCTTTGACCCCCGCAAAACCTTCTAGGGAAACGGATATGACGAGCAATCAATCGACACAGCCGCTTCTGGAAGTCAAAGACCTGTCGGCCAGCTTTGCCGATGTTCCGGCGGTCAAAGGCGTTTCATTTACCCTGGGGCGTGGCGAGACGCTGGCGATTGTTGGGGAAAGCGGATCGGGTAAATCGGTAACCGCGCTTTCGATCCTGCAATTGCTGCCGTATCCACGTGCCAGTCATCCAACCGGATCGATCGTTTTTGATGGTCAGGAAATGGTCGGCACGGAGGCGAAAATCCTGCGCAAAATCCGTGGCAATCGGATTGCGATGATTTTTCAGGAACCGATGACATCGCTAAACCCGCTGCATAACATCGAAAAGCAGATCGGCGAGGTGTTGTTGCTTCACAAAGGATTGCGCGGCACCAAAGCGCGCGAACGTATTTTGGAGCTGCTTGATCTGGTCGGAATTCCTGATCCGGCATCGCGGCTTGGTGCTTTGCCTCATGAATTATCAGGCGGGCAGCGCCAGCGGGTGATGATTGCGATGGCGCTTGCGAACGAGCCGGAATTGCTGATTGCGGACGAGCCGACAACCGCCCTTGATGTGACGATCCAGGCCCAGATTCTTGAGCTTTTGAAGGATTTGCAGGCCAAGATGGGCATGGCGTTGTTACTGATTACCCATGATCTTCAGATCGTTCGCAAAATGGCCGACAGCGTTTGCGTTATGAAGGACGGCGTGATTGTTGAACGCGGCACCGGGCGGGGGCTTTTTGATAATCCACAGCATCCCTATACCCAAAAACTTCTGGCCGCTGTGCCCAGTGGCGATGCCCCGCCATTGCCCGATAATGCCAAGGAACTGATCCGCACCAATGACATTTTGGTGCAATTTCCGATTGGTAAAAAAGGTTGGCTGGGGCGGCCGGAATATATCCTTAATGCGGTTGATCATATTTCGCTGACGCTTAAACAGGGCGAGACCCTTGGCATTGTCGGCGAAAGCGGGTCGGGCAAGACGACATTGGCGATGGCGATCCTGCGGTTGTTATCATCAAGCGGCGAAATCATGTTTGATGGCAAAGATATCCGGCAATATTCCGGTGCGGATTTGCGCAGCCTTCGTCGGGATATGCAGGTGGTGTTTCAGGACCCGTTTGGATCGCTTAGCCCGCGGATGTCGATCAGCCAGATTGTCGGCGAGGGGCTTGAAATTCATGCGCCGGAAATGTCGCGACTGGATCGGGTTAAACGCATTGCCGAGGCCCTTGCCGAGGTGGATTTGCCCCATGATGCGATGGACCGATATCCGCATGAATTTTCCGGCGGACAGCGCCAGCGCATTTCGATTGCCCGGGCGCTTGTTTTAAAACCGCGCTTCATGGTCCTTGATGAACCGACCTCGGCACTCGATATGTCAGTACAGGCACAGATTGTCGAGCTTCTGCGTGATTTGCAGGTGCGCCACAAAATGGCCTATCTGTTTATCAGTCACGATCTTCGTGTGGTGCGTGCGCTTTCGCACCGGGTGATGGTCATGCAGGAGGGGCGACTTGTCGAAAGTGGAAGTTCCAGCGAAGTCTTTGAAAATCCGAAAGAATCTTATACAAAAGCACTGTTGGCTGCAGCGCTTGACCTGCGTGCTGCCGGTTCGGAGGTCACCCAAAGCTAGGCTTGACCGGATCAATCTGCGCCATGTTGTCTTTGGCAGCCAACGTGAATTGAATGAAAATAGGCTGGAAGAGAATATGTTCATGACCGATCAGGGACGATCCCCGAAAGTGTTCAGGAACTGTCTGATCCAATTATTGGCAGTGACGTTGTTTGGCGGTTTTTTGGTATTGGGCATGCCCGATGCCCATGCATCGGGCGGGGGCGATGAGGCCGAAACCGAAACGCCTGAAACCCCGCCCGAACCGGTTATTCCGGAAACGGTTTTGATGCCCGATTCAATTGCATTGACGGTGGTGTTGCGCAAGACCGGTACCATTCGCCAGATGGTTTTCTATATCTGGCTTGAGGCATCAAGCGTTGCCGAGCGCAAAACGCTTGAACAATTTGAGCCAAAATTGCTGAATGCGTTTTTGCGTGAGTTGCAGCGGTTGATGTATCGCGATACCCAGAACCGCTTTGACAAGCTCGAAGAGGGCAAGCGCAATTACAAATATTACGGGCCGGAATTGTTGATGCCGCCGCCACCCAAAACCGAGGAAGAGCTGGAGGCCGAAAAGGAAGCGGCGGAAGCCGCCGAGGAAAATGGTGAGGAAATTAAAGCCGAGCCGCCATTTTCACCGTTCCAGCCGACCAATAATCGTTATTTCACAGCCCTTCAAAATCGGCTTTTGGCGATTGCACGCGGCATTGTTCCGCCCGAAGCTATCCGGTCGGTTCAGGTGCGTCAGTTCTATGACAACTGGCCGGGCGACAAAAAGCCGGGCCGCCGATAGGCCAGGTACGACCATTGGGCTTTTAAGCTCTTTGGTTTGGCGGGTGCCGGTGGCCGTTTTGCGGCTCCGGCCTTTCTTCTTTGGCTCATGCGTTTTGATTTCGAAGTCAGCTTTGGAACCTAACTTTGGTGGCAGGGTTCTTGTTTTCCGGTCGTGATCCTTTGGACCAGTCCAACGGGTTCTGATCCTGATCCAG
Source organism: Thalassospira alkalitolerans (assembly GCF_002115745.1). GTDB lineage: Bacteria > Pseudomonadota > Alphaproteobacteria > Rhodospirillales > Thalassospiraceae > Thalassospira > Thalassospira alkalitolerans. The sequence continues at coordinate 34,861 of NZ_JFKB01000003.1, forward strand.
AAACGGATCTCCTGTTCTTTCCATCTCCCTCTTCTCTTGGCCCCGCCCCCCTGACTTTCACGGGCGCCCTTGCAATGTGTGTTGTATGCGGGGCTGTCTTTAATGCTGCCGCCATCGCCCTTTTGTGGCTGGTTTTTTGGGATGGTTGCGGGTGCGGGGGATGGCGCCAGTATTGGGCCTTGCACCGCCTTTTTTGTTTTGTTGTTGGTGCGTGCCGGGGGCTGGATGCCAGACGTGCGCAGAGTCCGCTTGTGTCTTGGTGACAACCTGCTAGATCCATCCGGGGAAATTTTGAAAGGGGCCCGGAATGGCGATTGAGACATGGCTTAGTTTTTGCGCATTGGTATCGCTTATGGTGGCGACACCTGGACCAAGTGTTTTAATCGGCATGTCGCATTCGTTGCGTTACGGGCCGCGACCGACGATGATCACCGCCCTTGGTGATGTTAGTGCCAATATGATCCAGATGGTAATTGCCGCCGTCGGATTGGGCGCGTTACTGGCGACATCAGCCACGGCATTTGGCGTGGTTAAATGGTGTGGGGTGGGATTTTTATTCGTCATTGGCCTGATGGCGATCCTGCGCAAGGCCAAGGGTTCTGCGGGTTTTGATGATAATAACGATATCGAAACAAAGAAGTCGCCTGTATTTGAACGCGCGCGCAAGCGCCGCCTGTTCAGCGAGGGTTTCCTTGTCGCCGCCGGTAACCCCAAAGCCATCGCATTCTTTGGGGCGCTATTCCCGCAGTTTATTGATCCGACAATTGATCTGGCGCCGCAGCTTGTTGTTCTGGGGGCGACATTTGTTGTATTTGATTACACATTCGTAATGATTTATGCGATGGGGGCTGCGCGATTGATGCTATGGTTGCAGCGACGGGGTGGCAAAAACGTTATTGGCCGGGTCAGTGGCGGCGTTTTGATTGCCGCAGCCCTGTTATTGTCGCTGATTGATATGCCCGAAAGCATGACCAAGCCCCGCTAAGCCGTAAGTTGGGGCAAGCGAGAGTTTTCGCGTTATCGGGGCTGTGATAGGTGCGACTCATGCACGAAGCATCAGGTAAGTATCTGAAATAAAAAGAGTTATCGCAAGTTTTTCACAGGATGTAGAAAGCCGACAAACAAACCAACTGGTCGGTTTATGGTCTATCTTTACGTATGATAAGATTTTGCTGTGTCAGTAGGACAGGTTTTCTGTCCTATTTGCCGGGGTCCCGATTTCAGGTGGTGATTTACCTGATTTTGCGGATAAAAATCGCGTCGGGAAATGCCGCCTATTGGGTTTCTTTACCGGCCGAGCTGATGATATCGCCAAATTCACGCAGGAAGACAGAGCCCTTAACCGTACGCTGGATCAGAACCGAGCGACGATCGTCTTCGTCGACCTTGCGTTTGACCATGCCCAGCGAACTGAGGCGATCAAGCGCACGGGTAATTGCCGGTTTGGAGATGTTCAACGCATCAGAAAGACCGCGCACCGTATGGGGTGCCGGGATCAGATAAACAGTAAGTAATAGGGCCATCTGGCGGGCGGATAGGTCAGGAGAATCCCGACGCACACTTTCCACAATCGCGATACGCCAAAGGTCAAGCGCCTGAGACGGTTTGATCTCGATCGACATGCCTGTGCCCAACAATTAATTTGTTACGAATACGTAACCTGTCTACCTGACCCCTGTGCGGATGTCAAAGGCCTAATTGGGAAAATTAAACTGTTTACTTCCCGTAACGATCCGCAATCAGCTTAAACGCCGCCCGAATGCCTTGGGCTTCGCCGCCTTCGGGGCGCCCGGGGCGGGCAGTGGGATTCCATGCCATCAGATCGATATGGGCCCAGGATTTTGCCCCCTCGGCAAAACGGTCAAGGAACAGGGCGGCAATGATCGCCCCGCCATAGGGGGAACCGGAAATATTGTTCATATCGGCGGCCTTGCTATCAAGCATCGGGCGATAGTCATCCCACAGTGGCAACCGCCACATCGGATCATGCAACGCCATGCCATTTTCCATCAGCCCATTGGCCAGATCATCATCATTGGAAAACAGGGCTGGCAGGCCCAATCCAAGGGCAACACGTGCCGCCCCGGTCAGAGTTGCGAAATCAAGCAGCATTTCCGGGTTCTCGGTGGCGGCCTCGGTCAGGGCATCGGCCAGAACAAGGCGACCTTCGGCATCGGTATTGCCGACTTCAACCGTGATGCCCTTGCGGGTCTGAAGGATATCGCTGGGGCGGTATGCCTTGCCCGATACCATGTTTTCAACTGCCGGGATCAGAACGCGCAGGCGCACCGGAATTTCGGCTGTCATGATCATACGGGCCAGTCCCAGAACCTGTGCCGAACCGCCCATGTCCTTTTTCATCAGCAACATGTTGCTGGATGGTTTTAGATCATAGCCACCGGTATCAAAACACACACCCTTGCCAACCAGTGTGATTTTCGGGGCATCTTCATCGCCCCAGTGCATATCAATCAGGCGCGGATCGCGGTCGCTGCCTTTGCCGACGGCATAGATGGCGGGGAAGTTGCGCTTGGTCAGGTCGTCACCGATGATGCTGGTAACTTTGGCGCCGAATTCTTCGCCAAGGCGGCGCGCCGCCGCTTCAAGTTCTGCAGGGCCCATGTCATTGGCCGGGACATTGATCAGATCGCGCGCAAGGCCGATGCCGCGTGCAATGTTTTCTGCGCGTTTGGCCGCGTCATTGGTCGGAACGGCAAAAAGCACACGTTTGGCGGTGCTGGCGTCTGATTTGCGGTAACGGTCAAAATGATAGCCGCCGAGATAAAGACCCAGAACGGCCTTTTCACACAGGGCGTCATTGCTGGTGACATCATCGGCCAGGGCATAATCACCCGCCGACAATGCGGTCGGCAGACCGGCGAAATCCCACAGGGTTTTGGCATCATCGACATAGCCAAGCACAATGGCCTGGCAGGTGCCATTTTCGCCGGGAAGTGCCAGATGGGTGCCGCGTTTGCCGTCATAGCCGTTGGCCGCGATCCATGCCTGATGGGCGTCAGATTGTTTGCCCAGCCAGTCTTTGAATCCGGTTTCGGCAATGGCGGTGATGCGGACCGGGTTGGTGGATTTTTCAGACGCGATGATGTGGTCGAACAATTTGACACTTCCCTTTGTGGTGGCGTGGTGGCGCGGCGCCGTGATGGTTTTGCCGGGGCGAGGCACGTCGGATCGTTTGTGCCCTGTCGCAAAATGGCAAGATCTGAAATCAATATTAAGGATGCCATCGCCAATCGGCAATCGCCCAAAAGAAATCCCCGCATGCGGAAATAACATGCGGGGTAATAATGTTGCAGATCGTGATACTGAATGAGGGTGTTCGATACCGATGGATCAGGGTGTCATGGCCTGCTTTACCGCACGGTTCATGGCAATTGCCTTGGCGGTAAGGTGATCTTCGCCATCAAAAACCGTAAATTGCAGGGTAATACGATTACCGGCTTTGTCCTTGATCAGGTCGGCCATGTCTTTGGCGTATTCGACCATGTTGTTGTTTTGTTTCCAGGCAAGGCGACGGGCGCGACTTTCCGGGGATGTGTCTTTTTCCCATGTGCCAAGACGGGCTTCTTCGCTGCCGACCCCAATCGTAAGCGCGATGGGATGGGCGGGGTTAAAATCCGGATTATCAAGCAAGGCGTCGATTTCCGAAAATCGTTGCGGGGTATTCATCCAAAGCGACGGGCTGCCCGCGACATAACCATCAAAGGCATCGGGATCGGTTGCTAATGCGTGCAGCGTCATCAACCCGCCAAGCGAATGCCCAAACAGGGTTTCGCGGGTGGTATCGACAGGCAGGTTGGCCGTGACAAACGGTTTGATTTCATCAATGACAGCGCGCAGATAGATATCGCCACCGCCCAGTTTCGGCCAAGGCCGTTGATTGGGCCGTTCGGGCAGGTTGTAATCTTTGGCTGGCGGGGTGAAATCATATGTCCGCTGGTCGTTACTGCCAAAGCCGGGCATTTCGGCAATGCCGACGATTACCGGCGGGCTTAGTTTGTAACGCGCCCCAAGCGGGCCAAAGGCGGTTGCCAGTTCGGCAAACAGACCAATCGATTCGGCGCCATCGAAACTATAGATCACGGGAAATCCGTTTTTGGGGGCGGTTTGATCGGGTTGCCAGACCAAAAGACGCATATCGCGCCCGAGAATTTCAGAATGCAGGACATATTGCCCAATGACATCGCGGGCCAGATCGGTGGCCTGTGCGGGCTTTGCCAGAACAGAGCCAAACAACGCGATGGAACAAAGGGCAAGTTTGAAAATTGGAAACCGCATTGGCGACCTGCTGTTTATGAAGGGGAATGGGGTGGTCCTATGGCAAGATGACGTTTGAGAAATCAGAAGCGGTAAACAGGTTCGGGGATAGAGCATCCGGGACGTAAAGAACTTGAACCGGATTTTGAAAGTTCCGATAGTGACGGCCATGATCCGCCATTTGATAAAGGATATTGTCCATGGAAACGCGGCCCGTTCTTTATATCGGCAATAAAAACTATTCATCCTGGTCGTTGCGCGCATGGCTTGGCCTGCGGGTGGCGGGGGTTGATTTTGACGAAAAGCTGGTGCCGCTTTTTACCGAGGAATGGCGCGCCAAGGCACCGGTATTTTCCCCAAGTGCCAAGGTGCCCGCCCTGTTTGATGGCAAGAAAACCATCTGGGAGGCGCTTGGCATTTTGGAATATATCGCCGATAGCCAGCCCGATACGATGTTATGGCCGCTTGATATCGATATCCGGGCGATTGCGCGGTCGGTATCGCTTGAAATGCATGGCGGGTTTGGCGCTGTGCGCAATAATATGCCGATGAATTTGCGCAAAAGCATGCCCGGTCGCGGCCGGGGCGAGGGTGTGGATAAAGACATTGCCCGCATTGGCGAGATTTTCAAAACCTGTCGCGTTCAATACGGGCAGGGCGGTGATTTCCTGTTTGGGCATTTTTCGATTGCCGATGCGATGTTCGCCCCGATTGTTACCCGGTTTAAAACCTATGACGTGACGCTTGATCCGGTTGGGAATGCCTATATGGAAGCCATCCTTGGTCTTCCGGCGATGGTTGAATGGTATCGTGATGCCCTGGCCGAGGAATGGGTGGTGACCGAGGATGAGTTGCCCGAGGTTTAAGCAAGAGAAGTCGCACCAGCATCAGTACCAAAGGTCATTCGGCGGACAATGGCAGGATTGAACGGCACATATTTACCTGAGATCGATCCACCGGGTGGTGATGCCGGGTTGGATCGTTTGTTGCGTGATGTGCGGTCCTGCCAGATTTGTGCTGATCAATTGCCGCTTGGCCCGCGCCCGGTGGTGCGAATGGCGGTAACGGCAAAAATTCTTGTGATCGGACAGGCACCGGGAACCAAAGTGCATGAAACCGGCCTGCCATGGAATGATGCATCGGGTGACCGGTTGCGCGATTGGTTGCAATTGTCGGTCATGGATTTTTATGATCCGGGCAAACTGGCGATTATGCCGATGGGGTTTTGTTATCCCGGACGGTCTGCGCGTGGTGGGGATTTGCCGCCCCGCCCGGAATGTGCCCCGACCTGGCATGATGCCTTGTTAAATCACCTGCCAGATATCGGTTTGACCCTGTTGATTGGGCAATATGCCCAAAATCGGTATCTTGGTCCGCGCCGAGCCAAGACGATGACCGACACGGTGCGTCGGTTTGAGGACTACCTTGCGGACGGGATGTTGCCGATGCCCCATCCAAGTTGGCGTAGTACCGGGTGGATGAAAAAGAACCCGTGGTTTGAACGGGATCTTTTGCCGGTGCTGCGCGATCGCGTGTATGGGGTGTTGGGCTAGGGGCTTGACGGCGTTTAGAGTTTGGCAAGAAAACGATGCCATTGTGAAAAAAGGCCAAACAAAATAACGAGGTCACAATGAGCAAACTGGACATAGCAACCATCGCAACCGCAATCGCAGGGTTGGATGGCTGGAAATTGGCAGAAGACGGATTGTCTATCGGCAAGGTTTATCTGTTTGACGATTTCAATGCGGCATTTGGTTTTATGACGCGCATCGCGATGCAGGCCGAAAAGATGAACCACCATCCGGAATGGTTTAATGTTTACGGCAAGGTTGGCATTACACTGACGACCCATGATGCGGGCGGTGTTAGTCAAAAGGATATTGATCTGGCAGCCTTTGCGGAAATGCTTGTTTCCTGATCCTAGTCTGTAAGGTTGGCCTTTTTGCCGGGTGCCGGGGAATGCGGTTGGGGTGCCTCAAAAATCTTGTCTGCCTGATACCAATATCGGGCGGGGATTTCTTTTGTGGCAGTGGTCAAAAATGGATTGGCGATGTCTATTCTGGTTCTTTGGGATAGATGGGCTTGGTCTATGATGGCGCGGATATGCGGGTGCCTTGCAAATAGTGCTAGAAAAGAGCCATCTTCATAGGCTTTTTGAAACCCGAGCGTTACTGCATTTGCCAGCTCCGGGTTGTCTTTGTTGACAAAAAAGAACATCGCAAACGGATAGACCAGCACAAGGTTTTCTTCGACCGTAATGTCGGGATTTGCCGGGCCAAATTCGCGTATTTCGGGAAAGGCTTCGGTAATGCCGCGCGGGAAATAATCCAGCCGCCCGGCATTGATAAGTTTGAACACATGTTCATAGGGTGCCGCGGTGACCGACAGGCCTGCATTTTTAAGGATTTCGATATCGGCCCAGCCCAAACCCTGTCCGGCATGAAGGGGGGCCAGTTGTGAAAGCGTCATGATCGTGTCAAAGATTTTTTGCCGGTCTTTGCGAATAATCATCAACCGGTAGCCCAGCAAACCGCGCATGATCGGGATTCTAATCGGCAGGAATTCGGTTTCAAATTCCGGGCTGGTCCCGGCCCAGTAAATTGTAACGTCCTTGCCGTCTTTTAGCCGTTCCATGGCACGGGTTTGTTGCATCGGGATGCTTGTTGGCCGCATTTTATAGGGTATTTCCGATTTATCGAGCACCAGTTTAAGGGTGGCGAGTATAAAATCATGCGGGCCTTTTTCCGCCTCGACACGCAGCGGATAGATAACATTTAACGGCTGTTCAGATTGGGCGCAGGCGGTTTTTCCATGTCCGTATATTGCAAAAAAAGACATCACAATAACGATGGTTGTCAGTCCGCGCATGCTTTGGAGCCCTTTGCGATTTTGGGTTCCCGGGGCAGCAACAGGTATTGTTTTTTGTCGGTTATTTTATGCCCTTGGGGCTTTGTATGTTGTTCTTTTCAAAATGCTTTCAAGGTGCGGGCAGGGCACAAGCGGGCCGTAAACCTTGTGACCGTTCCACGGTGAATGTCAGGGATGTATGAAAAGAAAACGCCCTGCCATTGTGGGGATGGCAGGGCGTCTTTCGTGGCAGCGGTTCCGGATTCCGGGGGCTGGATTATTTGGGCTCTAGCCTTACCGCGCCATCGATGCGGATGGTTTCGCCGTTGATCATCTGATTTTCACAGATATGCAGGGCGAGACGGCCATATTCCGCCGGGTCGCCAAGGCGTTTGGGGAACGGGATGTTTGATGCAAGGGCTTCCTGCATTTCATCGGACAGGGCGGTAACCATCGGGGTGCCGAACATGCCCGGTGCAATGGAAACCACCCGGATACCATGGCGGGCCAGTTCGCGGGCTGCCGGAAGCGTCATGGCGGCAACTCCGCCTTTGGACGCAGCATAGGCGGCTTGACCGATCTGGCCTTCGAAGGCGGCAATCGATGCCGTATTGACGATCACGCCGCGTTCGCCCGATGGACCGGGTTCATTGCGGCTCATGGCGGTGGCGGCAACACGCATCATGTTGAATGTGCCGATCAGATTGACATTGATAACACGCGCAAAGGCATCCAGATCGGCCGGGCCTTCGCGGCCAACGATGCGTTCGCCCTGAAGAATTCCGGCGCAATTAACCAGAATGGATGGGGAGCCCTGCGTTTCAACGACCTTTGAAATGGCGGTTTCAACACTTTTGGCATCCGATACATCAACGCCATATCCGACACCGCCAAGTTCGTCCGCCGTGGCTTTGGCGCCGTCTTCGTTCAGGTCAAAGGCGGCAATTGTCGCCCCGGCATCCGCCAGAACACGTGCTGTCGCAGCCCCAAGTCCCGATGCGGCACCGGTAACAATGGCGATGGATCCCTTGACCTGCATGGCGTCAAATCCCCCTGTATTGAGCTTGTGAATAAATAATAGGTAATTCTATACCAAATTATCTATTTATCGGGCAAGAGGCTATTTGACGGGGCATGATCGGGGGGATTGGTTTTGTCGATGCCTTGCGGTGTTGCCGCAAGCGGGTCTTGTGCGGCGACATTTGGCACGGAAAGGGTCGCGTTATTGGCAAACCTGCGTTCTCGAAGCGCAACAAAGACTGCGGCTGCGATAATCAGCGCCCCGCCGGGCAAAATCGTGAAATCGGGGATTTCGCCAAACAGGATCAGGGCCAGAATGGCGATAATCGGCAGGCGGAGGTACGAAAAGCCGACGAAAAAGCTGTAATCGGCCAGTTGCAGGGCTTTGACGTTGCAGATTTGCATGATGTTCATCATAAGCGCGGCCAGCGCCATCAGGCCAAGAACATGCCAACTGGGTGTTTGCCAGACAAACAGGGCCGGGATCAGGGATACCGGGGTGGTAATCAGCATCAGATAGAATAAAAGTGCTGTGGTGCTTTCGGTTGTGACGAGGCGCTTGGTGATCAGGCCCGCACTGGCCATACAGATCGCCGCGGCAATTGGCAGCAAACTGGCCGGGTGCATGGCAGAGGTTCCGGGTTGAATGATCAATCCGACCCCGACAAAGCCGATCAGAACCGCCAGCCAGCGATGAAGCCGCACAGTTTCGCGCAGGATGACAGCGGCAAGGATGGTGCCAAACAGCGGTACGGTGAAGTTAAGCGTCGTGGCCTCGGCCAGAGGCAGATACAGAACCGCCATGAACCACAGGCACATTTCAGATGCAGACAACACCCCGCGCAAGCCCAAAAGCGGCAGGCGCTTGGTGCGTAATTCACCAAGCCCGCGCCGCATCACCATCGGCGCAATCATGATCAGGCCAAACAGGAAGCGTAAAAAGACGGCCTGATAGGGATGAAGTTCTTGGGTGGCAAAGCGGATGGTCAGGGTAAAGCAAGCGGCAAGGATGGCCGCCGACAGGGCGTAAAAACTGGCTTGGGTTGATGGCGATTGGGCAGAAAACCAGTGTTTCATGCAATGCCTGCTGTTGCGTTAGGTGGTGGTGTGTGTGGTGTCACGTGCGGGCGGCGGGTCAAGGTCACTTGCGGTGGGAAGGGGGCTTCGATTGATGCGTTTGGCTTCGCGGGCCAATTTTGCCTCGCGCCGGGCAATATACAGGGCCGATCCGACAATCAGCCCGGCACCGGGCAACAGCCAGATTTCGGGAACTTCCCCAAACATGACAAAGGCGATTAATACGACAAATGGCAGGCGCAGATAGTTGAACCCGACGACAAAGCTGTAATCGTAGATGCGAAAGGCGTTGGTGTTACAAATCTGGGTGATGTTGGCGACAAACGCGCCAAGCGCCATCAGGCCAAGGGTTTCAAGGCTTGGTGTCTGCCAGACGAACAGGGCCGGAATCAGGGTCATCGGCGTCATCAGCACCATCATGTAAAGCACGATGGTGGTACTGTTTTCGGTTTTGGATAGTGATTTGATCGTCAGCCCCGCACTGGCCATGCAAAGGGCGGCTATGATCGGAAGCAAGCTTGCCAATTGCATGGTTTCCGCACCCGGGCGGATGATGATCAGCACCCCGGCAAACCCCGCCAAAAGGGCGGCAACGCGGTATTTTCGAATTTGTTCACCCAGAAAGATCGCGGCGAGAATTGTGCCAAACAAGGGCACGGTAAAGTTAAGCGTCGTCGCCTCGGCCAGTGGTAGATAGGCAAGGGCGGAGAACCAGCAGCTCATGGCGCCCATCGACAAGAAGGCGCGAAAAACAAACATCGGCAGGCGTTTGGTTTTAAGCCGCGTCACCCCGGATCTGAGCGCAATCGGCGCGATAAACATCAAACCGAAAAAATTGCGGAAAAACACCACCTGCAGCGGATCAAGTTCATGGGTTGCCATGCGCACGATTACTGAAAAGATTGCTGCCATGATTGCGGCAATCACCCCAAAGATTGATGCCTGTAAATAGGGCGGCAGGGCATTGAACCAGTTACGCATCGCGCGATCCGCTGTTGTTTTGCGGTGGGGTATCGGTTGAGGTTTCTGGTGGGCTTGGATCAGGGCTTTCGGGGGGATTGATGGTTTTGGCCTTGGTTGCCGGAATGACCTGTGCGTCGGCGGCGCCGGTGGTTGGCATGCGGCGGCGACGTTTTTCGCGTTTGGCCAATACGGCTTCGCGGCGGGCGATATAAAGGGTCGATCCAATAATTAGTGACGCCCCGGCCCAGGTCCAGAAATCAACCGTTTCGCCAAAAATGATAAAGGCCAGTGTCGCAACAAACGGCAGGCGCAGGAAATCAAACGCCATGACATAGGATTGATCGGCCGCCCGGTTGGCGCGGACAAAAAGCTGTTGTCCGGCGGTTGCCAGCACGGCGATGACCAACAGCACGCCAAGCTGTTCCCATGTGGGTTGCTGCCAATACATCAGGGCTGGCACCAGTGACAGCGGTGTCATGATCATGCCCATCCATGTGACGATGGCATTGGCACTTTCGGTGCGCGACAGCATTTTAACCGTGGTCACAGCGGTCGCCATGAACAGGGTCGCCATCAGGGCCAGAATGGCACCGGTTTCAAAGGTTTGGCCGAACGGGCGGACAATGATCATCGCCCCGACAAAACCAATGGCAACGGCACTCCAACGGCGCGCACGCACGACTTCGCCAAGGACCACAGCGGCCAGGATGGTGGTCAGGATCGGAACGGTGAAATTGATCGCAATCACCTGTGCCGCCGGGGCAATGGCAAGGGCGGAAAACAGGCACAGCATGCCCGCAAGCCCGATCACAGCACGGATGAAATGCAATTTCAGGCGCAATGTGCGCAATCCGGACAGCCGATGACGCAGCATCCAGGGGATCATCGGGATCAGACCGAACAGATTTCGGAAAAATGCCGCTTCGAACGGATGAACATCGCGTGTGATATAGCGGATAAGCACGGCCATTGCTGCAAAACAAATTGCAGCACCGGTCATCAACAGGGCGCCGCGAAGCGCATCATTATCCGGAGAGACGCGAAAAAGGTGCATGACCATCAACGAATAAGACTGATTTTATAAAAAATCCAGTCTTGATAACCAAATTCGTCATACCATTTGTGCAAGGCGGCAGGCCGAAGACTTCGCGTTGACACGGTTTTCGTGTAAGATCGTCTGATACATATAAAAACTCATTCAGGGGGATGTTTAATGGATGCCATTGATCGCAAGTTGATCGATATCTTGCAAAATGACGCGTCGTTGTCTTATGCCGCGCTGGGGGCAAAAGTCGGTCTTTCGGTTTCGGCGGTTAATGATCGCGTGCGGAAACTGCGCGAACAGAGCGTTATCAAGGCCTATCGCGTTGAGGTTGATGGCGATGCCATCGGGCGGGCGTTAACCGCGATGGTCTGGTTGCGGACGGATCCGGCCAAGGGCAACAAGAAACTGGTGAAATCGCTGATCAAGGCGAACGAGGTTCTTGAATGCCATCACATGACCGGCCGGTTTGATTTCTTGCTGAAGTTGCGGCTGCGCGATACGTCGCATCTTGAAAGTTTTGTCACCGACACGATCAAGGAATTTCCGGGTGTGGTTGAAGTTTTGCCGGAAATTGCCCTGTCTACGGCAAAGGAAACTGCCTTTGTTCCGGCATCAGAAGACAATGATGCTTGATGTTTCCGATAAATTTTCCTGTTTCACGGAATAGAACCGTTTAATATTGGCTGGTAACGGATGGATGTCTGTTCGGTTCCAGTCTGATGTAGGGTAATATTGATCCAGGGGCCGGGTTTCGGCTGGAATTGTGATCGGGCGGCAAGACGGGGTGCAAGCCCGGGTTCAGAGACGAACCAAGACGGGGTTCAGGTCAGGGGCCGGGTCGTTTCTTTGCCTGATGTTTGCCCGGATGTCAGCAAATATTGCCGCAGGAAAGCCGCGTTTTGGCGGTTTAACGCATGTGCCAAGCTTTGTTGGTACGGTACACGTGACATGACAAAGCGGGCCAAGATTGGCGGGTGATTTCGCCCGTTGCATAAAACACTTATTTTAGAGACGGAGACGCAAACATGATTGACTCGATGAATCTGGTGATCCTGATTGCATCGGTCCTTGTTGTCGTTGCCGTTTTTACCAGTCTGATCAGTTTTCGGGTTGGGGCGCCCTTGCTGCTGGTGTTCTTGTTTGTCGGGCTTGGTGCCGGGGAAGACGGGATTGGCGGGATTGATTTCGACAATGCGCCGCTTGCCTATTTCATCGGGTCAATCGCACTTGCGATGATCCTGTTTGATAGTGGCTTTGAGACACAGCTTAGGACCTTGAAGATTGCCGCCGCGCCATCGCTTGTGCTGGCGACGATTGGTGTGATGCTGACCACCGGGGTGGTGGGCGGTGTGACATGGCTTGTGCTTGACGTGCCCTGGCTGGTGGCGCTTTTGTTCGGGGCGATTGTCAGTTCAACCGATGCGGCGGCGGTGTTTTTCCTGTTACGTGTTGGCGGGATCAATTTGCGTGAACGCACGCGCAGCACGCTTGAAGTTGAATCGGGTTCGAACGATCCGATGGCCGTGTTCCTGACGATTTCACTGGTCGAATTGATCATGCAGGGCGGTGGTGGTGACAACATCGCCCTGCAACTGCTGGAACGGTTTGTTTTGCAGATTGGCCTTGGTGCTGTTCTGGGGCTTGTCGGCGGGTTGGCGATTGTTCAGATGATCAATAGGATCAAACTGGAACCGGCCCTTGTGCCGATTGTTGTGTTGGCCTGCGCGCTGAGTATTTTTGGCGCAACCAGCATTGTCGGTGGCAGTGGATTTTTGGCGGTTTATGTTGCCGGGCTTTATGCCGGGAACAGCCAGATGCGCATGAGCGTTGGCGTGCGGCGTTTTCAGCATGTCACGACCTGGCTGGCGCAAATTGGGATGTTTGTCACCCTTGGCCTGTTGGCGACACCATCGCAATTTGGCGAGGTAATCATACCCGGTGTGGTTCTTGCCCTTGTTCTGGTGTTTGTTGCGCGCCCGCTGGCGGTATGGCTTTGCCTGCTGTTTTTCAATTTTTCGCGCAATGATACGGCGTTTATTTCATGGGTAGGTTTGCGCGGAGCAGTGTCGATCCTGCTCGCGATTGTGCCGATGGTTGAAGGGGTCGAATACGGTCAACTTTTGTTTAATACCGCCTTTATCGTCGTGATCACGTCGCTTTTGCTTCAGGGCTGGACGATCCGGCTGATGGCGCGCTGGCTGGGGATTATGATCCCGCCGCGTCATGGGCCGGTAGACCGTATTGATCTTGAACTGCCGGGCAATGCCAATCAGGAAGTTGTCGTATACCGCGTTCACGAAGAAAGTTCGGTTGCCACCGGACAGCGCATTCCGCGCTGGGCGCGACCAAACCTGATCCTGCGGGATGGCAAATCATTGCGTCCGCACAGTGCCGGGCGGATACAGGGAGGGGATCAAGTTTATATTATCACCCCGCCGCGCCATATTGAATTGCTGGATCAGTTGTTTGCTGGCCCGGCCGAAGGGGCCAATGACGTTGACCTGTTCGGTGATTTTAGTTTCCCGCCCAATACAAAGATTGCCGATATCGGTCGGTTGTATGGTTTCGTGATTAAGGAAGAGGACGCGGAATCCACCGTTGCCGAAATCCTTGAACGTGACCTTTCGGGGGATATCGAGCCGGGGGACCGGGTTGCCTATGGCATGGTTGAGCTGATTGTGCGCCGGATTGATGACGAGCATGGCGTGGTTGAAGTCGGCATGGCCGTCGAACAAAAGCCGGCCAAGGCCAAGCGGCGCTTGCCAATGTTCCATTCCCGTGCCGAATTACTGGCGATTTGGAAAGAGCGCCAGCGTCGTCGCCTGCGCGAGAAAAAGCGCAAAGCGCGTGGTGATGATGCATCCGATGACGCGGATGAATCGGTATTGTTGATCGCGGGAAGTGCATCGGAAGATGCCGGGGATGGTGTTACCGAAACCCTCGTTGCGGCGGAGGCCTCGGACGAGGTTATGGCCGACGCGGCAGATGATGATGGTGTTGATACTCTAGCCAATGAGGCGGGCGACAGCATCGAGCATAACGTAGATAAAAAACCTGCCGATGACGTGGACAGCAAGGCAGACAAGTCAGGAAAAGTCACCTGATCGTGACACTGGCGCACAGCAGCGCTTGACGATCAGGACGCATCGCGTGATAGCAGCATCATTGGTTCGTATTTCTATCCGATAGGTCCTGTTCGGTCAGGGCCGCCGGGGCAAGGCGGGGGTGGCATATCTCGCGTGGTTGATGTTGTCGGCTCGGCTCGGGACGGGGCCGGAAAATTGTTGTTGCAGGCACCGGGCCTGTATTTGAAACCCTTGCAGGCAGCAGGCAGCAGGCAGCAGGCAGCAGGCAGCAGGCAGCAGGCAGCAGGCAGCAGGCAGCAGGCAGCAGGCAGCAGGCAGCAGGCAGCAGGCAGCAGGCAGCAGGCAGCAGGCAGCAGGCAGCAGGCAGCAGGCAGCAGGCAGCAGGCAGCAGGCAGCAGGCAGCAGGCAGCAGGCAGCAGGCAGCAGGCAGCAGGCAGCAGGCAGCAGGCAGCAGGCAGCAGGCAGCAGGCAGCAGGCAGCAGGCAGCAGGCAGCAGGCAGCAGGCAGCAGGCAGCAGGCAGCAGGCAGCAGGCAGCAGGCAGCAGGCAGCAGGCAGCAGGCAGCAGGCAGCAGGCAGCAGGCAGCAGGCAGCAGGCAGCAGGCAGCAGGCAGCAGGCAGCAGGCAGCAGGCAGCAGGCAGCAGGCAGCAGGCAGCAGGCAGCAGGCAGCAGGCAGCAGGCAGCAGGCAGCAGGCAGCAGGCAGCAGGCAGCAGGCAGCAGGCAGCAGGCAGCAGGCAGCAGGCAGCAGGCAGCAGGCAGCAGGCAGCAGGCAGCAGGCAGCAGGCAGCAGGCAGCAGGCAGCAGGCAGCAGGCAGCAGGCAGCAGGCAGCAGGCAGCAGGCAGCAGGCAGCAGGCAGCAGGCAGCAGGCAGCAGGCAGCAGGCAGCAGGCAGCAGGCAGCAGGCAGCAGGCAGCAGGCCAAATCCAGAAGGAATCAAATCAGCTTAATCAACAATCATCACAGACATTAGTAAATCTAATGAATGAATGAATTTTGCTGGTTTGTGTGCGCCGGATAAATTGCCCTAAATTCCAGCGGTTGAATACGTTGGAGTGCCATGATGGGCCCGCTTGGATTATATAGTGCTGTGGTTTTGATCTGGGGAAGCACCTGGATCGCGATCAAGTTTCAGCTTTCGGTCGCGCCGGAACTTGCGGTGGCCTATCGCTTTGTTTTGGCGGCAGTAATCCTGATGGTGTGGTGTTTTATCCGCCGGTTGCCAATGCGTTATACGCTGCGTGATCACGGGTTTATGGCCGGACTTGGCATTTGCCTGTTCTCGTTTAATTACGTGCTGATTTACATCGCCAGTATTCATCTGACATCAGGTCTTTTGGCCGTGGTGTTTTCGTCCATTGTGATCATGAACATGATTAATGGTGCGATCTTCTTTAAGCGTCGGCCGGAAACCCGCACCCTGATCGGGGCGGCGATTGGCCTTGGCGGGATCATGCTGGTCTTTGCCCGCGATCTGGTGGCGTTCGACTTTGCGGCGGGGGGCAGCATCGGTTTGTTGGCGTCGCTGGCAGGCAGTTATATCGCGTCGCTTGGCAATATGGCCTCGGCGCGGAATCAGGCGCGCGGTATTCCGGTGTTACAGGCCAATGCCTTTGGCATGATGTATGGCTCGGTTCTGTTGCTGGGATATATCCTTGTGACCGGTATTCCATTTACATTCGATACCAGTCCGTCTTTCATTGCCGCGCTGATTTATTTGGCCCTGTTTGGCTCGGTTCTGGCGTTTGGGTTCTATTTGACGCTGCTGGGTAAAATCGGCCCGGATCGTGCGGCGTATAGCTCTGTCATGTTTCCGGTGGTCGCGCTTTTGCTGTCGACATGGTTCGAAGGATTTGTCTGGGATCGCAATATCGTTCTGGGTGTTGGCCTGACGTTGTTGGGGAATATCGTGATCCTGACGAAGCGAATGCCCAAACCAGTGCTGGCCGCGACAGTTGCTGCGTCCTCGGTCGTGACGTCTGGCGTTAATCCGGGCGAGGCCGACGGCCAATAATCAAGGCAATAAACCGGTGGTTTCGCCGCCTGATGAAGGATGGAATGTGATGGACGGCGTGGCGTATTTTCAACGGATGGCGCGGTATAACAGCTGGGCGAACGGGCATGTTCTGGATGCCTGTGCCGGGCTTGAACCGCGCATATTGGATGCCAAACGCGCGGCGTTTTTTCCATCGATCCTTAAAACTCTGAACCATATTTTGGTGGCGGACCGGCTTTGGCTGGGCCGGTTGGTGGGGGTGCCGGAAAAAATCGCGCTGGATACTATCCTGTTTGACGATTTTACCAAATTCCGTGCTGCCCGCGAAGCGCAGGATGCCAAGGTCATCGTCTTTGCCGATCAACTTGATGCCCAAACACTGTCAGGTGACCTGAGCTATCAATCCATGCTGGCCGGGGCTTATACCCTGCCGCAAGAAATTGTCTTGGCGCATATATTCAATCATCAAACGCACCACCGAGGACAGTTGCATTCTATGCTTGTTGAAGCTGGGGCGGCACCGCTTTCGATTGATTTGGTGTATTATTATCTGGAGGCCCAAGGGTGATGGCCGATCTTTTGATCACCTATGCACCGTTTCTGATTGCAGCACTTTTGCTCAATATCTCGCCGGGGCCAGATTTGGCCTATGTCAGTGCACAAACCGCGATCCATGGTCGCAAGATCGGCGTGTTTTCAAGCCTTGGCGTGTGTTCGGGGGCGTTTGTGCATGTGGTCGCCGCGGCCCTTGGCTTGTCAGCGATCCTTGCGACATCGGCAGTGGCATTTTCAATCGTGAAATGGGTTGGGGTGGCCTATCTGGTGTGGCTGGGGATCGGGGCTTTGCGGGGCAGTTTTGCCAAATACAGGCAGGATGACAGCCCATCCGAACCGCATATCAAGAAACTATCGCCAGCGCGCCAAATGACAGCGTTTCAGGCTTGGCGACAGGGTGCGATGATTGATGTGCTTAATCCCAAGGTGGCGATTTTCTTTATGGCGTTCCTGCCGCAGTTTGTTGACCCGGCGGCGGGGGATGCTGCGCTGCAGTTTTTGGTGCTGGGCACGCTCGTCAACGTGATCGGGTTTTGTGTCGAGACGACGGTGGTGTTTGCCATCGGGTTTGCTGCGATACGGTTGCGTGGAAGCCCGATGTTTGGTGTCTGGCTTCAACGGTTACTTGGCGGCGTCTTTATTGCTTTGGGCGTTCGGCTGGCGCTGAGCGAGCGATAGGGGATTGAACTGATAACGGAATTCGTCGTCCTTTGTTTCCAACCGGTTGGAAAGGGCGATGATGCCGGGCTGTCGCGTTCAGGTGCGACGGCCCATGGTCTGGCGTTGTAACCGGACCCTCTGGATTTAGCACTCCATCCAGAGCTCTCTTACTGCAAATCTTGACTTGCGCCCGGCTGGGATACGCCCCGGTTCCGGGTGCCTTTTTATCAGGATTGTTGGGGCTTTTTCCGGCGAAGGTGGCGGACCAGCATATGCGAAAGTGGTGCTGCCGAAAGGCCATGTACGATAACGCTGATGGTGACAATCATAACCGCCGTCGCGATCAACGGTTCATAGCTTTTGGGATTTATGATGGTGCTCATGATCAGAAGGTAGATGATTGAGGCAATGCCGCGTGGCCCAAACCAGCCGATATAGAGTTTTTCGGCAAGGCTGTAGGGGCTTTTGATCATGCAGATCCAGACGCAAAGCGGACGCAGGATCACAAGGCTGACGGCCGAGAAAATTAGCATCTCCCACGTCCAAAGCTGGTAAACTGCGGGGATGACCACCAGACCGAAAATGAAAAACGTCAGCATGGTCAGTAATTCAGACTCGGCCTCGCCAAAGCTTTCGATGCTTTCTCGGACCTTTTGCGACGAGATATTAAGCGCAAGGCCGCCGGCAAAGGCGGCAACAAACCCGTTGCCGCCAAGCTTTTCACACAGGGCAAAAATAAACAGCGCGGCCAAAACACCTAAAATCCGTTCAAACCGGTCAAGGATAGTGTTGTGGGTTACCGCGTGATTGACGATCTGGCCGATTACATACCCGGTAAATAACCCAACGCCGATCCCGATAGAGATTTCAAGCATGGCTTCGGTGAGCCAGCCATTGTTGCTTTCACCGACAATATCGGCTTCGAGCAGGACAGCCGCGGTAAAAACCGGCAGGACCAGCCCGTCATTCAGGCCGCTTTCGATATTGATGCCCTGTCGCACCGGATTGGGGACAGATTTGTTTTCCAGCACAGGGCGGCCAAGGGCGGCATCGGTCGGGCTGACGATCAGGGCAAGGATCAGTGCCGGAAGGACCCCGATGGACGGATGCAGGCCGATGATAAACGCCCATGTCACCCCGATGGTCAACGGCAAGCCGATTAACAGCAAGCGGTTGGCAAGGCGCATCGCCGGGCGTTCCTTGCGATAATCCAGAACGGCGGCATCCAGAAACAGGATGATTGCCAGCGTCATTTCCGCAAAGCCGGTGGCAAAATGCAGCCGGTCGGCAAACGGGGCCAAGGGTGGTTCGTGCCAAATGCCAAGCGGCAGTGCAATCAGGCCCCCGATCAGAACCATCATCATCGGGGATGAAATGTTGCGTCGTTGCAGCCTGCGTGATTGCAGCCCGTAAAGCAGCCCCGATCCCAAAAACAGGATGATGACCCATTCGAACATCATATCACCTAACTGATTGGCACAACGCGCCATATTGCCGCAATTTGCAGCAAACACCAAATATCAAAGGCCGCAAATCGTCGGTACATGCGCGCCAGGGGATCAGGCGATGGCCGCACGGATTGTGGTCAGGACATCCTGATGGCAACGGGCGTCGCCACTGGCGATGACTTCATCGGTGCTATGGATTGTCAACGGTTTGCCATGCCAGTCGGTCATGACACCCCCGGCCCCTTCGACGACCGGAACCAGCGCACAGAAATCATAGGCCTGAAGACCGCATTCAACCACCGTATCGGCAAAACCAAGGGCGACAAGGCCATAGGCATAGGCATCAACGCCATACATTGGTTGGCGGCATTTATCCGCAATCGCCTGATAGGCCTTGATCGATTGCGCGGACCGGAACAGTTCCGGGGCGGTGGTAAAGAAGGTGGCGGTATCAAGTGTTTCGCAGTCGCGCGCACTGATTTCTTCGCCATTCATTGTTGTCGGTCGCCCCATAACACCGACCCAGCGTTCATCTGTAATTGCCTGATCAATAATGCCAAGGACAGGGGCGCCCTTGTAGCAAAGGGCAATCAGGGATGCGAAGCTTGGCTTACCTGCGATAAAGGATTTCGTGCCGTCAATTGGGTCAAGCACCCAAACATAGTCGGCATGGATATTGTGGCGGCCATGTTCCTCGCCCAGAATACCGTGATCGGGAAATTCGGTTGTTAGAATGGCGCGCATTGCGGTTTCGACTTCGCGGTCTGCGATGGTCACCGGGCTGGCATCGGCTTTGACGTCAATGGCAACAGGGGTGCGGTAATACTGGCGAATGATCGGGCGGGCGGCATCGGCCAGTTTGTGGGCGATCTCCAGAAACGGATCGAGATTTTCCATGAATTGCATCCCTGCTTGAAATGGTGGCTGGCAAGTGACCGACGACGACTGATGATGGTCGAGAGTGGCGACAAACGAAAACAGGGGACAGTTACCTGTCCCCTGTAAAAAATCAACGCTTCTGTCCGATTAAAACCGGCTAGTGCGCAACTTATTGTGCAGTTGCTTCGTCGCCTTCGGCGGTGTCGCTACCGTCAGCCGGTACTTCGGCATTTTCGGTTGCGGTGGCTGCCGGATCGGGCAGAGCCAGCGGCGTGTCGGATTTGCTGTTCAGCCACGCAATCACAGCGGCACGATCAGACGCCTTTTTCAAGCCCCCGAAACTCATTTTCGTACCATCAATATAGTCGCGCGGTTTGTACAGGAAGTGGTTCAGTTCTTCGAAGCCCCAGCTGCCACCATGTTCGGCCATGCCGCTGGAATAGGAGAAGTCGTCTTTATGCGCGAAATGATTGCCGACAATACCGTAAAGGTTCGGACCGGTTTTGTTCGGACCGCCTTTTTCGGCATCATGGCAGGATGCGCATTTTTTAAATACTTTTTCGCCAGCGGCCAGATCGACTGATGCCAGCATGGCAAGAATCGGTTCCGGTCCTGCCGGTTCCGCCGGCGCAGCGGCCGGTTCGGCGTTGCCCGCCATGATATCTTCGGAGAACGGATAAACGGGGTTTTCCAGTTCTTCGGGGTGCACAAGCATGCTGCCAATCTTGCCAACAGCGATAACCAAAAGCACAGCACAGATAACACCGGCGACGATTTTGTTGATTTCCATCGTTTTCATGACGGGATCCCTACAGCCTAATCACTCTCAGGTTTCTTTATAATCCGCTGATCCATGCGTCCCCAAAACGCTTTTGAAAATCACAAGAACGTGCATGTGACAGCAGGTCAGACCGGTCGGAGGGAAACTATACGTTTCAGAGATTTGCATCAACCTTTCTTAACCAGAAAGGCGAAATCAGGCGAGATAGACCTTCGTCAAATCCATTTCCGCCTTTCGCAGAAGCCCCAAAACCGGCTATTGTCCCGCCGATTCAAGACGCTGTTTCTTGCATGGGTTTTCGCGTTTATGCTTTGCGCAAGATCAATGCAGAAGTTTGAGCCAGACCGGAGAGGCCCATATGTCTACGCCGCGTAATCCCGTTGTTGTTATTCCTGCCCGTATGGCATCGATGCGCCTGCCAAACAAACCATTGGCCGATATCCACGGCGAGGCCATGATCGTTCATGTCTGGCGCCGCGCGATGGAGGCTGGGATCGGGCCGGTGATCGTTGCCTGTGCCGAACAGGAAATTGCCGATGCCATAACGGCCGCAGGCGGAATTGCGGTTTTGACCGATCCTGATTTGCCCAGCGGATCGGACCGGGTGCATCAGGCATTGCAAAGTTTTGATCCTGAAGGCAAATATGACGCGGTGGTCAATGTGCAGGGTGATCTGCCGACCATTGATGCCGCTGATATTCGCGCGGTGTTTGATCCGCTGGCGGACCCGGATGTCGATATTGCGACCTTGGCGGCGGAAATCATCCGCGACGAAGAACGTAACAATCCCAATGTGGTTAAAGCCGTTGCGGCCTTTAAGGGGGGGCGTGTTGCGCGTGCCCTTTATTTTACCCGCGCGACAGCGCCATATGGCGACGGGCCGCTTTATCATCATATCGGGCTTTATACCTATCGCCGGGCCGCTCTTGACCGTTTCGTCAGCCTGCCACCGGCGGAATTGGAAAAGCGCGAGCGCCTTGAACAATTGCGCGCCCTTGAAAACGGTATGGTGATTGCCGTCGCACTGGTTAACGGTGTGCCGCTTGGTGTGGATACCCCCGAAGACCTTGAACGCGCACGACTTGTGTTGGGCGCATAATTCGGGTCTTCTATCTGGGAAGTATCGATATTCGCGTCATGCCGGGTTGCAGGAAATAGTTATTTTGCCGCGGCCTGAACCGGATTTCGCCACTTCCTGATGGGCCGGATTTGATATGATGGCACAGGGAATACAAAACATTTTGAATGATCAGGAAATAACCAGATGACGGCTCAACAACGGATCGCTTTTCAGGGAATGTACGGTGCCTATTCCGATCAGGCCGCACGTCGCGCCTTTCCGGGTGCCACAACAGTACCTTGCCGGACGTTTGAGGGCGCATTTGGGGCGTTGCGCGATGGCGATGTCGAACTGGCGGTGATCCCGATTGATAACACCCTGGCCGGTCGTGTGGCCGATGTGCATCATATTTTGCCCGATTCCGGGGTGCATATCGTTGGCGAGACATTCTTGCGCATTAATCATGCGCTTGTCGGGGTGCCGGGAACCAAGATTTCCGACATCAAGGAAATCAGAAGCCATGTGCATGCGCTGGGCCAGTGTCGTAAAATTCGTCAGGAACTTGGCGTTAACACCGTGGTCGGGCTTGATACCGCCGGGTGTGCCAAGGAAGTTGCCGATTTGGGCGATAAAAGCATTGCCGCGATTGCGCCGGTGCTGGCGGCCGAGATTTACGGGCTTGATATCCTGCGGACTGAAGTTGAGGACGCCGCCCACAATACCACACGGTTCATCATTCTGGCGCGCGACCCCCTTGATATCGCCAATGACGGGGCCCCGGTGGTGACCAGCTTTGTCTTTCGGGTGCGCAACGTTGCCGCCGCGCTTTACAAGGCGCTGGGCGGGTTTGCAACCAATGGCATCAATATGACCAAGCTTGAAAGCTATATGGTCGAAGGCCATTTCACCGCGACGCAATTTTTCGCCGAGGTCGAAGCCCATCCCGAACAGCTTGGCCTGCGTCATGCGTTGGAAGAGCTTCAATTCTTCTCGCACGAGGTGCGCATTCTGGGTGTTTATCCGTCGCATTCCTTCCGCCGGGAAAATGATCTTCCGGCTGAATAGGGCAGGCCGACCACCAAGACATCGCGTGCACTGTAAATACATGCGTCAAATTAAAACGGGCCGCCCAAATGATGGGGCGGCCCGTTTTGTTTGTTCATATCATCCACCCGCCGACTGATGCGGGTCGGGTCGTATGATCAGCTTTCGGCCTGTTTTTTCAGATCGCCCGAGAAGCGGTGAATGATCTGGGTCAGTTCCGAGGAACGTGACGACAGTTCTTCGGAGGCTTCGCGGAGCTCGCCCGCATGGCTTGTCGTGCTTTGGGCGTTTTTCATGGTCTGATCGACGCTGTAGGAAATCTGTTTGACGCCGTCCGCACTGCGGTTGGCGTTGCCCGCGATTTCCTGAGTGGCAGCACCTTGTTCTTCAATCGCGGCCGCAATCGCGGTCGAGGCATAGCGCACCTGATCGATGGTTTCCGAAACCCGAGAAATGCCGGTGACGGCACGTTCGGTGCCTTCGACAATTCCGTTGATCTGGGCGGCGATTTCCTCGGTCGCGCGACCGGTTTGGGTCGCAAGGTTTTTGACCTCGCTTGCGACAACGGCAAAGCCCTTGCCGGCATCACCCGCACGCGCGGCTTCGATGGTGGCGTTCAGTGCCAGAAGGTTCGTCTGACCCGCGATGTCGTTGATCAGGCTGACAATTTCCTTGATCTTGTCCACGGCTTCGGACAGGCCGCCAACATCGTCAGATGCGCTTTGGCTTTCATGAGTAGCGCGTTCGACGGTGTTGGACATCTGGGAAATCTGAACATTGATTTCCGTGATCGAGGATGAAAGTTCTTCGGTCGCGGCGGCAACGGCATCGACGTTCTGAGATACAGATCCGGCGGCTGTTGCGACTTGCTGGCTTTGATCAAGAATACCTTCGGCATTTTGCGACATGTTGATCGCCAGATCGCCACTGCGTTTGACCGACTGATTGACCGCACCGGCAATACCGCCGACTTCGCTTTCGAGTTTTTCGGCAATCGAACGGATACTTTTGCGGCGTTCGAGTTCGGTTTTGTCCTTTTGGACCGAGGCATCTTTTTCAAGTTGCAGGGCCTGTGCCGATTTGTCACGCAGGGCAAGAATACCTGCGGCCATATCGCCGATCTCGGTAAAGCGCGATTCGGTATCGACCGGGGCCTGATAATTGCCTTCGGCAATCGTTGAGATGCTTTTGTTCAGGCCGACAATGCTTTTGGTTATGCGGGTTCCGACAATCCAGGACAAAACACCGGCAATGATAATGGCAATGATCGAAATGATTGCGATGCGCTGCATAACTCTTTGGAATTCGGCATCGACGTCATCCATGTAGACGCCAGCACCAAGTGCCCAGTTCCAGCCGGGAATCGGGCGGACATAGGCCGCTTTTTCAATCAGCTTATCGCCCATGCCGGGTTTTTTGGTTTCATAGGTAATGACACCACCGCCGGCCTTAGCAGTTTTGACGATCAACTGGCGGACCTTGCTGTCGGGGTTACATTTGCCGACGTCTTCGGGGCTAAGCGGATCAAGAACCATGCAAAGGCTGTAATCGGTTGCATAGATATAGTTCTGACCGTCAAAGCGATAGGCATTCAATACCCCAAGCGCTTCGGCTTTGGCGGCATTTTCATCCATTTCACCGGATTTGACCTTGGCCATATACGAATCGACGATTGTGACCGCGCCTTCGGTTAAATGTGCGATTTGTTCGAACTTGCCGTTACGAAGGCTGGTTTGATAGTTCAGTGCGACTGTTGCGATGATCGCAATCAGCGTTAATAGACAAATTGCAGGGATTGAAAAAATCCCTGTCACGACCCGGAACCGCATTGCTGTTACCCCTCTATATGCAGTGCTTTTGGGCATCATAAGTGCGAAATGGTGTTTTGAATGTTAATTGATCCTGACCATCATATTTAACTTGTGGCGCGCCATTTCAACAGCCACTGGCGAACTTGGTTGCAGGCAGCAGGATTCTTGCTATTGCGCGGGGTGACCAGATAGAAGTCACGCCCGGCATGCAGGGTGTGTTCAAACGGTTGGATCAGGCGGCCTGCGGCCAGATCCTGTTCGACCAGAAACCGGCTGGCCAATGCAATGCCCTGCCCGGAAAAGGCGGCATCAATTGCAAGTGCGGTTTGGTTCAGGCGCACATTCTTTGCCCGGTCGGGGACTTCATGGCCAAACACAGATTTCAAATATTCCGGCCACAGATTGTGCGAGTCGTGAATAAGAACCAGTTGGTCAAGGTCTGCGACCTTCAGGGGGCGATCAAATTTGGCAATGGCCCCGGGGCTGCAAACGGAAATGATATCCTGTTCAAATAACAGATCGGCAATTAGCCCGGCGGCGAAGGACGAATTGGTTTGGCGCACCGCCAGATCAACACCGTCGGAATGAAAGTTTGATGCCTTTTCCGTTGCCACAATCCGCAATTCGATTTGCGGGTTTTCCGCCGTGAAATCTGTCAGACGCGGGATTAGCCATTTGGCGGCAAAGGTCGGCGTGACACTGATGGTCAGATGGGTTGATTGCGGTTGAAGGGTTTGGGTGGCATTGCCGATAATTGTAAAAGCCCGGCTGATTTCCGCGTGATAACGCTGGCCGTTATCGGTCAGGGCCAATGTGCGTGGCAACCGATCCAGAAGTTTAAGACCCAGATAGGATTCCAGCCCGCGCACATGTTGTGCGACGGCACCTTGGGTCACGCCAAGTTCCTCGGCTGCGATGCGAAAATTCAAATGGCGCCCCGCCGCATCGAAAGCGCGCAGGCCATTTAAGGGCGGAAGGCAGGTTTCAGGTTTGATCATGCAATAGTTTTTCTACAGCCTTGAAGGTGCAAATCTGATTGGTGTGGATTGGTGCAAAAGCGTAAAAACAATATTATCAAAGTTTTTTACGACGACAATGAAACAAATCCAAGGAGCCGTCATGACAGTAGAAAAAGTTGCGCTTATCACCGCGGGTGGCAGTGGCATGGGGGCCGCTGCGGCGCAGAAACTGGCCGCCGATGGATATAAGGTTGCGATCCTGTCATCGTCTGGCAAGGGCGAGGCGCTTGCCGCCGAACTGGGCGGCATTGGCGTGACCGGTTCAAATCAGTCAAATGACGACCTTGGGCGTTTGGTTGATTTGGCGATGGAAAAATGGGGCCGGATTGATGTTTTGGTTAATTCCGCCGGGCATGGGCCGCGTAAGCCGGTTTTGGAACTGACGGATGAAGACTGGCACGCGGGCATGGATGTTTATTTCTTAAACGCGGTGCGCCCGACCCGTTTGGTGACGCCGATCATGCAAAAGCAGGGCGGTGGTGTGATTATCAATATTTCGACCTTTGCCGCGTTTGAACCCGATCCGGTTTTCCCGACGTCGGGGGTTTTTCGGGCTGGACTTGCGGCTTTTACCAAACTGTTTGCCGATAAATATGCACCAGAAAACATCCGTATGAATAATGTGTTGCCGGGCTTTATCGATAGCTTGCCGGAAACCGATGAACGTCGCGACCGGGTGCCGATGGGGCGGTATGGCAAAAGAGAAGAAATCGCCGCCACCATTGCCTTTTTGGCATCCGATGGGGCGGGCTATATCACCGGGCAGAATATTCGTGTTGACGGGGGCATTACCCGTTCAGTGTGATTGGGGACGGATTTGGCTGTTTGATTGGTTGATCCGACGATCTGTTTCTCAGATTGCTCGTAAAATTTGCAGGCAATACCGGTTTCCGGTGTTGCCTGTTTTGGCGTGATGTCGCCACATATATATGTATGAAAATCACAAAAATGAAAATTCTCGCCTATCTTGCCTTTGTGTTGCTTGGTGTTGTCTGGGGCAGCAATTTTATTTTTATGAAATGGGCTGCTGATTATATTGCGCCACAGCAAATTGCCTTTTTGCGGGTGCTGTGCGGGTTTGTGCCGCTGGTGATTTTTGCTGTTCTGCGGCGGGAGGTTCACCTGCGCGACATGCGCCATATTCACCATTTTGTGGTGATGGCGTTGTTGGCAACCGCGATCTATTATTTTGCTTTTGCCAAGGGGACGGCGCTTTTGCTGTCAAGTGTGGCGGGGATGTTAAGTGGGGCGATCCCGCTTTTTGCCTTTGTGACGGCCCTTTTATTCCTGCGTGATGAGCGGCCGACCGTAAAATCGTTGTGCGGGGTAGCACTGGGCTTTGCCGGTGTCGTGCTGATTGCCAGACCCTGGCAAATAGATGCGGGCCAGGTCGGGGAGGGTGGCGTCAGTATCGCCGGGACGGCTTATATGATTGTCGGCGCGCTTAGTGTCGGGTGTTCTTTTGTCTATGCGCGCAAATTTATCAGCCCGCTTAAACTTTCGCCCTTGGCGCTGTCGACTTATCAGATTGGCATCGCAACAGCGATTTTTGCCCTAACAACCGATATTTCAGGCGTTGGTGCGGTCTTTGATGATCCGAAAACGGCCATCGGCCTTGTGGTTGGTTTGGGTGTTCTGGGAACCGGGCTTGCTTATATCCTGTATTATTTCATCGTCGATCAGCTTGGCGCCGTGGCGGCATCGGGGGTGACTTATTTGCCGCCTTTGGTTGCGATGGCGATTGGTATTGTGCTGATCGGCGAACCCGTGGCCGGATTGGATGTGGTGGCGATGGTTGCCATACTGTTTGGGGTGTTTTTGCAACAAATCGGACGGCGGGCTGTGCCGCTGACAACAATAAAGCCGCCGCCGGAAAGCCGCGGGCATGGCCGGTTATTGACCCCGGATGCGCGGCAGAGCGCCCTTGAGGTGCAGGTAAAAGCCAGCAAGGCATAAGAGCCGGGCATTTTTAATTAAATGTGTCAGGCCAGGGACAAACTTCGTCCAGTCTTTGCCGTCTATAGAATCGTTATCCCCGCGAAGGCGGAAATTCATGTGCTGCAAGAGATTTTAGATTTCGAGCCCGCACTTTACGTCGGCCAGAATAACATTTTTTGAAAATGGCAAAGTTTGCAAATAATTTGCTGCGTTTTTAATTAACTGTTTTTGCATGCGATGTTTTATGTGCGCTGCACCAATTTTAGCGCGCCGGGAAAATTGCCCAGACCGAGGCTGGTGGCCGGGTTAGGGGCATGTTTCCCGGATAAATGTTGGGGATTTTTCGGTGTCGCCGTCAAGTCGGTTGGCGGGCCACATTGGGGAACGTAATGCGTTTTTGCATGGCTGCCCGGCGCAATGCTTTGATTGACTTTAATCTAAAGGCCCTGTATCACCCGGCTCATTCCTTCGCTTGTAGGGCAGATTGAGCTGTCAGGAACTGTGTGAAAAGGCGGGGGCGGTACAGACGTGATGACGTTTGTGCCTCATCATATGCCTCTCATACAGGGTCCGAAGCAGCGGCAAGTTTGCCGTGCACCGGTCACTATTGCTATCGAGCTGGCAAATCATAGCGTGAACATGACGCTGACCGGATATTGAAGGACTTTCCTTATATGACTAATTTTGAAGGGCTCAACCTTATCGAGCCCCTGCTGCGCAACGTTGAAGCTTCTGGTTTCACCGCTCCGACCGAGATCCAGGCAAAAACCATTCCGGCTTTGCTTGAAGGGCGTGACCTTATGGGCATTTCCCAGACCGGTGGTGGTAAAACCGCAGCCTTCTGTTTGCCGATGCTGCAGCGCCTTGCTGAAAATCCGAAACGTCCGGAACCGGGCCAGCCGCGCGCGCTTATTCTTGCGCCGACGCGTGAATTGGTAAATCAGATCGGTCAGTGTCTGCGCGATTTCAAAAAAGGCATTCGCCTGTTTTCTTCTGTTGTTTATGGCGGCTCGCCGATGGGCCCGCAGATTCAGGAATTGCGCCGCGGCGTTGATATCCTGGTTGCGACCCCGGGTCGTCTGCTTGACCATATGTCACGTAACACCATCCGTTTCGACGACATCGAAGTTTTCGTTCTCGACGAAGCTGACCGTATGCTCGACATGGGCTTCTCCGAAGATGTTCTGACGGTTGCAGCAAAGCTGCCGCGCGAACATCAGACCGTGATGTTCTCGGCAACCATGCCGTCGGCTGTTAAACATCTGACCGACCGTTTGTTGAGCAACCCGGTCAAGGTTGAAACTGCACCGCAGTCCAGCGTTACAGAACGTGTTACCCAGCGTGGCATGTTTGTGAAGCGTCACGACAAGACCAAATTGCTGATTCAGTTGTTGAAGCGTGACGAAAGCGAACGCGTTCTGGTTTTCACCAAAACCAAAGCCGATGCTGACGAACTGTCGTTCCAGCTGCGCGATGAAGGTGTTGATACTGATGCCATTCATGGTGACAAACAGCAGCGCATCCGTCAGAAAATCCTGCGGAACTTCCGTAATGGTCAGTTCCCGGTTCTGATTGCAACCGACGTTGCCGCACGCGGCATCGACGTTCCGGGCATCTCGCACGTCATTAACTATGACCTGCCGACCGATCCGGAAAACTATGTGCACCGTATTGGCCGTACCGGCCGTGGCAGTGCCGAAGGTGTTGCGATTTCGTTCTGCGAACCGCGTGATGTTCGTCATCTGCGCAATATCGAACGTATTATCGGCCAGCAGGTCCAAATCGACGAAGATCACGAATTCCATTCGGCTCCTTCTGCTCGCTCGTCGAGCGGCGGCGGTGGTCGTGATGGCGGCCGTGGTGGTCGTGGCGGTTTCGGCGGCGGTGGTCGTGATGGCGGTCGCGGTGGTTTCGGTGGCAGTCGTGACGGTGGTCGCGATGCAGGCCGTGGCGGTCGTGGTGGCTTTGGCGGCGGCCGTGATGGTGGCCGTGACGGCGCACGTGCATCCTTTGGCGGTCCGCGTGATGGCGGTCGTCGTGTAGAAGGTGATCGCGAAGGCGGTCGTGACGCTGGCCGTGATGGCGGGCGTGGTTTTGGCGGCGAACGTGATGGTGGCCGTCGTTTCGGTCAGTCTGATCAGCCGCGTGGTGATCGTCCGGTACGCAATGATCGCAATGATCGTGGCGGTGAACGTTTCGATCGCAAGCCGCGCTTTGACCGTGCAGCGGAAACGCAGCGCCCGGATCGTGCAGAACGCACCGAGCGTAATGACCGTGGCACCAATTTCCGCCCGCGTGGCGAAGGTGCCGCACCGGCACGTGATGGTGAACGCAAGTTCGCTGACAAGCCGCGTGGCGAACGTGGTTTCCAGGGTGATCGTGATACCCGTGGCCGTGATTTCAGTGATCGCCCGCGCCGTAGCGAGGGTGCCCGCACGGAAGGCCGTGGTGGTAACCAGGGCATGAAACGTCGTTCGGCCTGATTGCAAGGCTGCCGTCCAGATTAATCCGGACGGGTCGAAAGCATACAAATTTCAAAAGGCAGCCCCCGCGAAACGGGGGCTGCCTTTTTTGTGGTGCCATTAACCCCGATTGGGGATGGTGTGCGGAAATATCGTAAAAAAATGCGTTCCAAACGATGAAACCGCCAAATGGTCTGCTTACATAATATCGGAAATAACCTGTGCTGTATGGTTGAGATGCAGCTGGAGAGTGGTGGTAATGCAATGGGCTAACCGGGCGGGATGTATCGCAACCGTTTGTGTCGCTGCCGTTTTGGCAGCAAGGGTTGTGTATGCGCATGACGCATCACGTCATTTCACCATCGATGCCGATGGGGAACGCAATTGCACGCGTCTGCTTGCGTCGGGCAATCCGGATTATCCGCCCTATCTTTGGCCAGCTGAAAGTGATCGTAATCATCTGATTGGTGCGGCGGCCGATTTCCTGAAACGTGTTGGCGAAGCCGCCGGGGTCGAGATCGAAGTGGTCAATACTGGCAGTTGGGGGCGCGTGCAGCAGAACATGCGCGACGGCAGCATTGATATGATTGCCGGTGCGTTTCTGACCATCCCGCGACTTCAATATATGGATTACTTTTTCCCGGCCTTTCAGGGGACGCGGACCGTGATCTGGACCCGGGACAACGTCGACATCAATTATCGGCAATGGCCTGATTTACGCGGGCTTGAAGGCCTGACGGTGATCAATAACAGTTTTGGTCAGGAATTTGATGCCTATGCCAAGGGAAACCTGACCATCCGCGAGGTTCCCAGCCTTGAACAGGGCTTGCACATGCTTGAACGCAATCGTGCTGAATATGTGATCTATGAAGAATTTCCCGGCAAAGCCATTGCCGCGCGTGCGAATATCAAGGGTATCCGCAG
Organism: Thalassospira alkalitolerans; assembly: GCF_002115745.1. GTDB lineage: Bacteria > Pseudomonadota > Alphaproteobacteria > Rhodospirillales > Thalassospiraceae > Thalassospira > Thalassospira alkalitolerans. Next base: position 65,748 of record NZ_JFKB01000003.1, read on the forward strand.
CTATGATGTGCCGGTCAGTACCGAAAATCTGTATTTGGCCATGTCGCATAAATCGCCGTGCAATACCGGCGCGCTGCGGGGGCGAATTGCACAGGCTTTGTTCAAGCTGGTGAGCGAAGACGTAATGAGCGATATGCTTGAAGCCAGCATTGCCCGGTGGGGCAATCGTACCAACTGATTTATTTTCCCTGTCTGTTTCGGAATGGAAAAAAGTCACTTTCAACCTGTGTTTGAGAGGCGGCTGGTCATATGTAATTCCTGGGTTCTCTCTGTCTTCTATGCCGCAAAATTCTGCTCATTTTGTGTTGTTTTGGCGACATAAGTCATATTAAGTTCGGCTCCTAAGGAAACTTAATTTCCAAGAACAAACAAGATGTTTCGGGAGAACGAAAATCATGAAACTTGCAAAAGTGCTGTCTGCGCTGGGCTTTGGCGCGGTGATGTCGCTATCTGTGACGGCCTATGCCAGCGATTATAAAGCCGAATACAAGGTTTCGACGGTTCTTGGGACGCCTTTCCCATGGGGTGAAGCTGCTGAAAAATGGGCGGAACTTGTCGCCGCGCGCACGGACGGTCGCATTAATCTGAAAGTGTATCCGAATGCGCAACTGGTTGCCGGTGACCAGACCAAGGAATTCACGGCAATGCGCCAGGGTATTATTGATATGGCTGTTGGGTCGACGATCAACTGGTCCCCGCAGGTCAAGGAACTGAACCTGTTTTCCTTGCCGTTCCTGATGCCCGATTATGCTGCGATGGATGCCCTGACCCAGGGGCCGGTCGGCGCAAAGATTTTTGAAGCAATCGAACGTCAGGGGATCGTCCCGCTTGGCTGGTCAGAAAATGGCTTCCGCGAAGTGACGAACTCCAAGCATGCCATTACCGAGCCCGCAGACCTTAAAGGTTTGAAAATGCGTGTCGTTGGGTCCCCGTTGTATAATGATACCTTTACCGCGCTTGGTGCCAATCCAACCCAAATGAGTTGGGCGGACGCCAAACCGGCACTGACGACGGGGGCGGTTGACGGACAGGAAAATCCGTTAACTGTTTACGATGTGGCAAAAATTGAAACCGCGGGTCAGACTTATGTGACCCAGTGGCACTATGTTGCAGACCCGCTGATCTTTGCGTCCAATGAACGGGTTTGGGAAAACTTTACCCCGGAAGATCAAAAGATCGTCAAACAGGCCGCTGTTGATGCCGGTGCCTATGGCATTGAGCTGGCCCGCAAGGGAACGACGGCAGATGATCAATCCTTGATCAAGGCTTTGGAAGCACGCGGTGCGAAATTCACCGAACTGACAGACGAACAGCGCCAGAAATTTGTTGATGCGACCCGCGAGGTCTATGGCAAATGGAAGGATCGGGTCGGTAACGATCTGGTTGATATGGCCGAAAAATCGATTGCTGATCGTCCCCAGTAATAGCAGGGCGCCATTCATTGCCACCTTCGTTTGGCCGTGTGTGGCGCCTTTTTCCTTTTTTGATAATACCTGATTGTTTGAAAGGGTCCGACCTTGGCGGATCGAGACGGAATTCCGATTGATTTTTCAGCCGAACCATCCGGTGAAGATGGTCCGGGGAAAGTATTCGATGCCGGTGCGCCGGGTAAGAGCATTAAAGTTGAGGAAGCCTTGGCAGCCCTGGCTTTGGCGCTGATTTGCCTGATCAGTCTTGCCAATGTGGTGGTCAGGTATATGACCGATGTGTCCTTTGCCTTTACCGAGGAATTTTCTGTTTTTCTGTTGGTGGTTATGACCCTTTTGGGGGCGTCCATTGCCTTTGCGCGGAATGAACATATCCGGATTACCTTTTTCCTTGAACGGTTCTCACGACCGGTACGTGTGTTGGCCGAGATGATCACATTGGCGATCACAACACTGCTGTTTTCGATGGTCGTTTATTATGGGTTCCTGTTCACCCTCGACGAATATAAATACGATGAAATATCCGCCGGGCTTGGTTATCCCAGCTGGATCTATTCGATCTGGTTGCCGATGCTTGCTGTGCTGATACTCGTACGGGTTCTTGGACGGGGGTGGCTTTTGGCCCGTGCTGGAAAATCATCAGCGAAAGATGGTGAACGGTCATGATAACGGCCAGTTTTGCCTTGCTTGCTGTGTTTGTTGTTTTGCTGATTATTGGAACGCCGATTGCCGTCGCCCTTGGTTTTGCCGGGGTGGTCGGGATTTATTTCGGTCTTGATGTCTATGCGTTGGCAACCGTCGGGACCAATACCTATAACGGGATCGCCAAATACCCGCTGATTGCGATTCCGCTGTTCATCCTGACCGGTATGATTTTCGAACGGTCGGGGGTCGCCAAAAGTCTTGTCGATTTTGCCAGTGCAATTGTTGGCCCGCGGCGGGGCGGTTTGGCCGTTGTGGCGGTGCTTGTTTGCATGATGATGGGCGGAATGTCTGGATCGGGCCCGGCGGATGCTGCTGCTGTGGCGATGGTGATGATCCCGTCAATGATGCGATCTGGATATCCCCGTGAATTCTCGGCAAGTGTGATCGCGGCCGGTGCATCGACGGCTATTTTGATACCGCCCTCGGTGGCGTTAATTGTCTATTCCCTGATTGTGCCGGGTACAGACCTTCGGGCCTTGTTTGCGGGCGGGATTATTCCGGGCATTCTGGCCGGTGTGGCCATTATTATTCCCGCTTTGCTTTTATCGCGTCGGCACAATTTCGGGATCGCCGAAGTCGGCAAAAGATTGCCGATTTGGCCGACGTTTGTGCGTGCTGTTCCCGCATTGCTGGCGCCTGTGATTATTCTGGGGGGCTTGCGGACCGGGTTGTTTACCCCGACAGAAGCCGCCGTTGTTACCGTGACCTATGGTCTTTTGATTGGTCTTTTTGTCTATCGCAGCATGCGGTTGCGCGATTTGTATCAGTTGTTTGTTGATTCTGCCGTGACGTCTGGCGTGATCATGTTGATTATGACGTTGGCAGGCATTTTTGCCTGGGCAGGGGCGACGCTTGGTACTTTTGATATGGCAGCAAAGGCGCTACTTGGTCTGTCTGAAAACGAGCACGTGGTGCTTGCGCTGATCATGGTCTTTCTTTTGCTGGCCGGGATGGTTTTGGATGGGGTTTCGATCTATCTGATTACCTTGCCACTTTTGATGCCGGTAATGTCGGCCTTTAACTGGAGCCCGGTCTGGTTTGGCGTTGTCATGGCAATGAATATTGCCATCGGACAATTCACGCCGCCTGTTGCGGTGAACCTGATGGTAACGTCGCGGATTGCCGGTATTCCGCTGGAACGCACAATTCCCTGGACCTTGTATCTGGTCTTTTCCATGGCGATTGCGATGACATTGGTAATTGTTTTCCCCCAACTGGTGACATGGTTGCCAGAAATGCTGGGGTATCGGGTCTGAGCAATCGGACGTCGGTGATTTTATGTGGCAATGGCGCGTCTTTGACGCGCCATTGCTGTTTGGGGCGGGCCTTGGCCAAAGGGCGGATTATAAATCGGTATGATGATGCGGATTTAATTTGACGTTAACGTAAACGTTAACTACAACAGAGCCACGTCATATTCCGGTATCCATCCCTGCGCATTTCATGGGTACCAGCAGTCAAGGCAGGATCGCGACATGGCCCCGTTCGAGCCCCAAAACCCAAATTACGTTGCCGAAGTCCGGTACCGGTTTGCTCAGCAACCCTATAATCTGTCCATCGGGGCCGAAGTCACCGATGTGATGCCGGGGCGGGTGGAAATTGTCGTGCCGTCACGCGCCGATTTGGTTCAGCATAATGGCTATTTCCATGGCGGCCTGATCGCCGGCCTGGCCGATATCGCCGGCGGTTTTGCCGGTTGGAGCCTTGTGGCCGAAGATCAGGGCATGTTGACCATCGAATACAAATTAAACATCGTCGCCCCCGGTCTGGGGGATGGGTTGCGCGCAGTTGGCGAAGTTGTGTCGCGCGGACGATCGATTATTGTCACGCGCATTGATGTTTTCGGATCAAGGGACGGCGAACCTGTGTTGTGCGCCACCTCGCTTCAGACGCTTAAGGTCATGAATCTGCCGCCGGAATTATTAAGCAACGCTGCGTAATCCGGCGAATAATTCACTTTTAGTCAATAATCGAAACCAACCTTCAGGGCAGGATAGTCATCATGGCATTTGTCGAATTTCCCGGATTGAAATTTGATCTTGGCGAGACCGCGGAAGCGATCCGCGAAACCGTTTCATCCTTTGCCGAGGCCGAAATCGCACCGCGCGCGGCCGAGATTGATCAAAAGAACGAATTCCCCAACGATCTGTGGCGCAAGTTCGGTGATCTTGGCCTATTGGGCATGACCGTTTCCGAAGAAGACGGCGGCACCGGGCTTGGTTATCTTGAACATGTGATCGCGATGGAAGAAATCAGCCGGGCCTCGGCATCGGTTGCGCTGTCTTATGGCGCGCATTCCAATCTTTGCGTCAATCAGCTTAAGCGCAATGGTACTGCCGAACAAAAGGCAAGATACCTGCCGAAACTGATGAGCGGCGAACATATCGGCGCGCTGGCGATGAGCGAGCCAGGGGCCGGGTCGGACGTGGTGTCGATGAAATTGCGCGCCGAGAAAAAAGGTGACCGTTTCATCCTGAACGGCAACAAAATGTGGATCACCAATGGCCCGGATGCCAATACGCTGGTGGTTTATGCCAAAACCGATCTCAATGCCGGGGCAAAAGGGATTACGGCATTTATCATTGAAAAGGGTTTCAAGGGATTTTCGACCGCACAGAAGCTGGATAAACTGGGCATGCGCGGATCGAATACCTGCGAATTGGTGTTTCAGGATTGCGAAGTCCCCGAGGAAAATATTCTGGGCCAGTTGCATGGCGGGGTGCGCGTTTTAATGAGCGGCCTTGATTACGAACGGGCCGTTCTGGCCGCCGGACCGACCGGCATCATGCGGGCCTGTATGGATGTGGTTGTGCCCTATATCCATGAGCGCAAACAGTTCGGCCAAGCAATTGGCGAGTTCCAGCTTATGCAGGGCAAGATTGCCGATATGTACACCACGATGAATGCGTGCCGCGCCTATGTTTACGAGGTTGCCAAGGCGTGTGACCGCGGGGAAACATCGCGCAAGGATGCCGCTGGTGTGATCCTTTATGCCGCGGAAAAAGCCACATGGATGGCGCTTGAAGCCATTCAGACGCTGGGTGGCAATGGTTATATCAACGAATATCCCACCGGCCGTTTGTTGCGCGACGCCAAGCTTTATGAAATCGGTGCCGGTACCAGCGAAATCCGTCGCATGTTGATCGGCCGCGAACTTTTCGGCGAAACCGCCTGATCCCCCTCTATTCGAAAACAGGACCATAGTTATGAGCAACTCAGACCCGATTGTTATTGTTTCTTGCGCGCGCACCCCGATGGGCGGGCTGCAGGGCGATTTTGCCACCGTGACCGCGCCGGAACTGGGCGGTATCGCGATGAAGGCCGCCCTTGAGCGCAGCGGCGTTTCGGCCGATGACATTGATGAAGTCATCATGGGCAATGTCCTGCCCGCCGGGCAGGGGCAGGCCCCGGCACGTCAGGCGGCATGGAATGCCGGTATTCCGCGTGCGGCCGGTGCGACCACAATCAACAAGATGTGCGGATCGGGCATGAAAGCGGTGATGCTGGCTCATGATATCCTGATGGCGGGCAGTGCAAATATCATGCTGGTGGGTGGTATGGAAAGCATGACCAATGCGCCATTCCTGTTGCCGAAAATGCGTAGCGGACAGCGGTATGGCCATACCGAGGTTTATGACCATATGGCGCTTGACGGGCTGGAAGATGCCTATGAAAAAGGTCGTTCAATGGGGACCTTTGCCGAGGAAACGGCTGATAAATATGGCTTTACCCGTGAAGCGCAGGATGATTATGCGATTACGTCGTTGAAACGCGCCCAGAATGCCGCAACGGCGGGCCATTTTGACGGGGAAATCACCCCGGTATCCTTCACTACCCGCAAGGGAGATGTGACGATTTCCGCCGACGAACAGCCACCAAAAGCCAAACCGGAAAAAATCCCGACCCTGCGCCCGGCCTTTCGCAAGGATGGCACGGTAACGGCAGCACATTCTGCCTCGATCTCGGATGGGGCGGCGGCCTTGGTGATGATGAAACAATCCGAAGCTATCAAGCGCGGGCTTAAACCAATTGCCAAGATCGTTGGTCATGCGACCCATGCCCAGGAACCGTGCTGGTTTACGACTGCGCCGATTGATGCCAGCCGCAAGGTTTTGGCCAAGGCGGGCTGGACCAAGGACGATGTCGATCTTTGGGAAATCAACGAGGCCTTTGCCGTTGTAGCCATGGCCGCGATGCGTGATCTTGAGCTGGATCACGGCAAGGTCAATGTTCATGGCGGGGCCTGTGCGCTGGGTCATCCGATCGGGGCGACGGGGGCGCGCCTTTTGGTGACATTGATCCATGCGCTTAAAACCCATGGTGGTTCCAAGGGGGTAGCGTCGCTTTGTATTGGCGGCGGCGAGGCAACAGCGGTTGCTGTTGAGCTTTTGTGACCGGGATCGAGTGCTTGTTTTAAAGTTCCATTCAGGGGCTACCATATTGCGTGAAATCCCCCTATTTTGTCGTCAGAGATAACCAAGGGGATTTCGCGCAATGGGAAAGCCGACTGTCGACCGGATGTTGGCCGGTTTCAAGAGCTTTAAGGCGATCTATTACGAACAGCGTCCCGAACGGGTCAAAGACCTTGTGGATATGGGCCAAAAGCCCGAGGTGCTGTTGATTGCCTGTTCTGATTCTCGTGTTGATCCGGCCATTTTGACCAATGCTGAACCCGGTGAAATGTTTGTTGTCCGCAACGTCGCCAATCTGGTGCCGCCCTATGAGCCGGATGAAAATTATCATGGCACATCGGCGGCAATTGAATTTGCGGTTTGCGATCTTAAAGTGCGCGATATCGTTGTTTTAGGTCACGAATGTTGTGGCGGGATTTCGGCCCTTGTTGAACATGCCGAGACCGGCAAGGTTCCCGATCGTGACTTTATCGGCTCGTGGATGAGCATGGCACGTTCCTGTGTTGAACATGGGCCGGATGTTGAAAAGGTTTCGCGCCATTCGGTGCGGAATTCTTTGAATAATTTGATGACCTTTCCGTTTGTTCGGGAACGGGTCGAAGCCGGTGACCTTACCCTGCATGGGTGGTGGTACGGCATGAAGGAAGGCATTCTTTGGCGTTTTAACAGTGCCAAAGACACGTTTGAACAGGGCGAGTAAACAGGCCTTTGCAAGGATTGCATGGCCGTGACGCTTGCCCGGAAAGGGGAGTTTCACGGCCATGCGGCTTGAAGATCATCAGGAAATGGTACGCGATACCGCGCGCGAGTTTGCCGAGAATGAATTGAAACCCCATGCCGCAAAATGGGATACCCATCATACTTTCCCGGCCGAGGCGATAGCCGGGCTGGGCGAGTTGGGCTTCCTTGGTATGCTGGTGCCCGATGAATATGGCGGGGCGGGCATGGATCATGTTGCCTATGCCTTGGCACTTGAAGAAATCGCGGCTGGTGACGGGGCGACGTCAACCATCATGTCGGTGCATAATTCGGTCGGTTGCATGCCGATCCTTAAATTTGGCACCGAAGATCAAAAGCAAAAATACCTTGTGCCGATGGCGCGCGGCGAAAAGATCGGTGCGTTTTGCCTGACCGAACCACAGGCCGGATCGGACGCCAGTGCGCTTCGCACCCGTGCGGTGCGTGATGGCGATCATTGGATCATCAACGGTGCCAAGCAATTCATCACATCCGGCAGCGAGGGCGATATTGCCATCGTCTTTGCCGTGACCGACCCAAAGGCCGGGAAACGCGGCATTTCGGCTTTTATCGTGCCAACCGATACACCGGGCTATGTGGTGTCACGGATTGAAGAAAAGCTGGGGCAGAATGCCTCGGATACCTGCCAGATCACCTTTGTTGAATGCCGGGTTCCGGTGGAAAATATGCTGGGTGCCGAAGGGCAGGGATATAAAATCGCGCTGGCCAATTTGGAAGGCGGGCGGATTGGTATTGCATCGCAATCGGTCGGTATGGCGCGTGCCGCATTTGAAGCCGCACGCGATTACGCCAACGAACGCGAAACCTTTGGCAAAAAGATCATTGATCATCAGGCGGTGGCCTTTCGCCTTGCCGATATGGCGACCAAGATTGATGCCGCACGTTTGCTGGTGCATCGTGCGGCGGCGCTTCGTGATGATGGTAAACCGTGCCTGACCGAGGCCTGCATGGCGAAACTATATGCATCCGAAATGGCCGAAGAGGTCTGCTCTGCCGCCATTCAAATCCATGGCGGCTATGGATACCTCAAGGATTTCCCGGTTGAGCGTATCTATCGCGATGTCCGGGTTTGTCAGATTTACGAAGGCACTTCTGATATTCAACGGATGGTGATTGCACGGGCGTTGGCCGATTGACGGGCATGCGTGTCGCTGGTGATCTGGTGATGCGTTCCTCGCTGTTCTTGCGGGGCAAGCCGAAAGTGTATTTTGGACAGCGCAAAGCGATCGAGGAAGCGCTCTGCGCGCGGCAAAGCGTCATGCAGGAACTGTTTGGGTTCGCGAAGCCATAATCCTTCAATCTGTCGAGATTTCTGTTCGGAAATCAAAGCGTCTTGTGGAATTGCTTTGATTTCGACATCCCAATCGGGCCAGTGCTGCCGGGCGCGGTGCATGCAATGGCGGATGAATTCTGTGCGCTTGCTGTAGCCATGATAATCAAACACCCAGTCATCATGAGCGACGACAATGTGATTGCCCGGATGGCCATTTTTCGGGTGAAGCCAAAGTGCAGTAAAATCGCCAGTCGCGTCATATTTCTTGATAAAGGCGTGGGCGAGGATATGGCAAGCGCCACAGGCAAAGAATACCCGGTCCGGCAGGTTCCAGCGCATCACCGGATCGCTTTTGCGATAGTTCAGTGTTCTTGGCTGATACATAGCGTTCAATCCTGAAGCCCGGGAAGGCATATGTTTGGCGGGCGACTTGCTTGACTACGGGCAAGATAAAACGCGGCTTTCGAAGGTTTGCGAATATGCCAAAGCAAAAGACCCCGGATCACGAGAATATCGTGGTCCGGGGTATCTGCATAGATCAGGTGATTTCAGGATGTTGCCGTATGGCGGTTTCAGAACTGGTATTGCAGGCCGATCATGATTTCATGTGCCCGCAGGTCGAACTGGGTCGCTTCAACTTTGGTCGCGGTCGCGCCATTGATATACGTGTCACCGCCGCGCACTTCTCCCATGTCAAGGTAGCGGTAGGACAGATCCAGCTTCCAATGATCGGATATCGCGTATCCTACGCCTGCGCCAATCTGCCAGGCAAGGTCGTTATGCGTATCGCCGCGAATGAAAGTACTATCTGGAAAGAAAAGCTTTTCCGTTTTGTTCCGCGCCCAACCAATGCCGCCTTGCAAATAGGGGGAAAAGGCGCCGACATCAACACCGGCAATGCTCAACGGATCGACATAAACGTTCATCATCGTCGACCAGTTGGACGTCTCGAAAGCGCCGCTATTTAGCTTATTGGCTGGCTTGTTTGGAGTGCCGTCCACATCGCGATAGTCATCTGCTGCGGATAGTCGGGCACCATACGATACCGTTATGTCGGTCCGCAGATAGTCCGTAAGATTCAGTCCGGCACCGATCTGGTAACGCTGCCCTTTATAACTTGTCAATTCAACTGAGTCGCGCTCAGCGCTGTCGAAAAAATCGTCTCGATCGTCAATGGTCATGGAATAGCCAAGGTCAGCACGCAGGTATGGGGTGAGTAGCCATTCCTCCGCGGTTGCTGAATTGCTCAATCCGGCAAGACCAAGTGCCAGCAGGGTGGCGGCCACAGCGGGCCGGTGTCTTAATCTGTAGGGTTTCTGTGTCCGTAAATGTGATAACACTGACATGTATCCTAATGACTTGATTGGATTATTGAGTTTCACCAAATGTATACATCAGGGTAGATCATGGCACTAAGAAAATTGGCGCTCGTCATAAATTGTCAGGATATCAAAGGTTGCAAACCTAGCGGCGGACTGAAAGCCCGTGTTTCTCAAGCAATCTGCGGAACTGGTGATAGTTCAGGCCAAGTGTTTTGGCGGCTTCGGTCTGGTTGTTGGCGTTGGTGCGAAGGGCCTGTTGCAGCAGTTTGATTTCGAAATTGGCGATTTGTGATTTGAAGTCGATGGTGCTGTCTGGTTCGGGTGTTTCAACCGGGTTGGCTTGGGTGATTGTGCCGTTGTCGGTCTCAGACCAGATACCTTCAAACGGATCAAGCACGATATGGGCCAGCGGGGCTTGGTCGTCTTCGGACAGATAGAGGCTGCGTTCAACCGCGTTGCGCAATTCACGGACATTGCCGGGCCATGAATGGGTCATGAGTTGGCGAGTGGCGTTGGCGGTGAAGCCGGCAAAGACCGAACGCGACAGGCGTTTGGTCATTTCCAGTGCAAATTGTTCGGCCAATGGCAGGATATCATCCGGGCGGTTGCGAAGCGGGGGGACGGCGATGACGTCAAAGGCCAGTCGATCCAGAAGATCGGCACGAAACGTCCCCTGATGGGCTCGTTCGCGCAGGTTTTCATTTGTCACGCCAATAACGCGGGTATCGACCTCGATCACGTCAGACCCGCCGACGCGTTCAATTTCACCATATTCAACCACGCGCAGAAGCTTTTCCTGCACCATCGGGCTGGCGGTGGCGATTTCATCAAGGATGATGGTGCCACCATGCGCGCGTTCGAACCGCCCGACATGGCGTTTGGCCGCCCCGGTAAAGGCACCGGCTTCGTGGCCGAACAATTCGGTATCGAGCAGGCTTTCGGTCAATGCCGCGCAATTGACCTTAACCAGCGGGCCACCCCAGCGGCGTGACAGGTAATGCAAGCGCGAGGCAATCAGTTCCTTGCCCGATCCGCGTTCGCCAATCACCAGGCACGGTCGTTCAATCGGCGCCAGACGCGACACATGTTCAAGCGCGGCCAGAAAAACGGGGTCTTCGCCCAATATCGGTTGTAAACTGTCCATTTCGCGAAAAACGTTATCGAAAAACGATATTAATGTCGCGATAAATATCACTCAAAGAAAGCGGGTTTCTGCTAAGTATTTGATTTTACATAAAAGTCAAAACTGGCACGGGGCCTGCAAAGATGGGATTAGAATTTTTACGTCCCCTCATATTCTTAAGGAGATCTGACAATGGGCGTGTTTTCGCGTTTGTCTGATATCGTTAATGCCAATATCAATTCGCTTCTGGATCGTGCCGAAGACCCGGAAAAAATGGTCCGCCTGATGATTCAGGAAATGGAAGATACCCTGGTCGAGGTCCGGTCCGCTGCAGTGAAGGCAATTGCCGACAAGAAAGAAGTCGAGCGCAAGCTTAAGAAGCTGCACGATGGTCAGCTTGAATGGGAAAGCAAAGCAGAGTTTGCCATTGCCAAAGGCCGTGATGATCTTGCCAAGGGGGCGCTGATCGCGCGCCGTCGTTTGGCCGATCAAAGCCTTGTGTTTGAGCGCGAGCTTGAAGTGATCGAGGAAACCCTTGGTAAATTCGATGACGATCTGAACAAGCTTCAGAGCAAGCTGAACGAGGCCAAAGGCAAGCAACGTACTGTGGAAATCCGCATGCAGACGGCTGAAAAGCGTGTCAAGATGCGTGAAAAGCTGCATTCCGGTCAGATTGATGAGGCGCTTTTGCGGTATGAGCAGATGGAGCGTCGGATTGACGAACTTGAAGCCGGTGCAGATTCCTGGGACCTTGGCCGTGGCCAGAGCCTTGATGAGCAGTTCGAAGACCTTGAAGCCGAACTTGGGATCGAAGACGATCTTAAAGAGCTTAAGTCGCGGGTCAAGAAAGACAAATAATCAGCGATTTGCGTGTTTCGATGCGATGAGTTGCAATAAGGGTTGAGTAGGCTGTTATGTGGGCGATTGCTGTACCGTTAATTGTGTTTGTTGCCGTTGTCGGGCCAGTATGGGTTGTGTTCCACTACATAACAGTTTGGAAACGTATGAAATCCGAGCAGCAAAAGACAAGTCCGGAACAGGTGGCGCGCGAAAAGGAAGTCGTCGTCATGCTGACCAACCGGGCCAAACGTCTTGAAAACCGTGTCGAAACACTTGAACGCCTGTTGGATGCCGAGGTTGCCGAATGGAGGAACAGGATATGACTGCACAACAAGCTGCTGCCGACGGAGGCTATCAGCGCGGTCACAAGAAACACCGTCAGGGCGGATGCCGTTCGCGGCGTCGTGATCAGAATGGCGAGAAATGCGACGGCGTGATCCGTCGCACCACACGCGGCATTGCCGAAGCATTTGGCATTCCCCGCAAGGGGGTGCTGATTGCCTTTATCCTGATCCTGATTTTCAGTTTCCCTGTCGGATTGATGCTGTTTGGCATTGCATGGGCTTATGTCCATCATCCCGATTGGTTTGATGGTCTGCGGGCCAAATTGCGCGGCACGGGCCGCCCGGGGTCATACACGGCATCGGCGACGAAATCGGACGCCACCGAAGAACGTCCCACCATGGGGGTTGATTTCGAAGAGCCATGGATGGAAGAGCTTCGCGATAAATTTGATGATCTTGAGCGCCGCACCGGATCAATGGAAGGCTATGTTGCTTCTGGTGATTACCGGGTCGCGTCCGAGCTTGAGAAAATGAAAAAAGACGATGCCAGCGGCAAAAAAGATGCCGACGGCAAAGAGGACGACACTTCATCCTCCCCCAACGATAAGGCGTAACAAACGCTGCGATGACACCGGTATCAATCCCCCCTGCTCCCCGCAGTGATACCGAGTGTCATGCTCCTGACCGGATTTCATGGTTTACCGTGAAGTCCGGTTTTCTTTTGGCATGTAACTATTTACTGAAAACCTTGTAAATAGCGTCTATCACTATACCTAATTTAAAGGTTTTTCCGGTTAGCCTTGCGGCTGATCGGCGGCGGACAGCCGGAAATTGGGGCGGGGTGATATGGCGACCATGATTGAGCATCCGGGCGAACAGGATTTTTTGCATCGGTTGATGTTGGATAATCCGTGGTGGGACGGGGTGACCGACGATCGGGTGCATGACCTGCCGCAGCGTGCTTTTTTCAAGCGGTTCTGGGCCGCGGTTGAAAAGAATGACGGGCAAAAGGCCGTGGTTCTGACCGGGCCGCGCGGGGTTGGCAAAACCGTAATGTTGCGTCAGGCGGTGGCGGAATTACTTAATGCGAATACGCCGCGTCGCCATGTTTGCTATATCTCGCTTGAACATCCGCTGTTTTTAGAAGTTGATTTGCCGCGTTTGCCGAAACTTTTACGGTCTATGCGTGGAATTTCAGCGGATCATCCGCTTTGGCTGTTTATTGATGAAGTTTCCTATCAGCGTGACTGGGAAGGGCGATTGGCGAAATTGCTGGTCGCGGACCCGATGTTGCGCGTGGTGGCGGTCAGTGCGCTCGCCCCCGGTTCTGATGACAATGATCATATCCAAAGCCTGTTTTTACCACCGTTCAGCTTTGCCGAATATCTTGAACAGCGCGGTATTGCACCAACGGATGTCTTGCCGCAAACCCCCAATGTCGGACGATATACGACTGATATTCCCGATGGTTTGATCGAACTGAATGAGCTGTTCGAAGCCTATATCCATGAAGGCGGTTTTCATGACCGCGATGGCGAGGCCGGGGCAATTCATCGGTCGCTGCATTCGGATTTGCCGGGCCTGCATGGTATTTCCAGCCCGTCGGATTTGCATCGTTTGTTTGTGCTTTTGGCCTATAACACCGGTGCAGAATTTTCGATTGAAACGCTGGCGCGCGAGCTTGATATCGCCAAGAATACGCTGCGCCGTTATCTTGAATATCTTGAAAGCGCCTGGTTGGTGCGCAGGCTTGAACGGGTGGATCAGGATGCCAAGCCGTTCCAGCGTGCGGTGGCGTTCAAGGTCCATCTGATCCATCCCGGTTTGCGGGCCGGATTGATCGGTGGTAGGGCAACCGATAGTGCGACCATCACCCGATTGGCCGAAACCGCGATCCAGACACAGTTTCTGACCTCAAGCGTCGGGCTGGAAAGCCTTTATTATGCGCGGTGGGGCCATTACGAGGTGCCATTTGTCTTTTTGGATCGGCGCAGCGGCACACCGCTTTTTGCCTATCATTGCCTGTGGCGTGATGAGGGCATTCGCAAGCCCAAGGAAATTCGGTCTTTGGTTAATTTCCGCACCAGTCATGCCTTGCCGCTTGGGGCGTTTGTTTTGACCAAGGCACAGTGGCATGGCGGCAAGATCGGCGGGGTGCCGATGCGGTTTGAACCGGCCAGTGTGCTTGCGCTGCGTATCGGGCTTGAGTTTTCGCAGCTTTAGGGGCCGGGCTTTGTTCGGGCTCCTTGTGATCCGGTGGTGCCGTATCACAGGGCCGAAGTCGCAACGTCAGTTTCGGGCAGTATGCCGGGATCATGACTGTGCTGGCAGGAACAGCATAGGAAAAGGCATAGGAGGTCGTTTATGACGACACTTTCAAAGCTTTACCGAACATACGCTGCCATGATCTTTCTGGCGGGCGGGCTGTTTGTGATCACGGCCAATCTGGCAGTGGCACAGGTGACGTGCCCGGTTGGCGTGATTGTGAATGACGGATTGCCGAGCATTAATGGTGACCATGTTTTTTGCGGTGAAATTAATGGCAAGGGCCGGGCCGTTGGATTTCATTCCCGGCCGGGTGGGGATGATCCTGCTGGCGGGGGGGTGACGAATGTTGTGATCACCCAGACGGCAAATGCCATGGGGATTTACAATGTCTCCTTTAAAAAAAATGGCGTTCAAAAGTCGCTTTCGACGATGTTCCCCGATAGCTGCACCAAGGACGAGGTGGTGAATTCCATCTTTTATGCCGTCGCCAACCAAGGGGTTTGTCCGGTTGGGGCGCCTGGCTGGGTTGTCTGTGGTAAAAACCGGCCCGATTCAAGGATGGCAACACAGGGGCCGTATTGCGAAGGGAGCGATGATGCCAATCGTTTCTTTGTTGCGATCGGGCTTCATCGCGGCAAGATCAACACGGCTTTCCCGTTGCGCTAATATTCTGATCCAAGATTTTGAGAAAGGCAGGCGGCGATATGGCAGCACCTGATTGGCCCGGTAGAATTGTTGGTGATGACGGTCATGACCGTATTGCCGCTTGCCTTGTGATGGATATTCAAAATGCACCCGATTGGGCGCGGGTCGTGCTTGGGCATGTCGATGATGTGATCAATGGCCGCGTAAGCCATCAGGATGTGGTGATGAATGCCTATATCCTTAAGATTGATCCGGCGATTTGTGAAATTGCCCCGGCTTATGAAGAACATGGCGAAGACGTTGTCTGGGTGCCAACAGCAGAATTTCGTGCCGCATTGGTGGCGTGGATCGATCAGATTGATAATTCACCGGATTAATCGACCGGCAACCAATTTCGCCGATCTTGGCGCTCGATATGATGTTTGGGGGGATGGGATTGTGATCGCAAGTTTTAGGCGCCGCGGGGTGTTGGCTTTTTTCCTGCTGATGGCTGCGGGGATGAGTACGGTGGGCGTGCATGCGCAAGGCGTTCCTATCCCGGGGCGTTCGACCCCCGGAGGTTCTGCGCCGGAAAACCCTGTGACGACGCCATCCAAAGCGGATGATCCGTTGACGGTTTTCTTGCGGCAATATGTCGAACATGCCGGTTTGCCCGGCGGGGTGATCGGGATTGGGTATGGCGATGGATCTATGCGGTTTGCCGCGACGGGATATGCGTCGGTTAATCCCGATCATGGCATGACGCGGGACCGGCAGTTTTATATCGGGTCGCTGACCAAAATGATGACCGCCGTGGTGATCGTGCAATTGGCATCGGAAAAGCGGCTTGACCTTACCGACCCGGTTGCCAAATGGCTGCCCGAGGAATTCCGCGACAAAATTGCCAATGCCAAGGTCGCGACCATCCGTGATTTATTACGCAACAGTTCGGGCATTCCCGATTATCTGGATGGCGAGTTTTTCTTTGAGCTGGTCGGGCGTGATCCGCAGCATGGCTGGCGCAATCGCGAATTATTGCCGTTGATGGCCGGGCGCGATGCCCATTTCAAGCCGGGCACAAAATATGATCCGTCCAACAGCAATTATATCCTGTTGGGTGTTGTGATTGAGCAGGTTGAAGGCGACCTTATCGAAGCCGTGTTTAACCGGCGGATATTTGAGCCAGCTCAGATGCGCAATACGTCCTTTGGCCGTTACCCAAGGCCCGACGACCTTGCGCGGGGTTTTGACGATGCCAATGGTGACGGCAAACTGGAAGACGTTACTGATTTTGATGTTGGCGATCAGCTTGCCGATGGCGGGGTGATTTCAACCGCCGAAGATTTGTTGAAATTTGCCCGTGCGCTGTTTGTTGATGGTGTATTGTTGGGGCCAAACGGGGTGGCGCGGGCGACGACAGATGTCTTGTTTGCTGGCGAAGGGTCTTATGGCTATGGCCTGATGGTTGGCAAAAGCGATTGGGGCCCGGTTTGGGGGCATGACGGCACGTATTTTGGCTATTCAGGTGAATTTTCATATTTCCCCAAACAGGATACTGCCGTGGTGTTTCTGGCCAATGGCCGGGCCTTGAACGAGGTACCGCGCCTGACCGGAATGCTGTTAACCGGGCTTTTTGGGAAGCCAGAATGATGTGTTCTGTCCGATAGTGATTTGAAAAGAATGGTATTTTGTTGGGCTATTGATGCCGGCACTGTGGATTATGACGTGGGTGCATAACTGATAGGATTATAATAGATAGAATCCTATCTAATTTATCTGTTATGCTGCCCGTCATGGAAAAGAATGATCTAGATACCCCTTATGTAAGTCTTGGAAGTGCCTTGATGCGTGTTGCGCGTTGTTGGCGGCGCGAGATTGATCGCACGCTGCAATCGCATGGTTTATCCCAGACGATGGCGATGCCGTTGATTGTGTTGAACCGCGCACAGGGTCCCGTCCGTCAGGGCCATATTGCCGATGAGATCGGGGTCGAAGGGCCGTCGCTGGTGCGTGTGATTGATACCCTTGAACGGGACGGTCTTATTTCACGTGTTTGCGACCCCAGCGATCGCCGGGCGAAAATGGTCGCCCTGACAGATAGCGGCAGGGCAAAGGCCGCCGAGATCGAAATCATTCTTGCCAAGATCCGCGGCGAACTGACGGCGGATACAGAACCCGAACATCTTGCCATTACGCTGAACGTTATGCAGCAACTTTTGGGCAAGCTGGCGGAACGCGACGACGTGTCATAGGGCTGGGAGGATTTCATGTTTACAAATATTCTTGCCTTGCGGCCCAAAGGTTCTGACTGGCTGTTTTCTGCCAAGACATTTGCCGCTTCGGTTCTGGCTCTGTTCATTGCATTGGCATTCGATCTTGATCGTCCGGTTTGGGCGATGGCAACGGTTTACATCGTCGCCCATCCGTTATCGGGGGTTTTGGCATCCAAGGCGCTTTATCGCGTGATCGGAACGATATTTGGCGCGGTCGCGGCTATTGTACTGGTGCCAAATCTGGTTGATGCACCGGTGTTGTTATCGCTTTCGCTCGCACTTTGGGTTGGGGGATGCCTGTATCTGTCACGGTTGGATCGAACGCCCAAAAGCTATCTTTTCATGCTGGCTGGTTATACCGCGGCGATTGTTGGTTTTCCCTGCGTGACCGATCCGGGGACAATCTTTGACACTGCAATTGCGCGTGTGCAGGAAATCTCGTTGGGGATTATCTGTGCGACTGTTGTCAGCCATGTGGTGTTTCCCCGGCATGTTGGTCCGGTCATTGCCGCGCGCATTGACGGCTGGATGGCGGATGTCGCCAAACTGGCGACGCTTAGTTTTGATGTGAATTCCGAAGCAGACAAATTGTATCGGGATCGCGCACGTATTGCTGCTGATATTGGTGAACTGCATGGTCTTGCGGTTCATTTGGGATATGAAAAGTCACGGTTTAGCGGGCGGACTCGCCAATTGCAGGCACTGCAAAGTGCCATTGCAGCATTGTTGCCGGTTCTTTATGCGGTTCATGACCGTATCACGGCGCTGACCGAGTATTGCGGACAGATACCTGATGCGTTGCAAGTTATTCTGGACGATGTTGCCGCCCATCTGGCCATGGAACAACATGATGGCGCAAGAACCCGTGCCCTTCATTTGCGGATCACCACCTATGGCGAGGCATTTGCCAACCCTTCTGACTGGGCTGGTTTGTTGCAGCTTAACCTTTGCAGCCGATTGCATAGATTGCTGAACTTTCATGCCGATTGTTGTTTGATCTGGGATGGGTTGCGCGCCGGATCTGTGCCCGCCGAGGTGGTTGATCGTTGGCGTGATAGTGCCAGGGATCAGGCCTTGCACCGCGATCATGGTGTGGCGTTTCGTTCCGGGTTAACGGCTGTTATCGCGACCTTGCTGGTTTGTGGGTTTTGGATTTTGACGGCCTGGCCATCAGGGGCAACGGCGGCAATGATGGCGGCTGTTGGGGCCTCTATCATGTCGTTTTTGGATAATCCGGTGCCCGCGTTGAAAGGTTTCATCCGATATACGGCAATGGCGATTGTGGTGGTAGTGATCTATAGCCTTGCGATTTTGCCGGGCATTGATGGCTTTGCACTGTTGGTGATGGCGTTTGCACCATATTTTCTTTTACTGGGTGTCTTGATGACGTCGCCACAGACCTATGGTTTTGGTCTGGCGATGCTGGTCAATGTCGTGATGATTTTAAATGTCGATACGGCTTATAACAGTGATTTCGCCACCTTGCTTGATAGTGGCATTGCTTCGCTTGCCGGGTTTGCCGTTGCCGCCCTTGTGACAGCCTTTGTACGCAGTGTCACAGTTGATGACAGTATCCGGCGTTTGGTGATAGCCAATTGGCGCGATATCAGCGCGATTGCACGCGGGACGTTGAAATTGCCGCGCATGGTCATGATCCGCCGCCTGCTGGATCGGCAAGGGTTGATTTTGCCGCGTTTGGCGCTTGCGCCGGATTATCGTGACACGTTGATGCGCGCAATGCCCGAGGTTTCTATCGCGGCCAGCCTTCATGATTTGCATCGGTTTAAGGTGCTGGCCGATCGCCGTATTGCGACCAAGATTGATGTCGTTTTGCGAAATATAGCGCGCCATTTCGACAATCGGCGTCGTGATTTCTTAGCCATTCCTGATCCGATGATCCTTGAAGAAGTCGATAATATTCTGCGCGAAGTGGTGGCGGACGCATCGTCACCGGGGCGCGATAAATTGCTGATCCCGTTGATTGCGCTGCGCCGGACCTTGTCCAAAAGAGGTGCGCCAATACTGGGTCATCCGGCAGAAAAGGCCTTTGTTGCCGATTTGCCGCCCCTGATGGGAGAAACCGCATGATTAATCCGATGGTTGATATTTACGGCGTGTTTATACCCGCTTTTCTGATGATGGCGCTTGCTTCCTGGTTCTGTCTGAAAGTGCTGCATGTCGGTCTTGCGCGGATCGGTTTTTACAAGATAACCGCGCATCCCGCCCTGACGGATCTGGCCCTGTTTGTGCTGATCCTGACCGCACTTTCGGCCTTGTTTGTTCAATAGGTGACGATATGAAACCGACCTTTGCCAATTTTCTGCGCGTTCTGGTGACGCTTGTCCTTGTCCTGGCGGCTTCGGCCGGGGGGTATCAGCTTTATGATTACTATATGAATGCACCCTGGACGCGCGATGGCCGCATCAGTGCCGATGTGGTGGCGATTGCACCCGATGTTTCCGGGCTGGTCCATGATGTGCAGGTGACGGACAATCAGCTTGTTCATGCCGGTGATCTATTATTTACGATCGATCCGGCACGGTATCAGGTTGCGGTGGATCAGGCGCAGGCCAAGCTTGAAACGGCTATCGCCGCACGTGATCAGGCCAAACGAGAAGTCAAACGTTATCAGGGACTTGATAGTGACGTCGTTTCGCGCCAGAAAAAAGAACAGGTTAAGACCAGCCTTGCGACGGCAAAGGCGGCGGTGGATCTTGCGCAGGCCGATCTTGCGTTGGCGATGATTGATTTGTCACGGACCAAGGTGGTTGCGCCGGTTGACGGGATCATGACCAATTTTTCGTTGCGCCGGGGAAATTATGTTGGTGCCGGACAGGCAATTGCCGCCTTGGTCGATAGCCAATCATTTTACGTTGCCGGGTATTTTGAAGAAACCAAATTGCCGCGTATCGCCATTGGTGATCCGGTTGAAATCCGCCTGATGGGTGAAGAAAACGCGATCTATGGCCATGTTGTCAGCATTGCCAGCGGTATTCAGGATAGTGAACGTACCGGTACAGGCGGCAATCTTGCCAATGTCAAATCGACATTTAGCTGGGTCCGTCTAGCGCAGCGCGTGCCGGTTCGCGTTTCAATTGATGATGTGCCAGATGGCGTCCTGCTTGTCGCGGGGCGCAGTGCCACGGTGACGGTGCTGGGTGCCAAGGGTCTGACCTTCTTGGGGCTTTAGGATCAGGAACGGTTCGTTTTGGGTGAATGAAACCGTCCAAATGGCAGAGACAACGTTGCAGGATAAGGCTTTGTGCCTTTCCATGATGATATCGGGCCGGGGTGCGGTTACATTTCCGGTCTGTCTTTTGGATCTTCTTCTGTATAGCGCATGATTTTTAATGGCAGTTCGGGGATGGGCAATGCCGTGTGTTGATCGACAATGTTGCGAAGTGCAGTATAGGACAGCTCCCCCATTTTGAAAAAATCAATGGTGACATAACCCTGGACCAATCCAGAATGCACAAGCTGTTCCTGTTCCGGGGACAGGGTGCCGGTTGCCATAAGTAAAAGCGGCCTGTGGTCACCGAATTCCTGAAGCAATGATTGCAAGGGTAATGTGCTGTCGTCAACCAGCCAAGAGCCAACCGCGACCACAGCGTCAATGCCAAGAAGGGAAGAAATATTTTTCAACTGTGTCAGAGCAACTCTTTGATCGCCTTTGTTGTAAAGCGGGCAACGCTGATATTCGATCCATCCCGTTCCTTCTGCCAGAGGTTCGGATGTTTCTGTGGTGTCTGGTGTGTTCTGGATGGTGTTGTGGTCAATCACCGGTTCCCGCAGGCCGTGGCGCACACCGGCGATGCGTCGGTTCAAATTGGGATCGTCGCGTCCGCTGCTGAGGATACAAAACGTCCGGCCATGTGGCATGCTTTGGCGTAACAGGGCCGCCAATTCCAATCCGACGGAAAAGTTATCATTGCCGACGTGAAGAATTCGAAGACCCTGATAGGGTTCGGTCAAATCAGAATCATAGGTGATAACGGGGATATTGGCCTTGCGGGCTTCGGCAAGGCCGGTTGGGGCAATGAAATCAGAACGGGTGACTGAAATCATGATGCCGTCAACCCTGCGGTCAATCGCATTGCGAATGGCATCAAGTTGCCCGCGAAAATAGCCGTCAGTTGTGTCACCCAGAAGCAGGCAGGTATCCCCCCTTTCCTTGGCGGCAGCCTTGCAGCCATACCACGCTTGTAGGAGGTTGGGATCGTCGATGCCCTTGGGTATCATAGCAAATGTCAGGCCATGGGCGGTGACATTACCCGCCAAAAGGACCAAGACGATTATTGAGCAGAATAGATTCTGAAACAGGTCTTCCAACCCGGCTTTGGCTTTTGCCAGCATGCTGGTCTCCACAACCTGATAATCAGGGATTCTCCGCTCCGGGATGCGCGAATCGACATGGCGATTTGCGTCATTATTGGTTGAGATAGATATGGGGATGCGGGGCCAGGCATTGCAACAGGAGAGCGGTTTTTAGAAGCGTTGTTTTTTTGCCGCACTGCGAAAGTTGACTTGCAGTGCGATGTAATCTTGGGTAATTTTCGCAAACAATATTGAATATTATTGAACGAAAATTATCAATCTGGAGTTTCCCGATGGCTGTAATCGCCCGTCCGCGCCGTTCCGTGCTTTATATGCCGGGCTCAAATGCCCGTGCATTGGAAAAGGGGCGCAGCCTGCCTGCGGATGGCCTGATCCTTGACCTTGAGGATGCGGTGGCACCCGATGCCAAAGATACCGCCCGCGATCAGATTGTGGCCGCCCTTGCTGCGGGGGGGTATGGCAAGCGTGAAATCCAAATCCGGACCAACGGGCTTAATACTCCGTGGGGGTATGCTGATATCGTGGCGGCGGCCAAAACATCGGCCGACGCGATCTTGCTGCCCAAAGTTGAAAGTGCCGATACGGTCCGTCAGGTTGCCGCGATCATGGAGGCCGAAGCTGCGCATGCCGATATGCGTATCTGGTGCATGATGGAAACGCCGTTGGCAATGTTAAACGCCCGGGAAATTGCGGGCGCACATCCGCGCCTTGGCGGTTTTGTCATGGGGACATCCGATTTGGCCAAGGATTTGAACTGTGCCCATACCCCGGATCGTTTGCCGATGATCACAAGCCTTGGATTATGTTTGCTGGCAGCACGGGCCTATGGGCTGGCGATCCTTGACGGGGTGCATCTTGATCTGGCTGACGATGCCGGATTTGCGGCGTCCTGCACGCAGGGGCGTGACATGGGTTTTGACGGCAAGACCCTGATCCATCCCAAAACCATTGCGGCGGCGAACACGGCATTTGCCCCGGCAGAGTCGGAAATTGACTGGGCGCGCAAAATTATTGCGGCCTATGAAGACGCCGCAAGCGAGGGCAAGGGCGTTGTGGTTGTCGATGGCAAGCTGATTGAAAACCTGCATGTGGTATCGGCCAAACGTTTGGTCGCCATGGCGGATCAGATCGCAGAAATGGACGCGGCCTGATTTTATCACAACGGCATAACACACCAAAAGGCATGGTCGTGAAAGCCGTCTAATCCGTCCAGCGCGCTAAAAACAAGATGCAGGGAGGCACCATGGCATCGAAGACGAATCCCGGGAATTTCTTTGAAGATTTCCGCATCGGTCAAGAAATGCGTCACGCAACGCCGCGCACCATCACCACCGGCGATGTTGCGCTGTATACCGGGCTTTACGGATCGCGCTTTGCGGTATCGTCGTCGGATGAATTTGCCCGCCAGATCGGTTTTGACGGTGCGCCGGTCGATGATCTTTTGGCGTTTCACATGGTATTTGGCAAAACCGTACCGGATGTGTCGTTAAATGCGGTGGCCAATCTGGGCTATGCCGGGGGCGTGTTTGGCGCGCCGGTTTATCCGGGTGATACGGTCAGTACGGTGTCGACCGTGACCGGGCTTAAGGAAAATTCCAACGGCAAGACCGGCGTGGTTTACGTCAATTCCGTCGGGCGCAATCAGCGCGGTGAGATGGTTTTGGATTACAATCGCTGGGTCATGGTGCGCAAACGCGATGAAAATGCGCCAGCACCCGAAACGGTCTTGCCCGAATTGCCAAAAGTCGTCGCGCCCGAAGCCTTTCAAATCCCCAAGGGTTTGGATTTATCGGCCTATGATTATGAACTGGCTGGATCACCGCATCGTTGGGATGATTATGCGGTGGGCGAAAAGATTGACCATATCGATGGCATGACAATCGAAGAAGCCGAACACCAGATTGCCACACGGCTTTATCAAAACACCGCCAAGGTCCATTTCGATCAAGTCGCGGCAACGGCCGGGCGGTTTGGCAAACGTTTGATTTATGGTGGGCACATCATATCACTGGCGCGCGCCTTGTCGTTTAACGGGCTTGGCAACGGGGTGCGGATTGCCGCGATTAATGCCGGGGCACATGCCAATCCGGCCTTCGCGGGCAATACGATTTTTGCCTGGTCCGAGGTGTTGGAGAAATTTGAAATCCCGGGAAGACGCGATATGGGTGCGCTTCGTTTGCGCCTTGTTGCGGTGCGTGATCAACGGGCCATTGATTTTCCATTGCGCAATACAGATGGTAAATACGATCCAAAAGTCCTCTTGGACTTTGATTATACGATTCTAATCCCCAAATAATCGAACAGCTGTAAGCTTGCGTAATAAGGTCTAATTGTGCGATTGCTAAAAGCACGTTATGCCGTATTCCTGCTTCAGGGGGTAACCTCTGGCCCTTCCCGCAGGGTGCAGACGGCTTTTGAGAGGTCAATATACGTAGTTTAACCGAGGCGAAAACGGGACTTGATCACTGATTTCTTTGGATTTCAAAGGCGTCTAGATTGACTCAAACCCGTTGCATGGGTAAATAAACCCTGCTTTCCCGCCAGCTACTTTGAGAAGAGGCAAATCCGCTATGAGCAAAGCCAATCGGCCGCTGTCTCCGCACTTGCAGGTGTACCGGCTTCCGATGGCAGCAAAGATGTCCATTTCTTTCCGCGTGATGGGTGTCGGTCTTGCTATTGGTTTCGTATTTCTGGCGTCCTGGCTGATTGGTGCCGGCGCCGGTCGTGACGTCTTTAACGGCTATCACGCATTTTTCACCTCGTGGTTTGGTCTGTTGCTGCTGTTCGGTTGGACGGCGGCGTTTTATTACCACGCTTGCAACGGTGTCCGGCATCTTGTCTGGGATACCGGTCGCGGCCTGTCGAACGAGGGAGCTGCAAAAGGCAACCCGATCGTCTTTGGCGCGGCAATCGTGCTGACCATTCTTACCTGGATCATCGGTCTGGCGTAAGGCCGGGCAAGAGGGGACAAACCTGTCATGAAAATGCAATCCGATCTGGGCCGTGTTCGCGGCCTCGGTTCTGCTAAAAGTGGCTCGTCGCACTGGTGGACCCAGCGCGTTACCGCTGTCGCAAACCTTCCGCTCGGCATCTGGTTCATCGTATCGATCCTGTCTGGTCATACGGCCAGTTATGATGCTGTCCATGCATGGCTGAGCTCGTATTTCCATTCGACCATGATGATCTTGATGATCGTCAGTGTGGCCGTGCATTGTACGCATGGTTTACAGGTCGTGATCGAAGACTACGTGCACAATCGTAAAGCAGAAATCGTATCGCTGATGCTGATCAAAGCTGTGGCCGCCTTCCTGTCGGTTGCTGCCATCGTATCGGTCTTGCGTATCGTTTTTGCCGGAGCCTGAACCAATGAGCGAATCTTATAAAATCATCGACCATGACTACGATGTTGTCGTTATGGGCGCGGGCGGTGCCGGTCTTCGTGCAACGCTGGGGACGGTTGAAGCCGGCCTTAAAACTGCATGTATCACCAAGGTCTTTCCGACTCGTTCACATACCGTTGCCGCCCAGGGTGGTATCGGTGCGTCGCTTGGTAATATGTCCGAGGATCACTGGCAGTGGCATATGTATGACACCGTCAAGGGGGCAGACTGGCTGGGCGATCAGGACGCGATCGAATATATGTGCCGGAATGCTGTTCCGGCGGTTCATGAACTTGAACATTACGGTATGCCGTTCTCGCGGACCGAAGACGGCAAAATCTATCAGCGCCCGTTCGGCGGTCATACCCGTGATCACGGCAAGGCCCCGGTTGAACGTGCCTGTGCTGCCGCTGACCGTACCGGTCATGCCATGTTGCACACGTTGTATCAGCAGTGCCTGAAACACAAAGCCGAGTTCTTTATCGAATATATCGCCCTTGATCTGATGATGGACGAAGACGGCACGTGTCGCGGTCTTGTCGCATGGGATCTTGATTCCGGCGAAATGCACCGTTTCAACGCCAAGATGACCATTTTGGCGTCGGGCGGTTACGGGCGTGCATTCTTTAGCTGCACCTCGGCGCATACCTGTACCGGTGACGGTCATGGCATGGTGGCCCGTGCGGGTCTTGGTCTTCAGGACATGGAATTTGTTCAGTTCCACCCGACCGGCATTTACGGTTCGGGCTGTTTGATCACCGAAGGCGCCCGTGGCGAAGGCGGGTATCTGACCAACTCCGAAGGCGAACGTTTCATGGAACGTTATGCCCCGACCGTGAAAGACTTGGCATCGCGTGATGTTGTGTCGCGCGGTATGGCACAGGAAATCCGCGATGGTCGTGGTGTTGGTGAACACGGTGAATACATCCATCTGCATCTTGAACATCTTGGTTCAGAAGTGCTGTGGGAACGTTTGCCGGGTATTACCGAAACCGCAAAAATCTTTGCCGGTGTTGACGCGACCAAGGAACCGATCCCGGTTCTTCCGACGGTCCATTACAACATGGGCGGCATTCCGACCAACTATAAGGGCGAAGTCCTTAACCCGACCGCCGATAACCCGAACCGTGTCGTTCCGGGCCTGATGGCGGCCGGTGAAGCGGCTTGTGTGTCTGTTCACGGTGCAAACCGTCTTGGCACCAACTCGTTGCTTGACCTTGTTGTGTTTGGTCGTGCTTGTGGTCTTCATGCCGCCGAGGTTGTCGATCCGAAAGCATCGTTCAAGGAACTCAAAACCACCGATGGCCAGACGGCCCTTGATCGTTTTGATCGCCTGCGCTGGGCCAAGGGTTCCCGCCCGACGGCTGACATCCGCCTGGAAATGCAGCGTGTGATGCAGGGCAATTGCGGTGTGTTCCGTACGGCCGAAATTCTTGGCGAAGGTGTCGAGAAACTTTCCAAAACCGCAGCAACACTTCCCGATGTTGCCGTTTCGGATCGTTCATTGATCTGGAATTCGGATCTGGTCGAGACGATGGAACTTGAGAATCTTATGGTTTGCGCCGCAGCAACCATGAATTCCGCCGAGGCCCGTCACGAATCACGCGGGGCGCATGCCCACGAGGATTATCCGAAACGCGATGATGACGTCTGGATGAAACATACGATTGCGACTGTCGGTTGGGACAAGGGTTATGGTGTTGATCTGACATATCGTCCGGTTAACAGCTTCACCCTGACCGATGAAGTCGAGTATATCGAGCCGAAAGAACGCGTCTATTAAGGCGCGGCAAGAGAGGATTTGAGAGATGGTAGAATTCAATCTTCCCGCCAATTCGGTCGTGAAAGAGGGCAAATCGTTCTCAGCCCCGGCTGACGCGAAAAACACTCGCAGCTTCAAGATCTATCGTTATGATCCTGACAGCGGTGATAACCCGCGGACCGATACTTATGATATCGATCTGGATAAGTGCGGTCCGATGGTTTTGGACGCGCTGATCAAGATCAAGAACGAAATTGATGCGACCCTGACGTTCCGTCGTTCGTGCCGCGAAGGCATTTGCGGTTCGTGCGCGATGAACATTGATGGCCGTAACACGCTTGCGTGTCTTAAGCCGATTGATGACATCAAGGGCGAGGTTAAAATCTATCCGCTGCCGCATATGCCGGTGGTGAAGGATTTGGTGCCCGATCTGTCGCAGCCTTATGCGCAGCTTGCCTCGATCGAGCCGTGGCTTAAAGCCGATAGCCCGCCGCCGGTTGGCGAGCGTCTGCAGTCGCGTGAAGAACGTGCACAGCTTGACGGTTTGTGGGAATGCATTTTGTGCTTCTCGTGCTCGACCGCGTGCCCGTCCTATTGGTGGAACTCGGACCGTTATCTTGGTCCGGCTGTTCTGTTGCAGGCTTATCGCTGGTTGGCTGATTCGCGTGACGAATATACCGGTGAACGTCTTGACATGCTTGAAGATCCGTTCCGCCTGTATCGTTGCCACACGATCATGAACTGCACCAACACCTGCCCCAAAGGCCTGAACCCGGCCCTTGCGATCACCGAAATCAAAAAGATGATCGCAGAACGCCGCGCCTAATCTGGCAGCGCCATAAAAAAGGCTTGTTAAGCCAACACGTTAAAGCCGCCGGTGATCAAATGATCCCGGCGGCTTTTCGTTTTTGCCTCGGGTTATTTGCCAAGCTGTTAATGCCTGCATTACTGAAATGGGCTATAATCGGTTTGGCTCTTTTTACGAAAAACAGGGAATGAACGCCTTGCCAGATCGTCGCCAATTTCAAATTCGATCTTTATATCCCGCGATTGCGGTTGCTTTGCTGCTGGGACTGTCGGCCTGCGGAGAAACCGGGTCGAATTGGGAACCCCAGGATATGTTTGCAAGCCCGGCAGAAAAGCCTGTTGATGAACGATATCGGGCGATGATCGATTTCAAGGCGTTGTCGCGTGACGATGCGGGGATCGACTATGCCGCCGGGCCAAGTGCTACGGTTTTGGGCGCGGTCGAAGAAGCCGTTGCGTTGTGTCAGGAAAAGGGCGGGCAGGGCTGCAAGGCGGTGCGAGTTGGCCTTACCTATGTTGATGGGCTTGATGTCGACAGCATTAAATCCGTGATGGAAGGCTATCAGAATACCATGCTGGCCGAAGCCATGCAGGCGGCAAATGCCGGAAATGCAGGGGCGGCGAACTGGCTGGCGTTTCATTATGCCACACGCGGTGAAAACCTGGCCGAGGCAGAACGCCTGATCAAGCGGGCCTTGCAGGTCGCCCCCAACGATCCCGGGGCGCTCGATACCTATGGTCTTGTCTTGTACAAACAGGGCAAATATCAAGAGGCTGAGGACGTCTTTGTTACGGTCAACAAGGCAATGCCCACGGCCGAACATATCGCGCATTTCGCCGATAATGCGCTGGCGATGGGCAAAACCGATATGGCGCGCGCGGCCTATCAACGCGCCCTTGCCGCGCAGCCAAGTGCGGTCTTGTCACAGGAAATTCAGAAACGTTTACTGGCGTTGGACCTTGGCGGGGCGGCCAAACAATGATCGAACTTGTGATTTTTGATTGTGACGGCGTCCTGATCGACAGCGAGGTTTTATCCTTTGCGGTTGATACACAGGTATTGGCAGGTCACGGTATCGAAATGACGGCAGATGTTTTGGCGCGCCGTTATGGCGGTGTTTCTTACGGCGAAATGATCGCGCAGTTAAATGACCAGCACACAACCGCGATTGATGCGGTGGCCTATCAGGCCGAATGCGAAGGAGTACTTGAAGGTCTGTTTGAAACGGATCTTCGGGCGATTTCGGGCATCAGTGATGTTTTGAAATCGCTAGCGGTGCCGTGTTGTGTGGCATCGGCGAGTGATCTGGCGCGACTTGATAAATGTCTTGGCGTGACGGGGCTTTTGGAATTTTTTGGCCCGCGGATATTCTCGGTCGAGGAAGTTAAACATGGCAAACCCGCACCGGATATTTTCCTGCATGCCGCGAATGAATGCGGATTTTCGCCAGAAAGATCGATCGTGATTGAAGATAGCCCGGCAGGCATCGTTGCCGCACAGGCGGCTGGAATGCGGGCTGTCGGGTTTCTTGGTGGCGGGCACCGCAGCCCGGAAGACGCCGATATTCTGATGGATGCCGGGGCCGAGGACGTGGTCGGTAACGGGGCCGAGTTACACCGTTACCTTGCCAATATAGGATTGGTGATGGCGGCGTGATCGCTTTGGTTTTGAGCCGTTAGACCGGCCAATCCAGCGTAATCACCGTGCCATCGACCCGCGGTAAATCAATTTCATTGAGGTTGTTTCCCGGCCCACTGCGATCAACGATCAGAAAGTTGCTATTGGGTTCAAGCACCAAAAGCGGATGATGCCAGACGTTTTTGCCATAGGTGACACCCTGTGATCCGTCGGAAATAAAGGCGCGCAGGTTTTCCGGTTGGGGAATATCCGTGCCATCGGCGACCACAATCAGGAATTTCTGACCCGCCATTGGGACAAAGGCCTGCGAGCCGAGTGGATGGCGTTCCATCATTTTGATTTCAATCGGCATCGGACGCGGAGTACCGCGAAAGATGCTGATGATCGGAGCGCCACCTGCGTCCCCGGCATCGACGCGTGAAATATCATGAAACCGGGTCGTGGTGCCCAGATTGATTTTGTATTCATCGCGTGCGGTTGCGGTTGAAATCACCTCGCCAAACGGGGCAAAGGCATCGGGCGTGAGTGGTTCGACTTTCAGTTTCATCGCTTTGCCGGTTTACCAAGAATACGCAACCGGCTGATGCCGCCATCGGGGATCGAATTGACGCGCAAATGCGATACCGGGCCAAGGGCGGCAATCATGGATGCATCAAATTCATGGATATGGTCGGCTTGCATTTTTTGTTCGGGCAAAATGGTTTGCCAGAACATCGAGCGCGCGCGTAGCGACTTATCCTTTTCGCCGTCAACAAAGGCGGCCTGGATCGACACACGATCAGGATAGTTGCCTTTGAAATGGCAGGTATCGACGATGATTTTCTCAATCTCGCCCGGATGGCCGAGTTCGATGATCAGCCATTCATTGCCCGGTTCACGACGGCGGCGGGTTTCCCAGCCATCGCCCATATTGATCCCGCGCCCCGGTGCCAAAATGGCATTCGGATTGCCGTAATGCGAATCTGACCATGCCAGAACAACGCCGCCATTGATCATGGCCGCCAGATCGACCTGTTCAGCCCCGCTGGCCATGGTGGACCAATCGCGATCCGGGCGGCCATAAACCCGCAGGCGCGCCACCCCGCCATCAGGATAGATATGCAAACGTACATGGGTGAAGACGCCGTCGGCGGTAACATCGGCAAAGTGATGGGCATCGGCTTCTACCCCGGCGTGCAAGCCGATCGGAGCGACGATTTCGATCCATTTTGCGTCATCTGCCGGATCACCATCCGGGCAATAGCAGGCCTCAAGCGATGCGGCGGGCGGGAAATTGCCGGTGAAATGGCTGGTATCGATATCAACTCCGTAAATTCGGCCCGAGGTTGCCAACCGCACCACACAGTAATCATGACCTTCGACACGTTTGCGGCGGCTTTCCCAGCCATCCATCCATTTGCCGTTATCATCGTATTTATCGGGATAGAAAATCGCATCGGCGGATTGGAGCATGCGCTGTTTGTCGGCAAAGAAATCATCGGTCGCAAAGATTGCAGTTGCGCCCAGACGTTCATCGGCCAGATTAACAAAGCGCCGGGTAAATTCCGGTGTGTCGTGGTCTGTATGGTGGCTCATAGTTTGTAAATCCTGATTATCGGTTATTTTATCCGGGCCGTTTATCACAGTCAAAGGGCGTCGAGACGTAATCTGGCAATGCGATGGACCTGATTTATAGCCTCGTTAAATTCGGTTTCGACATCGTTTTTCACGCGCCGTTCAAACGCGTTCAGAATGTCGGTCCGATGGAACCCCTTGACGGCAAAGATGAACGGGAAACCGAACTTCTTTTTGTAGATGTCGTTCAATTCGGTAAATCGTGCCAATTCATCTGCTGTGCATTGATCAAGCCCGGCACCGGTTTGTTCGTTTTGCGATGATTGTGTCAGATCGGCCAATGCCAGTTTGCCCGCAAGATCGGGATGGGCGCGCAGCAAGGTGCGTTTGTCATCATCGACTGCACCGTTCACTACGGCCGCCATGGCATCGGCCAAGGCAGCCGGATTGTCGAGTGCCGGTGTGATGCCGCGATCATAAAGCTGTTTGGCGATCCACGGCGAATGTTCGTAAACCCCGCCATACATCGAAATAAAGGCACTTTGGGCCAATGTGCTGGGCGGGCGGGTTTCAAACAATGATTTTACAGGTTCGGTCATATCAGTTTTCAGTTCTTGTTATTCTTGGCGTTTAGTCTTTGCCCGGAAACGGATGATGTTCGCGCCAGTGACGGGCAATATCAACACGGCGTGCAAACCAGACATCGTCATGGCCGCGCACATAATCGACAAAGCGTTTAAGGGCGGCAAAGCGGCCCGGACGACCGACAAGACGGCAATGCAAACCGACCGACAGCATTTTCGGCGTTTCTGCGCCTTCTTCATACAGGGTATCAAAGCTGTCTTTAAGGTATTGGAAATATTGTTCGCCGGAATTAAAGCCCTGCATCGCGGCAAAGCGCATGTCATTGACATCAAGGGTATAGGGTACGATCAGATGCGGTGTTTCGGTCTGGGTTGACCAGAACGGCAATTCGTCACTGTAGTCATCGGCATCATACAGAAAACCGCCTTCTTCGGCGACAAGGCGGCGCGTATTCGGGCCGGTGCGCCCGGTGTACCAGCCCAGCGGACGTTCGCCGGTGACGCCTTTGATGATGTCGATGGCCTTATGAAGGTGTTCGCGTTCGAGGTCTTCGGGGAAATATTGGTAATCGATCCAGCGATAGCCATGTGAACATATTTCATGCCCGTCTTGCATTGCGACTTCGCCAACCTTGGGGTTGCGGGCCAGTGCCATGGCAACTGCGAACAGGGTGATTGGAATCTGACGTTCGCGAAACAGGTTCAGGATGCGCCAGACACCGACGCGCGACCCATATTCATAGATCGATTCCATGCTCATATGGCGCACACCTTCGCGCATATCGGCACCGATGATTTCCGACAGAAATGCCTCGGATGCGCGGTCTCCGTGAAGGACGCAGTTCTCGCCGCCTTCCTCGTAATTCAGGACAAACTGAACCGCGACGCGGGCCTTGCCCGGCCAATTGGCCTTTGGCGGATTGGCCCCATAACCAATCAGGTCGCGTGCATAATTCTGGTCGGTCATCTTTTGCCTCTTTTGATATTGCAACGCCCGGCTTTGTGTCGCGGGCGGTTTGGTGTAGCATTAACCATAGGTCGCAACGCAGCAAGGAAGAACTCTTGCAGGGCGATCCATGGATTGAAATGCCGCACTATCAATCTGACTTTGATAATGTTCCTGGACGGAAAATCGGTATAGCCGCGTTTTTATTGGCTTTTTAAGGCGTTTGTCTGGCGTTAAGCGTATTGTGCACGAAGTTACGGCAATCGTTTTTCAAAGAATAATTGATATAGTTTCACTTTATCACCTCTTTCCACGATTGCTGTGCAAATGCGACCTTTTTGAAACGCTATAAAAAATTCGTTCGGCACAAAACGACAAATTACAAAAGCCGGACCAGGGAAGAAGCGACCGACCACGCCATGAGAGAGAAAAGAGGAGGCCCAACATGGGACGACTAACTACCCATGTTCTAGATACGGCAAAAGGTTGCCCGGCGGGCGGCATTCGGATCGAATTGCATCGTTTTGGTAACGGGCATGATGATCTGGTCGCCGAAGCCGTGACCGATGCCGACGGCCGCACTGAATCACCGATGCTTGAGGGGGCGACTTTCAAGCCGGGGAGATATCAGCTTGTCTTTCATGCCGGTGAATATTTCGATGCCATCGGTCTTGATTTACCAGATCCGAAATTTTTGGATCAGGTTGTGATCCGGTTCGGTATTTCGGATGGGCAGTCGCATTATCACGTGCCGCTGTTGCTATCGCCGTTTGGCTATTCCACCTATCGTGGTAGCTGAGGCCGTCATGACGATACCGGTCGCAGATCTGCGCAATGACATCCGTTTCCTGTTTGGCAACGAAGAACACAGTTTGCGCGATATCGATCCGCAGATGACGGTTCTGAACTGGCTGCGCCTAAGCGCGCGCAAAACCGGT
The DNA here is from genome assembly GCF_002115745.1 of Thalassospira alkalitolerans. Classification (GTDB taxonomy): domain Bacteria; phylum Pseudomonadota; class Alphaproteobacteria; order Rhodospirillales; family Thalassospiraceae; genus Thalassospira; species Thalassospira alkalitolerans. The sequence continues at coordinate 99,003 of NZ_JFKB01000003.1, forward strand.
ACCAAGGAAGGCTGTGGCGAGGGCGATTGTGGGGCTTGTACCGTTGTTCTGGGCGAACCGGACGGCAAGGGCAGCATGCGTTATCGCACGGTCAATGCCTGTATACAGTTTATGCCGACCCTTGATGGCAAACAGCTTTTGACGGTTGAGCATCTAAAATCCGATGGTGGTAACCTGCATCCGGTGCAACAGGCCATGGTCGATACCCATGGATCGCAATGCGGTTTCTGTACGCCGGGCTTTGTTATGAGCCTGTATCAGCTTTGGCTGGACGGGGGCGAGGATGACCGTGGGGCGATCAATGATGCACTGGCGGGGAACCTGTGCCGCTGTACCGGCTATGGTCCGATCATCGAGGCCGCCCGAAAGGCCGGTGGCATCAGCGCCAAAGATCCCGTTGAACAGAAACGCCGTGTGGATATTTCTGCGCGTCTGAATGCAATGGTTGATGATGCGCCAATGCTGGCGCTTGAAACGCCCGTTGGTCGTTATTTTGCCCCGCGCAGCAGTGACGCACTTGCCGATCTTTTGGTTGCCCATCCGGATGCGACGGTTTTGGCCGGGGGCACCGATGTTGGGCTTTGGGTGACCAAAATGTTAAAGCGGTTGGACCCGATTATTTATATTGGCGATGTCGCTGATCTGAAATCGGTTCGCGAACAGGGTGGTGTTCTGACCATCGGGGCCGGTGTGACCTATAGCGATGCGCATGATGCGTTAGGTCTGATTGCGGCCGATGTCGGGGAATTGGTGCGTCGAATCGGATCGCGGCAAATCCGCAATGCGGGCACCGTGGGGGGCAATATTGCCAACGGGTCGCCGATTGGCGATACGCCACCGGCGTTGATCGCACTGGGCGCACGGATTGTTTTGCGAATGGGTAATGTTCGGCGCGAAGTCGCACTTGAAGATTTCTTTGTTACCTATGGTAAACAGGATCGTGCCCGCGGCGAATTCGTGCAAAGCGTGATCGTGCCCAAACCCACGGCCGGAACGCAGTTTAAAGCCTATAAGATTTCCAAACGGTTTGATCAGGATATTACTGCGGTTCTGGCGGCATTTTCCATTCGGGTTGAGGATGGCAAGGTCACCGAATTCCGCGCAGCCTTTGGCGGTATGGCCGGAACCCCGATGCGGGCGAAACAATGTGAAGCTGCCGTGATTGGACAGGATTGGGACGAGGCGAGCTTGACCCTTGCCCAGCAGGCACTGTCGCGTGATTTTGCCCCGATGTCGGATATGCGCGCGTCCAAGGAATACCGCATGCTGGTCGCGCAGAATCTTTTGACCAAGCTGTATATCGAAACAACTGTGCCCGAAATTGCCACCCGTCTGGTTGGCAGGGAGGCAGCCTATGTCTAGGACGCCATCCCAATTGGTTGATCAAAAAGAACCGGGCGAGCTTATGGCCCCGACGCCCGGTCTTTTGGGCGGGGTGCGGTCGCCCAGCAAACATGACAGCGGCCCGAAACACGTCACGGGCGAAGCGGTTTATATTGACGATATTCTGGAACCGTTCGGGACGCTTCATCTGGCACCCGGTGCCGCGACCATTGCGCATGGCAAGATCGTGAAAATGGATTTGTCCAAGGTGCGATCCGCCCCTGGTGTGGTCTGTGTTCTGACCGCCGATGATGTGCCGGGCGTGAATGACGTATCCCCGGCCCATACCCATGATGATCCGGTTTTACCCGATGGTATTGTGCAGTTTTATGGTCAGCCGGTTTTTTGTGTTGCTGCCGAAACCCGTGAACAAGCGCGGAATGCCGCCAAACTGGCGCATATCGAATATGAAGAACTGCCCGCGGTTCTGAGCACCGAAGAGGCGCTTGAAAAACAGCAATTTGTTGCCCCGCCGCATGTGATGGCACAGGGGGATGCCGTGTCGGCATTGGCGCGTGCCAAGCATCGCCGGTCGAGCAAGATGGAAATTGGCGGGCAGGATCACTTTTATCTGGAAGGCCAGATTACCTTTGCCATCCCGCAAGAAGATGGCGATGTCCTTTTGCATTGCTCGACCCAGCATCCATCCGAAGTGCAGCACAATATAGCCAATGTCCTTGGTCGTCCGGCCAATGCGGTAACGGTGGAAGTCCGTCGTATGGGCGGTGGTTTTGGCGGCAAGGAAACCCAGGCATCACAATGGGCGGCATTATCGGCGATTGTTGCGGTTAAAACCGGACGTCCGGCCAAGATGCGGTTGGATCGCGATGACGATATGGTCATGACCGGCAAGCGCCATGACTTTATTGTCGAATATGATGTTGGTTTTGACGATGACGGGCGGATTTGCGGGCTGGATATTCAATATGCCACCAATTGCGGATTTTCGGCCGATCTGTCAGCGGCGATTTGCGACCGGGCAATGTTCCATACCGACAATGCCTATTACCTTGGTGATGTTGAAATCCGGTCTTATCGTTGCAAAACCAATTTGGTGTCGAATACCGCGTTTCGCGGGTTTGGCGGGCCACAGGGCATGGTCGCGATTGAACGGATTATTGATGAAATTGCCCTGACCCTTGGTCGGGACCCGCTTGATGTGCGAATTGCCAATTACTATGGCATCAACGACCGTAATACGACGCCCTATCACATGACGGTCGAAGATAATGTTCTGGCCGAACTGACTGACGAAATCGTCACGTCGAGTGACTATCGCAAGCGTCGGGCCGACATTGCAGCCTTTAACGCCGACAGCCCGGTGATCAAACGGGGATTGTCTATCACGCCGGTTAAATTCGGAATTTCCTTTACCACGTCATTCCTTAATCAAGCGGGTGCGTTGATCCATATCTATCAGGATGGATCGGTGCATTTGAACCATGGCGGCACCGAAATGGGCCAAGGCCTGTTTATCAAGGTTGCCCAGGTCGTGGCCGAGGAATTCCAGATTGATCTGGATCGGATCAAGATTACCGCGACCAATACCGGCAAGGTGCCCAATACATCGGCAACCGCGGCATCCAGCGGTGCGGATATGAACGGCATGGCCGCACGTGATGCGGCCATCACGATTAAGAACCGCCTGATCGCATTTGCCGCCGAAAAATATGGTGTTGCCGAGGCCGCCATCCGGTTTGTGCCCGGGCGGGTTATGATCGGTGACGTTGCAGATGTGGAATTTGCCGATCTGGTTAAACAGGCCTATCTGGCGCGGGTGTCCCTGTCGGCAACTGGATATTATGCCACACCGAAAATCCATTATGATCGTGAAACGGCATCGGGACGGCCGTTTTATTACTTTGCCTATGGCATCGCCTGTTCCGAGGTGATGATTGATACCCTGACCGGTGAAAACAAGGTCACGCGGGTTGATATTTGTCACGATGTTGGCCGCTCGCTGAACCCAGCAATTGATCGTGGTCAGATTGAAGGCGGATTTATTCAAGGCATGGGATGGCTAACATCCGAGGAATTATGGTGGAATGATGCGGGTCAGTTGCGCACTCATGCGCCGTCAACCTATAAAATCCCTGCATGTTCCGATCGACCGGAAGATTTCCGCATTAATATCTGGAATCCCGGAAGAAACGTTGAAAAATCCATTCATCGATCAAAAGCAGTTGGTGAGCCGCCTTTGATGCTGGCAATTTCCGTTCACCGTGCGATTGCCGATGCGATTGCATCGATTGGAGATGGCAAAGTCATTCCGATGCTTGATACCCCGGCAACACCCGAGGCGGTGTTATATGCCGTGGCAGGTGTGGCAAAGGGTATGATCGCCCGACACCACGATACTATTGTAGCGGCAGGGGAATAGGCATCATGCGCTTGTCACCGCACGACCATATCACTGTGTTGCAATCACCCGATCCGGTGATGCTGATCAGTGTTGCGGCGATTGCGGGCTCTACCCCGCGCGAGGCCGGGGCGTTTATGCTGGTGAGCGAGACGGCGATTGCCGGAACGGTTGGTGGTGGCAATCTTGAACACCAAATCACGGTCCGGGCGCGCAAGGCATTGCTGGAACGTGGCAATGCTTGTGATGTTGCGGGCATCGGCGCCGAGTTTGGGGGTGAGGCTGGTGTTGGTGTTTCTGGTGGGGCCGAACTGGTGCGGTTCCCGCTGGGGCCGGGGCTTGGCCAATGTTGCGGCGGTTCGGTTGAAGTCGCGTTTCATTGGCTGGATGGCTTGCAAAAACAGCAATTGGCTGATGCCATTTGCCGTGGTGCGGGTATAGCACAGCATACCGCCGGGGCTTGGGTCACCTTGCCAATGGATGGGGCGATGAGTGTTGTGGCGGTTGAGGGCGATGATGCTGCGACTTTGGCGAAGATCTTCGCCGGGGTGCGGGGCGGAATTTGTCAGTGGGCGGGCCGGAAAATGCTTTGTCTGCGCCTTGATGACGGGGCGACGCCGCTTTGGCTGTTTGGCGCCGGGCATGTTGGACAGGCGATAGTGCAATCACTGGCACCTTTGCCGTTTGATATTCATCTGGTCGATTCGCGGGATGATTATTTGACGCTTGCCGAAACGCCAAAACTTCATATCCATCAAAGTGATCGGCCCGAAGACGAGGTGGCAGATATGTCTGCGGGGGCATTCGCATTGATCCTGACGCATAGCCACGCACAGGATTTTGATATCTGTCGGGCAGCATTGATGCGCGGTGATCTTGGGTTTGTGGGCATGATCGGCAGCCAAACCAAACGTGCGCGCTTTGTCCGAAGGCTTCAGGATCGAGGACTGGGGACGTCGGAAATCGGGCGTTTGACCTGTCCAATTGGAATTGACGGTATTATCGGTAAACAGCCCGCCATTATCGCGGCATCGGTTGCTGTGCAATTGCTGCGCGTGCGTGAGGCAGGCATGGCACAAAATTCGGGAAACAGGGTCGCACAAGACGGCCTTTCTGGATGATAAAGCCTTCATTGCAAGGTGTATAAATGATAAAGGGCCGCGCCAATAGTGGCCTGATCAGGAAAGACGATCCGGACATCGGATCAAGGGTTCATAAAGGGAGATTTGGCTGTGTGTAAGGCCAATCACAAGCAAGAGCATATGCTGCGTGCCGTGCAATTATCACGGACGAAAATGGATGAGGGATGTGGCGGCCCATTTGGCGCGATCATTGTCAAGGATGGCAAGGTCATCGCCGAAGGTTGGAACAAGGTGACGTCTTGCAACGATCCAACAGCCCATGCCGAAGTCAGCGCCATTCGTGCCGCCTGTGAAGCACTGAATAGCTTTAATCTTGCCGGATGCGAGATTTACACCAGTTGTGAGCCCTGTCCGATGTGTTTGGCTGCGATCTATTGGGCGCGTCTGGATAGGATCTATTATGCCAATTCGCGCCAAGATGCGGCGGCAATCGGCTTTGATGATCAGTTTCTTTATGATGAAGTGGCAAAACCGATCCCGGATCGGAGCCTGCCATGCGAACATGTGGAATTGGGGGAAGCGCGGGATGTCTTTGCGGCATGGGATGCCAAGGAAGACAAAATCGCGTATTGAGACCGTTTGATTAGCCGGTCGTGAACAGGTAATACCAACCAATACCAACGCGACGCGTGATCGGATCGCAATAAAGGGGGGGCAGAAGTGACGTCCACGACCGGGAATATCGGATCAGAAACAGGCATGGAAATGACGAAGGGGGCAAAGCCAGCGCAACTTGAAGTGCGCGGCGTGACCAAGGCGTTTCCGGGCTGTCTGGCGAATGACGATATCAGTTTCCGTATTGAACCTGGCGAAATCCATGCCCTTTTGGGGGAAAATGGCGCGGGTAAAAGTACGCTTGTCAAAATCATTTATGGTGTATTGCAGGCCGATCAGGGCGAATTGCTTTGGGATGGCAAGCCGGTCAAGATCCATAGCCCGCATGATGCGCGCGAAATGGGTGTTGGTTTGGTATTTCAGCATTTCTCGCTGTTTGAAACCATGACGGTGCTGGAAAACATCGCGCTTGCGATGAATGATGTGCGCGATATGGCCGCCCTTCGCCAACAGGTGGTCGAGGTCGAAAAGACCTATGGTCTGCCGCTTGACCCGGATCGTCATGTTTATACTCTGTCGGTTGGCGAACGGCAGAGGATCGAGATTGTTCGTTGTCTTTTGCAAAACCCCAAGCTGCTTATTTTAGATGAGCCAACATCGGTTTTGACGCCGCAGGAAGTCGAAAAACTGTTTGAAACATTGCGCCGTCTGGCGGATGAAGGCTGTGCGATACTTTATATCAGCCATAAACTGCACGAGGTTAAATCCCTGTGCCAGCGTGCAACCGTGTTGCGCGGTGGCAAGGTGGTTGGCGGGTGCGATCCGCGCGCCGAAACGGCGAAATCCATGGCCGAAATGATGATCGGCCAGAAGTTGACCGCCCCGGACCGCCGCGGCACACGCAATTTCGGCGATGTTCGCCTTGATGTTTCCAGCCTGTCCTTGGTCAGCGACGAACAATTTGGCACCGACCTTAAGGGCATCGACCTTAAGGTGCGCGGCGGCGAAATCATGGGCGTTGCCGGGGTGGCCGGGAATGGTCAGAACGAATTGTTTCAGGCATTGGCCGGTGAAATCGAAATTCTGGGTACGCCCGATTGCATCCGGATTGATGACAAACCGGTTGCGCATTTTGGTCCACGGCGTCGTCGTCGTCTTGGCGCGGCCTTTGTGCCCGAAGAACGCAATGGTCATGGGGCTGTTCCGGATATGAGCCTGTCGGAAAACGCATTTCTAACGGCGTTCCGACGGATGGCATTATCGGCGTGTGGTTTGATCAGCGAAGTTCCGACCCGGTCCTTTGCCGATAATATCATCAAGACATTTGATGTTCGCACTACTGGTGCCTCGGCCGAGGCCGGAAGCCTTTCGGGCGGGAACCTTCAGAAGTTTATCGTTGGGCGTGAAATCCTTCAGGATCCGGGGCTGTTGGTGATTTCCCAGCCGACCTGGGGGGTGGATGCCGGGGCGGCAAGTGCCATCCATCAGGCGTTGCTGGATCTGGCAAGCAAGGGCACGGCAGTTTTGGTGATTTCACAGGATCTGGACGAGATTTTTGCCATCTGTGATCAGGTGGTGGTGATGTCCGAAGGCAAGATGTCAATCCCGCGTCCGATGGCCGAGGTGAGTATCGAGGAAATCGGTCTGTTGATGGGCGGTCTTCACGATCACGAAGGCGATGCGCCGCAAATGGCGCCAGCACATATCGAAGGAGGCCGCGTTGATCAGGCTTGAACCCCGTCGCCAGCATAGTCAGGCGATGGTTTATCTATCGCCGGTTCTGGCAATTTTGATGACGCTGTTTGTTGGCGGGATCATCTTTTCCTTTATGGGCAAGAACCCGTTCGATGCACTCTATACCTTCTTTATCCTGCCGATCAGCAACAGCTATGGCATTTCCGAACTGTTCGTTAAGGCTACGCCGCTGGTAATCATTGCGGTGGGGCTTTCGATGGGGTTCCGGGCCAATGTCTGGAATATCGGGGCCGAGGGACAGTTGACCATGGGCGCCATTTTCGGTGGTGGTCTGGCGCTTTATTTTCATGACAGCGAAAGCATGTTTTTGCTGCCGGCGATGTTTGTTTTTGGGGCGATTGGCGGGGCGTTTTGGGGGGCAATCCCGGCCTTGCTGCGCACGAAATTCAATGCCAATGAAATCCTGACCAGTTTGATGCTGACCTATGTCGCAACGCTGTTTTTAAGCTATCTGGTTCATGGTCCTTGGCGCAATCCCGAAGGGTTCAATTTTCCGGAATCCCGTCCGTTCCCGGATGCGGGACTGTTGCCGATCATTTATGATGGCACGCGCGTTCATCTGGGCACGGCCTTTGCGGTTTTTGTCGTGATTGCCGGGTGGATTTTATTGTCCAAATCCGTGATTGGGTTTCAGTTGCGCGTTGTGGGCAAGGCCCCGCAGGCCGCCCGCCATGTCGGGTTCCGTCAAAAACGCATGGTCTGGTTTACCCTTTTGTTGGGGGGCGGGCTTGCCGGGCTTGCCGGTTTGTTTGAAGTGGCCGGGCCGATTGGTCAGTTGCAGTCGCAAATCTCGCCGGGTTATGGCTTCACCGCGATTATCGTCGCCTTTCTTGGGCGGTTGCATCCGCTGGGCATTTTGTTTGGTGGGCTAATCATGGCGCTGACCTATCTGGGGGGGGAATTGGCCCAGATTACGCTTGGCCTACCTAATGCCGTGACCGGCCTGTTTCAGGGGATTTTGCTATTTTTCCTGTTGGCCTGTGATGTTTTGACCAAATACCGGGTGCGGTTTGGAACCCCGGTTGCCAAAGGGGAGGCCATATAATGGATTGGCTTATTCCACTGACCCTGACCGTGATCACGGCGTCGACCCCGCTTTTGTTGGCATCGGCCGGTGAATTGATTACCGAAAAATCCGGGGTGCTTAACCTTGGCGTTGAAGGCATGATGCTGGTCGGCGCGATTGCCGGTTTTGCGGTAACCGCATCCAGCGGGTCGGCCATTTTGGGCATTCTGGCCGCGATTGTTGCCGGTATATTGATGTCGTTGATTTTTGCCTTTTTGACCTTGACCCTGATGGCCAATCAGGTGGCAACGGGGTTGGCGCTGACCATCTTTGGTGTTGGTTTTTCGGCCCTTGTCGGATCAGGTTTTGTTGGTTTCGCGATTAAACCGTTGCCGGGGCTGCATATTCCGTTTCTGACAGATTTGCCGGTGATTGGTGAAATTCTGTTTGGGCAGGATTTTCTGGTTTATCTGTCGATTGCAGCCGTGATTGGCATCGGGTTTTTCCTGACGCGCACCCGTGCGGGGTTGATACTCAAGGCGGTTGGGGATTCCCATTCATCGGCCCATGCCATCGGATATTCGGTGATTAAAATCCGTTATCTGGCGACCATGTTTGGCGGCGCGATGTCAGGCCTTGCCGGGGCGTATCTTTCGCTGTCCTATACTCCGATGTGGGCCGAAAATATGACGGCGGGGCGTGGCTGGATTGCGCTTGCATTGGTGGTGTTTGCGACATGGCGTCCGGGGCGCCTATTGGCCGGGGCGTATATGTTCGGGATGATTTCAGTGTTGCAGCTTCATGCGCAAAGTGCGGGCGTTCATGTGCCGTCGCAATTCATGTCGATGCTGCCCTATCTTGCGACCGTGATTGTTCTGGTGATCATTTCCAGTGATCGCGCAAAGATCAGATTGAATGCACCTGCCTGTATCGGGCAGGCGTTCCGACCCGCACAATAGGGTCGGTTAAACGGGGCCGGGGTACATAAATGATGCCCTAACCCGGTGGGAGGAAGTGCGTATCGGGCCAAAACTCAACCAAGCCGCTCGATTATATCGGTGCGATATTGGCCGGCCGGCTTGGCTGAGTCTTGGCCCGTCTAAGAACACGTCATTGATTGCGTACAGGATTGTGTTTAAATCCTGATCAGGTGATTTACAGGGAGACCAAATAATGAATGCAAACCTCGTGAAGCGCACGCTTGCCGCCGTTGTGGCAACCGGTGCACTTGCTTTTGGTATGGGTGCTGCCCAGGCCGAAGACGTCAAAGCCGGCTTTGTCTATGTCGGTCCGATCGGTGACCATGGTTGGTCCTATCGTCACGACATCGGTCGTCAGGCGATTGAAGCCGCCCTTGGCGATAAAGTAACCACCAGCTATGTCGAAAGCGTTCCGGAAGGTGCCGATGCCGAGCGTGTGATCCGTCAGTTGGCCCAGACCGGCCATAACCTGATTTTCACCACCTCTTTCGGTTTCATGAACCCGACGCTTAAAGTCGCCAAACAGTTCCCGAATGTTAAATTCGAACACGCGACCGGCTTTAAACGCGACGCCAATGTTTCGACCTATGCCGCACGCTTTTACGAAGGCCGTTATGTTGCCGGTGTGATTGCCGGTAAAATGACGAAATCAAACATTGTTGGTTATGTCGGTTCGTTCCCGATCCCGGAAGTGGTGCGTGGCATCAATTCGTTCATGCTGGGCGCTTGGTCGGTTAACCCGGATGTCAAAGTCAAAATCGTTTGGGCCAACACCTGGTATGATCCGGGCAAGGAAGGCGATGCTGCCAAGGCCCTGATCGATCAGGGGGCTGACATCATGGTTCAGCATACTGACAGCCCGGCCCCGCTGCAGGTTGCTGAAAATCGTGGCATCGTTGGTTTTGGTCAGGCATCTGACATGATCAAATTTGCCCCGAAAGCACAGTTGACGGCGATTGTTGACCACTGGGACGAATACTATGTTTCGCGTGCCAAGGCTGTTCTGGATGGGACTTGGGAATCAACCGACACCTGGGGGGGGATCGCATCGGGTATGGTTGATCTTGCACCTTACACCAACATGCCTGACGACGTGAAAGCACTGGCCGAGGAAACCGAAGCCAAGATCGCATCGGGTGAACTGCACCCGTTCGCAGGCCCGATCTATGATCAGGCTGGCGAGTTGCGTATCAAGGAAGGCGAAGATGCGCCGGATGGCATGCTGCTTGGCATGGATTGGTACATCAAAGGCATTGATGCCGAATTGCCGAAGTAATTCGGATTTCCGGTTTATTCAGGCCGGTTGATTTTGGCCCCGTGCGTTAAGTCGCGCGGGGCTTTTTGTTTCAGACGTCCTTGGCAACGGTTGTTTCCGGATCGCCCGGACGAATGCGTTTGGGGCTTTCTTCTTCGTGTTCGTAAACGATCATTTCTGTTTTGGGGTGTCGCAGGGCGTAAAGGACCGCGCGCCAGGATTTTAGTTTAATCTTGTGCGAGCGTGCCTTCCCGGCCCAGCGTTCACGGAACAGTTCCATATCCTCGCGGCGGGAAAAATAGATCATCATATCAACAACCGGGGCGGTTTGGCCGGACCGGGGCAGTTCGATATTGCGAATGCCCATGGTCCATCTATCGCTGCGGATGTTTTTGTCCAACCAGTCGAGCACATTTTGCGCTGATTGCTTTTCGTGGATCACCACGCGATAGGGAAAGTTCCGAAGATCTTTTGGCATATGTCCCCCAAAGACAGGTGTTCCCGGTTGGGCAATGATACATGAAGCTACTTTAAAAGATGTGTAAATCCTTGGTCTTTGAATTTGAAAGGTTTATCAATTTTAAAGATGAATGAAAACAAGGGGGAATGGCGCGTTGAAAACCATGGAAAATGAATTCAGCGTTCTTAACCGGATGATCCCGGCGCTGTATGAAGCGGCCATTTCGCCCGAATTGTGGAAAGATCAACTTGATTGGTTAACCCCGATATTGGGAAGCCAAAATATAGTTTTGTTGCGTATTGAAAATATCCGGCCTGAAATCTCTGATTATTCGTTCCATGCTAACAGCTGGATCACGCCGGAAATGGTGGGGGAATATCTTCGTCTCGGGTTGAACCACAATGATGGATCTGCCTATTTCCACCAGCTTGATCTTTACGAGTTTTCAATCGGTGACGAGATGCGCCATCGCAATGGGGATATGTCGCCATCGCGCTTTTATCCCTGGCTTGAGGAAGCCACAGGCTGCAATCGGGCGGCAGGAATGTGTCTGTTAAAGGAACCGTCTGGATATGACATCCTGACTACTCATTATCGCGATGATGGCCCTTTTGTTCCGGATGAAGCCGCTCGCATGCTGCGCATTGTTGGTCCGCATTTGACAAAGGTTCTGGAAATGAACCGACCGGTCAATCTTTTGCGGCACCGCTATGGTGGGTTTCTTGATGTGTTGGATCGGTTGCGGATCGGGGTTGGGATTGTGACGGCGGGCTCGGAACTTGTGATTGCCAATGACGAATTCAATCGCATCGTTTCGACCGGTGACAGTCTTGTGCTGGGGGCCGGTGCCAGCCTTTCGGCACGTGATGATCATGATGGCCGTCTTTTGCGTGATGCCGTTTTGAAATTAAGCCGCAAAGATGGTTTGATGACGACGTCTGAAAGTTTGCGACTGAACAGCCGGATCAATGAAAACAGTGCCTATTTGCTTGATCTGTCGCCCTTGCGTGAAAGTCGCGGGACCTTTGGGGGGCAATTTTCCGGTGTGTTAATTACCGTGGTTGACCCTTTCTGGTACACCGATCTGAATGTCGGTTTGATGCGGCAACATTATAAACTGACCGCGACCGAGATTGAAATTTTTGACGCTGTCCTACGCGGGTTAAGCAACCGCGATATCGCCGAACATTTGGGCAAGGGGCCTGAAACCGTCAAATCACAGCTTACCAGCGTATTTCGCAAGACGGGTACGAATGATCGGCTTGAACTTGTGCGTCTTGCGGTTCAACTGATCATTCCCTTGAACGATGACATGGATACCAAACAGCCAAGGATCAATCGCGGCATATAAGATTTGCGGGTAATTTACGACCCGGTCGATCAGATGGTCGACCGGGTTGTTTGCCGTGCCCCTTTTCGGTGGATTTGGTCTTATTTGATCATCCGCATGGGGATTGGTCTTGGTATCAGCTGGCACCCTGACCAAGGTCGATCACATTGTCTTCGACAAGGCCGCGCTTTTTGTGGACCTTGGTGTATTTGATCGGCCATTTGTTGTCAGGTGAATAGAACCAGCTGCGTGTGCTTGATCCATCGGTGCAAACCACCTCGTAGGTCGGGATGGTTTTGGCGCCGACGGTGACCATTGCAGTACCGGCAACAATGCAATCACGTGTTGCGGACCACGTGTCTTTGCCGTCTGTGCCTTCGATGTCAAAAGATTCCATCGTGCCGACCTTAAGGGGCCAGATGTCGCCTTTTTTGACAACGGTCTGTGTGCCGCTAGATCCGTCGCAATCTGCCCATTTGACGTCTGGGCTCATGAAGCCGAGGCCTTCTGATGTGCATCCGGCGGCGCTGCCCTCTGTGATTTCGAAAGCGAAACCATTTGGGCTTTTGGCAGTAACAGTCAGTGTTTCCTTATCGCCATTGCGATAATAGGTATAAGTATCCCCAACCGCGAGGTCCGGCTTGGCCAGTGACAGCAGGCTGACCTGACTATTGCGAATGACATTGCTGTTTGTCTGGCAGGCCGCCAGTCCGATCAGGACGGCAAAAGGAATAATCAGTTTCTTCATCAAAGTCTCCCGGGCGTGTAAGACCCGGTCTGCGCTTCCCCCGTGCAGACCGGGTCGGGCATGTTCGTTGTTATTCAATGTTATTTTGAACATCCGAACATCCCCCGCATGGGGGATGTTGATCGGGATTTGATGCCAAAAAGGGATGGAATATCAGTGCGTGCCGATGTGTTCCTCAGATGGTTCTTGATAATATTGTTCTAATTTTTAGGCATCCGCTTAGGCCATGTATCACATGGATATTTTACATTTTTCCTTCGCAGTTATGCCGTTACGTGATATTCCGACACGCAAAATGGCCCTTCTTTGCAGGGCAGATAATCGGATAAAATAAATCGGGGACTAAACGTGAGTGAAACGAAAGTCACGGCCAACCCAACCGGCAAGGAACGTCATTTCAAACCGGAAGAACTGATTGTTAGCAAGACCGATCTTAAAGGTCGGATTATCTATGCCAACGATGTGTTTTTGCGGCTATCGGACTATCGTGAAAAAGACGTGTTGGGCCAGCCGCATTCGATTATTCGTCACCCTGATATGCCGCGTTGCATCTTTAAGTTGCTGTGGGATGAAATCGCGGCCGGGCACGAGATTTTTGCCTATGTCGTTAACATGTCAAAAAATGGTGACCATTACTGGGTCCTTGCTCATGTCACGCCCAGTTTTGACCAGAACGGCAAGATTGTTGGTTATCACTCCAACCGTCGCGTTGCCGACCCGAAAGTCCTTAGAGACAAGATTATTCCGCTTTATGCGGAACTTCGCCAGATCGAGAACAGCACGGCCAACCGCAGGGACGGCATGAATGCCGCCGTCAAGGCGCTGTCGCAGAAGCTTTCAGATGCCGGTCTGGCATACGATAAATTTATTCAAAGCCTTTAGGGCCGGTTGCAAATTCGAGGGTACAAAATGTCTCTATTTGGTGGTTCCAGCAAATCGGGTATCAAAAAGGCGCTCAATGTTGTTCTGGCTGCGGCCGAAGGTGATTACGAAGCCCGTATTACCAATGTCGACAGCCATTCAGACATGCGCGAACTGTTCATCGCAATCAATCGCTTGATTGACCGCAATGATGCGTTTTTGCGTGAAAGTGCGGCATCAATGGGCGCGGTTTCCGAAAACCGGTATTATCGCCGGATCGTCGAAACCGGTCTGGTTGGTGCCTATTTGACCTCAGCGCAGAAAATCAATGCGGCAACGTCGTCGATTGAACAAAAGCTGGCTGGCTTTAATAGTGTTGTTGAAGAATTCAAAAGTGGCTCGTTCGAGGCGGTCGATCAGATCGCCGAGGCCGCAGGCGCGCTTGCCGATGCGTCGGGTGATGCCAATCGTATTGCCCATGAAACCAGTTCGCGGTCGACCAATGTTGCGGCTGCAGCCCGTCAGACGGCGGCCAATGTATCTGGTGTGTCCGGTGCATCCGAAGAACTGAACCAATCGATCCGTACCGTTGCCGAACAGGCCCGTGAATCGGTTGAAATTGCCCATCGCGCCAATGGTCTGGCCCAGGAAACCGATGGTCGTATCGGTCAGCTTGAAGCGGCTGCTGGTGAAATTGTTGAAGTTGTCAGCTTTATCCGCGATATCGCCGCCCAGACCAATCTTTTGGCGTTGAACGCGACGATTGAGGCTGCTCGTGCGGGCGAAGCCGGCAAAGGTTTTGCCGTTGTCGCCAACGAGGTCAAGGGGCTGGCTAACCAGACCAGCAAGGCAACTGAATCGATCGAGGAAAAAGTTCAGGATATCCAAAGCGCGATTGAGGGCTCGGTTAATTCGATCCGTCAAATCGCATCCGTGATCGATGATCTGGCGGCGCGTGCGGACCTGATTTCAAACAATGTTGAAACCCAGACCGCACTTTCGACCAATATCACGCGCAATGTCGAGCAGGCATCAAGCGGCGCACAGGAAGTGACCGATCATATTACTGTCGTTTCCGAAATGGCCGGTCAGACCGGCGAAGCCGCCGATACCACACGTGACATGGCCGGGCGTCTGGCCAGTGAAGCGGAAAATCTGCGCAAACAGTTGGGCGGGTTCCTCGATACGATTGCTGAACTGCTTTATAGCACTGCCCGCAAATAGGCATATTTGTCGGGGCATGCTTTGGGATAAGGCGATAACGTTCTTTATCGCCTTTGTCAGAAAGGAAAACGGCTATGCGTGTCTTCTTTAATTCTCGCCATGATGCCCACGAGGGAAATGGCGAAATGCACCATGGTCGGCTTATTCCATGTTTTGAAAATTCGCGCCGTATGGCGATTATTCGCGATGCGGTGGCCCATGCGGTTCAGGCACAACTGGTTGACCCGATCGATCATGGCATGGCACCAATTGCCGCCATTCATGATGCGGATTATCTGGCCTTTCTGGAAAAGGCTTGGGCGGATTGGTCAGCTGCGGGGAACAAGCATGATGCCTTTCCCTATGTCTGGCCAACGGCGGGTTTTTCCGGTGGTCATCCGGCGCATATCAGTGCACGGCTGGGGCAATATGCTATTTCATCCGATACCCCGATCACGGCGGGTACTTGGAAGGCAGCCTATTGGGGGGCGCAAACCGTTGTTTCGGCCGCGGATGCGGTTTGGAATGATGGCGAGGCATCCTTTGCCCTGACACGTCCGCCCGGCCATCATGCCCATGCCAATCGGTATGGCGGTTATTGTTTCCTGAACAACTCGGCGATTGCCGCTCAGCAAATGATTACCAAGGGGGCGAAAAAGGTCGCAATCCTTGATGTCGACTATCATCACGGCAACGGCACACAGGATATTTTCTATGTCCGCGCCGATGTTTTGACGGTATCGATTCATGCCGATCCCAAACATCAATTCCCGTTTTTCATGGGCTATGAAAATGAAACCGGGCGCTTGGACGGACAAGGTGCAAACCTGAACATACCGCTGCCCGGCGGATCGAATTTTGATCGCTGGGGATTGGGTTTTGCCAAGGCGATGCAGAAAATCGTCACATGGCAACCCGATGCCTTGGTCATCGCCCTTGGCGTTGATGCCCACGAGGCCGAAACGCTGTGTGATTTCAAACTGCAAACCGATGATTTCAACCGCGTTGGTCAGATGATCGGACGTCTGGGGTTGAAAACTGTATTTGTTATGGAAGGCGGTTACGCCCATGACGTGATCGGGTTGAATGTGGCCGCTGTGCTGGGTGGTTATCTGGATGAAGCTAAAAAGTAATACAAATAAATCACCCGGAGATTTGAGGGCGTATATTTTGTATGAGGATTATGATTGCCTCCAAGTCTTTAGCTTTTAGACTTTGTCCCAAGGCGGCGTGCCGCCAAATTCCGATACCAGAAAATCGACGAATGCGCGCATGCGGGTTGGAAGATACCGGTTTTCGGGATAAAGCGCGTAAACCGCATGCGATGGCGGCGTATAGTCGGGCAGGACGACTTGTAGCTGGCCATTTCGAACATATTCCCCGACTTCCCAGTGCGATTTAAGGGCAATGCCGTGCCCGTCAAGGCACCAGCGGGTCAGGACTTCGCCATTGTCGGAATCCATCGATCCCGACACCGAAAGGGTCACAGCACCTTCTTCCTTGGCCCCGTTTAGCGTCCATTGATATTGCTGCGATCCGGGAAAGCGTAACAGCAGGCAATTGTGATGCAGCAAATCACCCGGTGCTTTGGGCGTGCCTTGACGTTTCAGATAGGCCGGGCTGGCGACAAGCATGCGTTTGTTGGCCGCAAGCTTGCGCACGATCAGCGAGCTTTCCTTAAGCTCGGCGATGCGGATCGCCAGATCGACTTTGTCCTGCAAAAGGTCCAGCAACCGATCCGATAAATGCAGCCGAATTTGCACATCCGGGTTCTTTTTAACGAATTTCGGAATAATTGGCGCGACATATTTGTTGCCAAACGCCACCGGGCAGGTCAGCGTTACCGGGCCACGCGTGGTGTTTTTCTGATTGGCGATGGCGTTTTCGGCTTCTTGCATTTCGGCCAGAATGCGCAGGCAGTGGCGATAATAAACATCGCCCTCGGTCGTCAGGCTAACCCGGCGCGTGGTGCGGTTCAAAAGCCGAACGCCCAGTCGTTCTTCAAGGCGCGCAATGCGGTTTGACACTACAGCGGCCGAATGACGCAATTCGCGCCCGGCAGCAGACAGATTGCCAAGTTCGGCGACGCGGACAAAAATCTGGATGTCCTCAAAGTCGGACATGGGGCTGTATGCTCCTGATAGGACGTTCTTGTTTTTGGGATTCAGAATTCTTCAAATTATCGGCGGCTACTGTGGCATTTTAAAAAATAACTTGAAAGTCATTTCGATTATGCTCGGGTGGTTAATAATAGAGCCGCCCGGTGCGCTATGTTAGGACTCTGATTGGAATAATTCCGGATTTCGTCGGCCAATCGGCGGTGGAGCCGGCAAAGGGGATGGCAGGGCACGTGAGAGAGTGCACGCCTTGCAAGACGGAGGTTTCAAAGGGTGGATATACTGTTTCAGGACTGGATCAATCTGATCCTGCGCTGGGCGCATTTGATTACCGGTATTGCCTGGATCGGTTCGTCCTTTTACTTCGTCTGGCTGGACTTGTCGCTTCGCAAGCGCCCAGGCATGGATGAAGGCGTTTATGGCGAAGCATGGATGGTTCATGGCGGCGGGTTTTATCATGTCAATAAATGGATGGTTGCGCCCAAATCCATGCCGGACGATCTGCACTGGTTTAAATACGAGGCCTATTTCACCTGGCTGACCGGTTTCGCGCTTTTGGTGACGATGTATTACTGGAGTGCCGAAAGCTATTTGATTGATCCCAGCGTGATGGCGCTTGGTAAATGGGATGCGATCCTGATCGGGCTGGCCAGTTTGTTTGCTGGCTGGGTGATTTATGATCTGATGTGCAAAAGCCCGATTGGCCAAAGCACGGGCAAGCTGGCGGTTGGTGTCTTCATCCTTGCGATGGTTGCTGCCTATGGATTTACCCATGTGTTTAGCGGCCGGGGTGCGTTTATTCATGTCGGGGCGATGCTGGGCACCATCATGGCAGCCAATGTGTTTCGCATCATCATTCCAAACCAGAAAAAGGTCGTTGCCAGCCTTATGGCCGGTGAAACGCCCGATCCGGCATTGGGGCTTCAGGCCAAACAGCGGTCGACCCACAACAATTATCTGACACTTCCCGTTTTGTTGATGATGATCAGCAATCATTATTCGATGCTGTTTTCCCATGATCAGTCATGGCTGATTGTCGGGTTGATCCTGATCATCGGCGGTTTGGTGCGTCATTTCTTTAATACGCGCAATGCAGGCGGCACCGGCAAAGCGATTGCATGGCAATTGCCTGCCGCCGCGATTGGTATGGCTATTTTGGCGATGTTTGCATCCTATGATCCGAATGCCGCGAAAATGGCAGATCAAGATGTGATCACAGCAAATCATGCGCAGGCGATTATCCAGACCCGCTGCACAGCATGTCATTCCGCCAATCCCACCGATGAAGGATTTGACGAGGCGCCGATGGGGGTGATGTTTGATGATCTGGCCCAAATCGAAGCCAATGCTCAGCGCATTCTGGCCCAAGCGATCATCGGGCGCGCCATGCCATTGGGCAATATGACCGAAATGACCGAAGATGAACGTGCCGAGCTTGGCCATTGGATTCGTAAAGGCATGCCGGAATAATTTGGTTTTGAGCGATTAAAACATAGGGCGGTCTGCGCGATGCAGGCCGCCCTATGTTGTGTGATATCTGAAATACGAAATTGGCGGAAACGAGATCAGACGAGATCAGACATCAGCGCGATAGTTCATCGGCACCCAGTCATACAGGGTGCTGTCTTCGCGGACATGACCGATCCCCGGAAAGGCGATGTGGGCCCCGGCCACCAGATATTTTTCGGCAACGGCTTCGGCAAAGGCCGCCTCGCGGGTGATGATTGCCATGTCGGGATCGACGTCAAAGACAATCGAAACGCCCGGTTCGTCGAACTGAATGACATCCCCGTGGGTGATGTCGCCCCAGTGAACGAATTTTTCGCCCTTGCTTTCGAACCATAATGCACTGTGGCCCGGCGTGTGACCGGGGCGCAGGGTGGAATTGATTAGACCGGGCAACGGGGATGTATTGTCGTCAAATGTCTTGAAACGATCAGCATCAATATAGGGGCTGGTTGCTAAAGCGGCCTCGTCGAAATATTTTTTATTGCCTTCGGCGGCTGTTTCCTTGTTGGCAGGGTCAAGCCAGTAATCCACTTCCCGCTTGGGTGCGTGCACCATTGCATTCGGATAGATCGCCTTGCCGTTCAGGATCAATCCACCCGAATGATCTGTGTGGATATGGGTCAGAACGATGTCGTCGATCTGTTCCGGTTTGTAACCCGATGCCCGGATATTGGCCGGAAGTTTGCCCAGTTGCGGACCCAGAAAATCGCCGCTTCCGGCATCAAGCAGCACCAGACGATCCCCGAAGTTCAAAAGATAGGCGTTAACCGATGTGAATGTCGGCGTGCCCTGAAACGCATTGGCAAGGGCCGTGCGGGCATGTTCGTGGCTGGTGTTCAGGTATAAATCGGCAAGCGGAAACTGACCGGTGCCGTCTGAAAGAGCGGTGATTTCGACATCGCCGACTATCAAGCGGTAATAGCCCGGCACTTGGGTGCCGGTCAGCGGGGCCTTGGCGTTTGCGTGCAATGGAACGAAAACGGTGCTTGCCGTCGCTCCGATGGCTGCGGCCGCAAGTGAACCTTTAAGCATATCTCTGCGTGACAGCATTGGAATGTTCTCCTGGATCAAATGGCCGGATGTGAACCGGCGGCTTGTAACCTGATAGGGAAAAGCTATATTCAGATCAGTCAGCAATCAAATCGATGCCAGTCATGGATAATATTGATCATTTCAATTTACGATCTTTCGATCTCAATCTCATGATTGCGTTTGACGCAATGATGCAAGAGTTGAGTGTTACCAAATCTGCGGCAAAGCTTCGCATCGGTCAGTCGGCAATGAGTCATAATTTATCAACGCTGCGGATGCTGTTGCAGGATGATCTTTTCGTCCGTGTTGGTCAGAAAATGCAGCCGACGGCAAAGGCGCGCGCCCTTGCCGGGCCGGTGCGTGCGGCCCTTGCTCAGGCGCAAAGTGCGCTTAAGGCCTGCGATGTTTTTGATCCCGCGACCGAAGTCCGCGTCTTTCGCGTTGGTTTGACCGACGAAATGGAAATGGTTTTGCTGCCCGAATTGATGAAGCGTCTGCAAAACGAAGCGCCGGGAATTAAACTGCTAAGCCGTTCCATCACCGTTGATACCGTCGATACGATGATGGATGTCGGGGAGATTGATTTGGCCGTGGGGTGCAAGGATCTTTTGCAGTCACGCTATCGCGGCGAGATTCTTTTTGAGACCGAGGTAACATGTTGCTTTAACCCGATGCTGATTGACAAGCCCGGGGCGATGACGCGCGATGACTATCTTAATGCCCGCCATGCCGTTTTGTCGCAGACTGAAAATGTTGCGGGTTGCGTCGGTGTTGCGCTGGAGGGCATGGGGATCGAACTTGATATCGTTGTGGCGGCCCCCGATTTCATGCCGCTTCTGGCGGCAGCTCGTCATGCGCCGCTGATTGCCACTGTGCCCTGCCGGATTGCCCGCCAATATGCGCCGCTATTTGGGCTTGAGATCAGGGCCATGCCGTTTGATATGCAATTTCCACCGATATCGATGAACTGGCCGATGCGGGTCGATTGTGATGCGGGTGGCATGTGGTTGCGCGATCAAATTCGCAGCGTTGTTGGTATCTTGTCGGATGATCTTGTTCAGCGTGCTGCCGAATAATACGCGTCCTTAAATAAAACACCCCACCGGCGAACCGGCGGGGCGGGATGCTTCGGCCCCCGGGCATTGTGGTGCAATAACCGCAGTCAAAGACGAAACTTCCGCCTTTGAAATAGGCGTTGAAAAGCCCGGGGTCAATGTGGTTAAAAAATAATCAAAATATAATTAATGATCGAAAAATAGCCATCAAATGCGCGTTCCACGCAAAGATTTTCCATTTTATGGCTGTTGAATAGATGGATATTGCGTTGAGTCGCCTCGATTTCCGGTGTTACAGCATTTTATTCGGAAATTGGCACGGTTCTAGCAAGCAACACTGCGGTGCAATAAACTCGCAGTGGAGGCAATAGAATGAATAAGAAGCTTCAGGCGCTTATGGGCGCAGGGGCCTTGGCATGGTCGGCTATGACCCTGTCAACAGCCCAGGCCGCAGATACGATTAAAGTCGGCGTTCTGCACTCTCTCTCTGGGACGATGGCAATTTCGGAAACCACGCTGAAGGACACGGTCCTGATGCTGGTCGATGATCTGAATAAAAATGGCGGCCTGTTGGGGAAACAGGTCGAGGCCGTGGTTGTCGATCCGGCATCCGATTGGCCGCTTTTTGCTGAAAAAGCCCGTGAACTGATCGAAAAAGACAAGGTTGATGTAGTTTTCGGTTGCTGGACCTCGGTTTCGCGCAAATCGGTTCTGCCGGTCTTCGAAGAACTGAACAGCATGCTGTTCTATCCGGTTCAGTATGAAGGCGAAGAAAGCTCGCGCAATGTGTTCTATACCGGTGCCGCGCCGAACCAGCAGGCTATTCCGGCTGTTGATTACCTCATGAGCGAGGATGGCGGTGCTGCCGAGCGTATCGTTCTTTTGGGCACGGATTATGTTTATCCGCGTACGACCAACAAAATCCTGCGTTCCTATCTGAACGGCAAGGGTATCTCCGATGCCGATATCATGGAGAACTACACCCCGTTCGGTCATTCCGATTGGCAATCGATTGTTGCCGATGTGAAAGCATTCGCCTCGACGGGCAAGAAAACCGCTGTGGTTTCGACCATTAACGGTGATGCCAACGTGCCGTTCTATAAAGAACTCGCCAATCAGGGCATCAAGGCCGAAGACATTCCGGTTGTTGCGTTCTCGGTCGGTGAAGAAGAACTGGCCGGTATCGATACCAAGCCGCTGGTTGGTCATCTGGCTGCATGGAACTATTTCCAGTCGGTTGAATCCGATGCGAATGCTGCCTTCATTAAAAAATGGCATGCCTTTATCGGTGATGATGCGCGCGTGACCAACGATCCGATGGAAGCAACCTATATTGGTTTCAGCATGTGGAAACAGGCTGTTGAGCAGGCAGGCACCACCGATGTGGATGCCGTCCGTCAGGCCATGTATGGCCAGAAGGTTGCCAATCTGACCGGTGGTACGGCTGTTATGAATACCAACCACCATCTGTCCAAGCCGGTTCTGATCGGCGAAGTACAGGATGATGGCCAGTTCGACACTGTTTGGGAAACCGAAGGCACCGTCGTTGGCGATGCATGGTCGGACTTCCTGCCCGAAAGTGCCAAACTGACCGCTGACTGGACCTATCCTTGGGTCTGCGGCAACTGTGAAAAACCGATGTACTGATCGGAATTGGACGGGTCGGCTGCCTTTTGCGGCCGACCCGTTTTTCGTCGCTTCCGACAAAACCCGATCTATGAGCCGCAGACCGCGACCTGTGTTTGGTGCCTCTGATCGGGCGGCCGTTGTTTAAGATTTTTCCGACATCTGATTTTCAAAGGCTTGGTGACCATGCGCATTGTCATGACCGCTGTCCTGACGGCAGTTCGGCCCCGTTTTGTCTGGCGCATTTCCGTACCGGGATTGATCGCTGTCTGTGCGATTTGTGCGGTTATTGCGACCACGATGCCCCATCCGGCACATGCTTTTAGCGACGAAGAACTGCGCAATGTGACCGAAAAGCTGAACGTTAAAAGTGCGACCAAAAAGATCAAGGCCATCGATGCCATGGCCGCAGACGGTGATCCGCGTGTCGCGCCGATCCTGAATGCCATGCTTGAAGGCAATCTGTTTGTGCGTGACAGCGACGAGCATGTCGTCATCGGCGCAAAAAAGGGCAAGGTCTGGAGCCATATCGACATCGTCAGTGGCGAAATTGTTGGTGAAAGCAGTTCCAAGGAACTGAGCAAGATCAAGGTCAACAACCGGTTGCGCGGGGCGCTGCGCGATGCGTTGGCGGCCCTTAACCTGTTTAGCAAAGATATCGTGGTGCGTACCGCAGCGGTCGAACAGGTGATGGATGCGCGGGATCCGTCGATGTTGCCGTTGCTTGATCGCGCGATTGAACGCGAAGAAGACCCGACCCTTTTGGCGCGTATGGAATTGGCGCAGGCGACCATGGCGCTGGCGGCCGGTGAAACCCCCAAACAACGCATGGCCGCGATTGATGTGCTGGCCAGCGAAACCACGCCGCAAATCCGGGCTGTTTTGTCGCAATTCGTCGCCAGTGCCGAGGCCGAAGGATATGAGCCCGAAGTTATCGCCGCGGCCAAAGGTGCCCTTAAATCCGTCGAAGGACGCCTGTCGATGTGGCAGACGCTGGGCGATGTTTATCGTGGCATCAGTCTGGGGTCGGTGCTGTTGCTGGCTGCTGTTGGTCTTGCCATCACCTTTGGTGTGATGGGCGTGATCAATATGGCGCACGGCGAAATGATCATGATCGGGGCCTATACCACCTTTGTCGTGCAGCAGGTTTTTGCATCGATCTTTCCGTCGGGTTCGCCCTGGTCGTTAATGATTGCCGTGCCTGCGGCCTTTGTGGTGGCCGGTCTGGTCGGGATTGTGATCGAACGTTGTGTGATCCGTTTCCTGTATGGTCGCCCGCTTGAAACACTTTTGGCGACATGGGGCGTCAGTCTTGTCTTGCAGCAAGCCATCCGCAGCCTTTTTGGTGCGACCAACCAGCAAGTTATGGCACCTGATTTCATGAGTGGCGCGCTTGAGCTTTCAAACGGTCTGGTCCTGACATACAACCGGCTGTGGATCATCCTGTTTAGTCTGATTGTGGTTGGCGGGATTGCGATTGTGCTGCGCTATACCGCCTTTGGTCTTCAGATGCGCGCCGTCACCCAGAACCGGCGCATGGCCGGATCGGTCGGCATTCGTACCGGTTATGTTGATGCGCTGACATTCGGGTTGGGATCGGGGATTGCCGGGATTGCCGGTGTTGCGCTGAGCCAGATTTCAAATGTCAGTCCGAACCTTGGCCAGACCTATATCATCGACAGTTTTATGGTCGTGGTGTTTGGCGGGGTTGGCAACCTTTGGGGCACGGTTCTTGGCGCGTTCAGTCTTGGCATTGTGAACAAGTTCCTTGAACCGGTTGCCGGGGCGGTGCTTGCGAAAATCTTTGTCCTGATTGCGCTGATCCTGTTTATCCAGAAACGACCCAAGGGGCTGTTTGCCCTTAAGGGTCGTGCGGTGGAGGCCTGATCGATGACCGACTATCGCCAGAAATATCAAATGACACCGGTGATCGGATGGTTGTTGCGTGATCGTGGCGGGATGATCTTGCTGTCGATCCTGATTGCGGCTTCAATCCTGATTCCGGTTGGAAATCTGATTGTGCCCGAAGGTTCGGCCTTGCATGTGCCGACCTGGATGATGAGTTTGCTGGGCAAATATCTTTGTTATGCGTTGCTTGCACTTTCTGTTGATCTGATCTGGGGTTTCTGCGGGATTTTAAGTTTGGGTCACGGGGCGTTTTTCGCACTCGGCGGTTATGCCATGGGCATGTATCTGATGCGCCAGATCGGAGATCGGGGCGTTTATGGCAACCCGGAACTGCCTGATTTCATGGTGTTCCTGAACTGGACAGAATTGCCTTGGTACTGGTTTGGTTTTGACATGTTCTGGTTTGCCATTGTGATGGCGATGTTTGTGCCGGGGCTTCTGGCCTTTGTGTTTGGCTTCCTTGCGTTCCGGTCGCGGGTGACGGGAGTGTATCTGTCGATCATTACCCAGGCGATGACCTATGCGCTTTTGCTGGCGTTTTTCCGCAATGATATGGGATTTGGTGGCAATAACGGCCTGACCGATTTCAAGGATTTACTGGGCTTTTCGTTGCAGTCCGATAGCACGCGGGCAAGCCTGTTTGTGGCGTCGGCGGTGATGCTGGGTATTTGTTATATCCTTGCGCGCTGTATCACCAATTCCCGTCTGGGCAAGGTTTTGATTGCCATCCGTGATGCTGAAAGCCGGGTTCGGTTTACTGGTTATCGCGTTGAATATTACAAGCTGTTCGTCTTCACCGTTTCGGCCGTTATGGCCGGGATTGCCGGATCGCTTTATGTGCCGCAGGTCGGCATCATTAATCCCGGCGAATTTGCCCCGGCGCTGTCGATTGAAATCGTCATCTGGGTTGCTGTTGGCGGGCGGGGCACGTTGTATGGCGCGGTTCTGGGCGCTTTCATCGTCAATTATGCCAAAACCTTCTTTACCGGTGTGATGCCTGAATTCTGGCTGTTCTTCCTCGGCGGGTTGTTCATCGCCGTGACGCTTCTGTTGCCCAAGGGCGTGATCGGTGCGGTTCCGGCATTTGGATCGCCGGATCGGCAATCGGTTCTGGCCGGTTTACGCAAACGTATTTCAAACGGACGCGCAAATCAGGGAGGTAAGGCATGAGCGAAGCCGCTGAAATCAAGATCGAACAGGCCGAACGCAAGGAAGCGCGTGCCAATACCATCCTTTATGTTGATGGCGTTTCGGTTACCTTTGACGGGTTTCGGGCGTTAAACAGCCTGTCATTTTATGTCGAGCCGGGCGAACTTCGCGCCATTATTGGCCCGAACGGGGCGGGCAAGACGACGATGATGGATATCATCACCGGTAAAACCCGGCCCGATACGGGCGATGTCCTGTTTCGAAGCGATGTTGATCTGACCAAACTGGACGAGGCCGAAATTGCCAATCTGGGTATCGGTCGCAAATTCCAGAAACCCACCGTGTTTGAAAGCCATACGGTGTTTGACAATCTGTTGCTGGCCTGTTCGGGTGGGCGTGGCGTGTTTCAGGCATTGTTCCATCGGCTGGGTAATGCCGAAAAACTGCGTATCGAACAGACGCTTGAAACCATCATGTTGGTCGACAAGCGCGATGAAACGGCGGCGAACCTGTCACACGGACAGAAACAGTGGCTTGAAATCGGAATGTTGCTGATGCAGGAACCCGAATTACTGCTGGTCGATGAACCCGTTGCGGGCATGACAGATTCCGAAACCGAACAGACGGCCAAATTGCTGCGATCCATTGCAATCGATCGGTCGGTTGTTGTGGTTGAACATGACATGGAATTTGTCCGTGATCTTGATTGCAAGGTGACTGTGCTGCACGAAGGATCGGTTCTGGCCGAAGGCCGCCTTGACCATGTTCAGAAAGACCCTCGGGTTATCGAAGTCTATTTGGGGCGTTAATCATGCTGGAAGTCGCCAATATTGATCTGTTTTACGGTGCGTCGCATGCATTGCGCAAAGTGTCGCTGAGTGCGGAAACCGGCAAGGTCACAGCCGTGCTGGGCCGCAATGGTGTCGGCAAAACATCGCTGATGCGGGCCGTTGTCGGGCAACATCCGATTGCCGATGGCAATATCACCTGGGAAGGCAAGGATATTTCGCGCGACCCGGCCTGGCGTCGATCCGCATCGGGCATTGCAATTGTCCCCCAAGGCCGCGAGATTTTCCCGCTTTTGACTGTTAAGGAAAATCTTGAAACCGGGTTTGCCGCCTTGCCGCGGGTGCTTCGTCATATCCCCGACGAGATTTTTGACCTGTTTCCGGTCCTGCGCGACATGCTGGGCCGTCGCGGTGGGGATCTTTCGGGCGGACAGCAACAGCAACTTGCCATTGGTCGGGCGCTGGTAACGCGCCCGCGCCTTTTGGTGTTGGACGAACCGACCGAAGGCATTCAGCCATCGATCATCAAGGGCATCCAGCGCGTGATCAAACAATTGGCGGATCGCGGTGATATGGCGATCCTTTTGGTCGAACAGTATTTTGATTTTGCCCATGAACTGGCCGATGAAATCATCGTGCTGGAACGCGGCGAGGTGGTATTATCGGGTTCCAAGAATGCACTGGACCGTGAAAAGGTCCGGTCTTATCTGACTGTTTGATCAGCATTTGCCAAAATTTTGCGCATGGGTAACACTGGCGATAAGCCGTAAATGGCGGGTTTGTGGGCGGTTTGGTTTGGCCCGCATCTTGCTGTGTTTGCCGATGGGCCAGCCGGTCAGACCACGTTATGGCCGGTTGCGCGACCGTAAAATTCAGGTGACTTTGTGCAGCTTCGCAAATTCGAAAACCCGGTCCGCAGCGAATTGAACGCGGATATGCAAATCTCAGATGTTTTGAACCCGATTGTCACCGATGGCCGGGCAGAGGTCGCGTTTAAACCGGGGACGGGGCCTGCCCATCAGGCGGGCATGGCCGCACTTGATCATCTTTATTACCGCGATCCGATGAAAATCCTGTTCCCGCGCCCGGTGCCGGGCGATTTGGCAACGGCGGTTTTGGTGACGACATCGGGCGGCATGGTTGGCGGCGATCATCTGGCCTTCGAAGGTCGGGTCAAAGATGGGGCATCCGCATTGTTTACCGCGCAGGCCGCCGAGAAAATTTATCGTTCCGCCGGGCCTGATTGCGTCATGTCGGTTGATTTGGTCGCCGAAGATAACGGCTGGCTGGAATGGTTGCCCCATGAAACCATCCTGTTTGATCAGGCACGGTTAAAGCGCAAAACAACGGTTTCGGTTGCCGGTTCCGGCCAAGTTCTGGCCGGTGAAATCATGGTGTTTGGCCGATTGGCACGCGGCGAAGTCTTTACCACCGGTTTGGCACGCGATGCATGGGATGTGGCGATTGACGGGCGCCCGGTTTGGCGCGATGCGCTGCATCTTGAAGGTGATGTTTTGCGCATGCTTGATCATCCGGCGGCTTTTGACGGGGCGCGCGCCACGGCGACCGCGATTTTGGTTGGCCAAGGTGCTGAAGACAAACTTGATATCGCGCGCGATTGTTTGCGCAGCGCATCCGATGGTTTGGCAAAAAACGATGTGTTATGTGCCGCGACCGCGATGAAGGGAATTGTGATCACGCGGTTCATGGCGCGTGATCCGATGAAATTACGCCGGGTTTACGGCGCATGGTGGAAACAATTTCGCCATGAAACACAGGGACTTCCGGCGCGCTTGCCGCGCCTTTGGGAAATATAGGAGAACGGCATGAATTTGACGCCACGCGAAAAAGACAAGTTGCTGGTTTCAATGGCGGCCATGGTGGCGCGACGTCGCCTTGAACGCGGCGTGAAATTGAACCATCCCGAAGCCATTGCCCTGATCACGGATTTTGTGGTCGAAGGCGCGCGCGACGGCAAATCTGTTGCTGATCTGATGCGCGACGGGGCGAGTGTGATCACACGTGATCAGGTGATGGATGGCATTGCCGAAATGATCCACGACATTCAGGTCGAGGCAACTTTTCCCGACGGCACCAAACTTGTGACCGTTCACGAACCCATTCGTTAAGGAGACAGGCCATGATTCCAGGTGAAGTCATTACCAAAGAAGGCAGCCTGATCCTTAATGAAGGACGGGAAACCAAAAAGCTGACCGTTGCCAATACCGGGGATCGTCCGGTGCAGGTCGGATCGCATTATCATTTCTATGAAACCAATCCGGGCCTTGATTTTGATCGCGATGCTGCGCGTGGTTTCCGTCTGGATATCCCGGCGGGAACAGCGGTGCGGTTTGAACCGGGGCAAACCCGCGAAGTCAATCTGGTGAAATATGCCGGATCGGGTGTGGTCTATGGTTTTAACGGTAAAATCAACGGCAAGCTGGGAGCGTAAAAATGGCTTATGAAATTGATCGTTCCGCCTATGCCGCGATGTTTGGCCCGACTGTTGGCGACCGTGTGCGTCTTGCCGATACCGATCTTTTGATCGAGGTCGAAAAAGATTTCACAACGCTTGGTGAAGAAGTCAAATTTGGCGGTGGCAAGGTGATCCGCGATGGCATGGGCCAGTCGCAGGCAACACGGGCCGAGGGCGCGGTTGATACTGTCATCACCAATGCACTGATCCTTGATTATACCGGCATCATCAAGGCCGATATCGGTATTCGTGATGGCCGTATCGCCGGGATCGGCAAGGCCGGAAATCCCGATATCCAGCCCGGTGTCGATATCATTATCGGTCCGGGGACCGAAGTGATTGCCGGTGAAGGCAATATTATCACCGCAGGCGGCATTGATGCCCATATCCATTGGATTTGCCCGCAGCAAGTTGAAGATGCGCTGTATTCCGGCGTGACCACCATGCTGGGTGGGGGTACCGGTCCGGCGGCAGGAACCAATGCCACCACCTGCACACCCGGCCCCTGGCATATTGCGCGCATGTTGCAGGCCGCCGACGGCCTGCCGATGAATATCGGTTTCTTTGGCAAGGGTAACGCGACCTTGCCGGGATCGTTGATCGAACAGGTCAAGGCCGGTGTTTGTGGCCTGAAACTGCATGAAGACTGGGGCACGACCCCGGCGGCGATTGATAATTGCCTGTCGGTTGCCGATGATCTTGACGTGCAGGTGATGATCCATACCGATACGCTGAACGAAAGCGGCTTTGTCGAGCATACCCGCGCATCGTTCAAGGGTCGCACCATCCATACCTTCCACACCGAAGGGGCCGGTGGTGGCCATGCGCCCGATATTATCAAGTTGTGTGGCGAGGCCAATGTCCTGCCAAGTTCGACCAATCCGACGCGCCCCTTCACGGTCAATACTATTGACGAACATCTTGATATGTTGATGGTCTGTCATCACCTTGATCCGAAAATCCCCGAAGACGTCGCCTTTGCCGAAAGCCGCATCCGGCGCGAAACCATCGCGGCCGAGGATATTTTGCATGACCTTGGCGCGTTTTCGATTATTTCATCGGACAGTCAGGCGATGGGCCGGGTCGGCGAGGTGATTGCGCGGACCTGGCAGACGGCGGACAAGATGAAAAAGCAGCGTGGCAACCTGTCGGAAGACGGGCCGGGCAATGATAATTTCCGTGCCAAACGATACGTTGCAAAATACACCATCAACCCGGCGATTGCACAGGGGATCGGATCTTATGTCGGTTCGATCGAAGTTGGCAAAATCGCCGATATTGTGGTGTGGAAACCGATGTTCTTTGGGGTTAAACCCGACATGATCATTAAGGCCGGCATGATCATCGGGGCGGCGATGGGCGATCCGAATGCCTCGATCCCGACCCCGCAACCGGTGCATTATCGCCCGATGTTTGGGGCCTTTGGTTCCGCCCTTGCGAAATCAAGTTTCTCGTTCGTGTCCCAAGCTGGGATTGATGAAGGGATTGCCGCCGAGTTCGGTCTGGCAAAGGAACTTTTGGCTGTGTCAAACACGCGTAATATCGGCAAAAAGGACATGAAGCTGAACGATGCCCTGCCAAAAATGGAAGTTGATCCGGAAACCTATCAGGTGCGCGCCGATGGCGAACTTCTGACCTGTCAGCCGGTCGATCGCGTGCCGATGGCGCAGCGTTACTTCCTGTTCTAGGGGCCATTATCATGCGTCGTGCGTTTGAACATATTCCGGTTAGTCAGTCCGACACGTCCGAAGTGCGCGGCACGGTCACACTGGCCTTTGCGGATCGGCATCGCCGCCGTATTCGCCTGTTCGATGATGCGGGGGATGCCTTTTTGCTTGATCTGGCGCATGCGGTGCGGCTGGGCGACGGGGATCGGTTGCGACTGGTCGATGGCGGGGTGATTGTTGTGCGTGCGGCGGATGAAAACGTCCTGACCATCACCTGTTCCGGGCCGATCGCCACGGCAAAAATGGCATGGCATATCGGCAATCGTCATACGCCGTTACAGGTTCTTGATGATGGTCGTCTGCGGATTATTGATGATCATGTGTTGCGCGATATGGTGATCGGGCTGGGCGGGGCGGTCGATGCTGAAATCGCGCCGTTTGACCCGTTGAACGGGGCCTATCACGGCCTTGGTGGCGGGCATGGGCACAGTCATGGCAATGACCATTTCGCGGATCAGGGTCATGGCCCCGACCATGATCACGACCACGATCATTCCCACCCGCACGCCCACGCGGCCGGAGAACCGCATGACCATTGATGCCCCATCCCATAATCCGGGTCATTTGACGTCCGGCGGCCTGATGCGGTTGATGACATGGCTTAGTCCGTCCTTCCCGGTCGGTTCTTATAGCTATTCCCACGGCGTCGAATACGCGGTCGAGGATGGCCGGATCACCAGTAGTGCCACCCTGACAACATGGATCGAAGGCGTTTTGGAATTTGGTGCGGGGCGGATTGATGCGGTGCTGTTTTGTGCCGCATGGCGTGTGGCGCGCGATGCGGGGCGTGGTGGTGAAGACGCGCTGTTTGGCATTGGTATCGAGGCCGATTGCTGGCGTGGCACGTCTGAAATGGCGTTGGAGGCAACGGCACAGGGCCGTGCCTTTGTCTCGACCGTACAAAAGGTCTGGGGCGACGGAATGCTGGTGCGCTGGGCCGATAAAATGCGCGCCGATGATCGTCTGCCATCCTATCCGGTGGCGGTGGGTATTGCCGCCGCCGAGGCCGATGTGCCGTTACGCGATGCTCTGACCGCGTTTTTGCATGCGATGGCGGCCAATCTGGTCTCAAGTGCGGTGCGTCTGGTGCCCTTGGGCCAGACCGATGGTGTGCGCACGTTGGCATCATTGGATAAAGCGGTGGCAAGTGCCGTTGAAACCGCGATGAAGACGGGCTTGGTTGATCTGGGGGCTTGCGCACCGATGGTTGACTGGACGTCGATGAAACACGAAACCCAATATACAAGGCTGTTTAGATCATGACTTCACCCCTGCGTATCGGTATCGGTGGCCCGGTCGGGTCGGGCAAAACCGCGTTGTTGGAGCGCCTGTGCAAGGCGATGCGTGACGAGTTTAATATCGCCGCCATCACCAATGATATTTACACCCGCGAGGACGCCGAGTTTATGACCCGTTCGGGCGCGCTGGATGCGGATCGCATTGCCGGTGTCGAAACCGGCGGCTGTCCGCATACCGCGATCCGCGAAGACGCCTCGATCAACCTTGCCGCGGTCGAGGATATGACGGCCAAGCATCCGGGGCTTGAGGTGATCTTTATTGAATCGGGTGGTGATAACCTGTCGGCGACATTTTCCCCGGAACTGGCCGATATCACCATCTATGTGATTGATGTCTCGGCCGGGGATAAAATTCCGCGCAAAGGTGGCCCGGGCATTACCCGATCTGATTTGCTGGTGATCAATAAAACCGATTTGGCGCCGTTGGTCGGGGCTGATTTGGGGGTTATGGACCGCGATGCCAAAAAAATGCGTGGGATGCGACCCTTTTTGTTCTCCAACCTTAAGGCCATGGACGGCCTTGAAGAGGTGAAAAACTTCATCATCGAGACAGGGGGGCTCCGCCAATCCGCTGCGTCCTGACCGGGGGGTAAGGACGCCATAGACGGAAGACGGGAGCTCACAACGCCCGGCCTGTAAAGGGTCGGGCGTTTGTGTGTCTGCGGCAAATATTAAAACATGCAACTTTTTAGTTGCGTATTGAGAGGTTATCTGTCAGATTAAATGCAACCAGGAGGTTGCGAAATGACAAATAGCATCGAAAAGAAGATTGAGATCAAAGCCCCGCGCACCCGTGTGTGGCGGGCATTGACCGATCATCGTGAATTTGGCACTTGGTTTGGTGCGCGGATTGATGGCTCGTTTACGGTTGGGGAAACATCAACTGGGGATATAACGATGTGCGAGGCCGTAAAATGGCAATCGACCATCAAGGCGATGGAGGAGCCGGGCTATTTCGCTTATACATGGCATCCATATGCGATTGATCCCAAACAGGATTATAGCAAAGAACCCGAAACGCTTGTTGAATTCTGGCTTGAAGAAGAAGCCGGCGTTACCCGGGTGACTGTACGTGAAACCGGCTTTGATAAGCTGCCGGCACAGCGTATTGCAGATGCGCTTGCGGCCAATACAAAGGGTTGGGCATTCCAACTGGAAAATATCAAAAAATATGTCGAAAACTGAAAATCATATTTCCGGGGCAGGTGGCGATACGGAATTTGCCGATATCTTTGCCGCCCTTGGTGATCCGACCCGTTTGGCGATCTTTGACCGCCTGTCAGACGGGCAGGCGCGATCCATCGCGGTCTTGTCCGACGATGCCGATATGACCCGTCAGGCGGTGACAAAGCACCTGCGTGTTCTTGAAAATGCCGGTTTGATCGAAAGCCATCGGATTGGCCGTGAAAGCCGATATGTATTTTGCCCAGATCGATTAGCCCTTGCCCGGGCATGGCTTGATCATGTTGCCGGTCGTTGGGATGGGGCCTTGATGCGGCTTAAATCATTCGTCGAAGACGGTCCTGCCCCAAGTTGCGATAAGCATCTGAAAGTAAAAGAAGATTAGGTAACTCTTGTGTCTCTCGTGAGGGGGCATCGCGTCATTTTGCTTGGACATCGGCGGTTTTGGCGCTATCCCTTCGCCGGTTGAACCGGGCCGACAAGGCCGGTCAATCGGGGTGACGTGGCAGGGTTTGCGTCATCACCGATGGGGGAATGGAAAGCAAGGGGCCTTTGATCATGAGTACCAAAGATATTGTCTATATCGCGCTGTTTGCTGCTGTGATGGCCGTACTTGGCCTGTTTCCGCCGATTACCTTGCCAATTAGCGGTGTTCCGGTGACCGCACAGTCGCTTGGTCCGATGCTGGCCGGGGCGATTTTAGGCGCGCGACGTGGCGGATTATCGATCCTGTTATTCGTTGCACTGGTGGCTTTGGGCTTGCCGCTTTTGTCCGGTGGGCGCGGCGGGTTTGGCATTATTCTGGGGGCGACCGGTGGCTTTATTATTGGCTGGATCATTGCGGCCTTTGTCATTGGCCTGCTGATTGAAAAATTCTGGAATAAGCTGAATGTGATTAATGCGGCGTTCTCGATTGCGATGGGCGGCATTGTTGTTTTGTATGCGATTGGCAATTTTTGGGTCAGTGTCGTGGTTGAAATCAGTTATTGGCAAGCGACAGTTGGCGCCGCACCCTTCCTGATTGGTGACGCGATCAAGGTTGCGATTGCAACCGCGGTCTGCCTTGCTGTGCGGCGTTCCTATCCCTTGATTTCCCGGTCACGCTAGGTTTTGATGGGGCGCGGTCTTTGGGTCGCGCCTTCTTCTTTTTTGATGAATTTATGTCCAGGCTTTGTACCGGGTGCCGATGATCTCGCTTGAAAATGTCACTGTCGAATTTGATCAGCGTCGTGTGCTTGACGATATTTCAGTGACCCTTGCAGAAAAGCGGATCGGCATCATCGGGGCGAATGGATCCGGCAAAAGCACCTTTGCCCGACTGTTGAACGGGCTTCAGACCGCTACATCGGGAACTGTGCGCATTGATGATTTCGATGCCGCGCATGATGGTCGCAAACTGCGCCGTCATGTTGGTTTTGTTTTTCAAAACCCGGATAATCAGATTGTCTATCCGGTGGTCGAAGAAGACCTTGCCTTTGGCCTGAAGTCGCTGAAACTTCCCAAAGCCGAAATTGATCGCCGCATTGATGATATCCTTGCGCGCTATGGCCTTTTTGAATATCGCAGCCATCCCAGCCATTTGTTAAGCGGTGGCCAGAAACAGCTTTTGGCGATTTCGGGCGTTTTGGTGATGGCACCGCGCTATATCATTTTTGATGAACCAACGACGCTGCTTGATCTGCGCAATCGCAACCGGGTTGAACGCGCGATTGCCGAACTGGATCAAACCGTGATCACGGTATCGCATGATCTTGATCTGATTGCCGATTATGATCGGGTGCTGGTGTTTGAAAACGGCAAAATTGCTGTTGATGACACACCGGCCAATGCCATTCCGAAATATCGCAAGATGATGGCATGATCGCGGGTCTTTACATCGATGGCCATTCTGCCCTGCATCGCGCGCAAGCCGGGCTTAAGGTGCTGGCGCTTATCGCGTTGGGCACTGGTGTTTTCCTGATTTCCGATTGGCCGGTTCTGGGGGGCGTGCTGATCACGGTTCTGGCGCTGTACCCGGTATCGGGGTTTGGCCCCAAGATCCTTTGGGCGCAGATCAAGCCGATGATCTGGCTGTTGATCCTGTTTTTTGTCGTGCAGCTTTGGCTCAATGATTGGCAGGCTGGGCTTGTGGTGATTTTGCGCCTTGCGGGTATTGTACTATTTGCCGGGCTTGTCACCCTGACCACCAAAACATCCGATATGCTGGCCGCCCTTGAACGCGCCCTGATGCCGCTAGCGCGGTTTGGGGTTAACCCTGAAAAGGTCAGTCTGGCGTTTTCGATGGTGCTGCGCTTTATCCCGGTGATTGCTCATGTTGGTCATGAAATCCGCGATGCCCAGCGCGCGCGGGGGCTTGATAAATCAATCATCGCCCTGATCGTGCCGTTGATCATACGTACCCTTAAAATGGCCGATGACGTTGCCGATGCGATTGAAGCACGAAGCTTTGATCCGGAATAATCCCCGATATTTGGCGTGGATAAAAAGAAACCCGACACGCGATCCGATAAAAATCATGTGCCGGGTTGAAGACCGCTTGGGTGCGGATTTCGGTATGATGCCTTGACCTCAGGCGATGCCAAGATGCCAGGCGTGGAACCGCAGATGGTCCTGAATGAAGCTTGTGATGAAGTAATAGCTATGGTCATAGCCTTCATGCATGCGCAGGTTCAGCGGATAGTTGACCTGACTGGCCGCGGCAAACAGGGTATCGGGTTTTAGCTGTTCGGTCAGGAAGCCATCCGCATCGCCCTGATCGACAAGGGCCGGGGTTTGGCTATCTTTACTGATGGCAAGTTTCATCAGTTCCGAACTATCCCAGGCTTTCCAGTTTGATTTGTCCGTGCCCAGATAATTGCCCAGCGCCTTTTGGCCCCACGGGCAATTGATCGGGTTTGCAATCGGGGCAAAAGCGGTAACCGATTTAAACATGCCGGGATTGCGAAGCGCCATCATCAACGCGCCATGCCCGCCCATGGAATGGCCGGAAATCACCGTATCATCAGAAATCGGAAAATGATCGCGGACAAGGGCCGGAAGTTCCTTGGTGATGTAGTCATACATGCGGTAATTGCGCGCCCACGGGTCTTGTGTCGCGTTAACATAAAACCCTGCCCCCTTGCCAAAATCATAGGCTTCGTCGGGATCATCGGGAACGTGATCGCCGCGTGGGCTGGTATCAGGGGCGACAATGGCAATGCCAAGTTCGCTTGCAGTGCGAAACGCAGCGGCCTTTTGCATGAAGTTTTCATCCGTGCAGGTCAGCCCCGATAACCAAT
Source organism: Thalassospira alkalitolerans (assembly GCF_002115745.1). Classification (GTDB taxonomy): domain Bacteria; phylum Pseudomonadota; class Alphaproteobacteria; order Rhodospirillales; family Thalassospiraceae; genus Thalassospira; species Thalassospira alkalitolerans. The sequence goes on from NZ_JFKB01000003.1 coordinate 135,185, forward strand.
ACATCACCGGCACACGGTTGCCGGTTCCGGCCTGACGCGGCAGGAAAATGGCAAACCGCATATCGCAGCCCAGAACATCGGAACGATGGGTGTATTGCTTGTGCCAGCCGCCAAAGACCTTGTTGCTGGATGAATTTTCAATGCCCATGTTTTATCTCCTATTCATCCATTATTTCGGAATTAAACCGAAATAATGGATGTTATTCGTAAAAATACCGGGCTTAGTAATGAATAACCGAACGAATGCTTTCGCCTGAATGCATCAGGTCAAAGGCATCATTGATATCTTCAAGCTTCATGGTGTGGGTGATGAAATCGGATAGTTTAAACTCACCTGCCAGATAGCGTTCAACATAATCGGGCAATTGGGAACGGCCCTTGACCCCGCCAAAGGCGGTGCCGCGCCAGACGCGACCGGTCACCAGTTGGAACGGGCGGGTGGAAATTTCCTGACCGGCCCCGGCAACCCCGATAATCACGGATTCGCCCCAGCCCTTGTGGCAACATTCAAGGGCAGAGCGCATCAAATTGACATTGCCAATGCACTCGAAACTCCAATCAACACCGCCATCGGTCATTTCAACAATGACGTCCTGAATGGGTTTGTCGAATTTCTTGGGGTTGATGCAATCGGTCGCGCCAAGCTGGGTCGCCAGATCGAATTTCTTTTCGTTGATATCGATGGCAAGAATGCGCCCGGCCCCGGCCATCTGTGCGCCGATAATCGCCGAAAGCCCGATGCCGCCCAGACCAAAAATGGCCACGGAGTCACCTTTTTGCACCCTGGCCGCATTAACTGTGGCCCCCATGCCGGTGGTGACCCCGCAACCAAGCAGGCAAACTTCTTCGAGCGGGGCGGATTTATTGACCTTGGCAATCGAGATTTCCGGCAACACGGTATATTCCGAAAACGTCGAACACCCCATGTAATGGAAAATCGGCTTGCCATTCTGCGAGAAACGCGTGGTGCCATCGGGCATCAGGCCCTTGCCCTGTGTGGCGCGGATTTTCTGACACAGATTGGTTTTGCCCGATTTGCAGAATTTGCACTCGCCACATTCCGGGGTGTAAAGCGGGATCACATGATCGCCAACCACAACGCTGGTAACGCCCTCGCCAATCGATTCAACAATGCCGCCGCCTTCATGGCCAAGAATGGCCGGGAAAATACCCTCGGGATCGTCGCCCGAAAGGGTAAAGGCATCGGTATGGCAAACGCCCGTGGCAATGATGCGCACGCGAACTTCACCGGCCTTGGGCGGAGCAACCTGAACCTCTTCAACCGATAACGGTTTGCCTGCTTCCCAGGCAATGGCGGCTTTGCAGGTAATGGTATCGGTGCTCATGGCGGAATTCCTTGTGCTTTTTTGTCGCTTTGCGGGCGGCATGTCTGAAATTATGGCTTCAGTTTATTTGTTTCTGCACTCATGATAATCCGGTGATTTCGTAAATAACTTTTACTGTGGTGTAATAATGAATGCATGGGATGGGATCAGCGAATTTGTCGCCGTGACGGAACGCCAAAGCTTTACTCGTGCTGCAAATCAGCTTGGCATTTCAGTTGCGCAGGTCAGCCGCCAGATCACAGCACTCGAGGCAAAGTTGGGCGTGCAACTGTTTTACCGCACCACGCGCAAGGTCAGCGCGACCGAAGCCGGGCAGGTCTATTATCAGCATTGCCGTCAATTGCTTGATGGGCTTCAGGACGCTGAACGCGCCATCGGCACGTTAACGCAATTACCGCGCGGCAAGCTGAAGCTGACCGCCCCGACCACATACGGCGAAACCGTGATCGCCCCGCTGGTCAATGATTTCGTCGCCCGCTATCCCGAGCTTGAAGTCCAGTGCCGCTTTAGCAATCAGAAACTTGATCTGGTACTCGAAGGCTATGACATGGCCATTCGTCTGGGGCGGCTTGACAGCACACCGGGTAGCATGATGAGCCAGCAGCTTTCGACACGACGGCTTTATGTCTGTGCGGCCCCATCCTATCTTTCCAAACGCGGCGAGCCGCATTCGCTTTCGGAACTCGCCCGCCATAACTGCCTTGTCGGCACGCTGGATTACTGGCGGTTTGAAGAAGACGGCCGCGAACGCAATATCCGCATCCACGGCAGCATTCACGCCAATAGCGGGCAGGCGCTTGTTGATGCGGCGCGCAAGGGCATCGGTATTGTTCAGCTACCCGATTATTACGTCGATCCGTGGATCGCCAGCGGCGATTTGATCCCGGTCCTGACCCGATATCAACCTTCTGACGAAGGCATCTGGGCGCTGTATCCGACCAACCGGCATCTGTCGCCCAAGATCAGGATGCTGGTCGAACATCTTGGGCGGTATTTGGGGTAGTTGTGAAGTGCATGTATAAGGTCTATCCTTGATTGAAATTTATTATTTCTTTGAGGGATGGCGCGTGGGGAAATTTGTGGGGTTTCGGCAAGCCATAACTTTGCTGTTAGATAAATGTGGAAATAATCCGTTTCGGTTTTCCATAGGAGTTTTTGTCTTCGGAGTCGTTCTTTCTGTCATTCTATATTTCTCTGACGACAGGCTCAAGGATGGTTACTTCAGTGGTATCTTCGTTGAATTTGCCGGGATGCTTTTCGATATTGCGGTTTTTGGTTTGTTAATTGCTTTTCTTACGCAGCGACGTTCCGTTCGAATCGAAATTGAACGGCTTCAGGAAATTATTGACGATTTTAAAAAATGGCAGAGTGAGGAAGCAAAGTTTCGGATTGCAGGCGCAATAAGGCGTATTAACAAGCTTGGACAAACGAAAATCGATTTTCGTGGAATTATCTTATCTGATTTTGTATTCGCATTTCATGGGATCAAGAATTTAAATGGTTCAGTGTTTGCTGCTGGGCATAGATTTGACGATGAGAAGTCTTCGGGGACGGTACTAACCAACGTCAGTTTTCGAGATGTTTGTGCAAAAGAATGCGATTTTTCAGTGAATGCGGCTGCACCATTCCTTGATGGTTTGAGGGGGGTTAACTTAGACTTTTTTAATGCTCAGGTTGGTGGTTCGAAATTTGAAAATGCGAACTTGGAATGGGACAGTGTGCGTGTTGATCTTGAGGATTGGGGAGAATTTGTATCTGAAGATGATGAAGATCAGGGTATTTACATTCAAACTTACTTTCCTGCATTCGATAGAGCGGATTTAGATAAGGTAAGTTTTGTCGGTTCAAGGCTTAAGTGCGCTGATTTCCGGGGGGCCAAAAATATAATGAATGCCGATTTTACGGGTGTTTGCGGCCTCGACACTTGTTTCTTTGATGAGGGTGTGCTGGATTCTATTTTAGAGAAGCGTAATCAGAAATGAGGGCATCTAACCGCTGCCCTCATCTATTTCTGTATTTTACTGCGCCGTCCAGCCGCCATCAACCGACATATGCGTCCCCGTCATCTGGCTTGCTGCGTCGGAACACAGGAACAGGGCGGTTTGGCCGATTTGTTCCGGGGTGACGAATTGTTTGGACGGGTGTTTGTCCGAAACCAAGTTGGTTGCGGCTTCTTCGATGGAAATATCGGCTTCCTTGGCTTTGGCTTCGATCTGGCGTTCGACCAGTTCGGTGCGCACCCAGCCGGGGCAAATTGAATTGGCTGTGATGCCGCTTTCAGCGGTTTCAAGGGCGGTGACCTTGGTCAGGCCCATGATACCGTGTTTGGCCGCGACATAGGCGGCCTTTTGCACCGAGGCGACAAGGCCATGCGCCGAGGCGGTATTGATGATCCGGCCCCAGTTGCGTTGCTTCATATAGGGCAGGGCAAAACGGATGGTGTGAAAGGCCGAGGTCAGGTTGATCGCAATAATCGCATCCCATTTTTCCGGCGGGAAATCTTCGATCAGGGCGGTGTACTGAATACCTGCATTATTGATCAGGATATCAACGCCGCCGAATTTTGCCGCCGCATCCTTCATCATTGCTTCGATCTGATCGGGCTTGGACAGGTCCGCACCGTTATAATGCGCCGTCACGCCAAATTCGGTTTCAAGCGATGTGCGGGTGGCCTCAATCGCGTCTTTGTCGCCAAAGCCGTTCAGCATCACATCCGCCCCGGCCCCGGCAAGGGCCTTTGCCATGGCAAGTCCGATGCCGCTGGTTGATCCGGTTACAAGTGCGCGTTTACCTGTCAGCATGATGTTTCTCCCTGTGGGGTGAGGAGTTGATCCTCTTGTTAAGTTAGTCAGATCATGCCGCACTGCAATGAAGGTGGCAAGATTAACCGCTGATGCCGTATTTGCGAAGCTTGCGCGCGACTGCTGTATGCGACAGGCCAAGCCGTTCGGCCAGTTTGCGTGAGCTGGGATAATCCGGATACAGCCGCGTCAGCATTTCACGTTCCAGCATATCCATGCCCGCGCCAAAGCTTTCCTGTGCCATGGCGATGCTGATGGGGTCAGGCGATGCGTGGGCCTTTGATCCGATTTTGGTTGCGCCGGTGGTGTCGGCTTCGATGAAGGTTTCGGTGGCTGGGGCGCCAAATGTGCCACTGGCCGCTGTGCTGAGGTCGCGCGCGGTCAGGATATCACCATCCAAAAGCGCAACTGCGCGAAACAGGATGTTTTCCAATTCGCGCACATTGCCGGGCCAATCGTGGTGTGTAAGCCAGGAAAGGGCATCTTTGGCAATGCGCGGCGCGTCACGTTCCGTTTGCCGGGCGGTGCGGGTGACGAAATAATCGGCGAGTTCACCAATGTCTTCGCGCCGGTCGCGGAGCGGCGGCAAGGTAATGCCAAGCACGTTAAGCCGGAAATAAAGGTCCTCACGGAATGTGCCCTGATGCGACATGGTTTCAAGATCGCGGTTGGTTGCACTGATGATGCGGACATCAACGGCAATTTCATCGGTGCCGCCGACGCGCCGAAACCGGCCATCTTGTAAAACGCGGAGCAGTTTCGCCTGCAAATACGGGGTTAATTCGCCAATTTCATCCAAAAACAACGTGCCGCCATCGGCGAGTTCAAGCAAACCCGGCTTGCCACCGCGTCGTGCGCTGGTAAACGCCCCGGCGGCATAGCCAAACAGCTCGCTTTCGGCCAAGCCTTCGGGCATGGCGGCACAGTTTAGCGCCAGAAACGGTTGATCGGCGCGGTTGCTTGCCCGGTGGCAGGCGCGGGCGAAAAGTTCCTTGCCGGTGCCGGTTTCGCCAAGGATCAAAAGCGGCGCATCCACTGATGCCAACCGTTTTGCATGTGCCTTGATCCGGCCCATGATTTTGCTGTCACCGATAATGTCGTCAAACTCGGTATGGCTGCGATCCTGAAGTGCCGTCATTACCCGGCCAAGCCGTGCGGCCCGGTGAAAAACCATTACCCCGCCCCATGGGGCGTCATCGGCGCTATCCGTGCCATCATCAACATGGCCAATTGGTTCGACCTGCAATAAATAGGTCTGCCCGCCCAGGATGACTTCGCGTTCGGGCAGGCGGAACTGGCTTTGGCGTAAATCGTTAATATCCGGATCGGTCAGGAAATCCGAAAGAGGCCGGTCGCGCAGTGGTGCATCCGGTGATCCGGCAATATCCTGGGCGGCGGGATTGGCCTGTGCGATCAAGCCGCTGGCATCAACTGCAATTACCGGATCGCCAAGCGCGGCCAGCGTCGCATGCAGCAAGGCACGTCGGCGTTCGGTCGGCAGTCGATCAATCGGGGTAACGGCACTAACACCGGGTAATTGCAGCAATCGATGGGTTACCAAGGCAAACCGATCACTGCGAAGCCCCGGTATATCGGCAAAAATATGATGGGTTGTGACTTCGAAGGTGCGGATGTCGAGTTTGAAATCCGTCAGGACGTTCACAACGTCGCGCGTGATGCCAAGCCGGTTCTCGCCCGTGATCTCAAATCGCATGACTGTACCAAAAAGTTTACACTGTATCGAAAAGTATACAGACCTAACCCGCTGTTTTCCAGTGATTTTACCAAAGGGACTGGTGTGATGTGGATGTGTGTAAACTTAAGTTTACACATGGCAATGGCGAGATTTCGCTAAGCTATTGAAAATGAAAGATTTTTATTTCTGGCATGGGCTTTGCGGAGGTTAAGGCAGAACACTTTAAATTACGGGAGATTTCCATGTCTGATTTGCGCAATACAAAATCCGGTTTCGCCACCCGCGCCATCCATCATGGATATAACCCGCAAAGCCATAATGGCGCGTTGAACCCGCCGGTTTATATGTCTTCGACCTTTGCCTTTGAAACCGCCGAACAGGGTGGGCGGATGTTTGCCGGTGAAGAACAGGGCTTTATCTATTCGCGCATTGGCAACCCGACGCTGGCGCTGCTTGAAAGCCGCCTTGCGGTGCTTGAAGGCGGCGAAACGGCCGTTGCGACCGCATCGGGCATGGGGGCAATCACATCGGTTTTCTGGACCTTTATTGCGCCGGGTGACGAGATCATTGTCGATCGCACCTTATATGGCTGCACATTTGCCTTTTTCCGGCATGGTTTGGAAAAGTTTGGCATCAAGCACACTCATGTCGATCTGACCGATCCGAAAAACCTTGAAGCGGCGATTTCGGACAAGACCAAGATTGTCTATTTCGAAACCCCGGCAAACCCGAATATGCGCCTTGTCGATATCGAAGCGATTTCCGAAATCGCCCATCAACATGGCGCCAAGGTCGTAGTCGATAACACCTATTGCACACCGTATTTACAGCGCCCGATTGAACTGGGGGCGGATATTGTTGTCCATTCGGCAACCAAATATCTTGGTGGGCATGGTGATCTTATGGCGGGTGCTGTGATTGGCGGTGCCGAAGATATGGAACAGGTGCGCTTGGTTGGGCTCAAAGACATGACCGGGGCGGTTTTGTCGCCCCAAGATGCCAACCTTGTGATGCGCGGCCTTAAAACGCTTGAACTGCGGATGGAACGTCATTGTGACAATGCCGAGAAAATCGCCGATTTTCTTGAAAACCATCCAAAGGTCGACCGCGTTTTCTATCCCGGCCTTAAAAGTTTTGATCAGCATGATCTGGCCAAAAAACAGATGGCCCGCTTTGGCGGCATGATCGCGTTTGAGCTTAAAGGCGGGATCGAAGAAGGCCGTAAACTGATGAACGGCCTTAACATGATCACGCGCGCGGTCAGCCTTGGCGATGCCGAAACCCTGATCCAGCATCCGGCATCGATGACCCATTCGACCTATACGCCCGAAGAGCGCGCCGAGTATCAGATCACCGATGGCCTGATCCGTCTGTCGGCCGGGCTTGAAAGCATCGACGATATTCTGGCCGATCTGGAACAGGCGCTGGATGGCGATCAGATGGCGATTGCGGCAGAGTAATCACAACATCAAGTTTTTCTGGCCCGCCCGGTTTTGCCGGGCGGGCCAGTGTGATTTTGTGCGAAGCGCGGTGCTTAATCTTCGTGATTGATCGTGCTTTCCGGAAGGGGGTTCGACAGGCCAAGCGTGTGGATCAGCGAGTATTTTGCAAGGGCCAGCCGTGATCTGGCGGGCAAAAGCGGGTTGTCAATTTCGATGATGCGCAGCGCCTTAAGGTCGAGTTCTGCAAAAGATGGTGCGGTTTGCGGATGGCGTCGCAGCAGTTCCAGTATTTTGCCGTCTTGATGGGCGCGTTCAAGGCCGGTTTTAATCGCATTACGAAGGTCCGGCGCAAAGGGACTGACAAAGATATAGATCGGCTGGGGGTAATACAGCGCGACATTGGTATCGATCATGATGTCAGGGGCGCGATAGCTCATCCATTTTTGTTCCGCCGCAATTTGCCAATAAGCGCGCGGATAAAGATCAAACCGCTTGGCATGAAGCATTTCGTGCAAGGCCTTGTATCGCCCGCCGGTGACGTCAAACCCATTGCGTTTAAGGATTTCCACATCCGGCCAGCCCAGTCCCTGGCCCATGCTAAAACCTTGAAGGTCACGGATGGTGCGAACCTGTGCAAGTTTTTGACTGATGTCGGGGCGGGTTAAAAACAGGCGCAATCCCGTCGTCCCAAGATAGATCGGAACATAGACCGGCAGCAGGTCGGCTTCGCGTGATGGTGTGGTGCCAAAGAAAACGACATTAATCAGATCGTTGGTTTTTAGCATGCTGACCCGCCTGGCTTCGGTCGGATATTCCATGCAAACCGGCACCAGATCGATGTCCTGGCCGCTATAGCGGATCGCAAGACGTAACAGTTCAATGTGATATTCGGAATGTTCCGCCCAACTGATATCGCCTTTGCAATAGGGCGAATAATTCGCCATTGGCAAGCGGGCCTTGATGGTCTGAGCATTGGCGGTGGCGGCAATCGTGGTGTAAACGGCCGTCACGCCAAACAGGATTGTCAGCAAAATGGCGATGAATCCGGCGCGTGTTTTCATGATTTCACCGGCACAGCATTGCGGGTGACAGGGGGCGTTGCGGTCGCGCTGGAGGTTGTAAGAAACAGATTCTGTCCCGACGGGGCGTGCGAATCGTCGCCGCGAACAGGCACCAACCCGTTTCGCGAAATTTTGTTACCGGCGGGAAATTCGACATGTTCGACCAAACCTTCGCGTGAAGTTCAAAGACCGGACCGAAAGTGTCTAATCTTATGTGAAATGCACCTGTGGAATCTTGATTTTCTGCGGAGTGTCTTAAAAATCGGTAATTCAATACCGAAATGTTGCAGCCCGCATTGCACTGGCATCCGGGCGCAAAGGGTAACCCAAAAGGCGAGAGAAAGATGTCAGCACAAAATAGCACCCCAGAAATCGGCGAAATGATCGAAGCAAGTTCGACCGGGCGTGTGGCGGCCAAAGACCTTGCAATGCTGGGGCAGATTGAAAAAAAGGTGCGTTGGCTATCAAGCTGGACCATCCATAACGCCAATCATATTCGTCCGAAACGCGATGGTATCAAGGTTGGCGGCCATCAGGCCAGCTGTGCGTCGATGACGACATTGATGACGGCGCTTTATTTTAATGTGCTGCGTCCGCAAGACCGGATTGCGGTTAAACCGCATGCATCGCCGGTCTTTCATGCGATCAATTACCTGTTTGGTCGCCAGACGAAAGAAAAGCTGGAAAACTTCCGCGCCTTTGGTGGGGCGCAATCCTATCCGTCGCGGACCAAGGATGGCGATGTTGTTGATTTTTCGACTGGTTCGGTCGGGCTTGGCGCGGCGGTCACCAATTTTGCTGCGCTGACGCAGGATTACCTGCGCTATAAGGATATGCTGCCGCGCGGTGAAAAACCCGGTCGCATGGTTGCCCTTGTTGGCGATGCCGAACTTGACGAAGGCAATATTTACGAAGCGTTGCTTGATACCTGGAAACATGACATTCGCAATGTCTGGTGGGTGATCGATTATAACCGTCAAAGCCTGGATGGTATGATCGATGCGCATCTGTTCCGCGTCATTGGCCGGTTTTTCCGCGCGGTTGGCTGGAATGTGATCACAATCAAATATGGTCGTAAACTTCACGATGCCTTTGCCAAGCCGGGCGGCAAGGCGTTGAAAAAATGGCTGAACGAAGCCCCGAATGATGTCTATTCCGCGCTGACGTTCCAAGGCGGTGCCGCATGGCGCAAACAGATATTGGGCGATATGCCCGGTGACAATGCGCTGACAAGCCTGCTTGGCGATTATGACGATGATGCCTTGCATGATCTGATGACCAATCTGGGCGGGCATTGCATGGAAGCGGTGCTGAACGCATTTGATGCGGTGCCAAACGACAAACCGACGATCTTTATCGCCTATACGGTCAAGGGGTATGGCACACCGTTGCAGGGGCATAAGGATAATCATGCGGGCCTGATGAATGTGCCGCAAATGGATGCATTTAAAAAACAAAACAATATCAGCGACGGGCAGGAATGGGATTACGCCGCCGGTCTTGATATGGCCGAGGATAAAATCCGGGACTTTATCAATTCAGCACCCTTTAATGATGGCAAAGCGCGCAAAAAGCTGGCGACGGTGATTGATATTCCCGCAATGCCCTATGCGCGGGTTGAAACCTCAAGCACGCAGGAGGTTTTTGGTAAAATCCTGAACGAACTGGCCAAGATGAAAGACTGCGATCTTGCGGACCGTATCGTTACCACATCGCCGGACGTCACGGTTTCAACCAATCTTGGCGGGTTTGTAAATCAGCGTGGTTTGTTTGGCCGTGAAAACCTTGCCGATGAATTCCGCGAACGCAAGGTCCCCTCGGCCCAGAAATGGATCAGATCGCCCGAAGGCCAGCATGTCGAACTGGGCATTGCCGAAAACAATTTGTTCCTGAACCTTGCCGCCCTTGGCCTGTCTCACAGCCTGTTTGGTCAGCGTCTGTTCCCGATTGGAACCCTTTATGATCCGTTCATTGCGCGCGGGTTGGATGCGCTGAACTATGCCTGTTATCAGGATGCGCGCTTTATGGTGGTGGCCACACCAAGTGGTATTTCGCTGGCACCCGAAGGCGGGGCGCATCAATCGATTAGCACACCCATGATCGGTATGGGCCAGCCGGGGCTGACCAGTTTCGAGCCAAGCTTTGGCGATGAGGTTGCCACCATCATGGGCTGGTCGTTTGATCATTTGCAAAATCCCGATGGCGGGTCGGTTTACCTGCGCCTGTCGACCAAGCCGGTGGCCCAGCCCGACCGTGACCTTTCCAATGAGACCAAATCACAAATCGTATCGGGCGGGTACTGGCTGCGTGAACCGGGCAAGGATTGCAAAATGGCAATTGCCTATTGCGGGGCGATGGCCCCCGAAGCGATTGCCGCCTGGGAAAAGCTTTCTGTCGATCATCCGGGCATCGGGCTTTTGGCTGTGACCTCGACCGATCGGCTATATAACGAATGGCAGGATTTGGAACGCACCCGCCTTGAAGGCAAAGCGTCTGGCACGATGTCCCATATCGAAAATCTTTTGAAACCGCTGGCATCGGATGCCCGTCTTGTCACGGTGATTGACGGCCATCCGGCGGCAATGGCGTGGCTTGGTTCTGTCCGGGGGCATGCGGTGGCGCCGCTTGGGGTGAATAACTTTGGCCAGTGTGGGGACAGCATCGATCTGTATAAACACTATCAGATCGATACCGATGCCATCATCCGCGCGACGAAGCGCTGGGATTGATCATCTGACAGGTGAAAGTATGAAGGGAGGGCAGATTGTCCTCCCTTTTTTTTGTCTGACGAGTGCTGTTTTGGATATTGACGGGGGAGCTGATTATAACTACGAGAAAAATTAGAACTATTTAAAAATAAACAATAATTTTATGTTCAATATTGAACAAGGAAACGAAACATTCTGATGAAACCAAGCAGATTTCGCGTGCTTTATCCGGCGATTCCGGTCAGCACGACCAGAGAGGCTGTGCGTGCCGGGGGTGGGGCGCTGATCGGGCTTGGGGTTGTCGGGTTCGCGCTGTCATTCTTTGATTTACATGATGTTGGACTGTACCTGATTGCGCCTTTCGGGGCGTCGGCGGTCCTTTTGTTTGCGGTTCCCAATAGTCCGTTGGCGCAGCCATGGTCGGCAATCGTGGGTAACAGTGTTGCTGCCGTTGTTGGCGTGGCTATCTGTTATGTCATTCATGATCCGGCTTTGCGTGTGGCGGTTGCTGTCGGGCTTGCTATCGTGGGGATGATATTGGCGCGTGCTGTTCATCCACCGGGCGGTGCGGTGGCGATGGTTGCCGCGATGAACCCCGATATGGTCATGGAACTTGGATTTCGCTTTGTTGTAACGCCGGTGGCGGTGATTACGAGTATGCTTGTGTTGACAGCAGTACTTTATGCCCGTGCGACAGGCAGAAAATATCCGCTTCGGCATTTTGATGACAGGGGGCCGCATCTGACGGCTGATCGTCCACCGATTGAGCGACTTGGTCTGGATGAGGCCGAACTCAACACTATTTTGCAACAGTACCGGCAATCGCTTAATCTTGGTGTTGAAGATCTTGCACGGTTGATTGGTGCGGCGGAAATTCAGGTTGCGGCCCACCAGGTCGGTCCTCTTACAGCGGAACAAATCATGTCACGTGATCTTGTAACCGTTGATGCCGAAACACCATTGAGTGATGTTGCCGACCTTTTTCGTCGCCATGGTTTTACGTCATTGCCGGTTATCCAAGGTGATGGCCGGTTCATCGGGGTGATTTTTCAAATACACCTGATTAGACGCGCAAGAGAAGACGCCCTGCGTCTTGATCGAGGATTGCTTTCGGCGATGGCCCGCCTGATTGATCGTCGGCGTAATGCACCAGTCCGCGCAATTGAAATTATGTCGGTAACAGAGCCGCGCGCAACGGCAAGTACTCCTATTGCGGCATTATTGCCCCTTATGGCGGATGGAGCATGCGAAGCGGTTCCGATTGTTGAGGATAACCGGATTATCGGCATTGTGACACGCACCGACCTTATTGCGGCATTGGCCCATGCCGGGCTAAAGGGCTAGTGGTTTTTTGAAAATCAGAGGGGGCGGTTGGTGACGTTTTAAGGTGTGGCACAATGACCGATCAGAAAGCCGCTGTCGGGCCAAGACGTTTGGCGATTAAGTGTCCGCCGCAGGATGGTTCACGCATACAGGATCACAAAGGGTATCCGGTGACGGTGCGACCTGTCTCAGGGCGCAGCTTTCATCGTTCCCCATCAATAATATTCCGGTCGGTTTGTGTTTGGCGGGAATGTTTTCGGGACAGGCTTGCGCTTGTCGGCGCGGCCCCACACATCTGCGCTCTATGGTGTTAGCTGTGTCGTGCTCAATGCCGATCATGGGGGATGCGTTTTGGAATATCTGATGGTGCTGGGCGGGCTTGTTGGCTTGTTTTTCGGCGGTGAAGCCTTGGTGCGGGGCAGCGTCGGGATTGCGCAGCGTATGGCGATGCCGCCGCTTTTGATCGGGTTGACGGTGGTTGGGTTCGGTACCTCGACGCCGGAATTGCTGGTTTCGGTCGGGGCGGCCCTGCGCGGAGTGCCTGATATTGCGCTGGGCAATGTGATCGGATCAAATATCGCCAATATTTTGCTGATTGTCGGTTTATCCAGCCTTGTCTGGCCGATCCGGGTTTCGGGCGATACGCTTAAACGTGATACTGCGGTTATGATGGTGGCCGCCGTTGTGCTGATCCCGGTTTTCGCCCTTGGCGAGATTGGCCGTGTCGCCGGGATGATCCTGTTTATCGCACTGGTGGCCTATCTTGTGTTTGCCTATCGCCAGTCGCGCAAGGCACCAATTGCGGATGAAAATGATCTTTCATCCCTTGGCGATAGACCGCAGATGGCGATGCCCGTGGCACTGGTCTGGGTTGTGGGCGGTTTGGCTGCTTTGATGGTCGGGGCGGATTTTATGGTTGATGGTGCGGTGACGATTGCCCGGACCTTTGGCGTGTCCGAGGCCTTTATCGGACTGACCATTGTTGCCGTCGGGACGTCCTTGCCGGAATTGGCGACGTCATTAATCGCGGCCCTTCGCAAACAATCCGAAATCGCGATTGGCAATATCGTCGGATCGAATATTTTCAACATCCTTGGTATTCTTGGGCTGACAGCGGTCATCGCACCCATTCCGGTTGCCAGCCGGTTCATAACCTTTGACTTGCCGGTGATGATTGCCGTGTCGCTGGTCCTGACCCTGTTATTGCGCCGCCCGGTGATCGGGCGGGGTATCGGTATTGTGATGCTGATTGGTTATGCCGGTTATGTTTGGAGCGCGCGGTAATTCGGTAATATTGCCGCCGTTGGTGTTTTAGAAAAACGCCTGTTTGATGCCATCAATGATGAATTGGATGGCAAGGGCGGCAAGGATCATACCCAACAGCCGCGAGATCACGGTGGCGACAGTCGGGCTAAGGCGTTTGGCGACAATACCCGACAGCAGGAACATGGTCAGCGCGCATAGCATGACAAGGCCAACAACGGCGACGACGCTGACTTGCATCACGACGCTGTCTTGATACCGGCCCATCAACAGCATGACAGTTGCAATCGAACCGGGACCGGCCAGAAATGGGATCGACATCGGAAAGATCGAAATATCGTCTGGTTCTTCTTCGTCTTGTGCCGGTTTGGAGGCTTCGATCTGCTGATCCAGATCGTGTTCATCTTCAAGTTCCTGATGGACCTGTTCAGCACGCTGGTTGCGTTTCTGGCTGCGCCGTTCAAACAGCATTTCAAGCGCGATCAGGAACAAAAGCGTGCCGCCTGAAATACGAAATGCCGGCATGTGAATGCCAAAAATGCCAAGCACGCTTTCACCGACAACGGCAAAGGTCGCAAGGATCAGGAAACTGGTGATGCAGGCCCGAACCGCCATGCGACGGCGATGGGCGGCATTGGTTCCCTGCGTCAGGACGATGAAAACCGGAACAAGGCCCAGCGGGTCCACAATCACAAACAAGGTGACAAAAATCGGGATCAGTTCCGCGAGCATATCAACGCTTGGCATCGGTTTCCTTTGTCCTTTTTGTGCTTATGGGCCTGTTGGGGCAGGACAACATAGTGACAATCCCAAACCGGTTTGTCCCCCTGTAAAGTTGGGGCCGTATATCGGGCCGACACGACAAGGTAAACGATTATATTGGTTGCGAAATCCGATCCATCGGGGCCGGACATGGTTTTACGTGCTTTGGGGGCAATCAGGTTGTGCCGGGTGGGCGGCGTGTTTCAAAGAATTTCTGCCAAGTGCCGGGGTTAATACCGCGTAGGGCTTCAATGCGGACTTTGACCGACGGGTGGGTGTCAAGCAGAGACGGCGGCTGTGTGCTGCGATACGGGATCAGGCCGAGGCGTTTGCGATTAATCTTATCGATATGAAGCAACGCATCAATCATGTCTTCGGGGCCATTCAAAAGATCACTTGCCCCGTGATCGGCGGCAAATTCACGGTCGCGAATGACGGCCCGTTGCAGCAGGAAACTGATGGTCGGTATCGTCCCAAAAACGATGATCATCCATGCGGGGGGATTAAAGCTGCCGAAGATGAAAACCATCAATCCGAACAGGGCAATCGTCCATGTTGCGCGATACAGCACATCGGTCATCAGCAATATACGGGTATCACCATGCCATGCATGGGCGATTTCATGGGCAAGAACGGCGCGCATCTGGCGCGGGGAAAGTCCATGCAGGGCATCGCTTGAAATGGCGATGGTTGTATCCCCGGCGGTGCCGGTGGTGATGGCATTGACTCCTTTGCCCGGCAGCAGAAAAAGTTTTGGCAGGTAATCAAGCCCGGCGCGGTGGGCGAGCATCGCGGCCATTTCGTAGATCGCAGGATAGGCCGCGATATCAAGCGGACGGGCGCGCAAAAGTTTCATCAGGACGTCTGGCGAAATCATCGGTGCGACTGCCAGCATCAGGGCAACGGCAATGGCCGCCGAAATGGCCATCGATACCCCGCCCAGCATCCAGGCACAGGTTGCCAGAACACCGGCCATACAGGCCATCAGCGGCACGGTATGCGAAACGCCGCCCGGGCTGATTGCCAGAAATTGCTGAAGAAAGACGGGCAGGTTTGGTTTTTCGTTTTCCATCCGGTTTTCCGATTCTATTCCCGCCGATTCTATCGTTTCGAAGGGACGTCTTTGACTAAAGATTTGTTCTTTTATACTGCCGACAGCAAGGGGATAGGGAATTGTTCCTGGACATTGTGATTGCCATCAGCATAGCGGGTGTTGGACCCGATATTAAAGACAATGCCTTTTTGTGGATTTGAGCTGGAGCAATTCAAATCCGCAAAAAGGACGATTTGCCAATAAGTTGCGCCTGAGGCCAAATAGATGCGACAGATTGTTGGGGATGCGGATTCGCGATTTTATATCGGACCGTCTGTGCGTGAAACATACGCTGTATCCGCCGCAAATGGTTGAATTTCCTGAATTTGTTAACACATCCTTATATGTTGCCCTAGAATAGTGCTTATGCAATCGGATAGGTAGCTTGTGACAGGTGTGTCACGGGTCAGTCGGCGCGTGCGTCGGAATTCGACAGCATGGATACGACGGATGAAAACGGGGTTACGGAAGGAACGCAATGGCCCTGCTGGATAAAATCCAGTCGGCCCGCAAGTCGGGCGCGGCACGAGAAGCGGATCGGACCCCGCTGGAACGTATGTTCTGGCGGTCGATAGCCCTTGTCGGTGGATTTTCCATGATCATCAACATGTTGAATATGGTCATTCCGATTTATTCAATGCAGGTGTTTGACCGGGTACTTTCAAGCCGCAGTGTCGATACGCTTTTGCTGCTGACGCTTGGTATTGTGCTGGTTCTGATGTTTATCGCGGCGATGGAACAATTGCGTTCTCGCCTGTTGATCCGGGTCGGGACAGCACTTGATCTTCGGCTTGGCGGCGATCTGTTTGCCCATGTGGTGCAACAGGCCGCGCGCGGCAACAATATGCGCCAGCGCCCCCTGCGCGATCTTTATGGTCTGCGCGGGTTTCTGACCGGTTCTGGCCCTTTTACCCTGATCGATTTCATGTGGGCGCCGGTCTATATCGGCGTGGTGTTTATCTTTGATACGCGCCTGGGCATTGTGGCGTGCGCCGGGGCAGGGATCCTGATCCTGATTGCGATTGCCAATGAAGCCGCCGCCAAGATTTCAGTTGATCGATCCGAAGAAAGCCATAACCGGGGTATTGCGCAGGAAGAAACCTATGTCCGCAATGCCGAGGCGATGGAAGCGATGGGCATGACCCCATCGGCTCGTCAGCGCTGGCAGGCGGATCAGTCCGATGCGCTTTATTGGGAAGGCCAATCAAGTCGCCGGGTCGGAACATCGACCACATTGTCGCATTTCATTCGGCTTTCGATGCAGGTGACCTTTATCGGGGTTGGCGCCTATCTGGTGCTGACAGAAAGCATCACGATTGGCATCATGGTCGCATCGATGATCATGGGGATGCGCGGCCTTGCACCGTTTGACGGGGCGGTTTCGGCATGGCGCAGCTGGAATTCAGCGCGCAATTCGTTCGAACGCCTGAATAAAATCCTGCTTGAAAGCCGCCAGACGATTGCGGCCCCGCTGCCGCGCGGGCGCGGCATGTCGGTGACGGCCGACCGGCTGGTCTTTGCTCCGCCGGGCAGCCGCAATGTTTTGTTCAAGGGCTTTTCGTTTAAGACCGGACCGGGGCAGGTGATTTCGATTGCCGGGTTTAACGGGGTTGGTAAAACCGCGCTTTTGAAACTGATCATGGGCATCTGGGTGCCGGGATCAGGATCGATCAAACTTGATGAAATGGAAGCATCACGGATTGATCGCGGTGAATTGGGGCCGCAGGTCGGCTATCTGGCGCAAAACCCGTTTCTGTTCCCCGGAACGATTGCCGAAAATATCGCCCGTCTTGGCAATGCGGAGATGCGCGATATCATTCAGGCGGCCGAACTGGCCGGGGCGCATAAATTCATTCTTGATCTTCCTGATGGGTATGAAACCCGGGTCGAACGGGGCGGGCGCAACCTTTCGGGCGGGCAGCGTCAATTGATTGCCCTTGCCGCGGCGCTGTTTGGGCGGCCGCGCCTGTTGTTGCTTGATGAACCGACTACGGCCCTTGACGACATGGGGGTCAGCCATATCAGCGCCCTGATTGATATTGTGCGCAGTGCCGGGATCACGACCTTTATCGTCAGTCACGAACGCGAAATTCTGGTGCGTGCCGATGCGGTTCTGGCCCTTGCCAATGGGCAGATTCAAGTTGTTCCGGTGCGTGGTAAAGGCGATCAGGTGGCGGTTCCGGCATCGCCGCCACTCTCCTTTGAGCCTGAGATGGCAGCGCCGCCGATTAATGCCCCGGGTAATGCTCCTGCCAATATTCCGGCTGGGGTCGCCCCGGTTGCGGATGGCCAGATGCGCATTACGCCCAAACAAATTGCCGTGCCCAATCCGGATGCGCCGCGCTCGATTATTGAAAAGAATTCCCCGCGGCATCAAACCCCGATGCCCGCGGCAATATCCCCATCAAAACCAGCCCCGGTTCCAGCCAAGGCCCCGGCGCGTGCCGCGTCTGTTGCGGCAAAGGCGCCGGTTAAGCCAGCCCGCACCGCCACAACGGCAGAAGCCGGAGCCGCACGCAGCGAAATGGCGCCGCAGCCGACGCCGGGTGGTACCATGATGACCATGCGCCCGGTTACGCGCAAAAAAGCGGTGCCAAAGGGTGATGATCGTGCCGAGAGAAACCGCCTTGCTGCCCGTGAAAAGCAGGAAAAGCAGCGATTGAGCGCGCGGAAAACTGCCCGCGAAGCCGCGCTTGAGGCAGAGGCAAAAGCTGTGCGTGAGCGCGCGCGGGAAAAATCGGCAACCCGCAAGGCGGCCTTGCGGGCCGATCGTGCTGCCGCACAGTCGTCCGCCCCGGCGCCAGAACCATCCGCCGGTGCGCCGCGTCCAAAGCGCAGTGATCCGCCACAGCTTCGCGTGGTCGAAGGGTCGGCTGGCCGCCGTCGCGGGGGGGCATAATGGCAGGTGTTCAGCTCCCGATTGCGCGTGAACTTGAAACCGATGTCAAACCGCTGGTGCGGATCGGGCTTTTGATTTTGATCCTTGGGGTGGGATCGGTATTTCTGTGGGCGGCAACAGCCAGGATCAATTCCGCCGCAACAGCAAGTGGCGTGGTTGCGCCATTTTCCGGCCGTCAAAGCGTACAGCATCTTGAAGGCGGGATCATCCGCGACATTTTGGTGCGTAATGGCACGCGTGTGCAGGGTGGCGAAGTCCTGATCCGGCTTGACGATACACGGGCGCGGGCCAGTTTTGACTTGCTCAATAATCGTTATCTTAATGCGTTGGCGACACAGGCGCGCCTGTTTGCCGAACGCAGCGGTAAGGATCGGTTGTCTTTTCCGGCACCGCTTGATGATCCGCGCTATGCGGGTATTGTCGAGTCTCAGGAAACCCTGTTTGACAGCCGGATCAATGCGTTTCGCGGCGAGCTTGAGCTTTATGACGAGCGGATCAAGGAATTGCGCCGCGAAATCGTCGGCACGCGCGAGCAGCAAATTGCCGCCGAGCAGCAGGTCGGGATCGTCAAGGAAGAGCTCGCGATGGTCAAACCAATGGTTGACCTTGGCTATGCCAGACGGACCCGATTGTTGCAGCTTGAAAGCCGCTTGGTCGAGGTGCTGGGAAATATCGGGCGGTTTTCCGCCGATATCGCCCGCATTGAACAGCAAATCCAACAGGTTAAATCCAGTCAGGCACAGCTGACGCGCGACAATCTGCAAACCATCAATACTGAACTTCGGGACATTCAGGGCGAGATTTCCGACCTGAGCGAACGTTTACGCTCGGCCGAGGATATTCTGGTGCGGTCCGATATCAAGGCACCGCGTGCGGGTACGGTAACCAGTCTGCAATTTACAACGATTGGCGGGGTTATTCCGCCCGGTGCGCAAATTCTTGAAATCGTGCCGCAGGACGACAAGCTGGTGATCGAAGCGCGGGTTTCGCCCAACGATATCGATGTTGTTCATGCGGGACTCGAGGTCAATATCCGGGTGACAGCCTTCAGTCAGCGGTGGTTCGCGCCGGTAAAAGGTGTTGTTGCCGATATTTCACCCGATCGATTGACGGATCCGGAAGGCCGCCCGTATTTTCAGGCCATGATCGAGATTGATGCCGAAAGTATGGCCGAACACGAAGGCATGATTTTGTCGCCCGGTATGGCTGCACAGCTTGAAATCGTTACAGGTGCGCGGACTATCCTTGCTTATCTCTTTGCACCGATCACCGATAGTTTTGAGCGCGCATTCCGCGAACAATAGGCGACGGTGCTCCGAGTCGGGACCGTCTTAGACCCCCTATACAACCTGACAGATTCTGTCATGGATGATTTTCGTCTTTAAAACTCACATAAAACATGAAAAAAATCTAATTAGACAGGGAATCAGCGTGTCTCCTGTTGATGGAGTTATGTGATTAGTCTATACCATGGTATATGAATGGCCTATGTGCCTTTCAAAGATGCAATGGATTTAAAAATTAATCCCAAGTAGGGAGCAATGCCTTGGCCTCGCCCGCCAATCAAGACGATGGCACCGGTCTTACCGATGCCGATATCGAACAGATCCTGGATGATCGCGCGGAAGACGATGCCGCGGCGGTCAATTCTGATTCGACGCCTTCGGGTGGGTCCGGCTCCCAATCGCCTGCGACACAGGTCTTCACCAATATTCAAAACGTTATTGGCACGTCGTTTAACGATGTCCTGATTGGCGATGCTGGCGACAACACTCTGATCGGTGGTGCTGGCGATGATATCCTGATTCCGGGCGAGGGACAGGATGAAGCAACCGGTGGTGAAGGTCGCGATACATTCGTTTTGCAGGCTGGTTTTGGTCAGGCAACCGTTACCGATTTTACCCTTGGCGAAGACAATTTGGCGCTTTCCGGTCTTGGCATCAATGATGCTGGTGATCTGGTGTCCTTGGCTAGCGTTGACGGGCAGGGCAATGTTGTTATCACCTTTGCGACCGGCGATCAGCTGACGCTTAATGGCATCAGCATTGAACAACTTTCGGAAATCACCCTTGTCGATGCACCGCAACTGACCAATGTGGCGGCGGATGCGTCAGACGGGGATGCCACGGGCGATGAAAATGTCATTGATGGCACATCGGGTGACGATCTTTTGGATGGGTCGTCAGACGATGATGTGATTTCGGGGAATGGCGGGGTTGATGTTGTTAATGGCGGTGACGGTGAAGATACGCTGTCATTTGATGGTGCGGCTGATGGCGTAACGGCCGATCTTTCGGCGGGCACGGCAACGGATAGCACCGGCAATAACCGGGTTTCTTTCAGCAATATCGAAAATATGCGCGGCACATCGGGCAATGATGTTTTGCGCGGCGATGCTGGTAATAACACCCTTTCGGGCGGTGCCGGGGACGATACCCTTGCCGGTGGTGGTGGAAATGACGTCCTTGATGGCGGAACCGGGAATAATACGCTTGATTACAGCGATGCCGGGAACGGCGTTGTCGTCGATCTGAAAAACGGCGCGGCCAAAAGTCAGACCGAAACCGATCAGGCTACAACGACTGACAGCCCAAATAACACGGATGACGTATCTGGCGGTGATACCGACGATGCTGTGAATTCCGATGATACCTCTGGTGATCCGGCCTCTGATGACCAAGCCACGGATGATCAGACGACGGGTGATTCGGGTCAAACCGGTTCAGAAACCGGCAGTCAGACCGAAACCGATGATACGGCGGCAACCGATGGTGAGACCGTTGATGCCGGTTCCGAAGATGATTCGGCATCGGGCAGTTCCGGGAGTGACACAACCGCAGGCAGCGGCGGTGCAACTGAAGCTGACGACAACACCAACACGTCTGGTGATACAACGGGCCAGACGGAAACCGATGGCGAAACGGATTCCCCAACCAATACAGACAACAGCGACAACACAAACCCGAATATGGAAACCGACACCGATCAGGATGCGACGGGTTCCGATACCGAAAGCGAGACAGACACCACGACCGACACCGCAACTGATGGTGGTTCGACCGATACGTCTGATTCCTCCGGGACCGAAACAGATACCGCGTCTGGTGGTGATGAAGGCGCGGGTGACCCGGCGAATTCTGGTAGCCCTGAAAGTTCCGATTCGCAGGACGATACACCCACTGGCGATGCTGGTGGTGCAACCCCGGCGACGGATGGTTCGGGTGCGGATGATGCCAGTGCTGACACGACTCCGGAACCAGACGACACTTCTGGCGCTGATACGACGGATCCTGTTGCCGGTGGCAGCAGTGATGGCAGCGATACCGGTGCCGGTTCGGATGCCGACAATGACCCGGTTGATGAAACGGCCGGTGGGGTGGTCGATGACGCCACTGGCGAAGCCGGGGCTGATGATGCCGGGGCCGATGATACCACAGGTGATGCAACCGATGATGGTGCTGCTGATACGGGGGGCGCCGCATCTGAAACGGATGCGGGTACAACCAATTCTGGCGGAACCGACGCCGGGGAAACCACCACAGGTGAAGCAGAAACAGATACCGCCACATCCGATGAAACCGACGTGGCGGAAAGTGATCCTGCGTCGGGCGCTGGCGGATCGGGCGATGATGGCCTGACGGGTTCGGACGGCTCGGACGGCACGGGTGATGTGCTTCTTGACGATGAAACCCCGGTCACAGGCGACGAAACCGCCACGGATGGCGACCAACAACCCGAAGCCGAGCCGGAAAATACCAATGCCGGTGTTCAGGCTGGGGCCGGGACGCCACCTGAAACCAGTTCAGATGACGAAACGTCTGGCGATGGTGCGACGTCTGATGAAACTGCTGATGACAACGCTACGGATGATACGTCTGAGGGCGCATCTGATGAGGATGCTGGTGGAGAAGCAGGTGATGAAACTGATCCGCTGACAGGTGATTCAGGTGCGGACCAATCCAATCCGGTCGCGCCGAGCGGCGAAGGTGATTCCGGTGATGGCGCCGAAACGGGCAATAACGATGCCGGTGATGAAACGGACACTGACACGGGCACCGATGACACGGAAGGCGAGATCGGTGACGGTGTAACCGATTCCGGTGATGACTCGGGCGACGACACCAATATTTATGACAACACCCCGACATCGGGTAATGACATTGTTCATGGTTCTGATGCCGCTGATTTCCTAGGCGGGGCTGTCGGGGATGACACCTTGCAAGGGGGCGCTGGCGACGACGTTCTTGATGGCGGTGTTGGCGATGACGTGCTTCAGGGCGGTCTTGGCGATGACACCCTTGATGGTGGCGCTGGCGAGGATGTGCTTCAGGGCGGTGAAGGCAATGACAGCCTTTATGGCGGTTCCGAAGATGACATTTTGCAGGGTGGCGAAGGCAGTGATCTTTTGGTCGGCGGCACCGGCGATGATGTGTTGCAGGGGGGCTCCGGCGACGATTTCCTGCGGGGCGGTCTTGGCAATGATCATATTCAGGGTGGCGATGGCACCGATACCGTCAGTTATAGTGATGCTACCGATGCGGTAACTGTCGATCTGTCGCAAAGCACGGCAACCGGTGGTGCGGGCAACGATGTTCTGCAAATGGTTGAAGACGTTGTTGGTTCCGACCACGACGATCACATTATCGGCAGTGATGGCAATAACGTTCTGTCGGGTGGCGATGGTATTGATACCCTGACCGGTGGTGCGGGCGACGATACCCTGACGACCGGCACCGGCAAGGACGATATCGAACTGACCGAGAATTTCGGCAACGATACGGTTACCGATTTCAGTATTGCCGAGGATACCGTCGACCTTTCAAAGCTGGGCGTGACCGATTTCGCGTCCCTGCAAACGATGATTTCCGACGATGGCAATGGCAATACGGTTATTGATTTCGGCGAACAGGGCGTTCTGACCCTTGAAGGTGTCAGTTCCGACAGTTTGGTTGCGGATAATTTCCGTGGCTTTGGCCGAATTTTCGAAACCGATGGCGATGATGTTGCCGAAGGTACCGATGGCGATGACGCGCTTTATGGCTATGACGGGAATGATGTTCTTGGCGGTGGCAGCGGTGACGATGTTGTTTCCGGCGGATATGGCAATGACACGCTTTCGGGTGGTGCGGGCGATGATACCCTGCGCGGCCAGGAAGGCATTGATACGGTTGATTATTCAGGTGCCAATGGCTCGGTAACTGTTGATCTTGGGGCGGGTACTGCCAGCGGTGCTGATGGCAATGACGTACTTGACCGCATCGAAAATGTCATCGGGTCCAATTATGATGACACGATTTCCGGCGATAGCGGTGTCAACGTCCTTCAGGGCGGTGCAGGCAGTGATACGATCACGGGCCGCGCTGGCGATGATACGCTAGATGGTGGTGCCGGTGACGATACCTTTGTCGCCGAGGCGGGCAACGACACTTATATCGGTGGTTCGGGTACTGACACCCTTGATCTGAGTGCGCGTGACGGTGCGCAGACGGTTGATCTTGGCGCTGGCGCCGTGACCGATAACACCACCGGCGAAGTTGATCGTGTTAGCGGGGTCGAAAACATTGTTACCGGTTCTGGTAATGATGTTGTTGTTGGTAATAATGGCAACAACGTTCTTTCGACCGGGGCTGGCAACGATGTTGTTGCGGGCGGCGGCGGCGACGATACGCTTGATGGCGGTGACGGCATCGATACGATTACACTTGGCACTGAAACCGGTGCTGTTGTTGATCTTGGCGCGGGCTCCGTGCAAACAGATTCCGGTTCGTCGAGCATTTCAAACTTTGAAAATGTTCGCGGTTCGGCAAATGCCGATGTCATCACTGGCGATGACGGCGATAACATCCTGAATGGTCTTGCCGGGAATGACACGTTGGCTGGTGGCGGTGGCGACGATACCCTTGCTGGCGGGGCGGGCATTGATACGGCCGATTACACCGATGTTGATGCCGATATGGATGTCAATCTTCGTGCGGGTACCGCATCGGGGGATGGCAACGATACCCTGACCGAGATCGAAAACGTTAGTACCGGCGACGGCAATGATGTTGTGCGTGGAAGTGCCGCCGATAACGTGATTGAAACTGGAGCTGGTGACGATACCGTCTTTGGCGGGGCGGGTTCGGATACGCTTTCGGGTGGTGATGGCTTTGACACGCTAAGCTATAGCGATGATGTGGTCGCAACCCCGGTCAGTGGCGTTACGGTTGATCTTGATGCCGGTACGGTTACCGGCAGCGGATTTGTTGATCAGATTAACGGTTTTGAACAGGTCGACGGTTCGGCGGGCAATGACACCATGCTGGGCAGTTCGGGTGATGATATCCTGAACGCGGGTGCGGGGAATGACCGTATCAATGGCGGGGCCGGTGCTGATACGCTTTCGGGCGGTACGGGTGTCGATACATTTGTCATTTCGGCCGATAGCGATAATGACCTGATCACTGATTTTGATCCTGCAACGGACATTATCGAGATCGACGGCATTGATGGCCTTGAACTGTTTTCCGATGTTGTGGATTTTATCGGCGAAGACGCCGAAGGCAATGCTACCATCACCATCGGTGATTCAGTGGTTACCTTACAGGGTGTTAGCCCTGACAGTCTGACCTTTAAAAACTTTGACGGCCTTCGTTCCCTTGATGGAACCGAAAACAGGGACAACCTTGTTGGCACCAGCCGCAGCGACGTGATCGATGCCAAGGGCGGCGATGATATCGTTCAGGGTAATGCCGGAAATGACACCATTTTTGGGGGTGCGGGTAATGATAATCTTTCCGGTGGTGTTGGTGACGATGTCATTGATGGCGGGATTGGCAATGACACGATTGTTGGCGGTGCGGGAACAGATGTTCTTGATGGTGGCGACGGTGTCGATACCGTTTCCTTCCAAGGCGTTTCCAGCGGTGTAACTGTTGATTTGGCAAGTGGGACTGCAACGGGTGGCGGCGGTAATGATACGCTGGCCAATTTTGAAAATGCTTCGGGTTCAGCCTTTAACGACACCCTTTCCGGGGATGATGCCAATAACGTTCTTTCGGGCGGTGCGGGCGACGATATCCTTGATGGCCGTGATGGTGATGACCTTCTTTCTGGCGGATCGGGTAACGATACGCTGATTGGTGGTGCCGGGAATGATTCCCTTGTTGGTGGCACCGGTTCCGATACCGTCAGTTATGCTGACAGCGACAGTGGTGTTCAGGTCAATTTGGGGTCGGGGTCGGCCGTCGGCAGTGATGGGACTGATACGCTTAAGGAAATCGAAAATGCCATCGGGTCGGATTTTGACGATGTTCTGACCGGTTCCAGCGCGGCAAACACCATTATTGGTGGTGCGGGCGATGACCTGATTAATGCCGGTGCCGGGAATGATGTGATTTCCGGTGGTTCTGGTGCGGATACATTCATTTTCAATGGATCATCGGGCAAGGACCGCGTTACCGATTTCGATATTTCCGAAGACCAGATTGATCTCAGCAGCTTTGATATCCCGAATTGGGAAGCTCTGAAAAGTCTGATCGATGTTGATGACAACGGCAATGCGGTCATTTCGATCAATGATCAGACCTTTACTCTTACCGGTGTGACACCCGATCAGCTTGGTGTGGCCAATTTTGTCGGGATTGAAACGCTTGGCGCGACCGATGGCGACGACTTTCTGAAGGGGACGTCATATAACGAGATCATTGACGGTCTTGGCGGGAATGACACCATTCAGGCTGGTGCGGGTGCGGATACTGTTTATGGTGGCGATGGCAACGATACCCTCTCGGGCGGTCTTGGAAATGATGTTCTTGATGGCGGTGAAGGTCAGGATGTTGTCGATTATTCCGACGCATCGGCCGTAACGGTTGACCTGGGGGCCGGTACCGGGGTCATTTCAAACTTCAACAGTGACACGCTTTCTAGCATCGAAGATGTCACCGGTTCTGGCTTTAATGACAATATCACCGGTGATGATCAGGATAACACCCTAAGGGGACAAGCTGGCAGCGACATCATTGATGGCGGTGACGGCGCGGATCGCATCGAAGGTGGTTCGGGCAATGACACGCTTAGCGGCGATGCCGGAAATGACACCATTTTGGGTGGTGCGGGCAACGACATCCTGAATGGTGGTGCCGGGAACGACCGACTGGTCGGCGGCAACGGACAGGATGTTGTCGATTACAGTGATGCCGATGGCGCAGTTAGCGTTGATCTGGCATCGGGAACGGTATCAGGTGCTGCTGGCGATGATACTGTGTCGGAAATTGAAAACATTACCGGTTCTGATTTCGACGATACCCTGATCGGGGATGGGGCCAACAACACTCTTGGTGGTGGTCTTGGCGACGATACCCTTTCGGGCGGTGCTGGCGATGACCTTCTCTATGGTGGAGAGGGCGATGATGTTATTGACGGTGGTGCGGGCTCTGATACCGTAAGTTTCTTTGGTTCTGATGCGGTTAATATTGATCTGTCGGCGGGAACGGCTTCCTCGGCAGACGGTACCGATACGATTTCCAATGTTGAAAACGTTATCGGTTCATCTGGTGCCGATGTCATTACTGGTAATGACGGTGCGAATATCATTTCCGGCGGCTATGGGGATGACATTATTCGCGGTGGTGCGGGCGACGACACCCTAAGTGGCGGTGGCGGTGCGGATGTCTATAAACTCGAAGCCGGTGACGGTCAGGATACGGTTACTGACTTTGACGTCCGTTCCGATCAGATCGATATTTCCGAACTATCGATTGATACCTTCGGCGAGATTTATGATCGGATGTCCGTTAATGCAAACGGCGATTTGGTTATTGACCTTGGCGACGATACCAGCATGGTTCTCGAAGGCGTCAGTCTTGGCCAGATATCGGCCAATAACTTTATCGGCATCCGCGATATTGTCGGGACATCGGGTGACGACACCCTGATCGGGACCGATGGCGAAGATACGCTTTCGGGGCTGGATGGCAACGACACCCTGACGGGGCTTGCCGGTGATGACGTCCTTTTGGGCGGCAATGGCAATGACGTTCTTGATGGTGGCACCGGCAGCGATATTCTGGATGGTGGGGCCGGTACCGATACAGTTGATTACAGCGATGAAACCAATGACGTTGCGGTCAATCTGGATGAAGGTGCAGCGATCACCCGTTCTGGTACCGATACTCTGCGCAATATCGAAAACATCGTTTCCGGTGCGGGTGATGATGTCCTGACGGGCGGTGATGGCGATAATATCATTGATGGTGGTGCTGGCGATGACCTGATCGAAGGTCTTGCCGGTGACGATACCCTCTTTGGCGGAACGGGCAATGACACTGCAAGCTATGCCAATGCCGATGGCGCGGTAGATGTCGATCTGTCGGCACTTAGCGCGACGGGGGCGGATGGCGATGACCGGCTGGTAGATATTGAAAACGTCACCGGGTCCGATTTTGACGACACGTTAAAAGGTGATGCTGGCGACAACGTTCTTGATGGCGGTGCTGGTGATGATTTCTTCGAAGCGACCGATGGCAATGACACGCTAATCGGCGGCGAAGGCTTTGATACCGTTGATTACAGCGACGCATCGGGTAGTATTTCAGCCAATCTTTCCACCGGGAATGTGTCTGGCTCTGCGCAGGACAAGATTGTCGGGATTGAAAATATTATCGGTACCGGCTTTGCCGATACCCTGACCGGGAATGATGCGGCCAACACCCTTTTGGGTGAAGATGGTGATGACATCCTTTCCGGTGGGGCTGGTAATGACAGCCTACTTGGCGGGGCTGGCAGCGACACCCTTTCGGGCGGTAGCGGTGCTGATTTCATCGATGGTGGGGATGGTAATGACACCGTTGATTACAGCAGCAGCCAGAACGGCATAACCATTGATCTTGAAACCGGTGAAACCGGCGCAGAAACTGGTGATCAGGTCGTCAATGTTGAAAATGTCACCGGGTCGGCCTTTGCCGATACTCTGACGGGCAGCAGTGGCGACAACACCTTGCTGGGGGCGGCGGGCAATGATGTCTTTAATGCCAGTTCTGGCAATGACGTTATTGTGGGCGGCGATGGCGTTGATACTGTTGATTACAGTGACAGCACTGGCGCGGTCGATATTGACCTGCAAGATGGTTCTGCGTCCAAGGTTGATGGCACCGATGCTCTTTCCGGTGTTGAAAATGCCACTGGTACCGAATTTGCCGACACCATTACCGGATCATCGGTCGCCAACGTCCTGCGCGGTGGTGCGGGCAATGATGTGATCAATGCCGGTGGTGGCAATGATACTGTCGCGGGTGGTATCGGCGACGATACGCTACGCGGTGGTGCGGGCAATGACACGGTTGATTATTCCAATGCATCCGGCGGCCAAACAGTCGATCTGACCAGTGGTACCGCCACCGGTGCCGACGGCACCGATGATATTGCAGGCTTTGAAAACGTCGCGGGCACGGCTTTTGACGACACCATCATCGGTAACGATGCCAACAATACCCTGATTGGCGGGGCGGGTAACGATACCCTGACCGGCGGATCGGGTGATGACTTGTTAAACGGTGGTGCGGGCAATGATGTCTTTGTCGGCGAAGCCGGGAATGACACTTATGTTGGTGGGGCTGGCAACGATATCGTTGATTTCAGCGACGCCCAGTCGGGGATGAACATCAATCTTGCGGACAATCTTGCGGTTGGTGCAGATACCGGAACCGATACTATCACCGGCGTCGAACAGATTGTTGCCACCGATTTCGCCGATACCATCACCGGCAGTGCCAATGCCGATACGATTTCCGCCGGTGATGGCAACGATGTCATTTCCGGGGGGGCTGGCAACGATACAATTTTGGGTGGTGCGGGTAATGATCTGATTGACGGCGGAGCTGGCAACGACGTTATTGATGGTGGCGCGGGCGAAGATACGGTTTCGTTCAACGGCGCGTCCGGTGCTGTTAACGTCGATCTGCAAACCGGCAGTGTTGATGGTGCCGAAAGCGATCAGATTTCCAATATTGAAAACGTCACCGGGTCGGGCTTTGCCGATAAATTGTCGGGCGATGCCGGTCGCAACACGATCACGGGCGGCGGCGGGGCCGATACGATTGATGGTCGGGCGGGCGATGATGTGCTGTTGGGCGGTGCGGGTGATGATGTCATTCGCGGTGGTGCCGGGGCCGACACAATTAATGGTGGCGCAGGCTCCGATACGCTGGATCTTTCCGACCTGTCGGGCGATCTGACAGTTGATTTTACGGCTGGTACGGCAACGGATGGAACTGAAACCGATAGTTTCAGCAATATCGAAAATCTGATCACCGGCGATGGTAATGATTTTATCACCGCAAGCGATACATCGAATGCCATTAATGCCGGAAACGGCGACAATACGGTTCTTGGTGCCGGTGGCGACGATAAGCTGACGACCGGCAGCGGTGCAGATTACGTTTCCGGTGGGGCCGGGAATGATGTGATCGATACCGGTGCGGGCAATGACACCATCGAAGGTGGCGCAGGTGACGATGCAATCAAGGCCGGATCGGGCAATGATTATGTATCGGGTGGCGAAGGCCGCGATGTCATTGATGGTGGCGACGGTGCTGACACGCTTGACGGTGGTGCCGGAAATGACATGATCACAGCCGGTCAGGGCGACGATATCGTCCTTGGCGGCGATGGCAACGATGTCATTAATGCAGGCGCTGGCAACGATACCGTTGAAGGCGGTATCGGCAATGATACGATTACCGCCGGAACCGGCGATGATGTTGTCTTGGGCGGCGATGGGAATGATGTTCTGGCCGGGGGCGATGGTGCCGACATTCTTGATGGCGGTGCAGGTAATGATATTCTGCGTGCCGGGGCTGGCGATGATGTTCTGATTGGTGGCGACGGTCTTGATACCGCCAGCTACAGCGATGCATCCGGTCCGCTGGTGATTGACACCACGGCCAACACCGTCAGTGGTGCAGGTACGGGCACCGATACCCTTGATGGCGTCGAAGTCATCGAAGGCTCTGCCTTTAATGATACCTTCCAGGGCGGCGACGGCAGCGACACCTTTATCGGTGGTGCCGGAAATGACACATTCGATGCGGGTGTCGGCGATGATACCTTGACGCTTGGCACTGGTGCCGATCAGGTCATGTTCCGTCCAGGCGATGGCAATGATACCGTTACCGATTTCAATCCGGCTGCCGATGTTATTGACCTGACCGCATTCAATATTGCCGGTTATGACGCCCTGAAATCACAATTTGGCAGCGATGCGGATGGCAATCTGACTATCACCCTTGATAGCGGCGATACCCTGACCCTGAACGGGGTGAGCGCATCTGATTTGACGGCCGATAACTTTATCGGTGTCGATGTCCGTCTGGGTACCGAAGATGCCGACGAAATGACAGGCGGTACCGGCGGCGATATCATCAATGCGCTGGGCGGTGATGACACCGTTTCGGGCGGTGATGGGAATGACCGTCTGATCGGTGGATCGGGTGACGATACCCTGTCGGGTGATGCGGGTAATGATACGCTGATCGGGAATTCCGGTGCGGATACGCTGATTGGTGGCGATGGCACTGATACAGTTGATTATTCGACCGAAAGTGCCGGTATTGTCGGCGACCTTGCGACCGGGACGGTCACCGGTGGCGACGGCAATGATACACTTGATGGTATTGAAAACCTGACCGGGACGTTGTTTGACGATACCTTGACCGGAACGGATGGCAATAACACGCTGTCGGGTCTTGCCGGGGACGATATGTTTGTCGGTGGCGACGGCAATGATGTTCTGGATGGCGGAACGGGTTCGGATACTGTCGATTACAGTACGGCCACCGATGCGATGAATGTCAATCTGACCAGTGGTACGGCCACCGGTCAGGGCAATGACACGCTAAACAGCATCGAAAATGTCGTCGGATCTGATTTCAACGATACGATCACCGGCAATGCGTCGGACAATACGGTGACCGCCGGTGCGGGCAACGACGCGATCAATGTCGGCGACGGCGATGATGTTGTCGATGCGGGTACTGGCGATGATGAAATCACCGGTGGTGCCGGGGATGATGATCTGTCGGGCGGGACCGGCAACGACGTGCTTGATGGCGGTGTTGGTGACGATACCCTGTCGGGTGGATCGGGTGATGACATCATTCAGGCAGGCGAAGGTGACGACTGGATTTACGGTGATACCGGTGATGACATTATCGAAGGTGGCGACGGTAACGATACTGCCGATTATTCCAATGTTGAAGGCCCGGTTGTTGTCGATCTGGTCAATCAATATGCATCGGGGGCGGGTGGCAATGATATCGTTCGCAATGTCGAACATGTCATCGGTACCGATTTTTCCGATACCCTGATCGGGGCGGACGGGGTCAACACCCTGGACGGTGGATCAGGTAACGATACCCTTTATGGCGGCGATGGCGATGACGTCATCATCACCGGTGATGGCGACGATCTGATCGTTGTCAAACCGGGCGGTGGCAGCGACACGGTTACCGATTTTGATGTTTCCGGTGATGTGATTGATCTGTCGTCCTATGGGATCGAAGATTATACCGATCTGGCCGATCGCATGTTTGACGATGCCAATGGCAATGCCGTCATCTCGCTCGGCCCGGGTGAAAGCATCACCCTTGAAGGCGTTTCGGTTGATGATCTTGGTCCGGGTAATTTCTTTGGCTATGTCACCATCGAAGGTACGGAATTTGACGATGTCCTGACCGGAAGCCAGCTTGGCGATGAAATCAATGCGCTGGCCGGGGATGATATTGTCGACGGTCAAGCCGGCGATGACGTCCTGAATGGGGGCGAGGGCAATGACACCCTGATCGGTGGTGCCGGTGATGATGAACTTAACGGTGGTGATGGCAACGATACTGCCGATTATTCCGATACCAATGAGGGTGTGACGGTTGATCTTGGCGCGGGCACCGCGACGGGGGAAGCTGGTAATGACACCCTTGATAGCATCGAAAACGTTACGGGCGGGGATGGCGACGATATCCTGATTGGCGATGAAAACGCCAATATTCTGGATGGCGGCGAAGGCAATGATACCGTTTACGGCAATGCCGGTGACGATACCCTGATTGGTGGCGAAGGCGACGACGTTCTGTCCTATGAAGGGGCCGAAGACGGCGTTTCTGTCGATCTTGCCAATGGTACGGCAACCGGCGGTGCGGGCAATGACGTGATTGACGGGTTTGAAACCGTCATCGGGTCCGATCATGCCGATACCATTTCCGGTGATGACATGAACAATGTCATCGAAGGCGGCGCAGGCGACGATATTCTGGCCGGTGGTGCCGGTGATGATACCGTTTTGGGCGGTGCCGGTGACGATACCCTTCAGGGTGGTGCGGGCAATGATACGCTGGTCGGTGGCGACGGTGCTGATATTGCCGATTATTCCGATCAAACCGATCCGGTTGTTGTTGATCTGGCATCTGGCACCGGTACGACGGGTGATGGTACCGATACCCTGGTTGATGTCGAAGGTGCGACCGGTGGGTCGGGCAACGATACGCTTTTGGGGTCGGACGGGGATAACATCCTTTCGGGCGGTGCTGGCGACGATACGCTTTTGGGCGGTGAAGGTAACGATACCCTTGCCGGTGGCGAAGGTTCTGATCTGCTTGCCGGTGGTGCTGGCGACGATGTTCTGGCCTTTGAGGGCGATCAGGTTGCCGGTTCTGGGGAAACCACCGATCATGTCGGCAGTCCGACCACGGATGGGACCGGTGATGTTGCCGATATCAGCGGCAAAAACCTGTCTGATGACAGCTTTGTCGGTGGCGATGGCAACGATACCTTGCTGGCCGGTGATGGCGATGATGCGATCATCCTTGATCGGGATCATGCCGGTGGCGGTGCAACCAATCCGGCGATTGTCGATGTTGAAAATATCAATGCCGGTGCGGGTAACGACGTTGTAGACCTGACCAGCGAAACCCATTCTTATGGCGACGTCACGATTGATGGCGGTGCTGGTGACGATACCCTGTGGTCCAATGACGGCGACGATGTGATTGCCGGTGGCGAGGGTGCGGACAATATTCTTGGCGGGGCGGGTGCCGATACCATTGATGGTGGTGCCGATAACGACATCATCGATGGCGGGACCGGTAATGATGTCATCACAGGCGGTGCCGGTGACGATACCATCATGGCAGGTCTTGGCGATGATACGCTGGCCGGTGGGGATGGTGCCGATACGCTTGATCTGTCTGCGGCCGATGGTGCGACAATTGATCTGGCTGCCGGAACTGCCAGCAGCGACGCAACTGGTTCGGACAGTATTTCGGGCTTTGAAAATGTCGTCGCGACCGATGGGGATGACACCATCACCGGCAATGCTGCCGACAACATCATCGATGCCGGTGCAGGCAACGATACGGTGTCGGTCGATGCCGGGAATGACGATCTTGATGGCGGCGACGGCGTTGATACGCTGGACATGTCCGACACCAGTGGCGGGGTAACTGTCGATCTGGCTGCCGGAACGGCAAGTGGTGCCCAGACCGGTTCCGACACGATTGCCAATTTTGAAAATGTCACCGGGTCGGCGGATGCCGATACGATTACCGGCAATGATGCGGCCAACACGATTGACGGCGGCGCTGGCGATGATGTGATCGACGGCGGTGCCGGGGATGACATCCTTTTGGGTGGTGCGGGCAACGATACATTGGCCGCGGGCGATGGCAACGACACCCTGACCGGTGGTGATGGCGCGGACGTCTTTGTCTTTGAAGATGGCAGCGACGCCGATCTGGTCAGTGATTTCGATCTGGCCAATGATGTCATTTCCCTGCCCGATGTCGGTGTTTCAAGCTGGACCGAATTGCAGCCGATGCTGTCCGATGGGCCAGACGGCGCGGTGATCACGCTGCCGTCGGGTGGCACTGTGACGCTTTCGGGTGTGGCGATTGGCGATCTGACGCCGGATCATTTTGACGGTGTCGACAATGTTGGTACGCCGGGCGACGATACGCTTGGCGGTGGTGACGGCGACGATACGGTCGGTGCTGGTGATGGTGATGACACCGTTGACGGTGGCGATGGCAATGACTCGGTTGATGGCGGTGATGGTAACGATTCCGTCGGTGGCGGTTCGGGTGATGATACGGTTGGCGGCGGCGGCGGTGATGACACCGTTGACGGTGGCGACGGCAATGACTCGGTCGATGGCGGTGATGGTAACGATTCCGTCGGTGGCGGTTCGGGCGATGATACGGTTGGCGGTGGTTCGGGCAACGACACCCTAAGCGGCGGCGACGGTACCGATACGCTTTTGGGTGGCGATGGCGACGATGTTCTTGAATTCGAAGCCGACGAAACCGGTCAGACGGGCGATACCACCGATAATGCCGGAAGCCCGGGGGTTCCCGGTACTGGCGATGTTGCCAATCTTGACGGCAAAGGCATCAGCAACGACAGCTTCGACGGTGGTGCTGGCAACGATACCCTGCTGGGAACCGCAGGTGGCGATGCAATTATTCTTGATACCGACCATGCCAATGGTTCGGCCGGTCCGGCGATCAGCGATGTTGAACTGATCGACACCGGTGCGGGTGACGACGTTATCGACCTGACCAGTCAGGTTCATTCCTATGGCGATGTCACGGTTGATGCCGGAACCGGGAATGATACGGTTTGGACCAATGCCGGGAATGACACCATTGTCGCCGGTGATGGTAATGACGCGATCAATGACGGTGCGGGCAATGATGTGGTTAATGCCGGTGCAGGCGATGACATCATCGCGGGCAGTGCCGGTGACGATACGCTTGATGGTGGCGATGGCACCGATCTTTTGGATATGTCGGAGGCCGACGGCGTCACGGTTGACCTGAATGCGGGAACCGCACAATCGGCGACGACCGGTATCGACAGCATTTCCAACATCGAAAATGTTGCCGGTTCGGCCGGGGATGACGTCATTACCGGGGCCGATGGCACCAACGTGATTGATGGTGGTGCGGGCAATGACCAGCTTGATGGTGGTGTCGGGACCGATACGGTCGATGGCGGTGCTGGTGACGATACAGTTCTGGCCGGATCGGGCGACGATGTTCTTGCCGGTGGCGAGGGGGCCGATACCCTTGATATGGCGGGTGCCGATGGCGCGACTGTTGATCTGGCGGCCGGGACCGCCACCAGCACCGCAACCGGCGATGATGCCATTTCCGGCTTTGAAAATGTCACCGGGTCTGATGGTGCGGATGCGATCACCGGATCGGATGACGCCAATACCATTTCGGCAGGTGCGGGCAACGATATCGTTGATGGCGGCGCTGGCGATGATGTGATTGACGGCGGTGCGGGCAATGACACCCTTTTGGGTGGTGCCGGGAATGATCAGATTTCGGGTGGGATTGGTGACGATACCCTGAATGCGGGGGCGGGCGACGATACCCTTTCGGGCGGTGCCGGTTCTGACAGCTTGGTCTTTGCCGATGGCACCGATGATGACATCGTTTCCGACTTCACCATTGGCGAAGATACCATTTCCCTGTCTGACAGCGGCATCAGCACCTGGACCGAATTGCAGGATCTTCTGTCTGACGGACCGGACGGTGCAATCATTACCCTGCCATCTGGCGGGACGGTGACCCTGCAAGGTGTTGCGCTTGGTGATTTGACCGCCGATCAGTTTGAAGGTGTCGATAATGTTGCGACACCTGGCGATGACAGCCTGTCGGGTGGTGATGGTGATGACACGATTGATGGCGGTTCTGGCGACGATACCCTTGGCGGTGGCGACGGCAGTGACACGCTTGTCGGTGGTGCCGGTGACGATACGCTTGATGGTGGTTCGGGTAACGACACGCTAAGTGGTGGCGACGGTGTCGATACGCTGGGCGGCGGTGCCGGTGATGACGTTCTGGAATTCGGGGCCGATCATACCGGCCAGTCCGGTGACACCACCGATCATGCCGGAAGCCCGGGTGTCGATGGCACCGGCGACGTTGCCGATCTTGATGGCCTAGGCCTTAGCGACGATCAATATGATGGCGGCGAGGGCGTTGATACGCTTGTCGGTACGTCGGGTGGCGATGCAATCATCCTTGATGGCGATCATGAAAATGGTGCGGCCAGCCCGTCGATCAGTGATGTTGAAGTCATTGAAACCGGTGATGGCGATGACGTTGTCGATCTGACCAGTCAGGTCCATGCCTATGGCGATGTGACGGTTGATGGCGGCGCAGGTAACGATACCATCTGGACCAGTGCCGGGGATGACAGCATTCTGGCCGGTGATGGCGATGACCATATCAATGCCGGTTCGGGCAATGACGTGATCGACGCCGGGGCAGGCAACGATGATATTGCCGGTGGCGCGGGCGATGATGTGATTAATGCTGGCGATGGCAATGACGTCATCGCATCGGGTGCAGGCAATGACACGGTCGATGCCGGTGCCGGTGACGATACGGTTATTGGCGATGCCGGTGCTGATACTCTTGCCGGTGGCGATGGTGCCGATACGCTTGATTTGGGCAATGCCACGGCCGATACCGTTGTTGATCTTGAAAATGGCACCGCTTCCAGTGCACAGACCGGCGCGGATAGTATTTCGGGCTTTGAAAATATTGTAACCGGGGCTGGTGACGATACAATTTCCGGCAGTGCTGCCGACGATACGATTGCATCGGGTGCTGGTGATGACACCGTCAATGGTGCCGCTGGCGATGATGACATTCAGTCAGGTGCTGGAAACGACATCGTTTCTGATGGCGCGGGTACGGATAATGTCGATGCCGGTGCGGGCAATGATACGGTAATCGCCGGTGCTGGCGATGATGTTCTGGATGGTGGTGCGGGCAACGACACCGTGGATATGCGCAATGCCACCACCGGGGCGACCGTCAACCTGGCGGCGGGCACGGCACAATCGGTGGAAACCGGTTCGGACAGTATTACGAACTTTGAAAATGTCGCATCGGGTGCGGGCGATGACGTCCTGACCGGGTCGGATGCTGATAACCGCATGGCTGCGGGGGCTGGCAACGATACCCTTGATGGCGGTGCGGGCGACGATACGCTTTCGGGTGGATCGGGCAATGACAGCTTTATCTTTGCCGATGGCACAGATGATGACGTTGTGACCGATTTCGAAGTCGGCGGCGATAAATTGACCTTGGATGGCACCGGTGTTGCCACCTGGACCGAACTGAGCCAGATGATCAGCGCCAATGCCGCTGGTGATGCGGTGATCAATCTGCCATCTGGTGGCACGGTAACGCTTTCGGGTGTTGATCCGCTTGATCTGTCGGCCGATGATTTCACCGGTGTGACCGATGGTGCCACGCCTTATGACGACAGCCTGACCGGCAGCGACGGTGATGACGACATCGATGCCCTTGCCGGGGATGATATTGTTGATGGTGGTGCCGGGGATGACGTCCTTGCGGGCGGGGCTGGCGACGATACCCTGATGGGTGGTTCGGGCGATGATACCGTTGATGGCGGTACAGGTTCGGATACGCTTTCGGGTGGCACCGGTAACGATGCCCTGAACGGTGGTGCGGATAACGACACGCTTTCGGGTGGGTCGGGTGACGATACGCTGGATGGCGGTTCGGGCGATGATGTCCTGAACTTTGAAGCCGATGGTACGGCTGCGACCGGCACAACCACCGAAAATACCGGAAGCCCCGGTGTCGATGGCAGTGGCGATCTGGCTGATATCGCGGGCAAGAATATTTCCGACGATACCTTTATCGGTGGCGACGGTACCGACACGCTGAACATGACCGGTGGCAATGATGCACTGATCCTGGATGGCAGCAAGTCGGGCGATGGCCAGACGACAGAAACAACGACCGAAACCAGAACCCTTGGTTTGACAGGCTCTGCCTCGGCCGGGGATGTTCAGGCTGCTTGGTCGGATGCCAATCTTTATGCCTATGATTTTGGAACGCCTTATGTCGGCGAAGACGGCAAGCTGAACCTTGGCGCATCTGACGACACCATTACCTATGACGGCAACGGTATCGGCAGTAACGGTGGATCGCCTGCGGGCAACCAGATCAACCATGATGGCGTCACCGGCGAAAGCGAGGCCGTGGTTGTCGATCTTGGCGCCAATGCGCTGAATGCCACGGTTCAGGTTTCCAACCTGATTTCTGCCGAGCATGGCGGCGAAGTCGGGTCATGGCAGGCCTTTGATGCCGATGGCAATCTGGTCGCATCGGGCACGCTTGATGACAGCACGGTGGATTACACCAGTGGTGGTGTTGGTACGGCAACGATCAGTGTCACCGACAGCCTCGGCAATCCGGTTGAATTCCGCTATCTCGCCTTTGAAGGCGAACCCTATGCCGATGGCACGACTGGCGGCGACAGCAGCGATTACTTCGTGCGGTCCATCACCTTTGATGCCGTGGTCGAAGAAACCGTAACCGACGGCGCGCGTCTTGACGGTGTTGAAGTCATCAATGCTGGTGCAGGCAATGACGTTGTCGATCTGACCAGCGATACCATTACCTACGGCGATGTCACCATCAATGGCGGTGGCGGCAATGATACGCTTTGGTCCAGCGAAGGCGATGACCGCCTCAATGGCGAACTGGGCGACGATAATCTTTATGGCGGTGCGGGCGATGACTACCTTGATGGTGGGTATGGCCGTGACGTTCTGGACGGTGCGCAAGGCAGCGATACCCTGATCGGTGGCGCGGGTAACGATACCCTGCGCGGCGGCGAAGGCGACGATATCATCCACGGCGGTGGCGACATCGATACCGTGACCTATGATGATGCGGCTTCGGGCGTGAATGTCGATCTGGCCAATAACACCGCAACCGGCGGTGCCGGGAATGACGGTATTTATTGGGTCGAAAACGTTGTTGGCTCTGCCCATGACGATGCGTTGGCCGGTGATGCCGGTAACAACACCCTTGATGGCGGTACAGGCGACGATACGCTTTCGGGTGGGGCGGGTGATGATGCGCTTGTCGGTGGTGATGGCAACGATACCGCCGATTACAGCAATTCCGGTGCGGCTGTTCGGGCCAATCTTGCAACCGGCACGGCCGAGCTTGCCAATGGCGATGCCGATAGCCTTACCAGCATTGAAAACCTGATCGGATCGGGGGGCAGTGATACGCTGACCGGGTCGGATGGCGATAACATGCTGTCGGGTGGGGCTGGCAATGACAGCCTGATCGGCAATGGCGGCGACGACATCCTTGATGGCGGTATTGGCAACGATATGCTTGTCGGTGGTGAAGGTGCCGATACGCTGATAGGCGGCGACGGTTCGGATAGTCTGAATGGCGGAGCAGGCAATGATACGCTCGATGGCGGTGCCGGGAACGACACGCTTGATGCAGGCGATGGCGATGATGTGATTTTGGCCGGTGATGGCAATGACATCATCAATGCCGGTGCAGGTGCCGATACAGTCGATGGCGGGACCGGTGATGATACGGTTGTTGCCGGTGCGGGCAATGATCAGCTTGTTGGTGGTGATGGCACCGATACGCTTGATTTCGCTGCAGCCAGTGGGGCAACGGTTGATCTGTCTACCGGTATCGCCAACAGCGATGTGACCGGCGATGATACGATTTCTGGCTTTGAAAATGTTCTCGGCTCGTCCGGGGCGGATACGCTGACCGGGTCGGATGGCGCAAACGTGCTGTCGGGTGCGGATGGCGACGATATTCTTGATGGCGGGGCGGGTGACGATTCTGTTTACGGTGGGGCTGGCAACGATACGGTTCTGGCCGGTGCTGGCGCGGACACGCTTTCGGGCGGGGCGGGTAATGACACCCTTGATCTGACGCGCGCCACCAGTGGTGCCACGGTTGATCTGTCGGCGGGCACCGCAAGCAGTGCCGAAACCGGGAATGACACTATTTCCGGCTTTGAAAATGTGATTGGCTCGGCCGGAAATGACGACATTACCGGATCAAGCAATGCCGATACGATTTCATCGGGTGCGGGTGATGACCTTGTGGTTGCCGGTGCTGGCGATGATGTGATTGATGCCGGGTCCGGCAATGACACCATCGAAGGCGGTGCGGGTGCCGATACCCTTGATGGCGGCGATGGTATCGACACCATCAGCTACGAAGGCTCCGATGCCGGGGTCGAAGTTTATCTTGGTGATACCGATACACACGCCCAAACACCGGGCGAAGGTGCCCGTGCATTTGGCGGTGACGCGGCGGGGGATATTCTTTCCAACTTTGAACGCGTGATTGCCTCTGCTCATGATGATTACATCTATGGCAACAGTCAGGATAACGTTGTCGATCTTGGCGATGGCAATGACACCTTCGATAATGTCGAAGCCGATGTCAGCGCCGATACTATTGATGGCGGCGAAGGCAATGACACGATCTGGACCGGCGATGGCGCCGATACCCTGATCGGTGGCAATGGCAATGATTATCTGAACGGTGAAAAAGGCGACGACACCCTTGATGGTGGCGCTGGTAATGACAGCCTGGTGGGCGGTGATGGCAATGATACGCTGGATGGCGGATCGGGCGATGATCGTATCTCGACCGGGTCGGGTGCCGATCTGATCAATGTTACAAGCCTTGTCGGTGACAAGGTCGTGACCGATTTCAACACCAGTGCCGATCAAATCTCGCTTGATGCGCTTGGCATCAGCGAATGGTCCGAACTTGCCCCGCGTCTTAGTGAAGTGAACGGTAATACCGTCATTGATCTTGGCCCGGATGGCTCGGTCACATTGCTTGGTGTGCGCCTGAACGAAGTCACATCCGATATGTTTGTCGGCATCGAAGGCCCGGTTGGCGCGACCCCGTTTGATGATGTTCTGCTCGGCACCAGCGAAGATGATTATATCGATGCGCTGGCCGGGAATGACGTTGTTGATGGCGGTGCGGGCGATGACACTATTCTTGGCAATGATGGCGACGATAACCTGTCGGGCGGTGCCGGGAACGATACGATTTCGGGCGGCAATGGCAATGATGTTGTTGATGGCGGCGATGGCGATGACAGTCTTGATGGGAATGACGGCCACGATGTGATCGCGGGCGGTGCCGGGAATGACACCCTGATCGGTGGGTCGGGCGATGACGTTATTTCGGGCGGCGGCGGTTCGGACTATGTCGATGGCATGGATGGCGACGATGTTGTCACCGGTGGTGATGATACCGATACGATCCTTGGTGGTGCCGGTGATGATCAGCTTTCGGGCGAAAACGGCGACGATGTCATATCGGGCGGCGACGGTGCCGATACGCTGAATGGCGGTATTGGCAATGACGTCCTGTCGGGGGATGCCGGGAATGACATCCTTTCGGGTTCCGATGGCAACGATACGCTTGATGGTGGCACGGGTGCCGATACGCTTTCGGGCGGTTCGGGCAATGATGTTCTGTCGGGCGGTGCTGATGATGACCTTCTTGAAGGCGGCACCGGAAGCGACACGCTTTCGGGTGATGCGGGCAACGACACCCTGATCGGTGGCGATGGCAATGATACGCTTGATGGCGGTGCCGGGAACGATACCTATACCGGCGGTGCCGGTTCGGATCAGATCATTGTATCGAACAATGTGGGCGACAAGGTCGTTACCGATTTCACCCCGGGCAGCGATCAGATCAATCTGTCGGCGCTTGATGTTGATGACTGGGCCGAGTTACGTGGTCTGATCACCGAGGTTAATGGCAATGCCGTGATCGACCTGAACGGTCAGGGCACGCTGACGCTGATTGGTGTCGCGGTTAGTGATTTGAATGCCGATATGTTTGTCGGGGT
This sequence comes from Thalassospira alkalitolerans, assembly GCF_002115745.1. Taxonomy (GTDB): domain Bacteria; phylum Pseudomonadota; class Alphaproteobacteria; order Rhodospirillales; family Thalassospiraceae; genus Thalassospira; species Thalassospira alkalitolerans. The sequence goes on from NZ_JFKB01000003.1 coordinate 177,315, forward strand.
CGAAGCCACGACCGGGCCGACCGAATATGATGATGTGCTTTATGGCACCAGCAACAACGACACGATTACCGCCCTTGCCGGTGACGATACGGTGTTTGGCCTGAATGGTCAGGACACGCTTTCGGGCATGGATGGTAATGACAGCCTTTATGGCGGTGATGGCGATGACAAACTGACCGGTGACGCGGGCAATGACTTGGTTGACGGCGGCAGTGGCCAGGACAGCATCACCGGCGGCGACGGCGATGATACGCTGGATGGCGGGTCGGGTGATGACCGTGTCTGGGGTGGTGACGGCACCGATACGCTGCTCGGTGGCCAGGGTCAGGACAAGCTGTATGGCGATGCTGGAAATGACGTCATTAATGGCGGCACCGGCGATGACTCGATCCTTGGCGGTACCGGCAATGACGTCCTTGATGGCGGCGAAAACAATGACCGTCTTTGGGGCGGTGATGGCACCGATACGCTGTTTGGCGGATCGGGCGATGACAAGCTGTACGGCGAAGATGGCAATGACACGCTTATGGGCGGTCAGGGCAATGACAGCATTTCGGGTGGTTCAGGCCGTGATACTGCAAGCTATGCCAATGCTTCGTCGGCGGTTGGTGTTAGCCTGAAAACCGGCACGGCGGTTGGTGGTGACGGCTATGACGTTCTGACCTCGATCGAAGATTTGATCGGCTCGAACTTCAACGATTACCTGTTTGGGGATGACGGTGCGAACCTGTTGTCGGGCCTGTCGGGCGATGATGTTCTAAGCGGTGACGCCGGGAATGACACCATCTGGGGCGGCGATGGCAATGATGTGATCAATGGCGGTACGGGTACGGACATTATTGATGCCGGTGCCGGTGATGACATCATCGAATATCAAAAAGACGCGACCTGGTCGGGCAGTTATGCCGCCAAAAACGTTGGCGACGACGGCATGGACGGCACCAACGAGCAGATCAACTTGCAGGGGTATACCCGCTCGCAAGATATCTTTGACGGTGGCGATGGGACCGATACCCTGTCTCTGACCAGTGGTAATGACGCCCTGTTCCTGGATGACAAGCTTACCGATCCGGGCGTGTCGCCGCGTATTTCCAATATCGAAGTCATCGATGCCGGAAACGGTGATGACATTGTCGATTTGACCAGCGATACCGAAACCTATGGCAATGTGACCGTGCTTGGTGGTACCGGCAATGACATCATCTGGAGCAATGCGGGTGATGACGTGCTTGATGGTGGGTCGGGCAACGATACGATTTGGGGTGGTTCGGGTAACGATACCCTTGCCGGTGGCGCTGGTACTGATGTGCTGAATGGCGGTGCCGGTGATGACGTCTTGCAATACAATGCTGACGATGTCTGGAGCTCGAACTGGCATGCGCTGAACGATGGTGCGCCGGGCGAAGACGGTCATGAACATAATAATGGCTGGGGTCATTTCCATCATAATGGCAATGGCTGGGGCCATGGTACCGGCGGCGATAACGGCACCGGCGAATATGTCAATCTGAACGGCTATAACCAGTCGGATGACACCTTCGAAGGCGGGGCTGGCACTGATACCCTGAAACTGACCAGTGGCGATGACGCGCTGTTCCTTGATGGTGGATCAGGTGGTTCGCCGCGTATCAGCAATATCGAAGTCATCGAAGCCGGGGACGGTGATGACATCATCGATTTGACCAGCTCGTATGAAACCTATGGCAATGTCACGCTTGATGGTGGCAACGGCAATGACATCCTCTGGAGCAATTCAGGCGATGACGTGCTTCTGGGCGGGGCGGGTAATGACCGTCTTTATGGCAGCGCTGGCGATGATACCCTGACCGGCGGTTCCGGCTGGGACGAGTTCGAAATTGGCAAAACCAACGGCCACGACATCATCACCGATTTCACGCCGGGCGAAGACATCATCAATCTGTCGGAATGGAACTACAATAATTTCTGCCAGATCCAGAACGACATGCATCTTGATACCGATGGCAATGTTGTCATCGAACTGGGCAATGATGCATCTGTCACCCTGATGGGGGTTCATGACACGGATGATCTTGATGCTGATGATTTCGGCTTTGGTACCTGATAGGTCTTGGACTTGAATAAAAACGACAAAGGCAGCCAATTTGGCTGCCTTTTGTTTTATTTTTTCGATTTCAGTCGTTATTCAGCGGCGATTTGATCATTTTGGCGCTGATTTTCCGGATTGTCGCGATCCTCAGACAGTTTGGCGCGTAATTCGCCAATATCACGGATGCGCTTGATCTGATCAAAACAATCGGCGGCTTGGTCATGGCCCTTGCGGATCATCGCCACCCATTGCTTGATGCGCCCGGCCTGATGATTTTCGGTCGCGTCATCGGCCACCATCAAATCGATATAGGTCAAAAGCATGGTCAAAACCACTGACCAGCTTTGCTTGGCAAGGGTTTGCCCAACGTCATATGCCTTGATGCGATTGGCGATATCAGGGGCGGCAATCGCGCCACGGCCCAGCATAAAGCTGTCGCATCCCGAAATATCACGGCATTTGGCGTAATCGGCGACGCTCCAAATTTCACCATTGCCGGTCATCGGGATTGAAATCGCCGCGCGGATACGCGCCAGATATTCCCAATGGGCGGGGGGCTTGTATCCTTCAACCTTGGTGCGGGCATGAACCGTCAGGTGCTGGGCACCGGCGGCCTCGACCGCGCGCGCATTATCAAGATAAAGTTCCTTGTCGGCATAGCCCAACCGGATTTTCGCACTGACCGGCACATGGTCGGGCACCGCACGCCGTACCGCAGATATGATGTTAAACAAGTTATCCGGGCATTTCAAAAGCGACGCCCCGGCTTCGCGTTTGTTCACCGTTTTCGATGGGCAGCCGAAATTGATATCAATCCCCGGTGCGCCAAGTGACGCGGCAAAGGCGGCATTTTCGCCCATCAATTCAGGGTCATGGCCCATCAATTGCACCAGAACCGGGGTGCCCGATGCGGTTTTGCCACCTTGAAGTAATTCCGGGCAATAACGATAAAACACATGCGCCGGAAACAGGTTTTGTGACACCCGGATAAATTCGGTAACGCATAGGTCAAAGCCGCCGGTCGCGCTCAGCAATTGCCGAACGCGCCAGTCAACCAGCCCTTCCATCGGTGCAAGCACCAGATGCGTCATCGTCATTTCATCCCGTGTCATGAATTTTATTGGCGGCTTTTACCACAAAAGGTGCCCCGATGCCGGTCAAAAATCACAGATCAGCTTTGCCCTGATCGCGGCGCGATTGCTCTTGGATGAAAGTATGAAATTCGAAATAAGGCGGAATGGACCTATTTTGGTCACGGTATCAGCGGGTTTGGGGCTCACCTTTAAATTCTCAATTAAAATAAAACAAAATGACCCGGCCAAATGGTCCGGGCAGGAGAGTGTGGAAATGCTGTATATTTTTGAAACGGCCCTGGATGAAGTCGAAGCCGTGTCGCGTGACATGCGTGAAAATTTATCAAACCTTGATCGCGTAATGAAATCGACCGCAGAAAACTTGCAGATCCTTCGAGACAAGCTTGAACAGCCTGCCGCCAACGGATAACAGCGTCGGAATTTTCCGTTTTGGTTTTCGTCTTCTTTGTTTATTTTCGATGCCTTGCGCAAGATATGGCGAAAGCCGCGATATAAAATTATGTGCGGATGTAGACCAATGGATTGCGCCTAGCGGTTGATCATAATCCCCGACACCTGTAGAAAATCGCCATGGACTTTTTTTGTCTGGATTGCCCCGTTTGGGGATGATTCGTCGATGTCCAAAACATATTCTAGTGGCCGAAACCATTTGGCCAGAACCGGGGGATCCTGATTTGCTTTATATAATCGAAAAAGCGTTGACCGAAATCGAAGCCATGCCGCGCGACAAACGCGAAAATCTGGCCCATCTTGATGCTGAAATCAATGACGCGGTCGAGAAGCTGAAAGCTTTGAAAGAAAAGCTTGAAGCCACCACCGATAAAAAATAAGTCGGGCATCTGCACAGATACCGATCAAGGTCGCGCTTTTGCGCGGCCTTTATTTTTGTGGCGATTTGATCAACCCCCGCATGTGGAAATGCAAACCGGAAAATTGGTCCTTAGGCTGGAATGCCAAGTTGGTCCGGGGATTTTTCGCGAACGTCCTGATGGCGGCGGCGCCAGAATGCGCTATCGCGAAAACGATGTTCCTGACCATAGATTTTTCGGCGCTGGGTCAAAAAGTCATCAACCCCTTTTGAAACAGCGGCTCGGTATTTTTCAAGCGGGTCAAGGTCGTTTTCCAGATATGCTTTCGCGGCGTTGCTGGCTTGGGCTGCCATCCAAAGGGCGGTTGTCATGCCATGCGATGACAGCGGATCAAACGCCGCCGCGGCATCGCCCACAGATGCCCAATTTTCGCCCGCTGCCGACGATAGCCATGTCGTGCCCGCACTTGCTAAAGACGGTGGCGATTGGACGGCGAAATGCGCGCTTTCGATCCACTGTTTTATATAGTTTGTCTGCGATATCAGGCTTTCCCAATGTGCGACGTCATGGCTCATGCCGGATGGCAAAAGGTCAGGGTCGGAAAAATAACACACCATAAGACGTTTGTCGGGAAGCAACGACGCATACCACCATCCGTTTGAGACCGCTTCAATCAGGGTTGCCGGTGTCGGTTCGACGTCGGGTTTGGTGTCGTCCTGACACAGGCAAGACCACGCGGTAACAAGTTGGTCCGCACGATGCATTTGATTGTTTTGTTGGCCAATAACCGCTTTGCGACCCGTGCAATCAAGCACGAAACGGGTTTGAATGCTGCGTCCATCACCCAGAACCAATTGCCATCCGTTCGGGGTGCTTTGGGCATCGCGCAGGGTGGTTTGAAAAAGTTCCGGCCGGGTTTTCAATGCCGCGTCGCAAAGGTCGCGCTCAAAGACCGCCCGGTTAAGCACCATGCCCGCGCCTTCCAGATGGATGATCGAATTGCGTTCACGCAATTGATCATGTCCCCATGCGGAAAAGGTGGTGTTGGCATGACGGTGCCGGTCCGAGGTCAGAAGGCCCGACAGGCCAAGATTTTCCAAGATCGTATTGGCCGCCGGGGATAGGGTTTCACCAAGATGGGGCCCGTCACCGGGGGTGGGCGCAATCCAGCAAGGACGCAACCCGGCTTTTGCCAGTGCAATACAACTTGTTGCACCGGCAATGCCCCCGCCAATCACCGCGATCCCGGTGGGCGTCATTTTGGAAGATCACCGTCCGACGGTTTCCAGTCAAAACGCATTTCGACGTTGCTGCGGCCAACCTCGACAAACAGCTTTTCCGGGATTTCTTCCGGGCGGTTTTGGTCGGTCGGGCCGGGGCGGCTAACGACAAAGCCCATGCGCTGCCAAAGCGTGATCATATTGGTGATCCCATCCCAATAACTGCCATTGGCATGATAGCCGATACCAGCAACACCGCGTGACCATGCAACGCGATTTTCAAAGAACTTCATACGTTCTTCGGTCGAAAGGTCATCACGCATCAGTTCTTCGTAATATTTTTCCGGCAACACATCGATCGGCAAAAGGGCCGGCCACCAAACTGCGGTTGGGAAGTCCGATTGCATTTCGACCTGTTGGCAACTGAACGCGTCACATTGCCAAGGCAACCCCATCCAACGGGTCAAATCGCCGGGCATTTGCGCGCCGATGGGCGGTGGTGCGCCATTGCCACCGTCAAAGGCCTTTTCCGGGGTCAAAAGCCGCCCGATATTTTGGATCAAGCTGGGCCGGTCGCCAACGGCAAGACGGAATGGTTCCGCATTTTCATTGGTATTGCGCGCATACATTGCCGCAAGGCGCAGGTAATAGGTTAATTCTACGCCGGGATGGAATGCCCCGCCAGAACAAGGTTCCAATGCGGCCTCGGTCAAGGCTGCGGGCTGTAGGGCAACCTCGATATCGTCAAGTGTTGTGATGGCGTCGCTTTGACTGTTTTCAAAGTCATCGACAAAGTCACCATCGGCCCATGATTTCAAATATGAATATTGAAGTTTGGGGAATTGGAACCATTGCAGCGGACTGCCATCGTAATTGATCCCATCGCCCAACATGAACGGCATTTTAAGGCGCTCGTCCTTATAGGCATTCGGGCCGTCATTGTAAGGATCGCGGAATTTTTTGAAAATGTTGTGTCGGAAGGCGCGATTGGATTCCGATGGATCGGCGATTTTGGCGATATAGGCCGGATCGGAAAAGTCCCCGACACCCAGCCAGCCTTGCCGCAGATTGGCTTCATTGGTCAACCATTCCATAAGCGCAAGGCGACGGAAAGTCGGATAGATGTATTTGCGGAATGAAAGCGGTGTTGTCGGCGACTGGCTCCAACCTTGGGTCACGTTTAAATCATCAATAACGTCATGAAGCGTCGTAACAGGCGGGATTTCCGGGGCAAAGTTTGGTCCGACACAGGCAATCCATGCGCTTTCGGCATCCATTTCGCTGCCATCGGACAATGTGACTTTGGCGGTGACCGGCCCGTCGCACCAATCGTCGTGCCAGCCATCATTGTCGGCAAAGCTTGTGATGGCGGCATTGACCGGGCTGTTTGATTTTCCATCCCCCGGCACGACCAGCAAACGACCGGCGTCGTCGGTGCGCAACTGACCAAGATTTACCCGTTCTGTGTTGTAAAAATGGCCATCCATGGAATGCTCTGGCAGTTTCCCATCATAATTGATCGATTTGCCGGATATTTTTTTGTTTCCGGGGTCGATAACAAGCATCTTTTCGCGGTCTGCATCGGAAACAAAATACTGGTTGCGCATCTGTCCCGGAAGTCCCGGTGCCAATTCCTTGTTATCAAGCGGATTGTTAAAGCCGTACCAAGCGGCCTTGGTGTTGGCGACATGGACGTGCCATTCAATTGTTGTATCATCATCGGCGGTTACCTCGCCGATCACACGGTCCTGATCATCAAAGGCATAAACACGGAAACGCTGAACCTGCTTTTTGATCAGCTGTTCGCCATCTTTAAAGCCGCCTTCGGGATTGGCGGGCAATCCGGGCACTTCGGGGGCATAAAACCATTTTGGACTCCCCCCGACGCGGGAAATCCCGATTGCCGGATAAATGCCCAGCCGTGCAACCTTGGCACCTTCGGGGGCGGCTTTGGCACTGCCCGATGCAATGGCCGCCTTTGCGATCATCGGAAACGCCGTCATCATGGCACCTGCGCCGATACCGGCCAGAAAGTCGCGACGTTTGATTCCGTTTTGCATGGTTGTTCCGCCCCTGAATAGTATGAAAAATGAACGATTTTCATACTATCGCGCGTAAACAGCAGGTGGCAATTTGTGCTTTAGGGGAGTGCCGGGTGATTAATTGCTCTTAAGAGTAGTTATAAGAAGCAATTCGGTTTAAAAAATCATGCCGTGGAATTCTAGACAGGTCCTTGTCAATTGGTCGATTTAACGAGTGCAAGCATCTCTTCGACCGCCGCCGTCGGGTTGGTTGTTCCGGCCAAGACATCGGCTTCAAGTGTTTTAAGCCGCCCGGCAACATCTTCGCGTGCGGTAAATGTTTCCAGTAACCGGTCGCGCAACATCGTCCACATCCAGTCGCGTTGCTGACGCGCCCGTTTGGCGGTAAATTCGCCTTCGGTTTCCATGATTGTGCGATGTTGAGTAATCAGGTCCCAGACCTGATCCAGCCCGTCATTGATCAGGCTGGAAACCATGATCGATTGCGGTCGCCAGTGCTGGCTGGTTGGTTGCAGGATACGCAGGGCCGATGAATATTCGCGTTTGGCTTCACGCGCTTTGGCCGGATCGGCATCGGCCTTGTTGACCGCGATCAGATCGGCGATTTCAAGCACGCCCTTTTTGATGCCCTGAAGCTCATCGCCCGCGCCGGGCAACATCAGAACCAAAAAGAAATCGGTCATTTGCGCGACCATGGTTTCGCTTTGACCAGCACCAACGGTTTCAACCAGCACTACGTCAAACCCGGCGGCCTCGCACAATAATATGGTCTCGCGTGTCATGCGATTGACCCCGCCCAGATAACCGCTGCTGGGAGATGGGCGGATATAGGCATTGGGATCAATTGAAAGCTCGTTCATCCGGGTTTTATCCCCCAGGATCGAGCCACCAGACCGTGCACTGGTCGGGTCAACCGCCAGTACCGCGACCTTTTGACCCGCAGCCGTCAGGTTCTTGCCAAAGGCCTCGATAAACGTCGATTTGCCGACACCGGGCACACCGGTAATACCGATGCGTTGTGATCCGCCCGTGTGCGGCATCAAACGTGAAAGAACATCCTGTGCCTGATCGAAATGCTTGGTATTGCGGCTTTCGACCAGCGTGATCGCGCGCGACAGAATGGTGCGGTCGCCAGCCAGAACGCCATCAACAATCTGATTGGTCGAAAGAACCCGCCTGCGCACCGTTTTGCGCGGCTGGCCCTTGGGGCCGCCCGACAGGGTGCGCAATGTTTCCGGCACAGTTTCTGTCACGATATTGCCTTCACGATCAGGCCGCTTCCTCGGATGTTGCTGCTTTCAACTTTTCTAGCAGGTCCGATGCCGCTTCGGCAATCACGGTTCCGGGCGGGAAAATTGCTTCGGCCCCGGCTTGGTAAAGTTTGTCGAAATCCTGTGGCGGGATAACGCCCCCGGCAACGATCATGATGTCTTCGCGGCCGAGCTTATCCAATTCGGCACGCAATTGCGGCACAAGGATTAGATGGCCTGCCGCCAGCGAACTTGCGCCGACGATATGAACATCGTTTTCAACCGCCTGACGTGCGGCTTCTTCGGGGGTTTGGAACAACGGGCCGATATCAACATCAAAACCAAGATCGGCAAAGGCCGTCGCGATAACCTTTTGACCGCGATCATGGCCGTCCTGACCCATCTTGGCAATCAGGATGCGCGGACGGCGGCCTTCGGTTTCGGCGAATTCGGCGACCAGTTTATCGACCTTGGCAAGGGCTTCGTTGCCCGCACCAACCTCGGTCTTGTAAACGCCGGAAATGGATCGGATCACCGCCTGATGACGGCCATAGGTTTTTTCAAGCGCGTCTGAAATCTCGCCCACGGTGCATTTTGACCGGGCGGCCTTGATCGCAAGATCAAGCAGATTGCCTGTACCATGGGCTGCCGCATCGGCCAGCGCGCCAAGCGCATTGGCAACCGCGCTGTCATCACGTTCGGCACGCAGTTTTTCAAGTTTGGCGATTTGCTGGCGGCGAACTTCGGCGTTATCGACCTGAAGAACATCGACCGGGCGATCATCGGTGGTGCGGTATTTGTTGACCCCAACCAATGTCTGACGGCCACTATCAATTCGGGCCTGCGTCCGTGCTGCGGCTTCCTCGATGCGCATTTTCGGGATACCGGCTTCAATCGCCTTGGCCATGCCGCCCTGTTCTTCGACCTCGGCGATATGGGCCCATGCTTTTTCAGCCAAATCACGGGTCAGGCGTTCGACATAATAGGAACCGCCCCACGGATCGATCACATTGGTGGTGCCGCTTTCCTGTTGCAGGAACAACTGAGTATTACGGGCAATTCGGGCCGAGAAATCAGTCGGCAATGCCAAGGCTTCGTCAAGCGCATTGGTATGCAGCGACTGTGTGTGGCCCTGTGTTGATGCCATGGCTTCAACACAGGTGCGGATGACATTGTTAAACACATCCTGTGCGGTCAGTGACCAACCCGATGTCTGACTGTGGGTGCGCAGCGACAATGATTTGGGGTTTTGCGGATCAAACTGTTTGATCATCTTGGCCCAGATCATGCGCGCGGCCCGCATTTTGGCGATTTCCATAAAGAAATTCATGCCAGTTGCCCAGAAGAACGACAAACGCGGCGCGAATTTATCAATCGGCAATCCGGCGGCCTGACCGGCACGGGCATATTCGATGCCATCGGCCAGTGTATAGGCCAGTTCAAGGTCCGCCGTCGCCCCGGCTTCTTGCATATGATAGCCGGAAATCGAGATCGAATTGAATTTCGGCATATGTTGCGAGGTAAAGGAAAAGATGTCCGAGATGATCCGCATCGAGGGTTTCGGCGGATAGATATAGGTATTTCGAACCATGAATTCTTTCAGAATGTCATTCTGAATGGTGCCTGAAAGCTGTTCATGTTTGACACCTTGTTCTTCGGCGGCTGCAATATAAAGCGCCATGATCGGCAAAACCGCGCCGTTCATCGTCATCGAAACCGACATTTGATCCAGCGGAATGCCGTCAAACAGGGTGCGCATGTCATAGATGCTGTCGATTGCCACACCGGCCATGCCAACATCACCGGTCACCCGCGGATGGTCGCTGTCATATCCGCGGTGCGTGGCAAGGTCGAAGGCAATCGAAAGTCCCTTTTGCCCGGCGGCAAGGTTGCGGCGATAAAACGCATTTGATTCTTCGGCGGTGGAAAAACCGGCATATTGGCGGATTGTCCAAGGCTGCTGAACATACATGGTCGGATACGGACCGCGCAAAAACGGCGGCATGCCCGGCATGGTGTTTAAATGATCCAGCCCCGCCAGATCATCTGCCCCGTAAATCGGTTTAACGTCGATGCCTTCGGGGGTGGTCCATGCCTCGGTCTTGACCGGGTTGGCTGGATTGGCATTTGTGTTGCCGCTGTCAAAAAGCGGCAGATCGGAAAAATTCGGGATCCGGGTCATGGTTATTTTACCCCCAGATGGGTAAGGGCTGTCTTGCAAACGTCAAGAACATCGCCCCCGATGGAAATGAAATCGTCGATACCGGCTGCTTCATAGCTGGCCTTGGCATCGCCCGGATGACCGGCAAGATAGATGCGGTTGGCCCCCGCCTGTTTCAGGGCCTTGGCAATATCGGTAGCCATTTCGCTATATTGCGCGTCCGTGCCACAAATGATGGCGATTTTCGCCCCGCTGTCGGCAAAGGCCTTGGCGCATGTATCGGCATCGGCAAAGCCGTTATTACTGATCGCCTCGATCCCGCCAGCTTCGAAAAAGTTCCGGGCAAACATGGCGCGCGCGGTGTGCTTGGCAACCGGGCCAAGATTGGCCAGGAATATCTGTGGCAACTTCCCGGTCTTGGCCTTGTGGGTATCAGAGCGTTTGCGCAAGCTTTCAAAGCTCTCGCTCAGCCGATGCGGGACAAGCGCGGCAATCTGTGTTGCAGCACTGGTGCCGTAAAGATCGGTGAACATATGCCCGATGGTCGCCCCGTTGCTGGCGGCGTTGATCAGGCTGTTAAAATCCTTGCCGATTGTGCCATCAAATTTGGTCTGACGGGCCTTGGCCTCGGCCTGAATGGTGTCAAGGTCGGGTGTGGCACAGGTGACTTTGGCCTCGGCGATATTGGGGAATTCGGACACGCCGGTTAATGGATCACGCCGCGTGGCAAGGCGCTTTTGGTGCGCTTGCCAGATGGTTTCGATTTCGGCTTTAAGCGATCCATCCTTAAGTGACTTTACAATGCTGCCAGTGGCTTCGAATTTTTGGAAACGGGCCCATGCCGCGGTTGACAGGTCCTTGGTCAGGTTTTCGATAAACCATGCTCCACCGGCCGGATCAATAACGCGGTGGACGTTGCTTTCTTCTTGTAAAATCAGTTGGGTATTGCGCGCGATGCGCCGCGCAAAGCCATCTGGCAGGCCGATTAAATGATCATAGGGCAGGCAAACAACACTATCCGCGCCACCCAGACCGGCGGCAAAACTTGTTACCGTGGTGCGCAGCATATTGACCCATGGATCAACTGTGCTCAGCACCATTTCGGCCGAAACGGCATTGATGGTGATGGTGGTATCTTCAATACCCGATGCGCCAAGAATGCGACTCCACATCAGGCGAATGGCGCGCAGCTTGGCAATTCCGGCAAAAAAGTCTGTACCAATCGCAACGTTAAAGGCAATCGCGCCTGCGGCTTGATCCGCGGCCATACCGGTATCGGTCAGCGCGCGCAGGTATGTCACACCACTTGCCAACAGGCAGGCAAGTTCCTGTCCGTCGGTTGCCCCGGCATTGCAATAGGGTGCCCCATCAACCGTGATCGCGGTGGCAAGCGGGAATTGGTCAATCAGGTCACATGCGATGCTGGCGGCCTGATTAATCGCATCGGTTACATCGCAGGGCAGTGACCCGGTGGCGGCAAGGGTGCCGATTGGATCAATGTTAAAGGCCGGTGCCGCTTCGTCTGCGCCATCTGTCTTGGCGATATAGGCAGCAAGCAGGACGGCGGCGGGAATGGCGGCTGCGCCAGCATCAAGGGCGACTGTCGCAAGGTCGGTATAGATATCATCAAGGGCGATTTCGAGATCGGCCAGACAGTGAATGGCGACACCGCCAACGCCGACTTCGGCGGATGAGATTTCACGTCCGTGACGGGCGCTGGCATCGAGTTTTAACAGGACCGAGGTTGCGCCGTTCTCCAGATCCTCAAGGATTGCGGCATTGACCGCCTTGGGATCGGGATGGGCGTGAAGCTGGCGAATGTCCCAACCGCTTGCCGCATCTTTGGAATCGACCGATGCGCTTAGTACCTGATGGATCAGGCGGGTGGCGTCGTCCTGATCGTCATTGGTGTAAAGCGGTTGAACGGCAAAGCCGTCAAGCGTCTGGGTGACGAGTTTTTTGTTAAAATCCGCACCTTTCAGCCCGGCTTCCGCCAGTTGACGCCAGCTTGCATAATCTGCGGCTGGAAACTCTGATGCCAGTTTCAACGGGTCTGTCATGGTCTCTCCCGGTCGCGGTTCGGTCTTGGCCGAATTTTTTCTATGTTACTACGGATTCCCGTCGTCCGGTACACTCCGCCCGGTCCGGCAGAAACAAAGTCATCCTTCGGTCATCTGACTTGTGCGCCGCCAAAACAGCGCAGATACAGTTGCAGGGCAGTTCCGGCCTTGGTTCAGGGTGTTTTCGAACCGCACCGAATTCCCGAAAGGATGTTGCCATATCGCATCTGCGACATGGCGATAGTTTATAGCACCCGTCCCTAATTACGTAAATAGGCATGGAAATACCTATTTAGTTGATGCTCTGGTTCGATGTAGCAGGCTTCCGTAACGTTATTGCCTTGTAAGTGTTGGCTTATCGCGGATTTTTGGTGGCGGTGGAACGAAAATATTGCCCGCATCTGCCATTATACTTTGGCCGGATTGTGAAGATCGTGGGGAAAATTTGCGCGGTTTAACCAATTTGACATTTTCATCTGTCAATTTGGGGCTGTCCCAATTCTCGGAGTATTGCCATCTATGAATGCGCTCAGCGCCGTGCCGCCCCGACCTGCACAAGACGGTCTGGTGGTGTTTGCCGACGACAGCCCCAGCGCCAAAGCGGCCCTGGAAACCGTTTTGCGCCGTGCCGGGTATGACGTGGCTGGATTTGACTGTGCCGATGATCTGATTGATCAGCTGGACGGTTTGTATCCGCGTGCGATTATTCTGGATCTTGAAATGCCCGGTATGAGCGGCTTTGAGGCGTTTTGCGAGATCCGCCGCCGCTATCCGAATGCTGCCGAGGTGCCGGTGCTGTTCTTTTCCGCTCATTACGATGCCGATACCCGTGCGCAGGCCGATGCGCTTGGCGCGGCGGACTTTATCAGCAAGGATGCCAGCCCGATGGTGGTGATCGAACAGCTTAACCGAGCGCTGGCCAAAAGCATGAGTCATTGCTAAGTAATTTTAAGCAATCTGCCTGATTGATCATTTTTGGTAAATAATAAAATGCCCGAGTCGACCCGGCGTGAAACGCGGATCGAAATCGGGCATTTCTATTTGTCATACAATTAAAAAGACAGATCAGGCGTGCCGGATTTGCGATGTGTTGTCGACCGGCATGGCGATGCTGTGATCTTCGTCGCCATGAACGTGATAAAGCCGATCATCCGAAACGGTGGTGGCCGGATCAATGGCGGGCTTATTTGCCAGTCGGTCATAGATCGCGGTGAAATCGGCATTCATCGCATCGAACAGTTGTGAATAGTCGTTCAGCACGAAATAGGTTTTCTGGAAGTCATCAATCGCATAATCGGTCGCCATCACCCGTTCAAGATCAAAGGCGACCCGGTTGGGCGTTGGATCGGTGACGGAATAGATGGTTTCGGTTTGTGATGACAACATGCCGGCACCATAGGCCCGCAATCCATGATCGGTCATGATCAGGCCAAATTCGACCATATACCAATACATCCGGGCGAGTTGTTTAAGCCCGCCTTTGGCAATCGCTTCGGGGCCTTTGGCACCATAGGCCGCCAGATAATCGGCAAAAACCGGATCAAACAGCATCGGCACATGGCCAAAGAAATCATGGAAAAGATCGGGTTCGACCAGATAGTCGATTTCCGACGGTGTGCGCAGCCAAACCGTGACTGGAAAAAGCCGGTTGGCCAGATGGGCAAAAAACACGTCATCAGGCACCAATCCCGGCACCGCGACCAAATGCCAGCCGGTTGCGGCATGCAGTTTTTCACTGACCTGACCGAAATGCGGGATTTGATCGGCGGCATCAAGTTTTTCCAGATTGCCAATGAAATCCGCCGCCGCATAGCCGGGGAGGATGGCTTTTTGCCGGGTGTAAAGCGCACGCCATAAATCGTGTTCGGCTTCGGTATAAGCTGCCCAATCCTGAGTGACGGTGTAGTCGTCATTGATATGGCTGTAATCGCCGCGCAGATTTTTGTTCTGGCTCATAATGGTTTTTGTTGCCTCCCTGATGCGACTTTGATGATCCTTATTTTACATCGTTTCTAATGTCATTTTTGCGCGATGTTTGGGGATGTTTGCGCTATGGTTGATATATTGTGACCATAATATTGGCAAAGGAGGTGAATAATGACCGGTGAAATGTTGAGCCCGACTGACATCAAGATTTTGCAAATCCTGCAACGCGATGCTTCGATCAGTAATGTGGCACTGGCCGAAAAAGTCGGCATGTCGCCATCGCCCTGTTTGCGCCGGGTCAAACAGCTTGAGGCATCCGGCGTGATCCGCCAGACCGTGGCGCTTTTGGATCGCAGGAAGCTTGGACTGGGGGTTTTGGCGACCATTCAGGTGCGACTGCAACGCCATACCGAAGAGGGCGCCGAGGATTTTGCCAAGGCGATGAACGATCTGCCGGAAATCCTGTCTTGCTGGGCGATGACCGGGCGGCAGGATTTTCTGTTGATGGCATTGGCGCGCGATATTGAAAGTTTCGGAGATTTTGTCACCCATCGATTGCTGTCGATGCCCAATGTCCGGGATGTGCAATCCAGTCTGGTGCTGAAGGAATACAAAAATCAGACGGCGATCCCGGTCAAAATTTCCGGGTGATCAGGGGCGCAGTGAAAGGCCGGGATGAGTGTTCGCGGTAGCGTCGAATGTGTGGGGCAGCAATGCGTTTGCAGCGGTAAAAATTGTGTGGGCGTCCGGGGGGGGCTGTCGGCAATGTTCCGGGCAAAGTGAATGGGGCGGGATGAACGGATGGATCGAGACGGAAAAGGGTGCTGGCGATTGGTTGATGGCGGGAGATGAGGGATGAGGATGAGCGGATCTGATCAGATGGTCGTGCATATGCCGATCAGGGATGCCAAGCCCGGCACCCCTGATCGGATTTGGTTTGGATGTCAGGACATCACGGCGTGATTTTGAAGAATGGGTCGCAACAGGTGCCGCCCGGTGTGCAGCCGTAATTGCCGGTCATATCCATTGCGAAATCGGCTTTTTTCCATTGGCGGTAATGGGCCGGGGTGAAATAGACGCGGTTGTTGACATAGTCGTAAACGATGCGGCCATCGGCGGCTGCATAGGCATATTGATTGTCTGCGGGAATTTCGATCTGGGTGAATTCAACATAGCCGGTTAGCGGAATGGCGGCACCGCCCACCATCGAGAACCGTTCCGAATAGCAATGCCAGCGCTGGCTGTTGGAAATGCCGCCAAGCTGGTCAAGCGCATCCATGATTTGCTGCCGGTTCAGTGCATTCATGTTGGCCGGGCAATTGGCGTTATTTAGGCCTGCCAGATTGAGACGTGGCAGATGGTCAAGCGCATTGCCATGCGGAGAGCGGCCGGCACCCTGCCAAAAGGCATGATCCATGTTGAGGGGGCCATTGATATTATCGGTGGGATAGAAGTTACCAACGGCAACCTGAGCCACATTATAGGCATGCAGCGATTGGGCCATTTGACGCAGACCATTGGTGACAACAGCACGCTGTGAACTGACCGAGGGCACGACCAGCCCGGACAGGGTTTGGGTTGAGGCGGCTTGCACGTTTTGTGGCAAGGCCCCCCAGTTGTTGCATTGATTGACGGGGAAGTTCTGAGCGTTTCCAGCAGGGGAACGACCGGACCACAATTGCCCGATGGCGTCTTGTTGATCGGTCCACTTATCCGCAGCCAGCGCATGATCGGTAAAGGCAAGGGCGGTTGCCAATCCCAGCAGAACAAAATAAACGCGTTTCATTTAAGGGTTTCCTTTGAGTGTTGAGGATAATCGAAAGCAAGGAACCCAAATTTGACGCTTTGGAAAATCGATTGTGATCGCGTTGCGTTGCTTCATCGGTGAGGCTTGCTTTTGGGCGGTACTTTCAGGCATAGGATTAGCCACCCTTTGAATGCGCCCCGGTTATGGAGAGCCCCCGCCATGTCTGCCAATCCGATTGCCGCCAACCCGATCCTTGTTGAAGCCACCCGTGGAACGATGGTCGAAAGTTTCCATCGTGGCCGTTATGTCGTGATGAAAGCCGATGGCACGGTGGTCGCACAGGGCGGCGATATTGATGCGTTGATGTATCCGCGATCGGCAATCAAACCGTTGCTGGCAATCGCATTTGTCGAAAGCGGGGCGGCAGATGCGTTTGGGTTGGAAGACAAACATATTGCGCTGGCGTGTTCGTCGCATAATGGCGAGGAAGAACATGCCAATACGGTCAAGGCCTGGCTTGAAAAAATCGGGTTGTCGGTTGAGGCGCTGGAATGTGCGCCGCATTATTCGATCGATCCGTCCGCCGGGATCAAGCAGGCATTCGATCATGTCAAATTGACCAAGGCGCATAACAATTGTTCGGGCAAACATTCCGGGTTTCTGACCACGGCCATGCATCTGGGCGATGATCCCAAGGGATATATCGAAGAAGCCCATCCGGTTCAGCAGCGCCTGATCAAGGTTATTGAGGAAATGGGCGATTGTGATGTGTCATCGACGCCACGCGGTATTGATGGCTGTGGCATTCCGGTGATCGGCATGCGGTTGCGCGATCTAGGCCTTGGTATGGCGCGCATGGCCGATCCATCGGGATTGGATGCCAAACGGGTTGCGGCGATCAAACGCATCCGCAAGGGCTGTGCGAGTGCACCCTTTATGGTGGCGGGCACCGGGCGGTTTTGCACCGGGATCATGGAAGAATGCGGCGAAGATGCCTTGGTCAAGGTCGGGGCAGAAGGGGTTTATTGTGCGGCCTTTCCGAAACAGGGATTGGGTGTGGCGCTTAAGATCGATGATGGCACCCAGCGCGGTGCCGAAGTTGCCATGGGCGCGATCCTGCGCCAGCATGGCGTGATTGATGATGCCCGTGCCGAGGTTTTGAAAAAATACCTGACCCCGGTTCTGACCAATTGGGCCGGTAAATATGCCGGTGATTTGCGCCCGGCGTTCTGATTTTCCGGTGGTTTGATTTTCAAGGAAAGCCCATGCACAGCATTGCGGTCTATATCGGTGCGGCCATTGCGGAAATCGCCGGATGCTTTGCCTTTTGGGCATGGTTGCGGCTGGGTAAATCGCCATTATGGCTGATGCCGGGGATTTTATCGCTGATGGTGTTTGCCGGGCTTTTGACCCGGGTTGAAAGCGATTTTGCCGGGCGATCCTATGCGGCCTATGGCGGGATTTATATTGCGGCGTCGCTGATGTGGTTGTGGTTGATCGAGGGGCGGATGCCCGATCGTTGGGATGTGACTGGCGGGGCGGTTTGCCTGATCGGGGCGGCGATTATTTTGTTTGGGCCACGATAGGGGGATGGCCGGTCTTTGAGGGCGGGGTTGTGCAGACGCGTCCTTGCGGTTCTTCTTGGTCCCGGCACCCCGTGCTTTTGAGGCATTAAGGCGTTGAAGTGCCAATCCCCAATCCCGCAAAATGCATCATGCTTTTTGCGCGGTTTTGGCTGATTTTGTAGATTTATCGGATTTGGACGCCGCACCATCGGGGGTGCCCACCCGATCTTCGCCGGGCAGCAGAACGTGAAACGTTGTACCCTTGCCCAGTTCGGTTTCAAACCAGATACGTCCGCCATGGCGGGTTTTTACGATCTCATTGGTGATTGATAATCCCTGACCGGTGCCTTTGCCGACTTCCTTGGTGGTGAAGAACGGATTGAAGACTTTTGACCGGTCTTCCTTGGCGATCCCGGTGCCATTATCGGTGATGCTGATCAGAATGCTATCATCAAGGAGGGTGGTCTTGATGGAGATTTCGCCTTCCTCTGGTGATTTTCCAGAAGATGCAATCGCCTGTGCCGCATTGACAATCAGGTTGAGGAAAATCTGATTGATCTCGTTGATATGGCACGGGATATGGGGCAGTTCGGGTTCAAAATTCTCGGTCAGATGGGCGGTATGGCGCCATTCATTGCGCGAAATGACAATCACGTTCGATAATACGCGATTGATATCGGTGGCGGTTTTTTCAGCCCCGCCGGGATGGGAAAATTCCTTCATCGACAGGACAATGCGTGCCACCTGATTGATGCCATCCAGTGATTGTTGGGTGGCACTGGGAATTTCATCAAGCAGGAATTCAAGATCGGCATCGCGCATTTTGCGGGCAAAATTGCGGAAGGTTTCGGGGGGCAATTTTTCCTGATGTTGCCACAGGGTGTGAAGTGCCAGCCCCAGAATACGTGACAATGCGCCGTAACCGTCATTGAGGAATTTCAGGTTGTCGCGGATATACTGACTGGGCGTATTGATTTCATGGGCAATGCCGCCAGCAAGATGGCCGATGGCTTCGAGTTTGAGCGCCTCGCGCAATTCACCTTCGAGTTTGTGCTGGGATTCTTCGGCCTGTTTGCGCCGGGTGATGTCGCGAAAGATGTAGAGGTAGCTCATTTCGCCGGTGAAATTGGCCGGGCTGACGATGATTTCCATCGGGAAACTGTCATTATCAAGACGCTGGGCCATGGTTTCGGTGTAATCATAGCGCAGGGTGCCGCTGCTGATATTGATGCAGCGGTTCAAAAGCTTGTGGCGGACGGTCAGTTTGCGATCGATAAACAGGCCATCGACCAGCACACCGCTGAGCTGGCTTTCGGTGGCGCGCAGAATTTTAAGCGCAGACATGTTGAAATCGCGAATGGTCCCCGACCCGTCAACAACCAGAATGCCTTCGACGACACTATCAAGGATGGTTTTCAGGCGTTGGGTGGTTTCCTTTTCGCGGTCTTTTTGCGCATGCATCAGGGCCAGGAACTGATTGCGAATTTCATCAGGCACGTTGAGTTCATGCACGGCGGCAAGCAGGTCGTCTTCGTGTTCCTGCGTTGCGTCTGTGCGAAGGACCTGTTTGCGGTCCGCTTCGTTCGTGCCGTCGCTCATCTCGCGATGCTCCCTTTGGTGTCTTTGGTTATACGTGTGTCTTATTCCGGTTGGGTTCCACCCCGTCTGACACGTATGGGTTCATGAAATTTGTGGAGCTCTTGAAACACACGAATACGTTGCAGTTGGACATCGGAAATATAATGCCCGTGCGCCAGCAGGATTTGTCCCGCCTTGGTTTCGATATCGGTCATCAGGAAATCGCGCACGCGCAGATCTTTGAGGAAAATGTCTATTTCTTCGCCGTCGGGATAGACCGTTTCGTCATAGGATTCGTCAACCACCGCCAGTTGTTGGGTGATTTTTTCAAACAAATCCGGATCATAGCGATGCGGGTTATGGCGCAATTCGTCAAAGTTTTGGACGGCAGGTGCTTCGCGGTCGGTGAGTTGCCCGAGATCATTGAGGATGCGCAATACCCGTGCACCCAAGGGGATATCGGTGCCAAGCGGCCCTTCGGACGGGAAGCCGGTGCCATCAAAGTTGCGGTTCTGGTAATAGACCATTTGCCCGACATGTTCGAGACGCGGAATATTTGAAATCAACTGGCGGCCGACTTCGGGGGTGCGTTTGATGATGTCGCGTTCCAAGGGTTGAAGCGGCTTTTCCTGTGACAGGCGCGCCAGCAAATCAGGCGGCAGGGAAACCAGCCCGATGGGCGACAAAAGGGCCGCAAGACCCAATTCCCAAGGTTGCGGATAGTCGATTTCACCCGCAACCGCATCGCACCATGATTTGACCCGCATGGCGCGGCCGAAAATCGTCGGATTAAGTTGTGCGAGAACGTCGGTCAGGACCTTGATACTACCCGCCAGCGTGTTTTCGATCAGTTCGCGTTCCGCGGTGATCAACTGATACTGGCGAATGGCGGCACGAATGCCGTCTTCGAGCATGTCATCGTCGCAGGGCTTGGAAAAGAAGCGAAAGATATGCCCGCGGTTAATCGCATCGACGGCGGTGTGTTGATCGGCATTGCCGGTTAACATCATTTTGACGGTGTCGGGGCTGATTTTTTTAATTTCACTTAGCAGCGAAACACCATCCATACCGGGCATGCGCATATCCGAGATACAGACGGCAAACGGCCCTTCTTCGCGCAGAAGACGCAGGGCCTCTTCGGGGCCAACCGCGATTGAGAAGTCAAATTTCCGGCGCAATTTGCGCTGCATCGCATGCAACAGGTTCGTGTCATCGTCGACGAACAGGACCTTTTTCGTTTCCATGGTCGGCTTCCGCTATTGAGTCAGGGATTTATATTTATCGGCAACAATCCGGGCGATGTTTTCCCATTCTCCGAGGCTGTCAGCTTTGCCGATGCTGGCAAGGTAATCCAGATCGATCTGACTTGGCGCATCTATACCGCTTTCTTTCTGGCCGACTTCACGGGTCAAGTGTTGTGCGACATAGATAGATGTCAGGACATTCATTTCACGATGGGGCTGATCCATCGGCCGATGGTGATAGGCAACCGCCTGAACCACCGGGGCCGGGAAACCCCAAAGCCCCAAAAGATAAGCGCCGACTTCGGGATGGGCCGCGCCGAATTGTTCGAGTTCGGCCTGTTCAATCGGGATGTGTTCGGTTTCAACACGTTTGATGACCTCGGCCATTTCCTGATTGCGATTGGCATAGAGGATCAGGCTGCCGACATGGCTGAGCATGCCGGTCGATGGTACGGCCTGGCAGATGGCGCGGGGTAATTGTTCGTATTCGGCAATCATGGCGGCGGTCACGCCGATTTGCTGGCTGCGATGGCACAGACGCAAGAGTTTGTCGGCTTCGGATGGCGGGCCATCAAAACCACGGAAGATACCAATAAACAGGGCAAGTGCCTTAAGCGTTTCCGTGCCGATCATACGCACAGCGTGGGAAACCGAACTGATTTTTTGCGCGATGGCAAAATAGGCCGAGTTGGTCAATTTCAGGACTTCGGCGGTCAGGGCGATGTCCGACGAGACGATCTGGCTGATCATTTCCTGAGAGACCTTTGGGTCTTCAAGCGCCTTTACCAGACGAAGATAGGTATCGGGGGGAGACGCCAGTGTTTCGATGCTGGCGACCAGAGAGCGCAGTTCATCCCCGGCCAGCAATTGGCGCAGATCAAGCGCGTTTTCGATGGTTTCAACCAGCAGGGAATCTTCGCAGGGTTTTGCCAGATATTGATGCGCCGGACCAACGGTACGCAGGACGGCTTCTTCTTCGGCGAAACCCGACAGGATGATGCGGGTGATATGCGGATGTGATTTTTGTAGCGCGCCAAGCAGGCTTGCACCGTCCATACCGGGCATGCGCATGTCGGTGATAATGACATCAAGCGGCATGGTGTTTGCCATTTCCATTGCCTGGGCGGCACTTGTTGCAAATGCCATCTCCCAGTCAGGTCGCATGCCATGCAAGCGACGGCGCAAACCGTTCAGGATATTCTCGTCATCATCGACGAACAGGATGTGGTTCATAAATCGCGATCCATACATTGCGGTCTTGAGGTTATATTTGGTGATTTTATACGCCGGATCAAAGGGATGTTTTGGAATTTACCAGGTTGGGGTCCGAATTGTTTGATCTGCGATATTTTTAGATGGCGGTCTGATCGGCGTTTCCCAATGGTTTGACGCGAGTTTTGCTGTGATTCTCCTATGGTTGATCCGGGGTTCAAATGCTGCGCAGGCGACTCTTTGCGTAAAGGTGCATGACAGTAGTGAGAAGATTTTTAAGAGCATGTACCGCAGTGCTAATGGTGCCTTTTATATGAGAAACATAATACTCCAACGTATATGTAAGTATAAATTTTGGCGAAAATACGGGTTTTTATTGTATCAACTGTTTGGAATACAGTGCGTTTTTGCCAAAAAGCCATATTATGTCAGAAATTAAATACCGAAATCGGGCTACTATAATAATTGGAAAATAATTGCCGTAGACCCGGCCGGATCTTTGAGAGGCCGACATTTTCAGATGACATCCCGTATCGAGCTGATTGAAGCGATTAAAAAGCATCAGCAATACGTCTTGAGACAACCCGGCGGCACGCGTATGCAGCTTCGCAACGGGAATCTTTCACGTATCAAAATGAGCAAAATAAGTCTTGAAGACGCCATTATGCCCGGTTCGAATTTTATTCAGGCGGTTATCAAGGAAGTCAGCTTTAATTTTTGTGATCTTTTTGGCGCCAACTTTGTTGAAGCCGATCTTGAAGGGTCAAGCTTTGTGCGGGCTGATTTGCGCGGGGCCAATATGGCGCGTGCCAAATTGCGCAATGCAAACCTGACCGGTGTCGATATGCGATCCGGTGTTATGATTGTGATGGATTCCGGACGTGAACGGCGCGTCAAACGCGCCACCGACCTTGCCAATGCCGATATGGAAGGGTCGATGATGTCCGGTGCCAATATGGCCGAAAGCAACATGTCGGGTTCCAGTCTGGCCAATGCGGATCTGAGCGATGCCAATATGTTTGCCGTCAATTTGGCGGGGGCTGATCTTTCGGGCTGTAATCTGACAGGGGCGAAGCTTAAGAATGCCAACCTGAAGGGGGCAAAGCTTCAGGGGGCGGTTTTAGCGGGCGTGGATTTAAGCGGTGCGAACCTGCGCAATGTCGATATGACCAATGTGGATTTATCCCAGGCCAATATCGTCAACAGTATTGGCAGCAAAGGCGGTGAACCTTTGCCCGATGATATTCGGGATCTGGTTAACGCGCATAGTGACTGGTTATCGACCGGGGGGCAATCGGGGGCGCCGTTAAATGCCACAGGGCGCGATCTTTCGGGGATGGATTTTTCCGGGTTTGATCTTTCGGCGGCCTGTTTTGATGAATGCAATCTGCGCGGGGCGCTTTTTGTCGATACGATCCTTGCCATGACGTCCTTGCGCGGGGTCGATTTGACGCGGGCCAAACTGAGCAGTGCGGTGATGAACGGCGTGCGGATGAATGACGCCAATTGCACCAAGGCTGTTTTTCAAGGCGTGCGGTTTGGATCCATCGAACAACGCGATGGCAGCGGTCAGAAAACCGGGATCACATGGTATGCCGATCTTAGCGGGGCCGATTTTTCCAATGCCGATATTCGCAATGCCGTTTTTGAAAACCCCAAAATGGCCGAGGTAAAAATGACTCGTGCAAATATTTCCGGGGTGGCATTTGGCGATACGGATCTTGCCAATGTTGACTTTGACGGGGCCAATATTGGTGCCATCCTGAATGGCAATATCCCCAAAGATGCCTTGGCTTTTCTTGGGCGAACCAAGTGACCGGTCGTTGATAAAAAAGCCGCCCTTTGATCAAGGGCGGCTTTGATGTTTTTAAGGGGGGCGCGCAGGGGCTGATCAGCTGCGGTAATCGGCATTGATCGAGATATAGCCATGCGTTAGATCGCAGGTCCAAACCGTGGCCGTGCCATCGCCAAAGCCGAGATCGACATCAATATCGATATACTGGCCCTTGATATGGGCGGCGACCGGGGCTTCGTCATAATCGGCAACACGTTCGCCGTTTTTGGCCAGCGCAATGCCGCCGATGGAAACCGTCAGTTTGTTCGGATCCGCGGTCACACCGCATTTACCAACCGCCATAACAATACGGCCCCAGTTGGCGTCTTCACCGGCAATCGCGGTTTTGACCAGCGGGGAATTGGCAATCGCCTTGGCGGTGATTTTGGCTTCATCGGTGTTGATCGCACCGGTGACATTAATCGTGATGAATTTTGATGCGCCTTCGCCGTCGCGAACCACCTGATGGGCAAGATCGCGCATGACGTTTTCAAGGGCGGTTTTAAAATCGGCCAGTGCCGGATCATCAATGCCGGTGACCGATGCATTACCGGCCTTGCCGGTTGCGGCCAAAAGGACGGTATCAGATGTCGAGGTATCGCTATCGACCGTGATCGCATTAAACGAGCGGTCGGTACAATCGGCCAACACGGCCTGAAGCACGGCATGGGGCACGGCGGCATCGGTAAACATAAAGCCAAGCATGGTCGCCATATTGGGTTCGATCATGCCCGATCCCTTGGCAAAACCGGCGATGGTGACCTTGGCACCATGAATGGTGGCCGTGGCGGAGGCGCCCTTGGGGAAGGTATCGGTGGTCATGATGGCACGTGCGCCATCAAGCCAGCCCGCGTCATTTGCCAGCAGATCGGGCAGGGCATCGGTGATGCGGTTTGCCGTGGTCGGTTCGCCGATCACCCCGGTTGAGGCGGTGAGGATTTCGGTCTTGTCACAGCCCAGTGCCTTTGCCGCGGCTTCGACTTTGTCGGCGACGAATTTTTCGCCAGCCTTGCCGGTAAAGGCGACAGAGTTGCCCGCATTGACAAAGAATGCGCGTGCGGTGCCACCCTTTAGCGCCTCGCGTCCCCATCGGACAGCCGCCGATGCCGTGGTCGAGGTGGTGAAAACACCCGCAACCTGTGTGCCGGGTTCAAGTTCGGCCAGAAGGACATCGGGGCGCCCCTTGTAGCGAATGCCAAGGGTTGCGGTGTGCAGTTTCACACCGGCAATTGCCGGAAGATCGGGGAAGCTGGCTGGTGCCAGCGGAGAAAGCGAAGTCGCAACCATCTGTTCAATTTCCTTGGTTGAACGTGATCATGCCCAAAGGCCATAAGCCCAAAGGTAGCGCATTTGGCATGGAAGAATGACAAAAAAACGGGGTGAAGCCCGATGGCTCACCCCGTTTTGGATATCAGCTTGTGAAACCGGAAAGGCCGATTGGCTTATTCTTTCGGGGTTTCTGCAGCGTCGTCTGCGGCCGGGGTTTGGGTGTTGTCGACAACCTCGGCATTGGACCGGAGTTCTTTGACCAAGTCTTCGACGGCTTTCTGGCTTAGCTCGGCAGCCATTTGTTGATGGACTTCTTCGAGGCTTGGCTGTTCGCCGTCTTTTTTCTCTTCAACCTGGATCACATGCCAGCCGAACTGGGTCTGGACCGGGGTTTTGCTATAGCTGCCAGCATCCATGGCAAAGGCAGCTTCGGCAAACGGGGCAACCATATCGCCACGGTTAAAGAAGCCAAGATCACCGCCCGTCGGAGCGGATGGGCCGGTTGATTTTTCTTTGGCGAGTTCCGCAAAATCGGCACCATCGTCAAGCTCGGCAATCACAGCTTTGGCGTCGTCTTCGTTTTCCAGAAGAATGTGACGCGCATGGACCTGCGGCTCTGGCTCGTTGGTTTTGATGAATTCGTCGTAATGGGCTTTGATCGCGTCTTCGGTGACTTTTTCCGAAAGCGCGCGTTCAAGATAGGTTTCAGCGATGATGCGGCGCTCGATTGCGGCGACCTGTTTTTTAACGTCTTCATCGTCGGCAAGACCGGCATCCTGACCCGCCAATGTTAGCAGGCGCTGATTGATTTCGCGATCAACAAGCATCGGCTTGAGCATATCAAACGGGAGCTGGCGATACTGTTGGGGCAGGCCCTGTTGCGTCGCGCGCACTTCGGATTCCAGAATTTCATCGCCGTTGACGGTTGCAAGAACCTGGTCTTTTACCGGTGTAGCGTCCTGGGCCATAACCGGGCTTGCGAACATGACGGTCGCGAGTGACGCAGCGAGAAGGGTTTTGCGCAACATATTTTCTCCAGACTTTTTCATTTTTAGGAGGGAAAGTATCCCCATGCCTCACCCTACGGATAAATCACATCCGATGACGACACACAAGGCTTCCCCGTGGATGTCACGGTTTTTTCAAAGCAATTTGGCTAAATTGTGAAGTGCTGATGTAAGGTGGAAAATAAACCGCGATTGCCCCGATCCGCCCCCCATGTCGATGGCCGCATGACGGCATGACAGCATGATGGACGGGGCCGGTCGCGCAGGCTTGACGAGGTGGCCGCACGGGCGGAGAGGGGAGGGGCGATCCTGCTTGATGCCTTGATGTTGGTTGCTCTGATGTTCGATGTCACCGGGGGTTGGATCAGGCGCGCACGTCAAACAGGACTTCGCCAACCGTGCCGATGTTGCCGTTATCGCGTTCAAAACGGGCGCTGGCGACCTGAACGCCGCCGACAAGTTTCTGATCAAGCGGAGTGATGAAGGTCAGATCAATGGCGGTTATACCGGCGTCTTCAAGCGAACCGGTCGAGCCATCGGCACGCAACAGCAGCAGGGATGAAAACACATCGTCCTGATTGTCGATCCGGCCATCGTTGTTGGCATCATATTTGGCCAGTTCGGCAAAGCCGTCTTTGGCACCGTTTTGATCGCCAAACAGTTCGGTTCCGTCATTGATGGTGCCATCGCCATTGCGATCAAGCGCCAGCAGCGCATCATTGCCGGTGATCCAGGCGGTTTTATCGTCTGTGCCATCGCCATTGATGTCAAACACCTTGCCGTTTTCAAGGCTGGTGATGTCAATGCCGTTGCCATCAAGGTCAAGAATCAGCGGGTCTTGCTGGGTGATGTTGATGATTTCGACGCGGATTTGTTCGATGCGGGCGTTAAATTCGCTGATCGAAATTTTACCGTTGCCACTGGCGGATGCAAATCGGGCTTCGATCTGTGTCATATCGATCTGGATGGTTTGTGACACCATCGAAAAGGCGGTGTTGCTGCCGCGTTGGGCCAAGCCGTTGGCCAGTGAAAGGCCGAAATCGCGGGCCAAGGCGGCGGGGCTTCCGCTAACACCGGCACCTGCTGTCATATCGCCGCTTAGCCCGGACGTCAGCGCATCGGCCATTTCGCGGGCCTCGGCGGGCGGAATGCCCAGCATGGCCAACACGATAAAGGCGTCGCGGTTCATTTTGGTTGCAGCATCATCAAGGGTCGCGCCGGTTGCCCCGATTAAGGTATCAAGCGGTGATGCTGATGCCGTCGCCGTGGGCAGGGTGGCGTCGCGAAGCGCCTCGTCAATGCGCAGATTGATTTTCAGGCTTTCATCGATCTGATCGATGATCCGCCGACCGCCGCGAATATCGGCCTGATCGGGTGTGGTGCGATCCTGATTTGTGCCAGATTGGCGGGCATCGGATTGATTATCAGACAGGTTGAGGCGCCGGGACGTCGCCAGCAAATCGGCGGCCCGTCCCTGAGATGTCTGGCCAGGGGTCGTATTGTTTAACGATGGGTGTCCAAACATTCAGCGCCTCCTTCCTGAAGGGCTGTGCGATGAGGTCAGGCAAGCCCGACATCATCGCGTGCTGTTTTGATTAGGCCAGAACGTCCTGTTCCTGGCTTGGGTCAATCACTGAAACGGTTTCGCCGTTCGGCATCCGGAATGCGGCACCGTTTTCATCCTGTCCGAAACGGCCCATCGGCATCAACATGTCGACAGAGAGTTTCTTAAGCGATGTGCCACTGCCGTCTTCGGCCATGGTGTCGGTCACGCTGCGCACGATCAGGGTTGCCTGTTCCATGATCTGGGCATTGAGTTTGGCCATGCGGTTTGCAAGGACGTCCTGCATGTTGGTGCTATCGGTACCGCCATCGGCAGAAGCATCACCATCAGTATCGCCTGAATTCGCACCCTGTGCGCTGCCGGTGGTATCCAGCAGAAGTTCACGAATGAAATCGGCGACTCCGCTGTCATTCATATCAAACAGAAGACCACCGGAACCGGCACTGGCCGGATTGCCCAGCGCATTAACCAGATTACCACCGCCAAGACCGTCCATCATGGTGCCAACGGCGCCCATCGCGGCCCCCATGCTGTTACCAACAGCCGCGACTTCGGTTCGGACGACTTCGATCTTGGATGCCTGATAATTGAACGAGAATTCGCCGGTGTCGCTGTTGATACTGATATCAAGCGATTGGGCGGCCATCATCGCAGACTCGGAAACCCCGACCCCCGACGCATTCGTTCCGGAATAGGCGATTTCCGTGCGGGAATGTGATGCGATTGCCTGTTGGAAGGAAAAGTCGATCTGGCCATCATCGGCGGCCATTTCGCGGATGCCATCAAACATCGCATTGGTCGCGGAAAGGGCCTGTTCGTCGTCCATGCCAGTCATTTTGAACATGTCGACCATGCTGTCCTTGATCAATTCAAGGGCGGCATCAAGGGCCTTTTTAAATAATTCATCCGTGGTCATCGGTTCCGATGACAGGGAATTTGAACCGGTTGTTTGCGGCAGGTTTTTATCGGCATTGCGTGCGGCAACCGCGTCATCAGACAGTGCAACCGGATCAACAATCCGGTGCAGATTACGGTTGGTTTGCGCCGCATTACTGCCCGTCTGATCACCAGACGTGGCAATTGGCTGGCGCGCATCGGTCAGCGAAGATTGTCCCTGCCGAAAGGGATTAAGTGTGGAGAAATCCACCATTTCCTCCTCCTGAGGCTTTTCCCGCGCGGGTTTTAAACAGTCCCGCAGGTCGCGAAAAAGATGAGCTACTTGCTCTTAAATTCAAAGTTGAGCAGCAACCATACGTGTTTTTTACGCGTTTCTCAAGCGCAATGGTGGTGATTGCGGGGATGTTTTATGTGGGGTTGGCGGCAAATTAACGTGCTGGCAGGGGCAGATGGGGAGGCAAACCGCCGCAAGTATTTGGTGGCATTACCAAACCCAGAACAACAGCAGCCAGGGCATTATACATACCGCAACCGCAATCACGCCCCCGAGTATCGCAAAACTGCGATGCGAGCCTGAGTTATATTGGCCGCAAATTTTCCAGATCAGATGAATGCTCCAGCTTGTGGCAAGGGCAAGTGCGGCCATGCGGGCGTCACTGACCCATCCAAGTGCCATGCCATCGGCGCGCAAAATAGTGACGGTCTGCGCACTCAGGCCCAGAATAATGCCACATCCGGCAATCGGCAGCAGACCGTGAACCAGATGATGAAAACGCCGCCATTTCCATGACGGGGATAGCAGGCGGGCCGCAAAAGCCAGTGGAAGCCCGGTTGCCAGTGTCATGACAAGGGCAGTAACCGCGATATAACCCAGCAGGATTGCACCATCGAGCAGGGTAAGAACATCGTTGAGTTCGGGATAGTTGGTCAGGCCCCACCAAGGCAGGCCATGTTCCAGCGGCCAGAAAACATCGTGTTGGACCAGAATGCGGGCCATCCATTGTTTGGCCATGACAAACCATGGCGAGGACGACCAGAGAAAGGCCCCCGATGCAACACCAATCATGCCACAGAGGATCAGCCAGCTATCCCATCGGGTTGCGGTATTGGCACTGGTTTCAATGACTTCGGAACCAAGGTCGCGCGGGCGCAATTCGATGGCATTGCGAAACCCGGCACATCGGCCGCACATATGGCAGGGTGAGGTACTTTGCATGGTGCGCAGTGGCACCATCGGGGCGCAGATTACGGTGTCAGCCCGGCCCTGATGGGGAAGGCAGTTATCCCAGTTTTGCCGGTCTACGTCGTAATGCATCGGTGCCAGTTTGGCCAGCAGGCCAAACACCCCGTTGACCGGGCATAGATAGCGACACCATACCCGGTGGTTCCGGCCATAAAGATAGCCGGTCAATATCGCCGCCGCCGTTGATCCGCCAAGGATCAGAACCGCAGGCAGCGGATATTGATAGACACTGATCATTTGACCGTAAACGGTGGTGATGACAAAGGCGGCAAATGGCCAGCCCGGCCAGCGTATCCAGCGCGGGATGGCCCGGCCGCGCCCATGGCGGCTTGCCATTTCGCTAAGTGCGCCTTCGGGGCACATGACCCCGCACCAAAGCCGTCCGAAAAGCAGCATCGATACAAGCACACCGGGCCACCAGATGCCCCAAAAGACAAATTGCGAAAACAAGGTGATGTTGTCCCAGATATGGGCGGTGCTGTCGGGCAGCGGGACCAGTGTTGGTGTAACGAGTAACGTGACATAGACCGCGATAATGCCCCATTGCAGCCTGCGAATGAACCGTTGGTGACGTCGAAGCCAGTCCCCCGCCAAGGCAAGGAAAAATGCGCCGCGATGTTTTAAAGGCGGTGCTTGTCGTCCGGTAATCGAGGCCGAGGCATGGGGCATTATGCTTTTCTTTCCCGGGCGTTCAGGCGCGTGCCCTGCAGCCAGAAAATAGATGCAATGGCCCCCCAATACACCAGCCAGGTTGCCAGCGTGACGTTATCGGGCATGGATCGATAGCCGGTCATGCCCGCGATCACCGCGCCAAAGCGTGTGGTGTCATCAAGAAGGGCGGCACTGTCCCACAGCGGATCAGTATAGGGCAGAATGCCAAACGAGACGAGATAACCGGCAGCTGAAACCATAAGGGCGCAGGCCAGAAACAGCAGCATCGTTTCGGTCAGACGGAAGAAAACCTTCCACGACAGGAACCGCCCGCCAAGCTGCAGCAAGGCGTAGCTTGCGGTGGCGGCAAGGATGGCAAGAATCACGCCGCCCGCAACCGTATTGCTGTTTCCCCGGGTGGCGGCAAAGACCCCCTGAAGGAATAAAACCGTTTCAGTGCCTTCGCGCATCACCGCAATCAGGGCGAGGCCGAAAATGCCCCAAAGCCGGCCGCTGCGCAGTTGATCTGAAAGGTCATTTTCAAGTTGGTTTTTCAGGGTTTTGCCATGCTGGCGCATCCAGAAAACCATTTGAACAATCAGAATCCCGGCGATGAGGATCAGCGCCATCTGGAAATAATCCTGGCCTTCGGGCGGCAGCAGGTTGGATATGGATTGAAGGACGAAGGACAGGATCAGGGCCGCACCGATCCCTGCGCAAACACCGGCCCAGAGGAACCGCAAGGCGCGGGGGTTCTGGCTGCTGTGTCGCAGCCATGTATGCAGGATGCCGATGACCAGAAGGGCTTCGATGCTTTCGCGCCAGACGATAAAAAAAGTTTGTGCAAACATTGGTGGCCCCTAGCGCGCAACGATGACGCCCTGTGCTGTTTCAATATGAAATTCGTCAAAGAAGGGATATTCCCCGGGGGATGCCCGCCGGATGACCACAAAGGATTCCACGCCGGGTGCAAGGACCTTTTCCTTGCGCAGGCGGAGGCTTTCGAATTCGGCGGGGGTTTCGCCCGTATTGCGCAGGATAATCTTGACCTGCGTGCGGGCGGGAATTTCCAGCCGTTCGGGTGACAGAACGCCATCTTTCATTTCAATGACAAAAGTTGTGATTTCTTCTGCATCGGCAAAAGGCATCGCAAGCACTGTCAAAGAGATTGCAAACGCGATCGCAAAAAACGGACGTTTCATCGTCATGGCCTTGTTACGGGATGAGGGTGATGGCGGGCATCCCGGGGAAGATCAAAATTTCAGGTTTGTCGTGGTTAATAGGCGCCTTTTTTGCCGGTCCCGGCATAGGTGAATGTGTATTGCGTGGTGAAAGGGGCGAACCACGGATTTACGCCGGTTTCCTTGTCGGTGTGACGGCCGAAATGTGCACTGGGTGGGGAAACGGTGAATGTCAGGGTGTATTCACCCATGCCCAGCAATTTGACATTGTCGCCGTAATGCGGGCCGTCACTGGCAACCATCGGCATCAGGGTGCCGGAAATTTTTTCACCGCTGTTGATTTTGGTCAGTTCGAATGAGACGTCGAGATAGGGAACCCATTCGCCTTCGCCAAAGCCATTGGGATTATCGGCAAGCGCATGGATGTCGGCTTCGAGATGGATGTCGGTTTTATCGGCAGGTTGCATCATGCCCGGTGGATCCATTTTGATCGGCTGCAGATAAACCGCCGCGACTTCCATGTTGCCATCAAGCTGCGGTTCGCCAATCGGATATTCGAGCGCCCAGGCACCGCTTGAAACAAGGGTGCCAATACCGACAGCAAGCGATAGAGCAAGTTTTCTGTGTTTCATGCGGAATGCTTTCTTTGTGGTTGATAATGAATTGCAAACTCAGCGCACGTTATGTTTGCGGCATTGCGGGTTCCTTGATCTCGGTCAAATGGCCTGCATAACCGGGGGGATCCGCCGATTTTGATGCCGAATAGCGGCCGATGTCCTTTATGACAGGGGCGGGTGATCAGACTCGTGATCTGATTAGGGGGGATATCCCGATATCGGTGCCAAATTCATCCATCAGATGCGTGAAACATGAGCGATATTGGTTCGTTCCGTTGACAGATGGCAGACAGGGTTCTATCTGTGATCGGGCCTCGGTATATAGCCGTTGCCTCATGTCTGTTTTTCCATTTGTTCAGGAACGTATTAATGCTCGGCGCCATTGCCCGGAAAATTTTCGGTTCAGCTAACGATCGTGAAGTCAAAGCCCTGCAGGCCACGGTCGAGCAAGTTAATGCCCTGGAACCCGAGATCGAGAAGCTCTCTGATGACGAACTGCGCGCCCGGACCGGTTGGCTGCGCGAACGTCTTTCCAAGGGTGAAACCCTTCAGGACATAATCCCAGACGCCTTTGCCACCGTCCGCGAGGCTTCGCGGCGGGTTCGCGGTGAACGTCATTACGATGTTCAGATTTTGGGTGGTCTGGTTTTGACATCGGGCAAAATCGCCGAGATGAAAACCGGTGAAGGTAAAACGCTTGTTTCGACCTTGCCGGTTTATCTGAATGCGATTGAGGGCAAGGGCGTTCACGTCGTTACCGTCAACGATTATCTGGCACGTCGTGATGCGGAATGGATGGGGCAGGTTTACGGCTTCCTTGGCCTTTCGGTCGGTGTGATCATGCATGGCATGACCGATGATCAACGTCGGGCGGCTTATGCGTGTGACGTGACCTATGCGACCAATAACGAGCTGGGCTTTGATTATTTGCGCGATAACATGAAATTCCGTCTGGAAGACATGGTGCAGCGCCCGTTCAACTTTGCCATCGTCGATGAAGTTGACAGCATCCTGATCGATGAAGCGCGGACCCCGTTGATTATTTCCGGCCCGGCTGAAGACAGTTCGGAACTGTATCGCGCGATTGACGTGCTGATCCCGAAACTGGGCGATGACGATTACGAAAAAGATGAAAAGGCGCGTGCCGTCACCCTGACCGAAGACGGCACGGAAAATGCCGAACGTCTTTTGGGTGAAATGGGCATTTTGACCGAAGGCACGCTTTATGACGTGGCCAATGTGCATTTGGTGCATCACGTTAATCAGGCGCTGCGCGCCCATAAGCTTTTCCAGCGCGACACCGATTACATCGTCAAGGATGACAAGGTTGTTATCATTGATGAGTTCACCGGGCGCATGATGGAAGGCCGCCGCTATTCCGATGGCCTGCATCAGGCATTGGAAGCCAAGGAAAAGGTCAAGATTCAAAACGAAAATCAGACCCTGGCATCGATTACGTTCCAGAACTTTTTCCGCCTGTATCCGACGCTTGCGGGTATGACCGGTACGGCGATGACCGAGGCCGAGGAATTCGAGGAAATCTATAAGCTTCAGGTTATTGAAATCCCGACCCATCGCCCGATTGCCCGTAAAGATGCCGATGATGAAATTTATCGGACCGCACGGGAAAAATGGGTGGCGATTGCCGAATTGCTCGATGATTGCCACAAGCGCGGACAACCGGCATTGGTCGGGACGGTGTCGATCGAGAAGTCCGAAATTCTTTCGGACCTTTTGAAAGAGCGCAAAGTCCCGCATGAAGTTTTGAACGCCAAGCAGCATGAACGCGAAGCGTTTATTGTGGCGCAGGCCGGTGCCCCGGGGGCGATCACGATTGCGACCAATATGGCCGGTCGTGGTACGGATATTAAATTGGGCGGCAACGTTGAAATGCGCGCCGATCTTGAACTGACCAATATCGAAGACGAAGCCAAACGCGCCGAAGGGATCGAGCGGATCAAGGCCGAGGTTAAAGCCGATCAGCAGAAAGTTCTGGATGCAGGCGGGTTGTTCGTGATCGGGACGGAACGTCATGAATCACGGCGTGTTGATAACCAGTTGCGTGGTCGTTCAGGCCGTCAGGGTGATCCGGGGGGATCGAAATTCTTCCTGTCGCTTGAAGATGATTTGATGCGTATTTTCGGGTCCGAGCGCATGGACGGGATGTTGCAGAAGCTTGGCCTGAAAGAAGGCGAGGCGATCTATCACCCGTGGATCAACAAGGCACTTGAAAAGGCACAGCAGAAGGTCGAAGCGCGTAACTTTGACATTCGTAAGAACGTGCTGAAATTTGATGATGTCATGAATGACCAGCGTAAGGTGATTTATGAACAGCGTCGCGACTTGATGCAGGCCAAGCATGTTGCCGAAGACGTGGCCGACATGCGGGCCGAAGTTGTTGAAAATCTGGTGATCAAATACTGCCCGGAAAAAGTTTATCCCGAGCAGTGGGAAGCCGCCAGCCTGCATGAAGAATGCACGCGTTTGTTTGGTCTTGACCTTCCGGTGACCGATTGGGTCAAGGAAGAAGGCATTGATGTCGAAGTCATGCGCGAGCGTATCGAGAAGGCAGTTGAAAGTAAGATGGCGGCCAAGGTTGCCAATTACGGTGCCGATATCATGCGTCAGGTTGAAAAAAGCCTGTTGCTGCAATTGCTGGATCAGAATTGGAAAGAGCATTTGCTGGCGCTTGATCATCTGCGTCAGGGGATTGGTTTGCGGGCCTATGGCCAGCGTGATCCGTTGAACGAGTTCAAGCGCGAGGCGTTTAACCTGTTTGAAGAGATGCTGGTGACACTGCGTGAACGTGTGACCCAGATGTTGTCACATGTTGAATTGCAATCGGCCCCGCGCCCGGAAGACCTTGAACCGCGCCGATCCCAGCAGGAAATGCATGAAAATCACCCGGAACCCGAAGCCATGGGCGGTGGTTCAGGCGATAGTGCAACGGTTCAGTCGCGTGCGGCATCGGGGAATGTTGATCCCAATAATCCGGCGACCTGGGGGCGTGTTGCACGCAATGCAGCCTGCCCATGTGGATCAGGCAAGAAATACAAACATTGCCATGGTCAACTGAGCTAGGTCTTGAGCTTTGGGCTTGGACTTGATCCCAAGGCAGAAACCATAATTTAACAAAAGGCCCGGATTGTTGATCCGGGCCTTTTGTTTGTCGGAATGTTTGGTCGGTTGGGCCGAATTCTGACCAATCAATTGGCAAGGCAGTTTATGATAGCTGCCATAAAATTGCAGAGGGTCGGGTTTTCGGTTGGGGACGCGGCCAAAGAGTGCGTGATGCGGGGAGTAGGGTTTGAAGCTTTCATTTGATCAGGTGAAACGCCGGGCGAAAACATTGGAACGCCAGGGCCAAAAGGATGAAGCGATCAAGCTTTATGAAGACTTCCTGACGTCATATCCGAAAAATGAACGCGCCCGAAAGGCACTGGCCGAGCTTCGTGATCCGGCCGCCGTTATGGGCAAGGGATCGTTGCAGGATAAAGTGACCGAGGTCCGGCGGCTGTTTGATAGCGGGCAGGTTGAGGCGTCATTTGACGCGGCAAATGCGCTTGTCAAGGAAGCGCCAAATTCCGGTGTGGTGTGGAATTTGGTCGGGGCGGCGGCGTTTGTT
This sequence comes from Thalassospira alkalitolerans, assembly GCF_002115745.1. GTDB lineage: Bacteria > Pseudomonadota > Alphaproteobacteria > Rhodospirillales > Thalassospiraceae > Thalassospira > Thalassospira alkalitolerans. Next base: position 213,179 of record NZ_JFKB01000003.1, read on the forward strand.
CTGAAGAAGTTCGAACTTGCCGAGCAGAGCTTTCGCAAGGCGGTTGAACTGGCGCCGGAAATTACCCAGGCGCACGCCAATCTGGGGGTTTTGCTGTATCAGCAGGAACGTCATCAGGCGGCATTGGAAGCCTTTGCCAATGCGATCAAAACCAACCCGAAATATGCCGAAGGATACAACAGTATCGGCGGGATTTATCACAAGCTGGGCAAGCTTGATACGGCTGAGAAGTATTTTGTTGGCGCAATCCAGGCCAACAAAAACTATGCCGAGGCCTATTATAATCTGGGCAATACGTTCTTCCAAAAAGGCAAGATCAGTGCGGCCCAGCAAAGCTTTGGCTTTGCCGCCAAGGTGCAGGGCGAAAATATGCCCGCCCTGTCGCAGAAGCTTTATATGCAGGCCTTGCTGTGTGATTGGTCGGGCATTGCCGAGTTTGAGAAGCTTGCATCGCGTATCGGGATAGACGGCGATGCGGTCGAGCCATTTTCGATGTTGTCCTATGATGACAACGCGGAGCGCCAGCAAAAGCGTGCGGCCAATATTGTCAAGAAACGCTACCATGTGAATGCATTGCCCCTGCCCGAACGGCCGGTGACAAAACCCGATAAAATCAAGATCGGATATTTTTCAGCCGATTTTCATGATCACGCGACGTTGATCCTGATGATTGGTTTGCTGGAACATCATGATCGCGAAAAGTTTGAAATCCATGCCTATAGCTATGGCACGGTCAAACAAGGGGTTAAGCGCGACCGGTTACAAGGTATCGTTGACAGTTTTGTCGATATAACGACCGCCTCGGACCCGCAGATTGTTGCCGCGGTCAGACAACAGAAAATTGATATCGCCGTTGATTTGAAGGGCTTTACCCGTCAGGGGCGCACCGGGCTTTTCGCCTATCGGCTGGCGCCGATCCAGATCAATTATCTGGGGTATCCCGGGACAATCGGCGCTGATTTCATGGATTATATCGTTGCCGACAAGGTGATTATTCCCGAAAAGCAGCGGCCGTTTTATACCGAAAAGGTGATCTATCTGCCAGATAGCTATCAGCCCAATGATCGTAACCGGATCATCCCTGAAACATCGACAACGCGCAGCGATTTTGGCCTGCCCGAAACGGGATTTGTCTTTTGCAGTTTCAACAGCAATTACAAGATATCGCCGAACGAGTTTGATATCTGGATGCGACTTTTGGCCAAATATGAGGACAGTGTTCTTTGGCTGTTACGCGCCAATGAAGGGGTTCAGGAAAACCTGCTTCGCGAGGTCGAAGCCCGCGGGATTGATCGGACCCGCATCGTCTTTGCCGAGCGATTAAAAGAGCCGGAACACCTTGCGCGGCACAAGCATGCCGATTTGTTCCTTGATACGTTTAATATCAATGCGCATACGACGGCCAGTGACGCGCTTTGGGCCGGATTGCCAATCGTGACCAAGGCCGGGGACAGTTTTTCCGCGCGCGTTGCCGCCAGCCTGCTATGTGCGGTTGGCTTGCCCGAACTGGTGGCCGAAACCGAAGCCCAATACGAAGCATTGATTATTGATCTGGTGGAAAACCCCGAACGGCTTGGCCAAATTCGCCAACAATTGATCGACACGCGTTTTGACGTGCCATTGTTTGATTCCGAAGCCTATACGCGGCATCTGGAAAACGCATATGTTGCGGCTTATGATCGATATTTTGAAGGTAAAATCCCCGATCATATTTTCGCTTCGTGATGCGCCTCTTGGCGAAAGCGGGTATGGAGGATAAAACAATCGCATGAGCATAGAAAATCCAAATAAGGGCTGCATGTCGGTTGACTTGCGCCAAGGTAAAATTCCGGAAAAGACCGTGTTTGTCAGTGCGGTGGCATTAGTCGATGCGGATCATCGGGTGTTGATTGCACAACGTCCCGAAGGAAAATCCATGGCCGGGCTTTGGGAATTTCCCGGTGGCAAGGTTGAGGCCGGGGAAACGCCGGAAATGGCGCTGGTGCGCGAGCTTAAGGAAGAGCTTGGCATTGATATCACCGAAAGCTGTTTGGCACCGTTTACCTTTGCGTCATTTGCCTATGATGATTTTCATCTGATGATGCCGCTTTATCTGTGCCGGGTCTGGAAGGGGGAGATTACCCCGATGGAAGGCCAGCAGGTTAAATGGGTGCGGCCAATCCGGCTGAAGGATTATCCGATGCCCCCGGCCGATGTGCCGCTTGTGGCGATGTTGCGCGATTTTCTGTGATCATCCGTCGTATTTGGCGGGATGATAAATGACGAGTTCAAGTTTGTGAGGGTTGTGATGTCTGATCCGGTTCGGGCCTGTTTGATTATTATCGGTAATGAAATCCTGTCGGGCAGGACGCATGACAAGAACCTGCCGTATCTGGCGGAAGAACTGAACAAGCTTGGCATTCGACTGGCGGAAACGCGGGTCATTCCCGATATCGAGACCACCATCATCGAGACGGTCAATGAATGCCGGGCAAAGTTTGATTATGTCTTTACCACTGGCGGCATTGGCCCGACCCATGATGATATTACGTCGCCTTGTGTGGCGCGGGCCTTTGGGGTCGAGATTGAGCTAAATGCCAAGGCGCACGCATTGCTGAAAAGTCATTATGAAAACCCGGCCGATCTGAATGATGCGCGGCTGCGCATGGCGCATATTCCGGTCGGGGCGGAATTGATTGATAATCCGGTATCAAAGGCACCGGGGTTCCGTATGGAAAATGTCTATGTCATGGCCGGTGTGCCGATGATCATGCAGGCGATGTTCCAGGGGATTAAACATCAACTGACCGGTGGGCGCCCGATGGTATCGCGTTCGGTGGGGGGATATATCCCCGAAGGATCAATCGCCAAGGTTCTGGGCGACATTCAGCATGATTTCCCCGATACCGATATCGGCTCCTATCCGTTCCTTCGCGAAGGAAAATTGGGCACGACATTGGTGGTGCGCGGCGAAGAAGCCAAGGATGTTGATCTGGCGTCCGAGCGTATTCGTGCGGTGATTGTTGATCAGGGCCGCGAGGTTATTGAAGATAGCGGGCCGGTTTCGTCCTAGGGGCGTGAGCTTAAGACGCAGATTGCGATTGGTCATATTCCAAAGATCATGGCGCGGCTATGCTGGTTGTAATGACAAATCGTCGGAGAGATCATGAGCACAGATGACCACAATAACGACGATACTGTACGCAACAGTAAGGCCGCCCGCGAAGCGCGATCCATCGTTAAGTTTATGATCGAGCATACCGCTTATGGCGGGTTCGGGGCGCTGGTGTTTGGGGCGTTGGTGCTGTTTTTCGATATTGGCGGGATTTACAGCCTTGCCATGTCGTCACGCGATGCGCCGATGTTTATCTTTTTGCTGTTTTTTGGCCTGTTCATCACCTTTGGCGGCATCAGCCTTGCCATGGGGGTGATGCGGCTGGGCAGTTTTTCCGATGATGATACCTATCGCGATGAGCGAAACCGGAATGGCCGGGATAAAGACCGGAAATGACAAAAGGCGCTGATTTCAGCGCCTTTGTTCATTTTTTGGGGCATTGTTTATGGGCGATCTGCGCCGCTTTTGGCGCGCAGGATTTTGCCGACAATCATGCCGCCGATCCAGAAGGCCAAGGGCACGACAAAGATATAATCAAACATCGGGTGGCTGGTGTCACCGCCGGAAATCGCCAGAATGTAACCGACCCAAGCGGCGGTCAGCAAATAGCCCATGATTTTGAAATAATGGCCATTTGGCAGGGTTTTTCGGGCGGTCTGATTCGGTTGTTCCGGGTTGGCCGGTTGATCCTTGTCGGTGGGCATCCTGATTTCCTTTTGGTTTTGATCGAGTCGATCAGCGTTCAAGCGTCAGGGCAGAGGGATCAATCCGATCCTGCCAGCCTTCGCGGACCAGTTCGGGTACAACGTGATCTTCTTCGGGATAGCCAATGCACAGATAGGCGATCAGACGCCAATGACCCGGCACTTCAAGGGTTTTAAGCACGGTTTCAGGTTCCAGAATAGATACCCAGCCCACCCCGATCCCCTTGACGCGGGCTGCCAGCCACAACAGTTGCACGGCGGCGACGGCAGAATAATCGAGCATTTCGGGCATGGTTTTGCGGCCCAATCCCATGCCTGCCTCGGTTTCTTCGTCGGCAAAAACGGCAAGCTGTATCGGCGCCTGATCCATGCCCTGAAGTTTCAGGGATGCATAAAGTTTGGCGCGTTCACCGTGATAATCGTCAAGTGCTTCCTGGTTGGCGCGTTCAAAACTGTCGCGGATGGCGCGGCGGCGGTGTTTGTCATTGACCTTTACAAAGCGCCAGGGCTGACAATTGCCGACAGAGGGCGCAAGGCAGGCTTCCTTGATCAAATCGTCAATATCGGTTTTGGGGATGGGGTCGGTGAGAAACCGGCGCACATCGCGCCGCCACAGCAACAGATCGATAAACTGCTTTTGAAAGATGCGGTCAAACACCGGCGGAGTCGGTGTTTCAGTCACATTTTCAGGCGCATTTTTTGGCGCATCTTGATCGGATTGTGTCATGGCGCAGACCTGATGAATTTGGCGGTTTTGTAATCTTTCTGCACCCTAACCGCACAGCGGGGCCACGCCAAGCCACAAGATGGCGATGGGCGATTAATCGGTCAGAAGTCAAAATGTACAGTCAGCAATCCCGATAAATTGTTGTGTTCGGTTGCGAACGTCAGTTTGCGTTGAAATTCGATGCTCATTTGTCCGGGGATGGTGCCCCAGTCATGGGTAATCCCGCCCGCCATTTGAAGATAGGTGCCGGTGGTTTCGCCGTTTACATAGGGGCTTAGCACGCCATAGCCATAGGGAAGTTCAGATTGCAGGGTGATTTCTGACCGTATCCCTTCGAGGGGGGCGACATTGGGGGAAAATTCCCGAAAACCTTCAACCGATACGCCAAACTGCCAAGGGTCATAGGTATATTCACTGCCGGCGAAATAGCGCCGGTTGGTGGACCGGCCATAGCCCTGGTTCATCAGGGTTACGGTTTGATCCTGTCCGGCAAAGGGCACAAGACGATGATCGCCCAAAACCAGATCATAGCGGGCCTCGGCCGTGGTATCGAAAAGCTGGCTTAGGGCGGTGCGAGCCGGAACCATGGTGCCATCGGCGGCACGTGCGGTTTCGAATTTTTCGCGCGCGGTGATCATATCGCCATCGATGCTTAGCGTGACGGGGACAAAGCCAAGATCGTATTCTGCACCAAAACCGATGGAACTGGACAAGGTCGCGCTATCAAGGCTTTCGGCGTAGTTAAGATCGTTGGCACCGCCATTTATGGCCGATTGGGCGATGGTGCTGCTGCCAATGCCAAGACTGCCCCGGATGTTGAGCCATTCGGTCATGCGCGAGACGAAATAGGGGGAAAACGTGACATTGTTTTCGCGATAAAGCACCTGACGGGCGGCGACTTCGCTGAGCACGCTGCCCCAGCCGATGCCAAGCCCGACAATCAGGCTGTCATCGACCAGATAATCTACCCCGGTATCAATTGAAATCACATCGCCACTCAGCCCCGGATTATAGCCGGTTTCAGAAACGCGGTTTTCGATATCGGCCTGACTGCCATGGACCCAGATGCTGATCGGGGTGGCGCGGCGTCGTGACTGGTTGGGGAATGTGCCATTGGCGCTGTCGAAATCGAGTTTTCGGGCGATTGATGCCAAGGCCGACCGCCCGCCAAATGTTTCAATCGTGGTGGCGTCCCCGGTACCAAGTGCCAGCGCATTGGGCGGTTGTTCGGAAGGCGGGATGGAATCGTCAAGAAACAGCGGTTCAAGCATGCTGCCGACGATGTCGGTTTCCATTTTTTGATAGAGACGGTCAATGTGACGTTTTTGATTGCCGGTCCGGTTTAGGGTTTCGCTGCGCAATATCGGGGCATCCGGGCGACTGTCGCCGTTGCCAGCATTGGCATTCGGGACGATTTCCCGGCGCGAAAAAGGGGCCAGTATGGCGATTGCCAGACATGCTGCAATGACCAGTGAAATGTAGGTGCGCCGCTTCACGATTTGACCGGGATGCCTGTTTTGATATCAAAAATCCATTGGGACCATTGGCATCATCACGATAAAAAATGGGGGCAATATGGTGAAAGACGGGCATTTGTGGCGCAATGGCATCTTTGACGGGAAACCCGCAGATCGTTGATTTGGATAATCGCGATTGGCATAAACAGACAATCCGGTATTGCACCGATTTTAAAGCCGCGCTAGAACCTGATCGGCCAAGTGGAAATTCCGGTGCAAAGCCGGTTTGGAACACGTTTTGCGGGCGTGGCGAAATTGGTATACGCAGCGGACTTAAAATCCGCCGGTCCTCAAAGACCTTGCCGGTTCAAGTCCGGCCGCCCGCACCATTCCATTTTTTGTCTGATCCTGTTTATCGGGGCCGGTTAACGGCACTGCCCGGTGTGGGCGCATGTTCGGTCCGACGCCATCAAATAACCCAGATTGGTATGTATAGCTTTGCAACAAACGCAACCTGACCGCGTTTGATCGGAACGATTTTGTTCCTTGCTGACAGGAGTCATCAATGATTCACCTTATTGTCTTTGGTGTGATTGCCATTACGGCATTGGTTGTTGCCTGAGGCGCGATCATTATGGGCGACCATGCATTTTGCAACTCAAGATGAAATGTCATCGTATTGCCATGCGTCAATCCGATCCCGGTTTGATCGTAATTTAGTTATGTGATCGACAGGTTTGCTGACGATTGCCAGTGGGTTGCTGCCGACAATACGCAGGTATGACGGCAGCAATTTTGATTCTAATCAGTGCATTGTCAGTGGTTGTTGCGCCACAATAGTCAATGACACCAGACTTCAGAGAAGAAGCTGGTTCCTGATTATAGCGTGGTAAGATTTCCAATGGATGGCCCGGTGCAAGACTCCAATCATCATCAGCATAAAGACCTTCCGCCACAGGGCACTGCATGGCATGCAGTGCCGGTTGATGCGGTTCTGGATCGGCAGAACGTTGCGGCTGCGAAGGGGCTTGGCGATAAAGAGGCATCAGAACGTTTGGCGGCCTTTGGGCCGAATGTTTTGCGTCCGCCACGCCGACGCGGGCCGGTAATCCGGTTTTTGCTTCAGTTTCATAATGTCCTGATTTATGTGCTTTTGGGGGCGGCCTTGGTCACCGCGGCATTGGCACATTGGGTTGATACCACCGTGATTGCCGGGGTTGTCGTGATTAATGCCGTGATCGGCTTTATTCAGGAAGGCAAGGCCGAGCGCGCGCTTGAAGCAATCCGAAAGATGCTGTCGCTTTATGCCAGTGTGATGCGCGGCGGCAAAAGAATTCAAATTCCGGCCGAAGACCTGGTACCCGGCGATATTGTTTATTTGCAATCGGGGGACAAGGTCCCCGCCGATCTGCGGCTTTTGCGGGTGAAGACCCTGCAAATTCAGGAAGCGGTATTGACCGGTGAATCCCTGCCCGTCGAGAAAGACCCGGCAGTGGTGGCCGAGACCGCCGATCTTGGGGATCGGTCATCAATGGCCTATTCGGGCACATTGGTGACTTATGGGCAGGCGACCGGGGTGGTTGTCGCCACCGGCGAGCATACCGAGATTGGCCGCATCAGTTCCATGCTGGCCGAAATTCAAACCCTGACCACGCCGCTTTTGCAGCAATTGACGATTTTTGGCCGTTGGTTGATGGCGGCAATCCTTGTTATTGCCGCCGCGACGTTTGGCTTTGGCGTTTTGGTCTATGGCAATTCAGCCGCCGAGATGTTTATCGGTGCGGTGGGGCTGGCGGTTGCGGCAATCCCCGAAGGCCTGCCCGCGATCATGACGATTACCTTGGCCATCGGCGTGCAGCGCATGGCCCGGCGCAAGGCGATTATTCGCCGCCTTCCCGTGGTCGAGGCGCTTGGATCGGTCAGTGTGATTTGTTCGGATAAGACCGGCACGCTGACACGCAATGAAATGACGGTTCAATCCATCGCCACCAGCCGCCATTTGTTTTCGGTGAAAGGTGTCGGTTATGTGCCGGTCGGGGAATTTGTTTTAAATGACGCGCCGGTGTCGCTGGATCATCGGCCGCTTTTGTCGGAAATGGCGCGCGGGGTTTTGCTGTGCAGTGATGCCGGGCTGCGTCAGGTTGACGAAGAATGGATTGTGGACGGTGATCCGACCGAAGGGGCGCTGGTTGTGGTGGCGATGAAGGCCGGGCTGGACCCGGAATTTGAAGCCATGCGATGCCCGCGCAGCGATGTTATTCCCTTTGAGTCCGAGCATCGGTTCATGGCGACATTGCATCACAATCACGACGGGCAGGGCTTTATCTATGTCAAAGGCGCGCCGGAACGCATTTTTGAAATGTGTGATCAGCAGCGCAGCTATGATCAGGACGAGCCGATTGACCGGACGTATTGGGAAGCGCAGATGGCAGAAATCGCCGCACGGGGGCAGCGTGTTCTTGCGCTGGCATCGCGTCCGGCATTGAACAGCCATCGAGAATTACGGTTTGGCGATGTCGAGAAAAATCTGACTTTGATCGGTCTGTTTGGCCTTGCCGATCCGCCGCGTGCCGAAGCAATCAAAGCGGTGGCGGAATGCCGGTCTGCCGGTATTGAAGTGAAAATGATTACCGGTGATCATGCCTTGACCGCGCGCGCCATTGCCGCCCAGCTTGGCTTGGGCAATACCGATGTGGTTTTGACCGGTCATGATATTGACCAGCTTGATGATCACGAACTCGCGATGCGAATTCGCGATACCCATGTTTTTGCCCGCACCAGTCCCCAGCATAAATTGCGGTTGGTTGAAACGTTGCAATCATTGGGGCATGTGGTGGCGATGACCGGTGACGGGGTGAATGACGCCCCGGCCCTGAAACGTGCCGATGTCGGGGTGGCAATGGGCGTTAAAGGTACTGAGGCCGCAAAAGAAGCCGCCGAGATGGTGCTGGCCGACGATAACTTTGCCTCTATCGCGCATGCGGTTGAAGAAGGCCGGACGGTTTATGACAATCTGAAAAAATCGATCATGTTTATTTTGCCGACCAATGGCGGCGAAGCCTTGACCATTGTCGCCGCCATTGCATTGGGCCAGATGTTGCCGATTACACCGGTACAGATTTTGTGGGTGAATATGATCACCGCGGTGACGCTTGCTCTTGCACTTGCATTTGAGCCAGCGGAACGTGATGTGATGCTTCGCCCGCCGCGGTCGCGCAATGAACCGATTTTGTCACGGTTTTTGGTATGGCGGACCTTGTTCGTGTCGATGATCCTGGTCGTCGGGACGTTTGGAATGTTTTTGTGGCAAAGGCAACAGGGCGCATCGGTGGAACTGGCGCGGACGGCGGCGGTAAATACGCTGGTGATGTTTGAAGTTTTCTATTTGTTGAATGCACGTTTCTTAAGGGCGTCATCGTTTAACGTTGCCGGGATTTTTGGCAGTCGGTCGGTTCTGCTTGCCATTTTCTTGGTGATTGGGTTCCAGCTTTTGTTCACCTATGCACCGCCGATGCAGTTTTTGTTTAAGACGGTGGCGCTGGATGCCATGGCATGGGTGGCGATTGTGGTGACAGCGGCATCGGTCTTTGTCCTTGTCGAGATTGAAAAATACGCGGTGCGGCGTTTTTTCCCGGTTGTAAGACCGCAAAGACCGTAAAGGCGGTAATGATCGTCGTGATCAGCCTGATTGTCTTGTTTGACGTGTCTTCAGGTTGGAATAAGGCTAGGCCATATTGGGCCATCTAGCTGTCGCGCCATTACGCCATCGAACCATCTGCGGTGTAACGGGTGGGGGATTTGTGGCGTTTGAATAGGTTCACTCTGCCAATGTCGGTGACTTGGCGTAAAGTCTGATGGCCCGGCTGGTTTGGGCAGGCCGGTTTACCGGATATAAATCAGAAACGCTTATGACCAAGAAGATAGCCCGAATATGGGGGTAACGAGCGGAGTGGTTGGGTGAGCGATATCGACGCCGAAAAAGAAGACGAAGGCCCGCGCAAGAAAGAACGGTTCGGCAAATATGTCGTGCCCGAAGAACGCGCGAACAATATCGTCAAATTGCTTGACGAATTTTTGCGCAAAGGCCCGCGCAAGGGACTTAAATATTCTCGCTGGCAGCAGATCGCCTGGTACGAGATTGTTGACGAGCTTAAACGTGCCGAAGCCGCCCAAAAAAATCAGGATAGCCTGACCAAAGCGTCCTTTCTTGGTCTTGCTGTTGGTTTTGGTACAATCGGGTTCTGGGGCATTGTGGTTCTGTTGGGGCAGAATTTCGGCATGATTGGCGGCGTTTTGATCGTGATTGCCGGGCTTGTGATTTGGCGATCCCTTGCCAAGGGAAAATGGTTTAGCTGACCCAATGTGACGGGCAGGCAGGACATGTGGCAATCAACATGGAAGCCGCCCAAACACGGATGATCCGGGCAAGTTCCCAGATTGCAGGCGGTGACGTATTTTTTGACGGGTTTTTGCCCGTCACCGGCAGGGTTAGTTGCTGATGTCTTCGTGGCCAAAAATTTGCGAAACACCATATTTTTCGGCAATTGTTTTGGATTGCGCAGAAACACGAAATGCTTTGATTGCCGGGTTCATTTTTTTCAGAAAGTTGATCGTTACCGGTGACTTGTGACAGACGAACGCGTTGCGGGTCTTGGTCAGAACAAGGGATTTGTCGTATTGCGGTGACCCAAGTTTCAAATCGTGAAAAGTGATCAGGAAATCCGGTGCCCAGCCGATGATTGCGAATAAGTGGCCCGCCATGAGCATGTTTATTTTATTATCTTGCAGCGGAACGGGATCAACCAGGGCGGATGCATCCCGAAGTTCTTCTTCAACATTTGATCCGATTGTGACGCCCACCAATTTTCCGGCAAGTTCTTTCAGGTTTGAAATGGCAGGTTGCCCGGGGGCTGTAAAGATGTGCTGGCTTGCCTCGAATACATAATCGCTTTCGAGTATATCTGATGATTCCCCAATCAATTTGACAATCAGATTTCGGTCGATTGGCCATATGCAGTCGGCTTTTCTTTCGGCGAAATCGACCAGCGAACGTTTTAGGGGCTGGATCTGGATATCCATCCTGAAGCGATTGTTTTTGGTTATAGCGGTCAGAATTTCGGCATAGAAACCCTTGCCGTCGCTTGTGTTCAATCGTTCTGCCAGCTGAATGGATGTGATTTTGGTGATGAGATGATGTTCATTTGAATCTGCACCGATCAAAGACATGGCCCCAATGCCGATGAGTATCGCTTTTATCGGTGATATCATTTTGCTTCATTCCGTATGGGGAAGGTTCAGGTGGTTGTTTTCAGGGAAGCAATGTGTATTCAAGGCTGAAAAACATACCTTCCCCTTTGATGTATGGTAGTAATTTCGAATTTACAGGGGGCTGTTTTGCATCACCGGGTAATGGCATGTATTTGTTAGAGGTTTAGCGGATTTAAATATGATTGGACGATGGGGTGGGGCTTGTGATCTGGCGCGCACTTGCCAGATAGAATGGTTTGGATACTCAAACACGATGCGTCACAGGGCAGGTGGGTCATGAACAAAGAAGCAGCCGAAACACTGGCGATCCGGGCGATTGCCCATATCGCGGGCGATGATGAATTGCTTGAAGGGCTTTTTGCCCAGACCGGAATGGGGATTGAGGACCTGAAAGTCGGGATCACCAGCAATGATGTTCAGCGTGGTGCGCTTGATTTTTTGCTATCGCACGAGCCGTTTCTGATGGGCTTTGTCGAGGATAGTGGATATGCCGCCGAAGATCCGGCGCGGGCGCAGGTCGTATTGTCGGGCGGGCCAGTCTGGGAGGACTAGTGCCACAGGTTGGCCGGGGTTGATTGGTTGGGAAGTCTTAGGTCGGCGGCGGATTACGACCGGTGTAAGGCCCGCATGTGACGCGGGTCTGTGGGGTGGTGGCGATCAATCCAAAGATCACCGGATCGCGAATGCCGATAGGGTGGCATGCGTCGTGCCGCGAAGTTGCCCTTCGCGGGCATCGCCTGATTTTTCAAACGCGCGGATCAATGCAATGTTACCGGGATCGACATTGGCAAAGATCCGCCGTGCCGGCATGGGGTCGGTTTATTGGTTATCGTTATTGGAGGAAGGGAATCGGACCGCCGCCAAAGCCATAAATCCAGACCAGCAATCCGCCACCCAAAAGAATGCGATAGATCGCAAAGGGCGTAAAGGTGGAGCGCTTTAACCAGTTCATCAGCATGGAAATCGCGATCAATGCGGTAAGAAATGAAAGCCCGACCGCCAGAAGAACATCCAGGGTTAAGGCCATATCGCCCGATTGTTGCAGGTCAATACCAGCCAAAAGCCCGGCGCCCAGAATGACCGGGATCGACAGCAGCATGGAAAACTGTGCGGCATCGGCGCGTTCATAGCCCATCAGGCGCGCGGCCGTCATGGTGATGCCCGATCGGCTGGTGCCCGGGATAAGGGCGATAATCTGGGCAAAGCCGATAAACAGGGCACCGCCCCAACGCATATGTTCCAGACGGTTGATGGTCATGCCGATTTTATCGGCCACCCAAAGTACAATGCCAAAGCCAAGCGTTGTCCAGGCGATGATTTCAACCGATCGCAACTGTTCTTCGATGCCGGAAACCTTGAAGTAGAAGCCGATTCCGACAACCGGGATGGTGGCAAGGATGATGTGCAGCGCGAGTCGCGCACCGGGGTTAATCCGGCCCGACAGAAGAACGAAGAATCCAGCGATCATGGCCAGAACGTCGCGCCAGAAATAAATCATGACGGCGGCAAGGGTGCCGACATGAACGGCGACATCTACCATTAAACCCTGATCTTCTGTGCCTGTCAGGAGCGGCGTCAGGATCAGATGACCCGATGAACTGATGGGCAGGAATTCTGTTATCCCCTGAACGACGGCCAGAAGAATTATATGATGTAACGTCACCCCGGTCTCGATCCCTGTTGTCGGCAAAAACTCATCGCTTATAGCAGCTTAGCTTGATCAGGCGAAATGCAATAATAGTACCAAAACGGTACTATTGAAACTTTCTTTCAGCGTGTCGGATTGTGAATTCCCCGATAACCGGATTTGTCGTGCGGATATAATGGTCAGTAATATTGACCTATATTGTATTTTGTGCTGGATTCTTGCGAAACCGGCGGGTATATAAAAGCCAACCCGCAACATAAAACCCTTTTAGAGGGCCGCCATGACAGAAAAGATGCTGAAGTTTGTTCATCTTGAACAAAAATATCCGCACAAGAGAGAAGCCTCTGCGCGTCGCACGGACTTCGATGAGATTTACGAGGACTTTGAAAGCCAATCAGCCGCCGATCAGTCTTCGCGCTGTTCGCAATGTGGCGTGCCGTTCTGTCAGGCCCATTGTCCTTTGTATAATAACATCCCCGATTGGCTGCGCCTGACGACCGAAGGTCGCATGGAAGAAGCTTATGCGATTTCGTCGGCGACCAACAACATGCCCGAAGTGACCGGCCGCATTTGCCCGCAGGATCGCCTGTGTGAAGGCAATTGCGTGATCGAGCAATCAACGCATGGTGCGGTGACCATCGGGTCGGTCGAGAAATATATTACCGATACCGCATTCGCCAATGGCTGGGTCAAGGCACCAAAGCCGACCCAGGAAAATGGCATGTCGGTCGGGATTATCGGCGGTGGCCCCGCCGGTATGGCCGCAGCCGAGCAGCTGCGCCTTAAAGGATATGAAGTTCATATCTATGACCGTTATGACCGTATGGGCGGTTTGCTGGTTTACGGCATTCCAAGCTTTAAGCTTGAAAAGCATATTGTTGAGCGCCGGGTTAAGCTTTTGGAAGAAGGCGGTGTTATCATGCACACCGAATTCGAAGTTGGCCGGGATGCGACGCTTGAAGACCTGCGCCGTAAACATGACAGCGTTTTGATCGCGACGGGCGTTTATAAATCCCGCGATCTAAAATTGCCCGGTGTCGGCCTTGGCAATATTTATCCGGCGCTTGAATATCTGACCACGTCGAACCGCATTGGTCTTGGCGATACGGTTGCAGCCTATGACGACGGTACGTTAAACGCCAAAGACAAGAATGTTGTCGTGATCGGTGGCGGTGATACCGCGATGGATTGCGTGCGGACCGCCATTCGCCAAGGGGCAAAATCAGTCAAATGTCTTTATCGCCGTGACCGCGCCAATATGCCCGGTTCCCAGCGCGAAGTTGGCAATGCCGAAGAAGAAGGTGTTGAATTTGTCTGGTTGACCAATCCCGAAGCCTTTGTCGGCGACGACAAGGTGACGGGGGTTCGGGCGGTTAAAATGCGTTTGGGGGCACCCGATGCCGGTGGCCGTCAAAGTCCGGAAGTGATCGAGGGATCGAATTACACCATGGATGCCGACATGGTCATCCTGGCCCTTGGTTTTGAACCCGAAGATTTGCCGACCCTGTTTGAAGCACCGGAATTGGGTGTGTCACGCTGGGGAACGGTCAAGATCGATTTCCGGTCGATGATGACCAATCTGGATGGCGTTTTTGCTGCTGGCGATATTGCACGCGGTGCATCGCTTGTGGTTTGGGGCATTCGGGATGGTCGCGATGCGGCTGATCGGATTGACGAATATTTGCTGGCGCGCAAAGAAGCTGCTGCTTAATCCCGCTGCCGCATTAGGAGAGAGAGTTATGAACAAGATTATTCATGACCGTGGCGCCCAAGAAATCGCCCGTTTTGAACAGAACGCTGAACATCTGTCGGCGAATGGTATGTATGACCCGGCTGAAGAACACGCCAATTGCGGCGTTGGTCTTGTCGGGGCGATTGATGGCAAGCCGCGCCGCGAAGTGGTTGAAGCCGGGATCGAAGCCCTGAAAGCCATCTGGCACCGTGGGGCTGTTGATGCGGATGGCAAAACCGGCGATGGCGCGGGTATCCACCTGCAAATTCCGCAGGATTTCTTTAAGGCATACCTGAAGGTTACCAATCAGGAAGCCCCGGAAAACCTGATTGCGGTTGGTCAGGTCTTCTTGCCGCGTATTGATATGGCCGCACAGGAACGCTGCCGCGCGATTGTTGAAACCGAAATCCTGAAACAGGGTTACGGCATTCTTGGCTGGCGTCAGGTGCCGGTGGATGTTTCGGTGATTGGTGAAAAAGCCAACCAGACCCGCCCGGAAATCGAGCAGGTTCTGATTGGTGGTCGTGACGGTGTTGACGAAGACCAGTTCGAAGTCGACCTTTACACCATTCGTCGCCGGGTTGAAAAAGCCGTCCTGTCCGAAGCGATCAAGGATTTCTATATCTGTTCGATGTCGTGCCGGTCGGTGATCTATAAGGGCATGTTCCTGGCCGAAGACGTTGATACGTTCTATCCGGATTTGCGCGACGAACGTTTTGTGTCGAATTTCTGCGTTTACCATCAGCGGTATTCGACCAATACCTTCCCGAGCTGGCCCTTGGCACAGCCGTTCCGCGTGCTGGCCCATAACGGCGAGATCAATACGCTGCGCGGTAACGTCAACTGGATGAAAAGCCACGAAGCCCGTATGGGCCACGAGGCCTTTGCCGACAGCATCGAAGACTTGAAACCGGTTATTCAACCCGGATCATCGGATTCCGCCGCCCTTGATGCGGTGTTTGAATTGATGGTGCGTGCCGGTCGCGACCTGCCGATGGTTAAAACCATGATGGTGCCAGAAGCATGGTCGAAAAAGGCGTCCACGCCCGACAGCTATAAAAACCTCTATGCCTATTGCAACGCGGTTATGGAACCCTGGGATGGCCCGGCCGCCCTTGCGGCCTATGGCGGCAAATGGCTTATGGGCGGGACGGATCGGAATGGTTTGCGTCCGCTGCGCTATGCGGTGACCGGTAATGGCCTTTTGATTGCCGGTTCCGAAGCCGGGATGGTCCATATCGACGAGGAAAGCTGTCTTGAAAAAGGGCGGCTTGGCCCGGGACAGATGATTGCCATCGACTTGGCCGAAGGCAAGCTGTTCCATGATGGCGAGCTTAAAGACAAACTTGCCAATCGTCGGGATTGGTCGAAATGGGTTGGTCGCACCAAGGTGCTTGATGACCTTATTTCGCCAGAACATATCGAACCGGCACATTTGAACAAAGATACGCTTTTGCGTTTGCAAAAAGCGATGGGCCTGAGCCATGAGGACCTTGAGCTGATCCTTCATCCGATGGGTGAAGACGGCAAGGAAGCCATCGGTTCGATGGGCGATGATACCCCGCTTGCGATCCTGTCGGATCGCTATCGCGGTTTGCATCACTTCTTCCGCCAGAACTTTGCACAGGTGACAAACCCGCCGATTGACAGTTTGCGCGAAGCGCGTGTCATGAGCCTTAAAACGCGGTTGGGCAACCTTGGTAACATCCTTGACGAGGATGAAAGCCAGTGTGATCTGCTTCAGCTTGAAAGCCCGGTTCTGACCAATGGCGAATATGATGCCATGCGCGGCTATATGGGTGAAACGGCGGTCGAAATTGACACGACGTTTGACATCAATGGCGGGAAAACCGCTGTTCGTGATGCCATCAGCCGTATCCAGCGCGAAGCCGAAGAGGCCGTTCGCGGTGGTGCATTGCATATCATCCTGACCGATGAAAATATTTCGGCGGATCATGCGGCGATCCCGATGATCCTGGCGACCGGTGGTGTTCACAGCCACCTCGTGAAGACGTCGCTTCGGACTTATATTTCGCTGAATGTGCGGTCGGCAGAATGCATGGATGTGCATTACTTTGCCGTTCTGATCGGTGTCGGTGCCACCACGGTGAATGCCTATGTCGCGCAGGAAGGTCTTTTGGACCGTTATGCCCGCGGGTTATTCCCCAATGTGGGGAGCACCGCCGAGGTCATGCAGCGTTTCAAGGCCGCAATTGATGCGGGCCTTTTGAAAATTATGTCCAAGATGGGCATTTCGATCATCAGTTCCTATCGCGGGGGCTATAACTTTGAAAGTATTGGCCTGTCGCGCTCGCTGGTGGCGGAATTCTTCCCCGGCATGCCGTCGCGCATTTCAGGCATCGGTATGCAGGGGATTCAGCGTCGCTGTATTGCCCAGCACAAAGAGGCGTTCAACGGCAATGTTGTGACGCTTCCGGTGGGCGGACTTTATAAATATCGTCGTTCGGGTGAACGCCATGTCTGGACCGGGCCGCTGATCCATACGTTGCAGTCATCGGTTACGACCGGGTCGTACAACACGTTCCGGAAATTCTCCGAAGGTTTGCGCTCGCGCGAGCCGCTTCATCTGCGCGACTTGCTTGATTTCCGGTCGGATCGCAAGGCCGTGCGTCAGGAAGAAGTCGAAAGCATCACCGAAATCCGCAAGCGTTTTGTGACGCCGGGGATGTCGCATGGCGCGCTTTCGACCGAAGCCCACGAAGCATTGGCCATTGCCATGAACCGCATCGGGGCAAAATCAAATTCGGGCGAGGGTGGTGAATCGCGTGAACGTTTCCGTCCGCGGTCGAACGGGGATAATGCCCGTTCATCGATCAAACAGGTTGCATCGGGGCGTTTCGGTGTTACCGCCGAATACCTGAACAATTGCGAAGAAATCCAGATCAAGGTTGCCCAAGGGGCAAAACCGGGCGAAGGCGGCCAGTTGCCGGGCTTTAAAGTCACGGTAGAGATCGCAAAATTGCGTAATGCGACGCCGGGTGTGACCCTGATTTCGCCGCCGCCGCACCATGATATTTATTCGATCGAAGATTTGGCGCAGCTGATTTACGATTTGAAACAGATCAACCCGCGGTGCAAGGTTTGCGTCAAGCTGGTGTCGCGTTCGGGCGTTGGCACGATTGCCGCCGGTGTGGCCAAGGCCAAGGCCGATGTGATCCTGATTTCCGGTTATGATGGTGGTACAGGGGCAAGCCCGCAGACCTCGATCAAATATGCCGGTATTCCGTGGGAAATGGGCCTGTCGGAAGTTAATCAGGTTCTGACGCTGAACAACCTGCGCAGCAAAATCAAACTGCGTGTTGATGGTGGTTTCAAAACCGGCCGTGACGTGGTGATCGGGGCGATGCTGGGTGCCGAAGAATTTGGTATTGGCACCGCATCCCTGATCGCACTGGGCTGTATTATGGTGCGTCAGTGCCATTCCAATACCTGTCCGGTGGGCGTTTGTACCCAGGACCCGGCATTGCGGGCCAAATTTGTCGGCACGGCAGACAAGCTGGTGAACCTGTTCACGTTTATGGCCGAAGAGGTCAAGGATATTCTGGCCGAGCTTGGCTATGACAATTTGCAGGACATCATTGGTCGTTCGGACCTGCTTCAGCAGGTTCACCGTGGCGCCAAAGACCTTGTTGACCTTGATTTGAACCCGCTTTTGGCACAGGCCGATGCCGGTGGTCATGCACGTTATTGCACGACCGTTGGCCGTAACGAGGTTCCCGATACGCTTGATGCCCAGATGATCAAGGATGCGCGTGCGCTTCTTGAAGACGGTGAAAAGATGCAGTTGCAATACAATATCCAGAACACGCAGCGCGCCATCGGCACCCGTATTTCATCGCTGATCACGCAGAAATACGGCATGACCGGTTTGAAACCCGGCCATCTGCACGTTCGTCTGCGCGGATCGGCGGGGCAATCACTTGGTGCCTTTGCCGTTCAGGGCTTGAAACTGGAAGTTCAGGGCGATGCCAACGATTATGTTGGCAAGGGCCTTTCGGGCGGGACCATTGTTTTGCGTCCGCGGCCTTCCAGCCCGCTTAAGACCAACGAAAACACGATCATCGGCAATACCATCCTTTATGGTGCATCGGCCGGGAAACTGTTTGCGGCCGGTCAGGCGGGGGAACGTTTCTGTGTGCGTAACTCTGGCGCCACGGTCGTTGTCGAGGGCTGTGGCTCGAACGGTTGTGAATATATGACCGGTGGCACGGCGGTGATCCTTGGATCGGTCGGTGAAAACTTTGGTGCCGGGATGACCGGTGGCATGGCGTTCATCTATGATTTGGCGGGAACCTTTGGCGATGTCGTCAATGATGGTTCCATCCTTTACCAGCGTATTGAAACCCAGCATTGGGACGAAGTCTGTCGTTCGCTGATTGAAGAGCATGTTACCGAAACCGATAGCGGTTTTGCACGTACCATGCTTGACAATTGGGATCGTGAACGCGGCCATTTCTGGCAGGTTGTGCCGAAAGAAATCGTCGACAAGCTGGAATACCCCATTCGCTCGATGAGCGAAAACCAGGCAACTGCGTGATTTTTTCACGCTTTTGCGCAAGCTCCCTTGTCCACACACCCGGACAAACAAACTGGCCCCGTACTTAGGTACGGGGCACTTTTCTTTGTGGTGGAATTTATCATCGGTGCCGGTTCCTGCCTTATACGGGAAGCCGATCTGCAGACCTTAAAAAAGGCGGGCCGATGGGCGCGCCTTGGGGGGGCCGGGGATAAGTGACCCCTAGAGCAGGATATTCAGATAGGTGCCACGCCGGGCGTTATGATCAATCTGATCGGTGGCGATCAGATTGCGCAGCCGGGCAAGCTGGGCGGCGATGAAGCTGTCAGGCGATGGCTGATCGGAATGGGTGGCGACACGACCACGCGTGCTGACAGGGATACCCTGCGGCATGGAGCGGGCATCTGTAAGACCCGATTGGGTGGCATTGCTGCCAATGCGGTTGGTCGCCATCAACTGTTCCGTTGTAAATTCGCAATAAGACTACCACGGCGAACGGGTTTTGTCATGAAGATGACATTCCGCCACGATTCGCATGGTCCTGACCCTCGGCATTTCCAATAGACGGGAAAACCCCCTGATCCGTGACATGGCAATGATCATGCGATGCACCATGTATGGTGCGCTGCATGATGTAAAGCGCGATGCGAACAGTGAACGCGCCCCGGATTAATATTGCGGGGTTTTGGGGATATGTTGGATTGGTTCAGACAGAAAAAAGGGTGGTCGAAACCACCCAGAGGAAGCTAACGAGAGGGAAAATCACGCTAGAAGATTAAGGCGCGTACCGCGCGAGCCACTGGTTTCAAGCGGCTGATGTTCCGTGACGATGGATCCGATAACCTTGGCAAGGCCTTCGGCCTTTTGGATCGAAGAGGTCGCCGCAGTGATTGGTGCTGAAACGCCGTCTTCACCGCCACCTGGCGTGATGGCATCGTTAACAGCCTGTGCCGCTGAGCTAAGTCCTGAACCTTGTACCGAACCGATCATGGTATCCTCGTCTCAAATGTCGTGAAGGGTATTGATACTGCAATTGCGTGTAATATCGCTGTCTTCTGATTTAAAGATTAGGGTCTGGTTAACACTTTTAAAGTGACAGCTGTCACAGCACAGCGTTTTCGATCCCTGACATTTTCAGGAGCACGGCAAAATCAAGGAGTTGCGCGGTGTTTGAGGATTGGAATTTTTTTAACAATGCGAGGATGGCAAACCCGGCTCATCCGAAATAGCGCCAATTTTCGAACGAATCGCCCTTTGTCTTTAAAGACGCCGGCGTTCCATTTTACTTGCCAGGGCCTCGTGGATGGCTTTTTGCAACTGGGCCGGGCGGAACGGTTTTTTCACGAAAATATAGTCGCCCAGCATCTTTTCCATTTCCTTGCGTGTCCGGGCCGGATAGCCCGACATTAAGACAACGGCAATTTCGGGATATTGGCGCAATGCCTCGATTGCAAGTTGCGGGCCGCTGAGCCCTGCCATCACGACATCGGTCAGAATGACGTCGATACGGTCTGTTTTGTAGGACTTGGCAATGATTTCCAAAGCCTGTTCGGCGTTGCGGGCCACGATGGCATTAAAACCGGCATCTTCGAGGATGATCTTGGCGGTGGTGCGCAAGGATTGTTCGTCATCGACAATCAGCACACGTTCGCCGTTACCCGGGAAGTTTTCGATTTCATGGGCGGCAGCCACCCGTGTGACGCCAGCCTCGGAGCGCGGCAGATAGACCGAGAACGTGGTGCCTTCGCCCGCGATGCTTTCAACCTCTATAAAACCGTCCGATTCTTCGACCCAGCTATGGACAATGGACAGACCAAGTCCGGTCCCCTTGCCCGGTTCCTTGGTCGAGAAAAACGGTTCGAAGATGTTGCCAAGAATGTCTTCGGGAATGCCGGTACCGGTATCTTGCACGGTTATCACGACATAATTGCCAGCGGCGCCTTTGGGATAGATGTGATCGTCATCATCGGTGGATCGTTCATTAATCGGCGGGATCGTTGCGCCACAGCACGAGATTTGCAACGTGCCGCCTTCGGGCATGGCATCACGGGCATTGATCGCAAGGTTGAGGATACAGGCCGAGAGCTGGGTCGGGTCAACGCAGGTATAAAGCGGTGCGTCATGGGACCAGATTTGCAATTCGATCCGATGTTCCAAAAGCGTGACCAGCAGCTTTTCCATTTCCGCGATGGCGGTATCGACCTGGATAATGGTTGGTTGATCGATCCGGCGGCGCGAAAACATTAAAAGTTGATCCGCAACACTGGTGGCGCGTTCGCCCAGTGAAATGATGTGATCGATGTATTCTTTAACCCGATCCGGATCATTGATTTTTGCGCGTGCGACCTCGGCGAAGCTTAGGATACCGGCAAGGCAGTTGTTGAATTCATGCGCGACACCGCCTGCCATCTGTCCGACGGCTTCGAGCTTTTGCGAGGTGGCAAGTTGACGCTGCAGGGCGTGTTGTTCGTCGGCGGCGCGGTGCTGTGCGGTAATGTCGCTGCCCGTGCCGCGATAGCCCTTGAACGATCCATCGAGATCAAAAACCGGCACGCCATTTATGCGGCCATAATGTTTTTCCCCGTCAAGACCAATCCACGAGAATTCAAAATTCTGGAACGCCAAATGGCTTTCAAGCCGTTTGACCATACTGTCCCAGCCCTGATCGGCCTCGGCTTTCAGTCCCAGCTTGTCAAAAGACTGGCCTTGCGGGGAGCCGTGCAGTTCTTCGATCAACTGATAGAATTTATAGGATGCGAAGGCAATTTTAAGGTCCGCACCCATTTCCCAATACCAATCCGCCGAAGACAAAGTGAAATCGCGGAAGCGTTCTTCGCTGTCACGCAGCGCTTCTTGGGCAATCTGGTGCTGATTTGTGCGCCGTTCCAGACTTTCGGCCATGGCATTCAGCCCACGTTCAAGCGTGCCGATTTCATCACGACCAGCCGGCAGAAGGCGGGTGCTGAGTTTGCCGAACTGGATTTCGGAAACAAATTGCGAGGCGGTAATCAGGCGCCGCAGGACCGTTTGCTGCATGAACAGGAAAATCAGGCCGGACGTCATCAGGATACACATCACCGAACCGATCAGCAGAACCGATTGCATCTGGTGCTGGCTTTGTTCGAGGCCGGTGGTCGATACCTTGAAGTAAACGAACATGAAGGGCTGGTTGGCATTCAGGCTGAACAGGGGCGTGATGCTGACCATGTTGCGCCCGTCCGGGCCGTCGGTGGTGAACAGAACCTGATTGCGGAGGTTGCTGGAAAACCGGTTGGTGGAAAAATCGGGGATATTGGCAATATCCCTGCCGATCAGCATCGGATCCAGCGCATGATAGATGGTGCCGTCAAAACCGATGGCCATGGCGTCGCGCAGGTGCGGACCCAACAACAATTCAAGCTGTTTGGGGTCGCTGATCACCGAGATTTTAAGTTGTTCGTCCTGAATAAGGCGGCCAGGGGCGCTGATTTGTTCAACGATGCGCCGGTCGATCTCGGCGCCGAAATACTGGACGTAGTAACCACCAAAGAGGCCAAGCAGAATGGTTTCGACAATAATAATTGCGACACCGATCTTGAAAACCAGACTGCCAAACAGGCGATGAAACAGCTTCTTCACGCCGACCCCTAAACCCACGCCCAGCTTGATTGCCGGTTGAACTTGTTATTGGACCTCAAGATAGTACTGGCAAGGATTTGTCGGTGCCGGTGTGGCATAACTCCAAGCTGCCGGGATGACCTTGGGGACATTTTTGAAATTCTTTGCCACGACCCCTTTGCGGTTTGGTGGCAATGCAATCCCCATAACGTAAAACTGATTTGCACTGATGTCGAGAATATCGCGCATAAGTTTGTTTTGCGTTTCCGCATTCGCGGTTGCTTTCAACTGGTTATAAAGGTCCAGTTGCTTGATGACCTCGGCGGGTGGTTCAACGGCGTTTGTGTTCGCCGGGTTAAGATACCAGCTTGCCCAGCTGGTTGCGAACCACGAAGATTCCGTTGACATTGGCAGGTAATTGACCGGGATGACCATGGCATCAAGCCCGCCATCACCGCCCCATGCGCTGGCGTGGTGATCGTTAAGATCACGGATGGCGACGAAAACATCGCGTGACAGATCGCGTGCGGTGACATCAATGCCCAAATCACGCCAGTAATCGACAACGGCGGCAAGCATTTCGTGGCGTGATGTGCCCTGGGTGTCGATGGTAAAGGACAAGCGTTTGCCATCGGGGCGCAACAGGAAGCCGTCCTGATCCTTGCGGGTCAGCCCGGCATTGGCCAGATGACTTGCGGCAAGAACAGGGTCATAGGTGATGAATTGGCGGGCCAGCATTGTGTGGTAAAGCGGGCTTTCGGGGCGCGGGGCTGCCTGATGGGGCAAGGCGCCGGGAACAAACCGGCCGATGATGCTGTCACGATCAATCGCATGTGACAGGGCGATGCGAAATTCCTTGTCCTGGAAAATCTTGCGCAGGACCGGGTCTTTGTCATTGAGGTTCAGCGACAGGGTTAGAATATTCATGTCGCTTTCAATCAATGTGAACGGCGCCAGATTGCTGTTGGCGGCCAGAACTTCGTCGGCGCGGCGGCTGACATGGCGTTCCTGCATGTTCACACGGCCAGCGATCGCGGCATCGGCCGCGGCATTTTTGCTGTTGACCAGTTCGAATGACACCTTGTCGATATAGGGCAACTGGCGTCCGGCCGGATCGATTTTCCAGTAATAGGGATTGCGCATGGCAATCAACGGATCGTCCTTGCCATAGACCCCGGTCAGGACCCATGCATTCAGGGTCGGAACGTCTGGATTGCGCCAACGACTGGGATCATCGATTGTGCCCGGAGTTCCGAATACGGAAATGAAACGTTCCTGCCAGTTTGCAAATCCAAGGCTGCGAGCCTCGGCATCAGCGTTCTGGTTGTATTTCGGCATCAGCGGTTTCAGGAAATGTGCCGGATAGCTTACCGGTTCGACGCCTTCGGGGCGGGCAAGGAAGGTCGGGAACAGGCCATAGGGTGAACTGAAGCGAAAGGCGACGGTTGTTTTGTCGATCTGGTCGATATGTACCGGTTTTCCGTCTGCGGTCAGCCATTCGGGAAGGGCATTTTGAAATGCCGGGTTCAGCAGAATGTCTTCATACCAGAAAGTAATATCGTCGGCGGTAAATGGCGCGCCATCCGACCAGCGCATGCCCGGCCGCAACCGAAAGAAGAATTCCGTCGCATCACTGCTGGGCTGAAAGGACAGGGCGACATTGGGAATGGTGTCGGTCCATTGCGGGGTCCAGCGCAGAAGCGGTTCATAGCCGATGGTGCGGATCAGAAGCGCATGATCGCGTTCGCCATTCTGGGCCATTTCCCATGTGCCGCCATACTGCCCCAGTTTGTCGTTCGGGGTGATGATCATCGGCGTTTTGGGAAGGCGTTCCACTGCCGGAGGCAGTGTTCCGTATTCGACAGCACTCTCAAGCATCGGTGCTTCGCCGAATTCCACAGCACGCACATCGCCTGTTACGGCGTATAACGTTGTCGCCATTGCGATTGCAAATGACGTTAATGTTCCCACTACCCTGTGCACGTAGGGCATCCCCCGCATATTTTATTAATCAAAAGGTATCGGCAGACCTATTCTTAGGTGGTGATTACCCTAAAGGTAAGCCGAGGTAAAGTTCTGAAACCTTTGGTATATCATCATGATACACATGCGTGAGCTGACAGCTTATTACAACGCCACCAGCCTAAATTTCTATGAGCGCGGCATTCACGGGGCAAGTAACTTTGATGTTATGGCACCGGGCGTCGCTAACCCGCTTATATCCTGCTGTCCGGGCTGCTGATAAACGGGTTGAGGGTGATCAGTATTCCGATCAACACGCCATTCGCGACCTTGGGAGCGGATATTGGGTGGTCTGAAACCCGATACCGTATTCGACTAAAGTTTAAGCAGGTCTAATATACCAAATTTTGATTGGAAATTGAAGATCCTCTTTTTGGGGAGGGTTTGAATACTTGTCGCTTCTTGCCCGGTGGGTCGGGGGAAAGCACGTCAGTGTGAGAACCTGTGCAGGGGCCAGAACAAGTGCCGGCGATGGGGAAAGGCCCGATTTTTCTTGCCCATGGGCGGCAACAGGGGGAGAATTCAGGCATGGCAGACAAAGTTACATCAGGGATTGCCGGAACTGATGAGGTTGCCGGTGCGGCGGACACAGCGCAAAGTGGTCACTTGCCCGGACCAAAGCCGATGGCACCGATCCCGCGTTATGATCCCGTAATATTGCCCGACCGTCGGCGTGATCCCGATCAGTCCGGCGGGGCGGTTGGGGCGGTGGCAGGCCAAAATACCGGGATTGAGAATTTTTCTGTTGCCGGGATTGAAGGCCGCATTGATCGGCGCAAGGCCAATGTTGCCAGCCGTGTTGTCGATAGTGACCCCGAACAGGCATTGCGTGTTATCCGAAGCTGGCTTGCACAGGGGTGATTGGGTGATCGGGTGATCGATTGACTGTCTTTGCTGTTTCACTTTCCATTTTGGGCGTCACCTGTGTTAAGTCACCGGATATACAGATGACAGATGTAAAGACGATAGATGACAGGGGCAGGCGTGACAGATTTCGATTCGCTGGTTGAACAGCAGTTTTGTGCTTTTGATCCGGATTATCCCGGCAAAAAAGCGGTCTATGCCGACAAGCTTGCACCGCTTGAGGACAAGCTGATTGCGGCCCAGCAGACGGGCGACAGTATGGCAGCATCCGATCAGTATATGATCGAATGCAAATGGTTGCTGCTTTACAACGCGGACTGGGACAAGCTGGAACAGAAGATCGCGCAGTTTGCAAAATCGTTGTCTGACCGGGATCAGGACTGGGCGGAGGAACAGGTTGCTAGTGATGGTTCCTGGGGGCCGTGTTATGATCAGTGGTTCCTGAAAGTTGATGCGATGATTGACGCGGTCAATGCGTTGGCCGATGAAGGTATCGCACCAGATTATCCGCTGACATTCCTGGCGCCGATTGCCAAGCCGGCAGACATGGTCGCATGGCTTGACGGACAGAAAACATCAAAGATTTTTGCCGATGGTCTGGACCGGCGTGATGCGCTGGGCGCGGTAAGTGCCGCCCTGTCCGAGATGTGTTTCAAAAGCGAAATCCGCGATTATTTCCGTCAATATGTCAAAGGTTTCGACCTGAGTGACGATTATATCGCGGCCTATAAAAAGTGGCTGAATGACTGGCAGGATGATCAAAGTGGATATTGGGGGGCATGGTTTGCCACCGACACAGGCGAGGTTCTGAAAAGCCCGGATCTTAGCCTGACTTTCCACAATATTTCCTATCAGCATGGCAAGGTTGATTTGTGGCCGACAATCTTTAATACGACGCTTGCCATTCGCGATGATGCTTATCCTTACGGTTGGAAGCACGACGGCGAATTCAACAATCACAACAATTATGACGTCGCCAAGATTTTTGATCTTGGCTGGGCGGAAGTCGATGGCGCGACTCAAAAACGGGCATCGGCCGATATTGCGGTGATCCTTGACTGGTGCCTGACCAAATCCATGACCCCGGATGGCGGTTTTCTGGATGATCCGACCTTCTATAATTCGGTCGGGTCGGCCTATTATTACGGTGTGTCGTTCCTTGATCAGGTCGGATATTTCGGCACGGACATTCCATTCTGGACCGATCATGCCTTTGCGAATGGCCCGAAACTGTGCTGTAAAATCCAGAAAAATATGAAGGCCGAGAAACTTGACGATGACGAGGCCGAAGCCGCGATGGAAAAACTGGTTGATGCCTGCGGTAATTGCGGCTGAGGACATCTGATTTCAGGGGGGCGGGAATAAAATCGGTCCGTCCCCTTGGCAAAACCTACTGGTTGCTACCCATATATATGAAAAGGCGGCAATTTAACGGTGAGGGATCAGAATGTCAGAACGCAAAGTTTCAGAACGCAAAGATCTTGATATTGCATTCCTGCGCCAGCGGTTGGAAGAACGGCGCGCCGATATCAGCGCCCATTCCACCCATTCTGAAGATTACCGAAAGCCGGTTGAATTGGATCAGCAGGCCGTCGGGCGTTTGTCGCGGATGGACGCACTTCAGAATCAGCAAATGCATCTGGAGCAAGAACGTCGCAGGCTGGCCGAGCTGGATCGGATCGAAAAGACGCTGTCGCGGATTGAAAGCGCGAATTACGGTTATTGCCATAATTGCGGCGAGGCAATCGAAAAGAAGCGTCTGGAATTTGATCCGACCACACCGCTTTGCGTGGAGTGTGCCGCCCATGTTAGCCATAGCTGACATGACCCCTTTTTGATGCATCCAGATGACACCTCAGAACATGGAATACCGCACGGA
This sequence comes from Thalassospira alkalitolerans, assembly GCF_002115745.1. Lineage (GTDB taxonomy): Bacteria > Pseudomonadota > Alphaproteobacteria > Rhodospirillales > Thalassospiraceae > Thalassospira > Thalassospira alkalitolerans. The sequence goes on from NZ_JFKB01000003.1 coordinate 240,708, forward strand.
ATGATGTATTTGATTTATGGCAGGTGACAAGGCAACGCGATCAGGATTAAGCCGATTTGTCGCCTGGGGCGGGGGCGTTTTCTGTGGCGTGATTGTCTTGTTCGTCGGGTTGTTTAACGCGAACGCTGTACAGGCACAGCAAAGCCGTTGCACGATTCCCGGGATGCCGGATGCCAAGCTTTCATTCATCAATCGGGATCCGATGCTGGATCGGCATCGCTCGGTCCGGTGGTTGAACCGCCGGGCCAATCAGGGAAGCCGCTATATGGTGACGGGCCTGACCGAATTTGAAATGCAGGCGCAGTTCGATATGCGCATTGAGCCGGTCGAGATTGGCATCGGCCAATTCTGTTTGCGCCCGGTTCGGGTTAGCCCGCAGGTCGAGGTTGTCAAACATCTGGTGTATGTCGCGTCCGAACTGGAACGCGGCAGTTGCGAATATGACATCGTTTATGGCCATGAAGGGCAGCATGTGCAGATCAACCAGCATATGCAAAGCGATGTCCAGCGAGAGCTGGACGCGATGGTGGTCGAAATCGTCGATGATTTTGCCGCCATGCGCCCCGTCGGGGCGGGCGAGGTCGCACGTTTGCAAAAGCGATTGCTTCGCCAATACGGGCTGGAATTCAAGCGACGCCTGCGCGCCATTGATCTTTCAAGACGTGAAGACCATCGGGCGATTGATACACCCGATGAATACGACCGGTTGTCAAAGGCCTGCGGGCCAAATTCGGCATTTCAGACCACCCTTCCACAGGCGATGCGCTAGGCCCGGTCCAGAGATTTGTGCGGGATTGACAGGAAAGTGTCGGGGGTCAGTCCGGCGATCATTTGAAGGGCTTTGGTATCAAGATCAAAGTCACGGCGGTTGCGCAGGGTTAAATGGCCGAGGCGGCGAAATTCCGCAATAATACGGCTGGCGGTTTCGGTCGTGATACCCAGCATCGCGCCAATATCTTCGCGCCCCGGAAGAATGCAATGATTACCGTTTTCATCACTCAGAAACAGGCAAAGCCGTGCTACCCGTTCACGGGCTGGGCCGGTTGACATCTGAGTCAGCCAAGTATCAGTTTCCATGACGGCCTGATGCCAGCGGGTTAGCAATTGTTTGTGCAGGCGCGGGCTTTCGCGATCAAGTTTTTCGACGACAGCCACAGGGATTTTGCAAAGTTCACTGTCTTGCATTGCTTCGGCATGATGGGTGTAGCTGTTGCTGACGAGTGCTTCCAAACCGATTGTGCCATCGGGACGCACCAGTCGGACAACCCGTTGCGATCCATCAGCCAGATAATGGGTCAGTTTGATCAAGCCACGGCGCAGGGTGAACAATGAATTCGCATCGTCACCGGCATTGTAAAGTGCCTGACGTTTTGACAGGAATATTTCCTCGACCGGTAAATGCACCAGCGCGAAGTCGTCCTCTGTCAGGTTGTTGAACAGGGCAAACTGGCGAATGCTGCAAAGGCGGCAACGCGTCATATCGGGCAGGGTTGGTTGTGGTGCGCTGTAATTCACGAGGCCCCCTGGCAAAACGGGAAAGGCATGGAGGCGGGTGCTGCAAGTCGTTAGGTGGAAGCACTCTAAGCCCTTGTACAATTTAGCGTGTTAATTGGTGAATTCAAGTCTTGTGCAATTTGTACGGAAAGGCCAACAACCTCGTCTGGTGTTTGATTTATGGTTACGGTGTGCTGTCAAGCGTCACCAGACCCTTTTCAATCGCATAGCGGACCAGACCGGCCGAGCTGTCGATATCAAGTTTGCGTTTGATGTTGCGGCGGTGGGTTTCGACGGTACGTACGCTGATATCGAGTTCGCGCGCGACATGTTTGTTGCTGGCACCTTTGGCCAGAAGGCGCAGGACTGTGCGTTCGCGAGTCGTAAGCGGCATGCCATCACCCGATGCGCTTTCGGTGCTGTTGATGCGGTCCAGTGTCGGGCTAAAGGCTTCGCCGCCATGGGCGATTGCCTCGATGGCGCGGACCATATCGTTTGACGAGACGTCTTTTAAGATAAAGCCACGTGCCCCGGCGACCTGTGCCGTGCGCAGATATTCGGGGTTTTCATGCATGGTCAGGATGATGACCCGTATGTCGGGCATGGTTTCGCGGAATTTTTCCGCGGCCTCCAACCCGTTCATGACCGGCATCGAGATATCCATCAAAACGATATCAGGTTTGACATTTGCCGCCAAAGACAGGGCTTCCATGCCGTTGCCGGCTTCGCCGACGATGTCGATATGGTCATAGCATTCAAGGCGGGAACGGATGCCGTCCATGACCAGCGCATGGTCGTCACACAGCAAAACACGAATGGGACGGTTGGGCGAATAGGCGATATTTGCGCTGTTCATGGTTACATCAGTTCTCTGTCATTTTGCCGGAATAGTTGATTAGATTAGCCGCTGATGGCCGTGACGGGTAGATCATTATCACGCGAAACCGGAATATAAGCTGTGATGGTCGTTCCATCGTCGGGTTCGGATTTAACCGTCATGCCGCCACCATGGAATTCCATGCGTTCACGAATATTGCGAAGCCCGATACCGGCACGCGGATCGCGGTTACGGATATAACGGTTGGTTTCAAAGCCAACCCCGTTATCCATGATCTTCATTACAACACTTTGGCCTTCGCGGCGGATCGTCACCTTGACATGGGTGGCATCGGCATGGCGTTCGATATTGGTCAAGCTTTCCTGTAACACGCGGTAAAGCGTGGTTTTCTTGGCGATATCAAGGACAACATCAATGTTGTCGGATTTGACTTCGATCTGCATGCCGGATCGATCGCCGAGTTCCTTGCACATGCTTTCAATCGCCGGGCGCAGGCCAAGGTCATCAAGCACCGCCGGACGTAAGTCGCGTGAAATACGGCGGACTTCGTGTATGGCATCTTGCAGCCGTTTAGCGGCTTTTTCCATGGGCTCGGTGGCGTAATCCTTGCCCAGGGCCAGGCGCGCCATTGCGGTTTCGACCGAATATTTGGCCGAAACCAAAATCTGGCTGATGCCATCATGAAGTTCACGCGACACACGCAAACGTTCCTGTTCCTGAACATCGACAACCCGATGGGTTAGTTCCTTTAACTTGGAATCGGCAAGTTTGCGTTCCGACAGGGTCACCACCGTGCCCGATATGCCGACCAGCATGACGGCAAGAATGGTAATGCCAACGATGGAAATGGTGGTGCTGCGGATGTGGGACGAGACCTCGGTCTCGATTTCCTTCACCTGCTCGGAAATGTCGTCGATATAAATCCCGGTGCCGATCATCCAGCCCCATTTTTCCAGCATAAGCGAATAGGCGATCTTTTCAGCCGGTAGCCCGGTTGATGGTTTATCCCAGATGAACTGATGAAAATCGCCGCCTTTTTCCGCATTGAAGATCAATGCCTGAATGACCGAATTGCCGTTAAGGTCGCGCAGGTTCCAATATGTCCGCCCCAGACGCCAGGGTTGCGGCGGATCGACAAGGGCGGTGCCATCGCGGTCATAGATAAAGAAATAGCCATCCTGCCCATAGGAAAGGTCTTCGATAATTGCCTTGACGCGTTCCTTGGATACCGCATCCAGCGGACTTGCGACCGAATAGATATGATCGATCGACGCCATGGCCAGTTCAAGATAGCTTTTAAGCTCTTCCTTGCGGGCTTCGAGGATGTTGCGTTCGAAGGTTCTGATTTCGGCTTCGGCCAGTCGTTCGGCCTGTGCAAACACCAGATATGAGATCGCCGCAGCAGCCAGAACCAGCGGCAGGATCGAGAGCAGCAGAAACTTTAGTCGAAGATTGATTTTCGGCATGGGCGCGACAGCCTTGAAATCAGGGTGGTTTTCAAGCGGCGGACAATAGCACAAATGTAACAAAAGTCTGCGGCTGATCGCAGTTTTCGATCCCACGGGGTGTCTTGGGCGAAATATCCGTTTTCCACATGGTGAAAAGAGGCTCGCACTGATAAAATGAAATTGGTATTACCAATTTCGAAGATCATGCTTTGACAGAGGCAGCGCATTGCGCATATATCAGGAACGTCGCCTGCCCACCGGGCGCCAGGAACTTTGGATGCACTGCACACGCTTTAACGTGACAGGCATCCGTAATCGCCACAGACGGTATGGCGTTGCAGGCATCCCGCACCGCAACGCATTCCAGGATCATATCGTGGCGTTTCTCTTGGCTTTCGGCAGGGGCGCACAGGGACGCGCCTGCCATGTAAATCTGGTAGGAGCCCGGTGTCCATGACGCGTTCAGCACCAAAGCGTATCCGTAAACTTCTGGTCGCGAACCGCGGTGAAATCGCGATTCGTGTTCTGCGTGCAGCCAATGAACTTGGTATTCGCACGGTTGCTATTTTTTCTGATGAAGACCGTTTTGCCCTGCATCGGTTTAAGGCCGACGAAAGTTACACCGTCGGCAAGGGCAACAAACCCATTCGCGCCTATCTTGATATCGAAGATATTTTGCGTGTCGCCCGCGAAGCTGGTGCCGATGCGATTCATCCCGGATATGGCTTTTTGTCGGAAAACCCGGATTTCGCCGATGCCTGTGCCGAGGCCGGGATCACCTTTATCGGGCCTGATTCCGAAGTAATGCGCAGCCTTGGTAATAAGGTTTCGGCGCGCAATATGGCCGAAAGTGCCGGGGTTCCGGTTATGCCAGCATCGGGCGCGTTGCCTGATGATATGGACGAAGTTGCCCGTATTGCCAATCAGGTCGGTTATCCGATCATGCTTAAGGCCAGTTGGGGTGGTGGCGGCCGCGGCATGCGTGTGATTGAAAATTCCAAGGATTTGTCAAAACACGTCCTGGCAGCCAAGCGCGAGGCCGCAGCCGCATTTGGCAATGACGAGATTTATTTCGAGAAACTGATCCGGCGTGCCCGCCATGTTGAAGTCCAGCTTTTGGGCGATACGCATGGCACATTGGTGCATCTGTTTGAACGTGATTGTTCCGTACAGCGTCGCAATCAGAAAGTCGTCGAACGCGCCCCGGCACCCTATCTTGATGAAGAACAGCGTGCGGGTCTGTGTGATGCGGCGCTTCGTTTGGGCAAGGCCGCCAATTACGTCAACGCTGGCACCGTCGAATTCCTGATGGATGTCGATACATCCAAATTCTATTTCATCGAAGTTAACCCGCGTATTCAGGTCGAACATACCGTGACCGAATGCGTGACGGGTCTTGACCTTGTAAAAGCGCAAATCCTGATTGCGCAGGGCGGGCGGATCGGCTTCCCGTCGGAAACCGGCATTCCCTGGCAGGATAAGATCAAGCTGCGCGATCATGCGTTACAATGTCGGATCACGACCGAAAACCCCGAAAACAGCTTTGTGCCCGATTACGGGATCATCAAGGTTTATCGCGGGGCCAATGGTTTTGGCATTCGTCTGGATGGGGGCACGGCTTATTCCGGGGCGGTGATTACGCCGTTTTATGACAGCATGCTGGAAAAGGTTACCGCATGGGGCAGCACGCCGCGTGAAGCGGTGGATCGTATGGACCGGGCCTTGCGCGAGTTTCGTATTCGCGGGGTTGCGACCAATCTGGCGTTCCTTGAAAACCTGATCAATCATCCGAAATTCCGGGCGGGTGAATACACCACGCGGTTCATTGATGAAACGCCGGAACTGTTTAAATTCGTGCGTCGTCGCGACCGGGCAACCCGGTTGTTGCGGTTCATCGGTGAAGTCACGGTTAATGGCAATCCCGAGGTCGAAGGCCGGGTCGTGCCGACCAACCAGCATGCGCCGGTGATGCCAAAATCAATTGATCTGGACGAAATTCGTCCGGGCACCAAGCAGAAGCTTGATCAATTGGGGCCAGAGGGCTTTTCGCGCTGGATGAAGGATCAGGAACGTGTCCTGATGACCGATACCACCATGCGTGATGCGCATCAGTCGCTTTTGGCGACGCGGATGCGGACGTTCGATATGTTGAAAATCGCGCCGTATTACGCGCATGGTTTGCCAGAGCTGTTTTCACTGGAATGTTGGGGCGGGGCGACGTTTGACGTTGCCATGCGGTTCTTGAAAGAAGATCCGTGGGATCGTCTGGTCAAGCTGCGTGAACGGGTACCAAATATCCTGACCCAGATGCTTTTGCGGGCATCAAATGCGGTCGGTTACACCAATTATCCTGACAATGCGGTTGAATATTTCGTCAAGCAGGCTGCTGAGCACGGCATGGATGTGTTTCGTGTGTTCGATTCTCTGAACTGGGTCGATAACATGAAGGTCGCCATGGATGCGGTGCTGAAGACCGACAAGCTGTGCGAAGCGACCATTTGTTATACCGGCGATATTTTCGACAAAAAACGCCCGAAATATAACCTTGATTACTATGTCAAAATGGCCCGCGAGCTTGAGGCATCCGGTGCTCATATCCTGGGTTTGAAGGATATGGCCGGGGTTTTGCGGCCGGCGGCGGCAACGACCTTGATCAAGGCATTGAAGGATACGGTTAATCTTCCGATCCATTTCCATACCCATGATACCAGCGGCATTTCGGCAGCCACCGTGATTGCAGCGATTGATGCCGGGGTCGATGCGGTGGATGCCGCAATGGATTCGATGTCAGGTCTGACATCGCAGCCAAATCTTGGATCAATCGCCAATAACTATATCGGCCAGCCGCGTGATCCGGGGCTTTCGACCGAGGCGCTTAAGGAAGTGTCGACCTATTGGGAGCAAATTCGTCGTTACTATGCCGGGTTTGAAAGCGATATCCGCAGCGGCACATCGGACGTTTATGTCCATGAAATGCCGGGTGGCCAATATACCAACCTGCGCCAGCAGGCCCGATCCTTGGGGATCGAGGAACGTTGGCCCGAAGTGTCGAAAGCCTATGCGGCGGTTAACCAGATGTTTGGTGACGTTGTTAAGGTGACGCCAAGTTCCAAGGTTGTCGGTGATATGGCGCTGACCATGGTGACGTCGGGTATTACCGAACAGGATGTGATGGACCCGAAAAAGGACATCGCATTCCCCGACAGCGTGATTTCGTTCTTCCGGGGTGAAATTGGTCAGCCGGTTGGCGGTTTCCCGCCCGCCCTTCAGCGCAAGGTGCTGAAAGGTGGCGAGGCATTAAGTGATCGTCCGGGCAAATCCATGGCGCCGATTGATTTTGAAGCCACCCGTTCGGAAATGGAAAAGAAAACCCATCGCAATATCAGCGATGCCGAGGTCGCATCCTATGTGATGTATCCCAAGGTGTTCCTTGATTATGCTGAACATCGCAGTCATCACGCCGATGTTTCGATCCTGCCGACCCCGATCTTTTTCTATGGGATGAGCCAGAATGACGAAATTTCCGTTGATCTGGAAAAGGGCAAGACGCTTGTCATTCGGTATCTTGCGACATCCGAAGGCGGGGACGAGGAAGGTCATCGGACGGTGTTTTTTGAACTGAATGGTCAACCCCGGACGGTTAAGGTCGCTGATAAGACGCTGGCCGTGACGGGCAAGGTCAAACCCAAGGCCGAAGACGGTAACAAGCTGCATATCGCAGCCCCGATGCCCGGTCTTGTGGTCGAGGTACATGTTGTCGAAGGCCAGAAGATCAAGGCAGGCGATGTGATGTGTTCGCTTGAAGCGATGAAAATGGAAACCGCGATCCACGCGGAAAAGGACGGGGTTGTGGCAGTTATCTATACCCCCGCCGGTACACAGGTCGACAGCAAGGATTTGCTGATCGAATTAACGGAGTAACCCCGCATGCTTAGGATGCCTGAGCCCGATCAATCGACCCTTGCACGTCGCAAGGATATTATTGCCGCCATGCGGAACATCGTTCCTGCTGATGGCGGGGTTATTGTCGATGAAGATCAGCTCAGGCCCTATGAATGCGATGGGTTGATGGCTTATCGGCAATTGCCGATGATCGTGGTCCTGCCCGAAAATACCGGGCAGGTCGCGGCCATCCTTAAGTATTGTCATATCCATAAAATCCGGGTTGTTCCGCGTGGTGCGGGTACCGGGCTTTCGGGTGGGGCACTGCCGATGGCAGATGCGATTACCATTGGTATGATGAAATTCAATCGGGTTCTGGATATCGATTGGGATAACCGGGCGGTTGTTGTGCAACCCGGTGTAACCAATCTGGGGATTACGCGCGCGGTCGAACATAAGGGGTTTTATTATGCCCCGGACCCATCCAGCCAGATTGCCTGTTCGATTGGCGGCAATATCGCCGAAAATTCCGGCGGGGTGCATTCGCTTAAATATGGGCTAACGACCAATAACGTGCTTGGCGTTGAAATGGTCACGATCGAAGGCGAAGTCCTTCGTGTCGGGGGCAAGGGGCTTGATCAATCGGGTTATGATCTTTTGGGTGTGATTACCGGTTCCGAAGGCTTGCTGGGCATTGTGACCGAAGTGACCGTGCGGATTTTGCGCAAACCCGAAACCGCGCGCGCGCTTTTGCTGGGCTTTAACAGCAGCGAAGCCGGGGGCGATTGCGTGGCCAAAATCATTGCCGATGGCATCATTCCCGGCGGGCTTGAAATGATGGATGCCCCGGCGATCAAGGCGACCGAGGATTTTGTTCATGCCGGTTATCCGCTTGATGTCGAGGCGTTGTTGCTGGTCGAACTCGACGGGCCAAAGGTTGAAGTCGATTATTTGATCGAACAGGTTGGGGCCATTGCGACCCAATGTGGGGCGGTCTATTCGCGCATTTCCGAAAGCGAAGAAGAACGACTGCTATTTTGGTCCGGGCGCAAAAATGCCTTCCCGGCGATTGGCCGCATTTCACCCGATTATATGTGCATGGATGGCACCATCCCGCGCCGTCGATTGGCCGAAGTGCTGACCGGGATGCAGGTGTTGTCACAGCGGCACGGGCTTCGGGTGGCCAATGTTTTTCATGCCGGTGATGGCAATTTGCATCCTTTGATCATGTTTGATGCCAATCAGCCCGGCGACCTTGAACGCGCCGAGGCCTTTGGCGCTGATATCCTTAAGCTGTGTGTTGAAGTCGGCGGGGTTTTATCCGGTGAACACGGGATTGGGGTCGAAAAACGCGACCTGATGCCCGAAATGTTTACCGAAGACGACATGAAGCATCAGGAACGCCTGAAACTGGCGTTTGACGAGGACGAGTTGCTTAATCCCGGCAAGGTATTCCCGACCTTGCATGGCTGTGGCGAGCTTAAGACCCTGCATGCGCGCGGTGTTGCCGATAAATTCCCGAATATCCCGCGTTTCTGAGGCTAGGCGAAAAACAAGAGCCGAGAGACGATAAGAAAAATAATCCTGCCATCGGTTCCCACAAACCAGTCGGCAAGGATCAGGAGAGGAAGAGAGAGACCAAAATGGCGGACGTCATATCCCCCACCACGCCCGAACAGTTGCGCGATGCAATTGGCTGGGCGCTTGGATCGAAAACCCCGCTTGAAATCATCGGGTCCGGCAGCAAGCGTGAGTTTGGTCACGCGGTTGCCAGCGATCATGTTTTAGACCTGTCAAAACTGACCGGGGTTTTGTTTTACGAACCCGAAGAATTGGTGATGTCGGTACGGGCAGGAACGTCACTTGCCGAAATTCAGGGCCTTTTACGCGAAAAAAATCAGCAATTCCATTTTGAGCCCGGAAATTTCCCGGGGCTTTTGGCCGATGGTGTTGTCGATCATGCGGGCACAATTGGCGGATTGATCGCCACCAATCTTTCTGGTCCGCGACGGATCAAAGTTGGTGCGGCACGGGATCATATTTTGGGGTTTGAAGCCATCAGTGGCCGGGCCGAAGATTTTAAATCCGGTGGTCGTGTGATGAAAAACGTTACCGGGTTTGATTTGTCAAAATTGATGTCGGGATCGTTTGGCACCCTTGGCGTGATGCATACCATCACCATGAAAGTCATGCCGCGCGATGAAAAAACCAGAACGGTTTTGATTGCCTGTGATGATCCCAAAGCCGCCGGACGGGCAATGACCGATGCCATGGGCAGCGAGAACGAGGTTTCGGGTGCGGCGTGGATTGCATCGGCTGATGTCGCCAAGCTGGGTGTGTCGGTTGCGACCGAAATGGGATCGGGGATTGTTGCCTTGCGGGTCGAGGGACCAGCCCCGTCGGTCGCATGGCGGTGCGAAGCATTACGCAAACTGTTGGCGGATATCGGCGCCAGCGAAGAATTGCATAGTACCAATAGCGAAGCGTTCTGGGCGGCGGTTGCCGATGTTGCGCCCTTTGCCGGGGGATCGGGCCTGTTATGGCGGGTGTCAGTTCCGCCAGCATCGGGTGGCGATGTTGCGGCGACTTTGGCGGCGGAAACCGGTGGTGCGATCATGATGGATTGGGCCGGGGCGCAAATTTGGTTGCGCTTGCCGGGGGCGGATGTGGCGGATGCCATGGTCGATAAAACCCGCCAAATCGCCTTGGCGGCAGATGGACGGGCGGTTTTGGTGCGGGCCCCGGTTGATATCCGAAACCGGATTTCGGTGTTTCAGTCCGAAGACGCGGCACTGGCCCGGATCAATGCAAAAATTCGTGCGAATTTTGACCCCGCCGCGATCCTTAATCCGGGGCGCATGATGCCATCAATATCAGGCGGGGAGGGCGCATAATGCAAACCAATTTTACCCCGGCCCAGCTTGCCCATCCGGCGATTGCCGAAAGTGAACAGATCCTTCGCAAATGTGTGCACTGCGGGTTCTGTACCGCAACCTGCCCGACCTTTGTGACATTAGGCGATGAACTTGATAGCCCGCGCGGGCGAATTTACCTGATCAAGGACATGCTGGAAAACGACAAACCGGCAACGGACAAGGTGGTTAAGCATCTTGATCGTTGTCTGTCGTGCCTGTCGTGTACGACGACATGCCCATCGGGTGTTGATTACATGCATCTGATTGATAATGCGCGCGCCCATATCGAACAGACTTATGAACGGCCCTTTGCCGATAAATGGCTGCGCAAGATTTTGGCGATTGTCGTGCCCAACCCGACGCTTTTCCGATTGTCGCTGATCGGGGCAAAGCTGGCATCGCCGTTTGCGGGGCTATTGCCGGGGCGGCTTAAAGGCATGGTAAAAATGGGGGCACGTCATATGCCACCGCCAAGCTGGGTTGATAAACCACAGGTGATTCCGGCGATTGGTGAACGCAAAGGGCGTGTTGCCATCCTGACCGGTTGTGCGCAGCAGGTTTTGGAAACCGAGATTAACGAAGCGACTGTGCGGCTTTTGACCCGGCTTGGGATCGAGATTGTCGTTGCCAAGGGGGCGGGGTGTTGTGGGTCGCTGGTTCATCATATGGGCAAGGAAGAAAAATCCCATCATCAGGCCCAGGCCAATGTCGATGCCTGGACCGCAGAACTGAAGGGCGAGGGGCTTGATGCGATTGTGATTACTGCATCGGGTTGCGGGACGACGGTCAAGGATTACGGCCATATGTTGCGTAATGATCGGGTCTATGCCGCCAAGGCCGCCAAGGTTTCCGAACTTGCTTGTGACATTACGGAATATCTGGCGGGTATTGATATTCCTGCCGGGGCGTTTGCGGCAACGGGATTGAATGATGTGCGGGTTGCCTATCATTCGGCCTGTTCGATGCAGCATGGCCAGAAAATCATTCGCGAACCCCGTGATCTTTTGAAAAAAGCCGGGTTTGAGGTGCTAGAGATCGCCGAGGGGCATCTTTGTTGCGGTTCCGCCGGGGTTTATAACCTGTTGCAGCCCGAAATTGCCGGTAAACTGCGCGAACGCAAGCTTGGCAATATCAAGAATATCGCCCCGGATCTTGTCGCGACGGGTAATATTGGCTGCATGGTGCAACTTGAAACCGATGATCTGAAAGTCCTGCATACCGTCCAGCTTTTGGATTGGGCAGCGGGCGGACCGGTGCCGGGCAAGTTGGCGGCCTATTATTAAGGTCACGTCACCCAGGTATCGGGGATGCGATTAAATCAAATGACAAAAGCCCGCATGACATCATTGTCTGCGGGCTTTTGTGAATTTTTGTGCCGAACGGATCAACTGCCGGGGCAGAAGGCGTAATCGACTATTCTTTGGCCGGCTCTTTAGTCAGCAGGCTGTGGGCGATGCCTTCGGCAGCCGAGCTTTCGCTGCTGTCTTCGGCATAGGCCGCGGTTTTTTCGCGGATCCATTCCTGAACATCGGCTTCGTTGATATCGACTTTTGTTGCCATAACCGAAATCACGGCTTCCATGGCCAGAACATGTGATGCGATATTATTGACCGCAACATGCAGGTCGTCGATATGGCGCGAAGCGGCTTGGGACATATCGCCCAGTTCACCGGAAAGCTTCTGGATCAGTTCCTGAATCTCGTCGAGCGTCGTGCTCATTGTCGTCTCCCTTTTGCGCGGTTCCCCGCAACAATGTCCCCATCGGGTTGATATCTTATGAACAAGCTTCGTGTTTTCAACCGGGTTTGTAAAGTCCAAGGAATGTGCCGACCAATCGTGGCAACGAGCGCCTGCGCGGTTGGCAGGCGGCGGTTTGGGCGCGGTATCTTTGTTACAGTTTTTGTAACAGAGATATTGGGCCAAGGGATGTTGGGGCCAAAAACGCCGGGTTGATTGCGCGGAAAACTGATTGTGCAAAACAATCAAATTCGTTGAAATATAAAGGTTTTTAGCGGATTTTTTGCATCTCTGATGCGTTGTCACATAACGTTCATAAAAGTGACGCAATACCGTAAGCACCCAGCGGTAGAGTCCGGCTCGCAGATCGTTGCACCGTTCCGCTTTGGAACAATCATTGGGGAAATTACCATGAAGAAGACTCTTGCTGTTGCAGCGCTGATGAGCGTTGCCTTTGTTGGCGCTGCCCAGGCACGCGACCAGATTCGTATCGTTGGTTCGTCCACCGTATTCCCGTTCGCAACCGCGGTTGCTGAAGAATTCGGTAAGACCTCCTCGTTCAAGACCCCGGTTATTGAATCGACCGGTTCTGGCGGTGGTTTGAAGCTGTTTTGCGCCGGTGTTGGCGAAGAACATCCGGACATCACCAATGCATCGCGTCGCATCAAGAAGTCCGAAATTGAGACTTGCGGCAAAAACGGCATCAGCGAAATCACCGAAGTCAAAATCGGCTTTGACGGTATCGTTCTGTCGAACTCCAAAGATGCCGGTCAGCTTGACCTGACCAAAGAACAGATCTTCCTGGCACTGGCCAAAACCGTTCCTTCGAAAGACGGCAAGTCGCTGATCGACAATCCGTACAGCACCTGGAACGAGATTGATTCGAGCCTGCCGACCGTGAAAATCGAAGTTCTTGGCCCGCCGCCGACCTCTGGCACACGCGATGCTTTCACCGAGCTGGTACTTGAAGAAGCTTGTGAAGAATTCCCGGTTATTGCCGAGCTTGAAAAAGCTGACAAAAAGAAATTCAAAGCTGTTTGTGCCGGTGTCCGTGAAGACGGCGCTTACATCGAAGCTGGCGAAAACGACAACCTGATCGTTCAGAAACTCGAAGCCAACAAAGACGCATTCGGTATCTTTGGCTTCTCGTTCCTCGACCAGAATGGCGACAAACTTCAGGGTTCGAAAATCGAAGGCATCGAGCCGACCTTCGAAGCCATCTCAGCTGGTGACTACCCTGTTTCCCGTTCGCTTTACTTCTACGTCAAAAACGCCCACGTCGGAACCATTCCGGGCATCAAAGAATATGTCTCGGAATTCACCTCTGACAAAGCTTGGGGCGAGGAAGGTTACCTTGCTGACCGTGGTCTGATCCCGATGGATGCCGCAGAACGCAAAGCCGTTCATGATGCAGCGATGAACCTTGCTCCGCTGAGCATGTAACGCGATCTTTCAACCGGTGGCGGCCCATGCTGCCACCGGTTTCTTTGTTTCCAGGCTTGATTGATTTATTGTTTTTGTCCTATTGGCCTTTTCGTGATTTAAGCTGGCCCTCCAGACAAACGGATTTATCGTAATGTCCCTGACCTTTCTGTTGCTCGCGATTGCGGCCCTTTGTGCGCTATCATTCTATTTCGGGCGTCAGCGGGCCATTGCCCTGTCGGGCGGCCGGTACAGCAACCTTCATTCCCTGCCAGCCCATTACGGGACCTATACGGCAATGTGGTGTGGTCTTCCGGCAATTTTGCTGTTGCTGGTTTGGCACATGTTTCAGGGAACGATCATTCAGGGAATGATTATCTCGGATTTGCCGCCAGAGATCCTTAATGACTCGGGTAAATTGTCGCTGGCGCTTAACAGTATTTTTCTGCTTGCTGCCGATAACGGCGAACACCTTAGCGTGTCACCGGAAGTGATTGACGCGGGCAAACGTCTTGCGAGTTTGCAGATCATTGCCAATGTTGCGCTGGTGGTTGTGATGATAAGCGTGGCGCTTGTTGGCCTTGCGTTTTCGTATCGCAAAATCAGCCGTGACATGCGGGCGCGTAATAATGTCGAGCGGATTTCACGCTATGTGATGATTGCCTGTTCCGGGATTGCGATCCTGTCGACGGTCGGCATCGTATTTTCGCTTTTGTTTGAAGCGCTGCATTTCTTTACCAAGATCAATCCGCTGGACTTCCTGTTTGGTCTGGAATGGAGCCCGCAGACGGCAATTCGCGCTGATCAGGTGGCTTCCGAGGGGGCATTTGGTGCCATCCCGCTTTTCGTTGGGACCTTGTTGATCACACTGATTGCGATGTGTGTGGCGGTGCCTGTCGGATTGTTCTCAGCCATCTATATGGGGGAATACGCATCCCCGAAATTCCGCGCCTTTGCCAAGCCTGCACTTGAAATTCTGGCCGGTGTGCCGACGGTTGTTTATGGATTTTTCGCGGCCCTGACCGTGGCGCCATTTCTGCGCGATAACGGTGCTGTTCTTGGGCTTGATGTCAGTTCCGAAAGTGCGCTGGCAGCCGGGCTGGTCATGGGTGTCATGATTATTCCGTTTGTATCTTCGTTGTCTGATGACGTGATGTCTCAGGTGCCGCAATCGTTGCGCGATGGTTCTTATGGCTTGGGCGCAACCAAATCGGAAACCATTCGAAATGTGATTTTCCCGGCAGCCCTTCCCGGTATTGTCGGGGCGGTGTTGCTGGCGGTATCGCGTGCGATTGGCGAAACCATGATTGTGGTGATGGCAGCAGGGCTTGCTGCCAATATGACGGTCAATCCTTTGCAGGCCGTGACGACCGTAACCGTTCAAATTGTAACGCTTCTGGTTGGTGATCAGGAATTTGACAGTGCCAAAACCTTGTCGGCGTTTGCGCTGGGGCTGGCTCTGTTCCTTATCACGCTGGGTTTGAACGTGTTTGCCCTTAAGTTTGTTCAGAAGTATCGCGAGAAATATGACTGATATGGCATCGCTGATGGAAGACAGAGCCGCTGCAAAGGTTATCTCAGGAAATCTGCGCAAGCCGGTTGATTGGGACAGCCCCAAGATTTCACGCCAGATCAAAAAGCGTTACGCCGCCGAGCGCCGCTTTAAGATGTATGGCCTGAGCGCAATTGCGATCGCGCTTTTGGCATTGGCCGTGCTGACGTATTCGATCGGGTCCAAGGGCTATACGGCCTTTTTCCAGACCTATGTGCAGGTCGAAGTCTTCTTTGACCCGGCACAGATTGACCCGGATGGCACAGGTGATCCCGCCGTGATCGGCAAGGCCAATTTTGACGGCCTGATCAAGGAAAGCCTGCGCAAACGTTTCCCGGAAGTCACTGATCGTCGCAGCAAGCGCGACATGTATGACATCATTTCGGGTGGTGCGTCCTATGACCTGCGTGAGCGGGTGATGGAAAATCCAAGCCTGATCGGGCAGACCCGCAAGGTCTGGATGATTTCGGGCGATGACTTTGACATGCTTAACAAAGGCTATATCAGCGCTGATGTTGACGAAGGTGATCGCCGTCTGAATGACGAAGAAATCTCGTGGTATCATGCGTTGCAGGCAGACGGGGCGGTTGAAAAACAGTTCCACACCCGGTTCTTTACCAATGGAGATTCCCGCGAGCCCGAACTTGCCGGGATTTGGGGGGCTGCTGTCGGGTCGCTTTATACCTTGGCCGTGACCTTGGCGCTGTCTTTCCCGATTGGGGTGCTGGCGGCGGTTTATCTTGAAGAATTCGCACCGCGCAACCGCTTTACGACGATTGTCGAGGTCAATATCAACAATCTGGCGGCGGTGCCGTCAATCGTGTTCGGTCTGCTGGGGCTTGAAGTTTACCTTAATGTCATGCATTTGCCGCGATCGGCCCCGGTTGTCGGGGGCTTGACGCTGGCGCTGATGACCTTGCCGACGATCATTATTGCCGCCCGTGCCGCGATCAAGGCGGTTCCGCCGTCAATCCGTCAGGCCGCCCTTGGTCTTGGGGCGTCACCGGTTCAGACCGTGACCCATCATGTGTTGCCACTGGCAATGCCGGGCATCCTGACCGGAACGATCATTGGTATGGCGCAGGCACTTGGTGAAACTGCACCGCTTTTGATGATCGGGATGGTCGCCTTTATCGTTGATATCCCTGGAAGCGCGCTTGATCCGGCGACGGTCCTGCCGGTGCAGATCTATCTATGGGCAGACAGCCCGGAACGTGCCTTCGTCGAGAAAACCTCGGCCGCCATTATGGTGCTGCTGGGCTTCCTTGTCCTGATGAACGGATTTGCCGTGTATCTGCGCAAAAAATTTGAACGGAAGTGGTAAAATGGCTGTTGTAACTCAAAGCGCGATGACGGCAGAGCCGTCCGTTACGAGCCCGAAAATGACGGCCCGTGACCTCAATCTTTTCTATGGTGAGAACCAGGCGCTTTTTGATGTCAATCTTGACATTGTTGAACGTCAGGTCACCGCGCTGATCGGCCCGTCGGGTTGCGGGAAATCGACTTTCCTGCGCTGCATGAACCGCATGAACGATACCATTGATGGTGTGACGATCAACGGTCAGGTGACGCTGGATAATCGCGACATCTATGACAAGGCGATTGACGTTGTTCAGTTGCGGGCACGCATCGGCATGGTGTTCCAGAAACCAAACCCGTTCCCGAAATCGATCTATGACAATGTGTCCTATGGCCCGCGTATTCACGGGTTGGTCAATTCGCGCGACGAACTTGATGAAATCGTCATGACCTCGCTTGAACGGGCCGGCCTTTTGAAAGAGGTCAAAGACCGTTTGCAGGAACCGGCAACCGGTCTTTCAGGTGGCCAGCAGCAGCGCCTTTGCATTGCACGTGCGGTTGCGGTTAGCCCCGAAGTTATTCTGATGGACGAGCCGTGCTCGGCCCTTGATCCGATTGCAACTGCAAAGGTCGAGGAACTGATCGACGAACTTCGTTCAAACTACACCATTGTGATCGTAACGCACTCGATGCAGCAGGCGGCACGTGTGTCGCAGCGCACCGCATTCTTCCATCTCGGCAAAGTGGTCGAAGTGGGCGAAACCGATCAGATTTTCACAAATCCCAAGGACGAGCGTACCAAGGGATATATCACGGGTCGCTTCGGTTAATTCCGGGCAGGAGTATTTATAGATGGCCGACGACAAACATCACATCGTCAGTTCGTTTGACGAAGAACTGACCCGTTTGAACAATATCATCTCGCAGATGGGCGGGCTTGCAGAAAGCCAGTTGATCTCGGCGATCCGTGCGATTGTCAAACGTGATTCGGAACTGGCTGAAAAGGTCATTCTTTCCGATCATCGGATCGACAAGCTGGAACAGGAAGTCCAGGACTTTGCCGTGCGTCTTCTGGCCTTGCGTCAGCCGATGGCAGATGACCTGCGTCAGGTTGTGACAGCGCTGAAGCTTTCCAATGATCTGGAACGTATCGGTGATTTGGCGAAAAACATTGCCAAACGTGCCCAGGTTTTGAACCAGGTACCGCCGATCCGCCCGGTTCAGGTTATCCCGAACATGGCCAAGCTGTGCCAGGAAATCATCAAAGACGTTCTGGACGCCTATATCGAAGGCGATGCGGAAAAAGCCCAGCGTGTCTGGGCGCGCGATCAGGAAGTTGACGATATGTACAACTCGCTGTTCCGCGAGTTGCTGACCTATATGATGGAAGATCCGCGTAACATTACGGCATCGACCCATCTGTTGTTTATTGCCAAGAACATCGAACGTATTGGCGATCATGCAACAAATATCGCCGAGACGATCTATTACCGGATCAAAGGCGAAGACCTGCCGATGGATAGTCGGCCAAAAAATGACGCCGCGAACTTTGCGGTCGTAGAACCGAATGAGTGACACTGGAGCATAGGAAGATGGACCCAACGGTTCTTATCGTCGAGGACGAAGCTGCAATCGTAACCATGTTGCGCTACAACCTCGAACGCGAGGGGATGCAGGTTGTTGAAGCCGGAGACGGTGACGAAGCGTTGAAAATTCTGGCTGAAACCCATGTTGATCTGGTTTTGCTGGATTGGATGTTGCCGGTTATGTCGGGGATCGAGGTTTGCCGCCAGATCCGCCGTAAGCCTGAAAGCCGGGATCTTCCGGTGATTATGGTAACTGCGCGCGGAGAAGAGGGTGATCGTATTCGCGGCCTTGATACCGGTGCCGACGATTATGTGACCAAACCCTTTGCAATTGGCGAATTGCTGGCACGTATTCGTGCGCTTTTACGTCGATCTGGTCCGGCGCAACCACAAGGGCAGTTGATCTATTCCGATATCGAAATGGATCTTGCAGCCCATCGCGTCAGTCGCAACGGCAAAGCCATTCATCTTGGCCCGACGGAATTCCGTTTGCTGCGGTATTTCCTTGAGCATCCGGGGCGTGTTTTCTCGCGCGAGCAGCTTTTGAACGCAGTTTGGGGGCCGAATATCTATGTCGAAACCCGTACTGTTGACGTTCATATCCGCCGTTTGCGCAAGGCCTTGAATGATGTCAAGGGCACGCGCGATGTGATCCGTACGGTTCGTGCGGCGGGTTATGCGCTTGATGTTGAAGCTGCCTGAGCCATAACAGATTCCTCGGACCATAAGAATTCCGGTCCGGAAAACGAAAAACCCCCATCCATGCGGTGGGGGTTTTTGTTCTTAGGAACGTTACTTCTTTTTCGGTGGCTTGGAAGGCTTTGCAGGGGCTGCGGTTGGCTCATCGACCTTGTGACGCGGGCTGCGCGGGGCCAGTTCGTTCATCAGCAACATATCGGCGCGCCGGAACTTGGCAATTTCGATATCGATTTCTTCTTGCGGGATATCACAGGCCGACAAGACGTGATCGGACATGCGTAACCCGGTTTCAAGAACTTCGGGGATGGCGGCATCCGCGCCGCTGCGTGACAGGGGGCCGATATGGGTGATGTCCTGCGCACGGGCAAAGATTTTCAGATGCGGATAATGCTGACGCAGCAGGGCAACGGTTTTTTCCGTTGCATGCGGGTTGCCCATGGCAACGGCGGCGATATGGGCCTGTTCGGTATGGGCCGCGCGGAAGGTTTCCGGGCGCGTGCCATCAGCAAAGTAAACCGGCAATCCTTCGGCACGACCGCGTGAAACTTGTTGTGCATCCGATTCAAGAACGATGAACGGGATATTCTTGGTCCGCAGTAAACGGGCCAAAACCCGACCAACACGGCCACAGCCGATCACCAGAACATGTTTTTCAATGCCGCCGGTTTGTTCTTCGATCGCGGTCAGTTGGTCGCTTTCTTTTGGGTGAAGTCTTTGTTCGATTCGGTGTCCCAACGAAATCAAGGTCGGGGTCAGGCCCATTGAAATCGCTACCACCGGGATCAGCATGACAACAATATCATGGGATACGGCGCCGTTTTGGGATGCCAGGGCCAGCATCACAAAGGCAAACTCACCCCCGGCAGCCAAACTCATGGCGACCCGGATTGATGATGCCTGATTGAAGCCGATGAGCCGTGACAATCCAAACAGAACGGCTGCCTTGACCATAAGAAGGGCAATCAGCCACAAAATGATGGTGCCAGCTTCGCCGATGACGACATTGGCATTGACCGACATGCCAACCGACATGAAGAACAGCGACAGGAATACCCCCCGGAAGGGGGAGATATCGGCTTCGATCTGATGGCGGAATTCTGTTTCAGCCAGCATCACCCCGGCAATAAAGGCGCCCAGTGCCATGGAAAGCCCGGCGGCCTCGGTCAGGGTGCTGGCGGCCAGAACGACAAAAAGTGTTCCGATGGCAAACAGTTCCGGGTTTTTAAGGGCCGCGATATAGCGAAACAGGCGCGGCAACAAATAGCGCCCGACGAGTAACAGGATGGCAACCGCGCCGATACCGGTCAGGACGCTGATCCATGGGCTGGTTTCCGTCCCGGCCTTGCCCGCGGCCTGTACCATGATCAGGAAGGGACCAACGGCGACGTCCTGTAACAAAAGGATCGCCAGGGCTGCCCGTCCGAACCGGGTATGCAATTGCCGTTCATCGGAAAGATGTTTCAAAATGATCGCGGTCGATGACAAGGCCAGCGCCCCGGCAATCACCATGGATGATGGCATATCCTTGCTGATCAGCAGCAGGATGCCAAATATCACTGCCAATGTGACGGCGATTTGCAGGAAACCCAGTGTGGCAAACCGGCCACCAATCACACGCAACCGTTCACGCGACAATTCAAGGCCGATCATGAACAGCAGAAAGACGACACCAAGTTCGGCAACGGTTGAAATGTCTTCGCGGTCATTGATCAGGCCAAGGCCGAATGGCCCGATGCAAAATCCACCGATTAGAAAACCAATGATCGAATTTGCGTGCAGTTTTTGGGCCAGCGGCACAGCAATCACCGCCGCAGTCAGGACCAGAAACAGCTCGAACAAGACACTGTGAGACATAATTGGGTACGCTACCGGGGTGGAAGGGATGCAAAGGAAATCAATAGAATAAGGATAGCGGAAATACCCTTATGATTTCTATGGAAATTTCGCGCATGCGAAGATCACTGTGACGGATGACACGGGCAAATGGTGATGACCTGTGGCGATGATGAGCCAGAAGAAAAACAGAAACGAACCGCGACGTGGCCCTATCGTATTGACTTGTCCGGGGCTTGTTTCGCGCCTGTAAATCCGCGATGACGTGGCTTGCTATTCCGGTTCGGGGATGCGATGTTCCGCGTGCCCCCGAACGGGCCGACAAACAATGATAAAATTCCCAAACGAGCAGGCCTAAATTGGAACAGTTTATCCCTTATTTACAGATTATCGCGGGCCTTGTGCTTTTGACTGCCGGTGGCGAGTTTATTGTACGCGGCGCGGTCGGTCTGGCGCTTTTGATGGGGGTTTCCAAGGTCATTGTCGGCCTGACAGTGGTTGCGGCCGGGACATCGGCCCCGGAATTCGTCGTGTCGCTGAATGCGGCATTGGGGGATTCGGGGGATATCGCGATGGGTAATGTGGTTGGTTCGAACATCGCCAATATTTTGCTGATTTTGGGAGCGGCGGCCATTTTAAAACCGATTGCCGCATCCAAGACCATGATCCTGCGCGACGGGGGAACCATGTTGCTGGGAACGGTTCTGTTTATCGGGCTGTGCCTGTTTGGGGTGATCGATCGTTGGGCCGGGGGGATCATGCTGCTGGTGCTGGCGGCGATCTGGTACTTTACCTATCAGCATGACATGAAAAATCCGGGTGATGCCCGTGACCTGCATGAAGAAGAAGTCGACGAAGTCGGTGAGGTGCCAAAGGGGTGGATGAAACCGGTCGTTACAACGCTTGTTGGTATTGTCGCCCTTACCTTTGGGGCAGATTTGCTGGTTGATGGCGGTGTGACCGTGGCGCGCCAGTTTGGTGTGTCCGAAGCGGTGATTGGTCTGACCCTTGTGGCATTTGGAACGTCGCTTCCGGAATTGGCGGCCTCGATTGTGGCCGCGTTGCGCGGGCATTCCGATGTGGCATTGGGCAATGTTGTCGGATCGAACCTGTTGAACCTTTTGGTGATCATTGGTGGTGTTTCGCTAATTGCGCCGATTGCGGTGCCGGATCAGATTTTGCGATCTGATTTGTGGATCATGCTGGCGGTGACGGTTGTTTTGCTGATTGTCGGTTATTTCATGCGCGGGATATCACGGGTTACCGGGATGGTGTTTGTTGCGGCCTATATTGGCTATGTCGCCAGTCTGGTTTCAGCCTGACTGGTTGCTTGTCTGACAGGTGACGCGATGATGGACCGACAGGCGGGTTTGATTGTAAGTTCCGGTTTTACCAATCATATCTGGCGGCGCCGGTGGTGATCAAACCGGCCGGTGGTCCCGTAACAGGGGGACATCATGACTGACGGGATGGAAACCATATGACAGGGACAATGCCGAAAACGGCCCTTATCACCGGGGCGGCCAAACGTATCGGCCGGGCGATATCACTTGATCTTGCCGGGCAGGGTTATGATCTTGCCCTTAATTGCCATTCATCGCGCCGGGATGCTGACATCCTTGCCGATGAAATTCGGGCCATGGGACAGCGCGCCTGCGTGATTTCGGCCGATCTGGGCAAAGAAGAAGACACCGGGCGTGTTATCCGCGAAGCAACCGCGGCCCTTGGCCCGGTTGGTGTTCTGATCAATAATGCATCCACCTTTGAATATGATGACATCGCGACCGCCACACGTGCGGGCTGGGATTATCATATGGAGGCCAATCTTCGGGCGCCGTTTGTTTTGTCACAGGACTTTGCCAAGCGTCTTCCGGCGGGGCAAAAAGGGGCGATTATCAATCTGATTGATCAACGTGTCTGGAACCTGACACCGCATTTCATGACCTATACCCTGTCCAAGGCGGGGCTTTGGGCCTTGACCCAGACGCTGGCGCTGGCATTAGCGCCCCGTATTCGGGTTAATGGCATTGGGCCGGGGCCGGCATTGCCTAGTGCCCGGCAAACACAGGAAGTTTTTGATCAACAATGTGATCAGACCCCGCTGAAAGTGGGAACAAACCCGCAAGAGATTTGCGACGCGGTTCGGTTTTTCCTTGCCGCGCCTGCCATCACCGGGCAAATGTTAGCCCTTGACGGCGGGCAGCACCTTAATTGGGCAGCCAGTGGCGAAGATGAAATGCCAGAGGAATGATGTGCCGGACATGGATTTCGGACATCTGGCCGCACAAGCGCAGCACAAGGAAGACCAGACCATGACCGCAGGCCTTAAACAGGACGATAACATTACGACACTGCCCTATGCAGATCATGCGGGCAGTTTGCGTCGTGTTTTCGTGCGTGACATGGTCGTTGGGACATCGATCGGGGTGTATGATCATGAAAAAGGTCGTCCGCAACGGGTGCGTATCAATCTTGACCTTGCCGTTCTGGAAGGCGAGGGCGTCTTGAATGACGATATTGCCACTGTTTTAAGCTATGAAGATTTGGTGACCGGCACGCGCGAGATTTGTCAGGACGGCCATGTGAACCTTGTGGAAACTCTTGGGGAAAAACTGGCCGATATGTGTCTGGCGGATCGCCGGGTGCGCAAGGTAAACGTTCGGGTTGAAAAGCTTGATGTCTTTGACGACGTTGCGGCGGTCGGGGTCGAAATAGAGCGCTTTAATATCGCGCGTTGATCGCTTTGTTAAACCGGCTTGAAATTTACTTTTGTTAACGGTTTGGGACGGGGACTCTGTGATTCCTCTGGGCCGAATCGTTGTTGTCCTTATGCACAAGCATCTGCCGCTAGGGAATCAAAGGAAAATATTCTTTTTTGACTCCTCTATTACCGAATGTTTTCAGGTTGACAGTATTTTTTACCATATAAAACAATGACTTAGATGTTTTGCCCAATAATTAATCACTTCACAGAACGTTAAGACTCTCAAGGGGTGCAGAAAACAGCCCCCCTATTACCCACATACTTATCCACAGGCTTGGTGGACATCTTTTTCCCACAGCGATTCTGTGAAGTGATGTTGCGGCGTTAATCTTTTTGGGTATTGTCAGAAGCCCGTTTGGGAAGTGACGGTCGTCACAACTTTTGATTTTTAATAAATCTGCCGGAGAAGCCTTGATGAAGCCTGAAACCCCATCCGAAACCCCCGTTCGGGAAATCGGATTGTCGCTTGAAAGCGATGAACTTGAAGGGGGGGCCGCACGCGGGGTCGAGGCGATCAAACATGCGCTAAAAACCATGCCGGGCTCATCCGGGGTGTATCGGATGATCGATGACAAGGATCGCATCCTTTATGTCGGCAAGGCCAAGAACCTTAAAAAGCGCGTGGTGGCCTATACCCGTTTGATGCAACTGCCGATCCGGATTGCCCGGATGGTGGCCCAGACGGTGCGGATGGAAATCATCACCACCCATACCGAGGCCGAAGCGCTTCTGCTTGAATCGAATCTGATTAAAAAGCTTAAGCCGCGTTACAACATCCTTTTGCGCGATGATAAAAGCTTTCCCTATATCCTGATTACCGAAGATCACGATTATCCGCGTATCGTCAAGCATCGCGGGGCGCGGGCCAAGGATGGCAGTTGTTTTGGTCCCTTTGCCTCGGCCTGGGCGGTCAACAACACGATTAATCATTTGCAGCGCGCCTTCTTGCTGCGGTCCTGTACTGATTCTGTGTTCTCCAACCGGTCGCGCCCGTGCCTGTTGTACCAAATCAAGCGGTGTGCCGCCCCATGTGTGGATCGTATCGCCAAGGCGGAATATGACGGGTTGGTCGATATTTGCCGCGACTTCCTGACCGGGCGCAGCCAGAAAATTCTAAAGCAGCTAGAAACCGATATGCTGGCCGCATCCGAACGCATGGATTTTGAACAGGCGGCGATGTATCGCGACCGTATTCGGGCCTTAAGCCAGATCAGGTCCCATCAGGACATCAATCTTGAAGGGGTTGAGGAAGCCGACGTGATTGCCCTGCATCACGAAGGCGGGCAAAGCTGTGTTCAGGTGTTCTTTTTCCGATCCGGTTCAAATTACGGCAACCGGTCGTATTTTCCGCGCCATGAACAGAGTGCCGAGATACCGGAAATTCTGTCGGCCTTTGTCGGGCAGTTCTATGCCGATAAACCGGCCCCGAAACAGATTTTACTGTCGCATGAGATCGAAGGACAGGAACTGGTCGAAACCGCATTGTCGATCAATAATAACCGCAAGATCACCTTGCAGGTGCCCAAGCGTGGCGGACGGCGCAAGTTGGTGGAGCATGCCCTGACCAATGCCAAGGATGCGTTGGGCCGGCGCATGGCCGAAAGCGCGTCACAGCGCAAACTGCTTGAAGACCTGGCAGACAAGCTTGATCTTGAAAGCACGCCGGAACGGATCGAGGTTTACGATAACAGCCATATTCAGGGAACCAATATGGTTGGCGGCATGATTGTCGCCGGGCCAGAGGGGTTCATGAAAAATGCCTATCGTAAATTCAATATCAAAGGCGATATCGCGCCCGGCGATGATTTTGCCATGATGCGCGAAGTTTTGACCCGCCGGTTTGCGCGTGCGCAAAAAGAAGACCCGGATCGTGAAAATGGTACCTGGCCGGATTTGTGCCTGATTGATGGCGGGCTGGGGCAGTTGGGCATTGCACGGGCCGTGCTTGAAGACCTTGGCATCGAAGATGTGATGTTGGTCGGGGTCGCCAAGGGGGTGGATCGCAATGCGGGCAAGGAAGTCCTTCATATTCCGGGAAAGGCGCCTGTGCGCCTCGATATGAAGGACCCGGTGCTGTATTTTATTCAGCGTTTGCGCGACGAAGCCCATCGCTGGGCGATTGGGACCCATCGTGCCAAACGATCCAAACAGATCGGCAAAAGCCAGTTGGATGCCGTGCCGGGGATTGGTGGGGCGCGCAAAAAAGCGTTGTTGCATCATTTCGGATCGGCGCGCGGGGTGGCCGATGCCGGGTTAAAGGATTTGGAAGCGGTGGACGGCATCAGTGCGGCAATTGCACGCAAGATTTACGACCATTTTCACGGGGAAACCTGATCGTGTTTTCGGGTATTTGAGTGGTTAGTTTGATAACAGCTTTGTTGCAATTGAACGCGGCCCTTGTGGTAAGTGCCCGGAGCTATTAATAATTGCGTCATCCGGGGCTGGTTATCACAGCCCTGCCGGATCGTTCGCCCCAAATATCCGCAAACAGGCCTTTTCATGAGAAACCAGATTCCCAATCTGCTGACTTTGTCGCGCATCATCGTGATCCCGGCATTGGTCGCGTCCTTTTATATCCACGGACCGGTTGGTAACTGGATCGGGTTTGCCCTGTTTGCCTTTGCCGGGGTGACAGACTTTTTTGACGGCTACCTTGCGCGCAGCATGAATGTTGTCTCGCCGCTGGGCCGGTTTTTGGATCCGATTGCCGACAAACTTTTGGTCGCTGCAGCCCTTATGATGATGGTGGCATTTGATCGCATTTCCGGTTTTGCGATTTTGCCGGCTGTGATCATCATGTGCCGCGAAATCATGGTGTCGGGCCTGCGTGAACATCTGGCCGAGCTTAAGGTGCCTTTGCCGGTTACCGTTCTTGCGAAATGGAAAACCACAGCGCAGATATTAGCACTTGGTTTTCTTTTGGTCGGGGATGCGTCACCCGAAATGATCCCGTCGATCATGATCGGTGATATCCTGTTGTGGATTGCAGGCTTGGTAACGGTTCAGACCGGGTATATTTATCTTCGTACCGGGCTTAAATACCTCGACTAGGCGCATCATCAGGATCAAGGGCAATGGCACGCATTACCGTTCAGGAACAGGATTTCGATCCGGGCGCAGAACTGGCCGCCCTGACTGACGGGCGCCGCGATATCGGGGCGGCGGTCAGTTTTGTCGGGTTGGTGCGTGATATCCATGGCGGGGATCAGGTTTCCGCCCTGACACTTGATCATTATCCGGGCATGACCGAGCGCGAACTTGAAAAGATCGCCGATGAAGCCGCCGGTCGCTGGCCACTTGATGATGTGCGGATTGTCCATCGGGTCGGGCGCATGTTGCCCGGCGAGAAGATTGTTCTGGTGATCACCCTGTCAGCTCATCGCCGTGCGGCGTTCGAGGCCTGTGACTTTATCATGGATTTCCTAAAGACCCGTGCCCCGTTCTGGAAGCGCGAGGAAACCCCAAAAGGCGATCATTGGGTCACAGCGAAGGCATCGGACGATGCCGATGCCGATCGCTGGAACCAAAGTTAACCGACGAATTTTGCAACCAGACCGACGAATTGCAAAAGGGCGGCCTGAATTTGTGCCGCCGTATCGATCCGTTCTTTCAGGTTTTTCATTTCGGCAATATCGGCATCGGTGATTTGTGATGCATTGCGGATCAGTTGTTTGGCCTGCAAGGCAACCAGTTGATCGGCGGCCTTGTTGCGTGTTTCAGCCATTATCAGTTTGTCATTGATGTCGGCCGCTTGATAGGCGGTGTCGATGGCTACAAAGCTTGCCTTGGCGGCACGGATCATTTCGTCAAGATTTGTCATGGTTTTACCCCCTTATTGCGCGGTTGTGGCAGCCGTAGCGCCGGTTGCGGTTTCAAACAGATTGCTGCCCTGTGCGACCAGTTCGGTGGGCGAAAGGTCGCGAACATGTCCGGCAAGTGAAATTCCCTGTTCAGCGGCGCCAATCAGAGCGGCCATATCAAGTTTGGCATAATCATCAATCTGGCTTTGCAGATGGGTTCCCAGCGATGATGCAGTCAGGAAGCTGCGCAGGGTGTGGGTCTGAAGCAGCTTTTCTTCTGTCATCAAAGCTTGCCAGTCCTGCCACCAGATTTGCAGACGCAGTGATTTTCCTTGGGCGTCGCTATCCGCACGGATTTTGTTCAGCTCGGCGATCAGGGCCCCGCGCCGCACCAGATATTGCGGCGGGTCTTTGGCCAGATCACTGGTGATCGCGTCAAGCTGGCTGCGGAGTTTCTCAAGGATCGGCCCGGAATCAGTGACCGCCGATGCCCCCAGTGCGGATCCGGCTTCGATTTGATCAAAGATCGCAACAAACTGGCGGTACTGGTTGCGCAGTTGCGCCAGTGTTTTTTGCCATTGCTGGGCAACCGTTGCATCAACCTTGACCGCATCGGGATCAAGCAGGATCGGCAGGTTGGATGGCGTCACCTTGCCGGTGAAGGCATCCATATTGGCAATGAATTCGGTTTGTTTGGCGCTTGCGGATTTCGGTGCCGGCGCGAACTGTGCGGTTTGCGCGGTGCCAAAGGCGTCAAAGGCGGCCTCGGTCGCACTGCCGAATTGGTCGACGGTGATTTTCAAGGTTTCGGCTTTTTGCGAGCACGCAGCCATCAGCCCAATGCCGATAACCAGAATTGCAGTGCGCCCAATACGATAAAGTGATGATTGTGCCATAACGTCCCCATGATGTGACCATGTTCGTGCAATGACGAAGAAGGGACGTTTTTGTGATAGAAAAACGCAAAAAGGCCGCAGAAAACCTGCGGCCTTTGGGGGGGGTAAAACGGTGTTGTTACTTGCTCAGCATGAACAGCGCCTGATTGCCAAAGAAATTGGCCAGTCGGGAATGACTGTCCAGGCTGACTTTTGATCCGCTTTCATTAAGCACCATAGACCGTTCGATTTTAAAGCCGCATTCATCGCACAGGGCGACAAAATCGCGCACGGTACAGAAATGGATGTTCGGTGTTTCGTACCACATGATCGGCAGGTTGGGGTTTTGTGGCATCCGGCCGCGAAACATCAGGTCAAAACGTGCGCGCCAATGGCCAAAATTCGGGAAGGACACAATGGCTTTTTGGCCAATACGCAGCAATTCCGACAGGACTTCTTTGGGGCGGTGGGTGGCCTGAAGTGTCTGGCTGAGGATGGCGTAATCAAATGTGCCATCAGGATAATCGCCAAGATCGCGATCAGCATCACCTTGCATGACGGGCAGGCCCTGGGCAACGCAATTGCGCACGCCCTGGTTCGAGAGTTCCAGTCCCCGGCCATCAACATCTTTGTTGCGGGTCAGATAACCCAGCAGTTCACCGTCGCTGCACCCGATATCAAGCACACGCGTGCCCGGTTCGACCATATCGGCAATCAGCTGAAGATCGACACGGATGCGGTCATTATGAAGCGAGGTGTTCGTGCCGTTTTTTGCAAAATGGTTCATGGCTTATTTCAATCCCCGACTTTTGGCTGCACCGTCGATAAAGCCGCTCAGCACCATGTGGAAATCCGGCTCGTCGAGCAGGAAGGCATCGTGGCCTTTGTCGCTTTCAATTTCGACACAGCTGACATTACACGATGCCGCGTTAAGCGCATGGGCAAGCTGGCGACTTTCTGGCGTGGGAAAGCACCAGTCGCTTGAAAATGAAATGACACAGAACCGGGTTTTGGACCCGTTAAAGGCATCGGCAAGACGGCCATCAAATTCAACCGACAGATCAAAGTAATCCATCGCGCGTGTGATATAGAGATAGCTGTTGGCGTCAAACCGG
Source organism: Thalassospira alkalitolerans (assembly GCF_002115745.1). GTDB lineage: Bacteria > Pseudomonadota > Alphaproteobacteria > Rhodospirillales > Thalassospiraceae > Thalassospira > Thalassospira alkalitolerans. The sequence continues at coordinate 269,967 of NZ_JFKB01000003.1, forward strand.
TCGACGAAGCTTTTGCCCTGATGGCGTAAATAGCTTTCGACCTGAAAATCCTGATCGAAGCTATAGGTGATCGCCCCGCGGTTTTGCAGTTTACGGCCAAATTTGCGATGCAGGGCCGGTTGCGACAGATAGGTGATATGGGCGGTCATCCGCGCAACAGCCAGGCCGCGTGCCGGTTTTTTGCCTTCTAACAGGTAATTGCCACCACACCAGTCCGGATCGGCCATAACCGCCTGACGCCCGACTTCGTGGAACGCAATGTTCTGGGCCGAGTGGCGAAAACTGGTGGCGATAGGCGCGGCGGCAAAAACCCGTTTGGGATAGCTTTTGCACCATTCCAGCACCTGCATGCCGCCCATCGATCCGCCGATGACGGCGAATAACGTATCAATGCCCAAGGCATCAATCAGCATGGTTTGGGCGCGCACCATATCGGCAATGGTAATCACCGGGAAATCCAAACCCCACGGTTTTCCGGTTTCCGGGTTGATATCCTTAGGTCCGGTGCTGCCAAGGCAGCCGCCAATGACGTTCGAGCAAATGACGAAATATTTGTCGGTATCGATGATCTTGCCCGGCCCGACGATTTCACGCCACCAGCCTTCCTTGCCGGTGATCGGATGAACTTCGTCGGCGACATATTGATCACCGGTCAGGGCATGGCATACCAGAATGGTATTGGATTTTTCGGCATTCAGTTCGCCATAGGTTTGATAGGCGATGGTAAACGGACCAAATTCGATGCCGCTATCAAGGCGCAACTTGGCAGTTTCCCCAAGGACCATGTGATGGCCGGGAAGGGTGCGGCGTTGATCTTTGCTGTCGGCGGTCGACATAGACGTCCTATCCCCTTGATTCTGCTGATCGGTCAGGCGAGATGGCTTGTATCTTGATTGACCGGAACCCGTTATGCGGGCTTCTTGATGGCGTCCGGCGGGCATGATTGGCCGCAGGGTATGGTTCTAGCTATGAAGCGCACTGGATTTAGTCAATCTTTTCTTTGCTTTTCGGTTGCCCTGTCCTAATACTGGGCGCCGTTTGAGAAAAGAGCGGATCATGGCGCAAAGCGACGAAAATTTAGCAAATCTTGACCTAGATGGGTTGCGGACCGAAATCGATGAGATCGATCAGGCGCTGCAATCACTGATCATTCGACGCACCAAAGTGGTTCAGGCGGTTGGGGCCTATAAGGATCGCGTCATTGCCGCCGGTGGCAAGGTCAAAGTGCCTTATCGCCCGGCGCGCGAAGCCCGCATTATGCGAACATTGGTTGACCGCCATGACGGTGCCTTTCCCAAAACCGCCCTGATCCAGATATGGCGCGAAATGATCGCAGCCGGGACGCGGCTTGAAGCGCCTTATACGGTCGCATTATGCCGCAATGCCGATGGGATCGATTGCTGGGAACTGGCACGGCTTAATTTCGGTTGTCTGAACGAAATCGTCGAATTTGATACCCCGCGCGAGGCGTTTCATGCGTTGGAAGAAGGCCGGGCAGCCGTGGGGGTGTTCCCCAAGCCCGAAGTCGGCGAGACCCAGCCCTGGTGGACGCTTTTGTCTGATGACAGTCCGGTTCGGATTGTTTCCAAGCTGCCCTTTGGCGGCCGTCCGGTCGGCCGGGGCGAGCAGACAGAGGGATTTGTTCTTGCCCCAATCGAGTTGGAAGAAAGCGGTGACGACCGCACATTGTTTATCGTAAGCCTGCCAAACGAGATTTCGATGGATACGGCGCGCAAAAAAATTGCGAATGGTATCGATGGTTCGGCAATCCTTGGCTTTTCTGCCAATGAAACTGGTGATCGTCGTTTTGTTCTTGTTGATGTGCCAGGTTTCTTTTGTAATCGCGCCGAAGCGTTTCAGCGCGCACTGAGCGAACAGGGGCTGGCCCCCGAAGGCTTAAGTGTTGTCGGTGCCTATGCTGTGCCGATCCCCGAAGATGCGCTGAGTTGATGGATAAATGATTGGCAGAGGCCGCTGGATGTCATCGGTCTTGCTTATTGGGAGAATCTAGGAAATGTCTGCGCCCACCCCACGTCCCGGAATTCTTGATATTGCCCCCTATAAAGGCGGTGTATCGACCGCTGGTGGTGCAACCCGCGTGATCAAGCTTTCATCGAATGAAGGCGCGCTGGGTCCAAGCCCCAAAGCGATTGAAGCGCTGCGTAAATCCGCCGACAAGCTGCATCGTTATCCCGATGGCGGCTGCGAAGCCCTGCGCAACAAGCTGGCCGAGAAATACGACCTTGAGGCCGATCAGATTGTTTGCGGTGCCGGGTCGGATGAACTGATCACGCTGTTGATCCGTGCCTATGCCGGTCCGGGCGATGAAGTGCTGTATTCGCAGCACGGTTTCCTGATGTATCCGATTGCGGCCAAGGGTGTTGGTGCGGTGCCGGTGACGGCAGCTGAAACCAACATGACCACCAGCGTCGATGCGTTGCTGGCTGCGGTGACAGCAAAGACCAAGATCGTGTTTGTGGCTAACCCGAACAATCCAACCGGGACCTATATTACGGACGGCGAAATGAAACGCCTGCGTGACGGCCTGCGCGAAGATATCGTTCTGGTGGTTGATGCGGCCTATGCCGAATTTATGACCGGTCAGGAAGATTACACTGCCGGTGAAGAACTGGTCCGTGCGGGCAAAAATACGGTCATGACCCGGACATTTTCGAAGATTTACGGTCTTGGCGGCATACGTCTTGGCTGGTGCTATGCGCCGATTGATATTGCCGATGTCTTGGGGCGTCTGCGCAATCCGTTCAACGTTGCCCTTCCGACGCAGGAAGCCGGTCTGGCAGCCCTTGACGATGATGAATTCGTCAATACCTGTGTGCGTCATAATGCCGAAACGCTGGCATGGTTCCGTGACGAGGTGAATGCGATTTCTGGTCTGATCGCCCATCCGAGCTATGGCAACTTTGTGCTGGTTGAATTCCCCGCGGCTGAGGGCAAAAACGCCGACGCGGCCAATGATTTCATGATGTCCAAGGGGGTTATCCCGCGCAAGATCGGTGGCTATGGTCTGCCGCAGATGCTTCGTATTTCGATCGGTACGAAGGAAGAAATGGATATCTGCCTTCAGGCCATCAAAGACTTTGTGAACAGGTAAAATGACCAACACCGCATCCAAACCGCTATTTGATACCGTTGCTTTTATCGGCATGGGGCTTATTGGCTCGTCCTTGGCGCGTCGCATTTTGCGCGATGGTCTGGCGAAAAAAGTCACCTGTGCCGTGCGGTCCGAGGCAACGCGCGACCGTGTGCTTGAACTTGGCATCGCCAACGAGGCCTATTGCGATATCAAGTCGGCGGTGGTTGATGCGGATCTGATCATGATCTGTGCGCCGGTGGGCGCCAATGAAACCATTGGTGCCCAATTGGCAGGTGTGCTTAAAAAAGGCGCGATTGTTTCTGATGTCGGGTCGGTTAAACAGGCGGTAATTCGGGATATTGCCCCGCATCTGGACGAAGGCGTTTCGTTTGTTCCCGGTCATCCGCTTGCCGGGACGGAACATTCCGGCCCGGATGCTGGCTTTCCGGAATTGTTTGAAGGCCGTTGGTGCATCCTGACCCCGGTTCCCGGTGAATCGGAAAAGGCAACGGCGCTGGTTCAGGCGCTTTGGGAAGCCTGCGGGATGAAGGTGGAATGCATGGATGCCGATCATCATGATCGTATTCTTGGCATTACGTCGCATCTGCCGCATTTGATTGCCTATACGATTGTTGGCACCGCGACCGACCTTGAAGATGCCCTGCGTCAGGAAGTGATCAAGTTTTCCGCATCCGGTTTTCGGGACTTTACCCGAATTGCCGCGTCCGATCCGACGATGTGGCGCGATGTGTTTTTAAACAATCGCGAAGCCGTTTTGGAAGTACTTGGACGTTTTCAGGAAGACCTGATGGCGTTGCAACGGGCGATCCGCTGGGGCGAGGGGGATAAACTGTTCGAACTGTTTAGCCGTACGCGCGAAATTCGCCGCGGCATTGTTGACGCCGGACAGTATTTTACCAATTTCTCGGCCGAGGGCGAAGACCGCCATAGCGATGAAACGGGCAAGAAAAAGCCCGATTAAATAAGATATTTGCGCGGCCCGTGATTTGCGGGCTGTGTTGTGGCGGGATGATGCGCCCCACAGGCATCCCCTGCTTGGTTAAAGGGAAATGTCATGTCTGCCACCAACCATCCTGCTTTTGGCCGGGTCATGCCGTTCGTATTTGTGTTCCTGTGGAGCACGGGTTTCGTCGGTGCGAAATTCGGTCTTCCCTATGCCGATCCATTTACCTTTTTGTTTATTCGCTTTGCCGTTGTCATCGTATTGATGGTGCCGGTGATTTGGATGCTGGGCGCCAGATGGCCCAAAAGCTGGCGCGAGGTCGCCCATATCAGCACCACCGGGATGCTGGTGCATGGCATCTATCTGGGCGGGGTTTTCTGGGCGATTGATACCGGGATGCCTGCCGGGCTTTCGGCATTGATTGTCGGGATGCAGCCCGTTGTGACCGCGTCTGTTGTCGGGGCGCTGTTGGGTGAACGGGTGACGGCGCGCCAATGGGGCGGGCTTATCCTTGGCCTGATCGGGGTGGCGCTGGTTCTGGTGCCCAAGATCGGTGATGGTGTTGGCATCACCGGGTTTGGTATTGGACTTGCCATTATGGCCCTGTTTGGCATGACGGCCGGGACGATTTATCAGAAACGGTTCTGTACCAGCATGGATTTGATGAGCGGTACAGTCATCCAATACATGGCCGCGGGGATCTTTGTCGGCATTGTTGCGCTGATCCGGGAACCATTGGTCGTTGATTGGAGCATGGATTTCATCCTTGTGATGGCCTGGCTGGTGCTGGTGCTGTCAATCGGGGCGATCATGCTTTTGATGGTATTGATCAAACAGGGCGAAGCAACACGGGTTGCCAGCATGTTTTATCTGGTGCCGCCAACGGCTGCGTTTTTTGCCTGGGTGCTGTTTGACGAAAATCTGGGTCTGTTGGGCTTTGTCGGGTTTGCAATTGCAGCCCTTGGGGTGGCATTGGTCATGATCAAACGCTAGATTTTGCCTGTGGATTTTGCGACGAATATTAAACGCCAATCCTGCCGGAGGATATTTTGACGCTGCCCGAAGAAAGATGGGTTTTTGGATATGGATCGCTGTTGTGGCGTCCGGGCTTCGATTTTGAAGAACGGGCGCAGGCCCTGTTGCGCGGCTATCACCGGTCTTTTTGCATTTATTCGCATCACTATCGCGGCACGCCGGAAAACCCCGGGCTTGTTTTGGGCCTGAATGAAGGTGGGGAATGTGTTGGCAATGCCTTTCGCATCGCGCCCGATGCGTGGTCCGTCGTCAAAGACTATCTTGATGAACGCGAGTTGGTGACCAATACCTATATCCCGACCGATATCGAGATTGAACTGTCAGACGGGCGCACGGTCATCGCGCATACCTATGTCGCGGATCCGACACATGAACAGTTTGCCGGGAACCTTTCGGTGCGCACCGCGGTCGAAATTATTGTTGCCGCCCATGGCAATGTCGGCCCGAACCTTGAATATCTGGAAAATACAGTCTGCCATCTTGATGAAATGGGGATTGTTGATCCGCCCCTGCATGATCTGATGGATCTGGTCCGGCGCGAATACGGTGAAATCAATATGGGAGCCGGGATCTGATGCCGGATGCCACCACGATGACCAAGAGCGGTAATACGTCGATGACGGCGGCCTATATGATGCTGATTGCCTGTGCGATGATGTGGGGATCAAACCATGTTGTGGCGCGCGGGGTGAATGCGACGGTCCCGCTTGAGGCATTGGCCTTTTGGCGCTGGGTTGTGGCGGCTGTTTTGTTGTTGCCGGTTTGCATTCCGCATCTGAAACGCGATCTGAAACTGATGGCGCATCACAAGATGTCGATGTTCCTGATTGGAACCACCGGTGTTTTCCTGTTTTCGATCATCATTTATCTGGCGGCCTATAACACCACGGCGGTTAACACCGGGCTTTTGAATGCAACAACCCCGGTTTGGGTTTTGTTGTTTGCGGCTTTGTTAACGGCAGACAAACCAAAGATCGGTCAATGGGTTGGTGTGTTGATTGCCGGTGTTGGCACCGCCGTGATCATTGCAAAGGGCAATTTTGCGGTTTTTGCCGACATGGACTTTGTGTCGGGTGATTTGTTTGCTCTGGTGTCGGCGATGGTCTGGGCAGCTTATTCGATGTTGCTCAAACGTGCGCCCCGGGGCGTGCATCCGCTAAGCCTTGTCTTTGTCTCGGCACTGATTGGTTTGGTGTTCCTGACCCCGCTTTATATCTGGTCCGTAACAGTAAAAGGCCAACCGTTCTTTACCCATCTTGATCCGGCATGGCCCGATATGATCAAGATTTTCTATATCGGGGTCGGACCAGCATTTTTGGGTTATCTGTTCTGGAACAAGGGGGTTGCGGTTGTCGGACCGGCAAATGCGGGGGTGTTTTTGTATCTGATGCCGGTATTTGCCAGTGTGCTTGCAATTATCTTTTTGGGCGAAGAGTTGCATTTGTATCATCTGGGCGGCATTGCCTTGATTGCCTTTGGTATCTGGCAGGCGACGCGCCGAAAGGCATAGGGTTCTGATGGCCTTGATATGAGAACGACCAAAGGCCGGACATGTGTCCGGCCTTTTACGTATCTGGGATATTCGCTTTAATCAGGACGGGGTTTTTTCTTCGGCTTTGGTTTTAAGCGGGATCGCGGTTTGTGCGTCTTGCTTGTCGGCGTCGGCTTTGGCTTTTTCCCGCGCTTCTTCGACCTCGATATCCTGTGATGTCAGGGTCGGCAGGTTGAATTCAGCCTGTGCTTCGCGTTCAAGTTCGCGGGTGCGACCGTCGATCTTGGCTTTGATTTCTTTCATAAAGGTCTTGCGATCCAGCCCCTGTTCGATTGGCGCCAGAAATTCCATGGTGACTTCGCCACCATATTTTATAAAGCTGTGACGGCCCCAGAACATGCCGGAATTAACGGCGACGGGAATGACCGGAACATCAGGAAAGGCCCTGTACAGGGCGTAAATCCCCGGATGATATGGACGATCCGAACCCGGTGGGGTTCGTGTGCCTTCGGGGAAGATTATAATCTGACGGCGATCAGCAATCGCCTGTCCAGCGCCCTTGATCATGTCTTTTAAGGCCGAAGACCCCGCAGAGCGGTCAACCGCGATTTGCCCGGACCCCAACAGGAATTGTCCCATCAGCGGAATGCGCGTCAGTTCCTTTTTCAGGATATAGGCCGGATCGGGAACGACGGTATGGAATGTCAGGGTTTCCCAGGCCGACTGATGTTTGGCGACCAATATGCAGGGACCATCGGGAAGGATTTCCTGACCGCGTATGCGCCGGGACATGCCAACGGTCGATTCCAGCATCTTCTGGGTCATCCAGGCCCATGCGTGGCCAACAAACTGGTTGGCTTTGCGACCAAGTGGTATCAGCGGAATCATGACGATACATAACAGCGTCGTACCACCGAAAAACAACACGTTAAAAAGAAACGCGCGCAGATTTCTCATGCAGACAAGTCCTTCAAGCTACTCGTTCAAGGGTTTGTAACAGTTATGCGGTACGAACGAAATGTTGTTTGTCTGGCTCGGTTTTTGCGAAATTCAGTTCGACGCCGAGTAATCCTGTTCTTGCGGGGCGGGTGTTGAGCGGTGCAGGGACGCGCTATTGCCGCCAGGCAGAAGTTGCAGGACATAATTGCGCAGGCTGGCAAACAGAAACTTGTTGTATTCGCTGGCAATCAGGCTGGCACTGCCTGGCCAGCGCCACCAGCTGTCGACCTTGACGGTATCGGGGAAAACCGGATGGGCGATGATATCGACATCGGGCATCAGGCTGCGGAATTCCAGAAGCGATCGCGGCATGTGATAGTTTGCTGTCACGATACGCAGGCTTTTATAGCCTTCCTCGTAAACCCATACCGCGGTTTCAATCGCATTGCCGCGGGTGTTTTCGGCAACATGGCCCAAAACCACACAGCATGAAAGAAGACGCGGATCGGCTTGGCCTGCCGACAGAAGTTCGTCAACCTCGACCCCGCGATAAACCCCCGAAATAAAAAGTTTTTCGGCAAGTCTGCGGGTCAGAAGGCGGCGCCCCTCGGACAGGCGTTCGCTACCACCGGTTAGAACGACAATCGCATCGGTTTTGCGATCCGGTTCTTCGACATTTGTCGGAATGATGCCGACATACCAGACAAAACCACCGGCCCACAGCAATCCCACAAGGATCACGGTCGACAGCAGAAAACGAAACCGGCGAAAACGTCGGCGGTGCAAAACGGAAAGGGGCGGCTTACTCATATGATTGGGCCTGACGGGGCGCGGGCATTCGAATTCGGTCTCCTGTTAGGGCCAAGGTCATGATCTCAAAAGGCAAATGATCATAACCGTGCAGATGACTATACGAAGCTGTGGCGTTGGTTACAACATTCTGCGTAACACACGCAGCACAGTTCTTTTCGCCGTCATCTGGGCAACCCCGGCAACCACGAACGGAATGGCAATGATAATTCCGATGAAAAGCGGGCTGAACACCAGTGATGGGATCGGCCAGCCTGCCCGCAGGCCAAGCCATGCAATTAGTCCGGAAATCGGCAGTGCAATCAAAAGCCCGATCAGTGCCCCAAAGAAAGCCAATCGAAGGTTATGACGGGCAAATTGACCGGCAATATAAGAATCCTGTGCCCCGATCAGATGTAGCAATTCAATGATGGTGCGATGGATCGAAAGCCCGGATCGGGTGGCAAACACGACCGACAGCATGGTCGCACCAAACAAAACAATGATCAGTGCGGTTAAGGCAAGTTCGACAGAAAAAGCGACATCAGCAATGCGTTCGATCCAGATACGATGATCGTCAAGCACGGCTTCGGGGGCGATTTCACCCAGTCTGCGTTCCAGCATATCGAAATTGAAGCCGGTTTCTGGCGTGATTTCGATGATGCGCGGGATGGGCAGTTCGCTGACGACTTCATCGGGGCCAAGCCAGGGTTCAAGCAAGGCCGACATGGTTTCGGGGCTGAGTTCTTCGATCCGGGCAATGCCGGATATGCCCGACAATTGGTCGATGATATTATCAACAGTTACCTGCAGCGCCTGTTCGCGTTCTTCGGGATTGCGTTCGGCCATGCGGGTCGGGGGCACCTGAATTGACAGGCTGCCTTCGATCTGACCGGACCATTTGCCGACACTGTCATGCAGGGCGGCAAGGCCAACGATCGAAAAAGTCAGTAACGCCACCATCAATGCGACGATGCTTGGCAAAAAGCGCGTCGATGAATCATTGTCGAGCGGCAGATGTGACGGGTGCGAACGAAAAGCCATGATCGTTTTAGGGTCCTGTGTGGTCCAGTTGCCGTCAGTTGATGCGCTGTCAGGTGTGTTATCAGGTGCTGTGGGTTATGTCGTGCAGGGTGCCAGCTTCCAACAGCCACTGGTTATGGCCAAATTTTCGTACCAGTTGGCGGTTATGGGTGGCAATCAGCACGGTGGTGCCAAGTTTATTGAGTTCTTCAAAAAGATACAGCAACCGCATTGCGATGCGATCATCGACATTGCCGGTGGGCTCATCGGCCAAAAGCAAGGCCGGGCGTCCGATCACGGCGCGTGCGATGGCAACGCGCTGTTGCTGCCCGCCTGACAAACGGGATGGTATGGCATTGATCTGTTCGCCAAGGCCTACCCATTCCAGAAGTTCGGTGACATTTTTGCGAATTTGCAGGTCTTCGACCCCGGCCACACGTAGCGGCAGGGCGACATTTTCAAATGTCGAAAGATGATTAATCAGGCGGAAATCCTGAAATACCACACCAATCTTGCGGCGAATGGCGGGCAATTCATCGCGTGGAATACGGATATTGTCACGACCGAAGATACTTATTTCGCCGCGCGTTTGGCGCAAGGCAAGGTACAGCAGCCGCATTAATGTTGATTTTCCAGCCCCCGAAGCTCCGGTCAGGAAATGAAAACTGCCGCGGTGCAAGGCAAAATTCAGATCGCGCAGAATCTCCGGCCCGGATTCATAACGAACACCCACATTCCTGAAACTGACGACTTCAGTCAAAACTTGCGCTCCATATCGCAGAACGACGCATAAGGTCCCGACATAACATGATAATGACGGGGGCGGGTGAACAATTGCGAAAGTCCGTTTCTGACGGTCGCTGTGATGCATATCATCGCAGATTGGCCGAAAATATGACGACTTAAACAGTTCTTCGGATGCTATTGTCACACCATATATGCAATGCTGTGATACCCAAATCAGGGCAGCTTCAGTTATCTGTACTTAACAGTCTGTTAAATCGCCGCTATTTACATATAGTGTAGGTTCCGCCTATACCGGGGCATTCGGGGAAACGTCGGAAGTCACACAGGTTATGGCCGTGCCCCGGGTTATATGCCGCTGACATCGAGATGCCAGGTTTGCAATGATCATTACTTGCCCAGATTGTTCCAAAAAATACTCTGTGAAAACAGAGGCGATCGGCCCAAAGGGCAGAACGGTACGCTGCAAAAGTTGCGGCAATAGCTGGCATCAGGACCCGCCAGGGACGAAGCCTGCTGCGCCTGCACCGGCAAACAACCCGCCGCCGCCCTTTGATCAGGATGGCGCGCTTGGTGCTGATTTCAATGCCGACCAGATGGCCAGCCAAGCAGGTCAGCCGGTTGAAGATCCCGATAAGATGCCGGATCCGCCCCCCATTCCACAACAATTGATCCGCAATAATCCAAAGCCGCCTGCGAAATCGAAAAAAGGCGTCATTGGCTGGATATTGTTCTTCCTGATTTTGGGCGGGATCGGTGCGGGTGGATATTTCGCCAAAGATATTCTGATCAATCTGTGGCCGCCGATTGCCAAGGTCTATGACATGGTCGGGTTCGATGTGCCGCATGTTGGCGATGGCCTTGATATTCGGGAATTGCCGCCGACTCGTGAAGAAGAAGACGGTGTTGATGTTCTTGTCGTTCGCGCCGAGATCGTCAATATCAGCGAAACCGACCGCGTTTTGCCTTATCTTTTGATCGAACTTCTTGACCCGCTTGATCGTGTGGTTCAGCGCAAAAAAGTGCCGCTGATCTTTGACGAAAGTGCGGTTCAGAGCGGTGGGGACATGCCGATGGAGGCACAGATGCTTCCGGTTGGGCAGACAATGACGGTGGAAACCAAAATTCGTCGCCCGAACCCAACGGCGACCCGCTTGCAGGTCACCTTCCTTGACCCGCGTGATGGTGTTGAACCCTAGGCGGTTTGAGCCGAAAAATGATAAAGGGCAGTGATCCGTCGCTGCCCTTTTTTTGTTTGTGTGTCTCGTCCTGAAAGAAGGTTCACCCCAAGGGATTGGTTCTGACCAAGGCAAACATGGCGCGGTGTTCCACATGCAAGGTGATTGCACGTTGGCTGTGTCGTTTGGAAACAGGTTTGCCGATTTTTTGGACGGTGCAGCATCTTGGACGGATGGGACGTTTTTCCGATGAGCCGTTGCCGCCTTGTGGTGCGATAAAAACAGTCGTCAGGACGTTTTGTGCTGATTGCATAAAGAGGTGCTGCGGAGTTTCTGTTGTGGCGTCACGCGGCCTTTAGAAGCGCTTCAGCAGCCTATCGATATATTCCTGTTCGACTTGTGGCCGATCAGGGTCACCGGAACGGCGGCGCAGTTCCTGCAAGATGCGCCAGGCGCGTTCAAGAGTATCGACTTCGGGGATAACCGTTGTGCCGTCGCCCCCAACAGGGCGGCCCAGTGGATCACGATTACCCGAACCACTAAGTTCTTCAAGCATCGGGATCATCTGGCTTAGTCCTTCGAGTGCGCGGCTGAGTTCGCCGATGCCACGCTGAAGGGCTTCTATCGCCTGTCCCTGTTGTTGAAGGGCTTCATGGGCGCGATTGTGGTCAAGAGCTTCGGCGGCGCGTTGCATGGCGTCAATTGCGGTTTCGATGCCACTTAGATTGCCGAACTGACCAAAGCCGGGGTTGCTTGTCAGGCCTTTTGCATCACTGGCAAGGGAATGTTGTTGATCGGCGCGGTCGCCGTTTCCGTTGGTATTTGCAGGGTCGTCGCCTTCATTCATCAAATCCTGCTGGCGGCGGGCGATATCGCGTACACCATCAAGCATTTCACGCAGTGTCGATGTGATGTCGGCGCCGCCTTCGCCCGATGTGACCTGCATGTTTTCAACCAGTTCCCGCAGCTGATCGATCAGGGCGCGAGCCTGATCACGTGCCCCGGCGCGCATCAGGGCATCTATCTGATCGACAATGCGCGACAGGTCCTGTTGTTCAAGAATTGCGGCGGGGCCTTGGGGGTTTTGTTGATTTTGCGGGGCTTCGCGGGCAAGAGCGGCCATATATTCATTCAGCGCCCGACGATAATTTTCGATCAGTTCGGCGATTTCCGCTTCGGTTACATTTGGATTGGTCAAAGCGTCCAGCAGGCGTTCCTCGGCCTCCATCAGGTTGCGTTCGGCAATGCCATAACTGCCGCGTTCTATTTCTTCGGCAATGTGCCAAAGCAGACCGGCGACATCTTGATGGACTTTGCGGTCTTGAAGATGGGCTGATAGGCGTGCTTCGGTCACGGAAAGGGCAAGGAAAACACCGATATGCCCGTTAAATGCCTGCGGGGCATATAAGACTGGCAACAGGGCGTTGCGCATTTCGAGGGCGCGGTCGGGATAGCGCAATAACCCCTGACGGATGGCGATCAGTTTTTTTGCAACCGGATGGGTGAATTCGCGTTCTGGCAGGATAATTGATCGGATATCGCTTTGCCCGCTTTGCCCGGCATTATCCTGCGACACCAGTTGCAGGTTAACCGGCAGCCCTGCCCAGGGATGGGATACCAGATCAATGAAACGTGGGCCTTCAATCCGTGTCGGCATGGCATTGATACCACCACCAGCCTGACCGTCAGAGCCGGACATATCGATACGGATCGTGTCATTCAATCCAAATGGATCGCGCCCAATGCTGCTAGATGCGGGTGTGATGACCAGATCAAGGTTGTTCATGCCGTAATCATCCGTCGCGACATAGTCGAGGCGGATGTGATCGCGCCGTGTTATCGATGGGGGGCTGACAAAGGAAAGTGCCGGGGGTTTGTCCGCAATCAGATTGACATTAAGCGTCAGGCGGTCCGTGCCCCATATCGAAATGCGCCATGGTCCGGCCTGATCAAGTTCTGTCGAAATCACATAATTGCTGTCGCTGCTTTCGGAAACGGTGCGGTTGCCATTTGGCGCCCGCAGGGTCGGTTTCCAGATGCTGCCGATGTTGCCCGCAAGTATGGACCCGACCGGGACGTCGACATTGATAATATTCGGGCTGTTGGTCTCGGAATTGGTATCTTGTTGGGCGGCAGGGATATTGGGTTTGACGCCGGTTTCGGCAAAGCGCAAAACACGTGGAATTTGTCCGGTATAGGCCGGCGGGGTAACCCATAGCGTTGTATTGAAATCAGCGGTGCCAAGGCGTTGCAGGGGGCTGAATGCCTTGTGGAAACGTTCACTGATCCGGTCATGTCCGGCAAATAATCCCACCGCCAGCAACAGTACCGGTAAAACGACAAGGCCATATTTATCAATCCGGGCAAGTGACGGGATGGGACGCGGCAGATGCAGATGATCGAGCATCGTCTCGTAGCGTTGCAATTGCTTTTGCCACAGATAACTGGTCAGGGGATCTTCATCGTCCTGAATATGATCTTCGAGGCTTTGCAGTGGATTGTTTTCAAGGTCGTTTTCGCGTTCGATCCGTTGAAGAACCGCCCGGCGGCCGGGCCATTCAAACTGGCGCCAGGGCAGAAGAATCGCGACAAGGGTCGTCACCGACAGGATCGAAAGAAAAATGATATGGCCGGTCGCGGGCAACATCTCAAAACTGCCGGTCAGGGTCAGACCGGTGATCAAGATCAACATGCTGATCGCCGGGATCAGGCGCGGCCACACGCGTTCCCACGTCATGATCATCTGCGCAAGGCGCAGATGATGTTCCAGTCGGGGATTGGGTGGTATGATCGACATATCGAATTTCGGCCCCTGCATTCGGCCCAGCATATGGCCATGTGCCGTGACGTTCGGTCCGCTTGATATCGGGACCTTATTCTAAGTTTGGGGCTTTGGCCGGGCGGGTCAAGTAACGATGATGCCGTGGCCGAAATAAAAAGGCGGCCTTTTATGTGAAAAGGCCGCCTTTAAGATGATTTTCAGGGGGCGATTAATCGAGCCACTCTGGAATACGGTCCAGACCGATCAGTTCGTCAATCGACTGGCGCGGACGGATGATGGCATAGGCATCATCCTTGACCAGAACTTCGGGCGTCAATGCGCGCGTATTATAGGTCGATGACATCACAGCACCATAGGCACCCGCCGACATCACAGCAACCAAATCGCCGGGTTGCAGGTTATCGGGCAGTTTACGATCCTTGCCAAAGGTATCGCCGGTTTCACAGACCGGACCAACCACATCAACCAATGCCTGTTTATCTTTTTCACCCTGTTCATCAACCGGGATGATTTCGTGATAGGCGTTGTAAAGCGTCGGGCGGATCAAATCATTCATCGCCGCGTCAAGGATCACGAAACGTTTGGCTTCGCCGTCTTTGATATACATGACGCGTGAAATCATCACACCGGCATTCCCCGCGATCAAACGACCGGGTTCCAGCGTGATGTGACACCCCAGATGACCTACGGTTTCGCGGACCATCTGACCATAGGCATCGGGCAATGGCGGGGTTTCGCCTTGATAGGCGATGCCAAGACCGCCGCCAAGATCCAGATTACGAATGATAATTCCTTCGTCGCGAAGTTTTTCAACCAGACCAGATAGGCGGGTAAATGCCTCGCGGAAGGGGGCCAGGTCGGTTAATTGCGATCCGATATGCATGGCAATGCCGGTAACGTCGATGCCCTCCATGGCGGCGGCCATGCGGTAAACCTCAATCGCACGGGTCCAGTCGATGCCGAATTTGTTTTCGGCTTTGCCGGTGGCGATTTTTTCGTGGGTTTTGGCATCGACATGCGGATTGATGCGGATCGCAATGCGGGCCTTTTTACCCATGTCGATGGCTACACGGTTCAGTTCTTCCAGTTCGGGGATGCTTTCGACATTGATCTGGGCAATATCGGCATCAAGGGCTTCGCGCATTTCCGCATCGGCCTTGCCAACGCCGGAAAAGATCACCTTGTCCGGTGCAACACCGGCACGCAGCGCACGACGCATTTCACCAACCGAAACAACATCGGCACCCGCACCAAGCTTGGCCAGTGTTTTCAGAACTGCCTGATTGGAGTTCGCCTTGATCGCATAGCAAACCGTGGCATCAAGCCCGTCAAACGCACTGGCATAGACCTTGTAGTGGCGTTCAAGGGTTGCGGTGGAATAACAATAGAACGGTGTGCCGACTTTTTCGGCAAGGGCCGGGATGGAAACGCCTTCTGCGTGAAGAACGCCATCAATATATTGAAAATGGTTCATTGTGCCGGATATGTCCGTGGATAGTTGTTGCCTGCGTCGGTCGGCGGTTCGAGCGGGCCTTTTTTGCCGCAGGCGGCAACAGACAGGCCCAGCATCACCGCCAGAACGATTACCGTGCTGCGTTTAAGCATCTGGTTGCTCATTTCAGGAACCTTTCCTTTGCCGCCTTGACTGATTCCGTCACGCGAACCGGTGCCGTCCCGCCAAAGCTTTGACGGGCGGCAACCGATGCCTCAACCGTCAGAACATCATAGACTGCTTTGGTTATCCTCGGCTCGATCGCTTGAAGGTCTTCAAGGGATAGCTGATCAAGGTCGCATCCTTTGGTTTCGGCCAATTTCACGGTCGAACCAACCACATGATGCGCATCGCGGAACGGCATGCCCAGTTCGGCAACCAGCCAGTCGGCAAGATCGGTTGCGGTGGTATAACCGGCACCGGCAGCGGCCCGCATATTGTCTTTATGCACTTTCATGTCGGCGATCATGCCGGTCATGGCGGCAACACAAAGGCCAAGGTGGTCATGGGCCTCAAATACCGGTTCCTTGTCTTCTTGCATGTCTTTGGAATAGGCCAGTGGCAGGCCTTTCATCGACAGCATCAGAGAATTATAGCAGCCGACGATCCGGCCAATTTTCGAACGGATCAGTTCGGCGGCATCCGGGTTGCGTTTTTGCGGCATGATCGATGAACCGGTCGAAAACTTGTCAGACATGCCGACAAATTTGAACTGTGCCGAACACCAGATGACCATTTCTTCGGCCAGACGCGACAGATGCATCGCCGTGATCGATGCCGCGTTCAGGTATTCCAAGGCAAAGTCGCGATCCGAAACTGCATCAAGCGAGTTTGCGGTCGGGCGGTCAAAGCCAAGCGCGCTTGCCGTCATGTGCCGGTCAATCGGATAGGGCGTTCCGGCAAGGGCAGCGGAACCCAGCGGGTTTTCATTCACCCGGGTGCGGCAATCGGCAACCCGGCCGCGATCACGGCCGAACATTTCAACATAGGCCAGCATATGATGGCCAAAGGTCACCGGCTGGGCGGCTTGCAGGTGCGTAAAGCCCGGCATGATGGTGTTGGCATGTGAGCCCGCCTGATTGATCAAGGCTTCCTGAAGCCCCTTAAGACCGACATCAAGATCGGTCAGCGCAACATCGCGAACCCAGAGTTTGAAATCGGTGGCAACCTGATCATTGCGCGAACGCGCAGTATGCAGGCGACCCGCCGCCGGGCCGATCAATTCGCGCAGGCGGCTTTCGACATTCATATGAATATCTTCAAGGGCGGCCGAAAAGGTGAAATTGCCGCTCTCGATTTCTTGAAGGATCTGGTCTAGACCTGTGGCGATTTTATCGCCATCTTCTGCGGGAATGATCTTCTGCTTGACCAGCATCGCGCAGTGGGCCTTGGATCCTTGAATATCTTGGGCGTAAAGGCGTTTGTCAAAGCCGATGGAAGCATTGATTTCTTCCATGATGGCCGAGGGGCCTGCTTCAAAGCGGCCACCCCACAGGGCGTTGGCATTTTTCTGGTCGGTAGCGTTTTTGTCGGTCATTGTGATCCGCAAGCGTTGGAAAGGTGAGTATTGTGAAGGCATTGCTTCGTTACGTAAATCTGGGCGTGATTGTCGCCATATCGGCCATTTATGCAAGCCCTGCCTTTGCAGATACGCAATTGCCGCAAGAACTTTCGAAAATGGACGTCGTACTTGATGATCATTCTTTGCCCCAAAAGACGATTTTCATCGATGCCGATGGCACCAAGCGTGACCTTAAGGACCTGAAAGGTCAGGTTATTTTGGTCAATCTATGGGCGACATGGTGCGCCCCTTGCATCGAAGAAATGCCCGATCTTGATCGGTTGGCTGCTGAAATGGATGGCAAGGCGTTTCGGGTTCTGGCCCTTAGTCAGGATCGCGGTGGTGCGGATGTGGTTAGTGAATTCTTTGATGAAAATGGAATCGGCAACCTTGACGTCGTGCTTGACCCTCGCGGGGCAACCGCGCGGGCATTTGGCGCGCGCGGCCTGCCGACCAGTTTTGTGATTGATGCCAATGGTCAGGTGATCGGCAAACTGGAAGGCACGGCGAAATGGGATGCCGATGGGGTTATCGATTACTTTAACAGCCTGATCAACGCCCCATCCTGATGATCGATTAATGCGCAGCTTCGATCAGGGACATGACCTGATCAAGTGTCGGGGCGGCATCGGCCGCACCATGGCGCGTAGTCGCCAAGGCACCGGTGGCACAGGCAAAGCGCACCGCGTCGGGCAATGCCTGCCCATCATGCAAGGCAACTGCCAGCCCGGCATTGAAACAATCACCTGCGGCAACGGTATCGATGGCTGAAACATCAAACGGTTCGATGATGCCCGATTGGTCGCCGTCGCAATAAAACGCGCCTTTTGATCCCATCTTGATGACGGCGATACGCGCCCCCATTTCACGAAGCTTTGCCGCTGCCTGATTGGCGGTTTCGAGGCTGTCGGGCTGGATGCCGGTCATGGCGAAACATTCGCTGGAATTGGGGGTGACAATATCGGTTAAAGCCATCAAATCGCGCAAAACAACCCGGTCAGGAACCGGGGCCGGGTCAAGGATGATGGTTGCCCCGACATCATGGGCATATTTCATCGCATATGCCACCGCAACCACCGGGCATTCAAGCTGCACCAAAAGATAGGTGCAATTTTCCAAAAGCATTTGTTTGTCGCGAATATCAGCGCGCGTCATCGTCATATTCGCCCCGCCCGCCACGGTGATCATGTTTTCCCCGGTATGATCAATTGAAATCAGCGCCGTGCCCGTTTGGGCATCGGGTGCCTGTATCAGTTGGCTGGTATCGAAACCTTCAGCTTTCAGGGTATCCATCAGGCTGCGCCCCAAAAGGTCATTCCCAATCTTGGATATGAAAACAGGTTTTTGACCCAAACGGGCAACGGCAATTGCCTGATTGCATCCCTTGCCACCGGGGCCGGTCGTGTAACCGGTGGCGGCAACGGTCTGGCCGGGTTTGGGCAGTTCGGCAACGCGGGCGGAAAAATCGATATTGGAACTTCCAACGATGGCAATGGTCATGGCTTATCCAAATAGAATTAATTCAATCACTTTTACTGATATTGGCATCTTTTCAGGTCTTTAAAGGACCTTGGCGGCAACATTTGGCACGAAACAATGTTGCAGGACAAAATACCGATCAGGTGGGGAAAAAGGTTTTGAATTGGGGAAGGGATCAGGCGGGGTGGAATTCTTCGCGCAGGGCGGAATAAATCCGTTTGAATTTGGCAAATCGTGGTTGATAGGCATCGTGTCGGGCCATATCAGGCATGACGACCTCCTGAATAGCGGGTTTTAAACAGACATCTTCGACCGTTTCATGGTCAAGGGCGAGGCGACCCAGACGTGCCGCGCCAAATGCCGGGCCTTTGGCAGCACCTTCATATCGGGCAAGCGGGCTGCCCATGATGTCGGCAATCATCTGGATCCAGTATCGGCTGCGTGCGCCGCCGCCAATCACACCGGGAAGTTCACACCGCGTTCCGGCAGCATGCAGGCGCGACTGCCCGTCTGACAGGGCAAAACCAACGCCTTCAAGAACCGATTGCACCAGCGTTTCACGCCCCGTATCGCTGCCAAGGCCAAAGAACACGCCACGTGCATAGGGATCATTATGCGGGGTGCGTTCACCGTTGAGGTAAGGCAGAAAAAGCACATCTGACGGTGCTTTGTCGGCGGCCTCGGTACGGTTTAGAAGGGCGCCGATATCCTTTTCACCCAAAAGGTTCGCCGCCCATAACAGGCAACTTGCCCCGTTTAACAACACGGCCATCTGGAACCAGTGCTGTGGAATTGCATGGGCAAAACTGTGCAGGAGTTCTTCGGGTTTGGGGCGATACCGATCCGATGCGACAAAAATCTGTGATGATGTGCCAAGCGAAATGAACCCGTCGCCATGGCTGACAGCACCAACACCGATGCCCCCCGTTGCGGCATCACCACCGCCACCGGCAACAACGACGGTTGGTTTCATATCCCAGCGCACAGCCAGTTCGCCGCACAGATGCCCGGTGGCATCGCTGCCTTCGACAAGGTGTGGCAATTGGGCGATATCCATGCCGGTTGCAGCAATGGCGTCATAGTTCCAGCTTCGGCTTTCTTCATCAAGCCAAAGCGTCCCGGCGGCATCCGACATTTCGGTGACTTTTTCACCCGTCAGGCAGAAACGGATATAATCCTTGGGCAGCAGGACGGTTTTGATCTTGGCAAAGGTTTCCGGTTCATGTTTGCGCAGCCAAATCAGTTTCGGCGCGGTCATGCCGGGCATGGCAACAACGCCTGCCCGTATCGGAAGGTCGGGCAGGGCGGCCTGAAGCTCAGCACATTCGGCGGTGGCGCGGCCATCATTCCACAGGATCGCCGGGCGCAGCGGTTTATCATCAGCACCCAGGATCACGGCACCGTGCATTTGCCCTGAAAGCCCGATGGCACGCACGGCGGCAAGGGCGCTTGAATTGGATGCCTTTAACTGGTCCATTGCCGTACAAGTCGCAGTCCACCAGTCATCCGGGTGCTGTTCGCTCCAGAATGGTTTTGGGTTGCTTAATGTCAAAGGAACATCAGCTTCGGCGACAGTGATCGATTTTTCATCTATCAGAAGCGCCTTAACGGCAGATGTGCCGACATCTATTCCAAGAAACATGTAGGGCGGCCTCCTGAATTCTTTTTGGTCTTTGTTTGTTGTCTTTATCATAGCAGGGCAATTTCTGATCGAAAGATCAAAAGTTTTGCACGTCGGTTAAATCAGAATTCAAATGCAAAAAAGCCACCGCATTGCTGCGATGGCTTTCTTTGAAATCTGTTTCGGGACGATTAGCGGGTCGGAACCGGCTCGTCACCGCTGTAATCATAGAAACCACGACCGGCCTTGCGGCCAAGCCAACCGGCTTCGACATATTTGACCAGCAACGGGCAAGGGCGATACTTGGTATCGGCCAGACCGTCATGCAGGACATGCATGATCGACAGGCAGGTATCCAGACCAATGAAATCGGCCAGTTGCAACGGGCCCATCGGATGGTTCGCGCCAAGGCGCATCGCATCGTCAATGGACCGGACATTGCCGACACCTTCATAAAGCGTATAGATCGCTTCATTGATCATCGGTAACAGGATACGGTTGACGATAAAGGCCGGGAAATCTTCGGCGCTTGCCGTGTCTTTGCCCAGTTTATTGGTCAGTTCATGAATGGTGCGATAGGTCGGCTCGTCCGTGGCAATGCCCCGGATCAATTCGACCAGCTTCATCAGCGGCACCGGATTCATGAAGTGCATACCCATGAATTTCGCGGGACGGTCGGTATAGGATGCCAGGCGCGTCACCGAAATCGATGATGTATTGGTCGCGATGATGGCGTCCGGGCCAAGAACCGGGCACAACAATTTGAAGATCTGTTTCTTGGTCTCTTCATTTTCGGTGGCCGCTTCGATCACCAGATCGCATTCAGACAGGAAGCTATATTCCGTGCCCGTGGTAATCCGGGCAAGGGCCGCTTTTTTCTGTGCTTCAGTAATCAGGTCTTTTTTGACCTGACGGTCCATATTCTTTCCGATCAGGCCAAGCGCTTTTTCAAGCGCCTCAGCTGATACGTCAAGCAGTCGGACGTCGTAGTCGGCAAGCGCAATTACATGAGCAATGCCATTGCCCATCTGACCGGCACCGATTACGCCAATGGTCTTGATATCTTCAAGCGAAGCCATTTGTTCCCCACTTCTCCCCCAGGGTCAAAACAAGGTCAGAGCAATCCTCTTTGACTGTTTTGACCCTAGATGGGATCTGATTATTTGTCGAGTTCGCTCGCCAATGCGGGAAGGGCCTCGAACAGGTCCGCGACAAGGCCGTAATCGGCAACCGAGAAGATCGGTGCTTCTTCGTCCTTGTTGATCGCGACAATGACCTTACTGTCCTTCATGCCGGCAAGGTGCTGGATAGCACCTGAAATGCCTACAGCAATGTATAGCTGCGGTGCAACAACTTTGCCGGTCTGCCCTACCTGCCAGTCGTTCGGGGCGTAACCCGCATCAACCGCAGCGCGAGATGCGCCAATGGCTGCACCCAGTTTATCGGCAATCGGTTCAATCAGGTGGAAGTTTTCACCAGAACCCATGCCACGACCGCCAGAAATGACAACCGACGCGGCGGTCAGTTCCGGGCGTTCCGACTCGGTCAGTTCCTGACCGACAAAGCTTGATTTGCCAGAATCCGAAGCAATTGCAACGTCTTCGATGGATGCAGAGCCACCCTCGGCAGCAACCGGATCAAAGCCCGTGGTACGGACCGTAATCAGTTTCAGGGCATCAGTTGACTGCACCGTCGCCATGGCATTACCGGCATAGATCGGACGGACGAAAGTATCGGCACTTTCGACATCGGTAATGTCGGAAATCTGTGCGACGTCTTTTAATGCTGCAACGCGGGGCATAAAGTTTTTGCCCGTGGTCGAAGCCGCCACCAGAACGTGGCTGTAATCGCCAGCCAGTTCAGTAACCAGACCGGCCATATTTTCAGCCAGAAAATGACCATAGGCCGCGTTATCGGCAACCAGAACCTTGGAAACACCGGCAACCTTTGCCGCCGCATCGGCAACAGCACGGCAGTTTTCACCGGCGACCAGAATGGTGATGTCGCCCCCGATTTTCTGTGCCGCAGCAACGGTGTTAAGGGTTGCGACCTTTAGTTCGGTATTGTCGTGTTCGGCAATAACAAGAATGCTCATTTGATCGGCCCCCGCTTAAATCACTTTTGCTTCGTTGCGAAGCTTGTCAACAAGCTCGGCAACATCAGCAACTTTTACACCTGCCTGACGTGATGGTGGTTCCATCACTTTCAGGGTTTTCAGGCGCGGCGCGGTATCCACACCAAGCTCGGCCGGGCTTAGGATATCAAGCGGCTTTTTCTTGGCCTTCATGATATTGGGCAGCGAGGCATAGCGCGGCTCGTTTAAGCGCAGGTCGGTGGTGACGATTGCCGGAAGATCGATTTTGATGGTTTCAAGGCCACCATCGACTTCGCGGGTGACGTCAAGTTTGCCATCCACAGTGACGATTTTGGAGGCAAAGGTCCCCTGCGGCCAATCCAAAAGGGCGGCCAGCATTTGACCGGTCTGATTGGCATCATCATCAATCGCCTGTTTGCCAAGGATTACAAGATCCGGGCTTTCTTTGGCGACCACTTCTTTAAGGAGTTTGGCAACGGCCAGTGGCTGAAGCTCGTCCTCGGTTTCAACCAGAATGCCGCGATCGGCACCCATGGCAAGGGCGGTACGCAGCGTCTCCTGACACTGTTTCACACCCAGCGATACAGCGACCACTTCGGTCGCAGTACCGGCTTCCTTGAGGCGGACGGCCTCTTCAACGGCGATTTCGTCAAACGGGTTCATGGACATTTTGACGTTGTTTAATTCAACGCCAGATTGGTCCTGTTTGACACGGATCTTGACGTTGTAATCCACAACGCGCTTAACGGCGACAAGAACCTTCATGGACAGACCTGTTCGTTTTTGTTGTCGAAGCTATGGGCTTGCTGCGTGCTGCCAAGGCAGCGCACGGCGGGGCCCGATGTTACTGTTTTCCCCGCGATGCACAATAGGGAGTGCTGCGGAGCTTGTCAATTTACGTAAAGAGGTTAACGTTAACGACAGCTTCTTTACTAAAATTTTGATGTCTTGGGTTGCCTTGATACGCAACCAAACCCTGAAATAACAGGATTTTATCCGATATTTTTCTTTATCGGGTCAGGCCGGGTTTCCACAAAATATCGTCTTTGCCGCCGTTATTGGCATGGCGGGCCAGAACAAACATATGGTCGGAAAGGCGGTTGATATAGCGGACAGCCTCGGGATTGATCGCATCGATTCCCGCCAGTTCGACAATCAGCCGTTCTGCGCGGCGCGATACGGTGCGCACGACATGCAGGTGTGCCGAAAGTGCAGAGCCACCGGGCAAGACAAATGATTTCAGCGGATCAAGGTGAATATTGATGGCATCGATTTCGGCTTCAAGCCGTTCGGTTTGTTTGGCCGTAATCCGAAGCGCCGGGCGTTCGGGGTCGTCGTTGCTGCCATCGCCGGGGGTGCAAAGATCGGCCCCCAGATCAAACAGATCGTTTTGGATGCGCGCCAGCATATCGTCGATATCACCATCGGAATGCAAGCGGGCAACCCCAATCACGGCATTGGTTTCATCAACCGTGCCATAGGCGGCAACGCGAATATCGTTTTTGGGCACACGGGTGCCATTACCAAGGGCGGTTTTACCCTTGTCGCCGGATTTGGTGTAAATGCGGGTCAACTGAACCATGTGTGTTTCCGTTGTCCTGAGGTGCCATGTTTCGGATTAACGCATATGCGTTGCGCGGTCTGTACGACTATGGGCGGTTTATTTACCAATTGCCATAAAGGACAAGATCACCAAAAGCAGCAGGGCAATTGCCTGTGCAAGCACGCGAAACTGCATCAGTTTGTTGGACGTTTTGGCACTTTTGCCGCGCGCCATGGTGATGATGCCCAATACCAAAATGACGGCCACAGCGGCCATCGCGACCAAAACACCGATTTGTAAAAATGCAGCCATATCAGACTACTCCATTCTGCCGTCCGCCACGGATCATGATGCGGCGGATGGGGCGACATGCTGCGTCAAACTGATTGCCGGGGCAAGGCCACAAATCGAAAAATCTTTATGATTTCCGATGGCTGGCAGGGTGATACGAAATGTTTGTGGCCAATTTGCCAGTTTTTAATGTGGAATACCCGGTGGTGCGGGCATCCTGTGATGTGCTGTCGTGGTCCGGTTGGGATGCGGATGTGGCTTTGGTTGCGGGGATGGTCGTGTTTTTCGGGCACGTCAATTTCGCAATGCAGACAAGGGCGGTAATTTGGTCCGTTAGATGAAAAATCTGACTAAATGGTCAGAAATACTTTCCATCCGGTCGAGTGGCGATTAACACAAAAGACAATATGATCTTCGTCCCACGTTTTAAGTGAGCCAGCCCATGACCAGCCGCATCAAGGATCCGGCCCTTGCCGCCAACATCACCGATGAAACCCTTGCCTGGCGCGAGGTGATTTGCCCCGTCACGGCCAAATACGGCAATTACGTTGCCAAACGCGACTTGCGCGATAAAACCATCGTCAGTTTTCAGCATGTTCTGGAAGACACGATCCCAACCTTGTTGCCTTTCGTAAAGGCCGGGGCGACGGTCAAGGTTGGCGCCTGCAATCCCGACAGTACCGATGACGTTGCCGCGGCCTATTTGGCCGCCAATGGGGTCGAGGTCCATGCCTTTTCCGGCATGACACCCGCGCAATACGCCAAAAGCATCGATATTCTGTCTGACAGCCCGGCCGATATTATTGCTGATATGGGCGGGGAACTGATCGAGGCCTTCGTTCAAAAGGGCCATAAGGTCGACGGCGCGCTGGAAGCCACCACCACCGGCGTTCATCGCGTTGAAAAGCTTGATCTGATATTCCCGGTGTTTAACTGGAACGATATTGCAATCAAGGACCGTCTGCATAACCGTCATCACGTGGCACAGGAAATGTGGCCGGTCTTTTCCAATGTTACGGGTTTGGCGCTTTATGGACGCTCTGTGCTGGTGATTGGCTTTGGCCCGGTTGGGCGCGGGGTTGCTGAACGGGCGCGCAATCTGGGCGCAGTGGTTTCGGTTGCCGAACGCGATCCGGTTCGCGCCCTTGAAGCCCAGCATCACGGGTGCCGCGTTGTCAGCCTTGAAGATGGGTTAAAAGAATGCGCGATTGTCATTACCGCCACCGGTTTTTCGGGCATTTTGGGGGCGGAACAAATCAAGCAGACGCGTCGCGGTACCATTTTGGTCAATGTCGGGCATTCCAATACCGAGATCGACGTTAAATGGCTTGATACCCAGAAATCGACCCGGATGCGGCGTTACATCGAACGTTTCACGCTAGATAACGATAAGGAAGTTTACCTTTTGAACCGGGGCAGCCTTTTGAATTTGGCACCGGGTATGGGGGGATCGGGCAAGGATCTGTTTGATCCGTTCTCGGCCATTTTGATCCGGGGGATTGATTGGCTGGCATCAGGCGGGGCCGCGGCATTTAAGCCGGGATTTTATGCCTATCCGGCCGATGTTGAACGCGAAATTGCCGAGTCTGTTTTGCGGTCACACAGTTAGTTCCGTTTGATGGGCGAAAACAGGTATCAGGGATGGGATTGTGAACATTCCATCCCTGATACAAATCAATACAAATTAGATGCCATCTTGGTATAAATTTGCGACGGATTTTTGCTTAAATCCCTGTGCTGCAGGGGCCGCCGTTCTTGTGGCAAACACCATGCCAAGGGAGCCAGGCGATGAAAAATATCAAGATAACTTATGTCGGTTTTATCGCCATTTTGACCGGGCTGTGGTTCTGGACCAATCCCGATATTTTCCAGGTCGAAAGCTTCATCGGGCTGCGCAATTTCATCGTGCAGTATTTGGGGACCATATCTATCGGGATCATGAGCCTGATCATGCTGCTGGCCACCCGTCCTGTCTGGCTTGAAAGGCCGCTTGGCGGGCTCGACAAAATCTATCGTTTGCATAAGTGGCTCGGGATTACGGTGCTTGTGACATCGACGATGCATTGGTTGTGGTCGGTGGGGCCAAAATGGGCATCGGGGCTTGGTTTGATTGCGGGTAAACGTGGTCCGAGGCCGGATCATTCCGATTTTGGTGTGATCCAGGCGGCATTCGCATCCCAGCGCGGTTTCGCGGAAAATCTGGGTGAATGGGCGTTTTATGGCGCGGCGCTGCTTATGGTTTTGGCGCTAGTGAAATGGTTTCCCTATCACTGGTTTGCCAAGACCCACACCATTCTTGCAGGGCTTTATCTGGTCCTGGTTTTCCATGGGCTCATGTTATTCGATTTCGCAAGCTGGTCGCAGCCGATTGGTTATTTGATGGCTGCGATGCTGTTGGTCGGGACGGTATCGGCGGTGATCGTGCTCACCGGGAAGATTGGTAAAAACCGTCAAGCAACGGGAAAGATCGAGGCACTTGAATATCTGCCGCAAATGAAGTCGCTTGAAATTGTCATTCGTCCTGATGATCATTGGACGGGGCACAAAGCCGGACAATTTGCATTTGTCACTTTCCCGGGGAATGACGGGGCGCATCCTTTTACCATATCGTCCGCATGGCAACGCGATACCCCGCAGTTAACCCTGATTTCCAAGGCACTTGGCGATTATACCCAGACCTTGCCCAAGGCATTAAAGGAAGGTGATCCGGTTCGACTGGAAGGCCCATATGGGACGTTTACGTTTGACGAGGGACGTCCCCGGCAGATCTGGATTTCGGGAGGGATCGGTTTGACACCTTTCCTCGCCCGGTTGGAGCAATTGGGACAAAACCCGACAGAACAACAAATCGATTTTTATCAAGCCGCGCCGGTTTGCGATGAGACGCTGATGGTTCGCCTCGAAGCCTTGGCCAGGAAGGCTGGCGTAAAACTGCATGTTTGGCGTGATGGTCGAGATGGTTTCCTGAGCGGTGAAAAATTGCGCCAAGATGTGCCCGATTGGAAATCAGCCAGTGTTTGGTTCTGTGGTCCAAGCGGTTTCGGCGATGCTGTAAAACGCGACCTGATTGGGGCGGGTTTGCCTGCACACGCATATCATCAGGAGCTATTTTCTTTCCGCTAAAGCCAAAGCGGCAATGATGACAGACAATTGAAAAACAAACGGGCGATCTGTTTTTAAGGTCGCCCGTTTGTTTTATGGCGATATGGCGTGGTGGTAATGGCGGGCCGATACCGATCCAATGCCAATGCCAATGCTGTTTGTTGCCGTTGATCAGGCGCGATACCCAATGCGCAAATTGCCCCATTGTTCGCCATTCACAACAATCGGAATGTCGCATTCCTTCATAAAGACGACTTCGGACCCCATATCGCGGAAATAGGTTTGCAACAGTTTTGACTTGGTGTTGCGTGCCGCCATCAGGCCAGCCCGGTCGTCAAAGATGCGCCGATTGCGGCAATTACCCATATTCCACGCGGGTTCACCCGGGCGCTGTGGCTGGCTATAAACCTTGTTGTGGGTCGGCAGGAAGCCGTTGAAATCCACCCCGGCGGCAAACACAATATGTTTGTCTTTTGCCAGAATTTCTTCCTGAAGCGGGGTGAAGTTACGATCCGTAAACGCGATATAGGGCGTCATGAATTGTTGTGGATCGGTGTCTGCTATTGGCTCGTAACGCGGATGGAACAGGTCGTCTTTGATGATTTCGCCACTGCGCAGACCGTTTTCCAGTGTTTTGGCCAATTTCGCGGCCAGTGGTGCGCCAAGTTCGGCAATTTTGTTGTCGTGATCGCGGGTTTTTTTCAAAAGACCAAGGATCGTCTGGTTGGCGTCTTCGTTCAGTTCGGTGAACTGGACATGGGAACCAAGATTGGAAACGGCTTTTAAGACACCATGCAGGCGGGTGCTGCCATCAAGCAGAATTGAAATCGGTTTGCCGTTGTCCTTGTCACTGGCATTGATCCGGGCCAGTAACCCGGCGACGGACATATCAGCGGTAACACCTTTGCGTTTGTCGCCATTGCCAAAATCAATTTCGATATCGACCGCAATCGGAACGCGTTCCTCGTTATGACGATCACCGGTATCCGTACTGCGCAGGACAACACGGAACCGGCTTTCCATTTCATTGATATCATCGCGGATATTCGATGACAGAATGCGCAGGCTTTCGGCGGTCTGGCTGGCGTTATGCGATTTTTCGCGGGCCTGCGCGATGTCGCCGGAAATACCCTGCATATGGGTTGATACTTCTTGTGCGCTGTTTGAAATTTCGCTGATGGCGGCAGTTTGTTGCTGAACCGATGATGCGATATGAGACGAAAGCTGACTGACTTCGTCAATTGCCCCGCCAATGCCTTCGATGGCCCCGACGGCCTCGGAGGTTGCATTCTGGATGGCGCTGATTTGGGCGTTGATGTCGGAAATCGCCTTTTCCGTTTGGGATGCAAGGTTTTTGACCTCGTTGGCGACAACGGCAAAACCCTTGCCCGCATCGCCGGCACGTGCGGCCTCGATTGTGGCGTTCAGGGACAGCATTTTGGTTTGATCGGAAATGCGTTTGACGATGTCAACGACCTTGCCGATCTCGCTTGCTGTGTCGGACAGGCTGTTCATCGTGACCGATGTTTCGCGTGCGCGGGTTACGGCGTCACTGGCGATGTCGTTGGTCTTGTGAATGCGTTCGGCGATTTCCTGGCTGGATGCCTGCAATTCCTCGGTCGCAGAGGCAACAGTAGAAACATTGCTACTGGCGATTGCCGTGGTTGATGTAATGCGTTCAACCAGCCCCGACAGGTCATGGGCGTCGATTTCCATTGTCTGGGCGACGTCATTGGTGCGACCGGCCTGAAACCCGACTTCGGCGATAATATTATCGGTTTCACGTTCGATGATTTCGGACATCGACTGGATTTCTGATGCGGACCGTTCCTGTGCCGATTTGCGTTCGACCCTTGCCATCAGGCAGGCCATATCGCCCATCAGGATTGACCGGCAAATATCGACCAGATCGGCATCACGTCGTCCTCGTCCTTCGGACGCAATCAACCGGGCAAAATTTTCGACGGTCTTGTGGTAGGCCTGAACAATTTGGCTGGCGGGGATGCCCACCGCCGCCTCGGCCAGCACGTGATCGTCAAAGCAGGCATCGAATTCTGAACTATTTGCCGCAGCGATCAATTTGCGCAGACGTTGCGCCAGCGGGATCACAAATGTTTTTGGATCACGGGGGGCGTTACTGTTTTGCCCTATACCAAACAGCTCGGCCAAAAGGCCTTCGGCGAGCTTGTCGGCATGTTTGTCAAAGATGCCACGCGCTGAGCTTGCACGCGCAAAAATTGTATTTTCCGGTAATGCAGAGGCGTGATTCATAAAGAGTTTCTCCCTTGTCTCCCCACAGGCTCGTTGGCCTTGCAAGCGCTATTATGGTTGCGTTTTTTTGCACCGATTAAGGTAATGTTACCATCGGATGGTAGGTCTAGAGATATCATACTTTAGGTTGATATAAGAAAGAGGCCCGTCAAGGATGACGGGCCAAGTTTACCCTGGTTGTCACCGGGGCCACGGTTCGCTGAAACGGAACGGGAAAATGATGCTGTAAGGCGTGACTTGGCCTTGTCGTAGGGCCTTATTGTAGGGCCGTGACCCTAACGCCCCAAAAGGCCGCGTGTGACCACCTGTGCCTGAATTTCCGCCGCCCCTTCAAAGATATTGAGGATACGGGCGTCACAGAGCACGCGGCTGATTTGATATTCAAGCGCATAGCCATTGCCGCCATGGATCTGAAGCGCATTATCGGCATTCGACCACGCAACCCGCGCGCCCAAAAGTTTTGCCATGCCAGCTTCGATATCACAGCGGATATCCTGATCTTTTTCAAAAGCGGAAAAATAGGTCAATTGTCGCGCGATCATGGTTTCGACCACCATCCAGGCGATTTTGCCATAAACCCTCGGAAAGGCATAAAGCGGTTTGGAAAACTGCACGCGTTCCTGCGCATAGCGCATACCGATTTCAAGCGCATTTTGCGCAACACCGACCGCACGGGCGGCGGTCTGGATGCGGGCCGATTCAAAGGTTGCCATCAATTGCTTAAAGCCTTGGCCCTCTTCGCCGCCCAAAAGGTTTTCGGTCGGAACCTTGAACCCGTCAAACGACAATTCGTATTCCTTCATACCGCGATAACCCAGAACCTCGATCTCGCCACCGGACATGCCCTTGGCCGGAAATGGATCCTTATCTGTACCGCGCGGTTTTTCGGCGAGTAACATCGACAATCCGCGATAACCGGCCTCATCGGGGTTGGTGCGCGCCAAAAGCGTCATCAGGTCGGATCGTGCCGCATGGGTGATCCATGTCTTGTTGCCGATAACGCTATAATCATCACCATCCTTGGTCGCACGCGTGCGCAGATGGGCAAGGTC
Source organism: Thalassospira alkalitolerans (assembly GCF_002115745.1). GTDB lineage: Bacteria > Pseudomonadota > Alphaproteobacteria > Rhodospirillales > Thalassospiraceae > Thalassospira > Thalassospira alkalitolerans. The sequence goes on from NZ_JFKB01000003.1 coordinate 300,514, forward strand.
CGATCCGTTATTGGGTTCGGTAAAGACGGCGGTCGGCAGGATTTCACCCGATGCCAGTTTGGGCAGGTAATGCTGTTTTTGCGCCTCTGTGCCACCAAGTCGTATCAATTCGGCGGCAATTTCGGACCGCGTGCCAAGCGACCCAACCCCGATATAGCCCCGTGATAATTCTTCGGTCACAACGCACATCGCGGTTTTGCCCATGCCAAGGCCCCCGAATTCTTCGGGTATGGTCAGGCCGAAAACGCCGAGTTCGGACATTTCATCGACGATTTCAATCGGGATCAATTCGTCGCGTTCGTGCCAGCCATGGGCGTGCGGGCTGACCTTTTCGTCAACAAAACGGCGGAACTGGTCGCGTACCAGATCAAGGGTTTCGTCCTCAAGCCCGGTTTCACCGAACTGGCCGGTATTCAGGCTGTCCTTGATCTGATCTGCAATGGCGCGGCGGGCGGCGTCACTGTTGCCCAAGGTCGAAAGTGTTACGACGGCGCGCGAACCGGCAAAGGTTGCAATGGTGTCGGATGGGACGCCAAGGGTCGAAAGGCGGATGATTTCGCCCTGTGACATCGGAATGCCACCGGCAATCTGCGCCAGATATTCCCCAAAGGCCGCCTGCAGGATCAGCTGTTCCAGCAATCCGAATTTGCCCTGCGATTCCAGGCGTTCGGACCATGCTTTCATCTGCTTTAGCGCCGTGACATAGGTCGAAAACCATGCAAAGCCATGGGCTGCGAACTGATTATCATCAAGGGAACTTGCGTTGATCTTGCCATCAACTGTGACGATTTCACGCATCGCGGTATCGGCGGCGTGATGCACGGGGGCAAGGGCGACAAGCGCATCGTCGCAAAGCCGGGGCAGTTCGGGCAGCAGGGCGGTATCCGTCATCTGTCTGGTCCTTGGGTCGGTGTTCAAGGCGGGGTGCGCCTGAACCAAACTATCATTTGTGGCCTGCCGGGTGGGCGGGCAATTTGGAAAGTGGTGGCCCCGATGTGGATCGGGCGAAAACGCATCGGCGCCACCAACGGTCAGTCGACGTTTTATGTGGGATTAGGCGTCGACTGCTTCTTCAAGCGTTCTCATGCCAGGGCGTTTGGCCTGGACAAGAACCGCCATATTTCCGGGCTTGTGTTCGTTGCGCATCATTTTCATATGGGCGCGCGGAATATCATCCCAACTAAAGACTTCGGACATGCTCGGATCAATACGACGTTCGATCATCAGCTTGTTGGCCTGTGCCGCCTGTTTCAGGTTGGCAAAGTGGCTGCCCTGAATACGTTTTTGGCGCATCCAGACAAAGCGTGCATCAAATGTCAGGTTGAAACCCGTGGTGCCGGCACAAAACACAACCATGCCGCCGCGTTTAACCACGTTGCATGATACCGGAAAGGTCTGTTCGCCCGGATGTTCAAACACAGTATCAACATCCGTGCCTTTGCCGGTGATGTCCCAGATGGCCTTGCCGAATTTACGGACTTCTTTCATATAGTCGCCAAATTCCGGTCCATTGACGGTTGGCAACTGACCCCAGCAATTGAAATCCTTGCGGTTGATAACCGCTTTGGCCCCAAGGCCCAGAACAAACTCGCGCTTGCTTTCATCGGAAATGACACCGATTGCGTTGGCACCTGCTGTGGTGATCAGTTGGATCGCCATGGATCCCAGACCACCCGACGCTCCCCAGACCAAGACGTTATGTCCCGGGCGCAAAATATGCGGGCGGTGGCCAAATAACATGCGATAGGCGGTCGCCAGTGTCAGGGTGTAACACGCACTTTCTTCCCAGGTCAGGTGCTTGGGGCGCGGCATTAATTGCTGTGATTGAACATTGGTGAACTGGGCAAATGACCCATCGGGGGTTTCATAGCCCCAAATCCGCTGGGTCGGTGACAGCATCGGATCACCACCGTTGCATTCCTCGTCGTCGCCATCATCCTGATTACAATGGATGACAACTTCGTCGCCAACTTTCCAGCGGGTCACTTTTGATCCGACAGCCCAAACAATGCCCGATGCATCGGAACCGGCAATGTGGAACGGTTCTTTATGAACGTCAAAGACCGAAATCGGTTTGCCAAGGGCCGCCCATACGCCGTTATAGTTCACGCCCGCCGCCATCACGAGGACAAGGACCTCGTGGCTGTCAGGTTGGGGCACATCGACGGTTTCGCACAGCATTGCGGTGTCAGGATCGCCATGACGTTCGCGGCGGATGGCCCAGGCATACATTTGTTTCGGCACATGGCCAAGCGGCGGAATTTCGCCGATTTCGTAAAGATCTTTCTTTTCCTGACCACCACGGAACGGCAGAACTTCAGCAGTCGTATTCATGACCTTCACTCCTTGTTCGGGGTCGATCCGATTCGCGCTTCAATCGGGTTGTAATAAAATTACCTGATGCTGCGCTGCGGTCGACGAATCCTCCAAGCCACGGATTTTGTGGTGTTTTCCCTGATATGCGCCAGTTTCCCTTGGTTTCCTTGTCGGGGTGGCCAGCGCAATTTTAGTTTTCGCTTTTATCGCGTTGCACAAATTGTTATATAATTATCCAAGTGATGTCCAGTGGGTAATTTAATAACGTTTTGTTGTAATAAACAAAAAGCGTTTGGGTAATAAAAATACGCGAGGTCGGTATGTCGATGGAAAATCAACGCAGTGCAGCAAAGCCGGAACGCGATCGGCCTTGGCTGATCCGCACTTATGCCGGGCACAGTTCGGCCAGTGCGTCGAATGCGCTGTATCGGCAGAACTTGGCAAAGGGCCAGACGGGGCTTTCGGTGGCGTTCGATTTGCCAACCCAGACCGGCTACGATTCGGATCATGTTCTGGCACGTGGTGAAGTCGGCAAGGTTGGTGTGCCGGTTTCGCATCTGGGCGATATGATGGCCCTGTTTGACGGCATTCCGCTGGATCAGATGAACACATCGATGACGATCAATGCGCCCGCGGCATGGCTTTTATCGCTTTATATTGCTGTGGCCGAAAAACAGGGGACGCCGCGCGCCAGCCTGCAGGGGACAACCCAGAACGACATCATCAAGGAATACCTATCTCGCGGGACGTATATCTTTCCGCCAGCGCCCAGCCTGAAACTGATTACCGACGTTGCGGCCTTTACCTATCGCGAGGTTCCGAAATGGAATCCGATGAATGTGTGTTCGTACCATCTGCAAGAAGCCGGGGCGACGGCGGAACAGGAACTGGCCTTTGCCTTGGCAACCGCGATTGCGGTACTCGATTCGATCAAGGCATCCGGTCAGGTCCCCGAAGAAGACTTTGCCAAAGTTGTCGGGCGGATTTCATTTTTCGTAAATGCCGGAATTCGGTTCGTGACCGAGATTTGCAAAATGCGGGCTTTTTGCGAATTGTGGGATGAAATCACCCGGGATCGATACGGTATCACCGAAGATAAATACCGCCGTTTCCGTTATGGCGTTCAGGTCAATTCGCTGGGCCTGACCGAACAGCAACCGGAAAACAACGTTTACCGTATCTTGATCGAAATGCTGGCGGTGGTGCTGTCAAAAAATGCCCGTGCCCGTGCGGTGCAGCTTCCGGCTTGGAACGAGGCCCTTGGCCTGCCGCGCCCCTGGGATCAGCAATGGTCGCTGCGCCTGCAACAGATCATGGCCTTTGAAACCGACCTTTTGGAATATGATGATCTGTTTGATGGCAATCCGGCGATTGAGCGCAAGGTCGGCTTGTTAAAAGACGGCGCGCGCGCGGAATTGGCCAAAATCGATGCCATGGGCGGTGCGATTGCCGCGGTTGATTTGGGCTATATGAAACAGGAGCTGGTGCGATCTAATGCCCGCCGGTTGGCAGATATCGAAACCGGTCTGACCAAGGTGATCGGGGTTAATGCCTTTACCGAAACCGAGCAATCGCCCCTGACTTCGGGGGATAAATCGATCCTGACAGTTGATGATATGGCCGAACAGGATCAGATCGAAAAACTGAAAGCATGGCGATCCGCCCGTGATCAGGGTGTGGTTGCGGCGGCACTTGACGAACTGGAAAGTGCCGCCCGTGAAGAACGCAACATTATGGAAAGTTCGATTGCCTGTGCCCATGCCGGGGTGACGACCGGGGAATGGTCGGAAACCCTGCGCCAAGTGTTTGGCGAATACCGCGCCCCGACCGGCATCACATCGATAATTGTGACCGGCGAAGACGACGACATCAAGGCCCTGCGCGGGCGCGTTGACGAGGTTTCAAAAAAGCTTGGCGAACGCATGAAAATGCTGGTCGGAAAACCGGGGCTGGATGGTCATTCCAACGGTGCCGAACAAATTGCGGTCAAGGCCGGTGATGCCGGGATTGACGTGCTTTATGACGGTATTCGCTGGACGCCGGATGAACTGGTTCGCAATGCGATTGACGAAGGCGCGCATGTGATCGGCCTATCGATCCTGTCGGGGTCGCATGTGCCGCTGGTCCGCGAGGTGGTCAATGGTCTGCGTGCCCAAGGGGCGGGGCATATCCCGGTTGTTGTTGGCGGCATCATCCCCGATGCGGATATGTTGATCCTGCGTCAGATGGGGGTGTCGGCGGTCTATACGCCCAAGGATTATCAACTGGTCCGGGTGATTTCCGAAATTGTCGATCTGGTGGATCGCAAATCAACAGAACATCCGGTTGCACGCGTTGCCGACGACAAGTCGGAAGGGGCTGGAACCACGATCTATTGATCGTGGCGTCTCTCGTCTCCCGTCTCCCGGCTCTTTTAACGTTTGGCCAATGATGTGCTGGTCAGGCTTGGCCAGGTTGCCATTGCGGCTTCGGCAATGGCGATCAGTTCATCGCGGGTCGCACCGTCGCGTGCTTGGATCGACATGCCATAATGCACGGTCGTGTAATAGTTCGCCATGGTGTCGATATTTGCACCGCTCGGGATACTGCCACTGCGTTGCGCTTTGGCATAGAAGTCCTTCAGGATGGTGATATTAGCGCGCCGAAGGTCGCGCAGGGTCTGGTTGACGGTTGCATGATTTGAATCTGCTTGTGGTGCGGCAAGCACCACCATGCAGCCATGCGGTGTATCATCCTGCGCGTACAAACATGCCGTTGTGGTCAGGACATGATGCGTGGCGTCCTTTGGGTGGCGGAAGCGTTCCAGATCACCCCACATCATTGCGCCATACTGTTTGCTATAGCGTTCGATGACCTCATCAAACAGCGTTTCCTTATCGCCAAAGGCAGCATACAGGCTTGGCGGCTTCATGTTCATTGCGGATGTCAAATCTGAGATCGAGGTACTTTCATATCCTTTGGCCCAGAAGACCGCCATTGCCTGTTCCAGTGCTGTATCCCGGTCAAAGTTCCGGGGGCGTCCACGTCCAGCCATATAAGAAAACCTCGGGTTTGGTGAATTATATAGTGATCGATAAATAAATTGCTTGACGATTAATTGCAAGCGGCGCATTTATTTTTGTATCAATCACTACATAATTATTGGAGTTTCCAAAAATGACCCAACTCGATGGTAAAACGGCACTGGTTACCGGCGGCAGCCGTGGCATTGGTGCCGCCATTGCAAAACGTCTGGCCCGTGACGGGGCTACTGTTGCGATTACTTACAGCAATGCGGCAGACAAGGCCGGCGAGGTTGTTGCTGAAATCAAGGCTGCCGGGGGAAAGGCTGTTGCGATCAAGGCGGATAATCGTGATCCTGATGCCGTGCGTGCGGCTGTCGAGGAAGTCGCAACTACATTCGGGGCGATTGACATTCTGGTTAACAATGCAGGCATACTCAGCAGTGCCGGAATTCAGGACGAGACGCTTGAATCGTTTGATCGCATTGTTGATGTCAATATCCGCGGGGTGTTTGTCGCGGTTCAGGCTGCCCTGAAATACATACCGGATGGCGGGCGCATCATCACGACCGGCAGTTGCCTTGCGCATAAGGTATCGTTCCCGGGGATCAGCCTTTATTCGATGACCAAATCGGCGCTGATCGGTTTCACCCGCGGGGTGGCCCGTGATCTGGGGCCACGCGGCATCACGGTCAATTTGCTGCATCCGGGGCCAACAAATACCGACATGAACCCGGAAAATGGTGAGAACGGGGATGCCATGCGCAGCTTGATGGCAATCAAGCAATTCAGCCGTGCTGAAGATACCGCCGGATTGGTTTCCTGGCTGGCCAGTGACGAGGCCCGCACGGTTACCGGCGCTGAGTTCACAGTTGATAGCGGCGTCAATGCCTGATCAGGCATCCTAAGCGATCTGGAAAACGTCACGGCGAAAGGCAACGCCTTGGCCGTGACGTTTTGTGCAATTTAATTGGCTGATAACGTCAATATCTGACTGATCTGGCTCAGAGAGGCGGGCCGTTTTGGCGTGTCACTGATCAATGGCATCAACGTAACGCCATGCCGCAATCCTTGATGCCTTATCAGCTTTCGACAGTGATACGTGCGGGGACAGTGGCGTGACGTTCCGTCACCCATTTTTCAAAGACGTCTGCGGGCAGTGGCTTGGCAAACAAGAAGCCCTGGATGAAGTCACAGCCCTTGTCGCGCAGATATTCGTGCTGTTCGATTTCTTCCACGCCTTCGGCGACGACTTCAAGGTTAAGGCTGTGACCCAGCCCGATGACCGCATCAACAATCGCCTTGTCATCCATATCGACATGGATGTCGTTGACAAATGACCGGTCAATCTTGATCGACGAAACCGGGAACCGTTTCAGATAGTTGAGTGACGAATAACCGGTGCCAAAATCATCAATCGCGATGCGCACACCAAGTCCCTTAAGCTCGTTCAAGGTTGAAACGGCTTTTTCCGGATTGTTCATCAGGATCGATTCGGTGATTTCCAGTTCAAGCGTGCCATCCGGCAACAGAGTCTGATCCATGATTTGGGTCACCGAGGTGACCAATTCGGCATCCTGGAACTGGGCCGGGGAAAGGTTGACGGCAATGCGCAGGCCCGGAAGGGTGGTTTCGCGCCAGATTTGCGTCTGTCGGCAGGCCCGGTCCAAAACCCATGCACCCAATCGATTGATCAGACCGCATTCCTCGGCGACGGAAATAAATTCACCCGGCAGGATCAGACCGCGATCCGGGTGATGCCAACGGACCAAGGCCTCTGCGCCAACGACCCTTTCGGTGCGGCAGTCAATTTTTGGCTGGTAGTAGAGTTCAAGCTGATCCTGTTCGAGCGCGTTACGCAGGTCTTCTTCGATTGTTTTGCGTTCCTTGACCCGTTCATGCATCGACGGCAGGAAGAAGCGATAATTGTTGCGGCCTTCGGCCTTGGCGGCATACATCGCCATATCGGCATTTTTGACCAGCTGTTCCGGGTTTTCGCCGTCTTCCGGGAACAGGGTAATCCCGACACTGGCCGTTGAATGCAGGCGGATGCCACGGCAATCGAATGGCTGGCTCAGTTCGTCGATGATGCGCTGGGCCAGTGCGATGGTGTCTTCGATATTTTGAACGTCGGTCTGGATGATCGCGAATTCGTCGCCGCCAAGGCGCGCAGCGGTATCGGAATCGCGAATGATGCGTGACAGGCGCTGACCCATTTCCTGAATCATCAGATCGCCAACATCATGGCCAAAGTGATCGTTAATGTCCTTGAACCGGTCAAGATCGACAAACAGGACGGTAACACCGCGCTGGAACCGGCGTGCTGACAGCAATGCCTGACGCAGGCGGTCAAGGAACAGTGTGCGGTTCGGCAGGCTGGTCAGCACATCATGCACCGCCAGATGGCGCATGCGGGCTTCGGTTTGTTTGCGTTCGGTAATGTCGGTATAGGTCGCAACATACCCACCACCGGGCATCGGATTGTGATCGACCTGAACCACACGGCCATTCGGGCGGGTGCGTTCCATGCGATAGGGTTCGCGACGACGCGCAATGGCAACCCGGTCCGAAATCAGGGCCTGAATACTGACATCGCCATATTCGCCGCGTTCAGCATTATAGCGCAGGATATCGGAAAGCGGGGTGCCTTCCTTAACCAGATCACGCGGCAGGTTCAGCAATTCAATATAGCGTTCGTTCCAGACCATCAGGTTAAGGTCCTGATCGAACAGGCAGATGCCCTGACCGATATTGTGAAGGGTCGCCTCTAGAAGGGCCTGTTTGCGCTGGGCTTCTTCCTGTGACTGGCCTTGCAGGGTGACCATTTCATTGTATTCGCGGATCAAAAGGCCAAGTTCGTCCGCACTGTTCCATTCCACCGGGCGCCGCAGGCGGCCATGTTTGGTCATGCGGATGGAATGCAGCAACCGGTTCAGTGGTTCCTTGATCGAACGTTTGTTGGCGATCAGCAAGCTTGCCGCCACAACTGCGATCAGCAGGCCGAACAGGATCATGTCGATCACCATCCGGCGGAACAGCAAGTCCTTAACACGTTCTTCGGTGAAGAAAATCACAAGTTCGCCGACGTCGTGGCGCACATTGTTCCGTTCAAAATAAACGCGCCGCGACAGGCGCAGCGTATCATTGAGTTGGGTTTGGGAAACGCCGGTATGGGCGAATTCGGTGCCATCGGCGCCAAGGGCCTGCACGGCAACAATATCGCGATCGCGGCTCATGGCGTTAAGGGCTGATTCTATATTGTCGACGTCAAGATACCAGAAAGGCGTCGCCAAAACGCGGGCGTTGATATCGGCAGTTTGTTCGATCTTTTCATTTAGATCATCACGAAGCACTTTGTAGCTGACGTATCCGAAGACAACGAACAGAGCAAGCGAGAACAAGGAAACGAGCGGCAGCGCGATAAAAAGCAATCGGCTGCTAAGCGACTTCCGTTGTAAAAAGCCGTATGATCCGCGCGACAACCGTAATTCTCCTTGGCACCCATTCTCGATTGGTCAATAGCAACCATACTCGACCTTCGGATGGGGCCCAATACCCCTAAGACTATTCTTGCTCTATCTCGTCTTACTCAATCTGGAAGTCAGTCTAAAAGCAAGTTTGATTTCATTTTTTTCATATAGCGTTCATAAAAAACAATTCGACCCATTTATTTTGGAACGAAGTTCAGCAGCTTCAAGCACTTGTTTATTAAGTTTATTAAGTTTATTTCGGAACAGCTAGTCGGGCAAGTTCGTCACAGCGTTCATTTTCAGGATGCCCGGCATGTCCTTTGACCCAATGCCATTCGACTTTGTGGATTTTTGTCGCCTCCAAAAGCCTTTGCCATAGTTCGACATTTTTAACCGGTTTTTTGCCTGCGGTTTTCCAGCCGCGTTTTTGCCAGCCGAAAATCCATTTGGTAATTCCGTCGCAGACATAACTGCTATCGGTATAGATGTTGACGATACAGGGCCGCTTCAATGCTTCAAGCGCGCTGATCGCGGCCATCATTTCCATGCGGTTGTTGGTGGTTTCAGGATCGCCCCCCGACATTTCCTTTTCCATCCCGCGAAAGCGCATGATTGCCCCCCAGCCGCCAGGGCCGGGATTACCGCTACACGCGCCGTCGGTATAAATTTCGACAAGGTTGTCCTGATCTTCGGTCATTAATTCTATTCCTCGCTCAGGCCATAGGCGCTTGCGCTGTCGACACGCTGGTGGAAGCGTAGCTTGTTGATATATTCGCGCGGGTTTTTCGGGGTGACCAACGCATCCTTGGGCGTGTTGATCCAGTCATAAAGCCGCGTCAGCAGAAACCGCAGCGACGCCCCGCGGGCCAAGATCGGCAAAGCTGCCAGTTCATCGCCCGACAGGGGCCGGACCTTGCCATAGCTTGATAAAAGATTGCGCGCCTTGGTGACGTTGAAGCTGTTATCGGGTTCAAAACACCAGGCATTCATGCAGATCGCCAGGTCATAGGCCAACAGGTCATTACAGGCGAAATAAAAGTCGATCACGCCCGATACATCATCCTGTCCCGGGAAAAAGAACACATTGTCAGGAAACAGATCGGCATGGATCACGCCTGCGGGCAAATGATGGGGCCAGTTGGCTTCAAGAAAATCCAACTCGACTTCGATCATTTGTTCAAGGCCGGGCTGAACGCCATTGGCATCACTGCGGCAGCTTTCAAACAACGGCCGCCAGCCTTTAACGCCAAACGCATTGCCAAGATATATGTCGAAATCCTGACCGGCGGTATGCAATTGCGCCGTTGCCGTCCCCAGACCGGCGCAATGATGGGGCTGTATACGACGCGGTGACATGCCGTTCAGGAAGGATGTGATCGCCGCCGGACGCCCGCACAGACGGCGCAAAGCCACCCCGTCGGTGCCATGGATCGGGGTCGGGCAATTCAGCCCCTTGGACGACAGGTGATCCATCAGGCCCAGATAAAATGGCAGGTCATCCGGGTTCACCCGCTTTTCATAAAGCGTCAGGATGAAGGGGGCCTGATCTGTCTGCAGCAGGAAATTGGTGTTTTCGACACCTTCGGCGATGCCCTTGAATGAAATCACATTGCCGATGTCATATTCGGCAACAAAACGGGCGATATCTTCGTCTGAAACGTCGGTATAGACGGCCATGGGATTTATTGGCTTCCTGCGTCAGGGCAAAATTGGTTGATTTAGCTGGCAAGCTGGCGGGGCAGCTTAAATGTCACGTTTTCTTCGGTCAGGGTCAGGGTTTCGACCGTAACGTTGTAACGTTGGCGGCACGCGTCGATGACTTCCTCGACCAGAACTTCGGGGGCGGATGCCCCGGCGGTGATGCCAAGTGTTGCGATACCTTCAAGTTTTGACCAGTCGATATCTTTTGCACGCTCGACCAGAACCGAACGGTCACAGCCTTCGCGCTTGGCAACTTCGACCAAGCGGTTCGAGTTTGATGAATTCGGGGCGCCCAGAACCAGAATAGCATCCGCATCGGCTGCGATCAGTTTGACCGCGTGCTGGCGATTGGTGGTGGCATAACAGATGTCTTCTTTTTTCGGGACTTCGATTGCCGGGAAACGGCCCTGCAAGATCGCAATGATCTTGGCCGTGTCATCAAGTGACAGGGTGGTCTGGGTCACAAAGGCAAGGTTTTCCGGGTTTTCGACCTGAAGGTTTGCGGCATCCTGTTCGGTTTCGATCAGGGTCATGCTGCCGGGTGGCAACTGGCCCATGGTGCCGATCACTTCGGGATGTCCGGCATGGCCGATAAGCAAGATGTGTTTGCCATCGGCATGGTGGCGTTCGGCACCGCGATGAACCTTGGACACCAGCGGGCAGGTTGCATCAAGATATTGCAGGTTGCGGCTGTCGGCAGCGGCCGGAACTGATTTTGGCACGCCGTGGGCCGAAAAAATCACCGGAACCCCATCGGGAACGGCATCAAGTTCACTGACAAAAACCGCACCCATATCGCGCAGGCGATCAACGACAAATTTGTTATGCACGATTTCATGGCGGACATAGACCGGTGCGCCATATTTTTCGAGCGCCTTTTCGACGATCTCGATCGCGCGATCAACCCCTGCGCAAAAACCGCGCGGGTTGGCAAGGATGATCCGAAGGTCGGTTTTGTCAGACATGATACGGGTCCGAATGTTTTATGATGCGCTGATGCGGTGCGCAGCGTTATTTAAATGTCTTCGTTACATAACCTGCCAGCCCCGACGGTGCAATGACTGACACCGTTCAGATATGCATGTCATGGGTTGGATTTTACACGATGGTGCAACGATTTGAAACGGAAGCGGGTTGTGTGTGCATATCGGACGGAATAGACTGCGCCGCACCGCACGGGAAACCGTCCGGACAGAATTTTGACCCGTTCTATAGAGGCTTGGATGACGATTGCAAACGGACTGCGGCGTGTTTGTGCACTGGGTATGTTGTTGCTTGTCGGTGTTTTGGCAGCATGCAGCAGCAATCCCTTCGAAGAAAAACCGATTCCGGCATGCCCGCGCGCCTTTCTGCCCAATGATACTGCCAAGCTGGTGCAGTTTAGGGGGGACGGCAAGGATTTGACCGATGTGATCCTGGAAGCCGAGTTTGACGGGTATCTTGGCGATTGCGGTTATGACCTTGATGACAAGGTGCTTAATGTCATTATCAGTCCGGTTATCCGTGCGGAACTGGGCCCGGCAGCACAGGGGCGGGCTGCAAAACTGCAGTATTTTGTGGCACTTAAAGACCCGACGGGTGAGTTCATTCAGAAGTCGGTATTTGATGTTTCAATGGCATTTCCGAACAATTTGAACCTTGCGCGGTATCGCGACGAACAGGTGACATTGAATGTGTCGCTTGATGATCTTTGGGCCGGTCCGGACTATGAAATCTATCTTGGTTTCCAGCTCAGTGCGGATCAGCTTGATTATAATCGTCGCTTCGGAAAAAATTGATAATCCGGCCTATTATTCATTTTTGGTGAATAATCAGATCCCGCCCGCATCGCGTGGCGGGATTTTCGTTTTTGGTCGAAAAGCCCATTTCGGATAATCCTCATACGATTAAATCGATTTTTTGGGTGGGGGCGGAAAACGGGCCGTAAATCCTCATACAAATATATGCGTTTGAACGGTTCTGATTTTTGGGGCTGGTCGGGTCGGATTCAAATCCGTATAAGGGGGCATACCCAAGTGATCCCCGTGGGAGAGTGCCACGGTCCTGTTCAAGAAGTTGAACGGATTACGCGGACGCCGAAGGAGCAACCACCCCGGAAACTCTCAGGCAACCGGACCGCGGGGAGATGGGACTCTGGAAAGTAGGCGGCATCGTGAAGGGTCATGATTTATCGTGATTTGATGTGCGTCTCGCCGAAGATGTAAGCAGACCGATGGTTTGAATCGGCTGTGATTCTTTCAGGCTCCGAGACAGAGGGGGATGTGGTTGGCCATTGGTCGGCTATGTTTCGCAACGACTGTCCCGGAGACCTTGATGGCTGATCATCAAACCGAACTGCTTAAAACGGCCCTTTATGACCTTCATGTCGAACTGGGTGCCAAAATGGTGCCTTTTGCCGGATATGACATGCCGGTTCAATATCCGCTGGGCGTTAAGGGCGAACATCTTCATACCCGTGCCAAGGCTGGTCTTTTTGATGTGTCGCATATGGGGCAGGTGCGCCTGACCGGTGAAAACCGAGTGGCCGAGTTGGAAAAGCTTGTGCCCGGTGATATCGCCATCCTCAAACCCGGCCGGACGCGTTATTCCACCTTTACCAATGATAATGGCACCATTTTGGACGATCTGATGATCACCAATGCGGGCGATAGCCTGTTTTTGGTGATTAATGCGGCGTGTAAGGACGATGATATTGTCCATATGCGGGCCAATCTTGATAACGGTGTCGCGCTGATTGAAATTGACGACCGGGCGTTGATGGCGCTTCAGGGACCGGAAGCGGCCAATGTTTTGGTGCGTTTTTCCCCGTCGGTTGCCGCTATGAAATTCATGGATTTTGCCGAAATTGATATTGCGGGCATCCCGTGCTTTGTGACCCGGTCGGGCTATACCGGCGAAGATGGTTACGAAATTTCGGTGCCAAATGATCGCGCCGCAGAACTTGCGCGCAAGCTTTTGGCCGAGGACGAGGTCGAGGCGATTGGCCTTGGCGCGCGTGATTCATTGCGTCTGGAAGCCGGTCTTTGCCTGTATGGCAATGATATCGACACCACGACCACCCCGGTTGAAGGTGATCTGAACTGGATCATCAACAAGCGGCGTCGCGAAGAAGGTGGCTTTAAGGGATCGGACATCATCCTGGATCAGCTTGCCAATGGGGCGGATCGCAAACGCGTCGGGATTAAACCCGAAGGCAAGGCACCGGCCCGCGAACATACCCCGATTTTGAACAGTGACGGCGAAGAAATTGGCGAAATCACCAGCGGTGGTTTTGGCCCGACCGTGGATGGCCCGATTGCGATGGGGTATGTCGCAATCGAATTTGCCGCTGCGGGGACCAAGGTCGATCTTATGGTGCGCGGCAAAGCCCGCCCGGCGGAAATTGTTGATCTGCCTTTTACGCCGCATCACTATTTCCGGGGTTGATCCCGGAACAGCTTGTGGCTGGTTTGGTTTTGGGTGGCACCACATGCCGCCCGGTAAAGATAATTGATCTAACAGGGACAAATAAGATGGCTAAAAAATTCTCGCAGGAACATGAATGGGTCGAACTTGAAGACGGTATCGCGACCGTTGGCATTACCGATTACGCCCAGCAGTCGCTTGGCGATATCGTTTATGTCGAGCTGCCGGAAGTTGGCAAAAAACTGGTCAAGGATGGCGATGCGGCGGTTGTCGAATCGGTTAAAGCCGCCAGCGACGTTTATGCCCCGCTGGATGGTGTGGTTGTCGAAGCCAATGAAGATCTTGATGTTAATCCGGCGCTGGTGAATGAATCTGCGGAAACGGATGGCTGGTTTTTCCGCATGGAACTTTCCGATGCGTCCCAGCTTGATGAGCTGATGGACGAAGCGGCGTATAAAGACTTTGTCGAAGGCCTTTAAAAGCATGCGTTATCTTCCTCTGACGCGTGCGGATCGCGCTTCGATGCTTGAAACCATCGGGGCCCCATCCGTTGACGCGCTATATAGCGACGTGCCCGACGGTGCGTTGCTGTCCGATCCGGTTGACCTGCCCCATCACCTTGGTGAATTGCAGGTCGAACGAGAGATGGCGAAACTGGCGGCCAAAAACATCGGTACGGTCAGCGTCCCAAGCTTTTTGGGGGCGGGTGCCTATTCCCACCATGTTCCGGCGACGGTTGATTACATCATCCAGCGCGGTGAGTTCCTGACGGCCTATACCCCGTATCAGCCGGAAATCGCACAGGGTACATTGCAGTATCTGTTCGAATTCCAGACCCAGGTGGCATCGATCACCGGCATGGATGTTGCCAATGCATCGATGTGGGATGGGGCGACGTCCTGTGCCGAGGCCGTTTTGATGGCCTGTCGGGCGACGCGTCGTAAAAAAGCGGTTCTGTCGGGTGGTTTGCATCCGCATTACCGCGAAGTGACCGAAACCTATTGCCAGTACAGCGATACCAAAGTTGCCGGTCGCGACGGGCACCCGGAAAAACAGGCAACGGCCAACGAGCTTGATGATCTGATTGATGATCAGACGGCCTGTGTGGTTGTTCAGTATCCGGATGTTTTCGGCCGTATACAGGATCACACCAAGCTGGCGGATGCCTGCCACGCCAAAGGTGCGCTTTTGATCGTGGTCTTTACCGAGGCCATGGCGTTTGGTGCGGTTAAATCACCGGGCAGTTTTGGGGCGGACATCGTTTGCGGCGAAGGCCAGTCGATTGGCAATAACCTGAACTATGGCGGGCCGTATGTTGGCCTGTTTGCCACAACCAGCAAACTGGTGCGCCAGATGCCCGGTCGTCTGTGTGGTGAAACCGTTGATCAGGATGGCAAGCGCGGCTTTGTTCTGACACTGTCGACCCGTGAACAGCATATTCGCCGTGAAAAGGCGACGTCGAACATCTGTACCAATTCGGGGCTGTGTTCATTGGCCTTTACGGTGCATATGAGCCTTCTGGGTGAAGACGGGTATCGTGGTGTTGCAACATTGAACCATGAAACGGCGTGTAAAACCGCCGATGCGATTGACGCGGTTGCCGGGGCAGAGGTTCTTAATGACAGCTTCTTTAACGAGTTCACCGTCAAGCTGAGCAAGCCCGCCGCCGAGGTGGTTGAAGCCTTGGTCGCCAAGGGTGTTCTTGGCGGGGTTCCGCTGTCGCGTTTGTATCCGAACCGTGACGATTTGGATCATTACCTTTTGGTGGCGGCAACTGAAACCAACACCGATGAAGATATCGCAGACTTTGCGTCTGCCTTGAAAGAGGTGCTGGCATGAGCTTTACCACACATACCGGTAACCGCGGCCTCGTGCTGGAAGAAAAGCTGATTTTCGAACAGGGTGAAGCCGGCCGTTGCGGTGTTGACCTTCCGAAACCGGCTGGCATCAAATCACGCCTTGGTGGCCTTGATCGCGATAGCGATGTCGGTCTTCCGGGGCTGTCCGAACCGCAGGTGGTGCGTCATTTCACCCGCCTGTCGCAGAAGAATTTCGGGATTGATTCCGGTTTCTTCCCGCTGGGTTCGTGTACGATGAAACACAATCCGCGCCTGAACGAAAAAGTTGCCCGTTTTTCAGGTCTTGCCGACCTGCATCCGATGCAACCCGAAAGCACGGTTCAGGGCGCATTGGAACTGATTGATCAATGCGCACATTGGTTGCTGGTTTTGACCGGCATGCCCGCCATTGCCATGTCGCCCGCATCGGGCGCACAGGGCGAGCTGTGTGGCATGATGGCGATCCGTGCGGCCCTTGACGCACGGGGTGAAAATCGCCGTCGCGTTCTGGTGCCGGAATCGGCCCATGGGACCAACCCGGCAACGGCAGCGGCCTGTGGCTTTACCGTTGACATGATCCCCGCCACCGAAGAAGGCCGTGTTGATCTGGCCGCATTCGAAGCCAAGCTTGGCGATGATGTTGCCGGTATCATGCTGACCAATCCGAATACCTGTGGTTTGTTTGAGCGCGATGTACGCAAGATTGCCGATCTGGTCCATGCGGCAGGCGGTTATTTTTACTGCGATGGTGCGAATTTCAACGCCATTGTCGGCCGTGTTCGCCCGGCCGATCTTGGCATTGATGCGATGCATATCAACCTGCATAAAACCTTTTCGACCCCGCATGGCGGCGGTGGACCGGGTTCCGGGCCGGTTGTGTTTTCCGATGCCTTGGCACCGTTTGCCCCGATCCCCTATGTGGTCAAAACCACAGACGGCTTCAAACTGGTGGAAACCGCAGACGAAAAAGACGGCACCAAGCCGTTTGGCCGTCTGAAGGGCTTCCACGGTCAGATGGGCATGTTCATTCGCGCACTTGCCTATATGAAAAGCCATGGTGCCGACGGTTTGCGTCAGGTATCGGGTGATGCGGTGCTTAATGCCAATTACCTGTTGGCGCGTTTGAAAGACAAACTCAGCGTCGCCTTCCCGGGGTATTGCATGCATGAAGCCCTGTTTGACGATCGCTTCCTGAAAGATACCGGTGTTTCGACACTTGATCTTGCCAAGGCGATTATCGACGAGGGTTTCCACCCGATGACCATGTATTTCCCGCTGGTCGTTCATGGGGCGTTGCTGATTGAGCCGACCGAGACGGAAACCAAAGAATCGATTGATCAGTTCTGTGATGCGGTTCTGTCATTGGTTGCCAAGGCCCAAGCCGGGGATGCGGAATTCTTTAAGAATGCGCCGTATTTGACCCCGCGTCGTCGTCTTGATGAAACGGCGGCGGCGAGAAAGCCGGTTTTGCGCTGGATGCCTGAAACGGTCTGATTTTTTGTGCAACATTTCAGTTGAAGACACCCCGGTCATATGATCGGGGTGTTCTTTTTCAAAGACTTGGACATGAAACGCATTGGACTTGTTGCAATTTGGCCCCTTATACTCATTTAAAAGAGATCATCGCACCACGGGGGTAGATGGTTCGAGGTAAGGGGATCGGGTTTATGCCCGTTGCCGGAGGGTTGAAGTCAACTATGTCACGTTGCGTGCAGAAGGTTTTCACCGCAGAACGTCGTTTAAAAGAGCGTTCGGGTGGTGTGGTCGAGGATTGGTCAGAGTCATTTTTTGACCCGACGCTGGAAAGCGGCATCGGTGCCGGAGAAGCATCACCCGCGCCGGTTGCCGAGGTGGCGGGGATCAGTCAGGCCGTTCTTGACGAAATTCGTGCGCTTCGTTCCGAAGTCGCACAGTTGCGCAATGCTGTGCAGTCGGGCGGCACGGTTGTTGCGGCCCCGGCCGAGGTGCCATCCGCATCCGACGACGCGCCGCTTGATGTCTTGCCAGAGCCGGTTAGCAGTAATTTTACGCACGCCAATCGTCCCGGTGCGTCGGAACCTGATCATGATGATCTTGAATTGATCCGAACGCAGATCGCGGAAATGAATGATCATATTCATAAGGCCAAGATGCAAATCGCATCATTGCGCCATCCCAAAGTAGAGGATGACCGCCTTGTCAGTGCTACGACCGAACTTGACGCGATCGTCAAGGATACGGAAATGGCAACCCATACGATCCTTGAATCCGCAGAACAGATTGATGATTTGGCGATGACGCTGAAAAACTCGTCACAAAGCGAGTTTGTGACGGATCACGTCGAACAGATTGCGTTCATTGTGACCAAGATTTTTGAATCCTGTAACTTTCAAGACATCACCGGGCAACGGATCAACAAGGTTGTCGCGACACTTGCCTTCGTTGAGGAACGCGTCCACAACATGATTTCGATTTGGGGCGAAGATGCCTTTGCCGATCTGCCGGTTCCTGAAGGCGAGGATGCCCCCCAAAAACACGAAGACGACGATCTTTTGAACGGGCCACAGCTTGAAGGTGCTGGAATTAGCCAGGATGATATTGATAAATTGTTTGACTAATTGTTCAAAAATGACAAATAAATCATGCATCTAGGTTGGAAACTCGGACAAAGCCTTGCATAAGAATAAGGTTTTACGCATTCCGTTAGAACGATGGCTGTCAACCTTACGTTTACAGTTTGTATGGTATCGTAATACCCATAAGAATAAGAGCTGCGTTGGGATGCGTGTAACAGCCAGTTGCGCGCATTTTGGCATGCTTGGAGGAAGAGATGGGACTCTGGTCACTTGGCGGTCTCCGCCAACCGAAAGCACAAGATATTAAATGGCGAAAAAGCCCGCGTGGTGATTATTATCGCCTGTTCATGATCGATGATTTCAGCGAGCTGAAACTTGATGGTGTCGGGGGTGTGTATTTGCTTTGGCATGGCGGGATGAAGCCATCCTGGCTGGTCGCGGGGGCGACCGAAGATTTAGGTCACAGTTTTAGTGAATTGTTCCGCGATCGCGACATTCGCGAATATGATAATCGCGGCGGCGTCTTCATGAGCTGGTCCCCGATCAAGTCGGATTTCAGGGAAGGTGTTGTGCATTTCATTGCCAAACATACCAACCCGACATTCGAATGCGATTATGACAAACGGTCGGATCCAATTCCGATTTTGTTGCCGCGATAATCGCAAATCGCTGAATGCCAAAATAAAAAGCTCCGCAGAATCCTGCGGAGCTTTTTGGGTTTTACAGTCTTAGGGTCAGCCTGCAAGCAGATCAGAGTTTAGCAAGGACCGTTTCGGCGTTGGAAACGTCAAATGCACCCGGTTCTTCAACGGCAAGATCGGTGACTTTGCCATCATCGACGATCATGGCAAAACGGTTGGCGCGTTTGCCAAGGCCACGGCCGGTCAGATCAAGTTCAAGGCCGGTTTTGCTGACAAAGGCCAGATCGCCATCTGACAGCATGGTGATGTTATCACCGGCATTTTCGGCTTTGGCCCAAGCATTCATGACGAATGCGTCATTCGATGCCAGGCAGACGATTTCATCAACACCCTTTGCCTTGATGGCTTCGGCATTGGCGACGAAGCCCGGCAGATGTTTGGCTGAACAGGTCGGCGTAAAAGCGCCCGGAACAGCAAAGACAACAACCTTGCGACCGGCGAAAAATTCTTTGGTGTTAACGGCTTCGGGGCCGTCAGCGGTGGCACGGAAAAGGGTTACTTCGGGAAGTTTACTGCCGACTTCGATGGTCATTGGGGTTTTCTCCGTCATACGGGCGGCTTGATTGCTGCCCTTTTTGTGGTGGATTGATAACGCCATCAAACAGTAAATCGGATCGATCTACAAACACATCCGCAACTGTTTCGAAGGTTTCAAATCATTGTCACCGTTTATGTCTTCCCGCAGAGATGAGGATCAAATCACTTTTTGGCAAGGTCGGTGTTGCCCGTCGCGGTTGCCAGCGCATTCAGAACTTCCTGTGTGCCAAGTAGTTCAGACAGCAAAATTCCGGTGTCAGCCCCCGGGCCAAAGACGGCATTAAACGGGATGCCATAGCGCCCGTAACCGGCCAGATAATTGGCAATGACCGGGTCGGGGCGGGTCCAGTCGCCTTGCATCAGGATGATGTTATCCTGATTTAAGGCGTCGCCTATTTCAGTGGTTTCAAGAACCAGTTTTTTGTTCACCTGACAACTGACGCACCATTGTGCCGTGATATCGACCAGAACTGTTTTGCCATCCGCGACATATTGCGCAATTTCGGTCGGTTCAAAGGGCTGCCAGGCAAGCCCCCCTGATTGTGCGATATCGGATGGTTTATCCCGGGCCGGGACGGTTGAAAACCCCGGTGCGAACAGGGCCGCCAGAACGCCAAGGGATGCAAGCATGCCAAAGGTCAGTTTGCGTTTCGGAACAGTGGTGCGGTGGCGTGCCCATAACAGGATACCGGCAACGACAAGCATCATACCAACGGTAATCGCCCCACCCATGCCAATTTGAACCGCCAGCACCGACAGGAGCCAAACAGCCGTTGCCGCCAGTGCAAGGCCAAGTACGGCCTTTACAAGGCCCATCCAGCGCCCCGGCTTGGGCAGCAGGCGGGCAAGTTCCGGCCGGGCGGCAATGACAAGGTAGGGGGTGGCAAGGCCAACACCCAGCAGGCTAAAGATCCACAGGATGTCAAAAGTGCTGCCCGCCAAGGCAAAGCCGACAGCCGTGCCCAGAAACGGTGCCGAGCAGGGGGTGGCAAGCAGGGTGGCAAACATCCCGGTCAGGAAATGCCCGCCGAGATGATTTCCACCGCGTTCCTGTGTTGTGATGGCATCATTGGCAGCATTGCCAAGTTCGGATGCGCCACCAATTTCGAACAAGCCCCACATATTGAACGCAAACAGGGCGACAATGATCGTCATGACGGTCAGGAAAAGCGGTTGTTGGAACTGAATGCCCCAGCCAATCGTGCCGCCTGCCAGTTTGATCGCGATCAGGACGGCCGCAATCAGCCAGAAAGACGTGATGATCCCGGCCGCACTGGCAAGGAAACCCCGCCGGGTGGCGCTGCGTTCGGCGGCCTGTGCTTTCATTGCCGACATGACCTTGATCGACAGGACCGGCAAAACGCAGGGCATGAAATTCAGGATGAACCCGCCCAAAAGTGCCAACCCGCCCAAAAGCCAAAGGCTGGTTGTGGCATTTTGCGCTATTGCGCTTTGGCTGGGGGGGGCGCTGTCATTGGCAATACTGGTCGGGGACGCGGCGATGCTGCGATCCTGTTCGATTGCCAGCGGGCCCTGAATGACGGTGACGATGACATCATCGCCAATCGTGGTTTGATCATCTTTTAGGCCATAGATCGGTATTTGAAATTGTGTTGCGGCGTCTTGTGCGCCCGATATTCCCATCGGGGTTGGTACGCCAAAACCAAGCCGGGTGTTGCCTTCGATCAGGATTTCGACGGGGGCATCCGACGCAGTGTCCAGGCCCGATACAGCCACATTCAAGGCCGGGCCATTGTCACCGGCTGATTGCCAGATATCGGTAACCGACATTGGCAGGTTGGCACCGCGAAGCGGCACTTGGGATGCGAATTTTTCGATGTCGTGGGCGTAAGGGCTGATACCGGTGCCAGCACCAATATCGGTTGCATTGCCCGGCGTGCTGGCCGGAATATCAAGATCGAAATGCGCGGATGCCGGGATGCAGACGTCGCTACAGACCAGATAGTCAATATCGAGTTTGATCTGTACGGTTTGTGCCGGGTCGGCGATCGGAACATCAATCGGCAGGATGATGTGATCTTTGTAGCCAAATGTTTCGAGCCCGAAGATCGAAAAGCGATGCGGCGCAGGCCAGCGGATTTCACCGTCCGTAATATTGGTGGATCCGGACCAGTCAAGTTGGGGCGGGAAACCGGCATCACCGGCACTGCGCCAATAGATTTTCCAATCTGGCTGCAGTTCAAATTCAAGCCCAAGCCGCAGTTCGTTTTGACCGCCAATGGTTTTGCGCGCGCTGATCAGCCGGACCGAGGCAAAATCTTCGTTCACCCAGGTGCTGGCGGCGGTTTGCGCGTTTGCGCCCGGCGCAACAAGGGCGATCATAAACAGGCCAAGGGCGATAATCAGGGATCGAAACACGGGCGAGGTCCTTATTGGTATTCAGGCACGTTTTGTTATTTGTGGATATGGCACAAAACCGGGTCTTGTGCCATGTGTCGATGGCTAATCCCGGATGATGATTGATGCAAGGCACGACTGCGTTACCGGGGCGTGTCATGATCCTTGATCGGGCAGAGGTGATGCAAGGGGGCGTTATTTTTCTCGGTTTTTGCCTGTCGATTGCCTGTCATGATCCTATATGTAAAGCAGTGACAGCTTGCGTCGTTGATCAATATCATTTTATGACGGTGGCAATCGGGGCGGGCTTTCGATGGTAATATGCGACGGATCGCGTTAGGCTTTGCGTGAATGAAACAGGAAAAGTTTGAAAATGGGAATTCTTGATCACACGGGCGAATATCTGGAAGGGAAGCTGCTGATCGCGATGCCGGGCATGCGCGACCCCCGTTTCTCGCAAAGCGTGGTCTATATCTGTGCCCATAACGAAGATGGTGCGATGGGATTGGTGGTTAACCGCCTGATCGACAGCATCACGTTTCCTGAATTGATTGAACAGCTTGGCATTGTTCGCCCGGCACCGACCATTGCCGATATTCAGGTCCATTTCGGGGGACCGGTTGAAAGCGGGCGCGGGTTTGTTTTGCACAGCACCGATTTTTCAAATGATGCGACCCTTCATGTCGATCCGGGTGTTTCGGTGACGGCAACGGTTGATATTCTTGAACAGATCGCACTTGGCGAAGGCCCGAAAAGCAGCATCCTTGCGCTGGGCTATGCCGGATGGCGCAGTGGGCAGCTTGAAAACGAAATTCTGGCCAATGGCTGGCTGCATGTTGATGCGGATGCCGATTTGTTGTTCGATACGGATTGCGAAGACAAATGGGAACGCGCCTTTGGCAAGCTTGGTTTCGCGCCGGAACTTTTGTCGGGTGAAGCCGGTCACGCCTGATCCGGATTGTGGTTACACTTTTCCACAGAAAAAGCCTGCCGAAACCGGCAGGCTTTGTTGTTCTGGGATCGCTGCGCAATCGGTTGGTGATCAGTCGAACAAAGCGTCGATTTCGTCTTGCGAGAAAATCTGATCGACTTCGTCCTGATTGACGCGTTGGACATTTTCCGGTGCGCGGGTCACCGTTTTGTCGAGATTGTCCAAGCCTTTTGGATCGGCAGGTACTTCGAATTCAGCAAAATCGTCATCGCCCCAAATTTCGATCACGCGGGTGACGCGTTCCTCGATATATTTCATGGTGTTGACGACTTTGGTGATGCGTTGGCCGGTCAAATCCTGGAAGTTACAAGACTCGAAGACCTTAACGACCAGATCGACAATGTCGTCGGCCAGTCCTTGCGTATAGTCATCAGGGGCTGCGGAGCGGATGTTATGGGCCACGGCATCGATTTTTTCGACGGTTTCAAGGATGTTTGCTGTGGCATCCTCGGTGGCGGCGACAACAGAATCAAGCTCGCCTTTGACAATGTTCAGGCGTGTGCCGCCGTCATCGTCAGGCGCGGTATAAAGGGCGGCGATTTCGCGCTTGGTTTCCTGAATCGAATTGGCCAGCGCGCGAATTTCAGTTTTGAGCATCCGAAGCTCTTTGCGCGCATCCTGCTGATCATCATCGCCGATTTGCTCAGCATGAAGCTTCTTTTGTTCTGCCATCATGGTGCGGATGTCGGAAAGAAGCTCGAGTTTCAAATCCTCGATGGCGCTGTGGAGCGTCGATAAATCCTGCCCGCCGCCACCTTCACCACCACTATCGGGGATCGCTGTGGGGAATGGCATGGAGACGATATCACTCATCGTTTCCAGCTTGTTAAGCAGCCGGAGCTCTGCGGTGAAAAGCTTTTTGCTTTCTTGGCGGGACATAGAGCGAACCTCGATCTGAAACGTCACGGTAATTCTGCCCAGATGATAGAGATTACCCTACAAAAAGACAGAATAAACAATACTTTAGCATAGATTATCTGCGACCAAACGAATAGTCGATTGATTCCATTATCCTGAATATTGGGGGGAAAATCCCGCAATTAAAGGCGTATGTGCGTTTTTATGTTGTCTTTGTGTCCCGGAAACGGGAAGCCGGTGCACAACAGATCCGGCAGGCCCCTTGTGGTGACAATCTCAGAGATTACAGGGATTATCAACCTTTGTGCGGTGCGGCCGATGAAATTGATGCTCGGAATTGTAAAAAGGATCGGCGTCTCTAAATGGATGACAGCAGGTGCGCCGACTCGGAATTGGTAAATCCTTGATCGGGATGATTTTACCTGTCGATAAGGGCTGAATTTTGCCCTTGGCCGGGGGGGCGATTGTCGCGTCGTTTCGAAGACGGCGATAAACGCGTATTAAAATGATGATTTTACCTGCGGTTATCGTCGCGCGATGGATATTTTACGGTCATCTGCTGCGTGGCAGCAAACGAAGGTATGATGGCGCTGCGCGATCAATAATGGCAGGATTTCTATCGCAGGGATAGGCGTTTGGACTTATAAAAGATTTGAACCACGGCGCTAAATTCCTGAAAGGACAAGTAATATTTTTGTGCAACGCAGCGAGGTTTTTTCTGGAACAGGTCGTGAAGATAGGCTATTTGCCTGCACATACCGTTGTGCCGCAGTGCATGAGGGTTTAAAATTAGGTTTGTCTGATGTTATGTCGCGACCCTGATGGTGATACCGATTTATGGTTGAATCATCACGGCATGCCTTTTCGGTAAACGAACTCTCCGCTATGTTCGTATATGGTGATGGTTACGATGTAACTTTCCTGCAGGCAAATTGCCTTGAGATGTATTGCGAGGGGGCAGATTCGCATGTCGATCAAGATGCTGTTTCCCATTCTTTTGCTGGGATTGGCAGTCCTGACCGGACTGGATAGTACCGCGGTTGCCGCGGTTGGTCAGCCTGAGCCATGGCAACTGGGTCTTCAAGACCCGGTATCGCCTGTGGCTGTGCAGGGCCATGATTTCTTTATTCTTCTGACATGGCTGATGACCATCGTTACGGTGATCGTCCTGCTATTGTTGCTTTATGTTCTTTTCCGCTTTAGCCGGAAACGGAATCCAACCCCGTCCAAAACCACCCACCATACGCTTCTTGAAATCGTATGGACTGTGGCGCCGGTGCTGATTCTGTTGATTATCGCGATTCCGTCGTTCCGTTTGCTTTATTTTGCAGACCGCGTCGAAGATGCCGATATGACGCTTAAAATCATCGGCAAGCAGTGGTATTGGACCTATGAATATCCCGACAGTGGCAATTTCACGTTCGATTCTCTTATGATCGACGAGGAAACCGCCGTTGCCGAAGGCAAGATGCGCCTTTTGGATGTGGACAACCCTGTTGTATTGCCGGTTGACACCAATATCCGCCTGATCATGACATCAGACGATGTGATCCATAACTGGGCCATGCCGTCGCTGTTTATCAAGCTTGATGCAGTGCCCGGCCGCCTGAACGAAACCTGGACCCGCATTCCAGGTGAGTATGCAGGCACCACTTTCTATGGTCAGTGTTCGGAATTGTGCGGTGTTAATCACGCCTACATGCCGATATCGGTCAAGGCCGTAACCATGGAAGAATATGAAGCATGGGTCGCCACGGCCCAGGAGAAATTTGCGTCGGTTGATTTGCCGTCGTCGGTTTCCGTAGCTTCGGCAGAGTGAGGGAGAGATTTATGGCTCACGCTGACACCCATTCGCATGATGATCACATGCCCGGTTTCTTTGCGCGTTGGTTCCTTTCTACCAACCACAAGGATATCGGTACGCTGTATCTGATCTTTTCGATATTTGCCGGTTTGATCGGGGGGGCGTTTTCGGTTTGGTTCCGTATGGAACTGGCCCATCCGGGGACCCAGATCATCGAGGATCACCAGTTCTTTAACGTGCTTGTCACCGCGCATGGCATGATCATGGTGTTCTTCGTGGTGATGCCCGCGATGATCGGCGGTTTTGGCAACTGGTTCGTGCCGATCATGATCGGTGCGCCGGATATGGCGTTCCCGCGTCTGAATAACATTTCTTTCTGGCTGCTCGTTCCGGCGTTCATCCTGTTGTTGCTGTCGGCGGTTGTCGGCAGTGGTGCTGGGACCGGCTGGACGGTTTATCCGCCGCTTTCGAGCGTGATCGGGCATCCGGATGCATCTGTTGATATGGCCATCTTTGCGCTGCACCTTGCCGGTGCCAGTTCGATCCTGGGCGCGGTGAACTTTATCACCACCATCTTCAACATGCGTGCGCCGGGGATGACCCTGCACAAAATGCCGTTGTTTGCCTGGTCAATGCTGGTAACGGCGTTCCTGCTTTTGCTGGCGGTGCCGGTTCTTGGTGGCGCGATCACCATGCTGCTGACCGACCGTAATTTTGGCACGGATTTCTTTAATCCGGCTGGCGGTGGGGACCCGATCCTGTATCAGCATCTGTTCTGGTTCTTTGGTCATCCAGAAGTTTACATCATGATTTTGCCGGGCTTTGGCATCGTCAGCCACATTATTTCGACCTTCTCGCGCAAGCCGGTGTTTGGTTATCTGGGCATGGCCTATGCGATGGTTGCGATTGGTGTTGTCGGTTTCATCGTGTGGGCACATCACATGTATACCGTTGGTCTTGATGTTGACACCCGGGCGTATTTCACCGCGGCGACGATGGTGATTGCGGTGCCGACCGGGGTTAAAATCTTTTCGTGGATTGCGACCATGTGGGGTGGTTCCATCACCCTGCGCGCACCGATGCTTTGGGCGATTGGCTTTATCTTCCTGTTCACCGTTGGTGGTGTGACCGGTGTGATTTTGGCCAATTCGGGCATGGATTTGCCGTTGCACGATACCTATTTTGTCGTCGCGCATTTCCACTATGTTCTGTCGCTGGGGGCCTTGTTCTCGATCTTTGCCGGGTTCTATTACTGGTTTGGCAAAATGTCGGGTTACGAGATTTCCGATCTTGGCGCCAAAATTCACTTTTGGCTGTTCTTTATCGGTGTGAACCTGACGTTCTTCCCGCAACACTTCCTGGGCTTGGCCGGTATGCCGCGTCGGTATGCCGATTACCCGGATGCGTTTGCAGGCTGGAACCTGGTTTCATCCTATGGTGCGTATCTTTCCTTCGCAGCAACGATCTTCTTTATCGGGGTAGTGGCGCATGCCTTTATCCGTGGCAAGAAGGCCGAAGCAAACCCATATGGGGAAGGTGCGGATACGTTGGAATGGACCGTCAGCTCGCCGCCGCCGTTCCATACCTTTGACGAACTGCCGCGCATCAAGTAATTGATCTGATCTTGCGTTCCCCGCCGGTATTTCCGGCGGGGAACATACGACCGCCCCGAGAGAGAGAAGACCAGAATTTTATGACCAAGCAGGCCGCCCAACAGACTCTTGCAATTGATCGTGTTGCTGCATTGCCGGTATCGGAAGTGCGCGACTATATTGCATTGCTTAAACCCGGTGTGATGTCCCTTGTGGTCTTTACTGGTGCAGTGGGTCTTTTGATCGCACCGGGGTATATTCACCCGTTTTTGGCGCTGGTTGCGATTGCCTGTATTGCGGTGGCCAGTGGTGCCGCGGCATCGATCAATATGTGGTACGACCGCGATATTGATATCCACATGAAACGCACCCAGAACCGCCCGATCCCGGCAGGCCGAGTGCCCGCCGACGAGGCGCTTTCGCTGGGGATTGCGTTATCCATCGTTTCCGTGACCGTGATGGCGGTTGCCATCAATTTTGCGGCAGCGGCCCTTTTGGCACTGTCGATTGCGTTTTACGTTTTCGTTTACACGATGTGGCTTAAACGCAGCACACCACAGAATATTGTTATTGGCGGTGCCGCCGGGGCATTTCCCCCGATGATCGGCTGGGCGTCGGTAACCGGCGGGATTGATATCAATTCGATTGCGCTGTTTTTGATTATCTTTATGTGGACGCCGCCGCATTTCTGGGCGCTGGCTTTGTTCCGCTGTGGTGATTATGCCAAGGTCGGCGTGCCGATGATGCCGGTTGTGGCCGGTGAAGCGGCCACTAAAAAACAGATGCTGATCTATACGGTTTTGCTGGTGCCGATCACCCTGGTGCCGGTTGCGACCGGATTGCTGGGTGTTTTTTATGGTGTTACCGCCGTTTTGACCGGGCTTTGGTTCTTGCGCCATGCCATTCGCGTGCTGCGCAATGCCGAGGAAAAAGCCCCGCAGAAGATGTTTGGCTATTCGATCTTATATCTGTTTGTCCTGTTTGGCGCGATGGTCGCCGATATCTGGATCAAGGGGTATCTGGTATGAGCGATCCTAAAATGACCAAAGCCGAACTTGACGTATTTTACGCCAAACGCCGCAAAAAGAACTGGGTGTTTCTGGTTATTCTTGGCGGTTTGTCGGTTCTGTTTTTTGCCATCACCATTCTTAAGATGAGCTAGGGCACATATGGCTGATCAGAAGCATACGGACAAAACCAAGGTACGTAACACGCGTGTGTTGCTGGGCTGTGTCGCCGTTGTGGGCGGCATGATTGGTTTGTCTTATGCGTCGGTTCCGCTTTACGCATTGTTTTGTCAGGTGACCGGATATGGCGGCACCACACAGGTGGCAACCGAGGCCCCGGTGGATGTGTCTGAGAAAACCATCAAAATTCGGTTCAATGCCGATGTGAATTCCAAGCTTCCCTGGCAGTTCAAGCCTGAACAGCGCGAAATGACGGTGCATCTGGGGCAGGATAACCTTGCGCATTATACGGCTGAAAACATGTCGGTTAAACCGATCACCGGTCAGGCGGTTTACAATGTTACGCCGCTGAAAGCCGGGCAGTATTTTAGTAAAATTGCCTGTTTCTGTTTTGATGAACAGACACTGCAACCCGGTCAGCGTGTTGATATGCCGGTCAGTTTCTATGTCGATCCGGCGATTGCCGAGGATTTGAATACCCAGGACGTTAAGACCATTACCCTGTCCTATACCTTCTATCGGGCTGAAGCATCGGTCGAAGGTCCGGACAGCGACGAAAGACAGGGAGGCTAGGGATTTTTCCCGTGTTTCTAATGAAGAGAGCTTTAAAGGTTTCATTTGTGAGGATTGAGGGGGGCGAGGAATGAGTGATCACGCTCAGAAACATCCATTCCATCTGGTAGACCCGAGCCCGTGGCCGTTGGTGGCTGCGACGTCGGCAGGTCTGTTTACCGGTGGCATGGTTATGTTCATGCATTCGGATCGTGCGCCGACGGATTTCTGGCTGGCCGGACTTGGCCTGGCGGGGATCCTGTTTGTGATGTTCCGTTGGTGGAGCAACGTTATCAGTGAGTCCAGTATCTATCACAACAAGGTTGTGCAGATCGGATTGCGCTATGGCATGTCGTTGTTCATCGCATCAGAGGTGATGTTCTTTGTCGCCTTCTTCTGGGCGTTTTTCCACAACGCGTTTGTGGTCTTTAGCCCGGGGGTGACCGAATGGCCGCCAGCCGGTGTTGAAGTTCTTGATCCGTGGGATTTGCCGTTTATCAATACCCTGATCTTGCTGTTGTCGGGCTGTACCCTTACCTGGGCGCATCATGCCTGCATCGAAGGCAAGAAAAAGGATCTGGTTCTGGGGCTTGCCATCACGGTTGGTCTTGGCGTCATCTTCCTGTGCCTGCAGGCTTATGAATACAGCCACGCTGCATTCGGTTTTGCCGATGGCATCTATTCATCGACTTTCTATATGGCGACCGGTTTCCACGGCTTCCATGTTTTTGTCGGTACGGTGTTCCTGGCTGTTTGCCTTGGGCGGGCGATCAAGGGCGGTTTCAAACCGGATCATCACTTTGGCCTCGAAGCGGCAGCCTGGTATTGGCACTTTGTTGACGTTGTCTGGTTGTTCCTGTTCTTTGCCGTTTATATCTGGGGCGGCGAATAAAAAGGACCCGGTCAACCAATGACCATGGATTACTATCCAGCACTTTCCCCCATCCGCACCGGGTTGGCATGCAAATGCCCCCGTTGCGGCGGGGGAAAGCTGTTTTCAGGCTTTCTTACCGTGCGTGAGACCTGCGATCATTGCGGACTTGAGCTGCGCGGTCATGACGCGGGTGATGGTCCGGCTATTTTCATCATCTTCATTCTTGGTTTTGTGGTGGTGCCGCTGGCCTTGTGGGTCGAAATGACCTATATGCCGCCTTTATGGCTGCATGCTGTGCTGTGGTTTCCGACCATCATGGGGGTAACACTTGCCTTGCTGCGGCCGCTAAAAGGCCTCATGGTGGCGCTGCAATATCGCCACCGGCCGACCTCCGAACAGGATTGAACTGATTAAGATGCCCCTTCTGACGACACGCCCCAGTATCGCGATGAAAATCTCTGTTAGCCTTGCCCTTGTTATTCTTATTGGGCTTGGATCCTGGCAGGTTGACCGATTGTTCTGGAAACAGAACCTGATCAATGAACGTCATACCCAGGCAGAAAAGCCGCCGATTGCGGTGCCGTTAACACAGACCCCGGACCCGGCGATGGCGTTTCGTTCGGCCTTTGCCGAGGGGCGCTTCCTGAACGATCAGGAAATGCATCTGATGGCGCGCACACGGCGTGGCAATGTTGGTTTTCATTTGATCACCCCGCTTGAACAGGCGGATGGCAGTGTCATTTTGATCAATCGTGGTTGGGTGCCCCAGGATTATCGTGATCCGGCCACCCGCCCCGAAAGCGTGATTGAAGATGTCGTGCGTGTTACCGGTGTGTTGCGCCTGCCACAGGTTAAACATTGGGTGCAGCCTGAAAACGAGCCGTTGAAAAACCAGTGGTTCTTTGTCGATGTCGATGCCATGGCCGAAGACAGCGGCACCGAACTTGCCACCCGGTACTATCTTGAACTTGACGAGACCCCAGTACCCGGCGGATTGCCGATTGGCGGGCAGGCAAAAGTTGATTTGCCCAACAGCCATCTTCAATATGCGATCACATGGTACAGCTTGGCGCTGTCGCTGATTGTGATCTTTGTTCTTTATCATCGCCGCCCGAAGGACGATGTCGCCAGCTCATAGCTGATCATCGCACTCCCGATGTGTTGGGGGATGCGGTGCGATGATATTTTTCCTTTTCGAAACCTTGCCGGATGGCGCGCGTTTCGTGTTTCCCCGTTTTCCGGTTCCATCGAACAGGAGTTCCCATGACCGACGCCTATAAATCACTTGAATCCCGTTTTCGCCGGATCAACACATTGTCCGGTATTGGCGAGATGTTGCATTGGGACATGGCGTCGATGATGCCAAATGGCGGGGCAAATGCGCGG
The DNA here is from genome assembly GCF_002115745.1 of Thalassospira alkalitolerans. Lineage (GTDB taxonomy): Bacteria > Pseudomonadota > Alphaproteobacteria > Rhodospirillales > Thalassospiraceae > Thalassospira > Thalassospira alkalitolerans. Next base: position 331,641 of record NZ_JFKB01000003.1, read on the forward strand.
TCAGAACAGCTTGCCGCCCTTGACGTTATGGCCAATGAATTGGTCAATGCGCCTGATATCGGCGATCTGATCAAAGCGGCCGAAGGCGAAAGCCTGGATGACTGGCAGGCGGCCAATCTGGCGGAAATGAAACGCAACTGGGTGCATGGCACGGCGGTGCCATCCGATCTGGTGGAAAAGATGTCGCTTGCCGCGACCTCGTGCGAGGTGGCCTGGCGTGGTGCGCGGGCTGATAATGATTTTGCCGGTCTTTTGCCCAAACTTCAGACCGTGCTTGATTTGTCGATCGAGACCGGCAAGGCCAAAGCCGACGCATTGGGCACATCGGTTTATGATGCGTTGCTGGATCAATATGATCCGATGATGCGATCAGAGCGGGTTGATAGTTTGTTTGCGGAACTTGAAGCTTTCCTGCCGTCCTTTACCCGCGATGTGATCGAACGCCAAAAGGCCGAAAAGGCCCCGGTCGCGCCAAATGGACCGTTTCCGATTTCGGTTCAGAACAAGGTTGGCCTTGATCTGATGAAGGCGGTTGGTTTTGATTTTAACCATGGCCGTCTGGATATCTCGCACCATCCGTTCTGTGGCGGTATCCCCGATGATGTGCGCATCACGACGCGTTATGACGAGGCTGATTTTACCTCGGCGATCATGGGGGTTCTGCATGAAACCGGACATGCCATGTATGAACGCGGGCTGCCGACGGATTGGCGTAATCAGCCGGTCGGCAAGGCGCGCGGTATGACAATGCATGAAAGCCAGTCCTTGCTGGTGGAAATGCAGGCCAGCCGTTCGGAAGAATTTCTGACCTATGCCGGGCCGGTTTTCAAGGCGGCCTTTGGCGGTGATGACAGTGCATGGAACGCGCAGAACCTGCATCGTCTTTATACCCGTGTCGAACCGGGGCTTATTCGCGTTGACGCCGACGAGGTGACCTATCCGGCGCATGTGATCTTGCGCTATCGTCTGGAACGGGCCTTGATCGAAGGCGATATGAAGCTTGCCGATCTGCCAGGCGCCTGGAACGAGATGATGGGGAAACTTTTGGGCATTACGCCGCCAGATGACGCGAACGGCTGTTTGCAGGATATCCACTGGCCATCAGGGTCGTGGGGGTATTTCCCGACCTATACAATGGGGGCGATGGCCGCAGCCCAGATTTTTGCCGCTGCCAAAAAGGCGCAGCCGGAAATTCCGGGGGCGTTGGCGCAGGGTGATTTCGCACCGTTGATGACCTGGCTTGGCAAGAATATTCACGCCAAGGCATCAAGCAAATCAACCGACGAAATTTTGATCGAGGCAACCGGCAAACCTTTGGGTGTGGCGGCGTTTAAGGCGCATGTGCAAGACAGGTATGGCCGCTGAAACTGATTGGCTAAAACTGATTGAATGGCCGGGCTTATCTGCTAGCATTCATGCTGCTTTGCGCGTAGATAGGCGCGGTTAGGCAAAGGCATACAGCCTGATTTTCTTTTCCTTTTTCCCGGATGTGTCATGGGAATAACCGACGGCAACAAGAAAGTCATGGATCGGCAGGTTTATATCGCCGATCAGGTCATTTTTCGGGAAGGAAAACCGGGAAGTGCGGCCTATGTCGTGCAGGAAGGCCGGGTCGAAATCTATAAGACCATAAATGGCGATGAAGAAGTCGTTCTTGGCTCGATCGAGGCCGGGGGCCTTTTTGGCGAGCTGGCGCTTGTTGATAATCAGCCGCGTATGGCATCGGCGCGTGCATGCGAACGTACTGTTTTAATTGCGATCAATCGCCAGACGTTCGAAAAAAAGATGGCGGCATCGGATCGTTTCATCAAGGCGATTCTGCGGATTCTGCTTAACAACTATCGCACGGTGGTTCGTCGGGCGGCCCGCGCCGAGGCCAAGCTTAAGGAACATGGGATCGAGCTTGACGATTAGGCATGGATCGCATGGCTTTGCGTGATATTGGGCAAGGCATATTTGATCTGTCCGATTGGCCCTTGACTATGGCGGCTGTTCCCCTCAAAAACTCGGGGTTTGGATGACTTTGTCCGTAGGGGATAAAGTTGCCTGAATGTTGTGATAAAGCCCAATTCAGGAGCAAGCGTCGTGCGTTATGTCAGCACGCGGGGAACCGCCCCCGTTTTGCAGTTTGATGATGTCCTTTTAGCTGGCCTGGCCCGCGATGGTGGATTGTATGTGCCTGAATCCTGGCCGACGTTCACCGCGGATGACATTCGTGCGCTGCGAACGCTGACCTATGCCGAAGTTGCTTATAAAGTAATTCAGCCGTTTACCACCGGATCGGTTGATGATGATGCGCTTAAAGCCATCCTTGAAGATACCTATGCCGGGTTTGATCACAAAGCGGTGGCGCCGCTTAAACAGCTTGGTGCCAATGATTGGGTGATGGAACTTTTCCATGGTCCGACGCTGGCGTTTAAGGACTATGCGCTTCAGGTGGTTGGCCGCTTGTTTGATCATGTTTTGGCCAAACGCGGGGAACGCATCACGATTGTCGGCGCGACGTCGGGTGATACCGGGTCGGCCGCGATTGAGGCCTGCCGCGATCGGGACAATATCGATATTTTCATCCTGCATCCGAAAGGCCGCGTTTCCGAAGTTCAGCGTCGTCAGATGACGACCATCCTGTCAGACAATGTGCATAACCTTGCGGTCGAAGGATCGTTTGATGATTGTCAGGATCTGGTCAAGGCGCTGTTTAACGATCATGGGTTCCGTGACGATGTTAATCTGTCGGCGGTCAATTCGATCAACTGGGCGCGCATCATGTGCCAGATCGCCTATTATTTCTGGGCCGGGGCGCAGATGGGATCGCCAGATCGTGAAATATCGTTCTCGGTGCCGTCGGGGAACTTTGGCAATGTCTATGCCGGTTACGCCGCGATGCAGATGGGGCTTCCGATCAAACAGTTTGTTGTCGGGGCCAATCGCAATGACATTCTGGCCCGCTTTTTCGAAACCGGCGTGATGAAGATGGAAGGCGTTGAGCCGTCGATCAGCCCATCGATGGATATTCAGGTCAGTTCGAATTTTGAACGGTTGATGTTTGACCTTTATGACCGCAATGGCCTTGCAATCGCCGAGATGCTGACCAAATTCCGTGAAACCGGGGTTATGGAAATGTCGCAGGGCCAGTTTGCCCGCGCACGGGAACATTTTGACGGGTACCGCCTGAGCGACGATGAAACCCGGGCGGCGATCAAGGATGTGCTGGCGACCACGGGTGAACTGGTTGATCCGCATTCGGTGATTGGCATTGTGGCCGGGCGCAAATGCAACCGTGATACATCGGTGCCGATGATTGCCTTGGCGACGGCCCATCCGGCGAAGTTCCCGGACGCTGTTAAACAGGCATCGGGTATTTATCCGGACTTGCCCCCGCGCCTGTCTGATCTATATGACCGGCCTGAGAAGGTCGAACCCATGTCCAATGATGTGAGCGCCTTGATGGCGCATGTCCGCAATAATCGGCGTGCGGCCTGAGATGCATATGACGTCAGGATATGAATTGAAACACAGGAGTATATCTATATGACAGTCGAGCTCACCCAGCTTGACAATGGGATGATTGTCGCAACTGACCGCCTTGATCATGTGCAGTCGGTGGCGCTTGGGGCGTGGGTCGATGTTGGCGCACGCAACGAGACGCCCGATATCAACGGCATCTCCCATATGCTTGAACATATGGCCTTTAAGGGCACAAAACGTCGCACCGCATTGCAGATTTCCGAAGAAATTGAAAATGTTGGCGGGCAGATGAATGCCTATACCTCGCGCGAGAATACGGCCTATTATTGCAAGGTCCTGCACGAAGATCAGGAACTGGCGATTGATGTGATTGCCGATATTTTGCAGAACTCGACCCTTGACGAGAAAGAACTTGAACGCGAACGTCAGGTGATTTTGCAGGAAATCGGTCAGGCCAATGATACGCCCGACGATATTGTTTTTGACTATTTTCAGGAAACGGCCCTGCCAAATCAGGCATTGGGTCGGTCGATCCTGGGCAGTCCGGAAAATGTATCGTCGCTGTCGCGTGATGATCTGTTTGATTTTATGTCGCGGCGTTACAGCCCGAAACGCATGGTGTTTTCGGCGTCGGGTAAAGTCGAACATCAACGCGTGGTCGATATGGTTGCCGAAAAGTTCGATAACCTTCCGAACCACGAAGACCATGAAATGGAAGCCCTTCGTTATGAGGGCGGCAGCCGCATCGAACAGCGTGACCTTGAACAGGTTCATGTGATTTTTGGCCTGCCGACGGTGTCTTACACCCATGACAGTTTCTATGATCTTCAGGTGTTCAACACGCTTTTGGGTGGCGGCATGTCGTCGCGTTTGTTCCAGGAAATTCGTGAAAAGCGCGGTCTGGTGTATTCGGTGTACAGTTTCTCGTCGCATTATGTCGATGGCGGGCTGTTTTCGATCTATGCCGGGACCGGCCCGAATGACATTGGCGAATTGATGCCCGTGATGTGTGACGAACTGGTTCGGGCAACGGTTGATCTGAGCGAAGAAGAAGTCATGCGTGCCCGTGCCCAGCTTAAGGCATCGGTTGTGATGGCGATGGAAAGCAATTCCGGGCGTTGTGAATCACTGGCGCGACAGATTCAGATTTTCGGTGGTCCGCAAACCATGGAAGAAATCATCGCCAGGGTCGAAGCGGTTGATTTGGAACGCGTCCGCGAGGCCGGCAAGGCATTGCTAACCGGGACGCCGACGATTACCGCCCTTGGCCCGGTAAAAGACATGCCGGGTTATGATGATCTGTCAGCACGCTTGCGCGTCTGATTTAGGATTTGTTTTTTAAGGCCACGTCAAAAATTTGACGTGGCCTTTTTTATTTGCGTGTCGTTGCACGCAACACCGGTTCTACGGCAATGATGTGTTGCTGATATGCAGAGGCCGGGGCTTCGAGACGCTGTTGCATGGCATCGACCGCCGCCTTGACCAGTTTGCCCGCGTTCTGGCGAATGGTTGAGAGGTTGTAGGACAGCCATCCGGTCTGATCGATATCGTCAAATCCGAGTATTTGAATATCTTCGGGGATGCGCAATCCATGCCGGTAGCGCAAACCATCCATCACACCCAGTCCGATCAGGTCGGTACCGCAAAATACACCGTCGATCTTGTCAAGATGTGCGGCAATCTGATCGGCGGCATGCAAGCCCGATGCATAGGATTGACCGTCGATTTCGACCATTTGTAAAGGGACATTTTCCTTTTGGCAGCGACTTACATATGCATCTATCCGGCCATTTACCGAATATGTCGGTATTCGGGGGGATATTGCGCAAAACTTCTGAACACCGGCCGATTTCAGTAAGTCGAAAGCAAGTTGTCCGCCTTGGTTTATATCCATACTGACTTGGTCGGCACCCGTCACATTGGCCTCGCGATTGACGAGGACGACGGGGATGCTCAGACGATTACATTCAGCAATGATGCTTTCCGGTGGTGTGCCAGAGGTAATGATCATGCCCGCTACGTTGTAGCTGAACAATGAGGATGTCAGATTGTCGATATCGTCCGGGGTTTCAGCACTTAGAAGGATTGGGCAATAGCCTCGGCGAACAAGTTCGGCTGCGGTGATTTTGATCTGCTTGGCGCGGAACGGCGATTCCGCTGCAGAAGCCACGACCCCGACCAGACTGGATCTGCGGCTTTGCAGACTGCGGGCCAGAAAATTGACGTGATAACCCAGCTCTTTGGCCGCAGCCATGACCCGTTTTCGGGTTTCGGTGGAAATGCTGGCACCGTCAGTAAAGGCGCGTGATACGGCCGAACGTGAAACCCCGGCGAGGATTGCAACATCATAGGAGGTCGCCGCTTTGCCTAAAGGCGGTGTCATGCGAAAAACCGTTCATAGCAACGCCGAAACCCGAAGGCATCGGATAGATTTACGTAATCGGGGCGGTGAAGAATGATTTTCTCGAATGTGGCAATGTCCGTTCCCATATAGGCAATCATGCTGGCAACGCCGTGTTTTTGGCATTGTGCTATGTCATCCATATCTTCGTCAGGTGTGAATTCAATGATCGCCGCACCAAGATCGGCAATTGCCTCGTCAAGGCTGCTGTAATCCTGTCGGCGTGTCATGATTTTGGCTGTTTTGCAAAGCTGACGCAAGTTGCCGAGAATCTGACGGTCAAAGGACCAGAAGAAACACCTGTCAAGGCAGTCTGCGATATCTACGGCTTTCAGAATAGGTTCGACAGGCCCGGTTTTGAGTTCCAGATACAGATGACCGTCATATATCCGTGCAATATCGAGAACGTCGTCGATTTGCGGAATGGCTAACCCGGCAAAAGCCCGCGCGAACCATTTGCCGGCATCAAGTTTGCGCAGATCCGCCAGACTTTTGGTGGCGACCATTCCCTGGCCGTTGGTGGTTCGGGCCAGATCGGCATCATGCATGATGATCGGCATTTCATCGCTACTGCTGCGAATATCGCATTCGACATGCGAAAAACCGGCCGCAAATGCACAATGCATGCTGGCAGTCGTGTTTTCGGGCAAAAGGCGCTCAGCCCCGCGATGACAGACGATTTTGACCGGCCAGTCGGCATTTGGTCGAAACGGATTGACCAGTTCTGGCTTGTTGCTGCAAATGCCCAGAACCGGCAATGCGCGAAGTCGGGCCATGATGTCGGGCCGTTCTTCGTGCCATAGAACGATTTGCTGTCCTTGTGATTGCGCCTTGGCGATCAGGTCGGGCGTAACAAGGCAGTCGGGACGGGATGTCATATTTTCCCAGCATAAATGCAGGATGTCGAAATTCTCGGTTCCCTCGAAAGGGTCCGCGTCGGCCCGGATCAGTGTTGCCCGCGGATATGGACAATCGGTTTTTCCGAGATCGATAAGAATATCGCGATCAAATGCTCCGAGAATGGCTTTTTCGATATGCGCGGCACGGAGCTGCTCCAGAACAGGGTGGGCAGCGTCATATGCTTTTATATCAGCATAGATACCGATATCGTTCCGTTGTGCCAGGGCCAGAACATCGCTAAAGCGCGCAATGGGATAGCCTGCATCCTTTGAGGCAAGGGTGATTTCGTCAAAAGTCATATTGGCGATTTGCCGTTTACCACCATCATCATCAATGATTTCGGGATCATGCCAGACAACGACAATTCCATCCCGGCTGAGACGTAAGTCGACTTCAAAGAAATCGGCCCCCAATGCGTGCGCCAGTTCAAAAGATGCCAACGTGTTGTCCGGTGCATAATCGCTGGCCCCACGATGAGCGATGGAATAGGGCCGGTCTGGTGACATCCAGGGGCGGACGGTTTTGCGGGAGCCGGTCAAATGCGTTCTCCCTGTCCGTCAAAGGCCAGAAGATGCTGGCTTGCTATTCCCCACTGAATCGTATCACCAGGGTTCAAATGATCATTTGCGGGCTGGATCGAGCACAAAACCCCGCCATCGGACAAGGCGACATCATACAGATTTTCCCGCCCCTGAGTTTCGATGGCCAGAATATGTCCGGAAATTTCGTTGCCAAATTGCGGGCCAAAATGCTCGGGGCGTATGCCCAAGTTTATTTTGTCTGGCAGGTTCGATTGTTTCAGGTGTTGGGGGCGTGGTAAAGCCGCACCGCCAGCAATCATTTGATTTTCGTGAAGTTCGGCAGGCATGAAACGGATCGGGGGATTCCCCAAGAATTCAGCAACAAACATATTGGCCGGGTTGGCATACATTTCCCTGGGTTTGTCGAGCTGAACAACTTTGCCCTTTTGCATCAGGGCAATACGATCACAAATCGACATTGCCTCGACCTGATCATGGGTAACAAGGATGGCGGTGATTCCGGTTTCCGACTGAATTCGCCGAATTTCCGAACGCATTTCCAGCCGCAGTTTGGCATCCAGATTAGCAAGCGGTTCATCAAGCAGCAGAACGTCGGGGCGCCGGATTAAGGCCCGGGCAAGGGCCGTGCGCTGTTGTTGTCCCCCGGAAATATTGGCCGGTTTGCGTTCAAGTAAATCACTGATCTGCACAAGTTCGGCAATGTCGGCAACCTTGCGACGAATTGTTGCCCGGTCGGCCTTTTGCACGACAAGGGGGAAGGCAATATTTTCAAAGATGCTCATGTGTGGGTACAAGGCGTAGTTTTGGAACACCACGCCGACATTGCGTTTTTGCGACGGCAGATTGGTTACGTCCTTGTCGCCGAACAGCAACTGTCCTTCGTCCATGCGGTGGATGCCGCAAATTGAAAAAAGACTGGTTGATTTGCCGCAACCCGAAGGGCCAAGAAGCGCGATCATTTCGCCGCTTTCTATTGTCAGCGAGACATTGTCGACAACGGCTTGTCCGTCAAAACGTTTGGTGAAATTGCGCAGCTCGATTTTCATCAGCCTTTCGTGCCTCCGCCGTAGATGTTCATAAGTTTTCTTTGGAAAATCATGTAGGTGATGATGACCGGAATGACATAGAACAAGCCGACCGATTTCATCAGGTTGAAGTCGATGGAGCTTTCGTCCGCGAGCATTGTGGCAAGATAGACCGACAGTACCTGTGACTTATTGCCCGGTGCCAAAACCAGCGGCAAGACAAGCTCGCTCCATGCTGTCAGGAAGGAAAAAACCAGCAGCGCCATCATTCCGGGTTGGACCTGTGGAAGGACAAGTTTGCGCCATACGGTAAATCGGCTGGCACCGTCCTGTACGCCGGCCATTTCGATTTCCCAGGGAACATTGTCGTAAAACCCCTTCATGATCCAGATCCCAAAGGGAAGCTCAAGTGCGCTTTTAACCATGATGACGCCGATCAGGCTGTCATAGAGGCCGAGCGTTTGCAGGATCAGAAAAATGGCGATGATCAATGTGATTGTCGGAAAGGCATGCAGCATGATCAGCCCGCTAAGAAAAAACCGGCGAAACGGGATGTTGAGCCGCGAAAGCGCATAACCCGCCGTCAGAGAGATCGCCAGAATGGTCGTGGCTGTGGTGATGGAGAACACAAAAGTGTTCAGCGTAACCCGCCAGATATTGGCGCTGCTGTTTTCTGTGGTTTGCCATAGAAAACGCCAGTGTTCGAAGGTGATCTCGTCGGGGATCAGAGTTCCCGGTTGTGTGTTGGTGATGGTGTCGACGATCAGATAAAAACACATGATCAGTAATGGTAGCGAAAGCAGGGATAACAGAATGATCATCGGCGCAGCTTTGAAATTTCTGCTTTGTATTGGCATGCCTGCCTCCTATCGTTCGATCCGCGGTTTACTTACAAGGTCGCGGAAATTGAACAGCCTCATATAGACAAGGCTTGCTGCGATCCCGATGGCGACAAGTATCAGGGCGAATGCTGCGCCATAGCCGTACTGCAAATTGCCGCTATAGTTTCTCAGTGCAGTATGAAAGGCCGCCAGCGCCCAGACTTCGGTGCTTTTGCCCGGTCCGCCATCCGTGGTCAGCAGGATGTGTTCAAACGATGCCAGTAACGACAGTGTTTCATAGGAGGTAAGAAACAGAATTGGCCATCGAAGTTGCGGTAAAATAATGTGCCGGATCTGTTGGAATCGTGATGCGCCATCGACTTCGCTGGCATGGAGCATTGATGCCGGGATTGATCGAATGGCGCTTGAAAACAGGATCATGCCCAAAGATGCACCGACGGATCCGTTGATCAGGATGATCGTGACCCAGGCGTGGGTTGACGTCTGCATCATCCAGTTTTGTGCCGGAATGCCCAGCGGGGCGAGGATAGTGGATAGAAATCCCGTATCCCAGGTGAACCATTTCCACATCAGGACATAGAGAACGGGGGGCAGTATCCGTGGCAGGAACCAGATGGTGCGAAATGTATTTGCAAATCCTTCTGGCATGTAAAACGTTGAAATCGCCAGAAACAAGCCAAAACCAATATTGAATACAAGCGTTAAGGTCACATAAGCCAACGTATTCAGCGCGTAGCGCCAAGTGGCCGGTAATGAAAACAGGCGTTTGAAATTATTGGTTGTCCATTGCCAGCCGGTATAGGCGACCGAGGTTACCGCAGGAATATCGGCCTGTACGGCGCCGGTTTGTATTACAGCCGTGATGAAATCGACTTTGCTGGTGAAACGCTGATTCAGGATCGAGGTGCCGAAAAGATCGGCGGCCTTTTTGCGATCACGGGGGGACCGAATGCGGTGTTTCATGTCCTTTAGGGCACGTTCAAGTTCGCCACGATTTTTGAAGATGTCGTTGTTGTGGCGTTCCTTTAGCTCATTGGCGATTTCGGTGCCGAATTCCTGTGCCAGCAGCAACAGGCCGTGGTCGTCGACCTGATAGGTGGTATCGGCCAGGGCATCCAGCGTTTTTTGGGAAACACCGTGCGCCTGCATTTCGTCAAGGTTGTTGGGCGATAATAGGTAATCACCCCCGGAAATACCGGTTGCGGTACTCATATTGGTAAATGAAAAAACGGCAGTCATCACGACGGGGGCAAAAAAAAGGAACCCGACGATTAACAGTGCGGGTGTTAAAAATCCCACGCCCAGCCAACTGATATGTTTCATGACAATCTTACTTTTTGATGCCGAGGAACAGGGCAAAGGAAATAGACTTCCCTTGCCCTGTAAAAATCGGAATAGGCGTTATCGGATGATCAGGTCGTCGCCAAGTGCGGCTTTCATTTCCTGTTCCACCTCGGCAACGGCGTCTTCAGGACTTTTGATACCGCCCCAGGCGGCTTCAAGGCCCTTCCACATGATCTGCGAGAACTGACCATATTTCTGATTGTTCGGTTGGGCGTTGGCATAAGGCAGCAGGCGTGCGGTCGCTTCGCGGGCCCAGCGGTCATTTGCATAGAAATCAATATCCTGCTCCAGCGGGCTGATGCCCAGATGTGCGGATTTGATGGCATGCAATGCGTTGATACGGGGTTCGCTGGCAATCTTGATAAGTTTGGCAGCAATTTCCAGTGTATCTTCATCCCCCTGCTTGGCTAACAGATATACCAGCGGATGGGTGATGGTGTTCGGACGCCCTTCATCCTTGTTACCCTTGGGTATTAAGGAGAACTGGATCGTGCCAAAGAAATCCTCGTTGCCTTCCTTTATATAGCGCGCGTAATGCCAAGTTCCCCCGTGCCAGATAGCGGCCTTGCCGTGGGAGACTTCATTGTACCATTGGTTCCATTCTGTTCCGATGTGGTTCCTGCGGGTTACCCCGGCATTCACACAATCAACAAAGAACTGGTAGAAATCAGTCATGCTTTTGCGGTCAAGCAGCAGCTTGCCGGTTTCGGGATCGACCAGTTTGCCGCCAAAGGATTGATAGAACTGGGCATAATCCGGCCCATTGGAAACACGGGGATAGAAGCCATAGCCTTTTTCGACAATGCCTGCGTTAACGGCTTTTTTGGCGTCTTCCAGAACGTCGTGAAGGGTGTAGTCACCAGTTGCAACCCGTTCTGGCAGGGCATCAATTTGCGCGTCGCTATATCCGATTTTGCGCATCGTATCGCGCCAGAAAAACATCGGGCGGCTTTCTGAATCCTGTGGGATGCCCCACTGCACATTTCCCAGACGGGCGATGCTGATAAGGTTGGGGTATATATTGTTGGTCGGCCAGGAATCGATGTCGATATAATCCTCGATTGGCACGATATAACCAGCTTGGGCCCAGGGCGCGATGTCGAGATGACTGGTTACGGCAATATTCGGGGCTTTACCGGCCTCGGCGGCCAGTGTGAAGGCCTGCTTGAACTGATCCCATCCACCAAAGTCCCGGCGTTTTTCCACCTGGATGTTCAGTTCTTTACCCTCAAGAGCGTATTCGCGTTCGAGCATGTCGGCAGCCATTTCGATGGCCTCGAGGCGGTAAGCATCAGGTGGGTTGGTACCACCCGCCCAGACGCTGATCGTGTAATCTTCAGCAAAGGCCGGGGCGGCGGCGAGCGACAGCATGGCTGCTGCAATGGCCGAGCTGTATAGCTGGGTACGGTTCATGCGGATCTCCTTTGATTAGGCGGGTGCGACAGGCAATGGGAAAAGCAGGCCGGTGGTTTTGCACACGTGTGCAATTGATGTGTTTTTAACCGCCTAAAAAGTCACTGAGCTGACGGTTTTATAAAAGTTTGGTTGCAGTTTTCCGGCTTGGCCAAGCTTTGTCGGGCGTCAGATTGGTCGTTTGGGGCCGGTATCCGTGCTTTTTGTGTATATTCTGATCTATGAAAGTCGGAGTTTGCGGCCATATCGAACGGGGGAATTTTGGTGCATGGTCGGTCGATATTTGTTCGCCAAGTTGGGCGGTCATTGTACAGGGCGTGCGTTGTTTCTTTTGCCGGAAGGAAATCGTTGGTGTATCCGGTTAGGACAGGTATCAGGTGAGGCAAATCACGACATGCATTACGCATTTGACATTGGCGGATCGAAAATCGAATTCGGGGCGTTTGACGCGGCGGGTGATATCCAGTCCCACATCAAAGTGCCGACACCGGCCGATGATCGTGATGCTTTTGTCGCGGTCATTGCCGGGGTGATTGGCGATGCCGATGCTGAGTTTGGTGCGGCTTCTGATATCGGTATCAGTTTTGCCGGGGGGCTTGATCCGCAAACCGGGGCGGTGATTTCGGCCAATATTCCGGCGATCAAGGGATGGCCGTTTGCCCCCGAACTTTCAAAAATCCTCAATCGTCGGGTCCGGGTGGCCAATGATGCCGATTGCTTTGCCCTGGCCGAGGCCCGAAGCGGGGCGGCAAAGGATGCACGCACGGTATTTGCGATTATTCTGGGGACCGGTGTTGGCGGCGGCATTGTGGTTGATGGGCAATTCATTGGCGGGCGCAGCGGCATTCGCGGTGAATGGGGCCATGGTAATGATGTTTCAGGCGCGTTGATCCGTCATGGGCTGGCGGCGGTGCGATGTGGTTGCGGGCGGACCGGGTGCCTTGACGCATGGGGCGGGGCACGTGGCCTTGAACGCATTTATGCTCAGATATCGGGGCAGGGCCGCCCCAGTTATGACATTACCGATGGCTGGCAAAATGGTGATGCCATCGCAACCCACGCGGTTGAAATCTTTGTTGATCTGATTGCCGGTGAACTGGCGTTGATGGTCAATGTGCTTGATCCTGATTGCGTGCCGGTTGGCGGGGGATTGGCATCCGAGGGGCGGTTGATCACAATGATTGATGATCAGGTCCGTGACCGGGTTCTGGGGCGCTATGACGCGCCATTGGTAATGCCAGGACGCTATCACCGCGATGGCGGCCTGCGCGGGGCGGCGATGTTGCATCTGCTTGATGACAGGGCTGGCGTATGACGGCCCGGTCACGACCGCTTGCACGATCTCGTGCGCGACCGCTTTTGGAAGTTTGTGTTGAAAGCTTTGACGATGCCTTGGTGGCCATCGCAGGCGGGGCGGATCGCATTGAATATTGTTCGGCATTGGCGGTTGGTGGATTAACGCCAACACCGGGGGCGCTGATGCGCCTGCGTGAAATATCGGCACCTTGTATGGTGATGATCCGGCCGCGACCGGGGCATTTTATTTTTGACGGAACCGAAATTGAAATCATGAAGCGCGAAATCGAATTTGCGCACGACTGTGGTGCTGCGGGTATCGTCATTGGGGCTGCGAAACCCGATGGAACGCTGGATCGGGATGCTTTGGCGGATTTGCTGTCGGTTTGTGCCGGGGTGCAAACCACGTTGCACCGTGTGTTTGATGCAACGCCTGATCCTTTTGAGGCACTCGACACCGCAATAGATCTTGGTTTTGATCGTATTTTGACATCGGGGCAGCGCGATGATGCCCTGGCGGGAAGCCGTTTAATAGGTGAATTGATTGAAAAATCCGCCGGGCGGCTGGAAATCTTGCCCGGTGCAGGTGTTACTGCGGATAATGCGGTGCAGATTTTAAACCAAACCGGGGCAGGCGGGCTGCATGCGTCTTGTAAAATCGTCGTGACCGGACGGGGATATGCTGCCGGGCGGGTTGCAACCGATATCGAATGTGTCCGGGCGCTTAAAATTGCAATGGCGTGATTGCGGTCTTTAGGGTTTTTCGGCGTATCTGTTTGGAAAGACAGGCCGCAAACCCTGCTGACATATGTCGGCTTTTTGCATGGGCTTTGGTTCGGTTGTTCTGTCCTCATCCTGTCCATGACCGGTATTTGGGCATCGATCCGGATCAGGTCGGATGCCTTGTGGGTATCGGCAGAAAGGTCTGAACATTAATGGGCGTTTCAATTTTCGTGAATCTACCCCATATATAATCATGCACAATTATCATGACGGGGCGAGGTGATGTCCTTGTGTGTCACGGCTTGTCTTAAATTCGTCTGACGGCGCATGTCATAAAGACGAGGCATGCCGGTCATTATGAAACATCAGCCGTTCGTGTTGGATAATCCGGTCCGCAGGCGTTTGAGGCAATAATCATTTGAAATATCCTTCGCAACGGAACATTCCAAATGGGCTGAGACAGCATGGTAAATTGCTGCCGGTTAGTCTGCTTGTTTTGCTTGTCACGTGCGGAGTGCTGACATTTTATTACGAAACATGGCTTGGCCGAGAAGTGACCGTTGAGGTCAATCAGTCCCTTGAGCGTGTCACGAGTCATGCCAAAGGATTGCTGGTCGAAGAGATCAGCCAGTATAAAAGAAATCTTCTTTTTCTGCATGCGACACCACCAATTGATGGATTGACCCGCGCACGCGCCAATGACGGAATAGATCCGTTTGACGGCACATCATCTGATCAATGGAAATACCGGTTGGAAACGATCTTTGTTTCCATGTTGCAGAACAACCCAGAGATAGATCAGCTTCGGGTCATCGACATAAATGACGATGGTATGGAGCTTATTCGCGTCGACAAGCTTTCTGGCAAGATCGAGATCGTTGGGGAACAGGGGCTTCAGCCAAAGTCTGATACCGATTATTTTAAAAGTGCATCGAACCTGCATCCGCAGGAGCTGTATATTTCACAAATCAATTTGAACAGGGAATTTGGCAAGCTTGTCTTCCCGTACCAGCCAACAATTCGATTGGCGACACCGATCTTTTACGAAGATGGCCGTCGTTTCGGGTTTGTGATCATGAATGTCGATGCATCAATTTTGTTGGCGCGTTTTCGCAAGCAGGCCGAAAGTGAATTTGAGGCTGTTCTGACGGATGATGAGGGATTTTATATTTATCATCCGTTGGAAAATTTGCGATTTAGCCGTGATCTGGACCCGTCGCGAAAGTGGGACGGCGATTATCAAAGCCAAGTTGACCACAACGACACTCAGGGACGATTCACCGAACTTGCCACCGGAAAAAGGTTTCTGGTTCATCATGAGCAGATTCGGTTAAATACAGACGATCGTGCATCGCTAAATCTTTATGCGATGGCGTCGATGGATGTGATTGGCGACCTGATGTGGAAGCGGCGGGCAACCACCTATGGCTTTGTGGTCGTCGTGCTTTTGATTTTGCTGGTGATTTTGTTTCTGTTACAGCGCAGTTATCGCAGCAAGTTGCAGCTTTCCGAAACGCGTGCCGAATATGAGGCCATCATCAATGGGTCGTCAGATGCGATCATTGGCATGGATTTATCGGGCCAGATTACCAGTTGGAACGATTCTGCCACCGCATTGCTGAGTGTTCCAGGCCATCATGCAATCCGTCAGAATATAGATGGTCTGAAGCTGTTCGAAGGTGTTGTGTTCAAAGAACAGTTGGCACAGGTGATAAGCGATATGACCCCGCAGGTGCTTGAGACGCGGCACAAGCGTGTATCCGGGCAGATATGCGATATCTCTTTGACATTGTCGCCGATCTTTACCGATGACCGGACATTGGCGGGGGTTGCTGCGATAGCGCGCGATATTACCCGTCAAAAAGAAGCGGAGCAGCGTATTCGTCAGGCAAATGTCGAACTTGAAGATCAGGTGATCAAGCGCACAGAAGAACTTGAAGTTGCCCATCAAAAAGCGGTGCAGGCAAGCGAAATGAAAAGCGCATTTATTTCAAATGTCAGTCACGAGATGCGCACACCGCTCAATGGCATAATTGGCACGTTAAACCTGATCCGGCGTGAACCGCTTAGCGATGATCAGCGGCGCTATATCGGCATGACCGAGGCAAGTACTTCATCATTATCCGTGCTGATCAATGACATTCTTGATTTGTCGAAGATCGAGGCAGGCAAGCTTGAATTCGAAGACAAACCCTTTGATCCGCTGGGGCTTGTCGAGGCGGTTGCGCAATCAAGTGCGGTACGAACCCATGAAAAGGGACTTGAATTCATTCTCGACACGACGGAACTCGTCCATGCCGAGATTACCGGGGATGCGAACCGGTTAAAGCAGGTGCTGAACAACCTGATCAGTAACGCGATCAAATTTACCACAGAAGGCCGGATTACGCTGATTGCACGCAGCAGTGTGGATCGTGATGACATGGTGCGGTTTGACTTTGAAGTTCACGATACCGGTGTGGGCATTGCCCCGGAAAACCGCCATCGGTTGTTCCATGCCTTTTCGCAAGAAGACAATAGCGTATCCAGTCAGTTTGGCGGCACCGGGCTTGGGCTTTCAATCTGCAAGCAGCTTTGCCAATTGATGGGCGGAGACATTAATTTTGAAGCCGAAAAGGGAGAAGGGGCACAGTTTTTCTTCCATGTCCGGTTTGCTCAAAATCTTTGCAAGGAAGAAACCATTCCAATGGTTCTTTCCGACAAGACATTTGGTTTGCTGCGCGCAAGCGACGAAGGGGCAACGGTTGCAGAGAAAATTGTCCGTCTTTTTGGGGGCGAGGTCGTTGACGCTCATCTGATTCGAAGCTGGTTGAAGAATGGCAAATATGATGGCGACAGGTTACCTGATTTTCTTCTGATCGATAGTGAGCTGCCAGAAGTTCCTGAAATTTTGGATCGTTTGCGTGCCTTGGAAATATCCGGCAAGGATCGCGTGTCAGCAGTACCGGTCTTGTTGCTGGTGGGGCGTGACGTCGATGGGATTGCGCGGGATCAGTCGGGCATTATCATGCTGAACCATCCGTTGATGCGCGGTGAGCTGCTTAAAAAGCTTGTTGGTTTGACGGTTGGCCAGCCGGATGAAGAAAGTGACGAGGATCAGCAGGCTGTGATCAAGCTTGCGTCTGAAACCGGAACGGCCAAACCGGAAGAAAATATTGCCGAAAAGGTGGCGACGGCCAATGCGGATCGTCCAAAGGCTGTTGTGTTGATTGTTGATGATAACGACATCAATCTTGCCGTTGCACGCGGGTTTCTTGGTGACGTGGATGCACAACTGATAACGGCGCGAAATGGCCGCGAAGCTTTGGAAGCATTGTGGAATTCGGAAGAACAGGGGATCCGGGTCCATTGTGTTTTGATGGATTGCCAGATGCCCGAAATCGATGGGTTTGAGGCCACGAAAAAGATACGCAACGGCGATGCCGGTGACAGTTATAAACAGGTGCCGATCATTGCCATGACGGCCAGTGCGATGTCTGGTGAACGGGAACGCTGTCTGGCGGTGGGAATGTCGGATTATCTGACAAAGCCGATTGTCCCCGATCAGTTGGTTGCTGTGGTTACCCGATGGCTTAAGGTTGGACAACGAGGGGGCCGGGCAACCTGATTTCCAAGGACAGGACGTTTCAAAGCTCGAAATTTGATTGCAAACAAAAGAAAACCGCTTCGAGGAAAACCTCAAAGCGGTTTGTCTTGGCTGGGGCGGTAGGATTCGAACCTACGGTACACGATACCAAAAACCGATGCCTTACCACTTGGCCACGCCCCATCAGCATGTGTGGCGCGGAAAATAGCGTTCCCCGTGCCGGAGTGCAACCCTCTATTTAAACCTTTTTTATCTTGGTGGTGGGCGGGGGATTTCAGGCGGGAAAAGATGCGCCGATTTGCGACAGGGCGCGGTTATCATGGCTTTGAATGCGGGTTGGCTGAACCCACCAATCAGGTTGTTCTGTGGCAATCATATTTGCCGCATTTGTTGCCTGATCATCGGTGTCGTAAATCGCAAAGCATGTCGCGCCACTGCCTGACATGCGGGCCAGCAAACAGCCTTCTTCGCGTGCCAGCGCCTGAAGCACATCACAGATTTCCGGCAGTATTCCCGATGCCGGAAGTGTCAGGTCATTGCGGCAGTCCTGCAAAGCTGCGGCAAGGGATGCGCCGCTGTTGAAATGCACTGTGCGGTCCCAAAGGTCACTGTCGGTAAAGTCACGGCCATTGCCATTGTCATCATCATCGTGGACGCGGGCGTGAAAAACATCCGCTGTGGCAACAGCACAACCGGGATTGACCAGAACCAGCGACAGGTTCGGCAATTCCGGCAGATCGATCAATTCATCGCCAATACCCTGCATCAGGACGGTTTTGGCACCAAGGCATACCGGCACATCCGCGCCAAGCGACAAGGCCAGTGCGGCAAGCCGATCCGCAGGAATGTCAAGCTGCCACAGTTTGCACAGTACCCGCAGTGTTGCCGCCGCATCGGCCGACCCGCCGCCAATGCCCGAAGCAACCGGCAGTTTTTTTTCAAGGGTCAGGTCGGCACCCTGTGAAACCTTGCCTTCGGTTTGCAGTAACTTTGCGGCGCGCATGACAAGATTGTCATCGGGATTGCCATCCGAAAGGTTTCCCGCCATCGGGCCGGAAATCGCAAGGGTGATCGCGGTGTCATCGCGCCGTGTGGCGGAAACAACATCGCCATACTCGGCAAAGCAGACGAGGCTATCAAGCAGGTGATAGCCATCATCGCGTTTGCCGGTGACGTGCAAAAACAGGTTCAGTTTTGCCGGTGCAGGTTCAATAAAGATCGAAGTCATAGCGTTCCGTATCCCGGATCACTCAGTTTCAGTTAACCGCAATGTTCCCGGCATGCGGTGTTTTGCCGTCAAGCTTGGCCTGAACATCGACGCGCAATTCATCGGTCGGGTTGAAGGAAAGGGCCCGGTGCCATTGGAAGCGTGCTTCGTGGAAACGGCCAATCTGCCAATAGGCATCGCCAAGATGATCATTGATGGTCGGATCGTCGGGTTTGAGTTCAACCGCCTTTTCAAGCTGTTCAACGGCATCCTCGTATCGGGCGATTTTATAATAAACCCAACCAAGACTATCGACGATATAACCGTCTTCGGGCTGTAATTCGACAGCGCGTTTAAGCATATCTTCGGCCTGATCGAAGTTTTTGCCCATATCGACCCAGCTATAGCCCAGATAGTTCATGACATAGGGCTGGTCGGGTTCGAGTTCGAGCGCCTTGAGGAAGTCCGCTTCGGCGCGGTTCCAGTCACCGGCACGTTCATAGGCAATCCCGCGACGATACAACAAGCGCCATCCGACAACATCGGGGCCGCCCAACCGTTCAATTGCCCGGTTATAGGCACTGGCCGCTGCGGCATATTCCTGATCAATGCGCAGGATATCGCCAAGCTGGATCAGGGCATCGGGGCGGTCACTGCGTTCGTTGACCATCTTTTCCAAAAGGTCAATTGCCGCATCGGTTTGGCCGATCTGTTCATAACTGGATGCGGCGCGCAGGCGGGCATTCCAGCTGTGCGGGGAATTTTCCGGTATTGATTGATAGACCGTGATCGCCGCGTCAAAGCGTTCCTGAATTTCCATGATTTCGCCAACCAGCAGACGGGTGATGTCATCGCCCGGGCGCAGCGAAAGCGAATAGCGCGCCATCAAAAGCGATGGATCAACCGCATTTTCCTGGCTCAGCAATGTTGCGATATCAAGGTAAGCCTCGGCCAGACCGGATGCCGGTGTCAGAACGGTGCTGGTCGGGGCTTCGCCCCTGGCAAGGCGTTCCAGATGATAGGGCATCGCGAGTGATTGCGGATGGCGATCCATATAGCTTTCATACAAAAGCGACGCTTTTTGCGACTGGCCTTTGCGTTCAAACACAGCGCCAAGGGCCTCGGCGGCACGCAGTGGTGCATCGGCCGGGTCGCCATAGGCACTGGCCAGGGCAACTTCGGCCCCGTTGAGGTCATTGAAAAAGGCCAGGATCAAACCGCGATGATATTCCGAAAGCGGATTAAGCGATCCGTTGGCCTGCAATTCATTTAAGGCAATCAACGCATTGTCGCGTTGCTTAAGCCCGGTGTAAATCCATGCCTTGGCCAAGGGGACGATCAGCGATGTAATGCCGCGTTCGGGCAGGGCCGATACGGCATCCAGGGCTGCCTGATAATTCTGGTCGCGGATTTCGGCATCCATGACCGCCATGACGGCAAAAAGATCCTGCGGGTTTTCTTTTATCAGCAAGCGCGCGATCGGTTCGGAATCGGCAATGCGGCCATCGGCAATCAGGGCGAGAAACGCCCGACGGCGCAGATCGTTATTACCCGGATCGATTTCATGGGCGCGCTGTAAATAGCGCGCAGCATAATCGGTGCGGTTTTCAATCTGGGCGGCTTTGCCAGCAAGGAAATTACCCGAGAAGCTGTTGCTTTGGGGGTATTCAAATTCGGCACGGCCCGTCTGCTGCGACATGGTGCCACACGCGGACAGGGCAAGGGCCGTCATCGGAATTATGATGTGTAACAGATGGCGTTTCAAAAACTTGTCCTGCGTCTGCAATTCGCAACCGGCCGCATGAATTTATGCCATGCGGACCACTAACTTATGGTGAGGTAACCCTAACTACTCGGCAAATATAAGGCAAAGCATTTGCCATTCGTCTGTCACTGTTGGCGCGCAGCATACGCGATTGTATCACCAGTTCCCACAGGTGGTTGTGCGTATGCGAAAAACGTTATTGTGAGGCCGGGATTAATCGCGGCTGCGACGGGAAACACGGGCTAGCAATAAAGCGCACGTTTCGCCGGAACGTCGAGCTGCGGTGTGATGACATCGCGCGCCTGTTTGCCAAAGAGCGATTTCTGACCGACCGGGGCGACATATTCCAAAATTGCCAGCGCCTTGTCGATGCCAAGCTTGCGCGCCAAAACCCATCCGGCCAGATATTGTGACGATAAACAGCCACCACTGGTCACGATATTGCCCTGTGCGACCAGCGGGCGGTCTTCAAGGACGGTATTGGTCCGCGCCAGATAGGGGCGCGTTTTGCTGTCTGTTGTGGCAATTGCAGGCAAGAGGCCAAGTTTATGCAGGAACAGGGCGCCGGAACATTGTGCCCCGATCATCTGGCGGGATGGATCAAGATCAAACTGGGCCATCAGGTCGGCGTTGCCGATATGATCAAGGGTGTGAATGCCACTGCCAAACAGGACAACATCGGCCTTGGTGCAAAACGATAGCGGTTGTTGAGTTTTGACCTCGACCCCGTTCATCGATGTGACGGATGTGCCGATGCTGGTGATTTCGGCGCAAACACCGTCGGCCTTGGCCCGATTAAGGATCGATAGCGCGACAAAACTGTCGAGCTCGTTAAAACCGTCAAGAGTTACAATCGCGATTTGCATCACATATCCATCGCCATACTAAAAAGGGCGAGTATTGAACGCGCGGATTGTACATTAGACAAGGAAAATGTGAAATTTTAGGCCGATTTTCAGTCTGAAAGGCATTCCATGACCAGTGATATCCAATAACTGACGCCATAGGGGATGGCCGCGTCGTTGAAATCATAAGCCGCATTATGCAACAGGCAATTGCCATCGGTTGGCCCATTGCCCAGCCAGACATAGCTGCCGGGTTTTTCATTGAGCATAAAGGCGAAATCTTCGCTGGCCATCGAGGGTTCGGGATTGGTGTCTATATTTGCCGCCCCGACGACCTTTGCCGCCGCGGCATGGGCAATGCCGGTTTCGGCGTCGCTGTTGATCGTTGCCGGATAGCGGCGCTGATACATCACACGTGCGGTGCAATCGAATGCCTTGGCGGTGGCATCGGCAACGGTTTTAAGCCGTGCTTCGACCAAATCCTGTATGTCCGGGGCGAATGTGCGGACTGTGCCACGGATGGTGGCGGTATCGGGGATCACATTCCATGTATCACCGGCAAAAAGCTGGGTCGGGGAAATCACCGCACTTTGCAGCGGATTGACATTGCGCGCGGTAATCGTCTGAAGGGCCAAAAGAACCTGACCGGCTGTCGTGATCGGATCGCGCCCCAGATGGGGCATGGCGGCATGACAACCACGGCCATCAATGATGATTTCAAAAATATCATAGCTTGCCATCATCGGCCCGGGCTTCATCGCCATGGTGCCGATATCGCGGCCCGGCCAGTTATGCATACCGTAAACCGCATCAACCGGATGGCTGTCAAACAGGCCCTCATTGACCATTTCGCGTCCGCCGCCTTCATTTTCCTCGGCCGGTTGGAAAATGAAATCAACGGTTCCGGCAAAATCGGGGGCCTCGGCCAGAATTTTGGCGGCCCCGAGCAACATCGTCATATGGCCGTCATGGCCGCAGGCGTGCATTTTACCCGGATGTTTCGACGCATAGGGAAGATTGGTGGTTTCATGGATATCAAGCGCATCCATGTCAGCGCGAAGTCCGATGCGTTTGCCCGCACCCTTGTTGCCGTGAAGGGTGGCGACAACGCCGGTTTTGGCAATGCCGGTTTTGACTTCAAGCCCAAAGGATTGAAGCTTTTGCGCGACAAAGGCGCTGGTCAGATTTTCCGCAAACGCGGTTTCAGGGTGAGCATGCAGATGGTGTCGCCATGTCGTAAACTCATCAACGAATTGGGTGGCACGAGGATGAAGGGAGGCAATGGAAACAGTCATCTGCATACTCTAGCGTAATAGCCTGTCAGAAAAAGCGGGGTCCTGGGCCCCCGCAAGCGATAGGCCAAAAGAGGGAGAGACGAGGACGCAATCGTCCCCGTTTATATGGTGTGGGATCAGACGCCTTGCAGGCGCAGGATCAGTTCGGCAACCAGAACCGAACCGGCATAGGTGCCAAGAAAGACAAGGCAGGCCACCAATGCAAGTTTCCAGCCGGAATGCTTGGCAACTTCAATTTCCTTTTTGGCAATTGCAAAGCCGGCATAAGCGAGTGCCGGGGTGGCAAGGGCCAGGAAGTTAACCGATTTTGCCTGGGCAACGATCCATTCAGAGCCGGGCGTCCACGGCAGTGTTGCCACAATCCCGACCAGCGAAATCCATGCAACACTTGGCAGGTAGAACGGGGCATAACGGGTCAATAGCAACCCGACCATGGAAATCAGATAGATGACCACCATGCCGACAAAGCCATCCGCAATCGGGATCGCCGGGCCGACCGTATTCATGACAAGCCCGACAAGGCAGACCACGATCAGGGTAAAGGCATGATCGGCAATATCGATTTTCGGACGGGTGGTTTTCACGGAAATTACGCTATCGGACATGATCAAACCTCCTTCTTGGTCGCGGTGGCGAGATCATTTTTGCCCGCAGTTGCGTTATAAAGTTTCTCGACAATCGGAAGTGCGATGAACAATCCGGCATAAAGCCCGGTCGCATAGGTCAGAAGGTTGCTGGCCCCGGCAAGGGCAAGGATTTCGTCCTTCATCCCCGGAATGACTTCGGTCAATGCGCCGGTACAGGCCGCCATCATCGACCCGCTGCCAATGCCGCATGCCATGGCAAGTGCGCGTGGATCAAAGACATCAAGGCTGGCGAATACCGATGCCAGAATGGCAAAGATGAAAGTCCCAAACAGGGTGCCAAGAACATAAACACCCATGACACCCGTACCCTCGGCACTTTTTAAGGTGTAGCGATCGGCAATGATTGCCAGATTGGGTTCACGTGCGATCGAGAATGTCGCGCCAATGGCTTCGCGCCCCATTTTCAAGCCCCAAACCGCAAGCGGGAAGGCCAGAACAATGGTGCCCAGATTGCCAAGTTCCTGCAACAGCAGGGCCGGGCCAGCTTCGATAATGGTTTCGATTGCCGGGCCGATGGTGGTGCCAAATTTGGCGATGAAAGGCATGATCGCAATCACGATCAGCGGCGATGCGGCCTGAACTTCCTTCTGACGAATGAATTTGGCAAATTTCGGCATGACATTCGGGTTCATCAATGCCGCCATGACGAATGCATAAAGCAACGGCAACAGCAAAATAGCACCAATCCCGAACGGAATTTTCCGAATGCCGATCAACTCGGCGATAACACCAAGCACAATAACGGCGAGGTGAAGCCGCCAGAGCTCCAATTGACCCCGAAGCGCGTTCATTTCCCAGTCTCCTTGACAGTGGCATGTTCGACGCAACGTTGTTCGGGGGCAAAGACACCCGACATGTTGCATCATCCCTGTAATGTCCCGGCTTCGGCAGATTTCACAATTTTGCCATTTTTTGGGCCGGGAATTTTGTCCGACAATGAAAACTCGGTCGGGGCACGGCAAGTGCCATTTTGGGATGATGCTGTTGCCGTTTCGGCAACAGGTGGGCGGATGTTAATCGTGTTCTTCGGGATACCAAGCTGATCCGAAGGCTTCCATCCGGTCGCGGATTATGCCGGTAACGGCCCGCACAGCGGCGGTTTTCGGCCGTCCCTTGCGCACCAAAAGATGCGATGGAACACGGGCCAGAAACGGGTCGGTCATTGGAACGGCAACGACTTCGCCCCTGCGTAATTGTCGTGATACGGCAAAGGCCGGTAAAAAGGTGATCCCGCCGCCCGACAGGACAAAATGGACCGCGACATTGATCGAATCGGCGGTTAGGAACGCATCGCGGGTCACCTCGTTGGCCTGACCGGCATTGGCCAGAAGTTTGGCAACGCCAAAATGCGGGTTCAAAAGGGCGGCCGGGTAATTTAGCGTTTCGGAAAGGGTGCAGCTTTGCTTCTTTGCCAGGTCAAATTCCGGCGGGACCAGAGCGCAAAGCGGGGTGTGATCCTCGGCCAGTAATTCCAGATCGGGATTGCGCGGCGGATTGAAAACAAGCCCCATGTCATAATCGTCGCGCAGGATGCCATGGGTGATTTTCTCGGTCCCGGCGACATCGATTTCAAGCCGGATATCTGGAAATTCATCGCGCAAGGGCCGAACCACGTGATTGACCAGATCAACCACAAAGCCTTCGCCGGTCGCAATCCGGACCGTTCCGGCAATTGCCCCGCGTGCTGCGGCAAGATCGACGGCAAAGGCTTCGTCAAGTTCAATGCGTCGCCTTGCATGGGCGGCAACCATATGGCCCGATTCCGTAAAGATGATGCCGCGCTTGGTGCGTTCCATCAAAAGGGTTTCCAGATGCGCCTCAAGACCAGTGATCTGGCGGCTGATGGCCGATGGGGCGATGCGCAGGTTTTCCGCAGCGGTTCGGATTGAACCGGCTTCAAACACGGCAAGGAAATAACGCAGCGGCTTGTCGTCAATTTTCATGGTGGTGACTTGGGGCTGTTGTGGGGCGTTTGGTCTGATCGCGTAATCAGACCACATGTGTTGCTGTTTCGGCAACAACATGTTCCGGCAATTGATCTTGAGTTCGCCCGTGATCCACCGGAAAGTCGGTGGGCAAAATCAAAAAATCATATCGGATCGCATTTGGCCGTGACCGGAAGACTTGGGTCTTCACCGGCGGGGCCGTGCTGTTTGAAACCAAAGAGGCACTTATCGTGAATAGTTCAGAAACAGGCACAATCGGTGTTGTCGGCCTTGGCAATATGGGGCTTGGCATGGTGCGCACGCTTTTGCGCGATGGATTTTCCGTGATCGGCTTCGACCTTTCGGCCGAACGTCAGGCCGAGGCGGCCAGCGCGGGGGCGACCATCGTTGGCAAATTGCCCGAATTGTTTGAGGCCTGTCAGACGATCATCTTGTCGCTGCCGACGGCCGCCCATGTGCGCAGTGTTCTGACCGGTGCGGATGGCTTGGTATCGCGTGATATTGATCCGCGACTGGTGATTGATACTACCACATCAGAACCTGATGTGACCCGCGAACTGGACGGGGTTTTGCGTCAGTTGGGGCATATCCTGATTGATGCCCCGGTCAGTGGCGGCCCCGCCGGGGCCAATAGCGGCCAATTGACCATGATGATCGGCGGTGCGGATGCCGATGTGGCGCGTGCGATGCCGGTTCTGAACGCGTTGGGCGGCAAGATTACCCATGTTGGTCCGGTCGGGGCGGGGCATGCGGTCAAGATTGTGAATAACATGCTGGTCGCAAGCCATCTTTTGACCATGAGCGAAGCCGTGCGTCTGGCAAATGCCGCCGGTGTGACGACGGATAATCTGATCACAGCGCTTAATGCCGGGTCGGGCCGAAGTGCGATCAGCGAGGTTAATTATCCCAAATGGGTGATGAACGGCGGGTTTGACAGCGGCTTTACCATGGGTCTGATGCGCAAGGATGTGCGCCTTGCCATGACCCTGGCACAGGATAAGGGCGTTGCATTGCCAGTATCGGCAATGGCCGGAAAGATATGGGCCGAAAGTGCCGAACTTTTGGCGGATGACGCCGATTTTAACCGGATTACCGAAATTGACCCCGCCAAAGCAGGAGCCAAATAAATGACCAATGAAACCAAATTGATTGCGCGGGACTATCACAAGGCGATGGCGCCGTTCTTTGGCACCGGCGAGATTGGAAGCTGGGTCAATGGGGCGATGATGGCGGGCCGGGGCGACATGTTTGAATTGATCGATCCGGCGACGGGCAAGGCGTTTTTAAGCGTCAAGGATGCCGGGGCCGAGGTTGTTGATACGGCAATGAGTGCCGCCGTTGCCGGGCAGAAAATCTGGTGGGGGATGACGGCAGCCGAACGTGGCCGGATTATGTGGCGTATTGGTCAACAGGTTCGGGATCATCTGGATGAGCTGGCCTTGTTGGAAACGGTCAGTGCCGGCAAGCCGATCCGCGATACCAAGGTCGAGGTGCTGAAAGTCGCCGAGATGTTTGAATATTACGCCGGTTGGGCGGATAAGCTGCACGGTGATGTGATCCCGGTGCCGACCAGTCATTTGAATTATACGCGGCCCGAACCCTATGGTGTTGTTACGCAAATCACCCCATGGAATGCGCCGATTTTTACCGCCGGTTGGCAATTGGCCCCGGCACTTTGCACTGGTAATGCCGCCGTGCTTAAACCGTCGGAAATGACCCCGCTGACTTCGCTTGCCCTTGGTGTTTTATCCAAAAAGGCCGGGTTGCCCGATGGCGTGATTACGGTTCTGACCGGGCTTGGCATGACGACCGGCGCGGCGGCGACCACCCATGATGCAACGCGCAAGGTGGTGTTTGTCGGTTCCCCGCGTACGGGTGTGATGATTGCGACACAGGCCGCACAGAATATCGTGCCCTGTGTTCTGGAACTGGGCGGGAAATCGGCAAATATCGTGTTTGGCGATGCGGATTTGAAACGCGCGGTAATTGGTGCGCAGGCCGCAATCTTTAGCGGTGCCGGGCAAAGCTGTGTCGCGGGATCGCGTTTGCTGGTGCAACGCGATGTGGTGGATCAGTTCCTTGAAATGCTGGTTGATGGGGCCAATCGCATTCCGGTTGGCGATCCGATGGATCGTGCGACCCAGATCGGGCCGATCAACAATGAAGCACAATATCAGACTGTGCGTCGGTTGGTCGCCGCCGGGCAGGATGAAGGGGCCAAATTGCTGGCCGGGGGCGAGCGGCCAAGTGATGCGGCCTGTCAGGATGGTTATTTTCTGCGCCCGACGGTTTTGGGCAATGTCAGCAATGATATGGCCATTGCGCGCGAGGAAATCTTTGGTCCGGTTGTATCTGTCATTCCGTTTGCGGACGAGGCAGAGGCCGTGGCGATTGCCAATGACAGCAAATTTGGCCTTGCCGGGGCGGTTTGGACCCGGTCGGTTGACCGGGCGCATCGGGTGGCGGCCAATGTCCGGGCCGGGACGTTTTGGATCAACAGCTATAAAACCATCAATGTCATGTCGCCGTTTGGCGGTTTTGGCGCCAGTGGCTATGGCCGATCCAGCGGCAAGGAAGGCTTGATGGAATATATGCAGCCCAAAAGTGTTTGGACCGAAACCGCGGCCAATCCACCGGCTGCCTTTGGCTATGCGCCGGATTGATCCGGGCAATCATCAGGCAATATATTGACCATAAAGCAAAAGGGCCGCATGACGCGGCCCTTTTGTATGAGGATAAGCCCAAGGGCCTTACATATTGGGGTAATTCGGGCCGCCGCCACCTTCGGGTACCACCCAGACGATGTTCTGGGTCGGGTCCTTGATGTCACAGGTTTTGCAATGCACGCAGTTCTGGGCGTTGATTTGCAAACGCTTGGCACCATTGCCCTTGTTTTCGTCATCGACGAATTCATAAACCCCGGCCGGGCAGAACCGTGCCTCTGGCCCGTCATAGATCGCAAGGTTGACCTGAACCGGGACGCTTGCGTCTTTGAGGGTCAGGTGAATCGGCTGATCTTCGCTGTGATTGGTGTTGGACAGGAATACCGATGACAGTTTGTCAAAACTGATTTTACCATCCGGTTTCGGATAGTCGATTTTCGGCATCTCGGCGGCCGGTTTCAAACAGGTATGATCGGCGTGGTTTTTAAAGGTCCAAGGCGCCTTGCCACCAAACAAATAGGTATCAACCGCACTATAGGCCAAACCACCCCAGAAGCCCCATTTGGCAAAGCTTGGGCGGATGTTGCGGACCTTGTTCAGTTCCGGATAGACCCAGCTGTTTTTCAGCTTTTCCGGATAGCTTTCCATCGAAGCCGGCGGCGTTTCGGCCGTCAGGGCCTCGAAGGCGGCTTCGGCGGCGACCATGCCGGTCTTCATCGCGGTATGCGACCCTTTGATTTTCGGCACATTCATAAACCCGGCCGAACAACCGATCAAACAGCCACCAGGGAAAACCAGATCGGGGATCGACTGGAACCCGCCTTCGTTAAGCGCACGCGCGCCATAGGAAATACGGCGGCCCTTTTCGAAAATCGGACGGATTTTTGGATGGGTTTTGAAACGCTGAAATTCGTCAAACGGGCTGAGATGCGGGTTTTCGTAATCAAGCCCGATGACAAAGCCAACAACGACCTGATTGTTATCAAGATGATACAGGAACGACCCGCCATAAGTATCTTTGTCCAGCGGCCAGCCAACGGTATGCTGGATTTTGCCTTCTTGGTGGACGTCGGGATCGACTTCCCAAAGTTCCTTGATGCCGATGCCATAGGTTTGCGGATCGGAATTTTTGCGCAGATCAAATTTCTTGATCAGCTGTTCCGACAGCGACCCCCGGCATCCTTCGGCAAAGAAGGTATATTTGGCGTGTAATTCCATGCCCGGTTCGTGGTTAGGGCCCGGCGTACCATCACGCAGCAGACCCATATCGCCAGTCGCGATCCCCTTGACCGATCCATCATCGTTAAACAGGACTTCGGCGGCGGCAAAGCCCGGATAGACTTCAACACCCAGGGCCTCGGCCTGTTCGCCAAGCCAACGGCACACATTGCCAAGACTGACGATGTAATTGCCCTTGTTATGCATTTGCGGCGGGTTTGGAAGCTTGATCGCGCCCGTCTTGCTGAGCATCATGAATTCGTCTTTGGCGGCGGGAACGTTTAACGGCGCGCCGCGGTCTTTCCAGTCCGGGAAAAGTTCGTTCATCGAGCGCGGTTCCATCACCGCACCCGAAAGGGTATGTGCGCCGACCTCGGAACCTTTTTCCACCACACAAACGGTGATTTCTTTGTCATGTTCCTGGGCGAGCTGCATCAAGCGAATGGCAGCCGACAATCCGGATACACCGGCACCGACGACAACCACGTCAAATTCCATGGATTCGCGTTCCATATGGCCTCTCTCATTTGGCTGCCGACCTTTTCGGACTGTTTTCGTCCGTATGGGTCATAGCCGGTATTCACCGATCAGAGTCTCGCCCAAGCCCTGATTTCTCAGTATTCAAGTATTAATCGGTATAGCTATACCGATTTAAGCCGCGTTTGTATATGGTGCAAGTGATCCAAAATCGTTAAAGTCGATCCAAATCGCGGTCACCATATGCGTTGCACCGCAACATACACCGTTCCTGTGTAGATGAGCAAACCAATTACAGATTTTGATGTAAATAACCTGGACCCGCTGCAAGCTTTGATCTGGCAGTTTGAAATGGGCGTGGACGAAGCCATTGCTGACGAGCCGCTTGACCGTTTCAAGGCGTCCGAAAGTCTGAGCCGTCAGGCCGGTCAGCAGGGGCGTGGTGTATTGCCACCCAATGGCGGTGCGGGCCGCCCGGCGATGGCACGCCCATCGGCACCCGCAGGACCATCGGGCGGGGCGGCATCACCACCGCCACAGGTTCAAGCGGGCGGCGGGTTTTTATTATCGGATACACCGCACGAAGCACGCCAAACAGCCCGCGATCTTGCCGCAGCAGCAAATACGCTGATGGAATTAAAGGAAGCGACCGAAAAGTTCGAAGGATGCGCGCTTAAAAAATCAGCCAGCAAGACCGTTTTTGGTGTCGGCAACCCCGAAGCCAAGCTGGTGCTGGTCGGCGAAGCACCGGGGGCCGAGGAAGACCGGCAGGGAGAACCCTTTGTCGGGGCAAGTGGTAAATTGCTGGATGCGATGTTGCGATCCATCGGATTTGCGCGCGAAGACATCTATATCACCAATGTTTTGCCTTGGCGCCCGCCGGGGAATCGGCCGCCGACCCCGGCCGAAATTGCCGTTTGTGAACCGTTTATCCGTCGTCATCTTGAACTGATCGGGCCAAAGGTCATTGTGTGCCTTGGCGGCAGTTCGGCCAAGACCCTGATGGATGAAGATCGCGGGATCACGCGTTTGCGCGGCACATGGAAAGAAATCCCGCTGGGAGCGGCATCGGTGGCACAGGTGACGGCGATGTTCCATCCGGAATATTTGCTGAAAACCCCGGAACAAAAACGCCTTGCCTGGGCGGATTTGCGCGCGGTGGCGCATAAACTTTCGTAAATTTCGTCATCAAAGGCCCCGCGCATGGCGGATATGCGGCGTGCGAGCCTTTCCGCCAAGTGGTTGATTTCGGATAAATCATTTCTCTGATCCGGATTTTGCTGCTATATGTCGACTTAATTTGCGGGGGGACACCGCACTCAATAGGTTGCGACGAGAAACTGCTTCGGGATACAAGCACGGCTTTGCCGCGGCCTTGTTGGGGAAAGACTGGTTTTGATCGAAGCAATAAGAATAAGCCTGCCGCAAGCGATTGATACAATCCGGCGCGGGATTTTCATGACAGCATTAGGTGCCATTTCGCTGGTTGTGCCGACGCACGCCCATGCGACAAAGGAACAGGCTGCGCTGAGCACTCCAGGTGCCAGTGATCGGGTTTCGGTTACCACCCCCATTGTTTTGTCCAAACGTGATGCGGAACTTTACGAACAGATTTTCGCCATTCAGGAACAGGGCCGCTGGAAAGATGCGGATAGCCTGATTTCGCGTCTGTCCGATGACTTGTTGATGGGCCATGTGCTGGCCCAGCGTTATTTGCATCCGACGGCCTATCGTTCGCGTTACAAGGAACTTAAGGATTGGCTGGCGCTTTATGCCGACCATCCGCAGGCGCCGCGCATTTACAAACTTGCGTTGCAGCGCCGCGGTGGTGCCACTTATCCGAAAAAGCCGGTGGGTGGTTACGTTAAAGGGGCTGGATATGATTACGAAGATATCCGTCCCTATCATCACAAATCGACCAAAAGCCTTTCAGCAGTGCAACGTTCGCGCGCAACTGTTTTAAAGCGCCGCATTCGTCAGCGGATCAGAAGTGGCTGGCCGACCGGTTCCTTGCAGGTGCTTGAAGCACAGGAAACCAAACGCCTGTTTGATGCCTTTGAGCAGGACGAAGCCCGGACGTCGATCGCATCGGGTTACTATTATTTCGGCAAACCTGATCTGGCACTACGACACGCCAGCGAGGCGGCAAAACGGTCGGGTAAATACCTGCCGCAGGCCCATTGGACGTCTGGTCTGACAGCCTGGCGTCTTGGCAAGATGGATCAGGCGCATAGCCATTTTGTCGCCCTGAGCGAAAATAAATACGCATCCAGCTGGACCCGTTCGGCAGGGGCCTTTTGGGCGGCACGTATTGATCTGGCGGCGGGCCGGTTTGCCAAAGCGGACAAGCTGTTGCAAAAGGCCGCTGAATATCCGCGATCCTTCTATGGTTTGCTGGCACTGCGCACACTTGGCCGTGACGATGTGTTTGACTGGGACAGTCTGGCACTTGACGAAAACCGTGCCAACAAGCTGCGTCTTGATCCGCATGGTCGTCGGGCACTTGCCTTGCTTCAGATTGATCATCGTGACGAAGCCGAACGCGAATTGCGCAAAGCCGTTGCAAGTGATGATGACAAATTGCGCCGTGCTGTTTTGTCCTTGGCCGATACGGCCAATCTTGCGTCGCTGACCATGCGGTTGGGCGGGTATATGGCCCAGAAAACCGGTGAAGTGATCGTTAATGCGCTTTATCCCGTGCCACCATGGGTGCCGGAAGGCGGTTATGACGTTGATCGGGCGCTGCTTTATGCGTTGATGCGTCAGGAATCCGGTTTTAATGCCGAGGCACGCAGCCATGCCGGTGCGCGCGGTTTGATGCAGTTGATGCCGGCAACCGCAAGCTATATCGGCAATACCCGTTATCGCGGTGAAAAACGTGCCGAGCTGTATGAACCGGAAATCAATCTGTCGCTGGGGCAGAAATATGTTGATCACCTGTTGGAACAGAACGGTGTTGATAACGGGTTCTTGCAGTTGATGGCCGCCTATAACGGCGGGATCGGTAATCTGGGCCGTTGGCAGAAGGCGCTAAAAGATAACGAAGACCCGCTGTATTTCATCGAAAGCATTCCATCCCGCGAGACGCGCTTGTTTGTCGAACGTGTGATGGCCAATCTTTGGATGTATCGTTCCCGTTTGGGGCAAGACAGCCCGTCGCTTGATCGTTTGGCAGCCGGGAAATGGCCGGTTTACCAGTCACAGGATCTTGGCGCCGGTGATGACGGCCTGACCGCCGAACGCTGACCATAATGACCGCAAACAACCATCGCAATGGTGAAACGGCATCTGATCGTCGTGATCAGGGCACGGTTCTGGACCGGATGCAGATGCCACCGATGAGTGGTGATGAAGCCTTGCGCCGGTTTCACAAAGAACGCGAGGCAAGCGGCCTTAAATCACAGACCGACGAAACCACGGAACTTGCAAAACTGCATCCTGTGGTGCGGTTTGCGGTGGTCGCCGGAACTTTTATCCTGATAGTTGGGGTTCTGCTTGGTGTGCTGTATCTGATTGCTGCCTAGAGCGTTTCATGATTTGTCAGAATCTAT
>NZ_JFKB01000030.1 GCF_002115745.1 Thalassospira alkalitolerans
TAGGGCCCATATCAAAACCTGTAAACACCTTATTTCAATAAAAAACGTGTTTTACCTCGTTTTTCATCAAAATTGTTTAAATTCAAAGACTTATCTTTTTGACCTTCACCAACCCCGGCACACAGCAAACCGGTCCCTGCGGACCGTGAGTTGATTTATCGCGATCTGTGCGATGAAGCCGCGCCCGCAAAACCGCCATTTTGATGTGAAAAATTCAAAATCCGGCGATAATGATTCGGATCCCCGACCGGTTTTGACCCAATTTAATGATCAAATCGATTTTGCCGACCCTATTCGTTGATCCGGATCAGATGCACAGGCCCATTTTGATGCTTTATATATAGGTATGCGATACATTGATTTCTGACTTGGGTGATTGCCAATCGGACTAACAACACCGGTACGCGGCAAATGCCCGGTCAGGATATCTTGTCAGTCCGGCATCAGGGGCACCACTATATAAAGACCGCCCCCCCCTATCACGTGACCGGATGTGCGTAAGGGCAGCTTGGATTACGGT
The DNA here is from genome assembly GCF_002115745.1 of Thalassospira alkalitolerans. Lineage (GTDB taxonomy): Bacteria > Pseudomonadota > Alphaproteobacteria > Rhodospirillales > Thalassospiraceae > Thalassospira > Thalassospira alkalitolerans. The sequence goes on from NZ_JFKB01000030.1 coordinate 521, forward strand.
GTTCCTATCCGGGGGCCCCCATATAAGATGTGCCCTAACGGGCAATATTGCCAATTGCCCTTTGAAAAGATGGAAAAAAGGCAATACGTGAACCTTTCTTTTACATAATGACCTGATTATAGGGGCAGACATTCGTGCCCAAACTATTCGACACGAGGCACCAGGGGACCGAAGGAAGATGATGAGACTGCGACTTTCATTTATTTGTGCAGCCGCACTGGCAAGCCTTACACTTGCAGGGTGCTCTGGTTCGGCAAACCTTATTCCGAATACCTCGTCAGGGAACAGTTCGGAAAAAGGCGGCGGACAGCCGATCCCGTCCTTTACCCAGTTCACTGACCTTCCAATGCCGTCCAATTCATCGCTGGATATGGATCGCAGCATCATTTTCGGGGCATCCGATGCCTGGCACGGGCGCCTTGTCCTGAGTGCTGGTGGCACCCCGGCCCAGATGTATGATTTTTATGAGCGTGAAATGCCCAATTTCGGCTGGAGCAAGGTTACCGTGGTCCGTGCGGACGTATCGGTGATGGTCTATGACCGCGAAAACCGCGTTGCGACCATCAAACTGATGGGCGGATCATTTGCCGGATCAACAGTTGACGTCACCGTTTCGCCGAAAGGCTGAGCGTCGGGGATAAAACCCAGACTGATAGCAGATACCAAGATACAACAAAGGGCGCCAGATGGCGCCCTTTGGCATTTCAGACCAAATATGATCCGATCCGTATGCTCAGCGCGTGCCAAACAGACGATCCCCGGCATCGCCCAGCCCCGGAACGATATAAGCCTTTTCATTAAGCTTTTCATCCAGACCGGCGGTATAGACCGGGACATTCGGATGGGCATCATGAAAGACTTTGACGCCTTCGGGGGCCGCCACAAGCGCCATGAAGCGAATGTCTTCGTCCTTCACACCGTATTTATTTAGCGTATCGATGGCTGCCACGGCCGAATTGCCGGTTGCCAGCATCGGATCGACCAGAATAAAGGTTCGGCCTTCGACTTCGGGCAGTTTGACCAGATATTCGACCGGCATATGGGTTTTGGGATCGCGATAAAGCCCGATATGACCGATACGTGCCGACGGCATCAATTCAATCAGACCATCGGCCATGCCAAGACCGGCACGCAGGATCGGAACAACAGCCAGTTTGCGCCCCTGAATCAATGGCGCCTTCATCTTGCAAATCGGGGTCATGATTTCTTCGAAGCGAACTGGCAATTCACGGGTAATCTCGTACCCCATCAGCAGTGCAATTTCCTTAAGCAACTGCCGGAAAGTTTTTGTCGAGGTATCGACCTTGCGCATATGCGTCAGCTTGTGCTGGATCAGCGGGTGGTCGAGGATGTGAAGATTGGGGAAATCGTTTTGTGTGGTCATGTTTCTACCAACCATCCTGATTTGCTTAGCATCTTGCCGTGGTAATACGGCATTGCCGTCCTAAAAACTCTGGCGTACCGCCTAAAGCCTTTAACCTTTGATGGCAAGTAGAATGCCGCAAAGAATACCTAAAAACAAACCCGTTGATCCGCCATGCCATCATCCCGGCCAATTTGAGCGCCAAAACACGGGCCGCAGCACAAAAAACAAAAGAGCCGGTGCAGTTTTTGCACCGGCTCTGATCGTCGCAATAACGATACTATATATAAGTGTCAGCTCACTTCACGGTCATTTGGCTCGGCACGGACCGGGAAGCCATCAAGCTTGTGATCCTTTTTAACAGCCGTGGCACTGTCACGCGCTTCTTTCATGGTCGCGTATTTGCCTACACGAACATAGTACCAGACGGCATCGCCTTCGGGCCCTCGAGCAACAACGGAAACTTCGAGACCCAGTTTACGGAGTTCCTCGGCGCGCTGGCTGGCATTTTCATGCACCTTAAAGGCACCAACCTGTACCGAGAACGGAGTTGATGCCCCCGATGTGCTACCCGAACTTGCCGGTTTGGCGGCTGGTTTTGGTTCCGGCGCGGCCTTTGCCGTTGCTGTCGCGGTTTCCGCCGCAGGCGCATCAGAAACGTCAGGCACAGATGGCGCCGCAGATGCAGTTTCCGAAGATTTGATTTCAGGTGCCTTAATCTGGCGCGGTTCGGCTGCAACCTGTTTCGCTTTGGCGGCGGCCTTTTCGGCATCACTTAATGGCGCCGCAGCCGGTAGATCGGGGGCCGCAGGGGCCGTCGGTGCGCCATTATCATCAGGTGCCGCCGGGGCATCTGTTTCAGCCGCGTTGTTTAACGCGTCGTCAGCATCCTGATTAGCCAGTCCGGCACTGCGTTCGGCAATCAGATCGCCGACCGGGTCATCGGTAACAGGTTCTTTGGGGGCTGCCGATCCGGCCCCACCGGTCATTCCATTGGAAGGATCCGGTTTGACAGGCATTGGTGCGGTTTTATCAGATACGAGTTCATCAGGCAGAGTTGCAAGGATTTCCGGCTGAGCGGTTGTGTTGGCATCCGTCAGCGTTTTTTCGTCGGGGTCCATGAACAGCCCGGCACCAACCAGCATACCGACAAAGAACAAGACCAGACCGAGCATGCCGGCACCGGTTGCGAGACCCAGTAAGGTTTTACGATCCATTTCTGCTATCCGCCCATATTGTGTCTGTCGATGACGTGCACCGTCCCGACCTGCCGAAAAATCATCCCCATGCCCGTTGCGGCCATAGATGAACGACGGTAACGGCGCATCTTTTTGCGGTTCTGTTTGCGATTCCGCATGAGGTTCAGGGCGATTGTCTTCGTCTATGCCAGCCATTTTTATGCCGGTCCTTTGCGATTGATTGCCATCACTGCCCATAAAGCCAATGGGCAACAGGGTACTTTTAAAACCAAGGCGGTTTATAAAATGCTAAAGCGTGCCGCAGATGGATATTTTAGGGGTGAAATTCTGGCGACTTGGCTACAAGCGGAATTGATCATCCCGATGTTGCTTTACGACCTTCAAACAAAAAAAGAGGGACTGGTATTTTCCCCGGTATTGTCCCGCACAATATCCGGATACCAGCCCCCTTGAGTGAGAGAGATCGACCTTCGGGGAGAGAGAGTCCCGAAGAACAGTGACCATCAGGTACGCCATGCAGCCTGATGGCCCGTCGCAAACGACGTCGTCGTCTGCATTTGACAAACACAGTCATAGAGCATCGTTTTTTCAATTGCAAACGATTATCACACTCGTTCGCAACTTTTTTGTGTGTTTTTTCAATAGCCGTTTGATTTTTAGACAATCCCACCCCCTGCAGAATGCCCTGACGGTGCGTAAACGCCCTGCGCCGCATACTTTATACAGCGAAAAACATAGCCCTTAGGCTAACAGCGCTATTGTGTTTGGCCTGAAGCTCTGCTTGGATCAGTATTAATACCCATAAGAGGTCGGCAGGGACCGCGCACCAAGAGAACAATAAAAATACTGGCTCTGGAGTGTAATGAATGACGGGAGATAAAGCCGCAAAGACGGCTATTTCAGGAGGCATCACGGGCCTCCTGACGTTACGCAGCATCTTGCTTGTAACAGGGTTGCTTGTGTCGGGTGCAGTGACATGGATGTTGTTGTGGACCGGCGATACCTATCGAAGCTTTGCCGTTGATACGCTGAACAATTCAGTTGGCGGCACGGTCAATTTCTTTGTCCGTTCACGCGTGGCCCAGGATTACGGCGACAAGGTCACACCAATCGTCAATGAATGGTCGCGTCTTGGCAGTCTGGTCAAAAGTTTTCAGGAAAACGACCAGACCCGCATGAAGGCAGAACTTAATATTCTTTCCAATGCCAGCCAGGTCGTTCAGGGCGAACTGGCACTGATTGAAACCATCGCCTATGACACCGGCTTCACACAACTTGCGACATCGGATACCGATCTTGGTGCAAGTGTTACCGATGATCCGGCAATCATGGAATATCTTAAGACCCGCGAAAAAGCCGATGCCCGCAAGCCGGTGACCTATATGTGGTCAACGCCAAGCGGAAAACCGGTGTTTAGCACCATCGTTCCGGTCGGCGGTTTTAGGGCCGTCGGCTTTATGGAGGTGATTACCGATCCGTTGCCAACCCTTACAGGCATCGGCAAAGTCCTTGGCGGCAATTTCCGAATTCTGGGCAATGATGGCAACGTGCTGTTTGAAAGTCTGGAAAACGGCGAAGCCAGCGAAGGTGGCCAAGCGTTGCCCGAAACCAGCGACAGCGAAGCCCCTGCCCCGACGGAGACCGAGGCCCCAACCGGGGAAATCCACCGTGCAACCGTGGACCTTACCATTGGTGACGGACGCAACGGAATATGGGCCAAGGCAACCTTTGATCGTGACATCACGGGTTTCTATGCCCAAACCGATGACCTTCGTGCCCTGTCGACCGAACTTTTGGTTGCAGTTCTTTTGGTTGGCTGGGTGGCCGGGTGGCTTTTGCTGCGCACAACGGTATTTCGCAATCTTCGTGCCTTTGCGCGTGCAATGACGGCGATTTCCAAAGGCGACACAAATGTTGATCTTCCACGTGTCGGCACAGACGAAATCGGCGATATGAAAAAGGCGCTGATTGACTTGCGTGAATCTGTGCGTCAGGCAATGATCTTGCAAAATATGGTCGAAAACACCCCGACCATGACGGCCCTGATCACGCCGGAAGGCGACCTGACATATCTTAATGCCAGTGCGCAGTCCTATATCGGCGGGAATGCCGGTTCGGTATCAGGTGACTTCCTGAAAGTCGGGCCGGAATTCCAGACCAAGCTTGCCAATCCGGACAACCTGCCCTTTACCGAAATTGTCCGGACCGAGCGCGATCACCTTGAACTTCTGGCAGCACCGGTGCGCGATAAGGACAATATCCTTTTGGGCACCATGCTGGCGTGGAACGTGGTGACCCTGCGCGAAGAAAGCCGTATTGCCGTCAGCGAAATGATGGCCGAAGTCGCACGTGTTGCGCAATCGGTCACCGAACAGTCCGAAGGATTGCTGGGGCTTGCCCGCGATCTGACGACACAATCGGAAAATACGGTTGATCAATCGGGCAATGCACTTGACGTTTCGCGAGACGCCGCCAGCAACACGCAAAACGTTGCCACCGCCGTCGAAGAACTCTCATCTTCGATTGCCGAAATCAACCGCCAGGCCACCGACGCCTCCAACGTGACCAACCGGGCGCGTACAGAAGCCGAGGAAAGCCAGCGCAACATCGTTTCGTTGGAAAAGGCCAGTTCGGAAATTGGATCGATCATCGATCTGATCAACGATGTCGCCCATCGCACAAAGCTTTTGTCGTTAAACGCAACGATTGAAGCCGAACGCGCCGGCGAGCTTGGCCGTGGCTTTGCCGTTGTGGCAAACGAGGTCAAATCACTTGCCGACCAGACAGCCAATGCAACCGGCCAGATTGGCGACCTGACCGCTGCGATCCAGCAGGAAGTCAAGAAAGCCGCCCATTCCATCAGCACCGTTGGCGAGGTTATTCATCAGGTCAATGACATTCAGTCAACCATCACCCATTCGGTGGATGAACAACGCCGCGCCACCAGCGAGATTTCGGAAAACGTGCAGCGTATCGCCGCAGGTGCCGGATCGATGGACCAATTAATCCGTTTTGTGAATGACGGCGCACAAAGCACGGGCCATTCGGCCCATGACCTGAATACCGCCAGCCGCGAACTTTCGGATATGGCGCGCAATCTTTCCGAACGCATGAAAGAGTTCAGCGAACGGATGAAACTTACCTGATACCAATTGGGGTTTCGCTCCGGTATGATCAGAAAAAAGGCGGCACCGGTATCTGGTGCCGCCTTTGATTTATCAGGTTGGTATTTACGTATTGGACTTTGTGGGCGGTTATGCCGCCCGTGATTTGCTGGCGATTTCATAAAGATCGCGCGAGATTTCCGGCTTTGCCAAAACACGATCAAGGGCGGCCTTCATCTTGGCGGCACGGTCATCATCATATTTCGCCCATTTGCCAAGCGGGGCACACAAACGTGCAGCAACCTGGGGGTTGATGTCATCCAGTTCAATCAGACGGTCGGTATAGAATTCATAACCGCTGCCATCCGCGGCATGGAAATGCCGGGGGTTGGCCATGGCAAAGGCACCGATAAGTGACCGAACCTTGTTTGGATTGCGCATGGTAAAGGATGGGTGGCTCATCAAATCCTTGACGCGGGCAAGGGTATCATCACGCGACGACATCGCCTGAAGACCGAACCATTTGTCCATCACCACGGTATCCTTGCCAAAGCGTTCTTCGAAATCGGCAAGAGCCTCGGCGCGACCGGGATGATCAAGATGGTTTAAGACCGCAAGGGCGGCCATACGATCCGTCATGTTATTGGCATTACGATATTGTGCCGCCGCCAAATCGGCAAATTGCGCATCACCACTGGCAACCAGATAACCAAGGGCCGTTGCCCGAAGCGCGCGTTGCCCGGCCGATTGTGCATCCGGGGTAAAGGCCGCGTTTGAGACATTCTGATGATAAGTATCGGCGAATTCGGCCTTAAGCATCGTTCCGATCTGTTTACGCAACGCATTACGCACTTGATGAATGGCTTCGGGGTTGGCCGGTTTGCGTTGTTCTGACAGGAATTCTTCGCCCGGAAGAACAAGCGCATCGGCACGGAATGCCTTGTCGAGATCGTCATTTTGCAAGGTCGCCCGCATGGCGGTGATGAAATCGGTCACATCACCCAATGCCCCATCCGCATCGCCATCATTTTTTTCAAATTCTTCAATCGCGGCCAGCATCAGGGCGGTTGCGTATTTCTGCGCGGATTCCCAACGATTAAAGGCATCGCTGTCATTGCCCATCAGGAAAACAAGTTCATCATGGGGTTGTTGGGTGGCGATATTGACCGGCGCGGAAAAACCACGGTTGAACGAAACCACCGGGGTTTCGTTAATGTTATCAAAAACAAATTCCTGTTCGTTTTCGGTCAGTTGGACCGTCCGCGACACAAGTTCCTTGCCATCCTTGCCCAACAGGCCAATCGCAATTGGCATATGCAAGGCGAATTTATCCGGCTGGCCGGGGGTTGGGGCGGTTTTCTGTGATACCGTCAAACGAAACTGTTTGGCATCGGCGTCATAATCGCCCTTCCATGAAAGCGACGGCGTGCCTGCTTGCGAATACCAGCGTTTAAGCTGGGTCAGGTCAACATCATTGGCATCTTCCATCGCCTTGGCAAAGTCGTCACAAGTTACGGCCTGCCCGTCGTGACGATCAAAGTAAAGATCAATCCCCTTGCGATAACCATCCGCGCCCAAAAGGGTATGCATCATACGGATCAGTTCCGCGCCCTTTTCATAGACCGTGGCGGTATAGAAATTGTTGATTTCCATATAGCTATCGGGACGAACCGGATGGGCCAGCGGGCCGCCATCTTCGGGGAACTGACGGGCGCGAAGTTGTGCAACATCCTTGATGCGCTGCACCGGGCGGGATCGTTGATCGGCGGAAAATTCCTGATCACGGAAAACAGTCAGGCCTTCTTTAAGTGACAACTGGAACCAGTCACGGCATGTGACGCGGTTGCCCGACCAATTGTGGAAATATTCATGGGCAACAATGGATTCAATCAGTTCGTAATCCATATCGGTCGCGGTATCGGGCTTTGCCAGAATGTATTTGGCGTTAAAGATATTCAGGCTTTTGTTTTCCATGGCGCCCATATTGAAATCGGACACCGCAACGATGTTGAACAGATCAAGATCGTATTCAAGGCCATAGACCTCTTCATCCCATTTCATGGATCGTTTCAGGCTATCCATCGCATAGTCGCAACGGTCTTCATTGCCATGTTCAACAAAAATCCGCAGGGCAACATCGCGGCCCGATACGGTTTTAAAACTATCCTCAACACAGGCCAGATCACCCGCCACAAGCGCAAACAGATAACTTGGTTTCGGGAACGGATCTTCCCATACCGCGAAATGACGATTGCCATCCAAATCGCCGCTTTTGGCCAGATTGCCATTCGACAGCAGAACCGGGCATGTTGCCTTGTCGGCATTGATGGTGACAGTAAAGGTCGCCATGACATCGGGGCGATCGGGGAAATAGGTTATCCGGCGGAAACCTTCGGCCTCGCACTGGGTGCAAAATGCACTTTGCGAGACATAAAGCCCTTCGAGGCGGGTATTGGTCACCGGCGATACCTGGGTTTCAATATCAACCACAAAGGTTTCGCCCGGTGCGGTAAATGTCAGGCCGGTTTTATCGACACTGTATTCATCCACGCCCAGTTTGCGATCATCAATTGCGATGGACACCAGCTTCATGTCTTCGCCGTCAAACGAAACTTCGTTGCCAGCACCCGTCCCGCGCACAGGATTCGCAATGATAAACAACCGCGATTTCACATTTGTGACATCACGATCCAGATCGAAGACAAGTTCGACCTTATCGATCAAAAAAGCCGGTGCGGTATAATCTTCGCGGCGAATTACTTGTGGTTGCGCAGACATTTCACGTCCTTTTTCCCTTGGTCTGCGCGGCGTTGCAATCGATTGTATAAAATCACGAATGTTGCATCGCGGCGCAGTTCTTCAAACCTGAATTTCATTCATTAACCCAACAGATAAGGTAATTTTTGCTTTCGGACAAATGCAGAGTTTACGTCGCCGATTTTAATCGCCATAATCACTAGTGGTGGCGCGAGGGGGGCCGAAGTTTCACATTTCGTGGGGCGAGAGTGATCTTTGGTTTCCCTCACTCTTTTCTGCCAAATGGCGAAAGGACGCATCAGGGTCGCACCACACCAGACAATCAATATTGTCCTTCAAATTGGCCGTTCGCGCCCTCACCCTAAAATTTGTGAGCCGCCGTTTCGCAGGACAGAATAATTGCGACCTTTGGGGAAAAATCACTTCCAAGGAAATCGCTTATGGCTGATCGTTTCCATATCCTGATCGCAGATGATCATCCACTTGTCCGCGGCGCGCTTAAACAAGCCCTGTTATCAGAATTGGAAGATGTAACCCTTTACGAAGCTGGCAGTCTTTCCGAAGCAATCGAGCAAATCGAAGGCCATAGCGGCGATATTGACCTTGTCCTTCTTGATCTGCATATGCCCGGCATGAATGGTTTTACCGGCCTTTTCACCCTGCGGGCATCCTATCCCGATATTCCCGTTTCCATCGTATCTGCCAGTCAGGAATTACCGGTGGTTCGCCGGTCCATCGAATACGGCGCATCGGCCTTTGTGCCGAAATCAGCGCCGGTCGATCAAATTGGCACCGCGATCCGCACTGTTTTAAATGGTGAAATGTGGATGCCGGACTGGGCCCGCGACGCCATGGAAAATGGCCCGGTGGATGATGATTCAACCAATCTGGCACAAAAAATCGGCCAATTGACACCGCAACAATTGCGCGTCCTGAACATGTTGACCGAAGGCAAGCTGAACAAACAGATCGCCTATGAGCTTGACGTGACCGAGGCCACCGTCAAAGCCCATGTTTCCGCAATCTTGCGTAAACTTTCGGTCCACAGTCGCACACAAGCCGTCATCATGGCCCGCGAATTGCGATTGCAGGAACCCGCAATCGAAAGCTGATCAACTGTTTTCAGTGCAAACAGATATTAAAGTCCCCCCCGAAAATGTTACCGCAACATGCTGTTAATGCAACATGTCTTGTCATTGCGAATAAAGACAAACTCCAAAGGTATAGTTTGACTTATTCTCGCCTTAATTTAGGGTTGGACCCAATTTTGCAAAAATGCTTTCGATGATGACAAAGCACCAAAGCCATTCTAGGGGGCCAAATGACCGACCATTTCAAACGCGCTGTACGTGGTGCTGCAATCTTTGTCAGCCTGGCAACCGCGGTTCCTGCATTTGCAGATGAAACAACGCAGAACTGGCAGGGATTTTATGGTGGCATCGCACTTGGCGGTGCATATAGTGCAGCCAGCCCGGACACTGAAGCGCTTACTAGCAGCTACTTTGACGCAGAAGACAAAAATCAACTGGCCCCAGTCCTTCATGAAACAATTGAAGGCTTTGACGTCACCGGATCTGCCCTGTTCGGGTATGACTATCAGGATCAAAATGTCATTTACGGGATTGAAGGTGATCTGACATTCATGCCGTTTTCTGAAACAGAAAGCCATGGCCCCGAGACATTTACATCAAACGCGACAGTTAATTTCACATCCCAAACGACAGTTGAAACGGATGTAACCTTTAGCATCCGTCCCAAAATCGGCTATGCCATGGATGACTGGCAAGTCTATGTCTCTGCCGGCCCGTCCATTAGCCGGTTCAAAACCACGCACAAATACAACGATACGTCCAAAGCACAAAATCATGTATTTACAGATACCAGAACCGCATTTGGGGTTTCCAGCAGCGTCGGGGCCGGGTATCGGATTGGAAATGGCTGGAGCCTTCGTGGTGATTACGTGCTGACCTATTTCCCGCAGATTGTAAACGGCGATGCAAATGCCGAAACTAGCGGCGTCATTGATCCTAACGCAGACTTCTCTTACGACAGCGATTTTCTGTCCCACAACGTCCGTTTTGCCCTGATCAAGCGCTTTTAAAATCTTTGGGCTCACCTGCCATTAAACGGCGTCCAGACGGACGTCGTTTTTGCTTTTAAGCCAGGTTATCAGGCTGATCGCCAACCGTCTTCAAACCTGTAATCTGATCTGATATCTGAGCAAACGGCACCGGGGTTGAGGCCGAGATGGCCCGAACCCGGCACAGCTTTGGCCCCCATCAAGCATTTGGCATTGGTCGCATACATTCCGGCACACAGAAATCCACATCCAATCGCAGCATGGTAGAGGCCGGTCATTTTGGTATTGCCCAAACCACACGTGTTTTTGACGCCACCGCCCCCGAGACGGCAAGCCGCGATATGGCATCGGTATTCTATGGTTAAGCCATTGCACCAAAACTGACTTGAAAACCATGGCGCATCAGCGCAACAATGGTGCGCCCGTATATCTATGTCCCCGACATCACCCGGGAACATTCCCATGTTTTAGAACGTTTAAGGCAGGTGAACCTGCCGCATGCAATCCTGCCCGGCAGCACCGCCGCAGGAGCAATTTGCATGAGCGACCCCATCGTGACGCAACAAGGCGATATGACCGAAAATACCGCCGATGATGCCGAGCTGCGGATATCGAGCATGCGCGCCCGCGCCTATCGCCGAGCGCGCACCATATCGGGAATTGGCACATTCGTGGTTTTGGCACTTGGGTGTATTTATGTCGCGCAAAGTCTTCTATTGCCGGTGATGCTGGCCTTTTTGCTTGCGCTTATATTTTCGCCGGTCGTCAGGACACTGGCACGCTATCACATCCCCCAAAGCATAACTGCGATGGCCATCGTTTTGACCCTAAGTGCATCAGTGATTGCCGGGGTTTATGGATTAAGCGGCCCGGTATCAAAATGGGTTGACGATGCCCCGCGGATCGAACGCCAGTTACGATTGCGTCTGGCCGATTTGGGCGGACCACTTGAAAAACTGCGCGATGCGCAAAAACAGGTCGAAAAGGCCACCGAACAGGATCAAGGCACCGACGTGCAAAAAGTCGTCGTCAAGGAACCAAATTTGATCAGTCAGGCGGCCCAAGGGGCGCCGGAAATCGTTGCCGGTATTGCCCTGATGATGGTGTTGCTTTTGTTTATCCTGTCATCGGGCGATATGATTTATCAAAAATTGGTCCGTGCGCTGCCAACCTTTGGCGACCGGCGCAAGGGATTGCGTATCGCACATGATATCGAACGCGAGGTTTCGCGATACTTGCTAACCATATCGATGATCAATATTGGACTTGGTATCCTTGTCAGTGTTTTGCTTGGCATTGTTGGCATGCCCAATCCGATCCTGTGGGGAATTGTGGCCACCGTGCTTAATTACGTCCCGGTGCTGGGTGCTGTTGTCGGTGTCGGGATCGTTGGCATGGTTGCTCTTGTATCTATGCCAACGATCACCAGTGCAATGCTGGCACCGGCGGTCTATCTGGCCTGTACCATGCTTGAGGGACAATTGCTGACCCCGGCTCTTGTTGGCAACCGCCTTCGCATCAATTCCGTCGCAATCATTCTGGCGATTGCGTTTTGGGGGTGGCTTTGGGGGTTTATCGGTGTTTTGGTCGCCGTCCCCTTCTTGATCGTCACCCGCGTTTTTGCCAATCATGTCGAAGGATTGGGCGGCCTGCGAGAATTGTTAGGACCGCACAAATCCCCCGATTGAGCTAAAAAACCCAGCTGAATATTCTAATTTTAAAGCAAGCACAAAAAATTACCCGCCCATCCCAAAATCCATACTGAACATCCAAACACCTCGCCGAAGAATTTACCGCTTGAAAAGACAATGAATTTGTTTCCATTCAACCGCAGAGAGATATGGCCAATTGCACATATCACGCAAAACAGGCACCCTGCCCCAATGACAGGTGACACGGTTCGCATTCTTTCCCATGATTGCATCGGGGTCGAGGCCATCATGGCCACGACACGGCACAGCTTTGCCAAACACAGCCATGAACAATTTGGCATCGGCTTTATGTATGCCGGTGCGCAAAAGTCGCTTTCAGGGCGCGGCATGGTCGAAGCATGTGCCGGAAACATCATCACCGTAAACCCGCGCGAAGTGCATGACGGCATCCCCATCGGCGATGGGCCGCGTGGCTGGAACATGCTGTATTTCGAACCGAACCTGATCAGCCATGCCGCCCATGACATATCCGATGGCAAATCGGGTTATTACGAATTCACCCGCCCGGTGATCACATCCCCGGCGGTCGCACAATGTTTTACCACCCTGTTTGCGGCGATCACGCAGGGCAACAGCACAACGGCAAACCTTCGGCGCGAGGAAATGCTTTTCCTGTTGCTTCATCACGCATTGATCACATCTGGCAGCGCAACCGAAAACAGCAATCGCAGCCCCCCGGGCAAAATCGCGCGAAGCCGCATTGCATGTGCCAAAAACATGATTGATGATGATCCGGCGGCAATTGTGTCACTTGCCGATCTTGCCAACGCCACCGGGCTTAGTCGTTTTCAAACCCTGCGCGATTTTACCCGCGCCACCGGCCTGACGCCGCATGCCTATATCATTCAGCGGCGCATTGACCTTGCACGTCGATTGATTGCAAACGGCACATCACTTGCCGAGGTCGCAACCACCAGCGGCTTTGCAGACCAAAGCCACATGAACCGGCATTTCAAACGTGCCTATGCCATGTCGCCGGGACATTATGCCCGCGCGACACGACACAGGTAATTTGCCATCTTGTCTTACGATGCGTAACCGTGGCGTTCTTTCCAACCGCCCAAAAGGCCATCGACGGCTTCCTTGATTTCCGGGTTTTCCTCGGCGCGTCCGATATTGGCGGCTTCGTTATTTACAACGCTGTGATTAAACCGGTTATCCACCCCGACAAATGCCGCAACCTTGGCCACCGTATCCTCGGTTTCCGTTACCAGGTCTTCCATCCGAACCGTCAGGAAATTATCCTTCGGGATCTTTTTTGAAAGGTCCTCGGTTTTAAGCAGCATCGATGAAACCTGTTTGGCGGCAAGGTTTACATCGCTTGGGAACCAGACCTGTTTGACATAGGAACTGACAACATCGGCGGGGTTACGCACCATATGAATGAATTTCATATTCGGGAAAAGTTCATACAGGAAATCAACATAGAGCGCATTTGACGGCGTATCATCGACCCAGCGTGTCGGCCCGGATTTCGCATATAGCGCAAAAAGGAACTCCCGGCACAGCGCCAATGCCTGTGCCCGATCAAGGTCCTTGCTAAGAAAGAACGGCTTTAACAAACCATCGGTATCGACAATCCCGTTCTGATCAATATGGGCAACCAACTGGTTCAGGAACACCTTGACGCATTTTTCAAAATACGCTTCGTCAAAGGCATGGCCAATGGCATGGATCGACCCGGGTGCATGGGGGTTTTCATGTTGCAGCACTTCAAACGCCTGCTGAAATCCCATGCCCTGTTTCTTGCACAGATCGGAAAGCTTTTGATTAAGGGCCGGATCACGAAACCCGACCCGGGTCATGGATGCTGCGCGGCCATAAAAATGAACCCCGGCAAAATGCCGACGTAAAATATCGGCCCCGCCCGCAAAAACATCAACAATATCGCGCAGCCCGCAACGTTCGGAAATCAGCTTGTTTTCATGACAGGCGAAATAGATATCGGAATGTGTCCCGATAATATCGGCAAGGTTTCACGTACTACAGCGACCGGTCTGCCGATAAAAACCGGCGCGTTAAACTTCACATCGCTTTGCGGATCCGCCACTATTTCGTTCTCCAATGATAACTGCCAATATCGATATTTCCGGCCCAGATTAGTTGTTACGCAGGCGCTTTGACAAACACCTTGCAATTACGTTCAAGAATGCCCGGTCAAAATCCGGTTAACTGGTGCAGAGATACAAACCGAAATAAACCAAAGCAAACCAAAACGGAACCAAACGCCATGATCAGCATTGATTACCTTCTGACATCACTTGTTCTTGTCATGCTGCCCGGCACGGGGGTGATTTATACACTGGCATTTGGCCTTGGTCGCGGCATGGCGGCAAGCATCTGGGCGGCCTTTGGCTGCACACTGGGCATACTGCCCAGCATGACGGCAAGTATTCTTGGCCTTTCGGCCCTGCTGCATACCAGCGCGCTTGCCTTTGAAATTATCCGATATCTTGGCGTGGCCTGGCTGCTTTATATCGCGTGGGGGATGTGGCACGGCACGGGGGCCCTGCAAGTTACGGCAAACGCCGCCCCGATCAGTGCTTTCAGGATCATCCGCGATGGCATCTTGCTTAATGCCCTAAACCCGAAACTTTCGCTGTTCTTCCTTGCCTTCTTGCCGCAATTCGTGACCCCGAACACGACCGAAACCCCCTATCAGATGACGGCTCTGGGATTGGTTTTCATGGCGATGACCTTTGTGGTATTCGCTGTCTATGGATGCTGTGCAAGTGCTGTGCGCAGCCATATCGTTGAACGCCCAAACATCATGCGCTGGCTGGGCCGTGGTTTTGCCGGGGTGTTTGTTGCCCTTGGTGCAAAACTAATGGTCACGGCACGATGATTTGAAAGCAAAATAAATCTGTCCCCTTTTTATATTCTCTTATTGACTATCGAGTTGCTCAACACAATCCATCAAGCTCCCAATCAATACAGAAACTGTCATTAAGTCTGTAACTAGGTTGGCGTGAAAAACGTTTGGTTGAGCATTCTCCGAAAACGAATGCATGATGAGTGGAGCGAAAAATTTCATTTTTTCTATCTCTTCATTCAGCAGTTCGAGCTTCCTGTAGTTTCTATCTCTGAGTGCCGCATATGATGCCCCCTCAAGCTGATTATAGCTTTCGATATCTCTGACGCTGAAAGGCGGGATATAGAGCGGTATGCGATGTACGAGTGCATCGCGCCACTCAGATGCGTGCGTAAACCAGTCACGAAATTCTACTACCCTATTACGAAAATCAAGTGGTAGATCTCTCCACAAATCACGGCAATCTCGAGAGAGCTTCACTTCTTTAGGAGAAAAATCGTCTCCATTACGGTGTTTCAAGTCACGCTCTGATATCCAGACCCATGCAATATTATCAAGAACACCAATTACATTTGATACAAATGACTGAACATGAACTGTAGCTTCTTTAACGGTCCTTCCTTCTGGAACTTCTTCCAAGCTAGGAGCCAAAAGATCGAACACTCTCTGACTACAATGGACCAGAGTATCTAATCTTCGACAGATACCATGAGTCGCATACTCAGAAGCTTTAGCCCGTTGGAAGACATGTAAGAGAACTTTTGCTTTAACTTCCGTGACCTCACTTACGGCGTCTTGTAATCGAGTTACAAGTTCAGCAGCTTGTTGTTCTGAAAAATACCCCATAATTTTACTCCGCCGCATCCGAACTCTGACGATTAAGCGCCCGCGTCATCAAGGCCCGCAGCTTCGCCGGGCGAAGCGGCTTGTTGAGTAGCGAGAAATGTTGCTCGCGGATCAGGTCGGCGGTTTCCGGGCTGCGGTCGGCGGTGATGATGACGCCGGGGATATCGAAGCCGTGTTGATCGCGCAGGCGCATCAGAACATCAAGACCGGTTTCGCCCGAGCTTAGATGATAATCGGCAAGGATGATGTCGGGAACGAATATCCGTTTATCCGATGCTGCGGTATCAACCTCACTATCAGGCACCAGCAATGTCTGGGCATCCTTGCCCGAACGGGCAGTTGCCACCACGCAATCCCAATTTTCCAGCATGGCCCGCATGCCTTCAAGAATATCGGGTTCGTTATCGATACACAGCACCCGCAACCCGCCCAATTCACCGGCCATGCGACGGCGTGGTTTGGCGATTGCAGTATCATCAGCAATGCCAATCGGCACATCAACCGAGAACACGGTTCCCCTGCCCGGCCGGGAACGCACAGATACCTCATGATCAAGCGAGCGGCCAAGCCGATCAACAATCGCAAGGCCAAGACCAAGCCCCTTAACATCCGTGGTTTCCGGCCCTTCAAGACGATGGAATTCGCGGAAGATGATTTTAAGCTTGTCCTCGGGGATGCCCCCCCCGCTATCCCAAACTTCGATCCGCAAGTTATCGCCGCGAATACGACATCCGACCACGGCCCCGCCAGTGCGAGTATAACGCAACGCGTTCGAGATAAAGTTTTGCAGGATACGACGCAAAAGCCTGCTGTCACTTCGCACCCAGATGTTGCGAGAATGAACAGCAAAGCGAAGCCCGGCCTTTTCCGCAACCGGGGCGAATTCAGTACTCAGCGCATTCAGGATATCGGCAACCGGGAAATCGCGGATGGTCGGCTGCATCGCGCCTGCGTCAATCTTGCAGATATCAAGAAGCTCGTTCAGCAGTTCCTCGACCCCTTTAAGCGACAGATCGACCTTGCCCACCAGATCCTGGATATCATCGGCCAGTTCCTTGCCCCCCAGCGCTACGGTAAACAGGCGCGCGGCATTTAATGGCTGCAACAAATCGTGGCTGGCGGCGGCAAAGAAACGGGTTTTGGTATCATTGGCGGTTTCGGCCTGTTCCTTGGCGACCGAAAGTTCGGAATTGAGTTCTTCAAGCGCGTGGGTTCGTTCGGTCACACGCGCCTCAAGCCCCTCGTTCGCGTCTTTGAGTGCGCGTTCGGCATTCCGGCGTTCTGTTATATCGTGATAAATACAGAAATAGCCCAGCACCGCGCCGGTATCGTCGAAATGCGGGATATAGGTGCCTTCGGCATAGCGATCTTCGCGTTCGCCACTGTCATTTCCATTGCCCCAGCCTTCTTTTGGTGCGGGGAAATCAATTTCAAAATTCTGGCGATAGCCTTCAAGAACCGCACGGATCATCGGTTCAAGACGAACATAGCGTTCGTCACCAACGGCTTCGTGGACCGTCATGCCGTGTGCTTCGATCCGGCGAATGCCAAACATCCGTTCATATGGGCGGTTGGTAAAGCGCAAACGCTGATTTTTATCGGCATAGGCGATCATGACCGGAATATTATCGGTATAGATGCGAATATTGCGTTCGCTTTCGCGCAATGCTTCCTCGGTCCGGACACGGGCCGTGATATCGGCAATGGTCGCAACGAAACCGCCATCGGGCATCGGATTGGTCCGAATTTCAAGCACCATACCGTCATCGCGTTTGCGTTCGTAAGTATGGGGCAAACGACGCATCTGTGGTGCGGCATTGCGGCCCAGCAACACATCAATATCAACCGCGCGCGCCCCATTCCCCCGGCAAATGCCGACAAGTTCAGAAAGCGGCAGGGTTACTTGAATGTCGCTTGCGGTAATGCCAAGCAAATCGATAAAGCGATGATTCCATGTCGCAAGGCGCAGGTTTTGGTCAAACACTCCGACCCCCTGGCTGATATTTTCCAGCGTATTGAGCAAAAGATCGCGGTTGAATTTGATGGCCTCGGAGGCTTCGTCAAGCAGCTCCATCGCATCACGGCGCGAAACCGCCTTATCGGGCAGCAACAGCGCCATAACCACGCGCGAAGACGCTGCACCGACCGCACCAGATAACAGATGCTCGGTAAAATTCGCGGCATCCACATCGGCGATATCGGATCGTTTAACCTGATCGCCGCGCTGTTGGAAATAGGTTCGAAACGCGCGTTGCGCCCAATGTTTGCCAAGGAAACGCGCGGCAAGGTCTTCAAGATCGCCAAAAGTTACCCGACCGGGCCAGGTATCATTCCGTGTTCGGGTGTCCTTACGATAGATATCGACAAAAAGCTGGGCCTGACGGCGCTGGGTCACGCCCTGCACCCCGGTGGCAGAGCCGACAAACATCAGCACGAAATTCACACCAAGCGACCAGACCACACCATGGGTCAGTGGATCACTAATACCGACGCCCAAAAGCGCCTGCGGGCGTAAAATGCCAATCCCCAAAGGCCCGTCGATCAGGATTGACATCGGCAACAGGCCGCTTTGGATAAAGTTTGGCAGCAAAAGCGTATAGGTCCACAGCGCAAAACCGCTGATCAGACCCAATCGCACCCCGGTTCGGTTGATCGATTTCAGATAGATCGCGGCCAGAACCGCCGGGCCAAATTGGGCAACAGCAGCAAAGGACAGCATGCCGATATCGGCCAGCGCGTATTTTTCAGACAGAAACCGATAAAACCCATAAGCCAGAAACAGCAAAAAGATAATTGCCATCCGGCGGATTTTCAAAAGAACCTGGCTGACATCCCCGGCAAAGCGGCCCTGAATTTTTTTCGACCGCAACAAAAGCGGCATGACCAGATCGTTGCACACCATGGTCGACACCGCGACGCAGGATACAATCACCATACCGGTACTGGCCGAAAGCCCCCCGACAAAGGCAATTACCGCCAGCCAGTTATGCCCGCCCAACAATGGCAGGGTCAGAACAAAGGTATCGGGGTTAACCGTCGGATCACCACGGAACATATAAATGCCCGCCACCGCAATCGGCACGACAAAGATATTGATCGCAATCAGATAGGCAGGGAAAAGCCAGCGGGCCGATTTCAAATTCCGGCTATCGTCATTTTCAACAAAGGTAACGTGGAACTGGCGCGGCAGACAGAAAATTGCAAATAAGGCCAAAAGGGTAGAAATAAAGAAATGCGAGGTCAACCAGGTATCGGGATTGAACATCTGTTTGATGTCCGGGTCCGATCCGGCACGCAGATACATATCGCCAAAGCCGTCAAACAGACCAAAGACAACAAAGAACCCGACCAGCAAAAGAGCAACCAGTTTAACAAGGCTTTCGAACGCCACGGCAAGGATCAGGCCATCGTGATGTTCGGATGCATGGATATAACGCACCCCGAACAAGATCGCGAAAACCGCCATCAGAATGGTTACATAGAACGCGGTATCCTTGGTGAAGTTGGTTGCACTATGGCGCACAACCTGCTCGCCCAATTGGCCAATAAGAACATCAAATGACAGCGAAACAGCCTTAAGCTGAAGCGCAATATAGGCAAGAACCCCGACCACGGCGATCAAGGCAACAAGCGCCGCAAGACTTTGGCTTTTGCCATAGCGCGACCCGAGAAAATCGGCAATCGAGGTAATGTTTTGTTCGCGGCATACCGTGGCGATCTTGGTCATCACGCCATAGCCAACGATCATCATGATGATCGGGCCGATATAAATCGGCAGGAATGCCCAGCCATGGGTCGCCGCCGTCCCCACCGACCCAAAGAAGGTCCAGCTGGTACAATAAACCGCCATCGACAGCGCATAGATCGTCGGCTTTAAACGCGAAGAACGCCATTTTTCAGCATATTTGTCACCATAATGCGCAATCGCAAACAAAAGCGCGATATAGGCCATGGCAACAATGAAAATCAGTCCGCCCTGAAGCATTCGGTTTATGACCCTGTAGCGTGATAACGCCGCCAAATCAGACGGTTGGAGCATAACACATAGTATAGACTATACCACGGCGCGCTTATGGACTAAAACGTCGCAAATCCAAACCCGACCAAAGACCAAGAACGATCAGGATAGTCATGTCTTCCGATTACGGCTTTTACGCAGGTATTTTGCGATTTGTGGCAAAGAAAACCGAAAGTGACGACCGGGAAATCCGGGTCATGATGGGGCATCTTTCCGGCATTGCCACGGCAATTGAACATTCCGGGCGCTTTGTTGTCGAACGTGGCAATTGCGAAAGTGCCGCGCGCGCCTTTGCCGGGGTTGCCAAGTTCCTTCAGGAACGCATCCTGCCCGAGGCATTGTCAGCCGGAAATGAAGGCGCTGTCGATCAGCTTAAATGGGCAATTGAAACGTCCCTGGCGCTGGGGTCCGAACTGGTGAAACGCATCGCGCTTGAAGAATATAAAGGCGAGGACAAATTCACCTTTGATCTGCCCAAAGCACCAACCAATCCGACCCTGCACTAGCACTGGCATATTTCTGGCATTCGGTCCCGCACCAGAAATGTGACACCAGAACGCTTGGCATGAGCCCCGCTAGGGCCAAACGGCACCACCGGCTTTTTCCGGTGCGTTAATCGTTGGTTTTTTTTGCCTGTTCTTCGGCAACGACCCTGAGATAGGCCGCCTGCAATTGTGCCAGCACCGATTTTACCGGGGCCGGTTGCCCAAGATGGATATGGCGCAATTCGGCCATAAAACCGTCCCACATTTTCGGCCCGCCTTCTTCAAGCAGCTGTGCGCGGATCGAAAGTTCCCGTGATACCGGTGCATGTCGCCGCCCCCATGCCCCCATATGGGCCAGAATTGGCACCAGTTGAATAGCGGGTTCCGTCAAGCTGTAGATTGATTTTTGCCGATGCGACGGATCATCCGTCTTGCCCAGCAATCCGGCCGCGACCAGATTTTTCAAACGAGCGGCAAGGATGTTTGAAGCAATTCCTTCTTCGGACTTGGTCAATAATTCCCGAAAATATCGGCAATTACCAAACATGATGTCACGAATGACAATCAGGCTCCATCGGTCACCAAGGATTTCCAGCGTCAGATTGATCGGACAGCCCGAACGATGATGATCCATAAATCGTGTTTCTCCCTTTCTCTACTGGTTGCAAAATAGGATTGGTTTTGCTAAAACACAACTGGTTGCAAAATAAAATCAGTTGTCCTTGCGTCATCACGGAGGAACCTCAGATGACTATCGGGTTTTACGGCCATCCATTTTCATCCTATTGCCAAAAAGTTCTGATCGCGTTCTATGAAAACGATATCGCGTTCGAATGGCATCAGATTACATTTGACGACCCCGACAATCTGGCAGAATTCGCGACCCTTTGGCCAATCCAGAAGATGCCGGTTCTTGTCGATGACGGCGAAACCGTTATCGAAAGCACAATCGCCATTGAATATCTTGATCTTTATCACCCGGGCCCGGTTCGCATGGTGCCATCCGATCCCAAACGCGCACTCGAAGCCCGGTTTATGGATCGATTTTTTGACAATTACGTCATGACCCCACAAGGACAAATCGTCTTTAATGCCATACGGAATGCAGACAAACGCGATCCTTATGGTGTCGAACAATCCCGCAAGCTGCTGAATACCGCTTATGGCTGGCTGGATGACAGGATGAAAGACCGGACCTGGGCAATTGGTAATGAGTTCAGCCTTGCCGATTGCGCAGCAGCACCGAGCCTGTTCTACGCCGACTGGACACATCCGATTGATCCGAAATTCAAGTCTGTTCACGCTTATCGCAAACGGTTGCTTGAACGGCCTTCTTTTGCCCGCTGCGTGGATGATGCCCGCCCCTATCGCGACCTTTTCCCGCTTGGTGCACCTGACCGCGATTAGGCTAGGCGGTGTTTACATTCAGGATTCCC
>NZ_JFKB01000031.1 GCF_002115745.1 Thalassospira alkalitolerans
AAAACCGTCAACGTATTTTAGGACGGCACACATCTGTCATTTTAGTTCAGACGAATATTCTCGGCACAAAAATCCAGAAACGCCCGAACCCGTGCGGGCAAATGCCCGCGTCCACCAATATAAACCGCATTGATATCAACCCCGCCGCCGGGATAGAACGCGTCCAGCAGAACTTCCAGACGTCCATCGCAAATATCCTGTCCGATATGGAAATGGGCCAGTCGCACGATGCCGCCCCCGGCCAAAGCCAATTTACGGGCACTTTCGGCATCGCCAACATTAAACACACCGCCTGGCATCACCGAAATATCCTGATCATTCACCCGAAATGGCCAATCGGGAATAACGCGTTGAAAGTTATATCCAATCAGGGTGTGATTCTGCAGGTCATCCACCGTTTCCGGTCGCCCATGTTTAACAAGATATTGCGGTGATGCGGCAATCGCCATCCGGCATTGGCCCAACTTGCGCGCAATAAGGCCCGATGATGGCAATGGACCGCTTCGGATCGCAACATCGGCACGTTCTTCGTACAGATCAACCACCTTATCACTGACGGTCACATCCAGCGTGACATCGGGATAACGTTCCCGAAACAGCGGCAATAATGGCACAAGACAATGCAGCCCCACCGGCACATTGGCAGTCACACGCAATCGCCCGCGCGGCAGCTTGGCAATCGCGGCTTCCTGTTCGGCATCGTTCAGGTCGGCAATGATACCCAATGCACGTTCATAAAACCGCTGCCCCTCGGATGTCAGGTGCAATTTTCGAGTTGATCGATTAAATAACCGCGTTCCCAACCGGTTTTCCAAACGTCCAACCAGCTTGCTGACCGCGGATGGCGTCATATTGAAATCGCGGGATGCGGCAGAAAAACCACCCCGTTCAACAACACGCACAAAGACTTCCATTTCGCCGGATCGATTGGTTTCAAGTCGCGCCATGTGGAATTCAACTCATAAATCTTCTTCCTCGGATACCACTAGTTGAAAATAATTCCCCTGTCCATATTCGTCGCATGAACAAATTTTGGTAACGGAGAACACAATGGAATACAGGCAATTGGGAAATTCGGGATTGCGCGTTCCAGCGCTTAGCCTTGGCACAGGTACGTTTGCCGGCCAAGGTCCGCTTTTTGGGGCATGGGGAACGATTGATACCACCGACGCCACCCGTATGATCGACATCAGCCTTGATGCAGGCATGAACATGTTTGACAGTGCCGATGTCTATTCCGACGGTGCATCCGAACAGGTCCTTGGCCAAGCCATCAAGAGACGCCGTGATCAGGTCATTTTATCAACCAAACTTGCCCTGCCGATGGGTGATGGCGCGAATGATTTTGGCACATCACGCCATCGTCTGATCACGGCCACTAATGCCGCCCTGAAACGACTGAACACTGATTATATCGACTTATTACAACTGCACGCCTTTGATGCCTTCACCCCGGTCGAAGAAACCCTGTCGGCCCTGGACGACCTCGTTCGCGCCGGGAAGCTTCGCTATATCGGTGTCTCGAACTTTGCCAGCTGGCAGATCATGAAATCGATTGCCGTGTCCGAGCGCCACGGATACAGCCGCTATGTTGCCCATCAGGTTTATTACTCGCTCGTTGGGCGCGACTACGAATGGGATCTGATGCCTCTGGCACAGGATCAGGGACTTGGCGCATTGGTCTGGAGCCCGCTTGGCTGGGGGCGGTTAACCGGGAAAATCCGCCGTGGCACAGCTATCCCCAAAGGCAGCCGTCTGCATGAAACGGCGCAATTCGGCCCGCCAGTCGAAGATGCCCTGCTCTATGATATTGTCGATGTTCTTGATGATATCGCCGCCGAAACAGGCAAAACCGTACCCCAGATCGCAATTAACTGGTTGCTGTGCCGCCCCACTATCGCATCGGTCATCATAGGCGCTCGCAATGAACAACAGCTTTGCGATAATCTGGGTGCGATTGGTTGGTCCCTGTCCGATGAACAGGTCGCACGTCTTGATGCTGTCAGCAAACGACAACCACCCTACCCGCATTATCCCTATTATGCTCAGGAAGGATTTTCCCGACTGAACCCGCCACTGTTTAGTTGATGATCAGGAAAGAGCGGATCAAACGACAGAGGCGCGTTGGGAAACGGCGGGGCACCGCAGGCCGAAGTTCACATATTTCTGACAATTATTAATTGCGGCCAACAGACGGGCCATTATCGATGATCTCACGGATGCGATCCGTCAGATCGTCTTCGGTAAAGCCTTCCTGCGCTTCAGCATTCTGGACAAAGGCATAAATATCGGCAAGGTCCTGTCCGTCAAAATCGATCTGATATCCCAAATCCGCACTTTGCAAATGCAACATTTGATCCGCCCCTCGCCACATTCTGGCAAAGAAATCGAACGGATTACGTGATTGATCCAGATTAGAAGCATCCAAACTGGGGCCACTATTCCCGCCGACATTATTGACGGAATGACAAACAACACAGCCGCGCGCGGCAAACAACGCCTTGCCGCGTACGACATCTGTCTGGGGTAGCGAAATACCGGCCACCGGGTCGGCATCGACCTGCCCTTGGGCAAGGGCTGTGCTGCCGGTGGCCAAACTGGTCAAAACACAAAGGCCCAACAAGGCAAAGCAATGTTTCATGATATCCATTCTGGACCGATGCTGGCTCATCTTGCTTTGTTTCCCCATTTATCTGGCTTTTGAGCCTATTCGCAGTGCCAAACCGACTGTAAAGAAGCCCCGTTTAAGGCACAAGCACGACAACACCATAAAGCCCTTTTGATTTAAAATTCTTTGATCCAACGGATAACCCAAAACAAAAAAGCGCAGCCCGATGGCTGCGCTTTTGATGAATTTTATGCGGGTTGAGGCGAAATGCCCTAACGCTTTTTCTTCTTGTTCCCATAGGGATTGTCGCTGCTGCGCACATAGATACGAATAGGAACGCCCGGCATATCGAAATCTTCGCGCAGCGCATTGATCAGATAGCGCGTATAGCTTTCGGGCAGTTCCGCCGCCTTCGAACTATTGATAAAGAAGCTTGGCGGACGCGACTTCGCCTGGGTCATATAACGCAGACGAATACGACGGCCAGATATCACTGGCGGCAGATGACGTTCGGCCACCACTGCAAGCCAACGGTTCAGTTGCGAGGTTGGGATACGGCGGCTCCAGATATCATAGATATCAAGAACTGTCGGCATCAAGGTATCAGTCCCCCGCCCGGTCAAGGCCGAGAAGGTCAGGATCGGAATACCCTTGGCCTGCGCAAATGATGTATCAAGCTTGTCACGCAATGCCTGCATCACACCCGGCTTGTCCTTGACCGCGTCCCATTTGTTAACAGCAATGATCAATGCACGGCCTTCGTCAATAACCATACGTGCAATCGTCAAATCCTGCTTATCAAGCGTGTTGGTCGCATCAAGCATGATGACCACAACCTGCGCATAACGGATCACCCGCAGGGTATCGGTAACCGAAAGCTTTTCAACACGGTCGTCGATTTTCTTTTTGCGGCGCATACCGGCGGTATCGACCAGACGGATCGGACGCCCTTCATAGGACCAGTCAACCGCAATCGAGTCACGGGTCAACCCGGCCTGAGGCCCGGTCATGACACGATTTTCGCCCAAAAGATGATTCAGAAGCGTCGACTTACCGACATTTGGTCGCCCAACGATGGCCAACTGAATTTTCGAATTGTCCTTTTGAACGACTTCTTCTTCGCCGTCGTCGTCCTCGTCATATTCGATTTCAAAGGACGGGAACGCATCATCATCAATGATTTCCTCATCATCTTCGAAATCATCATCGATGACAGCATCGTCGCCTTCGCGACGCGCCTTGCGTTGCTTGTCGCGATAATCTTCCCAATGGGGCAGCATGATATCAATCAGCAATTCCATGCCCTGACCATGTTCGGCCGATATCGGCGCCACATCGCCAAGTCCAAGGCCATAGGCCTCGTACAGGCCTGCATCCTGCCCCCGGCCTTCATGCTTGTTCGCAATCACATAGACCGGCTTTTTGCGCTTGCGCAACCAATCGGCAAAGTGATTATCAAGCGGCGTCAAACCGGCACGCGCATCGATCAGGAAAAAGGCGAGGTCGCATTCCTCGAACGCGATTTCGCTTTGCTGGCGCATCTTGCCTTCGACGGAATCATCAAATACGTCTTCAAGACCAGCCGTGTCGATAATATCGAAATGAATATGCCCCAGACGCGCCCGGCCATAGCGACGATCACGCGTCACACCGGGCTGGTCGTCAACCAAGGCCAGCTTTTTGCCAACCAGACGGTTAAACAGGGTCGACTTCCCGACATTGGGGCGACCGATAATGGCAACTTTTAACGACATTTGGCTTTTAGACTCTTTGTTATAAAACGGCATTGTGCGCCGAGGGGCAATTTACCCCGTTCCGGCGCACGCACATATCAGGCGAAAGCATAAATCTTTCGCGAAAAACTTGTTCGACCTGTCAGCGATAAGCGATTAGATCGGCATCCGCAGTCAGGAAGTAAAGACTATCCCCCGCAACAGATGGCGGCAATGTGATCGGTCCGGAAACTTCGTCCTTGCCGATTATCTCGCCACTATAGGGGGAAACGGTCATCACTTCACCCTGTTCATTTCCAACGATCAAACGGTCTCCGACCAGAACCGGGCCGGTCCAGATAATCGACTCTTCCTGATCTTCAGGATCGACGAAACGCGGTAAAGCGGTCACCCATTTAACCTGTCCTGTGTCACGACGCAAGGCTATCAGGTCATTTGTGTTCGAAAGAACGAAAACATAATCGCCCGCGACCCATGGTGATTGGATGCCCCCGGCCTCAAGTTCCCACACGCGATAACCGGTACGCAGGTCAATTGCAACCGTCAGCCCCGCATTGCTCGTCGCAATCACCAGATTGTTGTCAATCACCGGAAGACCGCGAATATCGGCAATTGCCGATACGGCATCGGTCCGACCAGCCGATGCCAATGCATCGGACCAGATCACCTGACCATTTTCAACGCGAAGGGCATAAATTTCACCCGTGGTATAGGCCGAAATCACAACGCCCTGATCAACTGCCGGGCTGGCACCACCAATAAAGGATGCACCTTCGGATGCACCGCGATGGTTCCAAAGCGTATCACCGGTCAATGCATTCAACGCGATGGTCTGGTTATCGACCGTCACGGCAAAGACCCGCCCCCCACGCACCGTCGGCGCACCGCGCATCGGAGCGGTCACCTGCGAACGCCACATCACTGTTGCACTTGGCGCATCAATCGCGATGACCTCGGCAAAGCCGGTGGTGGCATAAAGAATGCCGTTTTCATAGGCCAGACCACCACCCAAAAGCGTGCTGTCTTCTTCATCCTTGGGGGCAAGCCCCAATGACCATATCCGTTTGCCGGATTTCGCACTAAAGGCACGAACAACCGCCTCGGCATCGATGGTAAAGACCACTCCACGCGCAACAATCGCCTGATTCAACAGCAGATTGTCATCCATTGATCCTTCGCCGATACCAACCGACCAATCCTGACGCAGAACATCATTATCCAAGCCTACATGATGCAAGGCATGACTGGGCAGGCCACCATTTTGCGGCCAGTCAACCATCGGCTCAGGTTCTGGCAGAATCACGCGCTGATCGCTCAGCGCCACATCAGGCTGAACGGTGCTTTCAAGCGAAAGTACCGCAAGGCGTTCACCGGGAAGCGGCGGATCTTCGGATTCACCAAGCCAGCCGGAACACGCCGAAACGGCAACTGACATGCCCATGACGCATAAAATGGATTTAATGCTGCGTGGTTTCAAAACCATATCCTTTGATCCAGTCCCTGTGAACGGGTCGCCCATACCGCCTGCGCCAATCAGGCGCCGATGGCTTTCAGGATTTCACTTGCACGGGCACGCATGCCAGACGGTGCTTCGCTGTCATCAGCGATTTCCGTCAAAAGCGGCTTGGCGGCTTCAATCTCGCCGGCTGCGATATGCAGCATGGCAATCATTTCACGTGCAGAGTAGTACCAGGGGTTTTCCGGCACAGCGATCGGGTTCAGGCGCGCAATCAGATCCTTGGCATTGGATGCGCTTGCACCATTCATCGCAATCTGGATGACCGCCAAGTCACGATAAACCTGTTCGACATCATCGTTTGCAGCAATGGCTTCAAGTTCACCAACAGCGGAATCACTGGCACCGGCGCGCAGATAGATCGCGGCCTTCTGGAAATGACCAAGGGCAACGAAACCGGCATTACCATCGGCAATGATCGCATCCAAGGCCACCAATGCCGCATCCTGCTTTTCTTCGCCAGCCTGCGACAACTCGATGGCATTTGCCATACGCGTACCGTTTTCAATACGCGAATTTTCATCGTAGGTTTTCCAGCCTTCACGCCCGGCAACGCCCAGCACGATTACTGCGGCAACGCCAACAACGTATTTACCGTATTTGCGCCACAGCGCTTCATTGCGCTCACGCTTAAGGTCTTCTTCGACTTCCTGGAAAATATCAACCACGAAAACCGCTCCAATCCGATCAAAAGAAAACGGGCAACCTGCCCGCTTATCAGAATTAATTCCGGCAAGGATTTAACGCGCCAGCACGCAAGGGGTCAAGTCCGGTGCGCAAGCCACCCCGCCAATATTGCAATTAATTCCTTAACAATCGCATTTGCGAACCAAATCAGCCCCTTTTAGTGATCAATTTGAACCACACTTACCATTTAAAACAGACATCATCGGCCATGCGGGAAAGAATTGCCGCCTTGATACGATGGCGATGTCCAAAAATGACAGCATAACGCCCCAACCAAACACAGGATAAAACCGGATAATCGGCAAAACCGGCTAAAATGTGTCCTAAACACCCAATATTAAAAACGGCACATGAATTGCAAAGATACGGGCAGGAAACGAAATTTTAATCGTCACCGGGCAAATACTGACCGGTTGATGTTCGGAGAAAACAATGAAACGCCTGCACAAAGATCAAAGCCGACAGGGGGCAAAACGCATTATCCGCCAACGTATTCTGGCCGGATTGTTTGCAACCCTGCTTGGTGCAAGTGTTTCAGGATGTAGTAATCTCGACAGCACGGCAGCTGATATCTCCGGCACAGGCGCATTGACCGCGTCTCAATGGTATATCGCCCTTGACGTCATTAGCATCATTAACAGCGATAAAACCCTGATCGATCATGTTGTTTCACTTTCGACCGGTCAGGATTGCTCCACCATCCGCAAGATTGATGGCAAATCCTATTGCAAAAAAGACCCGGTTCCCGAAACACCGCTTTATTGCTATCGCACGCTTGCCGCAGTGAACTGCTATCGCACGCCGGATCCCTACAATACCGGGGCGCAAACCGTTGACTGGCCTCCGACCCGTTCACGCAGTCTGTAATGCCCATAACCGCCTAAGACCAAACATATTTTGGTAATTTTTTGACTTCCCCGCCCATTCAAACTTAAGGCGCCGGATAAAGCGCGCTACCGTGTCATAAGGGCGTCATAAATGCTCAGCCACTGGCTATCCGAAACCACGTCCGGAGAACGACATGGGTACATTGTTCAATCTGGCTCAATATCGCAAAGCCAAAAGCTTTGTGCATTTTGACCGAACTGAACTCATGCAACTCATGAATACCTATTCCAAACAAGTCGCAAGTGGTGCATGGCGCGATTATGCCATTGATCATCTGGATGGCATGGCAATGTTTTCCATCTTCCGTTCCTCACATGAAACCCCCATATTCACCGTCATCAAGCTCGGGCCGGAGAATAAGAATGCAGGGCAGTTTGTCGCCCTTCACAGCGGGGAAAAAATCAAACAAAGTTCCGAGATCGAAAACGTTCTCGACGCTATGGAAAAACGTGCACGCAAAATTATCCCCCTATTCAAATCCCGTTAAAGATCGACGCCGTTTCTTGCCTAACTCCATTTTGGTTGGTCGGCGCCGGCGGGGTGTTTCTGCGCTTATCCTTGGGGCTGTGACACTGACATGCGCGATCTTTGCAAATTCTTTTCCAGCACTGGCGGATTACACAAACGGCTACAAAGCCTATCAGGCCGGAAACTATGAAATGGCCAAGGCGCAATGGCGCCTTGCCGCACAGGAAGATGATCCACGCGCGCAATATGCCCTTGGCCTGATGTATTATCGCGGGTTGGCTGGCCCCCTTGATTACCGTCAGGCTGCGAATTGGTTCACGCTGGCCGCGCGCGCCAATCATCCAAACGCAATCTATTATCTTGGCCTGATGCATTTCAATGGCTGGGGCTTGCGCTATGACCAATTCAGCGCCACCGACTATTTCAAGCGCGCCCTGCACGCAAACCCGGGCAATGCGGATGCAGCCTTTTTAATTGGTGAACAATATTTTCACGGGCGCGGTGCCAAACAAAATTATGTTGAAGCCGCCCATTATTATCAAATCGCCGCTGAAAAAGGCATGCATGCCGCTCAGTTCATGCTGGGTGCCATGACGGAACGTGGTTGGGGTGTCGAACCCGACTATGCCGACGCCTACTACTGGCTGCGCCGTTCAGCTCTTGGCCCCATCACCTTGCCACCTGGCGTCGAACTTGACATGGACCCGGTCACTGCAATTGCCAATCTGGAACCCAAATTGCGCCCTGAAGAAATCAGGCGCGTGGACAAGCGTTTGCAAGAACTGCCAATGGGACAAGTCGCTCCATAAAAAAAGACCGCTCCACCGCGGTCTTTTTCGTAACTTCACTGCTTTGTCCCGGATCAGGAAAATGCTTCGTCCCAAGTTCCGCGTGTTGCCGCCTTGGAATATTCGGTCGCACGGTTTTCAAAGAAGTTGGTGTGCTCAACCGCGTTCAGCATCGCATCCATCCACGGTAGCGGGTTCTGCTCAATGCCGTATTGCGGATCAAGCCCCAACTGGGTCAAACGACGATCAGCGATATAGCGAATGTACTTCTTGATGTCCTCCGCTGTCAGGCCCTGCACCGCACCGGCTTCGAATGACAGATCGATAAATGCATCTTCGTGGCTGACAATGGTTTTGCACGCCTCGACCAAATCGTTGCGCATTTCATCATCCCAAATTTCCGGGTTCTCTTTGCAGAAGGTTCGGAACAGACGAATGATGCTTTCACAGTGCAGACTTTCATCGCGCACCGACCATGTCACGATCTGGCCCATGCCCTTCATTTTATTAAAGCGCGGGAAATTCATCAACATGGCAAAGGACGCAAAAAGCTGCAGCCCCTCGGTAAAGGCACCAAACACCGCCAATGTCTTGGCAATATTGCGCTTACCCAATGCAGTCAGGCGCAGATCACCATGTTCGTCGGTATATTCATCTTCCGGGCCGATACCCCAAATCTGCATATAATCGTATTTGTCCTTCATTTCCTTGTACTGGAAGAAGGCTTCATACTCGGCCTCGGGCATGCCGATGGTATCAAGAAGATGCGAATAGGCCGCAACATGGATGGTTTCCATGTTCGAAAAAGCCGCCAACATCATCTGGACTTCGGTCGGTTTGAATACGCGCGTATAGTGGCGCATATAGCAGTTATTGACCTCGATATCGGATTGGGTAAAGAATCGGAAAATCTGCGTCAGCAGGTTCCGCTCGGCATCCGTAATCGTGTGGTTCCAGTCCTTGACGTCATCGGCCAGCGGCACTTCTTCGGGCAGCCAATGGATCTGCTGCTGGGTTAGCCACGCTTCATAGGCCCAAGGATAACGGAACGGCTTGTAAACGGGGTTTTCCGTCAAAAGATCGATAATTTTATCGTCAGACATATCGTCAATTCTCGCAAATATTTGTGCGCTCAAGCCGCCTTACTGGCAAGCGAGGCATTCGTCATAATCAGGTTCGCGGGCAGCCTGTGCACTTGCTTTTGCAACCAGTGCCGGGATATCGAACGAGCTTTCCGGTGTCGGCATATCGTCATCGGCTGATTTCGACCGGCCGGGGATATTGGCGACGACCTCGGCCCGCTGGATTGATTTCGACCGGCAATAATAAAGGCTTTTGACGCCTTTTTTCCATGCCTGGAAATGTATCTGATGCAGGTCGCGTTTATGAACATTCGACGCCAAAAAGATATTCAGTGACTGCGCCTGATCAATCATCGGCGTGCGATCACCGGCCAACTCGATCAACCAACGCTGATCAAGCTCGAACGCGGTCTTGAAGATGTCTTTTTCGATATCGGACAGGAAATCAAGATGTTGTACTGATCCCTCATGCACGGTGATCGATGTCCAGACCTCTTCAGTATTCTGGCCCTTTTCGGCAAGTATCTTGGCAAGGTACTTGTTGCGCACATTGAACGACCCCGAAAGCGTCTTATGCGTATAGGAATTAGCCGCTATCGGCTCAATCCCCGGCGAAGCCCCGCCGCAAATGATTGAAATCGATGCCGTCGGCGCAATCGCGGTCTTGTTCGAGAACCGCGCCTTGATACCGTATTCGGCCGCATCCGGGCATGATCCGCGCTCATCGGCCAGTTTCTCGGACGCTGCATCGGCATGCTTTTTAAGATGATCAAAGATCTGCTTGTTCCAGACCTTGCTCATCACGCCTTCAAGCGGAATTTTCTGTGCCTGCAGGAAAGAATGGAAGCCCATCACGCCAAGCCCGACAGACCGTTCACGCATCGCGGAATATTTCGCACGCGCCATGGTGTCGGGCGCATTGTCGATGAAATCCTGCATAACATTATCAAGGAAACGAAGAATGTCTTCGATGAACTGTTCATCATCTTTCCAGGTCAGATAATGTTCAAGGTTAAGCGACGACAGGCAACATACAGCGGTGCGATCCCCGCCCAGATGATCCTTGCCAGTCGGCAACGTGATTTCCGAACACAGGTTCGATGTTTTGACACTCAGTCCCGCAAGTTTGTGATGTTCGGGCACCGCCCGGTTCACCGTGTCGATGAACAACATATAGGGTTCGCCGGTTTCGACGCGCGAGGTCAGCAAACGGATCCAAAGCGAACGCGCACTGATCTTGCGCACCACATGTCCGTCCTTGGGCGATGTCAGAGCCCATTCTTCGTCATTTTCAACCGCACGCATGAATGCATCTGAAATCGCCACGCCCTGATGCAGGTTCGGCGTCTTGCGGTTCGGGTCACCACCGGTCGGGCGGCGCATTTCGGAAAATTCTTCGATCTCGGGATGACTGACCGGCATGTAAACCGCCGCCGATCCACGGCGCAACGACCCCTGACTGATCGCCAGTGTCAGGCTATCCATCACACGGATAAACGGCACGACACCGGATGTCTTTCCGTTTTTACCGACTTTCTCGCCGATCGAACGCAAATTGCCCCAATAAGACCCAATCCCGCCACCGCGTGCGGCCAGCCAGACATTCTCGGTCCAGATATCGACAATCCCACCAAGGTTATCGTCTGCTTCGTTCAAGAAACAGGAAATCGGCAAGCCCCGCGTCGTGCCACCATTCGACAGAATCGGAGTAGCCGGCATAAACCAAAGCTTGGAGATATAATCATAAAGGCGCTGCGCATGTGCTTCGTTATCGCCATAAAAACTGGCGACACGCGCAAATAAATCCTGATAGCTTTCGCCCGGCATCAGATAGCGGTCGGTCAGAACCGCCTTGCCAAAATCGGTCAGCAACGCGTCGCGCGAACGATCAACAATAACGCGCGCACCTTTTTCGTGCTGCACGACATCCAGCATCTTCATGCTCGTAGTCCCCTTACCTGAACGGTCGCTCGTTGGCGGCGATCCGTTTCCTGTTTGTTATCTTCATCAAACGGCACTCGCTTGATCCGGTGTCAGTTTACGGTCCTACTCACCACAAAACCCACGCCTCGAACTGCGAATAAACACCGCTCCAAATGCTCGTTGGTTGACGTTATGCCCGCTCAAGATCGGATTGAAAACACAATATGTAGTGGGAAAGGATAAAAAATAATCAATTGATTGTATCACTTTCGTTACAATCCCAGATCTTCAGTGATTCGCATCACCGGCGTTTTCCCCGGCTATTCTCGTCAAGAAAAAGATACGATTAATTTACGCGAAGAATAACGGGCATAGTTCAATTCCTCGCCCCCATTGTCAGAACTCCATTCACTCTGCTGTGACAACACACCATGTGGTGCCTTTCAATTATTCCGCCATCCTTTGGCACCAGACAGAATCGACACCGGTGACAGTCTGAATTTTAAAACTCGACCAAGACACTCCTCTTCTTACGGTGAAAACATCATGCAAAAGCCACCCTAACGAATATATCACCCCCAAAAATAAACCCTGAGTTTATTTCCCTTTTGACCAATCGCGTCAAACACCTCACCCTATATTACAAGAATCAAAAAGATCTAGGGACCATGCAATCAAATCAAAAATCGCCATGAGGGGTCAAAATGAGAAAGCATATTCTGGGACAAGTCATTCTTTCCGTACTGGTAACGTCCGGAATTTCGGCCACGGCACATGCGGCAGACACATTAACCATTCTTCCATCCGATGCGGCACCCAACTGCCCGATCACCAAATCCGAATTTGAAAAATGGTTCATGAATGGAACAATCGTCAAAGACGGTGCCGTATGGCCCGCAAACAGCGTTAACTTTCCCTTGGACAACACCAATTGCGACTTTTTCAAATGGTCGTCACAAATGTTTTTGTGGCTGACTTCACCGCAAAAACTTCAAACCAACAATGCTGCAAGCTATGTATTTGATGGTGACGGGTTCTACGATATCTCCCCCGAGGATGCATCGGGCAGCCGACAATTCATCAAAAACACCACGGCAATCGATAACTTTCTTGTCCGCGTCAACAAAACCGACGACGATCTACCTGAAACAATTGGTGAAACCGGCCAAGCCGGTGGCGGCGGTATCCTGATCTCACAAACCGGATCACTGGTTTATTATGGCATCCACACCAATGATGTTTATGCACAATTCCTGACCGGTCAAAAGACAGGCAAAATAGCACAGGATCAATTCCCCACCGACCCTACTGACCTCGAAGAAATCCTGTCCTTCTCGCCCACGCCTCTGAAAGACTCAATGGCACTG
Organism: Thalassospira alkalitolerans; assembly: GCF_002115745.1. Taxonomy (GTDB): domain Bacteria; phylum Pseudomonadota; class Alphaproteobacteria; order Rhodospirillales; family Thalassospiraceae; genus Thalassospira; species Thalassospira alkalitolerans. The sequence continues at coordinate 13,061 of NZ_JFKB01000031.1, forward strand.
ACCATAGAGCTTAAAACATCATGGATCGACGCCAGCACTCTGATCGATGCATCCGGCTATGTGCAGGTCGATGCCGTTGTTCCCAAATACACTCCCAATAGTGCCAAAACCCAATGGACACTTAGCGGGACTGAACAAAAAACGCTGGCCTTGACAGGTATGCATGTTGTTGGCTCGGTTCAGGGGCACCCTGAAATGGTATGGGCAACGTTTGAACACCAGAACAATACCCCCAACGACACTTACTATTATGAAAACAATAAACAAAAAATCACAGCGATTCCTTTCGACCCAACCGCCTCAGGGTTCACATTTTACAAACCAAACACACCAACCGGCCAGACCAATATCGAAACCGCCCATGTCGATGGCAAAACCGGCAATATCGTCCTGACCTCACCCGCAACAACGATTGAGCCGACATCTGCACTGCGTCTGAACCCGTGGGGGAATGATGGAAACTCTACCAGCCCTGCTTCCGTCAACAGCCAGATCATTTCACTGAATTCCGACATCCTAAATCTGCTGGCTGCGGGGGATATCCGGGCCAACTACGTCCAAATCGGTGCAGTTTGGACACAGAATGGTGTTCTGCCAAATACACCGGTAACCAAAGGCTCTAAAAAATACAAAGATGCCCCCGAAATTGGCTCCCCGCGATTGGCAAACACAACAATGGAAACCTATTTTCAAGGTTCCGGTAATGGCAGTTGTTTCCTTTGTCACAATGCGGGTGGCAACCTGCCCCCCGATGCCAGCTTTGGCGAGGACGAGCTAAGCCACATCTATTTCAACATAGATCCCCTGACGGAATAATTGAGCCGGGAACCAAACGAAACAACAGCATGAAAAAGCGCCCGGCAAAATCCGGGCGCTTTTTCAGAGAACCCAAAAGGATTATGGTAGTTTATACGCAATAACGTAATCCCCGGCGGTCGTCCCGATAGACCCATGCCCACCAGCAACGATCAACACATATTGGGTGCCATCATCAACCGCATAGCTCATTGGTGTTGATTGCCCCCCGGCAGGCAAACGTACCTGCCAGAGTTTTTCACCCGTCGTCACATCATAGGCACGGAAATAGTTATCCACTGCCGCCCCAAGAAAGGCCACACCGCCCTTGGTGATGATCGGACCGCCAATACCGGGTACGCCAACTTCGAAGGGCAGCGGAAGTGGTGTCATATCCTCGACCGTGCCATTTTTACGTTTATAGGCAATTTCACCAGTCCGAAGATCCGCCCCCGCAACATAGCCCCATGGCGGGGCCTGACAGGGCACACCAATCGGTGAAACAAACGGTCCCATACTTACGGCATAAGGCGCGCCTTCATTCTGGTTAATTCCCATTTCACTGGCTTTTTCAGTACCTCGCGGCGGAACGTCTGCACGCGGGATCAGTTTTGATGTGAATGCCAGATAGGTCGGCATACCAAACATCACCTGACGTTCGGGATCAACAGCAACACTGCCCCAGTTGAACGTCCCGAAATTCCCGGGATAAATCAACGACCCTTGCAAGGATGGCGGGGTATAACGCCCGTCATATTTCAATTGATTGAAATGGATACGACATGCCAATTGATCAAACAGCGTGACACCCCACATATCCTTTTCCGTCAACGGTTCAGGCATGAATGACAGATCCGAGACCGGCTGCGTCGGGGATGAAAAGTCCTCGGGGATAGTGCCGCCCGGTGCGGGAACTTCATGAACCGGAATGATTGGCTCGCCCGTTCGACGATCCAGAACATAGATATCCCCCTGCTTTGTCGGCCCGACCAATGCCGGAACCGTTTCACCATCTGCCCCCATGATATCAAGCAATGCCGGTTGTGCCGGCACGTCCATATCCCAAAGATCATGATGCACAGTCTGGCGCACCCATTGGACCTGGCCGGTTTCAAGGCTAAGGGCAACAATCGATGATGAATACGTCTCGACCTCTTTACTGCGCCCCATACCCAATTGATCAGGCACCTTGTTGCCCAGCGGAACATAGATCATGCCAAGTGCTTCGTCGGCACTTGATACCGACCAGCTATTGGGAGAATTGGCAGTATACGTTTCCCCCTCTGACAAAGGTTGCGTATCTTCGGGATTACCCGAATCCCAGTTCCAAACCAGTTCGCCCGTATTAATGTCAAAAGCCCGAATAACCCCCGACTGCTCTTTGGTCGAATAGTTATCGTTTACGGCCCCGCCAATAATAATCTTGCCCGCCGCCGCAACAGGGGGCGACGTCGAATAATAATAACCGGCCGGGCTAAACGGCATGCCTGCCTCAAGATGCACAGTGCCTTGATCACCAAAGCCAGTGCAAACTTCCCCTGTTTTCGAATCAAGGGCAATCAACCGGGCGTCTGATGTCGGCAAATAAATCCGCGCGGCACAAGGCGCACTCACAGAGCCCCCCGCATCCTTGTAATAGGTCACCCCACGGCATGTCTGGTGTTGCCGGTCCGGATTGTCCGGAACTTTGGGATCAAAGCGCCATTTTTCCACGCCACTCTGCGCGTCAATGGCAATCGCCCAGCTATGGGGGGTACACAAATAAAGCGTGTCATCGACCTTAAGCGGCGTCACCTGATAAGTCGTTTCAGGCACATCTTCCGACCGGCGAACATCACCCGTCTGATAAATCCATGCCTGTTCAAGTTTGCCGACATTTTCACGCGTGATCTGCGAAAGGGGTGAGTAACGCTGCCCATAAGGGGTTCGTCCATATTGATGCCAATCCCCATCAGGAACCAGCCCACCGGCATCCGGATTTGCCACCACAGATGCCTCGTTTAAACGGCCTTCCACTTCGTTGGGGTTGTTAAGCATCGCGTAAACAGCGACGACAACCGCAAGAACAATACTGCCTTCAAGGATATAGGATCGGGCGGGTTTAACATCAGGCACCGGCAGCCCAAACGACAGTGATTTTCGATAGACCGGCGTTGCCAGCCAAAGCCCTATCAGGACAATCAATCCACCACGCGGGCCAAGCTGCCACCAGTCAAACCCAACTTCCCACACGGCCCAACCAAGACTGGCAAGCAGGAAAAGCGCATAAAGTTGCAAAACAACCGCCCGCTTCATGTTCGACAAGACGGCCGCAATCAAAAACGCCAGCCCGGCCAAAGCATAGAACCAGCTCCCGCCAAGAATAATCAGCCAGACACCGCCAGCGGCCAGAGCAAGACCGATCAGAGCCAAAAGCCCCGAAGTCAGAATATTGATCATGAGATTGTCCTCGCTTTGGAAGAGATCCAGACGCGTATTCACAGCCTTTCACGACAAGATGGCTGACGCAAGGCTTCAACAGGCTTTGTTGGGAAACGTGCTGACAACGCATTTGGTTCCATCAAGCATCTGAAAAAATCAAAGCGTGTGCGTAAACAAATAAAAACCACCGGCCAATCGGATCCGGTGGTTTCAAAGGCAAAACAATTAAAACAGGATGCCCTAGTGATGGGTCTCGATGATTGTGCCTGATTTCACAACTTCGGTGATCGTGACACCAAGGTTTTCATCCACCACCACCAATTCACCACGCGCGACGAGACGGTTATTAACGTAAATATCAACCGGCTCGCCAACTTTGCGGTCCAGTTCCAAAACTGCGCCGCGGGTCAAACGCATCAACTGTGCGACCTGAATCTGGCTTTTGCCGATCACAGTCGAAACACGCACAGGAACATCATAAGCAGCACCAATTTCCGAGGCGGCATGTCGTCTGGCAAAAGGATCGTCATCATTTTTGGCCATGGCAACCAAATCATCCGGTTAAAATGGAAGAATCGCTGAACTCTATTCTAGAAGATTAGCCTTGAAAAAAGTGTTAGCAAGCTTATTCGAAAATTTACGATAGTTTTTTGTATAATAATCCCCTACATCAAGAAGCCTTCAGCGCCCCAAGCCAGTACACAAAACAGAATAACAGGACGTTCCATGAGCTATGATCGCCAATGGGTGGCCGATGCCATCAACATTATCGAAGCCGATTTCAACCGATCTGCCGATACCCATCTGATCCGTCTGGATTTGCCATCCCTTAATGGCATTGGTCTGTATCTGAAGGATGAATCGACCCATCCATCCGGCAGTCTGAAACATCGTCTGGCACGCTCCCTGTTTCTGTATAGCCTTTGCAATGGCTGGATTTCCAAGGATACGCCGGTTATCGAAGCGTCAAGTGGATCGACCGCCGTATCCGAAGCCTATTTCGCGCGGCTTTTGGGGTTGCGCTTTATCGCTGTAATGCCAAAGTCGACCTCGCAACAAAAAATCGATCAGATCGCCTTTTATGGTGGCGAAAGCCATCTGGTTGATCACAGCGGTCAGATTTATGCACAATCCCAGCGACTTGCCCGTGAACTTGGCGGCCATTACATGGACCAGTTCACCTATGCTGAACGCGCGACCGATTGGCGCGGCAACAACAACATCGCCGAAAGTATCTTTGAGCAGCTCAAACGTGAACCCCATCCAGTGCCGCGCTGGATTGTGGTTGGAGCGGGAACCGGCGGCACATCATCGACCATTGGTCGCTATATCCGCTATGGACAGATTTTGGGAATGGGATGCGAGCTTTGCGTTGCTGACCCGGAAAATTCCGTCTTCTATGATGCCTATGAAACCGGTAAATGCGATATTACCGGCGAGAAAGCATCCCGTGTCGAAGGCATCGGCCGCCCCCGTGTTGAACCAAGCTTTAATCCAAATGTTGTTGATCATATGATCCGCGTTCCCGACGCAGGCAGCTTCGCTGCCTTGCAATATCTGGAAAAACACATGGGGCGTCGCTGTGGCGGGTCAACCGGCACCAACCTGATTGCCACCCTGTCACTGATCAGCCAGATGAAAAAGGCAGGGGAAACCGGGTCGGTCGTAACGCTTTTATGTGATGGCGGGGATCGTTATCGCGATACCTATTACAATCCCGAATGGATTGCCAAACAGGGCCTCGACCTTGCCCCTTGGCACGCAGCCCTTGAAGCGTTTGATAAAACCGGCACATTCGATATGCCAATGGATTGCTGCACGAACCACTAGGCGCGTCACACATAAAAAAAGACGGGCGGATTTCTCCGCCCGTTCAGTGGCTTCATCAAGGTTGAGGCAAAAAACTTACCCGGAAATCGCGATTTTGCGCGGTTCCGGCTTCACTTCCGCTACTTTAGGGAGAGTGAGCGTCAGGACACCGTTCTTGAACGATGCCGCAATTTTATCTGCATCGACATTGTCGGACAGACGGAAAGAACGTTTGAAGCTGCCATAACTGCGCTCGACAACGCGCGCACCATCATTGCTTTCACGGGTCAATTTCTTTTCACCCGTAATTGTCAGGACACCTTCAAGTACCGACACATCAACATCATCCTGTTCAACGCCGGGAAGTTCGGCGGAAAGTTCAATCTGATCATCGGTTTCGTGAACATCGATACGCGGGCTCAAAAGCGCTTTGGTTGCTTCCTCACCACTTGCATCAGAAGAAGGTACAAGGCCGTCGCGGCCAAAGATCGATCCGATCACACGATCAAAATCACGCCCAAAAATACCGAGCGGATCACCATATGCCGGACGCGAAGCCAAACGACGAGCAGCACCATTTACAGTCTGAAGACCAGTCATAATTACCCTCCTAAACAGACAGGTAGTTCTTGCGCCGTGGGTCCAGACATGCTGCAACCCTGACGCGTGCAAGGCCACCATGGCCCTTCAATTCAACAGATAGATCAGGGTGATTTTTCCGCAAGTGGACGAATGCATTTTTTTGAAAGTTTTTTTCATTGCAACACCGCCACAACCACACCCCAGTTTTCCACCACGCGAAAAACCATAATCCCCCATGGCGCATCGCCCGATTTCACATTAGCTTCATTTCATTGTTTGCAGGCATCCCCTGCCCTAAATTTTAATACAGGAACCTCCATGAGCCATCTCTTCACGCCCTTGAAGCTGGGCACGCTTGAACTTGACAATCGAATTGTCATCGCCCCCATGTGCCAGTATTCGGCCGATAACGGCAAAACCACCCGCTGGCACGATATGCATCTTGGTAATCTTGCCCAATCCGGGGCGGGTTTGCTGATTATCGAAGCCACAGCAATCGAACCCGAAGGCCGCATCACCTATGGCGATGTCGGGCTATGGGATGATGAAACCGAAGCAGCTCTTAGCAAGACACTTAACGCTGTCCGCAGCCATTCGGATATGCCGATTGCCATACAGCTTGCCCATGCTGGCCGCAAAGCATCCTGTGAAAAGCCCTGGGACGGCGGTGGTGCGATTGCGCCTGACCACAAAAATGGTTGGCAGGTTGTCGCCCCCTCCGCGGTACCCTTCCGCGCGGGCGATCCGGCGCCAGAAGCACTTGGCACATCACGTATTGGTGAAATCGTCCAAGGCTTTGCCGATGCAGCCAAACGTGCCGACCGTTTGGGCATCGATGCAATCGAAATTCATTCAGCACATGGGTATCTTCTGCATAACTTCCTGTCGCCGCATGCCAACAAGCGCCAAGACGATTATGGCGGGTCGCTTGAAAACCGTATGCGCATCGTTCTTGAAGTCTATGACGCGGTGCGTGCAGCCTTTGATCCCGCCAAACCAGTCGGCATTCGCATTTCGGCAAGCGATTGGGTCGATGGCGGTTGGGACATTGATCAAAGCGTAGAATTGGCCAAGGCCCTAAAGGAACGCGGTTGCGATTTCATCCATGTGTCATCAGGCGGCTTGCATATCGATCAGAAAATCCCGCTTGGCCCGAATTATCAGGTACCATTTGCCGATCGCATCAAGGCCGAAACCGGCATGACAACCATCGCCGTCGGCCTGATTACCGAAGCCGAACAGGCAGAAGCCATTGTCTTTACCGGTCAGGCCGATGCCATCGCATTGGCGCGTGGCATCCTTTACGATCCACGCTGGCCTTGGCATGCGGCGGCCACTCTTGGCGCGGAAGTCAAAGCTGCCAACCAGTATCTGCGTTGCCAGCCAAGAGTGTTGAAAAAGCTATTTGGCTAACCTGACAATCAAAAGCCCCGCATCTGGTTGGGATGCGGGGCTTTTGATATCAACTTCGAATGTGCCGTCCTAAAATACGTTGACGGTTTTT
>NZ_JFKB01000032.1 GCF_002115745.1 Thalassospira alkalitolerans
ACAGCGCGACAAACAGATCACGCTTTCCCCCGCGCATCGCCGGCAGCACCATATCGCGCCAGAATGCCACCGCCTCATCCATGCCAAACGGATCGATAAAGCCAATGCTGGCCCCGTCATGGACACAGGCATGTAACATCGCGCCAAAGTCACCAAGGCGGCTTTCAAGCTGCCCGGCATCAAAACGCGTAATAGTGATCTGACCGGTCATTTCGGCAAACCTTACACAATAAAAAGATGATAATGCGCGCCACATTCGGCCGGGGTTTCAAAACAGTTGGGACCGCAAAGCTGATAGCGCAGGCAATCACCCGGCTCCAAATCATAGATTTCGTCATCAACCGTAACCCGCAATTCCCCCGCCAGCATCACCAGATGATGTTCCAGCCCCTGACGCGGGGATGCGGCATACTCAATCCGGGTGCCGGGGGGAATTTCACAGTCAAGAACCTCCCCCGCAAGCCCCCTTGCCGGGGGCGATACCGACCGGCGCTTGTACCCGGTTTCCGGATCGACCCATTCCCGCTGTATATCGCGAAATATAGCGGGACTAAATTCGTCCTCGACCATCTGCATCAACCGCGACAGGGTCAGGCCATAGGCCGCACACAATTTTCCCAAAACATTGGCCGTCGGGCTGACCTCGGCATTTTCCAACCGCGACAAACTGGCCCGGCTGACATCGCACCGACGCGCCAATTCATCAAGCGACCAGCCCTTTTCAGCCCGCAGATCCGCCAGCCGATCGGCAATTCGTTGATCGATCATGTCCATGGGGGCTCCGTTTCTTTTCATATCTGGGATATATTCCCACATTTGAAACGCGGTCAACAAAAAACGGCAAAATCGCCCGCCGAATCGGCGTTTTTTTAACCCTGAATCCGGGGGATGCCGTCATGCTGAAGACGCAGCGTTACCCCGCAAATATCAATCCCTTACAAGGCCAAACCCATCGCGTGACCAGCTTTGCAATCCGCCTTTCAGGTTCATGACCAAACAGTCAAGATGCGGCACCACAACATTCGCCGCGCCAAAAGATCGCTGCCCAACGGCACAAACAAAGACGAAATCCGTCATTGTATTGTCGGCAAGATCGACAAGCGCCGGGATATCGAAATTCGAGGTCGGCATATTGATCGCCCCGGCGATATGACCGGATATAAATTCGTCGGCCTCGCGGACATCGATCAGCGTCACTGAGCGATTAGAAATCAGTTGATCCAATTCACCGCTATCGACGAAAATTACAGGCTCTTCGGTCATTGATTTATGTCCCTTTGTGGCAAGGTTGGAGCTGACGGGAGGCGCGGAAACTGATACAATTTCATAGTTTAACAGTGCAAATGCAAAATCACTGATGCCGTTGATTTCACGGTCCGGATTTCGCATTTCAACAGATGACGCGGGTCACATTCCGTTGATCGATTATTGATCGTTTCGCCTGCGATTCTTTCAATAATATTCGCAAGTTGGGCATTGCGGAACGCGAACGGAAGCCCCACGTCAAAGAGGTAAGGTCACCGGGGCGGACCCATGTCGGATGCATTCATCGACCGTTTTCCGCCCGCACCAAAATGTGACCTTTGGCTGCTGCAATGCAGGGCCAAACAATTGACATTGACGGACGCAAGTACCGCAAGCCATATACAAAAGTCATCAAATAACTTTTCCTTGCCGATATCTGGCAAACATTTAAACGAACCTTAAATAAAATGGATTAGTTTACTTACTCAACACCCGACGGAACGGATCGTTTACTTAGGGCGCAGACAGGGGAAAGGGCGGCATTTTCCAATTTTACCGCATCGCACCATTGCCTGCCGCCGGGACCGGGCCCCGCATACCATATGCCGCGCCCCAAAAACAAAAACCAACAGGAAACGAATGCTGACACGACTGCGATAACGATGGAAAGGAGACCGCGCCATGGCTGAAGACAAGGACATCTTCGAGCTATATGCGGAAGGCTATGACGGAAAACGCGAAACCGAGCTCACCATTCGGGACTATCTGAACCTTTGTCGCGATGATCCATCGGCCTACGCATCCGCCGCCGAGCGGATGATCAAGGCAATCGGCGAACCCGAAATGATCGACACATCGACCGATTCCCGTCTCGGCCGCATCTTTCTGAACCGCACCATCAAACGATATCCCGCCTTCAAAGATTTCTTTGGCATGGAAGAAACCGTCGAACGCATCGTTGGCTTCTTTAAATATGCAGCACAGGGGCTGGAAGAACGCAAACAGGTTCTTTACCTGCTGGGTCCGGTTGGCGGGGGTAAAAGCTCGCTTGCTGAGCGGCTTAAAGAATTGATGGAGGTCGAGCCGATCTATGCCCTGAAAGCAGGCGATCAGATCAGCCCGGTTTTTGAAAGCCCGCTTGGCCTGTTTAACCCGGCAAAAATGGGCGATGCCATCCAAGACAAATACGGTATTCCCAAACGCCGCCTGACCGGTTTGATGTCGCCCTGGGCAGTTAAACGCCTTGATGAGTTTAATGGCGATCTTTCGAAATTCTCGGTCGTCAAACTGATCCCGTCGCGCTTGCGCCAAATCGCGATTGCCAAGACCGAACCGGGTGATGAAAACAATCAGGATATTTCGTCACTGGTCGGCAAGGTCGATATCCGCAAACTTGAATATTTCAGCCAGAATGACCCCGATGCCTATAGCTATTCCGGGGGCCTGAACCGCGCCAATCAGGGACTTCTTGAATTCGTCGAAATGTTCAAGGCGCCGATCAAAATGCTGCATCCCTTGCTAACCGCAACCCAGGAAAGCAACTATATCGGCACGGAAAACCTTGGCGCGATCCCGTTTCAGGGCATGATCCTTGCCCATTCCAACGAAGCCGAGTGGCAGACCTTCAAAGCCAATAAAAACAACGAAGCCTTTATCGACCGGATTAGCGTGATCAAGGTGCCCTATTGCCTGCGCGTGACCGAGGAAACCCTGATTTACGACAAACTGTTGCAGGGATCAGAGCTTGAACAAGGTGCCTGTGCGCCCGGTACACTAAAAATGCTCGCGCAGTTTTCGATCCTGTCGCGTTTGCAGGAACATGAAAATTCCAACCTGTATTCCAAGATGCGGGTCTATGACGGCGAGACATTGAAGGATGTCGATCCCAAAGCCAAATCAATGCAGGAATATCGCGATACCGCCAGTGTCGACGAAGGCATGGATGGCATTTCAACCCGCTTTGCCTTCAAGGTGTTGTCCGCAACCTTTAACCACGACACCGACGAAGTCGCAGCCGACCCGGTGCATCTGATGTATGTGCTGGAACAGGCGATCCGGCGTGAACAATATCCCGAGGAACGCGAAAAGGAATATATGGATTTCATCAAATCCGAGCTTTCCCCACGCTATGCGGAATTCATCGGGGCGGAAATCCAGAAAGCCTATCTCGAAAGCTATTCCGATTACGGCCAGAACCTGTTTGATCGGTATGTCTCCTATGCCGATGCCTGGATCGAGGATCAGGACTTTAAAGACCCCGATACCGGTCAGTTGCTGGATCGCAAGATCATTGATCAGGAACTATCCAAGATCGAAAAACCCGCCGGGATCGCCAACCCGAAAGATTTCCGTAACGAGGTCGTCAAATTTGCCCTGCGCACGCGCGCCAATAACAAGGGCAAAAACCCATCATGGACGTCCTATGAGAAACTGCGCGAAGTCATCGAAAAACGCATGTTCAGTCAGGTCGAAGACCTGTTGCCGGTAATTTCGTTCGGATCAAAAAAAGACAGCGATACCGAGACAAAACATAACGAGTTCGTCAAACGCATGATGGATCGCAACTATACCGAGCGCCAGACCCGCCGTCTGGTCGAATGGTACATGCGCGTGAACAAAGCCGGCTAAGCCCAAGCTGCGGCTTTGCCGGCCGCATCGGGTGGTTTATCCCCTTGTCCACCCGATGCCCGAGTGCCCGGCGGACGGATATCTAACAATCCGTCTGTCGGGGACCTCGTGAAGACAGGTCTTTCTGCAAGGATGTGATCGCCCATGCTTTATATCGTCGACCGTCGCAAAAACCCCAAAGGCAAAAGTCTTGGCAACCGCCAACGCTTTATGCGGCGCGCCAAGGCACAGATCAAACGGGCCGTCGAAGACACCATCCGAACCCGCGGCATTACCGATATCAGCAGCGGGGATTCCATTACCATCCCGGGCAAAACCCTGCATGAGCCGGGCTTTCACCACACCAGGCGCGGCGGGGATCGCAATTATGTCCTGCCCGGCAATAAAAAGTTTGTCCCCGGCGATCGGGTTGCCCGCCCGCAAGGCGATGATGGTGGTGCTGGTGGATCAAAGGCCAGCCCCGATGGCGAAGGCGAAGATGATTTTCAGTTCACGCTCAGCCGTGATGAATTCCTTGATATCTTTTTCGAGGATCTGGAACTGCCAGACCTGTTGAAAAAAAGCCTGAAACAAACCACCGCATTTCGCACGGCACGGGCCGGTTTTTCATCCGATGGCACCCCCGCCAATCTTAGCCTTGTGCGCACCATGCGCAATTCACTGGCCCGGCGCATCGGGTTGCGCCGCCCCAAGACACAGGAAATTCGTGACCTTGAAGATAAAATCAGCGCCCTTCAGGCCAAGGCTGAAAAACGCCCATCGGGCAAACTGACCAAACCTGACGAAGAAACCCTGCATGCTCTTCTCGCCGATCTGGAAGAAACCAAACGCCGCATGAAGGCGATCCCGTTCATCGATCCGATTGACACGCGGTTTAACCAGTTCCAACAAATCCCTGATCCAAACACACAGGCGGTGATGTTTTGTTTGATGGATGTATCGGGCTCGATGTCCGAACAGATGAAGGAACTGGCGAAACGATTCTTTATGTTGCTGCATCTGTTTTTGCATCGCCGGTACGAACATGTCGATGTCGTGTTTATCCGCCATACATCCCGCGCATCCGAGGTTGACGAGGAAACATTTTTCTATTCCCGCGAAACCGGCGGCACCATCGTTTCCACCGCATTGGACGAAATGAAACGTGTGCTAAAAGACCGCTATCCGGTGGATCAATGGAACATCTATGCCGCACAGGCATCGGATGGCGATAACTATTCCAATGACGGGGTGAAATGCACAGCATTGCTGGCCGAGGACCTTTTGCCGAAATGCCAGTATTACGCCTATATCGAAATCACCGACGAGCGCGAGGCCGAGATTTTCTCCTCCACCGAGGGGGAAACCGCCCTTTGGAAAGCCTATGCGCCGGTGGCGCGGACCAATCCGCGTTTTGCCCTTAAACGCGTGACCAAGGCCGCCGATATCTTTCCGGTTTTCCGGGAATTGTTTGCCAAAAACCGTGCAGAAAAACTGAGCGGGGCCAAAGTATGACCAAACAAAGCACAACCAAATCCGATCCCGCCCAAAAGACCGCAGCAGCATCCGCCGCCTCTGAATTTCTGTTTACCGGGGCTGATTGGGATTTCGACACACTTAAAACCACCTATGACGCGATCGAAGATATCGCGATCAATGAGTTGAAGCTGAATGTCTATCCCAATCAGGTCGAGGTAATTACGTCCGAACAGATGCTGGATGCCTATTCATCCATCGGCATGCCGTTGATGTATCACCATTGGTCCTTTGGCAAACGGTTCGTGCGTGATGACGTGATGTATCGCAAGGGCTTTCAAGGGCTTGCCTATGAGATCGTGATCAATTCCAACCCGTGCATTTCCTATGTGATGGAAGAAAACACCATCGTCATGCAGGCCCTGGTGATGGCCCATGCGGCATTTGGCCATAACCATTTTTTCAAAAACAACTATCTGTTCAAACAATGGACCGATGCCGAGGGCATTCTGGATTATCTGCAATTTGCCAAACGTTATATCGCGAAATGCGAGGACCGGTTTGGCTTTGACGCGGTCGAACGGGTTCTGGATGCGGCGCATGCCCTGATGGAACAGGGTGTAAATCGATATTCCCACCCGGAAAAACCCAATTTGGCGGCCGAGCTTGAACGTGAACGCGAACGCGCAAAATACGAGGACGAAACCTATAACGATTTGTGGCGCACCCTGCCCCAAGCCGAAAAGGACGATGAAGACCTTGACGAAATGCGCCGCAAGATACGGGTCGAGGAACGCCGGGCGCAATTTGGCCTGCCAGAAGAAAACCTGCTTTATTTCCTCGAAAAAAATGCACCTTCGCTTCAAGCATGGGAACGTGAAATCCTGCGGATTGTGCGCAATATCGGGCAATATTTCTATCCACAGAAACAGACCAAGATGATGAATGAAGGCTGTGCGTGTTATGTGCATTACGCCATCATGAACAGCCTGTATGACAAGGGCCTGATATCCGAAGGCGCGATGATGGAATTCATCGATTACCATTCGGGCGTTGTGTTTCAGGCCGACTACAATGACAAACGTTATTCAGGGTTTAACCCCTATGCGCTGGGCTTTGCCATGATGCAGGACATTCACCGCATTTGTGTTGATCCAACCGATGAAGACCGCGAATGGTTCCCCGATATTGCGGGCAACGGCGAACCGGTTGAAACGTTAAAAGATGCCTGGGCGCATTACCGCGATGAAAGTTTCATCCTGCAATTCCTCTCACCCAAACTGATGCGCGACATGCGGATGTTTTTAATCGACGATCTAGGTTCCAACCCGCATCTGGAAGTTGCCGCCATTCATGACGAAAATGGGTATCGCCGCGTGCGCCGCGCCTTGGCAAGAATGCATGATGTCTCAGTCCGTGAACCTGACATGCAAGTGGTCGACGTGGATTTGCGCGGCAACCGGCAACTTTATATCCAGCATACCGAACATGACGGCATCCGACTTGAAAAGTCCGAAGCCAAAATGACGCTGGGCTATATCGGGCAATTGTGGGGATATGGCGTGACATTGCAGGCCATCGACAACGAAAGCGGCGAAGTCCTGCATGAAATGAATTACAAACCCGACGATTTACCCCAAGGGCCGTGACACGACTCACACCAGATTAAAACACGCCAACAATCCCTGCCCCCCTTGCGCGCGAATAAAATTAAAACGCGCAAACATTCAACAGCACACACTTTTTAAGGTTAGATTCGCCACCTGAAACACCTAATAGATGTTTCAGAAATGCCGTCACCTTTAGCTTGGTCGACATTGCGCATATACTAATGAAAATCAGTTGCATTTAGATGGTGAGATTGACTATGACTTTCATTGTTAATTTCAGCGGTATGCAACTGGAAAGTCTGATTGATGGCGTCGCGCCTCGTTTCTCGCGGGTTACATGCTCTTGTTCTGATGTTCGCGGTTTCCATCGCGGGGTTTTCTCTTTTATGGCTGATGCCGGGTGACTTTGCCGAAGTCATGCTGATGGCACAGATGGACGGCACCCTTCCCAATGCGGCCCAGGTCAAAATATTCGCCGACCAAAACGGTCTGAGCGACCCGTTACCGTTACAATATATCCGGTGGCTTGCCGGTGTGTTTCAGGGTGATCTGGGCAAGTCATTTGTCACCCGAGAACCGATCATTGATGACGTCATCCTACGCATTGGCAAATCCCTGACTCTTGCAGTTCTGTCGCTTGGGCTTGCACTTGTGATTGCAGTTCCCCTTGGCATTCTGTGCGCCTTGTTTCCCGGAAAGATGATTGACCGGATTGCCGGCACCATCAGCGTCATCGGAATGTCTATTCCCAATTTTTGGTATTCCTTGCTGCTGGCACTTTTGTTTTCGCTGATCCTTGGCTGGCTGCCGACAGGCGGGCATGGCACTTGGGCCCATGCGGTATTGCCAACCATTGTCATTGCGACATCAATCGCGGGCGTTTTGTCACGCTTTGTCCGGGGCAGCTTACTTGAAGAACTCAGCAAACCCTACATCCGGACAGCCAAATCTAAAGGCAATGGCAAGTCCCGGGTCATCCTGCGCCATGCCTTCCCCAATATTATTCCGGGTCTTTTGACCATGGCGGGCATGCAGTTCGCGCGGATTTTCGATGGGATGATTGTGGTTGAAACCCTGTTTTCATGGCCCGGTATCGGGCGGTTTCTGGTTGAGTCACTGCTGAACCGTGATTACCCCGCCATTCAGGCGTGTTTCTTGATCGTCGCGGTATCCTATATCCTGATCAATCTGGCGGTTGATGTGATGATTTCGCTGTATGATCCGCGCGCCCGGGGGATCGTCTGAGATGGCAATCGGTTCGATGACCGGGGGGAAATGGATCCCCAAATCCGTTGCCGGGTTTCGTTTGGGGACATTCGTGATTGTGGCGGGCATTTTCACCATTCTGGTTTTGCCATTTATCGCCCCCCATGATCCGTATCAGGTGCAGTTTTTGTATCGCCTGAAACCACCGACCCTTGATTTTCCGCTGGGCACCGACGCGATGGGGCGCTGCGTCTTTTCAAGGTTGTTGTACGGCGCCCGCCTGACGACGGCATCGGCCATTATTGTTGTGCTTGTATCATCGGGTTTTGGCACATTGCTTGGCAGTATTGCCGCCATGTGTGGCGGCCTGGTCGATCGTATTTTGATGCGCGTATGCGAAGGGGTATCGGTTTTCCCGACGCTGGCGATTTCGATGATTATTGCCGGTGTTCTGGGGCTTGGCCTTAACGCCGTGATCATCGCGCTGATTGCCATTCATTGGACCGATTATGCCCGTGTTGTGCGCAATGCCATCATTGTTGAACGCAGCCGAACCTATGTTCTGGCGGCGGAATCCCTTGGCGCGCGGTCGTTCTGGATCGCACGAAAACACATTTTCCCCAATATCACCGGCCCGCTTTTAACCCTTGGTGCCTATTCGATGTCATGGGTCATCCTGTCGTTTGCCGGGCTGAGTTTCCTTGGCCTTGGCGTCGAACCGGGCACCCCGGAATGGGGCCTGATGATCGCAGAATCCCGCAACTATCTTCGCGATTACCCGCGGCTTGTTCTTGCCCCCGGACTGACAATTGCGGCCTTTGTCGTCGCGATCAATTTCCTTGGGGACATGCTGGGCGATCGTTTCCGACTTAATCAGATCAACTACCTTCACTAGAAAGATCACTATGACAAAACTTAGACAGACCTTATGCAAAATCGCCTTTGTGACCATGGCAACCGCCGCATTCGCCGCCACCCCCGGCACAGCATCGGCAACGGATGCCAAGACGCTTGTGGTCGGCACAATGTGGGAAGCGCTGCCGCTTGCGATGCAGCCCCGTCGCAGCCGGTTCTTTAACGAAAGCGAAATCCTCGACACGCTGGTCAAGCTTGATTACGACCTGAAACCGGTGGCCGGACTTGCCACATCCTGGGATCGCCTTTCCCCGACTGTCTGGCAGTTTAACCTGCGCGAAAATGTTGTTTTCCACGATGGTGCCAAACTGGATGCAGATGCGGTCAAATTCTCGATTGAGCGGGTGATTGCCCTGTTGCCCTATGCCGCAGACCTTTTGAACATCAACCAAATGACGGTCAAGGCCCCGCTGGTTCTGGAAATAGAAACCACAGAACCGTTTGCCGCCCTGCCCAATCAGCTTAGCGATGCGATTACCGGCATCTATGCCAAATCATCGTTTAATGAGGCGGGTGAATTCGTTACCCCCGTCGGGACCGGCCCGTGGAAATTAACCGAATACAGCAAACAGGATCACACGATTGTTTCACGGTTTGATGGATATTGGGGCAAGAAACCCGCCCTTGAAACCATCGAATACCGTTACATTCCTGATCACAATTCCCGCACATTGGCGCTTGAAGCCGGTGAGGTTGATTTTGTTGACAACCTGTTGCCGTCCGATGTTATTCGCCTGTCGCGTGATGACAATTTCAAAGTCTATAGCAAGCCCACCGCAGGTTTGTATTACGGCGCCTTTAATGCCGGTGAAAAAAGCCCGCTTTCGGATGTGCGAGTGCGCAAGGCGATCAATGCCCTTGTTGACCGCAACCTGATCGTTGAAGGCGCGCTTGACGGGACCGGCAAACCGGCATGGCAGTTCTTTGGTCCGCAATTTGACTGGGCCCCGAAAGTCACCAATCCCTACAAGCTTGATCTTGAACTGGCGGCATCGTTGCTGACAGAAGCCGGATACGAAAAAACCGACGGTAAATGGCAAAAGAACGGCGAACCTTTAACCCTGCGTATTCTGAGCTATTCCAGCCGTACCGAAATGCCGATGATTACCGAAGCCATGGCCGCATTGCTTAATCAAAACGGCATCGCAACCGATGTTCAGATGTTCACCTGGAGCGGGATGCTCGACCTTGTCAAACGCGGTGAATATGATGTTTCGGTGGTATTCTGGACCCCGGAAATGACCGGCCATCCTGATTTGCACCTTAAATCACAGTTCCATTCCAAAGCAGGCCTGAACTATCAATTCTGGGAAAACACCGAATTTGATGCGCTGGTCGATGAAGGCCGCACGCTGACACCCGGAACCGAACAAATGGAAGTCTATGGCAAGGCGCTTGAAATCCTTCAAGATGATGCGCCGATCATTCCGCTGGTTCACAAGGTGTATGTCGCGGCTTCTACCAAAGAATTGAAGAACTTCCGCATTCATCCATCTGCCTTCTTCTATGATTTCAAGAACGTTTCGAAGTAACCCGTTCTTTTATCCCGGTTGCCTTCTGGGATGCGTTGGGCATTTCCAGAAGGCAACCGGCCGCGATCCATCCGCCGAAAAATGACAGGATACCGTCATGGGAATTTGTTTGTTTCTGAACCCGATCAAAGGGGCCGGTGATGATTTGCCCAATGTTGGCAATCATGCACCTGATATTGCCCAGATTGATCACTATGACCTTGCCGATGTTGATCTTGCGCCCTATCAGGCATTGATGTTGCCCGCCCATCTTGATCAACGTTTTTTTGGCACTTTGTCGGCCAAGATTTATGCGTTTCTTGATGACGACAAGACCCTTGTCTTTAACGGGCATGTGGCCTGGCCGATGCTTGCTGAATTCAACGAATTTGTGCCCCTCGCATCGCAATCACTGGAAAACCTGATCATTCATCGGGAAAACGATCATCCCGTTTTTGACGGGGTGCTGACCGATGAATTGACTTTCCGGCGTGGTGTTGCCGGGTTTTATAGCCGGGGATGCAACCCGCCGCCCGACGGCGCAACCGTTTTGCACAGTGTCGGCCCGGATCGCCTGCCTTGTGACTGGCTGTATCACCGCCCCGAAGGCGGACGGATTTTGATGCATGCCGGAAATGATCTTTGGATGTATGCCGGATCATCCGACAGCACAGGACGCATTGTGCCCCAACTTTGCCAATGGGCAAGCCAGACCTGCCAGGGGGAACCATCATGACACCACGTATTGCAGCCCTTGACAGTGGCACCTATTACCATCACCGCACCCTTTATGAACCGCGATATCGCGGTTTCTTTGATGGCATCATCTATACCCGTGACCTTGGCACGATCCCCCTTGACGATTACGACACTTTGATCGTTTCATGCCGGACGGATCCATCGGTTCTGATTGGCCATCGCGATAAATTTGCGGCCTTTCTTGACAGCGGGCGGACGCTGGTGGTGATGGGATCAACCGGACCGGGGGAATGGCTTTCGGATGTTGAATGGCATTTTACACCGACCAATTTCTGGTGGTGGAAAGAAGGCGGCAGCCTTGGCCTTCATGTTACCGCACCGGATCATCCGCTTTTTGACCATATCACGCTGGCCGATGCGACATGGCATCATCATGGTCATCTGATTATCCCGGATGGGGCAGTATCGTTGATTGATGTCGGGGATTTGGGGTCCATCCTTTATGACGACACGGTCAGCAGCAAAGGCCGAAAAATCGTCACGACCCTTGATCCGATGTATCACCATGGCAGCCATTTCATGCCAGCGACAACACGTTTTCTGGACGGCTTCCTGCCTTACCTTAAAGGATTGGCACCCGCCAAATAACCAATTGGGGAGGCATTGACATAAATTTCATCCACCACACCCCCGCCGATCAGCCCTCGAAACCGTAATATTCGGTAAACGCCCCTTTAACGGGAAGACCGACACACAATATACATCCTCATCTGAAATGTTTCGCATTTTAACGTCAAGGACGAAAATTTTGCGGTTTCTGACTTTCATATGCTGGGTGGTATGTGTCGGCCTGTTGGTTCAACCGGCTGCTATGGCAACGACAAATACCAAGACTCTCAAAATGGCTTTCCCTGCGGGGGCAAAGAAGTTCTTTGCCTATGAGTTTGGCGTTGTCGAAATGGCGCTTGAATTCGCCGAAGGTGATTACGTTTTGGAGGTCGAGGAAATTGACGGCCTGACGCAATCACGTCTGAGCGAAATGCTGTCTAATGGTGATGTTGATCTGATGTTTTCAGGATATAGCACCAACCGTGAAAACACCTTTCTTCAGGTCAACATCCCAATGACACGTGGCATTTTGGGTCATCGTGCTTTCATGATCCACGGAGACAAAAAAGATGCCTTAACGCACGTCAAAACCATCGAACAGTTACGGCAATTCTGTGTCGGTACCGGGACCGACTGGCCCGATGCCGATATCATGGAAAAAAACGGTTTCTGTGTCGAACGCGCCCCGCGTAACAAGCTGTGGGAGATGTTGGAAAACAAGCGATTTGATCTTTTGACGCGGGCGATCCATGAAGCCTATCGCGAGTTACCTGAAGTCCAAGCCAAGTATCCCCAAATCGTTTTGAATGAAACCGTGATACTTGCTTATCCGTTTGATTTTTTCATTTATGTGCCCAAACAAAATACCCATCTTTGGCAAATCGTAACAAACGGCCTTCTTGAAGCCTATCGCACGGGTGCCTTTATGGAACATTTTCGCAATGACCCGGCCATTCGCAGGGGAATCCAGGCGATGCAGTCGGGCAGACAGACCTTTCATATCGAGAACCAGGCCATGGATGCGGCCACAAGAACAATTGATGCTCGTTTCTGGTACAACAGCTCTGATTTGTATTTGAACGACAACAACAATCCGCATCCTTTGATACCGTCGCCCTCGAACATGTGACTGACTCTGGCTTGCGATATCAGGATCGCCGGTTTTGAAAGAAACCCAAATCAACTGCGTTTGTCATGAGATAACACAACAAAGACGCACACCATTCCCCTGCCTCAGCACGTTTTCTGGACGGTTTTCTGCCTTACCTTAAAGGAAGGGCACCCGCTGAAAAACCAAATCAGGGTTAAAATCTTCGGCACGGATATTATCATCGCTGCACAAAGACGATCTGAATTCGTCAATGATATCAATACATTTACAATAAAACTTCAAATGATGATTTTTCGTTTCGGATACGAAAATGTTAATTTGGATTATTTAAAAGCATCTAACAGGATCAATACCCCTGCCATAGAAGCGGCGGAATATTTCGGGTTCCCGACCCCATTTCAGGGTTCTCAATGTTGAACATCCGACGGTTAGATAACTGCGCCTCTTCCAATGCCCGTATGATGACGGGATCAGAATTGAAATGTTCCATGAATGCACCAGACGCATAGGCCCGCGCTAACCCTTGTTCCAGTATCTTGTGGCGCACCACGTCATCTTTGCGGACATACAGGAAAAAGTCATACGGATAGGCAAGCATCAAACTTTTATCGAGAACGAAATCATATCCATTCTTTTTCGATAGCGCGAGTTCCGAAGCGGCTTGTTTCACCGTCGTCGCCAAAATGTCAAAACGGTGACTTTCCAACATGGCGAATAACTGCTTCCTTGGTGCGCGCACCACACAAAATCCGTTATCTTCCAGGATCGCAGCATCCGGCCAATCGTTGCTAACGCCAATGCAAAATCGTTTCAATTCGACCAACGACGTGACATTAGACAAAACGTCGGCTTTATCCGGGTTCGTCAAGAAAACCCGTTGGCCCAGCAATCCGCGCGTCAGGGGGTAATTGACCTGTAAAAATCGTTCTTCACGTTCCTGGCTGTAACTGTTTACCGTGACAGAAACTTCCCCGTCATCAAGCAATTCGAACACCCGAAACTGGGTCAGCCCGGGGATCTCGACAAATTCGAAAGTATGATCCCCATCGGCATATTTCAGCGCCATATCGAGCACTTCGAGTTCGTAGGAAAACAGGCCCTTAACCCCGGGCGGCAGGGCCAGTTTAAAGGTTTCAGCCCATGCTGATTGGTTAAGTAAAACCAGCACCGCCAGAACCAGACCAGATGAAGTAAATTCGGACTTCCGCATTCGGTCGCCCCTTCAACATTACGCAACCATTAACAATCTTTGGTTAACATATATTGGAACATTTCCCCGCAAATGTAAGGTTTCGGGCACCTTAAATGACCCAATGTGATTGAGGTTCACGTTGCATCGTAATTGTTCCGATGGTGAAACAAGCACTTAACCGCCCAAGCAATTTTAAAAAATATTCGCGGTTATCTTTTACCCGCTATCGCGGCCTGAAGGATCAAAACCCCATCCACAACCCCGGATCTATATTCCGGGTCCGAACGCTCATTTCGGGGTTTTCAATATGAAACACCTTGCGCACTGACGGGCGAAGTTCTTCCAGTGCTCTGACCATGGTCGGATGGGAAGTGAAATGCGTCATGAATGCACCCGATGCATAGGCACGCTCCAAGCCTTGTTCCAAGATCGCGTGACGCACCAGATCATCTTTGCGGACATACAGGAAAAAATCATACGGATAGACAAGCATCAAACTCTTATTGATGACGAAATCATATCCATTCTTCTTGGAAAGCTCGATTTCAAAATCCGCTTGCTTCACGTTACTGATCAGAAGATCAAAGCGATTACTCTGCAGCATGGTAAACAACTGCTTTCTTGGTGCCTCCACCACACAAAATCCGTTTTCTTCCAGAATCGCGGCAGCTGGCCAATCATTGCTGGCACCGATGCAAAATTGCTTCAATCGGTCCAAAGACGTAACATGCGCCAAAACGTCGGCTTGGTCCGAACGCGTAATGAAAACCCGTTGGCCCAGCAATCCCCGCGTCAGCGGATAATTGACCTGCAAGAAGCGTTCTTCGCGCGCGTGGCTGTAACTGTTAATCGTGACAGAAACTTCGCCATGATCAAGCAGTTCCAACACACGGGACTGGGTCAATCCGGGGATCTCGACAAACTCGAAGGAATGATCCCCATCCGCGTATTTCAACGCCATCTCAAGCACTTCGAATTCATAGGAAAACAGGCCCTTTATCCCCGGCGGAAGGGCCAGCTTAAAGGTTTCAGCCCGGCTAGGTTGATAAATCAGAACCAGCACTGCCAAAACCAGAACAGATAATGAATATTTGGACTTCCACATTCGGCAGCCCCCTCGACATCACGCGCCAGAATAGCCTGTAATTTATCTATGTTAGCGCACCATCGCCCGATTGAAAGGTGACGGCCACATAAAACAGTCCAAAGCGACCTTCGCCCCTTATCTGCACTATTTCAACGATGGAACATTTATTTAACTGTCAGTCGACACACCAGAAAATAGCGGAAAACAAGAAAAATCAGACACAACGACAGATGATGATTTTTTGTTACGGACTTGCACCAACCATATCTGGATCAATCAAGGACACTCTTTCAGACTAAAAGCCCCCCCATAGTTCTGGATTAATCTTGCGGGTTTGATCTGACATTTCCGGATTATCGATATCCAAAATCCGATGCGTTGGGCTTTGGACTTGGTCCATCGCATATGCCATTCCGGGGTTACTGTAAAAATGGCGCATGAAATCACCGCTTTCATAGGCCCGTGCCAGACCTTCGGTTAAAATCGCATGGCGTTGCGTGTCGTTCTTTTGGACATACAGAAAAAAGTCATAAGGATAGCGAAGGATCAGGGACGGGACGAGAACCAGCCCTTTCATATCCTCGGTCGGTGCAAGTTGCTCGACATAGGCTTCGTGCAGGGCGCGGTGAAACATATCGAACCTGCCATGACGCAACATCGAGAAAAGCGCATCCCCTTGAGGCGCCTTGACAACGCATAGATCATTGGCTTCAAGGATAGCCGTATCAAGCCAGTCATTCCCCGTGCCGATGCAAAAGCGCTTTAGCTCGTCAATCGACTGAACATTGGAAATGTGATCGGCCAATTCCGGCCGCGCAAAGAAAACCCGATATCCCATCATGCCGCGGGTCAGCGGGTAATCCTCTTGCAAAAACTGATCTTCCCATTCCCGGCTGTACCCGGCCAAGGACAGATTGATCGCCCCATCGCGCAGCATCGTCAGCACACGTGACTGGGTTAAACCTTTGACACTTTCGATCTGAAGTTCGTGATTTCCCGGCGCATGTTCCAAGGCAAGACGAATAGCCCCGATTTGTGTTGCGAAAACGCTTTCTGATCCGGCGGGGATTGCAATCCGAAATATTTCCGACCTAACAGGCGACGTTGATAACGGCAAAATCACCGCCACCATCATCAAAACAAACAGGGAAAAACGGTTCCACATCAAGACAGGCCGGCTCCAACACATGAACAAGGCATCCGTTTCACACTAGGCGGTGTTTACATTCAGGATTCCCA
>NZ_JFKB01000033.1 GCF_002115745.1 Thalassospira alkalitolerans
CGACGTTAACGTGCGGTTTTGTACGAGCAAACTTCTCTTTAGCCATTTCTAACTCCGTTTATTCTGGCTTCGCCTTAGCCGGCCGACTTGGCCTTGACTTCGTCCGCAACTGCCTGCGGGACATCGGCGTAATGATCAAACTGCATCACGAACTGGGCACGGCCCTGGGACATGGAGCGCAGGGTGTTGACGTAACCGAACATGTTCGCCAGCGGGACAGACGCCGTTACAACGCGCGCAATACCACGGGAATCCATGTCACGGACCTGACCACGACGACTGTTAAGATCGCCAATGATGTCGCCCATGTATTCTTCCGGCGTCACAACTTCGACTTTCATGACCGGCTCGAGAAGCTTCGGACGAGCTTTCCCAAGACCTTCACGGAAAGCCGCACGAGCTGCGATTTCGAAGGCCATCACACTCGAGTCAACGTCGTGGTATGCACCGTCGGTCAACTTGATCGAGAGATCGGTTACCGGGAAGCCTGCGATCACACCGCTTTGCAGCGAGCTTTCGAGACCCTTGGCAACGCCCGGGATGTATTCTTTAGGCACGTTACCGCCAACGACAGAATCGTTGAAGCTGTATCCGCTACCCGGTTCACCCGGCGTGAAGGTCAACTTGATACGTGCAAACTGACCTGAACCACCCGACTGTTTTTTGTGGGTGTAATCGACGTCGACTTCCTGGGAAATCGTTTCGCGATAGGCAACCTGCGGCGCACCAATGTTGGCTTCAACCTTGAATTCACGCTTCATACGGTCAACGAGAATATCAAGGTGAAGTTCACCCATCCCCGAAATGATCGTCTGGCCTGATTCGTGGTCAGTTTTAACGCGGAACGACGGATCTTCCTGAGCCAGACGCGCAAGCGCCATACCCATTTTTTCTTGGTCGGCTTTTGATTTCGGCTCTACAGCGATCTCAATAACCGGATCCGGGAATTCCATACGCTCAAGAATGATCGGCTTGGCGGTATCGCAAAGGGTATCACCAGTGGTGGTATCCTTCAGACCGACCAGAGCAACGATATCGCCCGAGCATGCGTATTTGATTTCTTCGCGGTTGTTTGAATGCATAAGCAGCATACGGCCAATACGTTCTTTTTTCTCTTTGACAGAGTTAAGAACGTAAGAACCGGCTTCAAGCATACCGGAATAAATACGAACGAAGGTCAGCGAACCAACAAACGGGTCACTCATGATCTTGAAAGCAAGACCCGAGAACGGCGCATCATCGGTCAGCGGACGTGAGTCCGGCTCGTCTTCGGTGCCCGGCTTGATGCCGCGCACGTCATCAAGATCATCCGGTGCCGGCATATAGTCGATAACGGCATCGAGAAGCGGCTGAACGCCTTTGTTCTTGAAAGCAGTACCACAAAGAACCGGAACCAGTTCGCCTTTCAGCGTCCCTTTACGGAGGCACTTCTTAAGAAGTTCTTCGGACGGGATTTCGCCTTCGAGGTAAGCTTCCATAGCAGCTTCATCGAAATCGATAGCCTGTTCGATCAGAGCTTCACGGTACTCTGCAGCCTGGTCTTTGAGCGAATCACGAATATCGCGGTATTCAAATTCTGCGCCGAGGTTTTCATCTTTCCAGACGACCTCCTGGTTTTTCACCAGATCGACAACACCTTCGAATTCCATTTCGGAACCAATTGGCAGCTGCATAACAGCAACATTGGCACCGAGACGATCTTTCATCATCTGAACACAACGGAAGAAGTCCGCACCGGTACGGTCCATTTTGTTGACAAAGCACATACGCGGAACGTGGTACTTGTCAGCCTGGCGCCATACGGTTTCAGTCTGAGGCTCGACGCCGGAAACGGCGTCAAACACAGCGCATGCACCATCGAGAACACGGAGCGAACGTTCAACTTCAATCGTGAAGTCAACGTGGCCCGGGGTATCGATGATGTTAATACGGTTTTCTTTCCAGAAGCAGGTCGTCGCAGCAGACGTAATCGTAATGCCACGTTCCTGTTCCTGCTCCATCCAATCCATCGTTGCGGCGCCGTCATGGACTTCGCCGATTTTATAGGACTTTCCGGTGTAGAAAAGAATTCGCTCGGTGGTCGTCGTTTTACCAGCATCAATGTGAGCCATGATGCCGATGTTACGATACCGAGAGATCGGAGTACGTTCTACCATAATCGTCTCTTGATCTTGAGGTCTGAATTACCAGCGATAATGAGCGAAAGCTTTGTTGGCTTCGGCCATACGATGGGTGTCTTCGCGTTTTTTAACGGCCGAGCCACGGTTATTGGCGGCGTCCATCAATTCACCAGCAAGACGACCGATCATGGTCGTTTCGGAACGTTTACGAGCAGCTTCAACCAACCAGCGAATGGCCAGTGCCTGACGGCGCTCGGTACGAACTTCAACCGGAACCTGATAGGTAGCACCACCAACACGGCGCGAACGAACTTCGACGTTCGGCTTAACGTTGTCCATGGCTTCATGGAACTGGGCTACCGGATCGGCACCTTTGCCTTCGACGATTTCGAGGGCGCCATAAACGATCTTTTCCGCGGCGGATTTTTTACCGTCGAGCATCAGGCCATTCATGAATTTGGTCAGAACCTTATCGCCGTATTTGGCGTCAGGTAAAACTTCGCGCTTTTCAGCAGCGTGACGACGTGACATCTGAGCTGCTCCTTATTTCGGACGTTTCGCGCCGTATTTCGAACGACGCTGCTTACGGTCTTTGACACCCTGTGTATCGAGGGTACCGCGAATGATGTGGTAACGCACACCCGGCAAATCTTTTACACGGCCGCCGCGGATCATCACGACAGAGTGTTCCTGAAGGTTGTGACCTTCACCCGGAATGTAGCTGGTTACTTCGAAGCCGTTGGTCAAACGAACACGAGCAACCTTACGAAGAGCCGAGTTAGGCTTCTTCGGAGTCGTGGTGTAGACACGGGTGCAAACGCCGCGTTTCTGCGGGCATGCTTCCAGTGCTGGCACCATATCGCGCTGCGTGCGCGGTGTCCGCGGTTTGCGGATCAACTGGTTAATAGTGGGCATTAACTTTCCCTTTTGTACTTTAACGGACGCCACGAGGGCGTTGCTCTATCGACGCACGACAAACGACCGTATGCCTTTGCACAGAATGCAAAGGCAAATACGGACGTCCATTAAACAGGAATAAACCTGCCTCGACGGCCGTCAGAGTCGCTCTCAAGCGACGGGGGGTGTAAACCGCCCGCTGCCAAACGATATGGCACCGGCACAGTTGCACCCCCCGAGATTCGGTGGGCGCATACTAGTGACGGCCCCATTTCGCGTCAAGCAAAACCCTGTAGGCCTTCGAGTTGGCGCTTCAAACGCCGAGACGAACCGGTGCATCGATAGAAAATTCCCGGTTCGTCTCTGATTCTTTAACAAGCTTGCGCGGCGATTTTACTCGCCGGCAGGCAGCGTCGGAGACTCGGCTCCGGCCTGTGGGCCGAAATTATCGCCGATTTCTTCTTCTGCCTCGATCTGTACGGTCTTGTCACGTTCGGCGGCCAATGCACGGAAACGGTTCATCACCGCACCGGTACCTGCCGGGATCAAACGACCCACAATCACGTTCTCTTTCAGACCAATCAGTGTATCGGTTTTGCCCGATACGGCTGCTTCGGTCAGAACGCGCGTGGTTTCCTGGAACGACGCGGCCGAGATGAAGGAATGCGTCTGCAACGACGCTTTGGTGATCCCCTGCAGGACCGGAGCCCCTTCGGCCAATTCACCACCTTCTTTAAGAGCACGTTCGTTTTCGATATCGAAGTTAACGCGGTCAAGGATCTCGCCAACCAGAAGCGTGGTGTCACCGGTTTTGGTGATTTCCACTTTCTGAAGCATCTGACGAACGATGACTTCGATATGCTTGTCGTTAATCTTCACGCCCTGCAAACGGTAGACTTCCTGGATTTCATTCACCAGGTAATCTGCCAGTGCCGGGACGCCCATAACGCGCAGGATGTCATGCGGAACCGGTGAACCATCAAGCAGCTGATCGCCCTTCTCGACGAAATCGCCTTCCTGAACGGCAAGATGCTTGCCTTTCGGGATCATGTATTCAACCGGTTCGGTCAGGCCAGAATCTTCAAGCGGATGCACGATGACACGGCGCTTGTTTTTGTAATCCTTGCCAAATTCGATACGGCCGGCGATGTCGGTGATAATGGCGTGGTCCTTGGGCTTGCGCGCCTCGAACAATTCAGCCACACGCGGCAGACCACCGGTAATGTCACGGGTCTTCGAGCCTTCACGCGGAATACGTGCAAGCACGTCACCGGCGTTAACTTTCTGACCGTTCTCGATCGAGAGAATGGCGTCAACCGACAGGAAGTAACGGGCTTCAAGACCGTTATCCAGGTTGATGACCTCGCCGTTTTCGTTACGCAGGGTAACGCGCGGCTTAAGGTCAGATGCCTTCGGCATGCTTTTCCAGTCGATAACCGTCTTCGAGGCAATACCCGTCGCTTCGTCATAGACTTCGCGGATGGTTACATTCTCGATAAGGTCGACATAGTTCACATAGCCTTCTTTCTCGGTGATGATCGGCAAGGTGTACGGATCCCATTCGGCCAATTTCTGGCCGCGTGTGATCTGATCGCCTTCATCTGCAAGAAGTTTCGCACCATATGGAACGCGGTATTTCGCACGTTCACGACCGGTTTTGTCGATCAGCAAGATTTCGAGGTTACGGGCCATGACAATCATGACATCGCTCGAATTCTTAACAACCGCACGGTTTTTCAGTTTAACCGTGGCGTCGAAATTGGCTTCAACACCGGAAACTTCGGCACCACGCTGCGCGGCACCACCAATGTGGAACGTACGCATCGTAAGCTGGGTACCCGGCTCACCAATCGACTGTGCGGCGATAACACCGACAGCTTCACCAATGTTGACCGTCGTACCGCGTGCCAGGTCACGACCATAGCAATGGCCGCAAACACCGGTTTCGGCATCACAGGTCAGGACAGAACGAATGCGTGACATTTCAACGCCAGCTTTTTCGATCACGTCCAGGTGATCTTCGACAACCATTTCGTTTTTCGGAACGATGATTTCGCCGGTTGACGGATTAACAATCTCGTCAGCGGTGAAACGACCAAGGATACGGTCAGACAGCGTCTCGATAACTTCGCCGGAGTCAACAACCGCAGCAATGTCGAGGCCACGATCAGTACCGCAATCATGCTGAGTGATGATGCAGTCCTGGGCAACGTCAACAAGACGACGGGTCAAGTAACCCGAGTTCGCCGTTTTCAGTGCGGTATCGGCAAGACCTTTACGCGCCCCGTGAGTGGAGTTGAAGTACTCCTGCACGGTCAGGCCTTCTTTAAAGTTCGAGATAATCGGTGTCTCGATGATCGAGCCATCCGGTTTTGCCATCAGGCCGCGCATAGCAGCCAACTGACGCATCTGGGCGGCAGAACCACGGGCACCGGAGTGCGCCATCATGTAAACCGAGTTCACATTGTCACTTTCTGCCGTTGCCGAGATGACTTTCATCATCGCTTCGGAAACGTCATCGGTGCACTGCGACCAGGCATCAACGACCTTGTTGTATTTCTCACCACGGGTGATCAGGCCGTCCTGATACTGCTGTTCGTATTCCTTGACCTTGTCATGGGTCGCACCAACCAGCGTTACCTTGGCATCCGGAATGATCATGTCATCCTTGCCAAACGAAATACCGGCTTTGCAGGCCCAATGGAAACCAAGGCCCATCATGCGGTCAGCAAAGATAACAGTCTCTTTCTGGCCACAGTGACGATAGACGACATCAATAACGTTCGAGACGTCTTTTTTGGTCAGCAGCTTGTTGATGGTCGAGAACGGAATGCGCGGATGACGCGGCAACAGTTCCGACAACAACATACGACCGGCCGTGGTTTGAACACGGATTGTGATCGGTTCGTTGTTGGCATCAACGGTCTTGTAACGTGCATTGATTTTCGAATGCAGGGTGACAACACCGGCTTCAAGTGCCTGTTCGATTTCAGCGATATTGACAAAGGACATGCCTTCGCCCGGCTGACCGTCGCTTTCCATCGAGATGTAGTAAAGACCAAGAACAATATCCTGCGACGGCACGATAATCGGTTTGCCCGATGCCGGTGACAGGATGTTGTTGGTCGACATCATCAGGGTACGTGCTTCAAGCTGGGCTTCAAGTGACAGCGGCACGTGAACGGCCATCTGGTCACCATCGAAGTCGGCGTTGAAAGCCGTACAAACGAGCGGATGCAGCTGAATTGCCTTACCTTCGATCAGGGTCGGCTCGAAAGCCTGGATACCAAGACGGTGAAGGGTCGGCGCACGGTTAAGCATGACCGGGTGTTCACGGATAACCTGTTCAAGGATATCCCAAACTTCGGCACGCTCTTTTTCCACCATACGCTTTGCAGCTTTGATGGTGGTTGCCATCCCGTACAGTTCAAGCTTCGCATAAACGAACGGCTTGAACAGTTCGAGCGCCATTTTCTTTGGCAGGCCGCACTGATGCAGTTTCAGGTTCGGACCCACGGTAATCACAGAACGACCGGAATAGTCGACGCGTTTACCCAAAAGGTTCTGACGGAAACGACCCTGCTTGCCTTTAAGCATATCCGACATCGATTTGAGCGGACGCTTGTTGGCACCGGTGATCGGACGACCGCGACGGCCGTTATCAAACAGCGCATCAACCGATTCCTGAAGCATACGTTTTTCGTTACGCACGATAATATCAGGCGCACGAAGCTCGATCAGGCGCTTCAGGCGGTTGTTACGGTTGATCACACGACGATAAAGGTCGTTAAGGTCAGACGTCGCAAAACGGCCACCGTCAAGCGGGACCAGCGGACGCAATTCTGGCGGAATGACCGGAATGACTTCAAGAATCATCCATTCCGGACGCGCGCCGGATTCCTGGAAAGCTTCAATCAGCTTCAGGCGTTTGACCAGCTTCTTGCGCTTGGCTTCCGAATTGGTTTCCTTGAGGTCGATTTTCGCGGTTTCGCGTTCTTCTTCAAGGTCAATCGCGGCAAGCATGTCGCGGATGGCTTCTGCACCGATACCGGCACGGAAACTGTCTTCGCCATACTCTTCCTGTGCGGTCATGAACTGATCTTCTGAAAGAAGTTCACCCATTTTAAGCGGGGTCAGACCCGGCTCAATAACCACATAGCTTTCGAAATACAGAATGCGCTCAAGA
Organism: Thalassospira alkalitolerans; assembly: GCF_002115745.1. Classification (GTDB taxonomy): domain Bacteria; phylum Pseudomonadota; class Alphaproteobacteria; order Rhodospirillales; family Thalassospiraceae; genus Thalassospira; species Thalassospira alkalitolerans. The sequence continues at coordinate 7,204 of NZ_JFKB01000033.1, forward strand.
TCCTTGAGCATCATGTCCAGCAGCAGACCAAGACGGCTTGGAAGCGACTTCATGAACCAGATATGGGCAACAGGTGCCGCCAGTTCGATATGGCCCATACGTTCGCGACGTACTTTAGCCAGAGTCACTTCAACGCCGCATTTCTCACAGATAATGCCGCGATATTTCATACGCTTGTACTTGCCGCACAAGCATTCGTAATCCTTCACCGGACCAAAAATGCGCGCACAGAACAGGCCGTCGCGTTCCGGTTTAAAGGTCCGGTAGTTGATGGTCTCCGGTTTCTTGATTTCACCAAATGACCAAGAGCGGATACGCTCTGGGCTGGCAATCTGAATCCGGATCTGATCGAAGCTCTGGGTGCCCTGCGGCTGCCCGAAGATCTTCATCAACTCGTTCATAAAAGGCTCTCCCGCTATGCCCGGTCTCGCCGGGTTTCGCCAATTTCAGGCCGAAAGATGCTTATCGGCGGACGGGAACCCGAATGGAACCCGCCCGCCAAGCTCTTATTGCTCTTGCTGCTCAAGCTCGACATTAAGGCCAAGCGACCGAAGCTCTTTAACAAGAACGTTAAAGGATTCCGGAATACCAGCCTCAAAGGTGTCTTCGCCGCGAACAATCGCTTCATAGACCTTGGTACGGCCTGAAACGTCATCCGATTTGACAGTCAGCATTTCCTGGAGGGTATAGGCAGCACCATATGCTTCGAGTGCCCATACTTCCATCTCCCCGAAACGCTGGCCACCGAACTGTGCTTTACCACCCAGCGGCTGCTGGGTAACAAGCGAGTACGGACCAATCGAACGGGCATGGATCTTGTCGTCAACCAAGTGATGCAGTTTGAGCATGTAGATATAGCCCACGGTCACCTTGCGATGGAATTTCTCACCAGTACGACCATCATAAAGGTCGACCTGGCCAGAACCATCAAGACCGGCTTTTTCAAGCATGCGAACCACATCAGGTTCACGCGCACCGTCAAAGACCGGGGTGGCCATCGGCACACCGCGACGCAGGTTGTTACCAAGCTCGATGACATCGCCATCGCTCAGCTCTTTGATGCCGGTGACGTATTTTTCGTCCTCGTACACATCATTAAGCTTGCTGCGCAGGTTTTCCATTTCGGTACGACCATCGGTCACAGCATCGACGAGTTCGCCGATCTGTTCGCCAAGACCACGTGACGCCCAACCAAGGTGGGTTTCAAGGATCTGGCCGACGTTCATACGTGACGGAACACCAAGCGGGTTCAGAACGATATCGACAGGCGTACCGTCTTCGAGATGCGGCATGTCTTCCATCGCCATAATACGCGATACGACACCCTTGTTCCCGTGACGGCCGGCCATCTTGTCGCCCGGCTGCATCTTACGCTTAACCGCAACAAAGACTTTGACCATCTTCATCACGCCAGGCGGCAATTCATCACCCGCCTGAAGCTTGTCAACCTTGTCATCGAAACGGGCCTGAAGAACAGCGATCGATTCCTCGAACTGTTTTTTCAGGGCTTCGATATCAGACATGACATTGTCATCAGCAACAGCAATCTGACGCCACAAACCACGTGCAACACCACCAAGGCTGTCTTCGGTAATCTCGCCATTCAGACCTTTCGGTCCATCGACCAGCATCTGGCCCAACAGCAAGTTCTTCAGACGACCATAGAAGTTGCGTTCCAGGATCGCACGTTCGTCATCACGGTCTTTTGCAAGACGTTCGATTTCCGACCGTTCGATTGCCAGGGCACGTTCGTCCTTGTCAACGCCACGACGTGAGAACACGCGGACTTCAACAATGGTACCGAACTGTCCCGGCGGAACACGCAGCGAGGTATCACGGACATCGGATGCTTTTTCACCAAAGATGGCACGCAGAAGTTTTTCTTCCGGCGTCATCGGGCTTTCGCCCTTCGGTGTCACTTTACCAACAAGGATATCACCCGGTTTGATTTCCGCACCGATGTAAACAATGCCCGCCTCGTCGAGGTTTTTAAGGGCTTCTTCACCGACGTTCGGAATATCACGCGTGATTTCTTCCTGACCCAGTTTGGTATCACGCGCCATGACTTCAAATTCCTCGATATGGATCGAGGTATAAACGTCATCACGGGCAATACGTTCGGACAGAAGGATGGAATCCTCAAAGTTGTAACCATTCCAAGGCATAAACGCGACAAGCACGTTACGGCCAAGGGCAAGTTCACCCATATCGGTACACGGACCATCCGAGATGATATCGCCTTTTTCGACAACATCACCCACCTTGACCAGCGGACGCTGGTTGATGCAGCTGCCTTGGTTGGAACGCTGATATTTCAGCAGGGTGTAAATATCGACACCCGATTCCGATGCGGCAATGTCACCGGTTGCGCGGATAACCATACGGGTCGCGTCAACAGATTCAACAACACCATCACGGCGTGCGATCAGGGTTGCCCCCGAATCACGTGCCACCGGAACTTCCATACCGGTCCCGACATACGGTGCTTCAGAACGGATCAACGGAACCGCCTGACGCTGCATGTTCGATCCCATCAGTGCGCGGTTCGCGTCATCGTTTTCAAGGAACGGAATGAGCGCGGATGCGACCGATACCAGCTGCTTCGGCGAGACGTCCATAAGGTCGATCTCTTCGGAGCGGGCCATATAGTGGTCACCGGCTTTACGGGTGTTGATCAGTTCATTGGCAAAGCCAAATTCCTCGGTCAACGCCTCGTTCGCCTGCGCGATCACATAACGACCTTCTTCGATGGCCGAAAGATAGATAACTTCTTTCGAAACAACACCATCGACAACCTTACGATACGGGCTTTCGATAAAGCCGTACTGGTTGACGCGGGCAAAAGTCGCCAGCGAGTTGATCAGACCAATGTTCGGACCTTCCGGCGTTTCAACCGGGCAGATACGACCATAGTGGGTCGGATGCACGTCACGAACTTCAAAGCCTGCACGCTCACGGGTAAGACCGCCCGGTCCAAGCGCCGAAAGACGACGTTTGTGGGTGATCTCCGAAAGCGGGTTGGTCTGATCCATAAACTGCGACAGCTGCGAAGAGCCGAAGAATTCACGAACAGCAGCCGCAACCGGCTTGGCATTGATCAGGTCATGCGGCATGACGTTGTCGATCTCGACCGAGCTCATCCGCTCGCGGATCGCACGTTCCATACGCAACAGGCCAACACGGAACTGATTTTCCATCAGCTCGCCGACCGAACGCAGACGACGGTTACCAAGATGGTCAATATCGTCGATTTCGCCCCGACCGTCTTTCAGGTCGACCAGAACACGGACGACTTCCAGAATGTCTTCACGACGCAGAACACGTACCGTATCCGGGCATTCCAGATTAAGGCGCGCATTCATTTTTACACGGCCAACAGCCGAAAGGTCGTAACGCTCTGAATCAAAGAACAAGCCTTTGAACATCGCTTCCGCACCCTCGATGGTCGGCGGTTCGCCAGGGCGCATAACGCGATAGATGTCCACAAGGGCTTCTTCGCGATTGCTGTTCTTGTCCAGTGCAACGGTGTTACGCAGAAACGCACCAACATTGTTGTGATCGATCATCAGCAGGCGAAGGGAGTCAACACCCCATTCTTTTAGCTGCTCGAACACTTCTTCTGTCAGTTCGTGACCGGCTTCGGCCAAAATCTCGCCGCTTGTGCTGTCGATCAGATCTTCGGCCATGAACCAGCCGTTAAGCTGCTCTTCCGGCACCAGAATGTGTTTGACATTCTGATCGACGATCTTGGCGACCGACCGTTTGGTGATCTTGCTGCCAGCGGCGGCAACGACTTCACCACTATCGGCGTCAAGCAGGTCATGAACCAGCTTCTGGCCAACATAACGATCCGCGTTGAAATCGGTTACCCAACCATCTTTGGTCCGGCGATATTCAGCCGACTCATAGTAATAGTTAAGGATTTCTTCCGGGGTCAGACCTTCGATTTCCGACGGATCAACCGAACGGCCTTCTTCGGCACGCTGGGCACGCAAAGCCTGGGACTCTTCATTTTCAAGAGCCATAAGCAGCGTGGTCGCCGGCAATTTGCGGCGACGGTCAATACGGACATACAGAATGTCTTTTGCATCGAATTCGAAATCGAGCCAAGAACCACGATACGGGATCACGCGCGCAGAAAACAGGTACTTACCCGAGCTGTGGCTTTTGCCCTTGTCATGGTCAAAGAAGACGCCCGGCGAACGGTGCATCTGTGAAACGATCACACGCTCGGTGCCATTGACGATAAAGGTACCGTGCAAGGTCATGAGCGGCATATCGCCCATGTACACGTCCTGTTCCTTGATATCGCGGATCGAACGGGCACCGGTATCTTCGTCGATATCCCAGACCACCAGACGCAGTGTCACGCGCAGCGGCGCGGCAAAGGTCATGCCACGCTGACGGCACTCCTCGGTGTCGTATTTGGGCTGTTCCAGCTCATACGACACAAACTCGAGGGTTGCGCGCTCGGAGAAATCTTTGATCGGAAAGACGCTCTTGAACACTTCCTGAAGGCCGGCATCATTCCGCTGATCCTGCGGGGTACCAGTCTGCAAAAACTTGTCGTAAGAATTCTTTTGAACCTCAATCAGGTTCGGGAGCGGAGCAACTTCGCTGATCCGTCCAAAGCTCTTGCGGATGCGCTTTCGACCGGTAAAGGACTTATCCATCATCGTTCCTTTAATCGCGCCTCCCCACACCGTCGTAACTCGCTCGTCGTTGTTTTCTCTATACAAATCGCATACAGCACAACGACGCCCGAGCCCCGTACGGGGCGGGCGTTTACTTGATTATGACCGTGGATGTTATGTGACATCCAACATGAATGAGATCACTGATCCCTCGGCTGTCGACGCCGTCAAAGATAACCTTTGACCTAAACGGCCTAGCAATATGTATGATTACCTTGGGCAGCGTCAACCACAAAATTCCTTTTCGCGTCCCAACGGTCGGTGCACCCATTGCCCGTGACGTAGAGACGGATGGGTCGGCGCCTCGAAAGACGCCGACCCAGACCTTGGCAAGAAGCCGTCGATTACTTGAGTTCGACGGTTGCGCCTGCTTCTTCAAGTTTTTTCTTGATGTCAGCAGCTTCGTCTTTCGACGCGCCTTCTTTAACAGCTTTCGGTGCGCCTTCGACCAGGTCTTTGGCTTCTTTCAGGCCAAGACCGGTGATTGCACGGACTTCTTTAATGACGTTGATTTTTTTCTCGCCAGCAGCGGTCAGAATCACGTCAAATTCGGTTTTTTCTTCTTCAGCAGCAGCAACCGCGCCGCCAGCAGCAGCAGCAGCTACCGGTGCAGCAGCGGAAACGCCCCACTCTTCTTCGAGAAGTTTGGAAAGCTCTGCAGCTTCAATAACGGTGAGCTTGGAAAGCTCGGCAACGAGTGCATTAAGATCGGCCATTTGTATAAGCTCCTAGGCTTGAACTTGGAAAGTTTGGAAAATTGGATTACGCGGCTTCGCCTTTTTCGGCGTATGCCTTCAGCACCTGGGCGATCTGGGCCGCCGGCTTGGAGGTCAGCGTAGCGATACGCTGTGCCGGGGTCTGGATCATACCAACCAGTTTCGCGCGCAGTTCGTCCAGCGACGGCAGTTCTGCCAGAGCTTTAACGCCCTGTTCGTCCAGAATCTGTTCACCGATGGCGCCAGCAACAAGAACAAGCTTGTCATTGGCTTTTGCGAACGTTGAGGCCACTTTTGCAGCCGAAGCGGGATCAGCCGAATAGGCGATCGCGGTCGGGCCGGTAAAGTGGTCTGCAAGACCAGCAAATTTGGTGCCTTCGAGAGCAAGTCGCGTAAGCCGGTTTTTGGTGACCTTGAAGCCCGCACCAGCATCACGCATCTGCGCACGAAGAGCGGTGATTTCCGCAACCGTCAACCCTTTGTATTGGGTAACAATTACGCCTTCCGCACCTTCGAACACTTCGCGCATTTCTGCTACGAACTGTGTTTTATCATCGCGGTTCACTTTAAGTCTCCGACATTGCTTATTGCCCTGAACCCTGCAAAGGGTTCACAGACGTGACCCGTCCTTTCGAACCGGTCTGTGACGCCCGTCCGTTTGCCAGATGTCCAAGCCTTTATGTGATGCCCCAAACGGGGAAAACCAAAGAACCGGAACCTCTGCCTATGCAGGAGATTAAGGTCAGCGAGTGCCGACCACCTGCAGTCTGGGACAGACAGTTAGAGAGGGCTTGTCACCCTCTCCGGTCCTGACCGGCCGCGAACGACCGGTCAGAATTCTTGAATTACTTCGATGCGATATCCGCAATCGACAGTTTCACGCCAGCGCCCATGGTCGAGCTGATGGCGGCGCGCTGCAGGTAGATACCTTTTGCGCCTGCCGGTTTTGCTTTAACAATCGCGCCAACAAATGCCTGAACATTTTCAAGCAGCTGTTCTTCGCTGAACGATGCCTTGCCGATACCGGCATGGACAATACCATTTTTCTCAGCGCGGAACTGAACCTGACCAGCTTTGGCATCGGTAACAGCCTGTTTGACATCCATGGTCACGGTGCCGAGTTTCGGGTTCGGCATCAGGCCGCGCGGGCCAAGTACCTTACCGAGACGACCGACAACAGCCATCATGTCCGGGGTTGCAATCACGCGATCATAGTTCAGATCGCCTTTCTGCATTGCTTCCATCAGGTCTTCAGCGCCAACAGCGTCCGCACCAGCTTTGGTGGCTTCTTCTGCTTTGGCATCTTTTGCGAAGACGGCAACACGCATGGTTTTACCGGTACCATGCGGAAGCGAAACAACACCACGGACCATCTGGTCTGCGTGACGCGGGTCAACACCAAGGTTCATTGCGATTTCAACGGTTTCGTCGAATTTCGCTTTTGCACCGTTTTTGACGAGCTTGACCGCAGCGGCCAGTTCGTACTGAGTGTTACGATCGACGCCCTCATAAGCCAGGGCAAGGCGCTTACCAATCTTGGCCATCGTCTTACTCCACAACCTCGAGGCCCATAGCACGGGCGGAACCTTCGATCATCGACATCGCACCAGTAAGATCGTGCGCATTAAGGTCGACCATTTTGGCTTCTGCGATTTCTTTGACCTGTGCTTTGGTCACTTTGCCAACAAAACCTTTACCGGTCGTGCCAGAACCCTTGGCAATACCTGCTGCTTTACGCAGGAAGTAGGATGCCGGCGGGGTTTTGTGAATAAAGCTAAAGGAACGGTCGGAATAAACGGTGATAACCACCGGAACCGGCATGCCGGGTTCCATCTGCTGGGTCGCTGCGTTGAACGCCTTGCAGAATTCCATGATATTAACGCCGCGCTGACCAAGAGCCGGGCCGACAGGCGGCGACGGATTGGCTTTGCCGGCGGCAATCTGCAGCTTGATATAGCCGTCGATTTTCTTCGCCATTAGAGTACCTCTTACAGAAGCGCGCGGTCCGGCCATGACTGGCCTCCCGCGCTTTAAAAACTGCCTGCATCACGCAGACAGAAACTTCACTTAAAACAGCTCGTTAGAGCTTTTCGACCTGGGTATATTCCAGCTCGACCGGGGTTGAACGACCAAAGATCGATACAGACACCTTAAGGCGCGCACGTTCTTCATCAACCCCTTCGACAACTCCGTTAAACGATGCAAACGGGCCATCGGAAACGCGGACTTCCTCGCCAATCTCGAACGTGATGGTTGGCTTCGGACGCTCGACACCTTCCTGCACCTGATGCAGAATGTGCTGGGCTTCCTTTTCGGAAATTGGCATCGGCTTGCCACGGCTGCCAAGGAAATCAGTAACCTTGGCGGTGTTCTTGACCAGATGCCAGCTTTCGTCAGTCAGATCCATGTGCAACAGAACATAGCCGGGGAAAAACTTCCGCTCGGCATTGACCTTGGTGCCACGACGCATCTCGACCGTTTCTTCCGTCGGAACCAGGACCTCTTTGATTTCGCCCTCAAGACCTTTCTTGATGGACTGCTCGCGGATCGACTGGGCGACTTTTTTCTCAAACCCGGAATGAACGTGTAATACGTACCAACGATGCGCCATACTAACCCCCGACACCAAAGATCAACTGAACGCCCCAGGCGAGAAGCTGATCGACAACAAAAAAGAAAACAGATGCCAAGGCCACCATGACAAAAACCATGATGGTTGAAACAGTTGTTTCCTTGCGGGACGGCCACGAAACCTTTTTGGCTTCGGTGCGAACCTGCTGTACGAATTGTGCCGGCGACGTTTTAGCCATTGTCGGGGTTACACCGCTTTCAAAAATTCAATTCCAAGACCCGGATAAAATGGCAGGAGCGGAGGGACTCGAACCCACGGCCCTCGGTTTTGGAGACCGATGCTCTACCAGCTGAGCTACACTCCTACAAGGTAATCAGAAAGTTGAATTTCTTCAGGTCTTTCCGACACAGTCCTGCCCGGGCGGCAGGGTGTGCGGGCGGCTTATATCCGCCCGCACATCAAAGATCAAGCACCCAATAGTGCAAATCTTTAAAAATTACTCGATGATCTTGGCAACAACGCCCGC
>NZ_JFKB01000034.1 GCF_002115745.1 Thalassospira alkalitolerans
TCACCGCAAGCACGTCGGGTAGCGTCACGGTTGGCGGGTCTGGCACCGGTTCCCTTACCCTTCAAGGCACGGCGGCCAATATCAACACATGGCTCGATACTGCCAGTAACATCCAGTACACTGGCGCATTGGGTGCATCGGGCGACAACGCCGCGACCTTTACGATCAATGCCAATGACGGCACCACCAATCCGCAGGTTGGCAGCGGAAATATTGATATTACAGACGTAAATCCAGTGAATACGGTCCCCGGTGCTCAGAGCGCGGTGGACGGCACGGCCAAGGCAATTACCGGTATTTCTGTTGCCGATAATGATAGCGCAAACGTGACAACTACGGTGTCGGTGGGGGCAGGCCTTGGTTCGTTTTCCACGACTGGGGCGGCAACAATCACCGGTCTTGGCACCAATTCAATTCAAATTTCCGGTTCAATAGCAAGCGTCAATGCAACGCTGGCAAACCTGACATATACACCCGCCGTCAATGCATCGGGGGCGCAGACGATTACGGTCTTGACCTCGGACGGGACCAATTCCGACACGGATACCATTTCTGTTGCGGTGCAGGATCGTCCAACGGTAGGCGGATTATCCGGGGATAGTGTTAATTATACTGCCGGGCAGACGGTCAAACTGGATGTCGGCCAGAATGTCGTCATTTCGGATGCTGATTCCTCACACTTCAATTCGGGGAACCTGACGGTCAGTATCACAGCCGGTGGTGTCGGTTCCGAGGATATTCTGACGATTGAGACGTCTGGCACGACGATTACCCTTTCGGGAACGACAGCGACATCAACGGTAAGTGTCGGCGGTGTTGTAATCGGCACGCTTGCCAATAATATTGCGGCCGGGAATAATCTTGTCATTAATTTCAATTCGAACTCTACACCTGAACGTGTTCAGACCCTGATGAAAGCTGTTGCTTACCGTAATGCGGCGGGCACGCCGACATTTACCAACCGGACCGTCAGCTTCAATGTGTCTGATGGTAACAGCAATAGTAGCGGCGCAAATACGGTAACAGTGGTGCTTGCCCAGCCAGCAACGCAAACACCAACGCAGCCACCTCCTTCTCCGACGGTTACGACACCCGCGCCGCCCGTTACGGTTCTGCCAATCCTGCAAGTGCCGGGATCGGCAGGTGGAGATACCGGAACACCGATCAGCAGTGCGCTTAATACTGCGTCAAACTCCAACGGCTCGAGTGGGCCGATTATTGCCGGTGGGGTCATTCAGACGACAGTGACCGGTCAATTGGGTAATACCAGCCCAATTGGCAATTCAGGAACACCGGTCTCAGCCGGGCTAACGGCATCACAATTTGGTAGTGGAGGCGTGATCGGCAGTAATGTGACCTCTGTGGCAAGCAGTTTTTATGGTGCTGCTGGTACTGTCCTTCGCTCGAACATTAGTGGCGGTGTTTCTTTCGGCGATCTGCTTGGCACAGGTGGTGCTTCTGGCGCTAGTTCTGGTGGTGGTGTTGGGGGCGAGCCCGGAGATAGTGACGCAGGCAGCAATGACAGTCTTTTCGGAGCCCCTTCATCTGATGGCGGTAGCGATGGTGAAGACACACCTTCGGATGGCGGAACGGATGATATTCAGGCCATGAACGACAGTGCGGCTGAGGTGGAGCAGACAGAAAAGCTGGAGGATTTCAGTGTGCAGCTTGCTGCCTTTGGCGATGTGGCGGAGATGGAAACAATGTTGCTTGATCAGGTTTTAAGTACCTACCGTATCCCGGTTTGACGATTATCTGATTTTGGGGCTGATACGACCGTCGGATTAACGATCAATCGGTTGCCATTGTCCTTACGAGACACAGTATTGAAAGAGGGATGTTTCGGTCTCGGGACTGAAACCGAAACAAACTTGGACGCAGAGACAAATAACCGGACATTTGTGAGACAGATTTTCCGGAATTTGAGTTTACTTGGGGGAATATCGACTTGGTTTACCGTGTACTGAATTTTCCCGGCACTTTCCATAAGTGGCGGAAGGTAACCGTTGCGCTGGCAACTGTAGCACTGCTTTCGGCATGTGCCGTCACACCGGAACCACTGACGACTGCTGAAAACAATGCGCGTGTCGCTAATGACCTAGAACGTCTGTTCGAAAAGCAGGAAAAGATCACTGGGCCGTTGACGCTTGAAGAAGCGATCGCGCGAGCGCTCAAATACAACCTTGATCACCGGCTTAAATTGATGGAAGAAGCTGTCGCGATGGGACAGCTTGATGTCGCCAACGTCAACCTTCTGCCCAATGTTGTGGCCAATTCAGGCTGGACGCAGCGAAACCGAGCAGATTCAACTTATAACGAGGACAAGACTTCCACCTCGATCAGTTCGGACAAAAAAATCCGCGATAGCGATCTGACGGTAAGCTGGAATGTTCTGGATTTCGCCATCGGTTATATGCGTGCTCATCAGCAGGCGGATATGGCATTAATCGTTAAGGAACGACGCCGTCAGGTGATTCATAATGTTATCAATGATACGCGCAATGCCTATTGGCGCGCTGCTGCGGCCGAGCGTGCCTTGGTACAGTTTGAACCGGCTCTGGAACGGGTTCGCAGCGCTCTTTCGCGTTCAGAAACCCAGGTTCGCGAACGTGTTGGTGCGCCTCTTGATGCTCTGACCTATCAGGAAGATCTCCTTTTGACCCTGCGGGAGCTTGAAGCCCGACGGCGTCAGTTGGTCGAGGCCCGGACCGAGCTTGCTGTCCTCATGAACATTCACCCCGATAGCGATTTTACGGTTGCGGCGGCGGTTGAAACCGATAGTGATCCGATGCCTGTTCTAAGCCATACGTCGGAAGAACTTGAATTGGCCGCGCTCAAGAACCGTTCGGAACTACGTTCGGAAGCTTATCAGTTGCGGATCAACCAACAAGAAGCAAAGATCGCAATCGTACAGATGGTTCCGGGGTTGAATTTCAGTGCCGGTATCAATCACACGACGGATAGTTATAAGGTAAATTCGGATTGGTATGAGGGATCGCTCAACCTTTCATGGAACCTGATGCAGCTGTTTAAGGCGCCTGCGAATATGCGTCTTGCGGATAGCCAAATTGAACTTTCAGAAGTCCGTCGCCTTGCATTGAGCATGGCTGTGATCAGTCAGGTAAATATTGCACAATTGCGTTTTGCCCATGCCAAACGTGACTACGAACTGACCGACCGGATTGCATCGGTGCAGGATCAGATTTCACAAACCGTCAATGCCAGCCAGTCTGCAAATACGGTCGGCGAAGCGCAGGCAATCCGTGCTGATGTTCGTGCCTTGCTGAGCAATTTGCAGCGCGATATGGCTTATGCCGATATGCAGGCCTCATATGGACGGTTGTTCGCATCAATCGGTGCAGATCCGTTCCCGAACGATATTCCTGATAATTCTATCGATACGCTTGCTCAGATGGTTGGAGGAGTTCTTAAGCGCTGGAACCATGGGGATTATGACGCACCAGTCACCATTGCAAAAAGCGATGATGACCCGGCACTGGCGAAAGAACCTATGTCGGCTGCCGTTAAGTGATGCTTTTCGTTCTGACTTGGTTAAGCGGGTATCTGTCTAAATGTCAGCACTCTAGACAAGGTGCCACAGCCAGCATGTTTTGCATGCTTGCGGTGGTGGTGTTTTTGTCTCCGACCCTGGCGAGCGGGCAGGAGACATTGGAAACACGTGTCTTGGTGACAACTCAGGATCGTGCCATTCTTTCCGGCGAGCTTGCCGCGAGAATTGATAAAATGGCCGTTCGTCCGGGACAGAGTTTCAAGAAAGGTGATTTGCTGATTGCGTTTGATTGCACGGCTTACAGGGCGCAACGTGCTACTGCCGCCGCTGATTACAGGCAAACGGATGCCCAGTTTAAATCCCAGCAACGTTTGTTTGAGCTCCGCAGTGTCGGCGAGCTTGATGTTATTATGGCGGAAGCCGCCCGCGACCGGACACTTGCACAAGTGCGATTGCATGATGTGTATCTTGACCGTTGCCAGATAACAGCGCCTTACGACGGTGCGGTTATCCAATGGCTGAGCCAACCTTTTCAGACGGCTAATCCCGGGGATGAGCTGATGGAAATCATAGGTTCAGGTAATTTGGAGCTGGAATTGATTATGCCGTCAAGCTGGCTTTCATGGCTTTCGGTGGGGCAAGCGTTCCAAGCGAAAATCGAGGAAACCGGGGCGATAATTGAGGCAAAGACCGAAAGGATTGGCGCTGATATAGATCCGGTAAGTCAGACGGTAAAAATCTTTGCGACCATCGATGGCGGTGATGACAGGTTGCTGCCGGGCATGAGTGGTGTTGCTGTTTTTGATCCGAAATCGTGACCGCTTTCAGAATAAAGTGTAAGTCGCATCAGCTGAAGACTGACAGGTAAAATGAGCACCATTACAGCATCCGCGGTTTTGCTGGGCATTGAGAAATCCATTCGGCAGGCTCGGGATATGACAGCGCTTCAGTTTGTTGCGGTGACTGAAACCCGGCGGCTGATTTCCTATCAACAGGCCGTATTGCTGTCATATGGGGTGGGTGGAAAATTGCGGGTGGTGGCGGTTTCCAATGTCCCGTCTGTGGACCGCAATGCGCCTTATATCCGCTTTGTTGAAAAGCTTGCAAACAGGGACGGCCCATCGGATCAGAAAAGGGTTCTTTCGCGTACTGTGGACGCCAGGGGTGATGATGCTGAATGGCGCGAATTCCTTCAGGACAGTATCCTTTGTCAGCCGGTTCTGGCCCCAGATGGAACGCCGCTTGGTCTTCTTTTGCTGGTCAGGGCAAAGGAATGGTTGGATGAGGAAATACTTCTGATCGAACAACTGACGGATGCGCTTGGACATGCGTGGAATGCACTTCGACCCCGCAAAAAGCGGGGTGGATTGTTCGAGGCAGGGAAAAAACGACGGGTCGTTTTGGTCGGGGGGTTGATCGCTATTATTGCTGTGCTGTGTATCCCGGTGCGTCAAAGCATTATTGCCCCGGCAACGGTAATGCCGCGCGATCCGGTCATGATTGCGGCACCGATCACAGGCGTTATTCGCGAAATCAGGGTTCGCCCGAATGCACCAGTTGCAAAGGATGATCTTTTGTTTTCCTTTGAAGGTGCGGAATTTCGGGCAAATTATGAAATATCCCTGCGGGCGGTGGATACAGCCGAAGCCGAACTGCGACGCGCATCGCAGCAGGCCTTTGGTGACGCGAAGGGGCGCGCTGAAGTCGCCCTTTCGCAGACCCGTCTGGCATTGCGTCAGGAACAGGCGAAGTTTAGCCGCTATCAACTCTCGCAGGTTGATGTAAGGGCACCGCAATCGGGCATTGCTATTTTCAGTGATCCGAACGATTGGCGGGGCCGGCCGGTTTCGACCGGTGAACAGGTGATGGCCATTGCCGCACCTGCCGCTGCCGAACTTGGTATTTCCATTCCTGTCGCGGATGCGATTACCCTGCAATCAGGGGCCGAAGTCCGGTTATTCCTTGATGTTGATCCGCTTGGTTCGATTGGCGCAACGCTTGAATATACGGCCTATCAGCCAAAGGAAACACCCGATGGTATATTGGCTTATCGGGCGGTTGCACGCTTTGATAATCCTGAAGATATTCCCCGTATCGGGCTTAGGGGATCGGCAAAAATCATGGGGGACCGTGTTCCATTGGCGCTGTTTCTTTTCCGACGGCCGCTTGCAGCGTTGCGCCAGATGATCGGGTTCTGATCCGCCATGGCAATCGCATCGCAAGGTAGCGCACAAGACATCGTCGTACCGCCGTTGCGCGAAGACCTACGACTTTTGCCCGCGGGAACCGATGAATATGGTGCGCCTTGCTGGACAATTCACGATCCTGTTCGCAACCGGTATTTCCGGATCGGTTATGCCGCATTTGAAATGTTGCGCCGGTGGCATTTCAAACGCGGGCAGTCCATCATCGATCGAATTTGCTGCGACACGGTTCTGACCGTCGATGAGGCATCGCTGACCGGACTGATAAAATTTCTTCATGGGAATGGTCTTTTGCAACGCGACAGCCCCGAGGCCGTGGCGGAGTTCTCGCGTATTGCGAGTGCAGGAAAACTGTCATTCTGGAAGTGGCTGATTCATAACTATCTTTTTATCCGCGTTCCGTTGGTGCATCCAGATGGCTTTCTGCGCAGAACACAGGCCTTCGCTGATATTGTCGCATCGCGTAACGTTCAGCTTGGAATTCTGTTTCTGGGCGCAATCGGCATTTTCCTGACGATGCGTCAGTGGGATTTGTTTGTGTCGACGTTTCTTGGTTTCGCCAACTGGCAAGGCGTGGTCTGGATGGCGGTTACCCTTACTCTGGCCAAAATTCTTCACGAGTTGGGGCATGCCTATAGTGCGGCACGTTATGGCTGCCGGGTTCCGTCGATGGGGGTTGCGTTGCTGGTGATGTATCCGGTTCTTTATACTGATACGTCGGATGCTTGGCGGATTGTCAGCAAAAAACTCAGACTTCGGATTGCGGCGGCGGGTATTCGGGTTGAATTGGCGATTGCGCTTCTGGCAACATTTTTCTGGCATGTTGTTCCATCAGGACCGATGCAAAGTGCTGTGTTCCTGCTGGCAACGGCCACTTGGGTCACGACGCTTTTGATCAATCTCAGCCCTTTTATGCGGTTTGACGGCTATTATCTGTTGTCAGATTTTCTTGGTATCGAGAATCTTCAAAACCGTTCTTTTGCGATGGCCAAATGGACGATACGCGAGGTTCTTTTCAAGTTTGGGCATTCTGCACCTGAACCGATGTCACAGGAAAAACGGCGAATGCTCGCCATTTTTGCGATTGCCGTATGGATTTATCGCTTCTTTCTGTTCCTTGGCATTGCAATGGTCGTCTATCACCTGTTCTTCAAAGTTCTTGGCATTGCCCTTTTTGCAATTGAAATAGCATGGTTCATCCTCATCCCAATTTTCAATGAAATGAAACACTGGTGGAAAGATCGCCATAACGCAAAAGTGACACCGCATCTTTTGGTGACGGGATTTTTAATGTGTGTACTGGTTGTTCTGGTTTTCGTGCCTTGGCAATCCCGTGTTTCGGCAGATGCTGTGTTTCAGGCAGGCAGTGACGCGGAAGTCGTAAGTACAGTAGCGGGGCAGATCGGTGAGATCATGGTTAAAAAGGGGGATCAGGTTAGCGCCGGTGATGTGGTTGCAACCATGATCGCCCCGGAACTTGATGCTGAGCACCGGATCCGCGAACTGGAACTTGCCGAAGCGAGAATACTTCTTGCTCAAACCGAAGCAAGCCGGGGCGACCTTGGTGATTCTGCTGCTCGTATTCAGGAAATGCGCCGTTTGGCGGCTCGGATCGTTGCACTGGAGGCCCGGCAGGACCGGTTGATTTTGCGGGCGCCGATCAACGGTGCTGTTCGCGAAATGGCCGAAGATATTCGGGTCGGCGGCTGGATAGCACCGCGAGTTCCGATTGCCCGAATTGTCGGTGCCGGGGAACGTTCGTCGTGGAAAGTTGTCGCTTATGTGTCTCAGCGCGATATCGCCCGGATTGACGGGCGGCCTTTGGCAAAGTTCTATCCCGAACAGTTTGCCCAACCCGTTCTGGAAGTGGAGATCGAGACTGTCGAGCGGTTCAATAGCAAATACCTTGAGGCACCTGCACTTGCAGCCATCCATGGCGGCACGATTGCGGCGACGGCGGATAAGGACGGTCGCTATACCCCATATGACCCCGTCTTCAAGGTAGAAGGGATCGTTGTCGGGAATTGGGAAAGTAATATCGCCCAAAGCGATTTTTCAATGACCCGACGGGGGACTTTGCAAATTGATGCCGCGCCTGTGAGTTGGGCTCAACGTCTCTATGAAGCGGTTGTTTCAGGTTTTATCAGAGAGATGAGTTTCTAGGGGCAGAACTCCCTAACACTTAAGTTATTCAATAATCTAAAAACGAGATTAAGAGTTCCAAGTTATGAAGGGACGTTTCTGACTCTCTGATGAACAATGGGTCGAGATAAATCCGTTTTTGGGCATTATCAAGCTAACCGTCAAAGATGTGGAGCGGTTGGAAATGGTTCAGCCTTTTCGGGAAATGTCAAATTTTCTGGCAAATGAAAAAGCTAAGTGATTGATTTATTATCAAGTCGGATGTCATCTTTTCTGTCAGCTGACATTAACCACAGGCGGTGTCTAAAAACCGGATAGCGCATTTCATGACCTAAGCTCAAAGTCTTTCGCCTGGGCTGTAAGAATTCATCCCCTCCCTTTTGCATGGCATATCAATCTGTCCTCGTCGAGTATGTCTGCATTGAACAAAAACAATCAGCTCAAACACGAAACAGCGCCAATCCCCAGTCCGCGGAGCTTGGCAATCGATTTAATTCTATCCATGAGGTGATGCTGGGTCGTGTCCCGCACACAGTGGTTTTTCGCAACTAACTGAAGCGTTTCCCCCGTTATCGTCGCCTGTATATGAGACAGCCAGACACGAGGATTACGGCATCCTGATACATTGGAACGAATAGCCCCGCCTTTTCTAGACATCCTGCGGGTTCAGTTTTTGCTGCCGCTCGAAATTCACGGGCGACAACATCCCATTGTTAGCGTGTTTGCGTTTTGGATTGTAGAACATTTCGATGTAGTCGAACACGTCCTGCCTTGCGTCACCTCTGGTGCGATAGGTTGTTCGTCGGATGCGTTCGCGCTTGAGCAGGTTGAAAAAGCTCTCGGCCACTGCGTTATCATGGCAATTACCTCTGCGGCTCATCGAGTGTTCCAGATTGTGATGTCGCAGGAACGATGCCCAATCAATGCTGGTGAACTGTGAGCCTTGATCGGAGTAGATCAGTACCCTGTTCTTAGGCTTTCTCCGCCAGACAGCCATCAGCAAGGCTTGCAAAACTAAGTCCGTTGTCTGGCGGCTTTGCATGGCCCAACCGATAACTTTGCGCGAATACAGATCAATGACGACCGCCAGATACGCAAAACCCTCATAGGTTCTGATGTAGGTGATATCGGTCACCCAGACCTTGTCAGGAGTGGCAACATCAAACTGGCGTGCCAAAGTATTATCGACAGCTATTGAGGGCCGACCACCATACTTGGCGGCGCGGCGTTTATAGCCAATCTGGGCTTTAATCCCTGCCAGCCTTGCCAGTCGGGCTACACGGTTCGGACAGCACGTCTCACCCTGATCACGCAGGTCATCGTGCAGCTTGCGATAACCGTAGACCTTGCCGCTATCCTGCCACGCTTCCTTGAGCAACTCAGTTTGCCGCTGATCTTCAGTGGCTCTTTTGCTGAAAGGGTTCTTGCGTCAGGCATAAAATCCGCTCGGATGAACACAAAGCATCCGACACATGGCACAAATGCTGTACTGCACGCGATGCGCCTTGATGAACGCTTACCTCACTTTGCATCCTTGGCGAAGTACGCGCTTGCTTTTTTAGTATGTCACGCTCCTCGGTGACACGCGCCAGTTCCTGCTTCAATCGTCTGATCTCGGACGACTGATCGTCCCTTGCTGCGCTACCAGGAGACGCTGAATACCGCTTCATCCAAGCATAAAGAGAATGTGTGCTGACGCCCAATCGTTGCGAAACATCACTAACGGAATATCCCCGCTCAGTAATCTGCTTGATCGCGTCAATCTTGAAATCTTCGGTAAATCGGGGGCTACCCATAATCTTCTCCTTGTCCTCATTTCTAGTGGGCAAGGTGTCTACAAATCTAGGCGCTATACATCTCTGCAATCGGGAATATCTGTGACCTCTATCAGCAGATTGAATGCTGGAACTTCTTCAGGGCTGCCGACTATGTGCCATATTAAAAGCAAAACGCTTTAGACGCCCCAAAAACATAATTCACTTGTCAAACAACAGAATCAAAAGCTTTTTGTCAATAATCACCCCAAACTTGGCAGACCTTTAACTACCAATCCCCGGCATGCTGCAAGCCTAACAATCTCGAACAGCAAGTGATTTTGAACCGTATCCCGCGCACAGCGATTTCTGGCAACAAGCTGCAACGTATTTCCTGTCACAGAGGCACTAATTTTGGACAACCAAGCTCCCGGGTTTCGGCATCCAGAAAGTTCCCTTTTAGAAATTATCCTGCATATCTCCCGCCAAGCTTCTGGTGCGTCTTCGTCACAAACTTGCGGCCAACGGGAACCTGCATCGCCTGATGGTGTCTTTGGTTTCAGGTCGTCAAGAACATCCAGTACCGCCAGACGTGAAGATCTTTTTCCCTTCTGTCGTAAACCATCAAGCTCCGACCGAACCACATGAAGACCAACGCTATCAATCGCTTCACTCACCCTCAAACACGCATTCGTCAGCGTCCAAGGCTCTGAGCACAACCGCTGCCATTCTCTTGCTAAAATCAAACATTGATCATCGACGGCAGGAAGGACGGTCGCACCGATGCCAGAAACGGCATTTGCCTGTTCTCTTTCAT
>NZ_JFKB01000035.1 GCF_002115745.1 Thalassospira alkalitolerans
ATGGGAATCCTGAATGTAAACACCGCCTAGCTCCTAGCCCCCAAACCAACATCACGTTGACAAGCCATACCTAGACGCTAAAAGCGCGTCTCGCACAGTTACGTGCCATCCAAACCCTGTCTCCAAAACACACCATCCCCGCCATCAACTTGCCGCAAATCGCCGCCATATCCTGCGCCCCGCGCAAGGAACCCATACCGCAGAATGCAGTCACCTTATCCATCCAATCTTGTTGTCATCACCGGCGGGCCCGGTGCGGGCAAAACCACCTTAATCAATCACCTTCACGAACGCGGCTATGACATCAACCGCGACGTTACGCATGCCGTGATCGCCGAACAAAAAGAACGCGGCGGCAACGCCCTGCCATGGGCTGATAACGATGCCTTTGCAGGGTTAATGACCCGCGGTGCCATCCGGGCATGGCAGCATGGCATGGAACAGGACCCACGAACCGTGTTCTGTGATCGCGGGCTGCCAGATACATTGGCACATCGCGAAATATCGGCCCTTCCCGATGACCCGGGATTAAAGCGCGCGATTGAAACCTATCGCTATCGCCGCACGGTTTTCATCCTGCCGCCTTGGGCGGAAATCCACAAAAATGATCCAAACCGTTCACAAAGCTTCGCTGATGCCGTCAGAACATATGTCGTACTGTATCGCACCTATCTTCAATGCGGGTACGAACCGATTGAAATCCGCAAGGGACCGGTAGAACAACGCGCCGCCCAAATCCTTGCCCGCTTGAAAATTTAATCCACCCTTCCCGCCAATACTCCCAAACCATCAAAGCAAAATCCCGCCGCCCCAACAAAAAAACGAGCATACATGCCCCGTCCCGCCCCCCGTCAAATCGTCGCCATCCTGATCATCGCAATCAGCCTTCTGCCCACTCTGTTGCCGGTACCGGCCAATGCCGCCTGCTATGACTGGCCGCTCCGCGAACGTCTGGGTGAATATGCCTATGACGGCGATACGATTTACGTCAACATCCCCGGCCTGCCCGGCGAAATCGCCGAAATGTCCGTGCGCGTGCGCGGTGTTGATACCCCGGAAATTCGGGGCAAATGCAGCGCTGAAAAATCCCTTGCCAACAAAGCCCGCGATTTCGCCCGTCAAAGTCTGAAATCGGCAAAACGGGTTGAATTCTGTGAACCGGAATGGGGCCGCTATGGCGGGCGCGTTGTCGCATCGGTCCGCATTGATGGCAGGGCGCTGGATCAGGATCTGATCAATCAGGGCTTAGCCCGCCCCTATGACGGCAAGACCAAGCGTCAACCATGGTGCCAGGGATAATTTGCCGGTTCAATTCATAACATTGGCGTGAAGGCACTGGACTTTTTTGCCAATCCGACCATCTTCGGAAGCATGACCAAATCATGCCCTGCTGGAGAAACCATGACGAAATACACCAAAAACCAGGATGCTATCAGCGCCCTTGATGCCAATCAGTATCACGTCACCCAGAACAGCGGCACCGAGCCGCCGTTTCGCAATGAATTTTGGGATCATAAGGAAGACGGTCTATATGTCGATATCGTCTCGGGCGAGCCGTTATTCACATCCCGCGATAAATTTGATTCCGGTTGCGGCTGGCCAAGCTTTACCCGCCCGGTAAATACCGACCATGTCATCGCCCACGAAGACAATACACATGGTATGCGCCGCATCGAAGTCCGATCCAAACATGGCGACAGTCATCTGGGGCACGTTTTCCCCGACGGCCCGAAAGAGGCCGGTGGCCTGCGGTATTGCATCAATTCTGCATCGCTACGCTTCATCACAGTCGATGATCTTGAAATCGAGGGGTATGGTGATTACCGTCACCTGTTCGAATAATCAAATAAAGACCAGCATTCAGCAAGCTACAGCCAACAAAATATCGGCATAAAGTCACTATTT
Organism: Thalassospira alkalitolerans; assembly: GCF_002115745.1. Classification (GTDB taxonomy): domain Bacteria; phylum Pseudomonadota; class Alphaproteobacteria; order Rhodospirillales; family Thalassospiraceae; genus Thalassospira; species Thalassospira alkalitolerans. The sequence continues at coordinate 1,906 of NZ_JFKB01000035.1, forward strand.
ATAATTTGGCGATTTCTGACACTCACCTTCCACAACAAAACCATCTCTTATTCCGATCATCGCCTTGTTACTAATACTCGAAAATTTACCAAAAGGAGGGATCAGGAACTTTTGATCCGCAAAATTCCAATCCACTCCGGAATCATCAAGATACGCAAAATAGTATACTTGACCGTCCTGAGTTTCCACCCAAGCGCTCCCATCATCATCCGACCACAAAATGAACCAGCGAAAACGCTCAAACTTAAGAAAAAAACTTGTCGGAGAGTCTTTTCCATCAACCATCTCTGTACCGGCACAAAAAAAGTTCTGTTCTTTTGTACTGAAATTAATAAACAACACAAACAAAAAACCGGCAGCCAAGAAAAACAAGGACCCTACTCTTAATTTATCTATGCGCTTAAACATTCCACATCCTACACCAACATCGCAGAATGATAAACAATCTGATCGATCACTACACAGGCCAACAAGACCGCTCTTAGTCTTTCAGCAAAAGCCTCCCAAAGTGACTGTTTTTTCTATTGCAAACTAAAAATCACCCGGCGCGCATTGCAGGCAGGTCAGGCCCATATCGCGCCACTTGTCCACCACACGCCGACGGTCATCGACCACAAGCCAGGGATTAAACCCGTCGGCACGGATTTGCGCCAAAAGATCTTCTTTAACTTCCTCGTCCGTGCGGTGATCGGCATCTTCGGGGCGCAGATACATGCCATCAAACGGAATACCATGCGCGCGCAGCCATGCCTCTGACCGGTGTTGCCATCCGGCAGGACGGCCCGAACAAATCACAATCGCCTGCCCCGACTGATGCAAAACATGCAAAAGACGTTCGATATCGGCAATCGGGGCGGCCTTGTCCATCTCATCAAAAAATGCGTCCCATTGCTTTTCAATGCCATGCACCAGATGCCCCAAGGCATCGGCATCAAAATAGGCCAGCGTGCCATCCATATCGAACACCACCGCATCACGTGATGGCTGGGTGGATGTGGAACTTATGGTTTCGGGCTGGCTCACGCGGAAATCTCCTTGATCAAATCTTCGGTCAAATTTTCATATTCCCAATCCGTTGCCGTCGGGCGGAACAGGATTGGCGTTGCATTGGCCATACGCGGGCCTTCGGCACCAAAACCGGTCATGTAAAGGATACAGCGTGCCACCCCGGAATGGGCCACGACCACAGTCAATCGATCACTGACCTCGGACAAGGCCTGTTGCATGGCAAAGGAAACCCGCTGGCACATCGCATCAAACCCTTCACCATCTGGCGGGGTTTCAAAGCGCGGGCAAAGCTCGGTCACAGGACGACCTTCAAGATCGCCCCAATGGCGTTCGCGCAATCCGTCAAGGATATGCGGATCATACCCCGGCATCACCAGATCAGCCGTCTGTCGCGCCCGGTCCTGCGGACTGACATAAAGCGCATGCCATACCCCCCGCGCCATCAGGGGCGCAATAGCACGCGCCTGTTCCCGACCGATATCATTTAACGGTGGCTCGGTCGAACCGGCGATGATGCCTGCCTTGTTGGCATCAGTTTCCCCATGGCGAATAAACACAAACGGCACTTTGGGGAACTCAAACTTTTCAGCAGCATAAATCATGTTTGGTCATTCCCCATTCACAGATAAAAGTTCATAGATAGAACCGATCGGCAAGCTGTAACCGCCCGTCAAAACCATCGACAAGGGCAAAGTCTTCGGGGCGGCCATTAAACAGCGGAACAATCTGCATCGCATGGCAATCATTGGCCATTTTAACGACATCATCAAACAGTGGATGCACATTCCAGCGCCGGAAATGCGCTTGGCCCTTTTCGACCATGTTTCGTGCCTCAAGCGGCATGAAACCGGTAAAGATCACATGCGCATCACGGCCCAGCCGCCCGGCCTTGCCCCATTGATCAATCAAGTCACCCGCCATGCCATAGGTTCCGCAAGGTGAATGACACAAAAGCAATCTGGAATCGGGATTGAAATCACGCACTTTGTCCCGAAGCCCGCGCAATTTCCGGATCGCATTTTGCGATACATAATCCGGCCCATCATCGCCCAAAACCTGTTTGACCCGCCCATAACATCGCGCATCCATTGTCCAGTCTGTCATGCCCTGTGCTTCGAACAAAAGCGCCATTTCCGCAGCCCGCCCGCTTGGCGGCACCGGAAACAGAATTTGTCCATCCAGCTTGGACATCGTGGTCAAAAGTCCGTCAATCCGCACTTGTTGCGTCAACCGTTCCATACCATAGGACGCATCCATTAAAACCGTCGCCGCATCAGGCGGCGAGTCATAAAGGAAGTATTCCGTCTCCTTGCAGAAATCGCCAGTATACAGAACCCCGCCACCTAATTCGAAATGCAGCCACACCCCGCCAAACGAATGGCCGGTGCGCCCGGTGGTCACCGTCACACCATCAACCTGAATTTCCCCGTAAGGCGGCAGGACAATCACATTGGCATCCGCCGGAAGGGACCGGGCGGTCACTTCGGTGCAATAGATCGGCAAACCGGCTGCCACGACCTCGGCCGCGGCGCCAATATGATCGACATGGTCATGGGTAATGAAAACAGCGTTAACTTTGTGAAGCCACGCCGGATCAAATCCGCTGTCATTTTCCGGACCAACCCCGCAATCCAGCAACCAGCGCCGGTTAAAGAATTCCAACCGCAAACAGGCCGGACCTTTTTCGCCAAGCCCTGATAAAACACGCATCCGGGCTGACATCAGGCGGCCTCATCTTCTGTTCGATCAAAAACCCAGCCATCGGAAATGACCAAACCAACTGCCTCGCCGATCCGGGCCCGCTTGGTCGCATAAACCGGCAGAATTTGATCACCATCCAGCCGCACCATCAAACGGAACCGCCCGCCAAGATAGACGCAATCCTCAACCGATCCGCGCAATGTCCCGGCATCATCGACCCAGATATCCTCCGGCCGCAGGCAAAGGCCCAAATCGCGGCCATTTCGCATATCGCTGTTACTTGCAACCTTTTGACAGATACGGGCCTGAATGGCCGCATCACCCAGCCGAACGGAACAACGACCGGCATCGTGGATCGCAACATCATCAATTGGCAACACGGCCCCGGCACCCACAAAGCCCGCAACCATATGATCGGCCGGTTCGCGGTAAAGGGTTTCGGGGGCGGCCATCTGACGAATGCGCCCCCTGTCCATCACCGCAATCCGGTCTGCCATCGCCATGGCTTCGGCCTGATCATGGGTGACGTAAATCATTGTCGCCCCGGTCCGGCGGTGAAAATCCAGAAACGCCTGCTGCATGGTTTCGCGCAAGTGAACGTCCAAATTCGCCAACGGTTCGTCCAGCAACACCGCACGCGGCTCCATCACCAGACAGCGCGCCAGGGCAACCCGCTGTCGCTGCCCGCCGGAAAGCTCGGTCGGGTTACGATCAGCATAGGGTTCAAGTGCAACCGTTGCCAATGCTTTGGCAATGCGGGCATCACGTTCCGCACGGCCAAGCCCGCGCACTTCCAGCGGATAACCAACATTGCGCGCCACCGACATATGCGGCCAAAGCGCATAGGATTGAAACACAATGCCAAGATTGCGCGCCTCGGGATTAACCATTACCCGATTGGCCGGATCGGCAACCGCCTGCCCGCCCAGTGAAATTACGCCGCCATCGGGTTCCTCGAACCCGGCCAACAGACGCAGCAATGTCGTCTTGCCACATCCCGATGGCCCCAACAGGGCGACAAATTCGCCATCGGCAATATCAAGCGACACCTGATTTACCGCGCGATAATCGCCAAATGATTTGGTAATCCGCGAAAGATTTATGTCTGCCATGGCACAACCCCCTTGGGCAAACGACGTGATGCCAGTTGGAAACAGGTCATCAACGTAATAACGACAATCACGACCACTACCGCCACGGCCGAGGCCAAAACGGTATCGCCACTGTCATCCAGATTGAAAATCAAAACGCCCAGCGTCTCGTTCCCTGACGACCACAAAAGGGCCGACACGGTAAGCTCGTTAAAGGCGGTCAAAAACACCAACAACGCCCCGGCTGCTGCCGATGGGGCTGCCAATGGCAACAAAATATCGCGCAACCGGCGCCCCACCCCCGCACCGCACGCCTGTGCGGCTTCTTCCAATGCGGGGTCAAGCTGGGAAAAACTGTTCATCACCGGGCGCAGTGCAATCACCAAAAACCGTGCCAGATAAGCAACAAAAATGATCCCCAGCGTGCCATACAGGCTGATATTGATCACCGGAATGCGAATGAACAAAAGGATGCAGGCAATCGCCAACACCACACCGGGCAATGCATAGGGCACTTCAACCATCAGATTGACCAGATGGGTCAACCGGGTGGGCCTGCGCACAATGACATAGGCCAGTGGCAAACAAATCGCGACCAGCGTCACCGCCGCCCCGACCGACAACATGAAACTGTTATGAAACGCCCGGATCGTCGATGGCTGAACAAACAGGACTTCGTAAAACGCATCAAAACTATAGTTCGACAAGCTCAACTTCACCCCGAATGCCGGCACCAATGCCGTCGCGATCAGCCCCATTAACGGAACCACCAAAATGGCAATCAAAACGGCCCAAAGCACGATTTCAACCAGCGAACGCCGCGCCCCCAGTCGGATATCAAGCGGCCGTCCGACCATCCCCATCAGCCGATAATCGCGCTTGCCCAGCAATCGGTGATGCAGCGCCACACCGCAAATGGCGATGGCACCAATCAACATGGCCAGAACCGAAACCTCGCCCAAAACCGACGGGCCAAACCCGGCCAGTTTTTGATAAATCAGGGTCGGCAATGTCGAATAATTTGCCGGAATGCCCAGCATCGCCGGGATACCGAAATTACCAAGGGCCGTTACAAACGCCATCGCCGTTCCGGCAATCAAACCGGGGCTGGTCAATGGCAAAATGATCTGCCACCACAAACGACCGCCCCGCGCACCGGCAAGCCGTGCGGCTTCGATCTGTTCGCGCGGCAACAGGCGCAAATTGGCCCGCAGCGTCAAAAACACAATCGACGCATGCTGAATACCCAGTAACAGCGCAATTCCCTCGGCCGAATAAAGCGGCTGGGGCGATCCCATGGCGGGTGCCATGCCAATCGCGTTTAACAATGCACTGCTTGGCCCGGTCAATTGCACCCAGGCAAGGGCGGTGATCTGAGGCGGGATCATCATCGGAATCATAAAACAGAAAACCAGCACGGCCTTGGCGCGGATATCGGTTAATGCGACCAAAAAGGCAAACGCCCCCCCGATCAAAAGCGAAATAATCGTCCCAAGTCCCGCGGTATAAAGGCTATTGGTGGTCGCCCGCCATGTCGTCGAATTGCCCAGAACATCACGGATATAATCCGTACTGGGAACACCACCGATAAACACGCCTTCAATCGCAAGACGCGCCATCGGCAAAATGGAAATCACGAACACCGGCACCAAAAGCCATGGCAGCAACCGGTCCGAAGACCGATTGCCTGCCATTTGGCGAACTGTGCCGGGAACGAAGCCGCGAAGGCGACTTACTGCCTGCATTATTCAGCCCCGAAAATATCCGCGAACTTTTTCTTGTTCGCTTCTGCCTGTTCCAGTGCAATCGCAGGATTGAAATCCATCAGTTTGATCGCATCACGTGCCGGGAAACCCGCTGGCAGCGCCATATCGCCACGTGCCGGGACATAGCCCATATCAAGAACCAGTTCCTGACCTTTGCCCGAAAGCACAAAGTCGACAAACTTATGCGCCGCATCAACGTTTTTCGCGGTTTTCAAGATCGCAACCGGCTCGGTCACATAGGTGACACCTTCGGACGGGAAGACGAAATCAACCGGCGACCCATTGGCTTTGCCACGGATTGCCAGGAAATCAACAACCACGCCATACGGTTTTTCACCCGATGCAACGGCCTTGAACGTGCCACCGTTACCGCCTTGTGCGCGGGCTTCGTTGGCGGCCAATGCCTGATAGTAATCCCAACCCAGATCTTTGTTCTCGGTCAAGGTCGACAGATGAATAAGGGCGGCACCGGAATAAAGCGGGCTTGGCATCACGACCTGATTTTTCAGGGCCGGATCAACAAGGTCTTTCCAGCTTGTCGGGGCTTTTTTAACGCCGGTATTATAAACAATGCCGGTCGTGATCAGCTTGGTCGAATAATAAAAACCATCGGCATCATAAAGCGCATCTTCATAGGCCGATGCTTCCGGCGATTTATAGGCCTGCAAAAGACCTTCGCCTTTCATACCTTCAAGCGTGACGGTATCGGCAATCAGCAAAACATCCGGGCGCGGGTCGCCAGCGGCAATCTCGGCACGCAGTTTTGCCATCAGCTTGGTGGTGCCATCACGCACCCATTCGACCTCAACATCCGGGTTGGCAGCCTTAAAGGCATCAACCGTGGTCTGGGCATCCTGATTTGGCTGGCTGGTATAAAGAACCAATTTCTCGGCCGCCTGACCGGCAACTGGCAACATCATCGCAGCAGTTGCCACGGCAGCAAGAAGAACGTTACGCATCATCCACATCCCTTGATTGCGTAGGGTGAACCATTTTGGGTCACCCCGAAGGTTTCGTTCGAAAACAATCCGAGCGGGACGCTATATGGATTTCGGTTTCAGTTGTGTGACAAAGCAAAGAATTAAATGTTTCAAAAGGCTATCCGGGCTTTGCAGGCGCATTCAAGCCTGTCTATAATCGCAAACATTGCGAAACACAGGCTTTCTAACGAAAGTCTAAAAAGGAAATTTAATGTCCGATCCCGTGCCTCTTGACCGCCGACGCGACAGAATTGTCGCCCTTGTCAAATCCTGCGGCTTTATGGCGGTCGAAGAACTGGCAAGAAGGTTTAATGTCTCGGTCCAGACGATCCGTACCGATCTGCGCGATCTTCACGAACAGGGCCGCATCTTTCGCCGCCACGGCCTTGCCGGCCCGGCACCCGATCCGGATAACTCAGCCTATGAAAAACGTGAAGTCTGGAACCGCAGTGGCAAACGCGCATTGGCGACAAAAATCGCCGACATCATCCCCGAAGGCTGCACCATTGCCATTGGCACCGGCACCACTGCCGAACTGGCCGCACAAAGCCTTGCCTCGCACCGCAACCTGACGGTATTGACCAACAATATCCATGTGGTGCTGACATTACAAAACGCACCCAATGTGACGCTGCGTCTTGCGGGTGGCACCATTCGCACACGCGACCTTGATATCATCGGGGCCGACAGTGCTGATTTCTTTGGCAGCTATCGCGCCGATTTCGGCATTGTCAGTGTCGGCGGCATGTCAGAAACCGGCGATCTGATGGATTTCAACATGGACGAAGTCCGCGCCCGACGCGCGCTTGTCGCCTGTTGCGATCACGCCATCCTGCTCGTCGATGAGAAAAAGGTCGGCCGCAAGGCCCTGTGTCGCGACGGACACGCCAGCGACTTTAAAACCGTGATGCTCAACACTGCACCAGGTGACACCCTGCAACAGAAACTTGTTCAGGGCCGATCACACATAATCGTCACAAGTTAGAAACTAGAATCAAGCAGCCCCTTTGCATCCGGTTGCCACCATCGTCGGCTCTTCACAAATCTGAAGATCGCGGGTGACATGCAGGGTGTGGTTCGGTGCCACCGCGATCCAGCTATCGCTTTCCGCATCCAACGGCTCGGACACGACGATGACGTGATTGTCGCGCTTGCGCCAATAAAGCGACGGTGATTTATCGTCGCTGGCATGACGAATGGCGCATACGCTTTCCCCGTTTGCCAGACAGGCCGTAAAGCGGAACGGTACGGTTATGCCACGGTTACGCATTTCACGTTCAACGACTTCGATGGTTTTGCGGATTGCACGGTGCGGGTCCGTGCGCAAGCCAAAGGTCAGCATCAAACAGAAAATCAGTTCACTGTCGGTTGTACCCTGCCGGGCTGCATAAAATTCGTCATCGACCATCGCCTCAAGCACGCGCCGCACCAACGAATAATTGCCAATCTGACCGTTATGCATGAACAGGAAATTATCATGGGCAAAGGGATGGCAGTTTGTGCGACTGGTTTCTGTTCCGGTCGAGGCCCGAACATGGGCAAAAAACATCCCCGACCGAATATGATGGGCCAGTGACCGCAGATTGGGATCATTCCACGCCGGAAGGATTTCACGATAAAGCCCCGGTGTCTTGCGGTCGTCGTACCAGCCAAGACCAAAACCATCGCCATTGGTCGGCGTTTTGGCCTGTTCAGCACGAAGGCTTTGCTCCACCAGGGAATGACGCGGCTCGAACACCAGTTTTTCAAGATAAACCGGTTCCCCGATATAGCTTAGCCAGCGGCACATGAGCATTCCCTTGGTTTACGTTACGACCATAGCCGCCATCTATGCCGGGAAACTACATTATGGTCAATGTGATATTAATAACCTTGGCCGATCCCGGCTGTCTGTCGAACGTCACTAGGCGGTGTTTACATTCAGGATTCCCA
>NZ_JFKB01000036.1 GCF_002115745.1 Thalassospira alkalitolerans
CGACGTTAACGTGCGGTTTTGTACGAGCAAATTTTTCCTTGGCCATGGCCTTCAGATCCCAATCCGACAAAAAAAACACGTCGCACCCACCGCACAAACCGACGGGTACATTTTTAAAATTCTGGAGCGGGTGAAGGGAATCGAACCCTCGTCGTAAGCTTGGAAGGCTTCTGCTCTACCATTGAGCTACACCCGCATATTTTCGTCTGCGAGCCCTCGCGAGGGCGAGAGTAGTGGTGGAGGGGGCAGGATTCGAACCTGCGTAGACTAAGTCGGCGGAGTTACAGTCCGCTGCATTTGACCGCTCTGCCACCCCTCCATCCGGGGCAAAACTCTGTCGGGGGCTGCCCCCCGGCTTCGTTCGGCGAGGGAGGGAATACGTTGCAGGGGCCTGCCTTGTCAACAGCAAAAAAAACACGAAATCGTATTTCTTTTCCTATATGTTCCCCGTGTTTTCCATTCAGAGCGAAACAAACAGCATTCATATCCTTACTGCCCGGAGGTTTCCGCCATCATGTCGCGTCGCAACAATTCCCGTCCTGCCAACCGTTCCAGTGGAACCGGCCCGGGCGAAGGCTCCCCGCAAGGCGATGACAAGCGCGATGGCAATTCGCGCCGAGGACGAAGCCGGGGCCGCGATAGCGGCGGATCAGGCGGCAATTCGCGCCTGATTCTTTTCGGACGTCACCCGGTTATGAACGCCATCTATAACCCGCAACGCACGATTCACAAAATCTGGGCGTCCGAGGCCGTGCGCGACGAAATCGTCGCCGCCCTTGCCGATACCGAACGCACCGATGTGCAGCTTGACGCCGCAGGTCGCACCGATCTGGATGAAATGTTGCCACCGGGCACCGTTCATCAGGGCATGGCCATGCATTGCGCCCCCTTGGAACAGATTTCAGTCGAAGAACTGATTGCCGATACCCGCGATGACGAAACCTGCACGGTCCTGATCCTTGATCAGGTCACCGATCCGCACAACGTCGGGGCAATCCTGCGCAGTGCAGCCGCCTTTGGCGCGGCTGCGGTGATCGTGCCGGATCGTCACGCCCCGCTTGAAACCGGGACCTTGGCAAAATCGGCCAGTGGCGCGCTTGAAACCGTGCCCTATATCCATGCCGGGAACCTCAGCCAGACCATCGAAAAGCTTAAAGGTGCCAATTTCTGGCTGGCTGGCATGGATGGTTATGCCGAACAAACCCTTGCCGAAGCCAAGCTGAAAGGCCGGGTTGGTATCATCATGGGGTCCGAAGGCGAAGGCCTGCGCCGCCTCACCCGCGAAAATTGCGATTTTCTGGTCAAATTGCCGATGTCCGATCGCATCGAAAGCCTCAATGTTTCGAATGCCGCCGCCGTTGCGCTTTACGAACTGTACCGTCGCTAAGATGAAACCGGCCAACCGCCGGGATTTCCGGTGGTTGCGCCACGGATAAAAGCAGGGAAAATACATCACATAAATTGATGCTATTTTCCCTGCATCAAAGACTTGCAATCACACGCGGCACGGATTATGTTTCGCGCCGCCTGAGCCGGCATAGCTTTAACTGGTAGAGCAGCGGATTTGTAATTCGAAGGTTGGGAGTTCGAGTCTCTCTGCCGGCACCATTAAAAGAAAACCCCGTACGCCTTTTTGGCTGCGGGGTTTTCTTTTGCCTGCGGCGCGACAAGTTGGACACTTTCCCTGTCTCTGTCATGCCCGCGAAGGCGGGCATCCGGTCAACAAATCGGGGAACTAACGTTTTTCAACCAGAAACCCTTCGGCCATAAGGCTGAAGGCATCAACCGCCTTGGGCAGGGCAGATTGCGGATCATCACTGTCTGCAACCCACAACGCCGCGTTCAGGGCCGCACCGCAAAGAAGCCGGGCGGCGGCATCGATATCAACCCGCTTCATGACACCGGCGGCAATCAATCTTTCAACCGCTTCTTTGGTGGCCTCCAGACAGGCATTCTGGCTTGGCCAATGCGACGGATCGCCCAGAAACGCCGGACCATCAAGCAACACAATCCTTCTGACCTCGGGGTCAAGCGCCATCGCGATATAGGTTGTTCCTTCGGCCAAAAGCTGTTGCCACTCGTCCCCGGCGCGGGCACTGGCGGCACGGGCACGCGATGCCATCTCGCCATCGACCTGCGCCACAACAGCCGCAAGCAACCCCTTCTTGTCGCCGAAATTGTGATAAAGCGCCCCGCGCGTCAGGCCAACGGATGCCGTCAGCTCATCCATTGATGACGCAGCAAATCCTTGCGACCCGAATGCTTTCCGCCCGGCGCAAATCAGCTTTGCGCGGTTTTCTTCCATTGTTTCCTGGCGACGCCGTGCAGCCATGGCAAACCTCCTTCGTCAATGGGGCGACACATATCACTTCACATACGTCACGTATATAAAACTTGACATACGCATTGTATCTGAATTTTATATACGCATCGTATGTGAAATTAAGCGGCCGATACAAATCTATCGGCACCCTTTTTCAGACACACAATAAGGAAAATCCACGTGGCACAGAGTAACGCTATTTTCCCCGCCGACCGGCATGACCTCTATGAGAAGCACGCCTATTCCGCAGCGATCAAATCAGGCGATCTTCTGTTCGTCTCCGGTCAGGTCGGCAGCCGCACCGATGGCGCGCCCGAGCCGGATTTTGAGGCACAGGTCCGTCTGGCATTCGCCAATCTTAAAGCAACCCTGAAGGCCGGCGGATGCGGGCTTGACGATATCGTCGATGTGACGAGCTTTCATACCGATCCGGAAAATCAGTTCGAAACGATCATGAAGGTAAAAGGCGAAGTCTTCCCCAAAGCGCCTTATCCGAACTGGACCGCAATCGGGGTTAACTGGCTTGCCGGGTTTGATTTTGAAATCAAGGTCATCGCCCGTATTCCGGCCTAGGGTCAGGCCCCTAAAGATCATCGGATTGAAATCACAAAACGGCGCGCGACAAACATTCGCGCGCCGTTTGACGACATATCAATTACGGCTTTCCCCTACCCGCGCTTTGACGACGCATAGCGTTCTGATTCTTCGTAACAAGCATCAAACCCGATGAGACGCCTTCATCAGGTGCAGGATTTCGACCATCGCCTTCATCGCAAGCCGCAATCACAGATGAAAAATACGATTAAGTATGATAAAGTCATACTATCGATGCTTGGAGAAAGATCATGGGCAAGAACAATACGATTGAACGCATGACCGTTACGGTAACACAGGAAATGGCACTTGCCATGCGGTCTGCATTGACGCAAGGCGCCTATGCCTCAAGCAGCGAGATCGTCAGAGACGCCTTGCGAGACTGGCAACATAAACGCAGACTTCAGGAAACAGAGCTTGAATCCTTGCGCGCAGATATTGCTGTTGCAGACAGGGATGTCGCCGAAGCACGGGTTGAAACCTTTGATCCGGATCAGATCGTCAAAAAAGGACAGCAAAGATTACAAAGTCGCTCCGGCTCTTAATTACCGAAACGGCGCAAGATGATCTTGCCGATATCTGGGCGTTTATCGCCGAGGATAATCAGGATGCGGCAACGCGTTTGATCTATGAAATTCAAGACCGGTTTACTCCACTTTGCCTCAACCCGGAAATTGGCCCCGCACGTGATGCTCTGTCACCGGGCCTTCGTGTTTTCTTTCACAGAAATTACGCCATCTATTACCGGGTAATACCCTCCGGTCTGGTCATCATGCGTGTGTTACATGGTGCCCGTGATGCTGCGGTTCAGTTTAGCGAAGACTGACCCCACAAAGACAAAGGCCCCGGCACAGACACAGGCAAGACCGCATCTGCCTCCATAGACTCCCGCCTTCGCGGGAGTGACGATAAATTACGGGCCTTGCCTCCTTCGTCATTCCCGCCCCTCCTCCGTCATTCCCGCGCAGGCGGGAATCCAGATACCGCCGCCAGCTTGACGCAAAAAGGGGCGGCATGACACCGCCCCTATCAAATCAAGCAGGATTAGCCCTTAACCCCGTTTCGAAGACGCATAGCGTTCCGATTCTTCATAATAAGCATCAAACCCGATGCGCTGGCGAAGCTCCGGCCAATCCATCAGCATATCGCCGCGTGGCTTGCCTGCTTTCATCAGTTGCAGGGTTTCAACCATCGCCTTCATCGCGGCTGCCATAAGCGACAGCGGATAGGCGGCAATCTGATAGCCGATTTCCTTAAGCTCTTCCGGCGTCAGGTCGGGTGTTTCCCCGCCCTCAACGATATTGGCCATCTTGGCCCCCGGCAGGGCGGCACAGAGTGTGCGCATTTCATCAACAGACTTGGGCGCTTCGACAAACAGGATATCCGCGCCAAGTTCGGCAAATTTCGCCGCCCGGTCAATTGCCTCGGCCAAGCCATGCTGATGGCGGGCATCGGTGCGCGCCAAAATCAAAATATCCGCCCCGGCTTCGCGGGCATCCACCGCGGCCTTGATGCGGTCAAAGGCCTCGTCGCGGCCAACGACCTCTTTACCCTTGGTATGGCCGCAACGTTTGGGCGCCAGCTGATCTTCGATCATCACCGCCGCACAGCCCGCCTTGGCAAAGCCCGCCACAGTACGGCGCACATTCATCGCATTGCCATAACCGGTATCGCCATCACCAATCACCGGGATCGATACGGCATCGGTGATGTTGCGCGCCTGATCCAGCACCTCGCCATACGACATCAGGCCAAGATCGGGTTCGCCAATCCGCGCCGCCGATGTGGCAAAGCCCGACATAAAGGTCAGGCCAAAGCCTTCTTGCTCAATCAGCTTGGCCGAAAGCGCATCAAAGCAGCACGGCATGGTGATCAGGTCACCGCGCGCCAAAAGCGCACGCAGATTATCGGCAGGTGTTTGAATTTTGGTCATAAGCGTCACAGTTTAAAGGGGATATAAAGGGCCAGATCGTGCCAGACATACAAAATGGCGGCGGTCAGGAACATCAACAGCAGGAAGGGTAAAACGCCATATGCCACCTCGCCCAGCCGGGTTTTGGCGACCGATTGAATGACATAAAGGTTTAAGCCCACCGGCGGCGTGATCAACGCACATTCAACCATGATCACCATGTAAACCCCGAACCAGATCGGATCGAAACCAAGGACAAGGGCCGCAGGCAACAAAACCGGTGTCATGATCAGCACCATCGAAAGCGCTTCAAACACCAAGCCCATGATCAGCAGCACAATCGTCACGACAAGGATAAAGCCAAGTTCGGTATCGATCCCCTGACTGATCATCATCGAAATGTCCTGCGGGATGCGATACAGCGTGATCGCCTTGCCAAAGACCTTGGCCCCGGCAATGATCAGGATGATCGCAACCGTGGTGGCCATCGAGTCAAATATCGCAAGCTTTAACGCCTTCCAGGTCAGGATGCGCATTGCGGCTGTAATCGCAAGCGCGGCGGCAAAGCCGATGGCGGCGGCCTCGGTCGGGGTGAAGGCCCCGGAATAAATCCCGACAATGATCAGGATCGCCAAAAGAACCGCAGGCAGCGCCTTTAACGTCGCCCGCTTGCGCTCGGCCCAATCGCGTTTGGGTTCGCGTTCCTGCCCGCCAAACCGGGCATAGATCATCGAATAAACGATGAACAACACCAAAAGCGCAATCCCCGGGCCGATCCCGGCCAGAAACAGCGCAATCACCGATTCTTCGGTAACAAAGCCGTAAATGATCATCGGGATTGACGGCGGGATCAGAATGCCCAGCGTGCCGCCTGCGGCCATCAAGCCATAGACAAAGCGTTTGTTATAGCCGCGCCGGATCATTTCCGGGATGGCAACCGTGCCAATCGTTGCCGCCGTTGCCACCGATGATCCGGAAATTGCGGCAAAGACACCGCACGACAAAATCGTCGCCACCGCAAGCCCGCCCGGCCAATGCCCGACCCAGGCGCTAACGGCGGCAAACAAATCATTGCCGACCCCGGCGCGCAGCAAGATATTGGACATCAACAAAAACAGCGGCACCGCCAGCAAGATAAAGCCATCCAGGGTCGATAATATCGCCTGTGGGGCCATCAGGGGCGAAAACCCGCCAAGGATCAGCATCGCAAGGCCAAGCCCGCCCAGCGCAAAGGCAACCGGCACACGGATCAGCAACAGGCCAAACATCGCGGCCAGTGTCAGGATAATGGTCATTCGTGTGCCCCTTGTGGAATGTCCTTGCCACGCAGGACGCCGATAATTTCAACCCCCGCCTGAACCGCCAAAAGGGCAAAACCGATCACCACGGGCAACTCGGAAACCCATGCCGGAAGATCAAGCATGGTGCCGCTGGTACGCCCGCGTTCAAAACTTTCAAAAAAGATGTCCCAGCCCTTGATCATCACCATGACCGAAAACGCCAGAACCGCCGTCATCGCCAAAACTTCAAGCCCGCGACGCACAGGCGGCGGGCACAGGCGGGTCACCGCATCGACCGAAATATGACGCCGCGCCCCCAACGCCCAGGGCATGCCCAAAAGCGATCCCCAGATCAGGCAAAGCTGCGAAAGCTCTGCCGCCCAGATGGTCGGGCGAATAAAGAAATATCGTGCCATGACCTCATAGGTCAGCATGATACCAGCGGCGACAAACAAAAGGGCCGCGACCCATGCCAGTAACAGCATCAAACGATCAAACATGTTTAAAACATTGGCCATGCCCGGGCATTTAACCCCGGCGATGGCCGTCCCCTGAAATAAGCCGGTGATGGAACAACATCACCGCAAAACATGATGGCCATGTTTACGGTGATGTCATCAGATATCAGAACGTCGATAAAACCGACCGTGTCCTAGAAGTTTTTGGCCGCTTCAAAGACCTGCTTGCCAAGATCACCGGTATGTTCAAGAAACGCTTCGTGAACCGGTTTTGCCGCTTCGCGCCATGCCGCCATTTCGTCGTCGGTCGGGGCATAAATCGTCATGCCATTGGCTTTGGCTTCTTCAAAGGCGGCGGCCTCGATCGTTGACATACGATCACGCACATCGTTTTCGGCATTTACCGCAGCGGCCGAAATGATGCTGCGCTGTTCCTCGGAAAGGTCATTCCAGAACTTGGTATTGACCACAACAATGAACTCAATATCAGCATCATTGGTGGTGGTCACGGTATCCATGACTTCCCACAATTTACGCGATTTAACGCCGGACATGCCGGTCATGCCAACATCAACCGTGCCACGCTGATAGGCGATATATTGCTCGGACCCGGAAATCAGGGTCGGCGCGCCACCAGCGGCTGAAATGAAATCACCCTGGGTTTTGGAAAACACGCGGACTTTTTTACCGGTCAAACCATCCGGGCCTTTGATCGGGCCGCCATTCGACAGCATGATCGACCCGCCGTATGCCTGCCACCACAGAACCGTCGCACCGGTTTCCGCAATTGCCGCGTCAAGCGGGCCGCGTACTGGCGATCCAACGGCAACGGCTTTACGTACCTTGGCTTCACTATCCAGCAGGAACGGCTGATAGAACACATCCACCGCCGGAACATCGCCGACATAGCGCGTCAGGGATGCAACACCCATTTCAATCGACC
Organism: Thalassospira alkalitolerans; assembly: GCF_002115745.1. GTDB lineage: Bacteria > Pseudomonadota > Alphaproteobacteria > Rhodospirillales > Thalassospiraceae > Thalassospira > Thalassospira alkalitolerans. The sequence goes on from NZ_JFKB01000036.1 coordinate 7,511, forward strand.
CGGAACCAACGGCGGCGGGGACTTCTTTATCTTTATAAAGCTGGGCGCTGTCATAAATCTCAACCGCGATATCACCGTTGGATTTTGCCTCGACCTCGTTTTTGAACATCAAAAGGTTCTGGCCAAGGTGGCTTTTAAGCGGCAATTGCAACGAAATGCGCAGCGTCAGATCGGCGGCATTGGCAACACTTGCAACACCGGTAAATCCAACAGCAGCCGCAAGGGCCGCCGCAAGGGCAAATTTCTTCATGATGAACGTCCTCCGGGGTTTTTTGTTTTATATGATGACCTTGGAACGCAAAGATGTGCCAAAGCCCCCCCGCCATTCAACATGTTTTGCAAGGACACCCCCTGCCCGCATTAACCCTTAGTGCGCTGCACATCGGCGCGAAACTTCAAATAATCCGGGGAAAAAGCCTGTATTCCCGGCCAAAATACCGCGCTGCACACCGGCAACAATCGGCGCAATATTTTATCGGCGGCCGGTTTTCTGGCATGCCAGCCATCCGTTTTTGAATACAAACCACGGGAATCGTGCCCCCAAAATATGAGTCGCACGACACCCCCTGCCCGCCATCAGCGACCTGTCATTTTATACATGATGGTGGTGCCGCTTAGCTTTTCAGAAAACGGATCACGGGCATAGGCCGGGATAACCCCGACCGTTGCAAACCCCAGCGACGCATAAAGCGGCTCGGCATTATCCCCGGTTCGGGTATCAAGCGTCAGCAGGGTTTTACCCAGCACATCTGCCCGTTTTTCAAGCGCTTGCATCAATTTCTTGGCAATACCCATGCGGCGGAAATCGGGATGAACCATCAATTTGCACACATCGGCGCGATGGGCCTGATTGGGCATGGCAGCACAATCAAGTTGCACCGTGCCGACAATCGCTGCTCCTGCTCCTGCTCCAGTCCCAGCCTCAGCCTCAGCTCCTGCCCCAGCCACAGCCTCAGCCTCAGCTCCTGCCCCAGTCCCAGTCCCAGCTCCTGCCCCAGCTCCAGTCCCAGCCCTAGCCCCAGTCCCAACTCCTGCTTCTGCTTCTGCTTCTGCTTCTGCTTCTACCTCTGCCTCTGCCTCTGCCTCTGCCTCTGCC
>NZ_JFKB01000037.1 GCF_002115745.1 Thalassospira alkalitolerans
AGTCCTGGTTCGAATCCAGGTTCCCCAGCCAGATTTCCAAGCCAATTCCCCCAAACAATGTCCCTATTTTATTTACCGGCGTTTTGACGGCACAATTAAATGTCGCCCCCTCCCCGATTTGAACCGCGCCATTTTCGCAAATTTATAATTTGCGATCAGAGCATGCTTGCGCGCGACCACAAGACCACGGCCAAAGCATTTGCCTTGTGCTACGCCCGCAATGAACGCGTGGAACGTTAGGGCCTGTTTTTCAGGGATAGTTCGATGGATCGCCATTGTTCAGCCCAACAGCAGTTATGACTAAACCCGCGATACTCAATCAGATGAGCATGATGACCGGGCGGCATTTTCGCCAAAAAAGCCTGGACGACATCGGTGCCAATCACCGTGTCTTTTTCGCCGGTTAAATGAATTTGCGGAATTTGGGCGACATCGGTTGCAAAATCAGCCGGATCAAGGGACCCCGTCAATGGCGCAAAATGATCCCGCGCAACCCAATAGCCAAGATCAAGATTGGCCGCAACAGTAATGATTTCGGTAACGTCAGTCCGTTTGGCGGCAAGTAAAACCGCCAAGGAACCACCACCGGAATACCCCACCAATGTGATGTTTTTGGCACGACTGCGTTCTTTTAACTGATCAATCGCATAGCTTGCCGATGAAATAACTTCTGGCGCATAGCGCCGGTTCGTCCAGTAACTTTGGTCGCAATTGCGCAAATGAGCATCAAGAACATATTGGCAAGGACGCCCAAGATAAGCAACCGCACCCGCCCCCTGATGAGCAATCGCCATTTTCAAGGCAATGGCGTCAGTTGGCGTGGGGTTTTGCGAGGGTCGGTTGGGCCGGGAAAAGGCCAGACCATCGCCCTCGATATAAATGGTTAAGTCGGCCGAACCATTTGCACCTGATGGGGGGGATATCGGCCAAGCTCCCAACAGGTCAAAATTCCCGGCATTTAGAACGCCTGATTGCCAATTGGCGTCCTTAATAAGGGCAAAAGCATCTTCACGCCGTATTTTTACCGAGCTACATGCGCTTAAGGACAAGGCGACAACCAGCACAGCCATCAAGGTGATGATATTGCACAGCAGGCCGGTCAGAGGGGCCTCCCGATGCCCAAAATGCCTTGGAATCCCGTCAAGGATACCAACAATATCGAAGCGGCCCTGACGGATCATTTTGTCACGCCCCCTTAAGCCCGACTTTTTAAAAATGCCGGGATGGCCTTTGCCATTTCGGAAACAACATCCCCCCAATTTCCGATCTGATTTTGGCGAAACAACCGCATATCGGGATACCATGGGGTATCAGAACGGTTCATCAACCAGCGCCAGTCCGGCACAAAAGGCAACATTGTCCATACCGGACGGCCCAACGCACCGGCCAGATGGACCGGCGAGCTATCAACAGAAATCAGTAAATCCGCCAACGACAGAATGGCCGCTGTATCTTCAAAATCTTGGATATCGTCTGACAGATTGACGATTTTCATATTTTCAGGCGGCGTGTTCGCCTCGTCCGATTTAGGACCCTTTTGAACAGAGAGAAAGGTTATGTCTTTGTTTTCTGCCGCCAAAGGTACCAATTGAGCCAAATCCATGGAGCGATTGGCGTCATTGAGATGGGTGGGGCGCCCGGCCCAAACCAAAGCAATTTTCGGCCCGCGTATCGAAGCCAGCTTTTTACGCCAGATTTCAAGCCGTGCGCGGTCCGGGCGAAAATAGGGTATTTCGCCCGGAAGATCTGACATCTGCAACTTCATGGCCATTGGCAGGCTCATCATTTCGCAATGCAGATCAAAAGGCCCCGGCAATTCACCGCGTATAATGATTTTATCTGCACCGGGGATACGTCGGCCAAAGGATGCAAGTTCGGGCGATATTTGCAAAACGATATTTGCCTGACTGCGTTTCTTGACCCACGGCACCATTCGTATGAACTGTAACGTATCGCCAAAACCTTGCTCGTCATGAATAAGCAGGGTCTTGCCCGCAATTGGTGCGCCATCCCAGCGAGGCGTCTGTACTTTACGTTCAAGGTTTGTCGTATGAGGCAGGCTATAGCGGAAACGGTATTCGCGCCAACCACGATCAAATTCACCCAGCAGCAAAAGTGTTTCGGCAAGCTCAAAGCGCAGAGCAACATTTTGCGGCAGATGCTCAAGCATCATTTCCTGCAGGACTTTGGCTTCTTCGATCCGGCCTTGTTTGCGGACGGCATCGGCCAACATATGCCAAATGTTAAGTGGCCCAGTCCCCGAAGCCAGAACAGCACGTGCCTTGGCCTCGGCCTGGTCAAGCGCGCCGGTGTTCAGGCATTGCTGAATATCGTTTGCAATACCTTGCAGGGCTTCCTCATTCATTCTTGAGGAACCCCATCAGGATATAAGGCATCAAGAAGCGGTTGCAGATAGGGAGTATATTTTTTCCATCTTTGCACACTGGTGCGATAAACCGGCTCGCGCACTTGCGCAAAGCTTGACGTTGAAACCTGACGTTTGGTTTTATGAAATTCCAAACAGGAATCGTCCCATTCAAGGCCAAGAAAATCCAAAAGTTTTCTAGTTTCGCCTTCCTGATCATCGACCATCGCCTCATAATCGACAATGGTCAGCCGGTCTTTGGGTATCAAGGCATGCCAATGATCCATCAGGCCCTTATAGGCATTGTAAAATGCACCAAGCTCAGTCAAGTCATAGGTGAATTGTTGATGATCGCCGAACAATTTAGTGTAGCAAGACAGGCAGGTATCAACGGGATCACGTCGGCAATGAATGATTTTTGCATTCGGAAAAATCAGATTGATAAGACCGACATAGATGAAGTTGGCCGGCATTTTATCGACAAGATAGGGTTTATGCGGGGACCTTGCTCTGATCTCCTTCAGATACGCTTCCCCGGCTTCATTGAGCATATCAGGTGAAATTTTTCCCATGAAATCTGGAAAAGTCGTCCTGATATCCGGTTTGGCGCTTATCTGACCGATCAGGCCAGGCAGAATTTTAAGCTCCCCGCAACCATGAACCATGTGATGAGATGCAAGGATCTGTTCCGTCAGGGTCGTGCCTGAGCGCGGGATGCCGACAATAAAGATCGGCGTATCGGACGGATCACCGCCCCCGGAAAACTTATCCATCAACTCGGGCGTGAAGGTTTTTGCAACCGCTTGCAGCCAACCAACAGATTGATCGGAATCATAAGAAAGGGTCTTGCGTTTCGCCTTGTTGCCCAGGGCAAATTGCTGAAAACCTTTCTTAGGGGCGTCGATGTCAAGGAAAGCCTTACCCAGCACAAAATGCAAGATGGTCGCTTCTGTCGGCGTCGGCGCATCATTGCCCATGGCATTAAGCATATCTTCCATTTTACCGATCAGCGGGTCTTCGGCGTCGAATGTATTAATTTCGCTATAGGCCACAAGCGCATCGACAATACGACCGCCTTGTTTCAGCACATCGACAATAATTTCACGCGCGGCATCACGGTCACCCATTTCGATCAGAAGCACCGTTTTGCCCTGCATCGCTTGCAAACGCTTGGGATTGGGCAATGAAATTGCTTTGTCGTAAGCCAACATCGCCTGATCAACCTTGCCAAGCACCCTCAGAATATCGGCATAAACCTGATGGGCTTCACCGCTTTGCGGTATTTTGCGAATGGCCTCAAGCGCAGATTTTTCTGCTTCTGCATAATTGCTGGTCAGTTGCATTATTCTGGCGCGTGTCATCAATGTTCCCGGATGATCGGGCGCAAAGGACATAAGGTTATTTAACCATTTATGGGCCTGTTCGGCATCGTGCCGGGCAATGGCAACACCTGCGGCATTGATATAGGCATCTATATTTTGCGGGTTGATCTCGATCGCACGATTAATCGCTTGCAAGGCACCTTCATAATCACCTGTCTCTTTTAACAGAAATGACAGATTATTGTGTGCTTCGCTGTATTCCGGCGCCAGTTCAGTCGCCTTGTGATAATGGGTTTTGGCATCTTCAAAACGGCCAATTCGCATATAGGTATTGGCAATGTTATTATGAGTTTGCGGGTTCTGCGGATCCATCCTGATCGCTTTTAAAAGACAATCAAGACTTTCTTCAAATTTGCCGCTTTCTTGCAAAATGATGCCAAGGTTGCTCCAGCCTTCGATCTGTGCAGGTGCCAGTTCAACTGCACGCCTGCCCGCAACTTCGCCGCGCGATAATTCGCCTGCCTGTCGGCACATTTCGGCAAGATTGCTAAAAAACATTGCCGATGCCTGCGGAGAACGACAGGCACGACCGACATATTCAATCGCCAAAGAAAGATTGCCCTGCGTATGCGCCAAAAGCCCCATCAGATGAAGCGTATGGGGTTGCTCCGGAATGGCGCGCAGGACTTCCTGACACAAATATTCCGACTGGGTCAATTGCCCGGCACGCCAATGCTCGTAAGCAGCCTCGATTGCCTGATCTATTGTCATGGTCGCTTGTTGCGTGCCGGAATCAGAAGGCTTCTGTGTGTTTTTCATCGGAACAATGTTTATCTTTTAATGCGTGGCTTTGTGCATAAGAACAAACCGTAAAATCCATAGATAAACGTTAAGGATGAAGAAGGCAAAAGCCCAATAAAATCACAGCCCCACCCTGCAAAAAATGGGCACTTACCGGATTAAAATTCTGATTTAGAATTCCTGGCGCAGAATAAACATACCGTTATGGGATTTATAATCGCTGCGGAAATCGCCGTCATATTGCAGGCGAAGCGACAATCCATCATCAGCCAGAAGGGTGCTGCCCAACCCCAACCGCACACCATTTTCATCCGGCCGATCAGATGAGGACACAAAACCAATCCCGCCAATCGACGCCGAAAGCGAGATCGGATCACCGGTAAAGTCGTGGACAAGGGCGGCTTTGACATCAAGGGTAACCGGACCAAACGGAGTGGTCGCTTCTTGTGAAAGACGTGCGCCAATCTCGCCTTCCACCGAATGAAAGCTGTTTTGATTGATATGCAGGTTGGCAACCCCAGCCCCGGTTTCACCGTAGCTTTCAGTGTTTACATACGCCAGGCTAAAGGATGTCAGAGGCGTCACTGTCGTCGCAGCAGACAGAGGAATATCATATCCGCCCCCCACCCTTAAATTATAATGTTGCCCGTCATATTCCGAAGTCGCCACCTGACTGGAAAAATCAATTTTGCGGTTTTGCTCATAAGTGTCATAGGCCGCCCCGGCTTCGCCCTCGAAATAAAGCGCCTCTCCGTCGGGCCGCCAGGTGCCATAAAAGCTTAGGGCGTATGATGTCAGATTGGTGTCCTGACCGGATGCGGCATCACTGCCTTTGGTCTTGCCATAAAGCGTACTGACGGCAACACCGACAGTTGTATTTTCAGATGGGGCTGTATCCGCCCCGACAAGAAAGCCGACATAATTGGCACCATAGCCACCTTTAAGAGCGGACCCTTCCAATTCTGATCTCCCGCCCAGAAATTGCCCCCAAATGCCGGAACTTAATACACCCGACCCGGCCGCCGCCCCCATATTGGCACCAGAATCAAGCTGGGCGACCTGCCGGTTTTGCACCGCTTGTGTTACCGGGCCAGACAGGGCCAAGGAATTGCTCATATTGGCCGAGGCCACGGCAGGTGCCAATTGCTGCATCGCACGAGTTTGTCCCGACGACGAAAGCGCGCTAATCTTGGTCAACATATCGCTATAAGCTGCGTCGTTCGACAGCGCGTCAAGCGCCTGCCCCAAGGATGCCTGTCCGGCGTTTTGACCCCTTGATTGCCATAAAGGCGATCCGCCTGAAGAACCTGACATAATGCTGATCGAAGACCCGTCACCCGACGTGACGGTACTGTAATTCGCACCGGTAATCGAAATGGTGGAAAAAGTGCCGGTTGAACCGCCTGATGCATTGATAATGGTGAAAGTATCACCTGCCTCAATAGCACCGGTACTGATTTCAACGATTTTGACCTGACCGGCAAGGGCCGCAGACCCGGATACAACGATTTGACCATAGGTTGCATTACTCACCCCGATCACCAAAGTACCCGAAGATGACTGGCTGTAATTCCCGGTAACATTAATGGCTTTGTTGACGTAAAGGGTGCCGCTATTGGTGACAGTGCCTGTGCCGGAACTGGCATTAATGTTGTCTTCCAGAAGCATTGCGCCAGAAAGAAAAGTCACATCCCCGGCCGTAATCGTCCCCGTCGTGCCCGCAGTATACCCCGTCAGGGTGCCGACAACAGTACCACTGCCGCCGGTAAACGTCACATCAGCGCCAGTGGAAATGTTGATATTCCCGGCGATCACACCGGTATTGGCGATAGTATCAATAGCGCCAGTTGAAACGTTAAATGCCGCGGTCGCACCACTGATGGTCCCGCTATTGGTCACGGTACTGATCGTTGAAGCGGGACCATATTTGAAAATACCGGCGTTAGTGCCGGTTATGGTGCCGCTATTGGCCAAAGAGCCAATGACACCATTCGTGCGTATCCCGGTTTGCCCGGATATCGTTCCGCTATTATCGATAGCATTGATGGTACCGAAACCAAAAACCCCATAAAAGGTTCCTGAAATGAAGCCTGCATTGGTCAGGGTGCCAATTGTGGAACTGCTAAGCAAAATACCTGAGGAACCGCCTGTGATGGTACCACCCGCGGCATTCGACAGCGTGCCGATAGAACCCCCAGCACCCATTCTGACGCCAGTATTACCGGTTCCTGTAATTGTTCCTGAATTGGTAATGTAATTGATGTCGCCAGAATTAATTGAAACACCATTTTGCGTGCCCTTGATCTGGCCAGTATTCGTCACAGTGCCAATTGTTCCGGAAGCGTTAACGATACCATTTGTTACGCCTGTGATGACGCCATCATTTGTAATATCACCAATCGTCACAGCACCAGACACTGCGGCCTGACTAATGGTCCCGGTTGAGGAGATCGATAAATTATCACCAACTGCTAACGATATGGTGCCCGGGCTGTTCGTCGTGATGTTTTGATCGGCAGCCTGAGCTGACATAGCAGGCACACCAATAGCGACAAGCCCCGCACTTATGGCAAGCCAAGAGGCGTGATTACCAAGACACTGACGAAAACCCATATGAAGGTATCCTAACTGACCTCGTTAAAACACCCCAAGAGACCTAGCATTTTTTACTTTGGATTAAGACCAGAACACTGTCATCGAATGATACGCTGCATCATCTTTCTCAAAAGATAATGACGCGTTCCGACCTCAAAACATAACTTATCCTAGGACATTTTACTGATACTTACTAATTAGTTACCCGGCATTGTCAACCTGCAATTGCACCCCAGGTGTTGATTTGGCCTATTATTATCGTGCATCGCGAGATGAAAGACGTATCGTGCTGGGCAAGAGCAAGCCCAAATGCCCGTACAAACGGCGCTGCAATCTTTCGATATATTCCTGACAGTGCGAAAAAATTGGCAGGCTGGCCTTCACGAGGACACCAAATCCGCCCGTGATAGATCCTGCCCAGCCCGGCCAAATTTGACATGCCTATTAGGACAATATGGACCGGAACGAACACACACTAGATGTTGACAATGATTTCGCGTTCGATTAATCCACACGCCGTACTGCACACACGGTTGCGACAAAAGTACTGCTGGGGAATAGGTTAACGGTAGACCTACGGAC
>NZ_JFKB01000038.1 GCF_002115745.1 Thalassospira alkalitolerans
GTCGCAGGTTCAAATCCTGCCCCCGCAACCAAACGATCAAACCCCGCCATTGGCGGGGTTTTGTCGTTTAGTCTTGGTTCAGCATTCGAACCTGCGACCTTCCTTGGCTTTTGAGCCTTCTCATAACTTGAAGGCTGAAGACGTATAGAAAACGTGCCAGTGGCACGTTTTTAGTCTGAAGGTCGAGCACGGCGAAGCCGCGCGCAGACTGCGTCGAGCCGCATACTCCAGCCAATCCGTAATCTGATTGACCATTAAATAAATCTGTCCCCGTTTTTTTCGTGCTGGTAGGTTGCGACTGTAAAAATTCAATCAAAACAAGCTGCGAGCTGATTGACACGTTATCGTTGTGTATCTACTAGTGGAATAGCTAATATGTGATTTCTAAAGTACTAGGAGGGAATGAATGAACGAAAAAGAATACGAAATCAACATTGACCCTCGAATCCTAGAGCTATTAGGCCCCAGCCTATACACAAATATCTACTATATATTAGGTGAATTGCTGGCAAATGCTTACGATGCAAATGCCAAGAATGTCTACGTCATAGAAGACGAGGATGACTCAATTATCGTCGAAGACGATGGGGCAGGAATGTCTTACGTAGAAGGTGACGTTCAAAAATATCTCCATGTTGCACAAGAAACAAGAACATCACCAGATGATGCTTACGTTAGCGGTAGCGGTAAGCAAAGAAGGAAGATGGGAAGAAAGGGCGTCGGGAAATTGGCAGCCCTATCTGTTTCTGAGAACGTCGAAATTCATACGATAAAAGATGGCGATAAGTCTGGCTTCATTCTCTCAAGACATGTGGCGGATGATAAAAAGCTTGAGGCTATTCCGGAAGAAAACGTCATTTTCCGGAAAGTTGAGGGCAGTGGCACATCAATAGTTATGAAAAATCCCCAGTATAAGTTGCACAGGACACTCGATGTTGTTGCGAAGAATCTGCTGAAAATATTTCCGATGGTAGATGAGACATTTCGAATCCATGTAGTTCGTGGAGCGAAAGAACGAGTGATTAAGAGTGTTGATGAGAGCTTAGTTAAAGATCTTGGGGCATTAATTACACTGGGTGATCCCTTTCGGGAGCTTTCTAAGTATTTCGACTGCCAGCTAAATGAAGTGAAGAATGCAAATTCTCTTCTAATGAAAAACGAAGAGCATCACGAAAAAAAGATAAAATTAAAAAATAAGCAAGGTCGTGAAGAAGAGTACGCCGTGGTCATTAAAGGATGGGTGGGAGCATATAGGTCTACGCGGGGTCATAAGCAGACGGATACTGATTTTCCAGACAACTTTATTTCATTGTTATCAAATAAGAAGCTAGGTGAATTTAATATTCTGCCAATTGTAGGTAAAAATGCTTTGAATGAGGTATATATTGTTGGGCAGCTTCATGTAGATTTGTTCGAAGAAACTGAACTGCCAGATATGGCCCTTAGTAACCGACAAGGTTACAAAAGCGATGATCCGCGTTTTCAGATGGTTAAAGATTATGTGAAGAACGAACTTCTGCCTAAAATTGTTTCGCTTCGAGCAAAATATACAGCGTTGAAAAAAGAAAAAAGCCAGAGAGAGAAGCAAGAAAAAGATAAAAAGCGCGAACAAACGTTTAAAGGATTAATTGAGAACTTTAAGATCCATGCTGCTGAGTCGGCGGTGAAAAATATAGCTGGCAGTGCGGATAATAGAGAAAATCTTGATATGAGATTAATACAAGATGCTGTCGCGCAAGCAATTAATATGAACCTGCCTGATATGGGCGTTAAGTCAAAAATAGATTCTGAAAAGAGAAGAATACTACTCAGTCATACAAAGGCCGACAAGGCTGTATGTGATTTCGTCTATAAGTTGTTGTTGTTTAATGATGTTCCGCCGGAGCACATAATTTACACGAACTCAGAGAACGCGGAATCACGAATTCCTGTTAAGTTCCCTCAGGTGGAAATATTTGAATATTTAAGAGAGTTCTTTGTTGAGAGTTACTCAACAGAAAAGATTTTCGTTTTGTACGTTACGAGCGAACAAATGTCCAAAAGCTGGGGGGCTGTTTCGGAGGTGGGCGCTGGCTGGATCGCGAAAAGTGACCATGATGTGATTAGCATTGATAGTTATGTTCCTCAGCAACCACTAAATACTAAGGCAGAATGGACGAATATTAGCCACGGAGAGGATGGTGTCGTTTTGGAATCAAAGGAGGCAGATAAGATCGCAGAAAAGATGGTCGTAATTTGCAAATACCTTGGGTACGAGCCAAAATCAAAGGAGCTAAACCTTCAGGAAACTGAGCGAATTGCGTCGGTCGTAGCTCCTGAATGAACTTGCAGATGCTCAATAAATGTTTCGCCAATTACTTTTCCGAGTGCAACAGGGACAGCATTGCCGATCATTTTCCCGATTGTTGAAATCTGAATCTTTTGATCAGGAGGGGTGAATTCATAGCTTTGAGGGAACGTCTGTAGCATTGCTGCTTCTCTGAGAGATATAGCTCTGTCCTGTTCTGGGTGACCGAAGCGTCCATTGCCATACCCGTAACACTGAGTTGTCATTGTGGGACTAGGCTTGTCCCACATCATTCGTGCGTAAACACCACTGTACGTTTTCCCGCTTTCCTTTTTATGGCATTCAGCAACGAGCTCTGTAGGCCAATCTTTCCATGATCCGCCCGGTTTGGATGCTTTTATGCGCATCAAGTTCAATGGGGATAGCGAAGCGCAGATGTGGAGGGGGTCTTCACTATGTTGCTCTCCAGCGGACAGAGGAGGTAGTTTCTTTATTGTATCCGCTACGGTCTTGGGGTAGTCGGGATTGGGCTCTGGTTTTTTTAGTTCAATTTCCCCAATCCGGGATGCAAGAAGGACGTGCCGCTTTCTTTCTTGAGGCATTCCAAAGTCAGGGCAATAGACCCGTTCTGCCCAAACTATGTATCCAAGTTTTCGCAGCTTCTTCTCGAAGTCATGGTAAACCTCATGCTTTGTAACATCAGGTACGTTTTCCATTGTAACGAGTTCTGGGTGGATGGACTCTATAAGGCTAGCAAAGGAGTATAATAGAGGCCATTTCTTGTCAGATCTAACATCTCTTCCTTGTGAGTAGGTCGAGAATGGTTGGCATGGAGCACATCCAGCCAACAAGCGGATATGTCCTTCAGGATACAATGATGAAATAAAATCGGAATCTAATAGAGAAACGTCTTCAGCATAGAATTTGGCCCCAGGATTATTTTTCTCATATGCGTGTTTGCAGGAGTTCTCAATATCGAAACCTGCGACCACGTTCACATCCGCTTTGATAAGGCCGTGAGTCAAGCCGCCAGCCCCACAGAAAAGATCAATGGCGGATATTTTTTTCATAGCTTGTCCTGAGGTTATTCTTATCAGATTTATTTTTTGTGTTGTATCTCACAGGAAAGTTACATCCTCAAGTTTTAATATATAGTTAGGCGAGATCTGACTTTGACTAACAAGTGGCGGACTGGTCAAAAAACACCCCCGACCTCACGATCGGGGGTGTTCGTTCGTCAGAGCCCAAAAGCTCCAATCCAAATCATCTCAAAGCTGTAAACCCTTACGCAAGATCAAACCGATCCGCGTTCATCACCTTGACCCAAGCCGCGACGAAATCCTTGACGAACTTCTCGTGGTTGTCGTCCTGGGCATAGACCTCGGCATAGGCGCGCAGGATTGAGTTTGAGCCAAAGACCAGATCAACGCGGGTGGCGGTCCATTTGGTGGCGCCGGTTTTGCGATCAACGATGTTGTAAAGGTTGTCGCCCGCCGGTTTCCACGTATAGGCCATGTCGGTCAGATTAACGAAGAAGTCGGTTGTCAATTTACCAACGCGATCGGTGAATACACCATGTTTGGTGCCGCCATGGTTGGTGCCAAGAGCCCGCATTCCGCCAACAAGCACCGTCATTTCCGGGGCGGTCAGGCCCATGAGCTGGGTCCGGTCCAGCATCATTTCTTCGGGTGAGACGGTGTAGTCTTCTTTTACCCAATTGCGATAGCCATCGGCCAGCGGTTCAAGGGCATCGAAGCTTGCGGCATCGGTCATCTCGTCGGTGGCGTCCCCCCGACCCGGTGCAAAGGGTACGGTGATATTGACACCGGCGTCTTTGGCGGCCTTTTCAACGGCTGCCGTCCCGCCCAGCACGATCAGATCGGCGAGGCTGACTTTTTTGGCCAAACCGGCCTGAATGCCTTCAAGTGTTTTGAGAACCTTGGCAAGACGGGCCGGTTCGTTACCTGCCCAGTCTTTTTGCGGGGCCAAGCGAATGCGGGCCCCATTGGCACCACCGCGCATGTCCGACCCGCGATAGGTGCGGGCAGAATCCCAAGCGGTGTTGATCAGCTCGGCACTGGTCAGGCCACTGCTGAGCAATTTGGCTTTGAGATCGGCGATTTCGGCATCGGACAGGGTGTAATCCACGTTTGGGATCGGGTCCTGCCAGATCAGGTCTTCGGCCGGAACATCCGGGCCGATATAACGAGCTTTGGGGCCGAGGTCACGGTGAGTCAGCTTGAACCACGCACGGGCAAAGACGTCGGAGAAATATGCCGGGTCTTTCATGAATTTCTGACAGATGGCGTTATAGATCGGATCAACCTTCATCGCCATGTCAGCATCGGTCATGATCGGCATGCAACGGATTGACGGGTCTTCAACGTCAACCGGCATGTCTTCTTCTTTGATGTTGATCGGCATCCATTGCCATGCGCCGGCCGGGCTTTTTTTCAATTCCCAGTCATAGCCGAACAACAGATCGAACCAGCCCATATCCCACTGGGTCGGGTTTTTGGTCCAAGCCCCTTCGATGCCCGATACAACCGTGTCGCGGCCAATGCCACGGCCCTTGGTATTCATCCAGCCCATGCCCTGTGCGGTAACATCGGCGGCTTCGGGTTCGGCGCTCAGATTAGCGGCATCGCCGTTACCATGGCATTTGCCAATGGTGTGACCACCCGCAGTCAGGGCGGCGGTTTCTTCGTCATCCATGGCCATACGGGCAAAGGTTTCGCGGATCTGAAGGGCGGTTTTGGCCGGGTCGGGTTGGCCGTTGACACCTTCGGGATTCACATAGATCAGGCCCATCTGAACGGCGGAAAGCGGGTTTGACAGGGTTTCGGGTTTTGTCAGATCGCCATAGCGGCTGTCACTTGGGGCCAGCCATTCCTTTTCAGCGCCCCAATAGGTGTCTTTTTCCGGGTGCCAAATGTCTTTGCGGCCAAAGGCAAAGCCAAAGGTTTTCAAACCGGCGACTTCATAGGCGATGGTGCCCGACAGGATGATCAAATCGGCCCAGGAAACTTTATTGCCGTATTTCTTTTTGATCGGCCAGAGCAGACGACGGCCTTTGTCGGTATTGACGTTATCAGGCCAGGAGTTCAGCGGGGCGAAACGCTGATTGCCGGTGCCGCCACCGCCACGGCCATCGGCCAGACGATAGGAACCGGCAGAATGCCAGGCAACGCGGGCAAACATGCCGACATAGCTGCCCCAATCGGCGGGCCACCATTCCTGACTTTCATTCATCAGGGCGCGAAGATCGTTTTTAAGCCCCTCGACATCAAGCTTTTTGAGCTCTTCGGCGTAGTCGAAGTTTTCGCCAAGCGGGTTGGTTTTGGCGTCGTGCTGATGAAGGATGTCAAAGTTCAGGGCATTCGGCCACCAGTCGGTTACCGTGGTGCCCAGGGCGGTTTGACCGCCATGCATGACCGGACATTTTCCTGTTGTATGCTTTCCGTCCATTTCTCTCTCCCGTATTGGCTAGCTGTTCTTGGGTCCTGATCCCGGCAAGGTTCCGCCCAGAGGGCATTTGCGCTAAGGCCACGATGGATGATTGTGAACCTGCCGTATTGTATTGTCTTCAGGTGCCTTTCCTGATGGGTCTTCAGGCAAAGCTATGGTGACGATACGAATAATCGAACATGTCGACGCGAAGCTTCCATGTTCAAGGTAATATGCAAACTTCTGATCGCAATAAGATAAAGTTATTAAATCATGGCGCGACGTCAGAAGCGATGTTGTAGGTCAAGGTAACGCTTTTTTTATCGATAGGGTAAATAGGTAATTTTTTTAAATTTCATAGATTTTATCGATGTGTCGGTCGTGTGATGCGGCGGCGGGGACTATTTTCGCTTTCCATTGTAGATGTCGGGATTGATACTTGCGCCTGTCATGCAACCTGAATTGACGAGAGTTTATGATGAAAGTCGGGATCGTTGGGGCCGGGATGGTCGGAAGTTCGGCAGGTTATGCGCTTGCACTGATGGGGATTGCCAGTTCGGTCGTTCTGGTCGATCGCGATCATGGTCTGGCGGTTGCGCAGGCCGAAGATATTGCGCATGCAGTGCCGTTTATGTCTTCGACCATGGTTGAGGCCCGCGATTATAACGGGCTTGCCGGGGCGTCGGTGGTGATCCTGGCCGCCGGGGTTAGTCAGAAACCCGGAGAAACGCGGCTAGCACTATTAGAACGTAATGCGGCGGTGTTTCGCGATGTGGTGGGCAATGTTTTGCGTGTGGTGCCGAATGCGATCCTTTTGATTGCGTCCAACCCGGTCGATATCATGACCCAGATTACGGTGCGGTTATCGGGGCTTCCGGCGTCGCGGGTGATCGGGTCGGGCACGATCCTTGATACCGCGCGGTTCCGCAGTTTGTTGGGGCGCCATCTTGGCATTTCGCCGCAATCGGTGCATGCCTATGTTCTTGGTGAACATGGCGATAGCGAGGTTCTGGCCTGGTCAAATGCGCGGGTAGGCTCGCTTTCACTGGCCGATGTTGCAGCACAGGTTGGGTCGGCGATTACCGCCAATGTGCGGGCCCAGATCGATGATGGTGTTCGCAATGCTGCCTATAAGATTATCAAGGGCAAGGGGGCGACCTATTACGGGATTGGCGCCGGGCTTGCGCGAATTATCAAGGCGATTGCCCAGGATCAGCAGGATGTGTTGACCGTATCGGTGGTTAATGCTGAAATCCAAGGTGTTTCGGATGTGGCGCTGTCGATCCCGCGTGTGATCGGGGCGGATGGTGTGATGACCGATCTTTTCCCGGATCTGGATGTGGGGGAACGTGATGCGCTGCATCGCAGTGCCAGCCTTTTGAAGGAAACGGTTGAAGCCGTCACGATCTAGGGTTAGGACCCATTAATTTGTTTGAAATGGTCAAT
>NZ_JFKB01000039.1 GCF_002115745.1 Thalassospira alkalitolerans
AATGTTGTCAATGAATGTAAACAACACCTAGAGTTCTGACTCCCGGTCCTGACCCTAAATAGATATGCCACAGCCCCTAATGCAAAAGAGCCCCGATAACGGAGCTCTTTTAGCGTTTTCTTGGTGGTGCGAATGGGGGCGTGATGGCCTACATTTTGGTAATGCGCGTGACATACCAGCGATGGCCGTCAAATTTGCGTTCAAGCCCGATATCAAGCAGTTGTTCATCATTTAGCGTCGCCAGAACTTCACGGTGGTTTTTGCGTTTGCGGGCTTCAACCGAATAATGGGTGATCTTGCTGATCAGGTTGCCAAATGGCAAACGGTTGGCCGTCGGATCGGGTGCGATATCAAACGGGGCGGCGTGGTGCGGAACATGATGCTGTGCGACGTGATGTGCCATAACGGCCTCCTGATGATCGGGTGTGTCTATCCTTTGATGCCGTGATCCTCTCATATGCAAAATAAAACGGGAATTTGGTTGTTTTGCATAGTTAATGTGCAAAAATGATCGGATCAAAAAAGGACCTGATCAAATGAACTGGAACGACCTGCGTTATTTCCTGATCCTTGCTGAAGAAGGCAGCCTTTCTGGGGCGGCACGGCGCCTGCGCAAGGAGCATACAACCGTCGCGCGCCGGATAGAGGCATTGGAAGATGCGTTGGGGACCAAGCTGTTTGATCGGTTGCCGCGCGGTTGGCAATTAACCCTTGCCGGGCAAAACCTTGTACCTGTGGCCGAACGGGTCGAAGAAGAAGCCCTTAGTTTTGAACGTTTGGCCAAGGGGGATGAAGCCGCCCATGGTGTGGTGCGGATTTCTGTGCCACCCGTAGCGGGCCGGGTGTTGTTTGCACCGCGTCTGGCACAGCTTTTGACCGCGCATAAGGGGCTTGAATTCGAAGTCATCGGTGCGTCCAATGTTGTCAATCTGGCCCGGCGCGAAGCCGACATTGCCGTGCGCATGATCGCACCGCATGAACCGGGGCTGATTACCCGAAAATTGGTCGAACTGGGCGTCGGGCTTTATGCTGCGTCGGGATATGTTGATCGGGTTCGCGAAGAAGACTGGGAATTTTGTGGTTACGAAGATACCACTTACGGGGCGTCGAAAAAGGACTGGGTGCGTAAACTGATGGGCCGCGAATTGCCCTGTCGTTTTCGGGCCGATGATACGGAATCCGTCCGTCAGTTCATTGCCGCCGGGCACGGGGTGGGTGTTTTGCCGCGCTATCTGGCCGATGGTGACAGCCGTCTTGATTTAATCCGGGCGGATACCACGGGCGAAAGCCGTGAAACGGCATGGATGGTGGTTCACCCCGATATGCGCCGATCCCCCGGTGTGCGTCTGGTCATGGATGCCCTGATCAAGGCGGCCGATAGTATTTCTGACGAATTTCAGGTGTGATCTTTCAAACAAAAAGAGACCCCCAAAAGGGGATCTCTTTTGCGGCCTGAGGGAGGCACATATCAAAGCGTGTCGATTGCCGGTCGATTGTAAAGACCTTGAAACTCAGGGTCACAGGCCTTTGTATCGGGTGGCCGCTTTGATCTCGGGGTTAGTTTCTTTCACATATGCTGCCATCAAACGACCGTTCCAGTCCGATATCGCGCAGCTGAGAATCGTTCAGCCGCAAAATGGCCCGGCGGCTTTGATGGTGTTTATAGGCCGCGATCAGGCGACCAAAGGCTGCCATCAACAGATTTCCGGTGCGGGCTGATTTTGAACCAAGTGCCTGTTGGATGCCGTTTTGGCAGGCGGTGGTGTGTGTGATGCTGATATGTCCTCTCATCATCCGGTCTCCTTGATCAAGGGTGGTTTTTGTCTGTGAACGGACTTTCTCATGCGCATAAAAATTACGTAATATGGATAAAATGCGATATACTTGTGCAAATTTGCGCAGGTTGGGCAAGTCAGGATAAGGTAAGGCAGGCATCATGAACTGGAATGATTTGCGGTATTTCGTCGTGCTGGCCGCCGAAGGCACGTTATCGGGTGCCGCCCGCCGCCTTAAAAAGGATCACACCACGGTTGCGCGCCGGATTGAGGCTTTGGAACAGGATCTTGGATCGCGGTTGTTTGATCGGTTGGCGACCGGTTGGTCCCTGACCGAGGCCGGATCAAACCTTGTGCCGGTTGCCGCCAAGATCGAAGACGATGTTCTAGCCTTTGAACGACAGGCGCATGGCGATGAAACCGCCTATGGTGTGGTGCGGATTGCGGTGCCGCCTGCGGCGGGGCGGCTGTTGTTTGCCCCGCATTTGGCCGAGGTTCTGAAAGACCAGAAACATCTGCAATATGAAATACTGGGGTCCAGTGTGGTGGCCAATCTGGCGCGCCGCGAAGCCGATGTGGCGGTGCGGATGGTGCAGCCGGATCAGAACGGGTTGGTGGTGCGTAAATTGACCACTCTGCGTTTGGGCATCTATGCGATCAGGGGATATTGCGATGTTACACCGGCCAAAGACTGGGAATTTTGCGGTGACGAGCGAAGCTCTGTCGGGGAAAAGCAACAGAATTGGGTCTGGCAAAAACTGGACCGTGAATTGCCTGTTCGGGTGCGCGCCGATGATACGGAAACCGTGCGATCCTTTATTGCAGCGGGATATGGGCTTGGCATCTTGCCGCGCTATATCGGCGACGAGGACCGCCGCCTTGAACTGATTGTCAGTGATGAGGATTGCGATATCAGCAAACCGGTCTGGATGGTTGTCCACCCCGATATCCGGCGGTCGCCAGCCGTGCGGATGGTGATGGATGCGCTGATTCAGGCAACCCGGAACATCAACCCGGAATACAAGCACGACTTATAATGCGGTCCGATATATGCCGGTTTGCGGCGGGTTACAACCAGCCTAGTTGACGGGCTGATGATAACAACAACATCACACCAAACAATGTGATCAATCCCGCACCGCCCAATCCGACCCCGCGCCGAAGCAAACCCGATGTGGTTTCCGACAGGCTGAACATATGTTGAGTGCCGGTGCGAATGCCAATTGCGGCAAGACCGATCAGGCTAATGGTCAATGCCACACCGGCCGCCATGGCAAAGGCCGATGCAATGCCAATCAGGAATAACCCATTGGCCAGCGTAAATAACAGAACAAGGATCGACCCGGTACAGGGCCGCAGGCCGACAACGATGCCCCCGGCAATCATTTGCCAGCGGCTTTTTCGGGCGGCATCCTGTTCGTGTGACGGGGCATCGTCATGGTGATGGTGGTCATGGTGATGGTCATGGGGCTGTTCGGGGCTGTGGTCGTGGTGATCATGGTTGTGAGAGTGATCATGATCATGTCCGCCATGATCACAACAATCATCGCGGCCCTGCAAAATACGAAGGCACATCACCATCCCCAATCCGGCAATCAGGGCATAGGATATGGCTTCAAGGATCAACCCGTTCTGGGTGATCGCCGCCGGGCCAAGGTTAAGGATCAGCGTCAAAGACCCGACAAGGACAATGGCGGTGGTCGCCTGAACGCCTGCGATCAGGCTGCCCATGGCAACACCCTGTTTCCATCCGGCATCACGTGACAGGAAATAGGTGGTGGTGACCATCTTGCCATGGCCGGGGCCTGCGGCGTGAAATACGCCATAGGCAAAGGACAGCGCAATGATCGTCAATCCCGGCCACCATGCATCGCCGGTTTTGGCACTGCGCAGCGTCGCGGTCATCTGACGGTTCAGCTTTGTCTGGATGATGACGAGCTGACCAACGATATCGGATAACCAGTCGGGCAGGGTGATCAGGTTGTTTGCGCGCTCATCTGTGCCGGGGTTTTCGGTATCTGCCGGGGTGTCAGCCGTCACGCCGCGCCCCAGAAGATTGCCTGATTGCGCCAGTGCCGGATTATTGGACAGAAAGAAGATCGTCGCCAGCAAGGCCATGATCAGAACCGGCATTCGCCAGGTCGTGCTGGCAAACAAGGTCGGCACGGATTGGCGAAACCAGATCGAAATAGATGCGGTTCTTGTCATCTTCGCTCATTTCGTAATGGCACTTGGTTTTGGTGTTGCCGCGAAACAGGATCGGATCGACTTCTGTGAAGGCAACATCAATATAGAATTCCGCATCATAGACCGATAACGCGATGTTATCCTTGGTCGGATCAAGCGGTTCATTAAGCATCAGGGTGAAATCATAGCTGACCCGGCGATCATCGGTAATATCAGCCTTGAAATCCTTGGCCCCCTTAAACGAGACCAGTTTTTCGTTGGTCCGCAAATGGGTTAGCCAGGAAACATCGGCAAGGGCGACAAAGGCATTGTCATGAACGGCGGTGTTTTCCTGATCGAAAAAGCGCAGATCGTGGTTTTCATCAAACTCGTCAATCAGGGTCATGCTGAAAAGATCGTCAAACAGCCAATGGATCGTGATTGCGGTGATTTTGTCGTTTTCAAAGACCATCTGGGCATCGGCATCGATCCAGACATGGGGATGGGCAAAGGCCGGCATGCCCGATCCCGCCCAAAGGGCGGTCACAAGCATACCGGCACAAAGATTACGAACCCGAAAGGCAATCTGCCAAGGCCGCGACATTCTGTTTAAGGATTTCCTGATAGGCATCCGGGCCTGCATCAATGTCAGCGCCCAACGGATCAAGAGTTCCGATATGGGCGCCGGTATCAGCGACCACGGCCTCGACAATTGCCGGGCGGAATTGCGGCTCGGCAAAGACGCAAACAGCGCCGCTTTCGCGGATTTTATCTTCGATTTCATGCAGGCGCCGGGCTCCGGGCTTTTGTTCCGGGGAAACCGTGATCGAACCGACCGCATTCAGATCAAATCCTGCTTCGAGATATTGATAGGCATCATGAAACACGACAAAGGATTTATTGCGGACCGGTGCAAGCTGGTTATCCAGATCATTCCCAAGTGCTGCAAGGCTGGCAAGTAACTTTTTCAAATTTTCTTGATAGGTCGCCCGATGATCGGGGTCAATTTCGCCCAGTTCGTCGGCAATCGCTTTGGCAATGGACGCACCATTGGCGGGATCCAGCCAGATATGGGGATCGATGCCATCTTCGTGTTCATGTTCTTCATGCTCATGCGCATCATGTTCATCGTGATCATCATGTGCGGCAGTGGCATGATCGTGGTCATCATCGTCATGATGCGCGTCGTGATCCGCGTCGTCATGGTCGTGATCATGGTCATGATCGTCAGCATGATCATGGTCATCGTCATCGTGGCCTCCATGGTCATGGCTGTGGGCTTCCCATGCACCGCCTTCGCGCATATGACGCAGGGCAAGACCGGAAATATCGACCAGTTCCAATTGATGGGCATTGCCCGAAAGGCTTTCCAGCGGCTTTTCAAGAAAACCCTCAAGCGCATGTGACACATAGATCACCAGATCGGCGTCCTGAAGGGCGCGGGCTTCGCTTGGCCGTAGCGAATAGGCATGCGGCGATGCGGCACCATCAATCAGCAATGTTGGCGTGCCAACATCTTTCATGATGGCGCTGGCAATGCCGTGGATCGGCTTGATTGAAACCACAACCGATGGGGCATCGGCGGCATAGGCCGACGCAGGCAGGCCAAACAAAGCAGAAGCCAAAAGAAGACGGCGAAACAGTGAGGGTGATTTGAGCATCATTCAATCCGGTGTGCGAGGGGGAGGGGCGTTTGAGTTGGTTATCATGTGTTATGTTATATCATAACATCCCGTCAAGCGAAATTATGCCCGGTTTGCAAGGGCCGGGGGAAAATCCATCTGGAATCGGCGCGGAAATGGGGATACCGACAAAGAGTGCTGATCGTGGGCCGAGGGTGCGGATTTCAGCAAGGAGATAATTATGGCGGCACACCTTATAATCTTTTGACCGGGGGCCAATATTAATCCGAATCATTAGGGTCAGGACCCATTAATTTGTTTGAAATGGTCAATCAGATTTGTGCGGATACGCGAAGCAAAACCGCAGGAAGATATTTATCTTTCAAGGTATTGCGACAAAGTAGCCCGTGCAAATCCGAT
>NZ_JFKB01000004.1 GCF_002115745.1 Thalassospira alkalitolerans
GGGAATCCTGAATGTAAACACCGCCTAGGGTTTTAGGGGTGAATATTTGAATGCAAAGGGGCGGTCATGGCGACGGCCCCTTTTTTCATGTTCGGATCAGGCCATATTGGGCGTCTTGATCTAAAAAATTGTTGCAGAAGTTTAACTTGCGGAAAATCAGTGTTCGCGGTGAAAATTGAAACGAATTGTTCAAAAGAACGCAAAATGATCGTTTTTGCTTTCGTTTCAACAAAGTTTTTTGCGATACTGGTGCCGTCCTGGAACGTCAGCAATGCCACAGAATGCATTGACGTCGGACAGGGGAAGTGCCGATCCGTCAACAGAGAGGAAAATTAAATGTCTAAGAAGCATGGCGCACTGCATGGTTCTTTGCTCGGGCTTACGGCCCTTGCCGGAATGATGATGCTTGGCGCGAACGCACAGGCTGATGAGCTTCGCTTGCTGACCTGGGGCGGTTATGCCCCTGATGACGTCGTTGAGATGTTTGAAAAAGAAACCGGCATTGAGGTTGAAGTTACGCTTTCGAACAATGAAGACATGATTTCCAAGCTTCGCGCAACAGGCGGTGGCGGCTTTGACCTTGCCCAGCCGTCTCAGGATCGTATTTCCGGTGCGCAGCTTGAATACGGCATCTATAAGCCGATCGATCTTTCGAAACTTGACACTGCAAAATTCATCCCGTCGATGTTGGAAGCAACTAAATCCAACACCACCCTTGATGGCAAAGTGTATGGCGTTCCGCATGTTTGGGGCACCAGCGGACTGATCGTTGACACCACCAAGGCAGTTGGCGTTCAGGATTACACCGATCTTTGTAATGCCGACGTTGCAGGCAAGGTTTCGTACCGTCTGAAGCGTCCGACCCTGATTGGTTTTGCTTTTGCAATGGGGATGGACCCGTTTGCAGCCTATGGTGACGAAGCCAAGTATCAGGAAATACTTGATGCGGTTGAAAAGAAACTGGTTGAGTGTAAGCCGAACGTTAAAACCTATTGGGAAGGCGGCGATGCGTTGCTGAATCTGGTACGTTCGGGTGAAGTCGTTGCGGCAATGGCATGGGATACCGGTGGCTGGAAGCTCAATAACGACAATGCCGATATCACCTTTGTTGCGCCGAAATCGGGTGCGCTTGGCTGGATCGATACCTTTGTCCTGCCGCGGAAGACCAAAAACGAAGATGCTGCCTATAAGTGGATCAATTTTGTGATGCAGCCGGAAATCGCAGCCAAAATCACCGCAAGTGCCGGGAACTTCACCGCATCCAAAGGTGCCGACGCCTTTGCTGAGGACAAACTTAAAGCGCAGTTCCAAGGTAGCTTCCCTGCAGAAGCCCTTGATAACATTAAATGGTATCCGACGGTTCCCGCAGGTTTGGAAACCCTTGAAGGCAAGACGCTTGACCGTGTGAAAGCTGCACAGTCGAACTAATCTATGTCTTGTGATCCGATCCTTATCGGATGATTTTGTCCCCGGCGATTACAGCCGGGGACATTGCATTTTTTCATTTCTGCGATGATCGTTGTTAAAACGGCATCGATAATTCATTTCATGCAGCAGGATCCTATGGCAGATCAATTTGACCTTGAATGTCGTGACGTGGTCAAAAACTTTGATGCTTTTACCGCGGTAGACACTATTTCACTGACCATTCCCAAAGGATCCTTTTTTTCCATTCTTGGACCAAGCGGTTGCGGCAAAACCACATTGTTGCGCATGTTGGCCGGTTTTCAGGCCCCGTCATCGGGGGATATCCTGATTAAGGGATCATCGGTTTTGGGGGTTCCGCCGAACCGCCGCCCGGTGAATATGGTGTTTCAGCATCTAG
Organism: Thalassospira alkalitolerans; assembly: GCF_002115745.1. Classification (GTDB taxonomy): domain Bacteria; phylum Pseudomonadota; class Alphaproteobacteria; order Rhodospirillales; family Thalassospiraceae; genus Thalassospira; species Thalassospira alkalitolerans. Next base: position 1,826 of record NZ_JFKB01000004.1, read on the forward strand.
CACTTTTCCCGATGATGAATGTCGCGGAAAACGTTGCTTATGGATTGAAACGCCGGGGTGTTGACCGTGCGACAATCGAGCACAAGGTTAATGATACGCTGGCGCGTGTTGGTCTGCCGGATTCTGGCCCGAAACAGATCAACCAGCTTTCAGGGGGGCAAAAACAGCGCATTGCGATTGCGCGGTGTTTGGTGCTGGAGCCCGCTGTTTTGTTGCTGGACGAACCTTTGGGCGCGCTTGACCTTAAACTGCGCGAACATATGAAGGTCGAACTTAAACAGTTGCAGAACGAAATCGGCACGACCTTTGTTTACATCACCCATGATCAGTCCGAAGCTCTTGTAATGTCCGATCAGGTGGCCGTGATGAATGCGGGCCGGTTTGAGCAGGTCGGCGCACCACAGGACCTTTATTACAATCCGCAAACGGCCTTTGTTGCCGGTTTCGTCGGCGAAAGTAATCGCTGGCAAGGGATTGTTGGCGCGATGCAGGAAGATAATATTGCCATTAATCTGCCGACTGGCGGGATGGTTCTGGCATCACGCAGCGTTCATCCTGATCTGGCAGAAGGTCAATCGGTTGACGTCTTTGTCCGGCCCGAAGCGATTGCAATTGATGGACAGGGCAAGACCGATAACGGCATTCAGGCCAAAGTCGAGAACGTCCTGTTTAATGGTGCGGCCAGTAGCGTTCAGGTCCGCGATGCCCAAACAGGTCATGAAATGACTGTTGCTTTGCCACAAACCGGTGCATTTGCCAATCTGAGGGCGGGTGACGTGGTTAACCTGACTTGGGGGGCAGATCAGACGCGGTGTTTTGTCCGCACGGTGAAGCAAGGCGTGACAACGCAAGGGGCGGTGGCATGACAAATCCGGCGCCTGTAACAAAAGGGGGCAAGACCAGCGGTACGATACGGTTTGGTGCTGTGTTGCTTGCAATGCCTTTGGTGCTTTGGCTTTTTTTGCTGGTGATCCTGCCGCATATCGATTTGCTGCTGGTATCGCTGCATGAACGGATTTCATATGGTAAATATGAATTTAGCCTGATCAATTATATCGAGTTCTTTGTCGAGCCACTTTACTGGAACACCTATGTCAGGACTGCCGTGATGTCGATCATGGCGACGGTCCTGACGCTGGTGATTGGTTTTCCGGTATCTTATTACATCGCCAAAATGATGCGCGGCAAAGGCAAGAGTATTCTGTTTCTGTTGTGCCTGATTCCGTTCTGGGTATCGGAGCTGGTGCGGACATTCGGATGGATGATCCTGTTACGCGAAAGTGGTGTGATTAGCAATTTCCTGCAATGGGCCGGGATTGCCGATGGCCCGGTCGAAATGCTGTATAACGATGCCACAATCATGGTTGGTCTGGTTTATACATCGATGCTGTTTATGGTTGTGCCACTGGTGTCGGTTCTGGACAGTCTGGATGACAGCCTGATCGAGGCGGGATATGATCTTGGCGGGAATGCTTTTACGGTAACGCGTGATATTGTCATTCCGCATGCCATGCCCGGCATTGCATCGGGGTGCATCGTCGTCTTCATGCTGACATTGGGCAACTATCTGACGCCGAACCTTTTGGGGGGCAAGGATAGCCTGTGGTTTACCGAACAAATCTATACCCAGTTCATTACCCGATTTAATTGGGAATCCGGATCGGCATTCGGTTTCTTGTTGCTGGTATTGTCATCGCTGATTGTCTGGTTCGGTTTAAAGATAAGCCGTCAGACACTTTCAGAAACAGTGGGCTGAGGGAGGACGCAACCATGATCCCAAGTATACCCCAGTCGCGTTTCCACAAAGGTGTCTATGCTGGCTATATCACGCTGTTTTTCATCTATCTCAGCGCGCCATTGATTGTTGTTGGTGTCTTTGCTTTTAATGACAGTCTGTTTCCATCCATGCCGTGGGAAGGTGGAACATTGGCATGGTTCTTTGGCAATGAAGCGCCCTATATCGGAATTTTCAATGACAGCAAGCTGCTTGGAAGCGTCGGGGTTTCAGCCTTCGTCGCGTTTTGGGTGACTTTGCTGTCGGTGACTGTAGGCACGTGTAATGCGTTCCTGTTTGAAAGGGCGCAGTTCCCGGGAAAGAACCTTCTTTATGTTGTTGCATTGTCGCCATTGGTGATACCAGGCGTCATTTTGGGGATTTCGATCCTTGTGTTTTCGAATGCGATTGCAAACGGTATTGAAGACACGATTGGCTGGGACCTTGAATTCTTGCGGCCCGGTTTGTTTCTTGTGATTCTTGGGCAATTTGCCTTTGTTACCACGATCACGACATTGGTGATTTCGGCCAGATTGCGAAAATTCGATGTTAGCCTGGAAGAAGCCGCCCTTAATCTTGGCGCCACGCGTCGTGCTGCGTTGTGGACTGTAACCATTCCGTTTCTAAAACCGGCGTTGGTCGGGGCAGGGATCGTTGCATTCCTGATGTCGTTTGAGAATTTCAATACGACCCTGATGCTGGTGGGATCTGATGCTCCATTGACAATCGCAATGTTTGATCGCCTTAAACAGGGATCCACACCGGTATTGAATGCTCTGTCGTTGTTGCTGATGGTGGTTTCTGGCGGGTTAGCCCTTTTATCGGTCTTTGTTCAGCGCGATAAAAATCCCGACTGAGATTGCCGGATTAACATGCTCAAATGTATGTTCACGAATGAACATTAAATGGGTGGTCAGCGGTCGCCCATTTTGCATGTGCAAATGAAACGACTGCACTGCAATGTTGCATATGCATGACGACGCAATAATAGTGACAATGGTGGAAATCCAAGCGAAATGTTGGATTGGCAGAATCGACACCGAACAAAGTCAATCATCAGGATTGAAAACCTTTGCAAGTAGTTCGATTTATGCGATGTTCATACGAACATTTGAAGGGGTCGAATGCACACTAAAATATAAAAAACGGCAGTTTTAAAGGTTATTTCGCGCATCAAAAGTAAATTTCCGAAAACTGTCACTTGAGGAAACGTCCCCCTCGAATGAAAACGAATGCGTTGTGTCGACCGAACAACAGGCGGTTGGCGCGAACAAGTTTTTATTTGGGAGATAGAAGATCATGTTTCGTAAAACCCTGATGGCAGCGGCCGCTGTGCTTGCATTTGGCAGCACGGCAAACGCTGCGACCGAAATCACCTGGTGGCATGCTATGGATGGCCGCCTTGGTGAAGTCGTTGATCAGATTACCGCTGACTTCAACGCAAGCCAGGATGAATACCATCTGGTAGCAGTCAACAAGGGCGGCTACGAAGACACGATGACTGCCGGTATCGCTGCTTTCCGCGCGAAAAACCAGCCGAACATCATCCAGATCTTTGATGCCGGTGCTGCGACGATCATCAATGCCAAGGGCGCTGTGAAACCGGTTCAGGATATCATGGAAGCCGACGGTGGCAGCTTTGATATCAATGATTACATTCCGGGCGTTCGCTATTTCTATGCGGATTCCGAGGGTAAAATGATCGGCTTGCCGTTCAACAGCTCGACCCCGCTTCTGTATTTCAACAAAGATGCGCTTGCCAAAGCGGGTGTGGAAGCACCGAAAACCTGGCAGGACTTTGAAGATATCGCACCGAAATTGAAAGATGCCGGTTACGAAGGTCTTGCACAGTCCCACAGCCCGTGGATCTTCTTTGAGAACTTTATGTCGCGTCACAACCTGCAGATGGCAACTGCCAATAACGGTTACGACAGTACGGACGTGAAAATTCTTTACAACAATGATGCGCTGAAAGATCACTGGAAGCACGTCAAAGCTTGGAAAGATGCCGGGTATTACGGTTACTATGGTCGTGCATGGGGTGCGAACCAGGATGCCTTCCTACAGCAGAAATCTGCTATGTGGATCGGTTCGTCAGGGTCCTTTGGTGGTCTGAAGAAATCCGCACAGTTTGAATTTGGGACCTCGACCCTTCCGTATTGGAAAGGTGTGGGCGATGCCCCGAAATCGACCTTTATCGGTGGTGCAGCACTGTTCGCATTTTCTGGTCATAGCGCCGAACAAGATGCCGGTGTTGCTGAATTCTTCCAATTCCTGACCAAACCGGAAACCCAGTACTACTGGCACAAAGAAACCGGTTATGTTCCGATCACCAACGCTGCCTATGAGCTGGCCAAGAAAGACGGCTACTATAAAGAAAGCCCGGACGCCGAAGTTGGTATCCAGCAGCTTTCCGAAGAAGGCGGCGAGTGGACCAAAGGTTATCGCCTTGGTTTCTATGTCCAGATTCGTGAAGTTATCTATCGCGAAGTCGACAAAATGATGAATGGTGAAGCCACCATCGACGAGGCATTCGCCACGATCGAAGAAGAAGGTAACGGCCTTCTGAAACGCTTCCACGATACCTACAACTAATCATCTTTATCAGACAGGGCGGTTTTCATGACCGCCCTGTTTCCATTTGTGACTTGTCGTCTTGGGGCCTTGCGTAAATTATGAAACGCGTACAATTCGGGCATAGCCCGGTGCCTTATTTATTTGTGGCACCACAAATTCTGATCATTGCGATATTTTTCCTGTGGCCTGCAGCCCAGGCGGTTTATCAATCTTTCTTGCTTGAGGACGCTTTCGGGATGTCCTCGCAATTCGTTTGGTTCCGTAATTTCAAAGATGTCCTGTCAAGCGGCAGTTGGCTGCAATCAGCGATCTTTACGGCCGTATTTTCATTTCTTGTTGCGTTCCTTTCGATTGCGATTTCGCTTTTCCTGGCCGTACGTGCCGACGAGGTTGTTCGCGGGGCAAAGTCCTATAAGACGCTTTTGATGTGGGGATATGCCATTGCACCGCCGGTGGCGGGCTTGCTAGGTACGATGTTATTCAATCCGTTGATGGGCGATCTTTATATTCTTTTGAATAGCCTTGGTTTTGAATTCAACCATATCGAGAATGCCAATGATGCGACCTTTGTTGTGACGCTTATTGCCGTTTGGAAACAGGTCAGTGTCAATTTTATCTTCTTCCTGTCGGGCTTGCAGGGCATTCCAAAATCGGTGACCGAGGCCGCGACACTCGATTGCAAAAGTGCCGAACGGCGTTTTTGGACCATCACATTCCCGCTTTTGGCGCCAACCACCTTCTTCCTGATGGTGATCAACCTGACATATGCCTTTTTCGAAACATTCGGCATCATCGACGTTTCGACCAAAGGATCGCCGGGCGGTTCGACCGCGACGCTTGTCTATAAGGTTTATGTCGACGGGTTCCTTGGGGCAGATTTGGGCGGCAGTTCCGCGCAGTCGGTTTTGCTGATGATCATGGTCAGTGTGCTGACGGTGTTCCAGTTCCGATTTATCGAACGCAAAGTGCATTATTAGGGGCCGCGTCATGTATCAGTCAAAATGGCGTTCAATCACCAATCATCTGATCCTTATTCTTGGTTCGCTGTTCATGATAGCACCGGTCTGGATCGCGTTGGTGTCATCAACCCATACACGTGAATTTCTGTTCCAGAACGGTCTTCAGTTCTGGTTCGGGGGACATTTTCTTGAGAATTACGGGGCGATCCTGTTTGATTCTTCGGCGACCAAGGGGCGGGTGACAGCCCTTGAAATGCTGTTTAACAGCATGGTTCTTGGCCTTGGATTTGCCATTGGCAAAGTCATTATTTCGATGATGGCGGCCTATGCGATTGTCTATTTCCGCTTCAAGCTGGCCGTGCCACTGTTCTGGATGATTTTTGCAACCCTGTTGCTGCCGCTTGAGGTGCGTATCGTGCCGTCCTACGAGGTGGTTGCCAAGCTTGGCCTGCTGAATACCTATACCGGGTTGATCCTGCCGCTGATTGCATCGGCCACGGGGACGTTTTTCTTCCGGCAGTTTTTCCGGTCGGTTCCCGACGAGTTGCTTGAGGCTGCACGTTTGGACGGGGCAGGGCCGTTGCGGTTCTTTATCGATATTCTGGTGCCGCTTTCGGTCACCATGATCGCGGCGATCTTTATCATCATGTTTGTGGTCGGCTGGAACCAGTATCTTTGGCCGCTTCTGATGACCACCGATGATCAGCTTTACACCATCGTGATCGGGATCAAGCAGGTTTATAACTCGCTTTATGAAGGTGGTCAGATTCCGCAATTCCCCAAGGCATTCGCACTGACAATCATGGCAACGATCCCACCGGTACTGGTGGTGGTGATCTTCCAGCGCATGTTTGTCAAAGGGTTGGTCGAGACCGAAAAATAACCCCCGGTCGATCGTTTGATATCAGTGATTTAAAGATACACAGATCCGCATACAGGATACGAAAATGGCAACTGTTACGCTTAACCAGGCTGAAAAAACCTATCCCAACGGGTTCAAAGCCCTGCATGGCATCGATCTTGAAATTGGTGACGGGGAATTCACCGTTTTGGTGGGCCCGTCGGGCTGTGGGAAATCGACGCTTTTACGTATGATTGCCGGTCTTGAAAGCATTTCGGGTGGCGAGATTAAAATTGATGATCGCGTCGTCAATAATGTTGCCCCGGCAGATCGCGATATTGCGATGGTTTTCCAGAACTATGCGCTTTATCCGCATATGACCAACTACGGTAATATGGCCTATGGCCTTAAAAATCGCGGCTATAGCAAGGCCGAAATCGATACCAAGGTGCGCCACGCCGCAAGCATCTTGCAGCTTGATGACCATCTGGACCGCAAGCCACAGCAACTTTCGGGGGGACAGCGCCAGCGTGTGGCAATGGGCCGTGCGATTGTGCGTGAACCGAAAGTTTTCCTGTTTGATGAACCGCTGTCGAACCTTGACGCCAAGCTGCGTGTTGATATGCGACTTGAAATCAAGAACCTTCAGCAACGCCTTGGCATTACATCGGTTTATGTGACGCATGATCAGGTCGAGGCCATGACATTAGCCGACCGCTTGATCGTGATGAATGCTGGTATTGCAGAACAAATCGGCAGCCCGATTGAAATCTATGAAAAGCCGGCCAGTCTCTTTGTTGCCAGCTTTATCGGTTCACCATCGATGAACTTTCTTGATGGCAAGGTTTCGGATGACAAAAGTCATGTGGTCCTTGGTGATGGCAGCAAGATTGATCTTGATCACAAAATCGATGGCGGGCGTGAGCTTGTAGTTGGCGTTCGTCCCGAACATTTCACCTTGATCGCAGATGGCAGTGGGGCGCAAAGGGCACGGGTTCGGATGATCGAATCCCTTGGCGCCGAAACGCTTGTTTATCTTGAATTCGGTGACAAGGGTGAAAATGTGACGCTGCGCATGCAGGGGACACATCAGTTCACCAAGGGACAGGAACTTGCACTTTCGACCAGTGCCGATCTGGTTCATCTGTTTGACAAGGACAGTGGTAAGCGCCTCTGACCCCAAACGATTTCTGGTCCGTCGCAAGGCGGTCTGCAGCGACCCCGGCATGTTCATCGTGCCGGGGTTGTTTTATACTAATCACAAACGGACCACCTGGCTTTGCGGGCAGGCTATTTTGTCCTTGTCTCGACGCGGCCAAGCGGGTAACTCCTAGGCCCTTACAACGCAGGAGCACGACGTGAACGCAGAACAGAAAAAGGCCCTTTATGAGGAAGCCGAAAAAGAACTGATCAGCATCACCGAGGGCGAAAGCAATATTACCGCATTGATGTCGACTGTAAGCTGTATTCTGGCGCAAAAGTTCGACTATTATTTCTGGACCGGCTTCTATATCGTTGATCCAGAAAAGGAAAATGAACTTGTCGTTGGGCCGTATCAGGGGTCTTTGGGCTGTTTGCGCATTCCGTTTGGCCGTGGTGTTTGTGGTACGGCTGCGGCGACGGGCAAGACCCAGATGGTTGATGATGTTCATGCCTTTCCGGGACATATTGCCTGCGACAGTCGTTCGAATTCAGAAATCGTTGTGCCTGTTTTTGATTGTGATGGACGGTTGATTGCTGTGCTCGACGTCGATAGTGTCGAAACCGGTTCGTTCGACGAGACTGATCGCGTCGCACTTGAAACTTTAATGCAGCGCATTTTTGCGTAATGATAACTCACCAGTTCCGTAGATACGGAACGGCGGACAACACAAACTTTGGAAGATTAACCCATGGCTGGCAGTGTCAATAAAGTCATTCTCGTCGGGAACCTCGGCCGCGATCCTGAAATTCGTTTCACACAGGCGGGCAAAAAGATTGCCAATTTCAGCATTGCCACCTCGGAAAGCTGGAAGGATCGTCAGTCGGGCGAGCGCCGCGAGCGCACCGAATGGCATCGTATCGTTGTGTTCAACGAAGGTTTGGCCGATGTTGTCGAGCGCTTTGTGAAAAAAGGCAGCAAGCTTTATATCGAAGGTGTACTTCGCACCCGAAAATGGCAGGGCCAGGACGGCAAGGACAATTACACCACTGAAATCGTACTTGAAGGCTTTAACTCGAACCTGACCATGCTTGATAACCGCGGCGAAGGTGGCGGTTCTGGTGGTGGTTCAAGCTCCAGCTCGGGCGGCGGTTATGGCGGCGGTTCGGATAATGGTGGCGGTTACGGTGGCGGATCAGATTCCGGTTGGGGTAACGGCGGCGCATCGGGTGGCAGCAGCAGCGGCGGCGGTTCTGCACCGGCAGGCGCACCGGATCTTGACGACGAGATCCCGTTCTAAGCGCCATCTTATTACAAGCTTCATCTATGCCTCCGAACATGATTTTGGTCCGGGGGCATTTTTGTTTCAAAGATGCTGCGCATCGTGGCCGGAAGAAGGATCCTTTTTCCGGGACAGGAGTACGTCTTTATCCTCATCCTCATTTGGCCTGTGATGTGGCAAGAGTTGGTATTAAATGACACAAAATGCTGTATTGAGCCTTGATTTTATCAAAGGTCAGGCTGAGGAAGAGCAGATCATCCCGACCAACTTCAAACAGGTCAAACTGACGAAAAAATTCCTGTTGCCGCGCGTAAAGGATCTTCATGATGATATGTTGCGGTTGCGCCGCCAATACGATCAGGAGTTTTACTTAACGGATCATCCGAAAAAGGACGCCTATCCAAAGGGGTGCTGCTACGAGATAACAAAAGGTGTTAAAACCCTGCTGGAGCGAGAGCTTCAGTCCCCGAAGACAGTCGGGCTTGTCGCACTAAGGGATTTTTGCCTTCACGGTGGTATCGCTAAGCGTGTCTGGGGTAACCTGCGGCATCAGTATTTTCAGAATGCATTCCAGTTTGGCGATCTTTATGTCGATGTCTCCAATGACACGGTAACAATTACCAAACCAAAGGTCGAGATTTTGCCCTTGGGCAAGGCCCGATTCTTTCCGATCACGGATTATGACATTTATGCCAATCTGGCCGAGAAATACTGGAACGGGAAGGTCTACCCGAACCGGATTTTGCCTGAACTTGCGGTGATGTTTCCGGTTTTCTTTGTATCAGCCGAGGGCGAACTGCAACTGCATGCCAATTATCAAACGATCCTGTATCGGAATATGCAGTTCGATTTTGCGCTGGCAGAAAAGTTCCTGATCAAGGGAGCGTTTCAGGATCGCATCTTACCCGATCGGTATGTGGATCAATTGACAAAAAAGTTTGGTGTTCTTGAAGCAGCGCTGTCAAATAATGACATTAAACGGTATTTCGAGATCGCGCGCCAAAGCGAATTGCGTCTGGATGCTGTACGCTGTCAATTGTTGCTTGATCAGGCACAAGCAATTTGAAATTGTCGCTACTTCAAACATTTAATTGGTTCATTCGGACATTTAGCGCAGGCGAAATCCAGGAATAGAAAATTGGTCGGACCGATCTTTGGTAACCCGGATATGGGCAGAAGTTATGCCGTTCAGGACTGCGTCTATGCCGTCATTTTAAATGATGCGGGCGAGGTTGCTGTTGCACGAACGCCAAAGGGGATTGTGCTGATTGGCGGCGGGGTCGAGCGTGGCGAAAGTGAGCGTGATGCCCTTCATCGTGAGGCTTATGAAGAATCGGGTTATCGGATTGAAATCCGCAGCCGCTTGGGTTTTGCATCACAATATGTGAACAATTTCTCAAAGGGACGTTTTCGCCTTAAGCGGGGTGTTTTCTTTTTATGTGACTTCGGGGAGTGTCTGGGGCCACCGCTTGAGCTGGACCATGAATTGATCTGGTTGCCCTATGAAGATGCACATCAGAAATTGATCCGCCCATTCCATCGCTGGGCGCTTGAAGTCGGTCAGCCATTCAGGTCGCAATATTAGCTTCTGTTCGGCCTCGGTAGTTGCTTCAGCCCCGCATTAATATTAACCACAGCATTTTTTGAATTTTTTGCCTGATCCGCACGGGCAGGGATCGTTGCGTCCGATGTGCTGTGTGGCCGTGGGGGAGTGTGTTGCTCTGGCAGGTGCATCAGTCGTGCTCGGAAACTGACCATCGATATAAAGCCAGTTACCGTTGCGCCGTTCAAAGCGTGAGCATTCATGCAGAGCGTGGGTGCCGTCGCTATCGCGAAAGCGTGCGATGAACTCAACCGTTCCGGTTTGATCCAGAAGGCCGCCTTTGGCCGTTGCGATTATTTCAAGTCCCTGCCATTCGCATTGATCTGTTCTAACCTGATCAGCATTAAAGCCTGCCGCATTTTCCGGTGCCAGCGTGGCCAGAAGATAATCGGCGTTTTTACAAACAAAGGCGCTATAGCGTGTGCGCATCAATTGCTCGGCGGTTGCGACTTTGCGGCGACCATCCAGGATAGGGCCACAGCAATCACCAAATGTTGATGGGATTCCGCACGGGCAGGGTGCTGTGGTTTTTAGGGTGGGCATTTGAGCTCCTTAACTGGCGCTTGGTCATATAAGTGATTGATGGTGATTCGGCGGAATATGTCGGGACCATCTTATACCAAAAGTTTTTTGATCCTGCATCGGGATTGGTCGACCGGATTTTTGGCGTTACATGTCAGCGGTAGCGACTATCAATTCCATTCAATATGCCTTTTTTTTGCCGCATATCGATCTTAGCGTGAGTAAATCAGCATTGATAATATCCGACTGCATTTATCGGGTAATTTATGTAAAATGCTGATATTGTAAGTGAAATATAGCTGAAATCCGGTCAGGTTTATCTTGACGAAATTAGTCGGGTTTAGATATATTAACTTTTGCGGGTGGGGGCCCAATGGCACCGCCGGATAATGTTCCGGCCTAATGGCGGACATGTAAATTGTCGATTTGCTTCAAGGAAGGAAGAGACACCATGAGAATTAAGTATCCTTGCGTCTGCTGTCCTCTCCCATAGGACCTATGGGATGAAATTGCGACCGGACGGATCTATTTTTCCAAATGACTGTCGGTCGTCCACGTGGTTGAATTCACAAATGATAGTGTTTGCGCGTCATCTGAAGTCTGTTTGAATTCTAAGGAAATTCAGGCTCTGTTGCGTAAACCTCTCTGGAGGACATGAAATGAGCGCTATTAAATTACCTGCTGTACCGCAGGATGACGGTTTCTCCGGTTACCTGAGACAGGTCTGGAAGTTTCCGATGCTCAGCGTAGATGAAGAATATATGCTGGCACGCCGCTATCATGAGCATGATGACACAGATGCAGCTCATAAGCTGGTCACGAGTCACTTGCGTCTTGTCGCGAAAATTGCCTTTGGCTATCGCGGTTATGGTCTGCCGATGGCGGATCTGGTGGCAGAGGGCAATACCGGCCTGATGCGGGCTGTTCAGAAGTTTGATCCGGAACGTGGTTTTCGCCTGTCTACATACGCGATGTGGTGGATCAGGGCGGCTGTAACCGAATATATCCTGCATAGCTGGTCGATGGTGAAACTTGGCACCATGGCAGCACAGAAAAAGCTGTTCTTTAGCCTGCGCAAAGCCAAAAAGCAGCTTAATATCTATGATAATGGCGAGCTGTCGCCCGAGCAGGCGAATGCCGTTGCCGAGAGACTTGGTGTGACTGGCAAGGAAGCGCTTGAAATGAACCGTCGCCTTGCGGCGCGTGATTTCTCGCTTAACACGCCGATGCCAAAAGACGAAGGCATGGAATATCTCGACACATTGTCGTCTGATGCGCCAAGCCCGGAAAGCCTTGTTGCCGATGCCGAAGAGCGTGTTCTGCATAATGATATGCTGAAAAACGCCATGGGTGAGCTGCCAGATCGCGAGCGTGAAATCATTCAGGCCCGTTTCCTGAGCGATGATCCGATCACGCTGGAAAAACTTGGTGAACGCTTTGGCGTTAGCCGTGAACGTGTCCGTCAGCTTGAAGCCCGGGCGTTCAAGAAAATTCAGGAATCTGTTCTGACGCAACATGCGACAGCATAACCGAATTTCGGCGTAATGTGCCGTCCCACGTTCGGTCTACAGATTCTCAAAAAGCCAGTGGTGTAATGCCACTGGCTTTTTGTTGTATTTGCATGTTTGTATCGTCAGAGCATAACCAAAAAAGGCTAGTGTTTTGTTCGCTGGCCTTTGGTGTTTTAATCCAGTGACGTATTGCCAAGAAGGCGGCTGCCAAATCCGGCGCCGGTCAGTTTTGTGATCACCTGTTTTGCATGTGCGGTATCACGCACTTCCAGGACCATATCGACATCGGTCTGTTTGGCTGGGACGTCATAGAAGTGGCGTTGATGATAGACTTCGATGATGTTGGCCTCGGCGTCACCAATCAGTGAACTGATGGTCGCCAATGCGCCAGGAACGTCGGGAATTTCGATACGCACCCTTGCCAGGCGGCCTTCGCGTGCCATGCCGCGCATCAGGACCTGGGCCAGTAAGCGGGTATCGATATTGCCACCGCTGACAATCATGCAAACCTTTTTGCCCTTGAAGCGGTCATGATGATCAAGCAGGGCGGCAAGGGGGGCTGCTCCCGCGCCCTCGACCACGGTTTTTTCGATCTCGATCAACATCTGGATGGCACGCTCGATCGAGCTTTCCTCGACCAGTAAAATATCGTCGAGCTTTTCCTTGCAGATTTCAAGTGTCAGGCCGCCCGGTTGCTTAACTGCGATGCCTTCGGCAATGGTGACGCCGCCGCCAGATAGGGGCAGATCATGGATGCCTTCATACATGCTGGGATATAGCTTGGTTTCAACGCCAATGATTTCGATATCCGGGCGGCGTGCTTTGATTGCCGTGGCAATGCCTGCCGCAAGGCCGCCACCGCCAATTGGCACCAGAATAGTATCGATATCTGCACCGTCATTAAGGATTTCAAGCCCGACAGTTCCCTGACCGGCAATGATATGGGGATCGTCAAACGGATGGACGAAGGTCAGGCCACGCTCTTTTTGGATTTTTGATGCGGCCTCAAGGCTTTCTGCAAAAACATTGCCTTCAAGCACGACTTCTGCCCCGTGCGATCGGGTATGTCGAACCTTGGTGTAGGGCGTATTTTTTGGCATCACGATGGTTGCCGGAATACCAAGACGTTTGGCGTTATAGGCCACACCTTGTGCATGGTTGCCTGCTGAGACTGCAATGACGCCTTTGGCGCGTTCTTCGGGTGTCAGGCTAGCCAGTTTGATATAGGCACCGCGTTCCTTGAATGAAGCCGTATATTGCAGGTTTTCAAGCTTCAGATGAACTTCGGCTTGGCAAATAATTGAAAGCGTTTGTGATTTCACCAGCGGTGTCTTGCTGACGATGCCTTCGAGCAAGCCGGATGCGCGTACAATATCGTGATAGGAAACAGTCATTTCCAGACTCCTGCGACCAGTCGCCATTGATGACGTGCCTGGCATTTTTCATGTGTGGGTAAAATTCGGGTATTCAACCAAACCTGTCATCCTTGAATGACAGGGATCACATTCGCGGGTCGGAAATCCCCATAATCATGGCCATCGCACCGGCACGAAGCGTCGGACGGTATTGCGATGCGCGGATGTCAAGACAAGCAGACATAACCATGTTCTTTCTGGGTTATTGATCTTTAATCGCGTGCAGCTTTGCGGATTAGGCGCCCAAGGTCAAGTTTCCAAAGAAAAAGGCCGGGTTGCAATATTTGCAACCCGGCCCGGTTTCGAAATGCAGCCCGGCTATTCCATATTCAGGATGATGGTTTTCTTGTGCGTGAAATGTTCCAGCATGCTTTCAAGCGAGGCTTCCTTGCCAAGTCCTGAAAGCTTGACCCCGCCATATGACAGGTTCGGCTGCACGACAAGGTTCTGGTTGACCTGAACAAAGCCTGCTTCAAGGCGTTTGGTCGCCGTCAGTGCAGTTTTAAGGTCTTTGGTCCAGACCGTTGCGGCAAGGCCAAAGTCACTGTCATTGGCAAGTTCGATCGCCTCGTCAAAGGTTTTGAATTTAAAGACGCAGGCAACCGGACCAAAGATTTCTTCACGGGCGATACGGGCATCCGGTTTGACATCGGTGAACACTACCGGGCGGACAAACATACCATCGGCAAGTTTTGGATCCGAGGGCAGGGCGCTTAATTCGTTCTTGGTGGCTCCTTCCTGTGCGCCGATTTCGATATAGCCACAGACCTTGTCGCGTTGCTTGCGATTGATGATGGTGCCGATATCGGTTTCTTCGTCCAACGGATCACCCATTTTCAAGGTATTAACCTTGGCAAGCAGGCGGCTGACGAATTCATCATGCAGTTTTTCATGAACCAGAATGCGTGACGATGCCGTGCAGCTTTGGCCCTGTCGGGTGAAGCGCATGCCACCAACGGCCCCGGCAATGGCTTTGTCCAGATCCGCATCATCCATCACGATCATTGGTGATTTTCCACCAAGTTCCAGCGTAACCGGGATCAATTTTTCGGCGGCAGCGCGATAAACCGTGCGCCCGGTTTCGACCGATCCGGTGAAGGATACTTTTTTGACATCCTTATGGGCGACCAAAGGGCCACCACAACCAGGACCAAAGCCAGACAGAATGTTCAGAACGCCCTTTGGAAGGACTTGCTGCATGATTTGGCACACACGAAGGACGGTGAACGGGGTGTCTTCGGCCGATTTAACGACAACTGTGTTGCCTGCGACAAGTGCGGGGGCAACTTTAATCGCCATCAAAAGCAACGGAACGTTCCAAGGAATGATAGCACCGACAACACCAATCGGTTCGCGGGTGGTCAAGGTCATCATGTTTGGATTGAACGGAATGGTTTCGCCCTTGAGCTCGGATGCGAGACCACCAAAAAAGACGAACATGTCGGCCAGAACCGATGCTTCGACCCGGCTTTCAGTTCGAAGGGCCTTACCGGATTCAAGCGCGACAAGACGGCCGAGCTCTTCGACATGCTGGGTCAGGATACGGCCACATTCTGCGACCAATTTTCCACGCTCACGCGCTGGGCGGTTTGCCCAGTCTTTCTGGGCTTTTTTTGCAATAGACACTGCCACATCGACATCATCGGCATCGCCTTCAGCAGCCTGAGCAATTACTTTACCGGTCGCCGGGTTGAGGACATCGAAGTTTTTGCCGTTTTTTGCCGGCACAAGCTCCCCGTTGATCAAGTGGCGGCCATCGAGTTCTTTGACCAATTTGTGGGGATCAAGTACGGGTTCGATAGACATTTCAGGCTCCCTGTAATATAGCTGCGCGCCCGCTAATTCGCTGACGTTACGCAATAAGTGGTTATTCGGTATTGGTTTACCAATTTATCGACCCGGCACCGTAAAGGCAAGGTCCTTTCACCACGTTGCACATGACAGCACGGGGTAGGATTGGTAGGTTAATTAAAACGTGGGTGCATTCCGGGATCGGACTGCATCGCAGGTTCTTTTCCGCTAGGATAAGGGGATCCCCATGCCGCGCCATTTCGATACGACATTTGATGTTGTTCGTGAGCTCAAACCATCCTATCCGGTATATTGCCTTCGCCCTGATATTCTGCGCGATACGGCCAAGCGGTTTATCGATATGTTTCCCGGCAACGTCCTCTATGCAGTGAAATGTAACCCGCATCCAGAAATCATGCGGTATTTGCATGAAGGTGGTGTCCGCCATTTTGATACCGCATCCCCCGAAGAAATTGCACTCGTCCGGCGGCAGTTTCCTGGCATGAATGCCTATTTCATGCACCCGGTCAAAAGCCGTGATGCCATTCGCAGCGCGCATCGCGTGTTCGGTATTAAGCATTACGTGATCGATACCGAAGACGAGCTTGAGAAAATTCGGGCCGAAACGGACGGTGAAACCGATCTGGTTATTCATGTGCGCCTGGCGACCCCACCGGCGGGGGCGGCTTATAATCTATCGGCGAAATTTGGGGCACGCCCTATGACGGCATCTGAACTGCTTAAGAAAGTCGATGCCTATGGCTATAGTGCCGGGCTTTGCTTTCATGTTGGATCGCAATGCACAACACCGAATGGATACCGCATTGCGGTCGAACTTATCCGGCAGGTCATCGATTTTTCCGGCGTCAAAGTCCGTTATCTTGATGTTGGTGGCGGGTTCCCAGGGCAATATATGAACCAGCGCGCCCCCGGGCTTGAAGTTTTTATGGATGAGATCAAAGACTGCATTCGCTGGCTCGGATTGCCTGATACCACATTTATGTGTGAACCGGGCCGTGCGCTTGTTTCCAGTGGTGTGTCATTGATCACGCAAATTCATCTGCGTAAGGAAGATCAACTGTTCATCAATGATGGGATTTATGGGAGCCTTTCCGAAGCCGTTACCGGGCAGTTGCGTTTCCCGGTGCGTCCGATGCGAATAGAGGGTGACTTCAACGAAGACGAAACGCTTGATTTTACCATTTATGGTCCGACCTGCGACAATATGGATGTTTTGCCGGCGACAGTTACGCTACCGGCAGACATTCGCGAAGGCGATTGGATCGAGTTTGGCCATATCGGTGCTTATAGCAACGCATTGGCAACCCATTTCAATGGTTTCTATCCAGAATTGCTGGTGACTGTTGGTGAAACATTCCCATTCATTGACGGTGAATTTCCTCAGGTTGGCTAATCAAAACCGTCAATAGACGTAAAACAGTACTTGTTTGCGGTTATCCCTGTGTGCACTATGCTGCCCGGTATTAACCGGGTGGCATGAGTACCCGGCAAAAGAATTGAAAACAGGGAAAATACGCCGTGACCAATAGCCTTTTTATGCGGATTCAAAGCCGGTTTCCTGCTGATTTATCCAAGGTGCTGATCGAAACCGCCTCGGGAGAAACCTATAGCTATGGCGATGCGGATAATGCATCCGCCCGGATCGCAGGTTTATTGACCGCTCTTGGTGCCCGAAAAGGTGACCGCGTTGCCGTTCAGGTCGATAAATCCCCCGAAGCGCTTTTCCTTTATCTGGGCTGCATTCGGGCCGGACTGGTTTATCTGCCGCTTAATACCGCATATCAGGCTGGTGAACTTGCCTATTTCATGGGGAATGCGGCACCGATTATTTTTGTGTGTCAGCCGCACCGTGAACCTGAAGTATCGGCTATTGCCAAAGCACAGGGTGTTGCAAAAGTCCTGACTTTGGGAACGACGGGTGAGGGTACCCTGATCGATCAGGCCATAGCATTTCCAAATGATTTTGCGCCTGTTGCTTGTGCAGATGATGATCTTGCGGCCATCCTTTATACATCGGGGACCACGGGCAAGCCCAAAGGTGCGATGATGACCCAGACCAATCTGTGGTCAAATGCCGCGACGCTTGAAAAACTGTGGGGATTTAATTCCGAGGACGTTCTTTTGCATGCGCTTCCGATCTTTCATACGCACGGGCTGTTCATTGCCTGCCATTGCGTGATGTTGTCGGGGGCAAAGATGTTCTTTCTGCCGAAGTTTGATCGTGAACAGGTTATGGCGCTGTTGCCGCGCAGTACCGTTATGATGGGCGTCCCGACATTCTATGTCCGCCTGTTATCAGAGGATGACTTTGATACGAATGTGACATCGAATATGCGGCTGTTTATTTCCGGTTCAGCACCATTGCTGCCGGAAACATTTGTTGCCTTCAAAGAGCGAACCGGCAAGGCGTTACTGGAACGCTATGGCATGACCGAGATGGGTATGGCGACCTCGAACCCGTTGAACGCAGAGCGCATTGTCCATACAGTCGGACCTGCATTGCCCGATGTCGATATCCGCGTTTGTGATGAAAACGGTGATGTACTTGGCACAAACGAGATCGGCGTTCTTGAGGCGCGGGGACCAAATGTGTTTGCAGGATACTGGCAAATGCCGGAAAAAACCGCCGAAGAGTTTCGGGATGATGGGTTCTTTATTACTGGTGACATCGCAAAAATCGACGAAAAGGGCTATGTCCATATTGTCGGGCGGGCAAAGGATCTGGTAATTTCAGGGGGCTTTAATGTCTATCCCAAAGAAATCGAGACCGTAATCGACGAGATGGATGGTGTCATTGAAAGTGCTGTAATCGGTGTTGCGCATCCAGATTTCGGCGAAGCTGTCGTTGCCGTGATTGTTCGAAACGATGATAGCCTGTCTGAAGATGATGTTATCGGGGCGATAAAAGGGCAGCTTGCGAATTTCAAGGTGCCAAAGCGCGTGTTCTTCTTGTCCGAATTGCCGCGTAATGCGATGGGCAAGGTTCAGAAGAATATCCTGCGCGAGGATTATAAGACCATATTTTCCAATTAGAATTTACTGGCATGGAAACCAAACCTTGACCAAAACAAGAAAAGCCCCGGCAATGCCGGGGCTTTTCAATGGTGGCTGTATTTTCGGCTTAGTGGCCGAAAGCAACACGGTGTGCAACGTCATCAATCATGTCACGGTTCAGACCGATATCTGCCAGCTCACGCGAATCAAGTTTACGGAGCGCAATTTGGGTCTGGTACTGAACACGAAGGGCGCGCAGGAAAGCAAAAATCTTGGTTACAATCATTTCATCACCTATTTCAAACCGGCCAATTCATATTGGCGCTGTCTTTCAGATAACCGGCATGTTCTCACCGAAGATATTCCAAGAAGGAATAGTTAACTGGTTTGACGTGTCGGTCTGTTAATAATGTATCGAATGATCATCTGCATTGTGGGGCATTTACCAGTCGATACATCGTCTTCATTTCGTGAAGGCAAACTACGCCCGGTTGATTGTGTAATCCAATGCATTTTTTGCATGGCTGTGACTAGGAAAGCGCACAAAGTCATGTTTTTGCAATGAAAACGCTCAAATAACGTCATAATACGGGGATGTGGTGTTGTTTATTGCTATGTGCTTAGCGCATGGCTAATTAAATTACCATTCGCTTTCCAATTGAATGCTGAACCATTACAAGATCGATCATAACATCCATGCAAACATATCCGGCATGGCACCTTGGTCGTGCTATGGACCAAAATGCTTCGCGGACAGGAGATCATCAGATGAGTATCAATCGGCCGAAGCTTAGCTTTGAGCAGGCAATCGCAGCTTATTTGAAATATGCACCGCGATTGCCACAGGTTGATCCAAAGTCCGTTCCTGCGCAGACGCAATATGTCGAAAACCTTATGGTGATCGCCGATGAGTTTGACCTGATTATTTTTGATGCGTTCGGTGTTCTTAACAGCGGGGCGCAGGCAATCCCCGGGGCCGTGGAAACGGTCGCCGGACTTCAGAAATCGGGTAAAAAACTTGCCGTTGTGACCAATGACGCGTCGAGTTCCGCCGAAGCCATTTTGGCGCGCCATCGTGGGCGTGGTTTTGATTTCAATACAAACAACCTGATCAGCAGCCAACAATTTGTAGCACCAATGATGGAATCCTATACCGATCTGAAGCATTGGGGGGTAATGGCGCCGCTGCATTGGCCGTTTGATATCTTGCCCGGCAAGGTCAGCCCGCTGGGTAAAGATCGGGCACTTTATGATGCAGTTGACGGGGTTGTACTTATTGATTCTGAAAGCTGGTCGGATATCCAGCAGAACCATCTGGAAGAAAGCCTGGCAGCAAAGCCGCGCCCCATTTTAGTGGGAAATCCAGACATCTGTGCACCGATGGGGGCGTTTTTATCCGTTGAGTCAGGTTATTTCGCCCATAAGGCCGCCGATCGTTGCGGTATTACACCTGATTGTGTTGGCAAGCCGTTTGGGCATGTTTTTGACGAGGTCCTGCGACGCCATCCCGATATCGCGCGTGACCGCATCCTGATGGTTGGCGATACAATTCATACCGATGTGTTGGGTGGGCTGGCATCTGGTATCAAAACGCTTTTGGTGCGTCAGGGTGGTTTTTTGGATGGTCAGGATGATATCGAAGGACTATTCGTGAAATCAGGGCTGCGCCCGCATTTCTGTGCGCCTGCCATCGGGTACGGGATTGCTGAAGCAAAAGCGGCACCAGAAGATAAGAATGCCGTTTTTGCCTGACAATAAGAGACGCCAGAGAGAAACCAAAAAGGGGCCTATTGTGGCCCCTTTTTCTATAGGTCGATTTGGCGAATAGTTTAGATGGCCTCGGCAACTTCAATGGCGCTATAGGTCAGGATTCCCGATGCACCGGCACGCTTGAAACAGGACAAAGTCTCGATGGCGCATCCCAGATAGTCAAGCCAGCCATTCTGGCCGGCCGCGCGGAGCATCGCGTATTCGCCCGAGACCTGATAAGCAAAGACCGGAACACCGAATTCTTCACGTACGCGATACAGAACATCAAGATATGGCAAGCCCGGTTTAACAATAACCGAGTCAGCGCCTTCTTCCAGATCATAGGCAACTTCGCGCATGGCTTCGCTGCTATTAGCAGGGTCAAGCTGATAGGTTTTCTTGTCTGCCTTGCCAAGTGCGCTGGCCGAACCGATAGCATCCCGGAACGGACCATAAAATGAGGACGCATATTTTGCGGCATAGGCCATGATCTGGACTTTCTTGAGTCCTTCGGATTCAAGGGTATCGCGAATGGCGCCAATACGCCCATCCATCATGTCAGATGGGGCAACAACATCACAACCGGCCTGCGCCTGTACCAGTGCCTGACGCACAAGGGCCTCGGTGGTTTCGTCATTTAAGATTTCACCATCGACAACGATACCGTCCTGACCGTCTGCATTAAACGGGTCAAGGGCAACGTCTGTAATGACCCCAAGATTGGGGCAGGCGTCTTTGATCGCCTTGGTCGCGCGGCACACGATATTGTCTGGATTATAGGCTTCGCGGGCATCCTTGGTCTTGAGGCTGGCATCAATATAAGGGAACAGCGCAAGTGCTGGAATTCCAAGCTTTTGAGCATGTTTTGCTGTTTCAACCAACACATCAATACTTTGGCGTTCAACGCCGGGCATGGATGGGATTGGCATACGTTCGTTCTTACCGTCGATGACAAATACGGGTAGGATCAGATCATGGGACGTTAATCGGGTCTCAGCCACCATGCGACGGGACCAGTCGCTCATACGGGGGCGGCGCAAACGGGTGCGCGGGAAAGTGCCATAGGTGCCTGTTTTAGCCATGATCTGTTCTCTTATCAGTGGGGCGGTATTTCCGGGTTCGGAAATCAGTGACCAATTTATGGGGCAGAAATCACGCGGGATCAACTATTGCCGGTAACGCGCAGTCGTCCCCGCATGGTCAACATATAAACAGGGATGATCAGGGCAAGGAAACTTGCGGTTAGAACAAATGCACTGACCAGTCCGAATTTTTCGCCAATGGCACCCACAATCGGTGGTCCCGCCATCAATGCGGTATATCCAGTGGCCGCAATGGTTGAAACCACGGCGCCGCCGCCTTTACCCGTTGCCTGTGCCGCTGCGGAAATCAAAAGCGGCAAGATTGTTGCAAGTCCGACCCCGGCAACGGCACAGCCGACCCAGGCGATCAGATAATGGGGGGACAGTGCCAGTACGAACAGACCAAAGGATGCACAAGCTGAACTTGCCAACAGGATTTGCGCACGTCCAAATTTGGTCACAAGCCAATCGCCCGAAAGACGGGTAATCGCCATCGTTGCCGAATAGCAGGCAAACCCGACGGCGGCTAATGTTGGTCCGGATTGAAGTTCGGTTGTCATCAGAACCGTCGCCCAATCGGTAATGACACCTTCGCCAAACTGACCAATAAACGCACAGGCACCAAACGGCAGCAGGGTTAGAAACATCAATTGCTGCCTTGACGAAAGACCATCTTTTTCAGGTTCGTCGTGCTGAACGGCGCAATCAGGCATCAATTGGCGTTGCAAGATAAGATGCAGGACCAAAAAGATGCTTAACATGACCGGTAAATGCCAACTGATAGGAAGGGGCAGCGCGAACCATGCCGCAGTCGTTCCGGCACCGGCAAACCCGCCCAAGCTCCAACAGCCATGCAAACCTGACATTACGCTGCGTTTTTTTGTTCGTTCAACGTTCAGCCCATTAGCATTCATGGAAATATCAAGAAATGCGCCAAAGAATCCCATTGCAAACATTGCGATGGCCATCGACATGAAGCTTGGCATGTAAACCGGAATGCCCACCGAAATGAAATAGGCGATCCCGGAATATCGCGCGACCCGCTCACTGCCGAACTTGTCTGACAGGCGACCGGCAACCGGCATAACGGTTAAAACGCCGATTGCAGCGGCCAAAAGAATCGCCCCAAGATCGTCATGGCCAAAGCCAAGGCGTTCCTGCACCAACGGGATATGGGGAACCCAACTTGAAAAAGCGGCGCCATGCAGAAAGAAGATGGCGCGAATCCGGTTATGGGCAATCTGATTGGACAAAGGCATTTGGGGCTCCGCATCCGTCAGGCAAGAATCACATTGATCCCGCGTTCGGTATAGTTGCTTAGATATCCGGTTGAAAGTTTCCGGCCCGTTACCAAATGTGAAATCGCATCAAGATCGCAGATCCGGAACGGCAGACTTGTTTCGAGTTTGTCGGCTGTCGTAACGGCAATGGCCTCAGCCGATTGCGCAAGCATTGCGGCCTTGGTTGCGCGTTCTTCGACGGTGCTGGTGGTGAGGCCTAAGTCCGGATGCAGGGCGCAGGTACCTAGCAATACAAAGTCCGCATTGTAATTACGGATTTCGTCAATGGCCGTCGGGCCACAAACCGCCATATCGCGTTTCAGAACGGTTCCGCCAATCATAATGATGTTGGCATTCGGATGATTGGTCAATTCAACCGCAATCAGCGGATTGACGGTAATCACAGTGCCACAAAATGATGGCTTAAGATTACGTGCAACTTCAAAAATCGTTGTGCCGCTGTCGAAAAATATCACGGCTTGATCCGGTATAAGATCTTGCGCCACTTTTCGGGCAATTTCCGCCCGTTCTGGTTTTAATTCCTGTGCGCGATCATAAAACCCTTCGCGGGCCGTACTGGGCAGGGTGGCGCCACCATGAATCCGGCGTAACGTACCGTTTTCTTCCATCTGTCGCAGGTCGCGACGAATGGTATCAAGGGATGCATGAAACAATGCTGCCAGATCGTGGATGTGAACCGTGCCCTGATCATGGAGCAGTTTTTCGATTTCGTGCTGGCGTGAAGTGACGCTCGACATCTTGATATCCAAATTGCACGTTTTGCATGTTTTGACGATAATGCGCGTTTACGCTCGTTGTGTCCGTTGGTCAATAAAAAACCGGCTCTGAATGAACAGCGCCGGTTTATCTCAATCCATCTGATCAAGGTAGATAAAGCAGATTTAATTACGCTTTATCCAATGCCTGTTTCAGATCGGCAAGAATATCGTCAATATGCTCAATCCCAATGGACAGGCGGACATAGCCATCCGTCACGCCAGATGATAGGCGATCTTTTTCGGACAACTGACTATGGGTGGTTGTCGCAGGATGAATGGCAAGCGATCTGGTGTCGCCGATATTGGCGACATGATAGAACATCTCAAGGCTGTTGATAAAGGTTTCACCCGCTGACTTGCCGCCAGAAAGTTCAAAGCCCATCAGCGATCCATAGCCGCCCTTAAGATAGGTATCAGCCCGGCGACGGCTTTCACCATCCTGCATGCTGGGGTGGATGACCTTGGTGACTTTTGGATGTGTTGACAGGAATTCGGCCACCGTGTTGGCGTTTTCGCAATGACGTTCCATCCGAAGCGGCAATGTTTCCATGCCCTGAATGGTTTGGAATGAATTAAACGGAGAGGCAGCGGCACCAAGATCGCGCAACATTGTGCAGCGTAGTTTGATCGCATAGGCAACCGGGCCAATTGGCTTGACGGCTTGTGTCCAGACGGCACCGTGATAGCTGGGGTCTGGTTCATTCAAAAGCGGGAATCGCTTCGCGTGTTTTTCCCAATCAAACTTGCCAGAATCAATAACGATGCCGCCAACCGATGTGCCATGACCGGCAATGAATTTCGTGGTCGAATACATAACGATGCTGGCTCCGTGATCAATCGGGCGGCACAGGACGGGGGCGGCGGTGTTGTCAATAATCAATGGAATGCCAAACTCATCACCGATATTTGCGACCTCGCGGATCGGGAAAACTTGAAGCTTGGGATTTGGCAGAGTTTCGGCGTAATAGGCGCGTGTTTTGTCATCGGTCAGGCGGCGGAAGTTTTCCGGGTCTGTCGGATCTGCAAAGCGAACTTCGATACCCATCTGTTTGAAAGTATTGGCAAACAAGTTCCATGTTCCGCCGTAAAGATCGGTGGAGCTGACAATGTTATCACCAGCCTGCGCAATATTGAGAATAGAAAAGGTCGTGGCCGCCTGGCCCGAGCCGACAGCAACGGCGGCAACGCCACCATCAAGAGCCGCCACGCGCTGTTCAAGCACGTCATTGGTCGGATTCATGAGGCGGGTATAGATATTCCCAAGTTCCTTAAGCGCAAAAAGATCAGCAGCATGCTGTGTATCGCGGAACTGATAGCTGGTGGTTTGGTAAAGCGGAACTGCAACCGAACCGGTGGTCGGGTCGGCGCGATATCCCGCGTGCAAGACGATGGTTTCTGGTTTCGAAGAGCCTGTCATTTCGTTTCCCCTGATTATAGGTTGTATTGATTTTGTCGAAGTAACGCATATTCATGCTTTGTCGACAAGAAGCTGGATCAAAAATTCCTTTCAGAATAGCCCGAAATCGCAGCGTAATAATTATTTGCATAAATCGGTACTGTTATACCGAATGAATTGACAAAGAGCCTTATTCACGTTTACGTAAAGGGAAAATATCAAAATATTCAGAGGCGGCGATCCAATGGAATTTAACCTGTCAGAAGATCAATTGGCATTTGCCGAGGCAGCCCGCGATTTTGCAAGCAACGAAATGGCTCCGAATGCCGGGGAATGGGATGCAAAGCACATTTTCCCCGAGGAAACCTTGCGCAAGGCTGCGGAGCTTGGTTTTGCTGCGATTTATACTCGTGAGGATGTTGGTGGTTCGGGGCTTGGGCGTCTGGACGCGGCTGTCATATTCGAAGAATTAGCGGCCGCATGCCCATCCACGGCTGCTTATATTTCGATCCACAATATGGCGTGCTGGATGATTGATTGTTTTGGTAGCGAAGATCAGCGCCAAAAATATCTGCCTAGCCTCGTAACCATGGACCATTTCGCCAGTTATTGCCTGACTGAACCTGGCGCAGGGTCAGATGCCGGATCGCTTCGGACACGTGCCACACGTGAGGGCGATCATTATATCCTGAATGGTGAAAAGGCATTCATATCTGGTGGTTCGCGCAGCGACATTTATATCGTTATGGCGCGTACCGGTGATGATAGCCCAAAAGGTATTTCGACCTTTATCATTCCCAAGGACGCCGAAGGGCTTTCATTTGGTAAACTTGAAGAAAAGATGGGCTGGAACAGCCAGCCGACCTCGTCCGTGATTTTCACCAATTGCAAAGTCCCGATTGAAAATCGTCTGGGCAAAGAGGGCGACGGATTTAAGTTTGCCATGATGGGACTTGATGGTGGCCGACTTAACATTTCAGCGTGTTCGATTGGTGGTGCACGTGCCGCAATGGAACACGCCCGGGGCCATATCAAAGTGCGCAAACAATTTGGCAAAACACTTGATCAATTTCAGGCATTGCAATTCAAATATGCCGACATGGTCACCGAACTTGAAGCCGCAAGGTTGCTGCTGCACAAAGCAGCATGGAAGCTGGACAATAAAACCCCCGACGCGACACAGTTCTGCGCGATGGCCAAACGTTTTGGCACCGATATCGGGTTCCAGGTCTGTAATGAAGCCCTGCAGCTTCACGGTGGGTATGGCTATATTCGTGAATACCCGATTGAAAGGCTTTTGCGTGATTTGCGGGTCCATCAAATCCTTGAAGGAACAAATGAAATCATGCGCCTGATCATTTCACGTGCCGCGCTAAAGGATTAAGTTATGAGTAGCGATAACGTTACCTCCGCCTCGGAAGGTACAGAACAATCTGTGGTGTTTTCCCGAACCGGTGCAATCGGGCATATTATGCTTAATCGGCCGAAAGCACTTAATGCACTTGATCTTTCAATGGTCGATGCAATGGCTGCGCAGTTGCGTGTTTGGGAAAATGATAGCTCGGTTGCTGTGGTTGTTATCGAAGGGGCCGGAGAAAAGGCATTTTGCGCCGGGGGCGACATCCGCGGTCTTTATGACGCACGCAAACGTGGCGATGATGCGCTTCTTGATGCGTTCTATCGTCGGGAGTATTGCCTGAATAATTATATCGCGGCCTATCCCAAACCTTATGTCGCGTTAATGGATGGCATCACGATGGGCGGGGGCGTCGGCGTTTCGATCCATGGTCGTTTCCGTGTCGTGACGGAACGCACCCTGTTTGCGATGCCGGAAACCGGAATTGGTTTTTTCCCTGATGTTGGAGGCGGTTATTTTCTGCCGCGATGCCCGGGTGAAATTGGCATGTATCTAGGCCTGACAGGCGCAAGGATCAAGGCAGAAGATTGCCTTTATACCGGATTGGCAACGCATGGCGTAAAGGCAGATCAGATTGCGTCATTGAAGGCTGATCTTGTGAATATGGACCGCGGAGATAACGCCTTTGCTGTCGTTCAGAAAATATTGGATACGCATAATTCCGAGTTTCATGACGGTATGCTCGAATCGGTACGCGGGGAAATTGACGAATTATTTGGCAAGAAATCGGTCATCGATATTTTTGCAGGTATGAGTTCTTCCACTTCGACGTTTGCCATGGAAACGGCGAAGATTCTTCGCACCAAATCACCTATCGCAGTATGCCTTGCCTATGAACAAATCCGTCAGGGGCGTGATATGACGCTGGAACAGGTTCTGGTGATGGAGTTCCGGCTTGCACAGCGCACGGTATGTAAACCTGATCTGTTCGAAGGCGTGCGGGCGGTGATTGTGGATAAGGATCATAGCCCTCAATGGCAGCATGCCGATGTCGGGCAAGTCGACCCACGCGAGGTTGCCGAATATTTTGATCCGTTACCTACTGAAAAAGAATTGAAGTTATAGGTGCCTCTCTTCCTGTAACTTTTTAAAATCAAACAAAATATTAATATCCAAAATTCAGAGGAGAGTCCAAATGGCGAAAATTGGTTTCATTGGTCTGGGAAATATGGGCGGGCCGATGGCGGCGAACCTGATCAAGGCTGGCCATGATCTTAAGGTCTTTGATTTATCAGAAGAATCCGTTGCCAAAGCAGTTGATGCAGGGGCATCAAGGGCGGCAACTATTGCTGAAGCGGCAAAGGATGTGGCGTTTGTCGTGACGGTTTTGCCTGCTGGAAAGCATGTGCTGTCAGTCTACGAAGGGCCAGACGGTGTTGTTGCTAATGCTGCGGCCGGAACCGTTTTGATCGATAGCTCAACCATCGAGGTTGATGCCGCTCGCAAAGCTGCAGAATTGGCGAAGGCCAATGGACTTGGCGCCGTTGACGCGCCGATTTCCGGCGGTGTAACAGGGGCCACAGCAGGAACATTAACCTTTATGGTTGGTGGTTCGGATGATGATTTCGCCCGCACTGAACCGATTTTGGATGGAATGGGTAGCAACATCATTCATGCTGGCACCAGCGGCGCCGGGCAGGCAGCGAAAATATGTAATAATATGGTGTTAGGCGTCAGTATGATCGCCGTATCCGAGGCATTTATGTTGGCCAAACGTCTTGGCCTTGATGCGCAAAAATTGTTTGATATTTCGTCCAAGGCTTCAGGACAGTGCTGGTCGCTGACAACTTACTGCCCCGTCCCGGGGCCTGTTCCAAGCTCGCCGGCAAACCGTGATTATCAAGCCGGTTTTGCCGTTGATATGATGCTTAAAGATCTGAAGCTTGCCCAACAGGCTGCCGCATCGTCCGGGGCGACGACCCCGATGGGGGCGCTCGCCGAAAGCCTTTATGCGCTTTATTCCAATGGTGGGAATGGCGGTATGGACTTTTCTGCTATTGTCAAAATGCTTGATGGTGAGAAATAATACTTCTGCAAACGCAGAAACCAAATGTGAAGGCCCGGCGATTGCCGGGCTTTTTTTATGAATACCGATATGCACATTAGTGGTAGATTTAATGAGGTGCTCGGTGAAGGCACCGAACAGAAATTCCCGGAATGAAGAATGACAACAAGAAACACTGTCCCGCGCGAGATATATTTTGAATTGCGACAGGTAGGGACTTACCTGCGCTGTACGGCGATTGATGGAAAAACGGGAGTCGAGGTGACTGTCGCAGGACCAGTATCGAGGAATCCGGAACAACTAAAGCGCGTTGCAGTTCAAAAACTTGAATACGTTCTTAATAAGGGATAAAATATACAATATATAGAGCCATGCGTTTGATGGTGTTGGTGTTTTATTCTGAGAATGAAATATGATTTGGTGTTTTTGACCAATTTATCAAAGCCACTTGCAGCCTTCGACCTCATGTGTCTAAGGTTTGTGCTCTAATCGCGCATTTGGATAAAGAGCTACAATAAGAATGGCCGTGTCCAAAGGCTAGAACCGGGAAAAACCCGATAACAATAAGACGGAGGCTTCGGAGGTTTGCGCGGGGGCAATTGGGGGACTTTGTCTCATCCAATCAATACATCTGTATCTTGTTTTGCGCCTTCAGCCAATCGGACGAAGACCTCGTTTGTCTGTGCCAAATCTAAGGTTGTGCAATGGATTGGGCTTATTTTTTACAACAATTGATCAACGGTCTGACGCTGGGAGCTATCTACGGTTTGATCGCGATCGGTTACACGATGGTCTATGGCATCATCGGTATGATCAACTTCGCGCATGGCGAAATCTATATGCTGGGCGCGTTCCATTCTCTGATTACGTTCCTGATTTGTCAGGCCGCAGGGATTAGCGGTATTTTGCCGCTTACACTTCTTTTAATGCTGGTCGTTTCAATGGTTCTGACCTCGGTCTATGGCTGGGGCGTGGAACGGATTGCATATCGACCGCTGCGCGGATCATTCCGTCTCGCAGCATTGATTTCGGCCATTGGCATGTCGATCTTCCTGCAGAACTTCGTGCAAATTGCGCAGGGGGCTCGTGTAAAGCCGATGCAGCCGCTGATCGAGGGCGGTATCGTCCTGATGGAAAGCGCGAATTTCGACGTTTTGCTCAGCTATATGCAGATGATCATTATTGTTTTGACCTTTGTGCTGATGGTTGTGTTTTCGACATTGATTGCGAAAACGTCACTGGGTCGTGCGCAGCGCGCCTGTGAACAGGATCGCACCATGGCGGGGCTTCTGGGCGTCAACGTTGACCGTACTATTTCCACGACCTTTGTAATGGGGGCTGCCCTGGCGGCCGTCGCAGGCATGATGGTTACCCTGTATTACGGCGTGATTGACTTCTATATCGGCTTCCTTGCCGGTGTTAAGGCGTTCACCGCTGCGGTTCTCGGGGGAATTGGATCGCTTCCAGGTGCAATGCTTGGTGGCCTTTTGATCGGTCTAATCGAAGCATTCTGGTCGGGGTATCTCACGATTGAATATAAGGACGTTGCGACGTTTGGTATTCTTGTTCTCGTGTTGATTTTCCGCCCGTGGGGTCTGCTTGGCAAGCCGGAGGTCGAGAAAGTCTGATGTCCGCTTTCCTTACATCTTCACGAATTTCCGGTGCTGAAATCGCCAAGGAACTAGCGTTCTTTGCCGTTATCGCACTGATGATGTCGGTCATGATTCTCGGTGTCGAGACGGTTGACCGTCCGACAGGACTTGAACTGGCCGTTCGCTGGGATCTTGTCCTTACTGCCATCGTGTCGACTATGATTGGCCGACTGGCGCTGATTATGCGTCGCGAAAACATGTCGCGTATCGGTCAGGCTGTCCTGATCACACTTGCAGCCATCGCAGTGTTCGAGATGTTTGTTCGTTTCCGCGAACTTGATGACCGTTGGGCTCATCCGGTCATTCTCGATATGGCTTCAAGTAGCATTACCAGTGTGATTGTCGCACTGGCATTCATTGGCATCATTTTCACCATTGCCTATTTCAGCAAGAAAACTGCGGTGGCTGAAGCTGACACAGCGCCAAAGCTTGGAGCAAAGATCCAGCTTGCCTATCGCTCCAACACCAAGAAAATCGGAGCTCTGGGAATTGCCTTCTTTGTGATCTTCCCGTTTTTGTTTGGTGAAAACCGTTCTGCGATCGACCTTGCAACTCTGGTGATGATTTACATCATGTTGGGGTGGGGGCTTAATATCGTGGTCGGGTTGGCTGGTCTTCTCGATCTTGGTTATGTAGCGTTCTACGCCGTCGGGGCATATTCCTATGCGTTGCTGTCACAGAACTTCGATCTCAGCTTCTGGTTATGCCTTCCGCTCGCCGGCATTTTCGCTGCAAGCTTTGGTATTATCCTTGGCTTCCCGGTTCTGCGACTGCGCGGGGATTATCTTGCAATCGTGACGCTGGGCTTTGGTGAGATCATCCGTGTTATTCTGATTAACTGGTATGATTTGACTGGTGGCCCGGATGGGATTTCATCAATTGAGCGTCCCAGTTTCTTTGGTTTTGCTGATTTCAGTCGGCGTGTGCCTGAGGGCAATATTGGTTTCAACGAGCTGTTCGGTCTTGAATACTCGTCGATGCACCGTCTGATCTTCCTGTACTATCTGATCCTTGTTCTTGCGCTTGTGACCAGCTTTGTTACGACGCGTTTGCGCAAATTGCCGATCGGACGTGCCTGGGAAGCATTGCGAGAAGACGAAATCGCATGTCGTTCATTGGGGATCAACCCAACGAACACCAAGCTTTCAGCTTTTGCCATCGGTGCCATGTTTGGCGGCTTTGCTGGTGCATTCTTTGCAACCCGTCAGGGGTTTATCAGCCCGGAAAGTTTCACCTTCCTTGAATCTGCCGTGATCCTTGCCATCGTTGTTCTTGGCGGGATGGGCAGTCAAATCGGGGTGGTTCTTGCCGCAATTGTGATGATCGGTTTCCCGGAAATGTTCCGTGAACTGGCCGAGTATCGCATGCTGATCTTCGGGGCAGGTATGGTTGCCATCATGTTGTGGCGTCCACGCGGTCTTCTGTCCTTCCGTGACCCGACCATTCTGCTGAATATGAGCACGAAAGATAAAGTTGCCGGAGAAGTCAAATGACCGACAACGTACAGCTTGAAGTCGAACATCTGACCATGCGGTTTGGTGGTCTGGTTGCCATTGACAATCTGTCCTTTACCGCCAGAAAGGGCGAGATTACGGCAATTATCGGTCCGAACGGCGCAGGGAAAACCACGGTTTTTAACTGCCTGACCGGGTTTTATGTTCCGACAGAAGGACGTCTGACGCTTTATGCTAATGATGGTCCGCGCCTTTTGGAGCGCACCGAAGGTTTCCGCATTCCGCGCAATAACGGTGTGGCCCGTACATTCCAGAACATTCGCCTGTTTACCGGGATGACTGTTTTGGAAAATCTGGTTGTTGCCCAGCATAACCGCCTGATGGAAGCTTCGGCTTTCTCGCTGGCGGGGCTGTTCAATCTTCGCCGTTATGCCAAGGCCGAACAGGAGGCCCTTGAAACAGCCAAGTTCTGGCTGAACAAGGTTGGCCTTTATGAGCAGGCCGACTGGAATGCCGGCAATTTGCCATATGGCTCGCAACGTCGTCTTGAGATCGCGCGTGCCATGTGTGTCAATCCGTCACTGTTGTGTCTGGATGAACCAGCAGCTGGCCTTAATCCCCGCGAGTCGGCAGAACTCAACGTTCTGTTGCAGAGTATCCGTGACGATCAGGGGATCGGGCTTTTGCTGATTGAACATGACATGAGCGTCGTCATGAAGATTTCCGATCATGTGATCGTGCTTGATTACGGCAAAAAGATCGCCGATGGCGATCCGGAATCCGTCAAGAAAGATCCGGCAGTTATTCGTGCCTACCTCGGTGAGGAAGAAGACGATGAACTGCCGCCGGAAATCCTTGCCGACCTTCATCTCGATCCGAACGCGTAGTGAGGGAGTAGACCGATATGTCCATGCTGAAAATTGAAGGTGTTCATACCTTCTATGGCAATATCGAAGCCCTCAGGGGCATTGATATGGAAGTTAATGAAGGTGAGATCGTTACGTTGATCGGTGCCAATGGCGCTGGCAAGACGACCTTGCTGATGACATGTTGCGGGGCACCGCAGGCCTCAAAGGGGCGCATTCTGTTTGAAGGTCAGGATATCAGTCGCATGCCAACGCATGAGATTTGCCATCTTGGTATTCAGCAGTCGCCAGAGGGGCGCCGCATCTTCCCGCGCATGTCCGTTTACGAAAACCTGCAGATGGGGGCGAGCACCCAGGATCCGAAATATTTCGATCAGGATCTGGAAATGGTGTTTGATCTGTTCCCGCGCCTGAAGGAACGTATTACCCAGCGCGCTGGTACAATGTCTGGCGGTGAACAGCAAATGCTGGCCATTGGCCGTGCCCTTATGGGACGTCCACGTCTATTGCTTCTGGACGAGCCATCACTTGGCATCGCACCACTTGTTGTCAAGCAGATATTTGAAACCATCAAGCAAATTAACCGCGAAAAGAAAGTCACTGTATTTCTGGTCGAGCAGAACGCGTTTCACGCGCTCAAGCTTGCTCATCGCGGGTATGTCATGGTTAACGGAAATATAACCCTGTCGGGAACGGGTGCCGAACTTCTGGCCAATCCAGAAGTTCGTGCAGCCTATCTCGAAGGTGGCCACTAGGAGGACGGAAATGGAAGCGATTACAGGTACCAGCCTTGGTGTCACGATCGGAATGACCGTCATCCTGATGGGGTTTTGTGCGTTCATGACAGGACAGGCGATCGCCAATACTTGGCGCCCGCTAAGTCAGGTGTATCCCTATGCATTGCTGCTGGGAGCGACTGACCGGTTCATGATCTATGCATTATTTGAGGGCGAGCTTCTTTCGCTTTCCGGCTACATCTTCGATACGGCGATCCTGTTTGCAGTTCTGATTGCAGCGTTCCGCGTTACGCGGGTTAACAAGATGCTGTCGCAGTATCCGTGGCTCTATGAACGTGTCGGACCGTTTGGTTTCCGCGCACGGGAAGGGGCGGACGTCTGATCTTTTGGTGGTGATGATAATGCATCGCCGCCGTACTGCTAAATTATTGGCAGTGCAGTACTTAGTACTATTGCACACCAATTCTGGGGTGCTAAAGTACGAGGATCCTAAACTGGTAATCGGCAAAAAAAACGAGCCGGTTCAGGGTCCGAAAAGATGGTTCTGTCATGGTGATGGAACCAACCTTTGGAACAGGGAGACTTCTCTTATGTCGAAAACCAAGCTCGGCCTTCTGGCAACTGCTTCCGCGCTTGTCCTCTCGATGGGGGCAGCAAAAGCAGACATCGTTATCGCGACCGTTGGTCCGATGACCGGCCCGTACGCCGCCTTTGGCGAACAGATGACACAGGGCGCCGAAAAAGCGGTTGCAGACCTCAATGCTGCCGGTGGCGTTAACGGCGAAAAAGTCGTTCTTGAAATCGGGGATGATGCTTGCGATCCGAAACAGGCTGTTGCTGTTGCTAACCAGCTGGTTAGCAAAGGTGTTGCTCTTGTTGCAGGTCACTTCTGCTCGGGTTCCTCTATCCCGGCTTCGGAAGTTTATTTCGAAGAAGGCATTGTTCAGATTTCACCGGCATCGACCAATCCGCAGCTGACCGAACGCGACATGGACAATGTGTTCCGTGTTTGCGGTCGTGATGACCAGCAGGGTGAAGTTGCAGGTAAATACTTGGCTGCGAACTATGGTGGCAAGAAAATCGCCATCGTTCATGACAAACAGGCTTATTCCAAAGGTCTTGCTGACGAGACCAAGAAAAACCTGAATGCGGCCGGTGTAACCGAAGCGATGTACGAGGCAATTACCCCGGGTGAAAAAGATTACTCGGCTTTGGTGACCAAGCTGAAATCTGAAGGTATCGACGTTCTGTATTACGGTGGCTATCACACCGAGCTGGGCCTGATTGTTCGTCAGATGCGCAGCCAGGGTTTGGATACGATCGCTATTTCCGGTGATGCGCTGAACTCGCTCGAATATTGGTCGATCACTGGCGATGCTGGCAAAGGTACGCTTTTCACCGCCGGTCCGGCGCTTGAAAAAGATCCGAGCAACGCAGATCTGGTGAAGTACTTTGAAGAAAAGGGTTACAAACCAGAAGGCTACACCCTTTACACCTATGGCGCGGTTCAGGCTTGGGCACAGGCTGTTGCCAAAGCTGGTACCACCGATTCCGAAGCCGTTATCAAAGCGCTGCATAGCGGTGATGCCTTCAACACCGTTCTCGGTTCGATTTCGTTCGATGCAAAAGGCGATGTCGCAGCACCGGGTTATGTTTTCTACGAATGGGAAAACGGCGGTTACGACTACGCTAAATAATTTGATCTTTCGATCAGCGGGAAGCCCGGCAGAAATGCCGGGCTTTTTTGTTACCCATTACCAAAAGAAAAACGCCCTCAGAACAACTGAAGGCGTTTTTTCGTCGCTGTGTTGGGAGTAGGGCGGATTACTTCGCCTTACGACCCAGGCCGATTTTCTTGGCAAACTGCGAACGCTGTCTTGCATAGTTCGGCGCAACCATTGGGTAATCTGACGGCAGACCCCATTTTGCCCGGTATTCTTCCGGGGTCAGGTTATAGGTCGTGCGCAGATGGCGCTTGAGCATTTTAAGTTTTTTGCCATCTTCAAGGCAGATGATGAAATCATCACCAATTGACTTGCGAATTGAAACTGCCGGTTTCTGAGGCTCTTCTTCCGGTACTGTTTCAACTGCACGGATATCGTCAAGCGAGTTGAAGATGGTCGAAATCAATTCGGGAATCTGGGCGGATGCAATCGCATTATTGCTGACATAAGCAGAAACAATATCGACAGTCATCTGCAGCAGTTCGTCGCGGTCCAGAACGCTGATTTCAGCATCGGTCATTTTAAAATATTTCCTTCGTCATTACGAATAGACAATGATATTTGCACTGTTTTACAGATATAGTCAAACAAGACAGTTATTCAATGTGTCTATTTTATTTAAACATTCAAGTTGAAAACATACGATAACATCAAAATTATACCGATGCATCTGATATCAAAGGTCAGTTTTTACATTTGATATATATCTGGATCGAACAACAAGGTCAGATATAGTTATCCGTACGCGATATTTCCTGACACATATCAATGTATATAATCTGTTACTGGTATTTACTTTGTGTATTTCTAACGCAATAAGCGTGAATATGATTTCTTAAGTGTAGGAAGTGATCGACCTGAACACTTTAAAGTTGTCCGGTTAAAACTTGAAAAACACGGACTGCTGTGCGTTGGCAGTTTCGATGCTATGTGCTAAAAGGCGCACCAAATTACTGTTTGACGTATTTATCAAGGGCTCGAAAATGACAGCCAAGACCATTGCCATCGCCGCCGACCACGGTGGTGTTGAACTAAAATCCGAAATCATCAAATCACTTGCCGATAGTGGCTGGGAAGTGCTTGATCTTGGCACTGATGGATCGGTATCTGTCGATTATCCGGATTTTGCGAAGGCTGTTGCCAAGTCGATCATTAATGGTCAGGCGGAACGTGGTATTCTTGTTTGCGGTTCCGGTATTGGCATGAGCATCGCGGCCAATCGTTTTCCGCAAATTCGGGCTGCATTGGTTCATGACCGTCTTTCAACCGAATTGTGTCGCCAACATAACAACGCCAATGTTTTGTGCCTTGGCGCGCGCCTTTTGGGTGACGCGACGGCCCTTGATTGCGTTAATGCATTCGTTACAACGGAATTTGAAGGTGGACGACACGAACGCCGTGTTGAAAAACTGTCTTCTGTTACCGATTAATCTGTTTCGCCACCTGGCAATAACCCGGGACGGGTTTCGAACTATGTTGCGTTCGGTCCCGCCATATCGCACCGAGAGGCCCCAAAATGTCGTTTAAAGGCTTTTTCTCTACCAGCTTGTCAGAATCAGATCCGGTGCTGTTCAAGTCGGTCACAGATGAACTTGATCGTCAGCAGAACCAGATCGAAATGATTGCTTCGGAAAATATCGTTTCCAAAGCCGTGATCGAAGCCCAGGGTACTGTTCTGACCAACAAATACGCCGAGGGTTATCCGGCGCGCCGTTATTACGGTGGTTGCGAATTCGTCGACGTTGCCGAGGAATTGGCGATCAACCGCGCGAAGGAACTGTTCGGTTGCGAATATGTTAACGTTCAGCCCCATTCTGGCGCACAGGCAAATGGTGCCGTCATGCTTGCACTTTGCAAGCCGGGTGACACCATTCTTGGTATGTCGCTGGATGCTGGTGGTCACCTGACCCATGGTGCGCGTCCGGCACTTTCAGGCAAATGGTTCAATGCCATTCAGTATGGTGTACGTGAAGACGATCTGACCCTTGATTACGATCAGGTCGAAGCACTTGCTGTTGAGCACAAACCGAAACTGATCATTGCCGGTGGTTCCGCCATTCCGCGTCAGATCGATTTCAAGCGGTTCCGTGAGATCGCCGATAAAGTCGGTGCGCTTCTGATGGTGGATATGGCGCATTTTGCCGGTCTTGTTGCCGGTGGCGTTCATCCGAGCCCGCTTCCTTATGCCGATGTGGTGACGACCACCACGCATAAGACGCTTCGCGGTCCGCG
Source organism: Thalassospira alkalitolerans (assembly GCF_002115745.1). Classification (GTDB taxonomy): domain Bacteria; phylum Pseudomonadota; class Alphaproteobacteria; order Rhodospirillales; family Thalassospiraceae; genus Thalassospira; species Thalassospira alkalitolerans. The sequence continues at coordinate 38,630 of NZ_JFKB01000004.1, forward strand.
TGGCGGCATGATCCTTTCAAACAACCTTGATATTGGTAAAAAGATCAATTCTGCGGTCTTCCCGGGGCTGCAGGGTGGTCCGCTAATGCATGTGATCGCTGCCAAGGCCGTTGCTTTTGGTGAAGCATTACGTCCGGAATTCAAAACCTATGCCAAACAGGTTGTCGACAATGCCAAGGCCTTGGCCGAAGTTCTTGTCACGCGTGGTTTTGATATCGTAACCGGTGGCACAGACACGCATCTGATGCTGGTTGATCTGCGTCCAAAAGGCCTTAAGGGGAATATCGCCGAGGTTGCCTTGGAACGTGCAGGGATTACCTGCAACAAAAATGGTATTCCATTTGATACCGAAAAACCGACCATCACATCGGGCATCCGTTTGGGGACACCTGCCGGTACGACCCGTGGTTTCGGCGTTGAAGAATTCAAGCAGATTGGTGAACTGATCGGTGACGTTCTTGACGCCATGGTCGATCATCCGGAAGGCAATGCCGAGGTCGAGGCCGCTGTTCGTGCCAAGGTCGAAGACCTTTGCAAACGCTTCCCGATCTATTCCTGATCGCCATTAGAAGCGAGTAAAAGACTATGCGTTGTCCGTTCTGCGGCCATACCGACACTCAGGTGAAGGATTCCCGCCCGACCGAAGAACATCACGCCATTCGCCGCCGTCGGTTTTGTCCGGCCTGCGGATCGCGTTTCACGACATTTGAACGTGTTCAATTGCGTGAACTGACTGTGGTCAAGAAGGACGGACAACGCGAATTGTTCGACCGCGACAAATTGGCGCGGTCGATCTTTTTGGCTTGCCGAAAGCGACCGATTGAAGATGAGCGCGTTGAAAAGGCGCTGAATGGCATTCAACGTCGTCTTGAAAGCAGTGGTGAAAGCGACATTTCAACCGATACAGTTGGTGAAATGGTCATGGAGGCATTGATCGCTCTCGATCAGGTTGCCTATGTCCGCTATGCTTCTGTTTATAAAAACTTCCGTGAAGCCCGCGATTTTGAACAATTCGTGGAAAACATGCATGATGGGGAAGAAGAGGCGGACACTGAATAATGGCAACCCCCGCGTTTTCGGATGATGACCGGCATTTTATGCGGGTTGCGTTAAGCCTGTCAAAACGCGGTTTGGGCAATGTTTGGCCCAACCCATCGGTTGGGTGCGTTCTGGTTTCTTCGCAGGGAATGATTATTGGCCGTGGTTTTACAAAACCCGGCGGTCGTCCCCATGCGGAACGCGTTGCCTTGGATGAAGCCGGGGAAAATTCTCGGGGTGCAACAGCCTATGTTACCCTTGAACCTTGCAGCCATTTCGGCAAATCCCCCCCGTGTGCCTCTGGTCTGATTGATGCCGGTGTTTCGCGCGTTGTCAGTGCGCTTGAAGATCCAGATGGTCGTGTTTCCGGGCGGGGGCATGGCATGCTGCACGATGCCGGGGTTACTGTCGATGTTGGGCTTTATAACAATGAAGCAAGCCGCATCAATGCGGGTTTCTTGTCACGTGTCATGCGCGGGCGTCCTTTGGTCACACTAAAGCTTGCCGCGACAATGGATGGCCGATCGGCCTCTAATTCTGGCGAAAGCCAGTGGATCACAGGGGCCAGGGCCAGAGAGAACGGGCATCTTTTGCGGGCTAATCACGATGCCATTCTGGTCGGGGCGAACACGGTATTGGCAGATGATCCGACATTAACCTGTCGGCTTCCCGGGCGGATAGATCAATCGCCGCTGCGCGTTATTCTGGATCGTAAAGGCAAGGTTCCGCCATCCGCAAAACTCGCGCTAACATCAAATTCTGTTCCAACCTGGTTGATAACAACTGAACCGTTGTTGGATGAAGTTTCTGAAAAGTTTGCCAAATCTGGCGTAAAAGTGATCTCTGCCAGATGCGCAGACAGCCATTTCGACCTAAATGACGTGTTGAAACAACTTGGCGAACACGGCCTAACCCGGGTTCTGGTTGAAAGCGGGGGGCTATTGGCCGCCAGCTTGATCAAGGAAAATCTGATTGACCGGATTGTTCATTTTACGGCGCCATCCCTGATGGGGGCAGATGGCAAGGCTATGATTGCAGAGTTAGGGTTTGAGCGCCTGTCTCATATACCACATTTTCGTCGCACGTCTATTCGTGCGGTAGGTGAGGATATTGAGGCAACTTACGAAAAAATAACGGATTAATTGCATGTTCACAGGCATTATCACCGATATCGGCACGGTCCGCGCCGTTGAAAAACGCGGCGACACACGTTTTGAGTTCACAACGGCCTTTGATACCTCGGATATCGTATTGGGGGCATCTATTGCATGCAATGGCGCCTGTATGACGGTAATCGAAACCGGTGCCGATTGGTTCGCCATCGAAGCATCTGCTGAAAGCCTGGACCGCACCACACTTGGCGATTTAAAAGTTGGCTCGCGCATCAACCTTGAACAGGCAACCCGTGTCGGAGATGAGCTTGGCGGGCATATCGTGTCGGGCCATGTTGACGGTGTCGCCACGCTGACCAAGCGCGTTCCAGAAGGTGATTCACTTCGTTTGACATTTGAAGTGCCAGAAAACTTTGCCAAATACATTGCATCCAAGGGGTCAGTGACGCTTGAAGGTGTATCTTTGACGGTTAACGAGGTTGACGGAAACACATTTGGTATCAATCTGATACCCCATACCCAGACGCATACAACACTGGGGGCGAAACAGCCGGGCGACCGGATCAATTTCGAGATTGATATGCTGGCGCGATATGTCGCGCGCATGCTGGGGAAGGATTGAACAACCGTGCCGCATCATTATCTGTCACCAATCGAAGACGTCATCGAAGAAGCTCGTAACGGCCGAATGTTTATCCTTGTTGATGACGAAGACCGTGAAAATGAAGGCGATCTGGTCATTCCGGCTCAGATGGCACCCCCTGATGCCGTGAACTTTATGGCGACCCATGGACGCGGACTTATTTGCCTGACGCTTGAATCTGAGCGTTGCGATCATCTTGGCCTGCCGTTGATGAGCGCCCGTAACGGGACCCGACACGAAACGGCCTTTACGGTTTCAATTGAGGCTGCAACCGGTGTCACGACCGGTATTTCTGCACCGGACCGCGCGCGAACCATTTCTGTGGCGATAGATCCCAAAACGACATCTGACGACATCGTGACCCCGGGGCATGTCTTCCCGTTGCGGGCACGACCAGGCGGGGTTTTGGTGCGCGCCGGTCACACCGAGGCATCGGTAGATATTTCGCGATTGGCCGGGCTTAACCCGTCTGGTGTGATTTGTGAAATCATGAGCGAAAGCGGCGAAATGGCCCGCTTGCCCGAACTCGTCGAGTTTGCCAAAAAACACAATCTGAAGATTGCCCAGATTGCAGATCTGATCCGTTATCGCCGGAAACATGAAAAGGTTGTCCAGCGCAAGGCAACAACCAAAATCAATTCCGTCTATGGTGGCGAATTCGAGTTGAATTTGTATGTCAACAACGTCACCTATGCAGAACACATTGCGTTGGTGAAGGGTGACATTTCAAGCGACGCACCGGTTTTGACGCGTGTTCACGCACTTAACGTCCTTGAAGACGTGCTTGGAGATCGGCAGGGCAGTCATGGCGGTGAACTCCATGCCGCAATGCGTCAGATTGGTGAAGAAGGGCGCGGTGTTATTGTTCTGATCCGCGAACCCAGACCCAATACGCTTTCGTCCTCGATTGCGAAATTGATCGAGCTTAATGGCGGAGACGGCGAAGCCTTGCGTCAGGAAATTGCGAAATCGACAGGCGACTCTGATTTGCGCGACTATGGTGTTGGGGCGCAGATATTGCATGATCTGGGTATTCGCGACATGATTTTGCTTTCAAATACCAAACGACACATCGTAGGACTTGACGGGTTCGGTCTAAATCTGGTTGATCAGCGTCCGCTTGTCGTCTCGGAGGAATAAAAACATGAGTAACGGTCCGCACATTCTGATAGTTGATGCGCCTTACTACACCCATATTGTCGAAGATCTGGTAAAAGGGGCTGCATCGACTCTGGAAGCCGGTGGTGCAACCTGGAGCCGGATTTCTGTTTCGGGTGCTTTCGAGGTTCCGGTGGCGATCCGCTATGCTGTTCAGTCTATGGCTGATTTGGCGACAGGTCCGCGTTATGATGGTTATCTGGCGCTGGGGTGTGTCATTCGCGGGGAAACCACCCATTACGATCATATTTGCGAAGAAGCAAACCGTGCACTGATGCAGCTTTGCCTTGATTACCGTTTGGCGATCGGCAATGGCATTCTGACCGTTGAAAATGAAGCCCAAGCGCTTGCACGCGCCAAGGCAGATCAGAAGAACAAAGGGGGCGAGGCAGCCCGTGCTGTTCTGCGTATGATCCAAGTTCAAAACCATTTTGGAATCCATCACAAGTAATGACCGATAAACCCAAGTCATCCGCCGCCCAGCGGCGCAGTGCCGCCCGTTTTGCCGCTATTCAGGCGCTTTATCAGGCCGAATTGTCACAGCTTCCTGCCGATGACATTGTGCGTGAGTTTTCCGATTTTCGCCTTGATGGCGAAGGTATTCGCGATCTCGATGAACCGAATGATAACCTGATTGATCCGGATCGCGGTTTCTTTGCTGATCTGGTACAGGGCGTGACGACACGTGTTGTTGATCTTGATGGCCTGATCAATTCTGCGCTGGAAAAAGACTGGACGAGCAAACGTCTTGAAACTGTTCTTCGCAGTATTCTGCGCGCGGGTACCTACGAGCTTATGATGCGCGAAGATGTGCCGATGCGCGTTGTCATCACGGAATATGTTGATGCAGCCCATTCGTTCTTTGACGAGAACGAACCGAAGCTTGTAAACGCCGTCCTTGACCGGATCGGCAAAACGCTTCGTGCCGGTGAAATCGGACAGAAATGATATGACGGCGCGATCAGGAGAATTCGATCTGATCGCCCGCCACTTTGCGCCGATTGCGCAAAAGTCAAAAGCCGCATTATCCCTTTTGGATGATGCGGCGCTTTTGACTCCGCCTGCTGGGCACGAAATTGTCATAACTGTAGATGCACTTGTTGCTGACGTTCATTTTCGCAATCAGGACGATCCGACCGATATTGCGCGCAAGGTTCTACGCGTCAACCTGTCTGACCTTGCAGCCATGGGCGCGCGACCGTTGGGTGTGGTTCTGACAGCCGGCTATAACCGTAACCTTTCAGAAGACTGGATTGCCGCCTTTGCGCGGGGACTGGGGCAGGATTGCGACGCTTTTAATGCGCCGTTGCTTGGCGGTGACACTGTGGCAACCCCCGGCCCGACATTCTTTAGCCTGACGGCCTTTGGAGCTGTACCAACGGGCAGGGCGATGCGACGAGATGCTGCGAAATCAGGCGATGTGATCGCGGTAACCGGGACGTTGGGGGATGCCGCACTTGGTTTGAAGGTTTTGCAGGGCGGTCTAACCGACCTGAATGAGGCTGACAAAGCCTTCCTGTCATCGCGGTACTTGGTGCCTCAACCACGCATGGACGTTGGTATGAAATGTGCTGCCGGCAACGCCCGCTATGCCGCCATGGATGTTTCAGATGGTTTGACTGGTGATTGTCGCAAAATTTGCACGGCATCGGATGTCGGCATGGTGTTTGATCGGGAATCGATCCCGCTGTCTGATGCCACCGCAAATGCCGTGCGTGACAATCCGGTACTCTGGGAATCAGTTCTAGGCGGCGGGGATGATTATGAACTTCTGATTTGCGCCAAACGTGCCGATATTGATGCTCTTGGTCTAGATGTTACGATCATCGGCGAAGTTACAGACCAATCAGGGCAGGTTTATCTTCGTGACGCAGATAACAAAATGGCCGAACTCGCCAAGGGCGGATTCGACCATTTTGGATTTTAAACGTTGAAAAATGTTGGTTTATTTTGTTTCGCTGAAGCGACCCAAGTTGCCAAACAGCTGTTGAAGGATCGTGATTTCCTTGCCAGCTGTTGGGGTGATGCGATTAGTCGGAATGACCGGTTTCCCGTCTTCCAAATTGTATTCACCGACGATATCGACCCGGTTGCCAGCATCGAAACTGATTAGGACAACCTTCTGTTCAACAACTTCGGGCTTTAAAAAGGCAATCGTTTCGGTCCGGCGCGAAATGTAAAGCCAAACATTTTCGTCAAATGCTGCAATGCTTGAAGGCGACCCCAGCAGATCGGTAACATCCCCCTTGGTCGATTCCCCGATGACGATTTGTTCAAGTGCCTCCGGCTCGGGTGCGTTGCCCCGTGTCGCAATACGCGGGCTGCAGGCAGAAACCGCGATCAGAGCCAATCCGGCCAGCATAAGAAGGGAAATGCGTGTTGTTCTTGTATACATGGAACTCACCAGAGCGATCCGCTAGTTGAAGTCAATAAGGAATTGCCTTGAGTTTCAGCGCAGGGCGCATGATATTGCCGGGCAATGGTGGGGCGGAACCGCCCCGGGAAATTTACGGCATTCTGCGTGCCATGGCAGGAAAGTCAACGAAGGAGTGTTGCTGTTGTTCGGCTGGCTAAAGAAAAAAGACCGCAAACAAAGTGCTGCCTTTGCGCTTTATTCTGCATTGGTAAGTCAGGCGCGTCAGCCCGCATTCTATACGCGCCTTGGCGTTGCCGATACAATGGAAGGCCGTTTCGACCTGATTCTGGTGCATGCCTTCATACTGTTTCGTCGTTTAAAAAAAGATGAAAACAGTCGCGAATTGGCACAGGTGATTTTTGACGTCATGTTTGCTGATCTTGATCAAAATATGCGAGAAATGGGAATTGGTGATGTCGGGATTCTTAAACGGATCCGGAAGATGTCAGAATCGTATCATGGCCGTATTGTTGCTTATGAAGAGGGCGCTCAATCAGGCGCAATTGAACTGGCCGCCGCACTAAAACGAAATCTTTACGCAGATACCGAGGTCACGGATGCGCAGCTGATGGCCATGGTTGGCTATATCAATGATGCGCTTTCTGAGCTCGACAAACAGAATTCACAGAATTTGCACAGTGGTGTTGTTTACTTTCCGGACGTTTCGGAATTCATCGTAGCCAAAGCAGAATAGAAAGACGCCAAAATGCCTAAACAAATTACCCCAGAATTTTCCCGCATCGTCAAAACTGACGAGCAAGTAGCAAAAAAGAACAAGATCAGTATCGAAGCAAACGAAAAAGAGCGCGTAGCGCTTGCCGAACGTTTTGAACTGGTTGCCATCAATAGCCTGACGGCAGAGCTGACCATTACGACTGCCGGGAATGGCGAAGTTACACTTCGTGGGCCATTGCATGCTGATATCGTTCAGCGTTGTGTTACGACCCTCGAACCGGTTCCGGAACTTGTTGATGACGAAGTCGAGGTCCTGTTCTCGCCGCATATTTCAGAAGAGGATCTGCCGTCTAATCCTGATGATCTGGATGACCTGTCTGAAGAAGAACTGATGGCATTGCTGGATCAGCCCGAACCGCTTGTCGATGGCAAGATTGATGTTGGCGAAGTTGTTTCGCAATATCTGGCAGTCGCAATGAACCCTTATCCCCGTACGGATGGGGCTGAAATGCCCGACGAAGCAGGTGCCAAAGACGAGGTTGAAGAACGTCCAAATCCCTTTGCCAAACTCGCCGGTCTCAAGGAACAACTTGAGAAGAAAAACTAGATAGCCATTTTGGTTGCGTGTTTCGTCATGTAATATATCGCGAAAGAGCCGGTCTTTACTGGCATTTTACGATTTTGACTGAAAATGCCGACCATAAGCCGGACGGGGATGGCTTTGGATTGCACATCGGCTTTACCTTGTGTCGGGCTGAGAATTCCGGTAATTACGGGCGTTCTGGCATGCCGAAGACAAGTTTCGCCGATTGGCAAGCCTGCCGGTAAATCCCGGTTCAGATATTTTAGAACAACCATAAGAGAATACATTGCCTGAACAGGTCTGCATATCACTTGACGCGATGGGAGGAGACCACGCGCCCGAGATGGTCGTAGCGGGTGCTGAAATAGCCCTGAAACGGTTGCCTCATCTTAAATTTTTGATGTTTGGGGATGAAGCGCGCCTAAAGCCGCTACTCGCCAAATATCCAGGGCTCGAAGCTGTCAGTGAAATCCGTCATGCCTCGCAGGAAGTAACGATGGATGACAAACCATCCGTCGCCCTTCGCCAACGCCGCGATTCCAGCATGCGACTTGCTATCAATGCTGTGAAAGAAGGCGATGCTCAAGGCGTAATTTCAGCCGGGAATACCGGTGCGCTAATGGCTATGGCGAAATTCGTCCTTAAAACGGTTCGCGGTATCGATCGTCCTGCCATTGCCACCTATATGCCGACCCAGCGCGGCGAAACGGTAATGCTTGATCTTGGCGCCAATATCGAATGCGACGAAAATAACCTGGTACAGTTTGCTTTGATGGGCGAGGTGTTTGCACGCATCTTGTTTGGTATTGAAAAACCGTCTGTCGGTTTGCTTAATGTCGGGATCGAGGAATTAAAGGGCAACGAGTCTGTCAAAAAGGCTGCTGCAATCCTTCGTGAAATTGATCTCCCAATCCGTTTTGAAGGTTTCGTCGAAGGAGACGATCTTGCCAAGGGGACGGTTGACGTGATCGTTACCGATGGCTTTACCGGTAACGTTGCGCTTAAGACTGCTGAAGGTACAGCGCGACTGCTGGTTCATTTCCTGCGTGAGACCTTTAAAAGTTCGTTCTGGGCAAAGATCGGCTATCTTCTTGCGCGTCGTTCTTTGCAGCGTTTCCGTGAACGTATGGATCCTCGTCGCTATAACGGGGCGATGTTGCTGGGCCTGAATGGTATCGCGGTCAAAAGCCACGGTGGTACCGATGCGCTTGGGTTTTCTAATGCCATTGGTGTTTGCCACGATCTGATAGCCAATCGGCTTAACGAGACGATCAAGGCAGAATTGACAGCATTTGAACAAGCCATGTCAAAGGCCCCGATCAACGAAGAGGTCGTTGCAATCGCAGCAGGCCAATCTGACTGACACTGTCCCACTATTCCCCTTAAAACTGGCGGTTCTTGAATCATGACTGTTCGTTCTCGCATCATTGGTTGCGGCTCCTACCTTCCGTCGAATGTTTTAACCAATGAAGAATTGGCTAAACGTGTTGATACGTCGGATGAATGGATTGTTACCCGGACCGGGATCCGCCAGCGTCATATTGCCGCCGACGGTGAAATGACAAGCGACCTCGCTGTGGCAGCAGCGACACAGGCGATGGAACATGCCGGCGTTACGGCGGCTGATATCGATATGATCATTGTTGCAACGGCAACGCCGGATAATACTTTTCCAGCAACCGCAACCAAGGTACAGAACCGTCTGGGTGTTGTTGGCTTTGCCTTCGACATTCAGGCTGTTTGCTCTGGCTTTGTTTATGCGCTGACGACCGCGGACATGTATATTCGTAACGGTCAGGTCAAAACAGTGCTGATCATCGGTGCCGAAACATTTTCGCGCATTCTTGACTGGCAAGATCGCCGGACCTGCGTTCTGTTTGGTGACGGGGCTGGTGCGGTTGTTGTTCAAGCTGTCGAAGGGCAGGGCACTATTGAGGATCAGGGGATCCTTGCCAGCCGCCTGCATTCGGATGGTGGGAAATACAACCTGCTTTATGTCGACGGGGGGCCATCATCGACCCAAACCGTCGGCCACCTGCAGATGGAAGGCAAGGAAGTCTTCCGTCATGCCGTGACGAATCTTGCCGGTGTTATTCGCGAAGTTCTTGCCGATACAGGACTGGAACCGGCTGATATTGACTGGCTTGTGCCACATCAGGCCAATCGCCGTATTCTTGACAGCACTGCCAGAAAATTCGGGATTTCCGAAGATAAGGTTGTGATCACCGTTGACCGCCACGCCAATACATCGGCAGCATCGATTCCATTGGCCTTGACCGAAGCTGTACATGACGGCCGGATCAAGCGTGGCGACATTGTCATTTTAGAAGCAATGGGTGGCGGGTTCACATGGGGTGCTTCCTTGATTCGTTGGTAAGGCATTTTTGGGGCAGCAACATCAGTCAAAAACAATGCTTTTGCTTAAAAAACACAACATTCTGCCGTAAAGCAGTGTATCCTGTTGATATTGACTGATTTCGCTACCAGATATAGCCTTGTGTATAGATTCCCGTTTTAAGGAGGCGGCCTGTTATGTCGGAAGCTACGATTACCCGTGCGGATCTCGCCGAAGCCGTTTATCAGGAAGTTGGCCTGTCCCGAAATGAGTCCGCCCAGTTACTGGAAACGGTACTCGACGAAATTTCTTCTGCATTGATCAAAGACGAAGTCGTCAAGATCTCTTCGTTTGGCAGTTTTTCCGTTCGCCAGAAAGGGCAGCGCATCGGGCGTAATCCCAAGACGGGCGAGGAAGTGCCAATCCTTCCGCGCAAAGTACTTGTGTTCCGGCCGTCACAGGTCCTTAAAGGGCACATTAACGCTTAAGAACTGAACTCATGAAAAATAACTTGGGGGCTGTGGCGGAAAACCGCCGCACAGCAAAATCTGACTCTGCGTTTCGTACAATTAGCGAGGCAGCAAAGGAACTGGGCCTGCAGCAGCATGTCCTGCGTTTTTGGGAATCCAAGTTCCCCCAGATAAAGCCTATGAAGCGTGCGGGCGGACGCCGTTATTACCGCCCGGAAGATCTGATTCTTTTGGCTGATATCCGCACTTTGCTTCATGATCAGGGCTACACCATCAAGGGTGTCCAAAAGTTACTTGATCAGCACAAAGGCAAACTGCCATCCGAGATTGCGGTTACTTCGCTTGCAGAGACGGCCAATGCGTCGTCAGCGGATAGCCCGAATACTGGTGTTGCAGCCAATGCTTCGTTCAAAACAGACAAATTGATGCTGACGAACCTTTTGGGTGAATTGGAAAGCCTGCAAGGCATCCTAAAGTTGACCCTTCAAGACATCAAAAAAAATCCGTAAAAACCATTTGCGTCTTTGGACTTGCGCGGCTATTTATCGAGCCGCGCCAAACGGCGCATTCTTACGGTCGGAGCGTGGCGCAGCCTGGTAGCGCACCTGCATGGGGTGCAGGGGGTCGGAGGTTCGAATCCTCTCGCTCCGACCATTTAAATCTTCCCATCATTTATCAACGATCTGACCTTTGGTCGCAATTTCCCTGCGGATGTGCGATTTAATTGTCGTTTGTCGTGTTAATCACGCGTCGACCTTCATCGGTCAATCTACAGATCAGCCAATCAGGTTTTATCGGGTTCTCAAACCATGGAGCAGCCCATCCGCGATCAATGCAGCTTCGGACTGTCTTGTCGCTGATTTGTTTGCCATTGGTATCAAATAGTGGCAACTTTCCACCTGGCTGGCTCAGGCCGCGACGCAGCCAATCTTGTTGAACCTGTGTCGGTTTCACCTTTTTCCCCCGTCATGGCGCTCTGCGGACTGGTTAATTGAGGTCCATCATGGCGCGATATGATGATGAGCTATATATTGCAGCCAAGTGTGACGGATAATCAACCTCGGAGCAATCACCATGACGGCAAAGGCTTTTGACCAAAGTGACATGGTCTTTCTTTACGTGACGGTGCCCGATATGGAAGTTGCGCGTCTGATCGGTGGTGGTGCCGTGCGTGAAAGACTGGCAGCATGTGCAAATATTCTTCCGCAGATGACGGCGATTTATGAATGGAACGGTGACGTCGAAGAAGAAGACGAATTCGTTGTTATCTTGAAAACCGCTCCGACCAAGGCCGCCGAACTTGCTGGATGGGTTAGTGATCACCATCCCTATGATGTTCCCTGTATCCTTGAAGTTCCATTGGGCAGGGGTAATGGCCCCTATGTCGAATGGTTACAGGGGCAGGTTCGGACTGACCCTGCTGTGAATTGATTGCATCAACCGCACTTGGTCCCTAGGATGAACAAAATTTTCCATTTCACGAAGAGACCAATGAACCAGTTTACAAAACTTGCCCTGGAAATGGGGCCCTTGATCCTTTTTTTCACTATAAATGCCACAACTAACAATCTGATGACGGCAACGGCCACCTTTGTGGCGGCAACAGTTGTCGCCCTTGTGGTTTCTTTCGTGATTGCCCGTACCATTCCGGTCATGCCGTTAATTGGCGGTGCTTTTGTGATCGTTTTCGGCGGACTGACCCTTTATCTGGACAATGATCTTTTCATCAAGATCAAGCCAACAATTGTTAATCTGCTGTTTGCATCGATCCTGTTTGGCGGGTTGTTGGCGGGTAAACTTTTCTTAAAGCTGGTACTGGAAAGTGCGTTCAAGGCGACGGACGAGGGATGGCGCATACTGACATGGCGCTGGAGCCTTTTTTTCGTCGTGCTTGCCGTGGTCAATGAAATTGTCTGGCGCAATTTTTCGACCGATACTTGGGTTGCCTTCAAAGTATGGGGGATCATGCCCCTAACCATGTTGTTTGGCATGGCACAGGTGCCAATCCTGATGAAGCATCAGCTGCCAGAAGAAGAGGGCGGTTCAACGGCCGCCTGATTATCGCAAAAACCGAAGGGCAGGATTTCAATCCTGCCCTTTTTAAATTTTGTGCCACGTCCTGAAATACGTTGTCACTCCAAGAAGACAATTATGTCAAAGCCAGGCACAATTCTGCATGTCTTGTTATTTTACGGTCCTCTATGTCATCGGCAGGGCAACACTGACAGCAGCTTGCGCTGCAATACCTTCCGCGCGTCCGGTAAATCCAAGTCGCTCTGTCGTGGTGGCTTTGACATTGACCCGTTCAACATCAATCCCAAGAATTTCGGCAACCTTTGCACGCATCGCTGAGGTGTGCGGCCCGATCTTGGGGCGTTCACAAATCAGCGTGATATCCACATTGACAATCCTTCCGCCACGTTCCCGGATCAGATTGACCGCGTGATGAACGAATTGATCTGATGCCGCACCTTTCCACTTCATATCTGATGGTGGAAAATGTTGTCCGATATCACCGGCACCGATTGCACCAAGCAAGGCGTCAGTCAGGGTGTGCAAACCAACATCCGCATCGGAATGGCCATCCAGTCGTGCTGAATGCGGAACGTTGACGCCACATAGAATGCAATGATCCCCCGGTGCAAAGCGATGGACGTCAAACCCTGTGCCGGTCCGAAACTCTTCACGGATCATATTCGTGTCTTCCTTTGTTTCTGGATCATTTTTAAGCCAGTCACGGGCACGTCCGATGTCATCACGTCGCGTGATTTTGTCATTTGTCACGGCCCCTTCGACGCAAACCACATCAAGGTGCAATTGCTCAAGCAGGGCCGCATCATCGGTAAATTCACGACCTTCAAATTGTCGATGGGCATCAAGGATTGTTTCATAACGAAATCCTTGTGGTGTTTGGGCCCGATGTAGCTGTTCACGCGAAACGGTGCGATCAATCACACCGTTATTGTCAGTCTGTTTGATGGTATCCAGAACAGGCAGGGTCGGGATTGCGCCGTGATGGTTTGCAAGCGCGGCAACAACACGGGTGATGACGTCGTCTGAAATGCCAGGACGAGCCGCATCATGGATCAGGACATAATCCGGATTTTCACTTTCCAGCGATTTTAAACCATTTAGAACAGATTGTTGTCGCGTTGCACCGCCAACCACCGGATTTGGTAACGACATTCCCGAAACTGCCGTATTGTACCAATCCTGATGATCGGGGTTATAGACGACCCGGATCAATTCAATCGGCATGTGGCGTATAAAACTGTCGATGCAGTGACGCAACAGTGGCTTTCCACCAAGCAAATGATATTGTTTTGGTATTGGGTCACCAAATCTGTTACCGCTGCCTGCTGCAACGATGACAACTGCGATTTTTTTGGTCATAAATGTGATGCCGTGACTTGTCTGAATTGCGCCGCAGGCTATCTTTCTGGAGTGACTTTGCCAAGTCGCCATTTATCCGTTCTTATGATGTAAACGCCCTCAGGCTGGATCCGACATGCTTGCTGCTGCCATACATATTTTGTGTCTGTTGCCATTGACCGTGCAAATCATGCGCCGTGACCCACAACGTGACATCTGGTTGTTTGCATCCGTTTGTATTGCGGCTGTCGGGACTGTCATTGTGCTGGGCCTAAGCGGTGAGGAACTTCAATCACGCGGCTTTACAGCAGCGTTGCATTGGTCGGAACTGTCTGTAATCCTTATTTTCGGCGGCCTTGCAATGTGTAAGGGCCCCAAACAAATTTGGCGTCTTGCCGGCTATATTGGCGCCTATTTGGTTTTGTTTGGTGGGGTCGCGGCCGTCTTTAATATGTTTGAACCGTTTTCGTCGGGGACCGTTACAGAACCTGTTTTGTATTCCGGTTGGCTTTGGGTACATATCGGAACATCTCTTGTAACCTACGCACTTGTGACATTGGCGGCAATTGCAGCCATGGCTTATGTCGTGCAGGAAGATGCACTGAAAAACCGGCGCCCGACCCGCTGGAGCCGCCGCCTGCCGCCGTTGCGTGATAGTGAATATATGCTGGTAGGGTTCCTGAAATGGTCAGCCTGGGTGCTGATCGTTGGTATCTTTACCGGTTTTGCCTTACGTCAGGTCGAAGGTCAGTCTCTTTTCTATATTGATCACAAGATGTTGCTAACTCTTCTGGGATTCGCAGTCATCAGCACCCTGATCCTTATTCACGAAAAGTCGACCCTGCGCGGTCGCATGGCGGTGCGGTTTGTTCTTGGGGCATGGTTACTTCTGACCTTGGCGTTTCCGGGCGTCCGTTTTGTTTCGGCTTATTTAATCGGCTGATTGCCCGGTCAAGGCACCTAACCACTTTTCTTGTAAAGCAGGCTATATTCGACAATTCGCTTAGAGTTGTTGCAACGCCGCGCCAGTTTCATTAATCTGCCCAAGTTTTAGGCAATCGGATTTCCTTCATGTCTTTGCAGATCGGTTCTGTAGAAGTGCCAGAGAACGTCATTCTGGCACCTATGTCAGGTGTGACTGACCTTCCTTTCCGGCAACAGGTCCGCCAGTTTGGCGGCCATCTTGTCGTGTCCGAAATGATTGCGTCTGATGCCATGATCCGTATCCAGCGCCACCAGAAGGAAGTGCGCAAGATGCACGGTGATTGTGCAGCCGAAAGCCCGCTTTCCGTACAATTGGCAGGAACCGAGCCTGATGAAATGGCACTTGCGGCAAAGATGAACGAAGATCGCGGCGCAATGATCATCGACATCAATATGGGCTGCCCGGCCAAAAAAGTGACCAAGGGGTATGCCGGGTCAGCTTTGATGCGCGATGAAAAGCTTGCTGCCGATATTATTGAAGCAACCGTAAAAGCAGTTTCCGTCCCCGTAACGCTTAAGATGCGTTTGGGATGGGATGATGATAACCGCAATGCGCCACAGCTTGCGAAAATTGCCGAAGACCTTGGCATCGCGATGCTGACCATTCATGGACGCACGCGGTGTCAATTCTATAAAGGCGATGCTGACTGGGATGCAATTGCACTGGTTAAGCAAGCTGTATCGATACCTGTCATCGGCAATGGCGACATCAATCGCGAGGAAGATGCAGCAGAGATGCTGAAACGATCGGGGGCCGATGGTGTCATGGTTGGGCGCGGTGCGCAGGGGCGGCCATGGTTTCTGGCACAGGTTTCACATTATCTGAAAACCGGAAAAAAAATGGCCGCGCCGTCACTTGAAACGCAGATGGAAACCATTTTACGTCACTATGACGCGATGATGAAACATCACGGTCCGCAAGGAGTGCGGATCGCCAGAAAGCATTTAGCTTGGTATTGCAACGGCTTGCGAAATGCGACGGAGTTCCGTCGTGTCGTCAATGTGTTAAGCGATCCGGCTGAGGTTAAAGGTCAGATCAGATCGTTCTATGAACCACTAATCAAAGGCGCATCTGAACAAGCTGCTGCCTGATAAACAACAATAATCAGTTTGACAAATTATCGGGGAAACTTTGAATGAGACTTGGATTTGGCAAGGGAAACGGCGTTGATCCAACTGGCGTGCTTAATGCAATTGCCAGTGCGGTCGTCGTATCCACACGTGACGGCAAAATCCGCTTTGTCAATCAGGCGACGGAACAGCTATTTAACGCCAGCGCCGCCGTGCTATGCCGTAGTAATCTCAAAGATTTCATTCCCGGCGATAGTCCGGTTTTCTCTTTAATTAACCAAGCCATAGACGAAGCGACCCTGGTGGCCGATCATAACCTGCTGATTGAAAGCCCAAAAATCGGCAAACACACTGTCAATCTGACGGTCGGGGCGATGCCCGATGACCCCGATTGTGCAGTTTTAACCTTCGAACCGCGATCAATCGCACAAAAGATCGATAATCAACTGCTTAGCCGCAGTTCTGCACGTTCAGTAAGCGCCATGGCAGCGATCCTGGCCCATGAAATCAAGAACCCGCTTTCAGGTATTCGCGGTGCCGCCCAATTGCTTGAACAAACTTCGAATGAAGATGACCGTGTGCTTACACGGTTGATCTGTGACGAGGCAGACCGCATTGTCAATCTGGTTGATCGGATGGAAATCTTTTCCGACAAGCCGCTGGAACGTGGTGCGGTTAACATCCATACGGTTCTCGAACATGTTCGTCGCCTGGCAGAAAACGGGTTTGGTAAACATCTGACGTTCGAGGAAATCTACGATCCGTCTTTGCCTCCGGTATTTGGTAACCGGGATCAGTTGATACAGGTTTTTCTGAATCTGCTTAAAAATGCTGGTGAGGCAATTGATCATGACACCGGTCACATTGTGATTTCAACGCGCTATCAACACGGTATCCGCCTTGCCGTCGCGGGAGGCGATGCCCGCGTTCACTTACCACTTGTTGTATCGGTTCGTGATAATGGACCGGGTATTGCACCTGATATGCGCGAAAGCCTGTTTGATCCATTCGTGACGACTAAATCAACTGGTTCTGGTCTTGGCCTGGCACTGGTGGCTAAAATCATCAATGACCATGGTGGCGTGATCGAAGTGAAAGATGCACCGGGGGGCGGTGCAGAGTTTCAAATCATGTTGCCAATCTATAACCGCACACTGGCCGAAGACATCGGTGCGGGTAACGTAATGAAGAACAAGGAAGAAACCGTATGAGCCCGAGCCCGGCCCGAATTCTTGTTGCTGATGACGACCGTGCAATCCGCACGGTTCTAACGCAAGCATTATCGCGTCAGGGCCATGAGGTGCGCAGCACCGGTCATGGACGGACCTTGTGGGACTGGATTGCCGATGGGGACGGTGATCTGGTGATTACCGACGTCATGATGCCCGACGAGAACGGGCTCGATATGGTGCCGCGTATTCGCAAATTGCGCCCGGACCTTCGCGTGATTGTTATGAGTGCTCAGAACACGCTGCTGACAGCCGTTAAGGCCGCGCAACGCGGTGCTTTTGAGTATCTCCCAAAACCTTTTGACCTCAATGAGTTAATCAGCATTGTTGATCGTGCACTTGAAACGCCGCAAGCAGACGAGAGCGCTAAAACTCTGAATGACGAAGGCGATGATCGTTTACCTTTGATCGGTCGTTCGGCGGCAATGCAGGAAATCTATCGTGCATTGGCACGTCTGATGAACACCGATCTGACTGTCATGGTGACGGGCGAAAGTGGTACCGGTAAAGAACTGGTTGCGCGCGCCTTGCACGAATATGGTGGTCGCCGGCACGGCCCCTTTGTTGCGATCAATATGGCAGCCATCCCGCGCGAATTGATCGAAAGTGAACTGTTCGGTCACGAGAAGGGCGCCTTTACCGGTGCGAATGAGCGCAAGGTTGGCCGGTTCGAGCAAGCCGAGGGCGGAACCCTGTTTCTTGACGAAATAGGGGATATGCCGCTTGAAGCACAAACCCGTTTGTTACGTGTTTTGCAGGAAGGTGAATATACGCGTGTTGGCGGTCGGACACCGATCCGGGTCAATGTTCGCATTGTTGCGGCAACCCATCGTGATTTGCGCAAACTGATCCGCGAGGGCACTTTCCGCGAAGATTTATTCTATCGTCTAAATGTCGTGCCAATCCGTCTGCCAAGCCTACGAGAGCGCCTTGAAGACATTCCTGAACTGGTCAACCATTTCCTGATGCAGGCCAGCGAAGAGGGCCTGCCGCGCAAGACTCTTTCGTCTGAAGCAATGGCACGTTTGAAGGCGCATCGCTGGCCGGGCAATATTCGTGAACTTGAAAACATGGTTCGTCGCCTGACGGCGCTTTATTCGCATGACGTTATCGGCGTTGATGTGATCGAGACCGAGTTTTCGGAAAACAATCTCAGCGAGGCCGCACCAGTTGGCGAACCGCAGTCTTTGGCGGAATCTATCGAACGGCATGTTCGCGAATATTACGACGCACATGATGACGATCTGCCGTCAAGCGGCCTTTATGACCGTATCCTGCGCGAGATGGAACGCCCGCTTCTGACTGTGACACTTGAGGCAACACGCGGTAATCAGGTTAAGGCCGCCGAAGTTTTGGGTCTTAACCGCAATACGCTTCGCAAGAAAATCCGTGATCTTGGACTGGAAGTTGTCAGGGGCGCAAAATGAACAAGGTCGGACGACCTCTCACCAGTCGTCTGATGCGTTCACGGTTCGTCAGATTGCTGGGTCGGCTTAGCCAATCGCGCAAATTCGCAATTAGCTTGGTTGCGGCGGCGCTGATTTCTGTTCTTGCGACCTATCTTGCGATGACCGGGACGGCACCACTGCGCCCAGAGCCACGCCTGATCCTTTTGTTGTTAAATATTGATCTGATTCTTGTTTTGGCGCTTGCGACCCTGGTTGCGCGCAAACTTGTTCAGATATGGGTGGAACGCAAACGTGGTGCGGCGGGGGCAAAGCTGCATACCCGCATGGTTTTGCTGTTCTCGCTTGTTGCCATTACGCCGGCAATCATCGTATCCGTGTTTTCCGCCCTGTTTCTTCATTTTGGCATTCAGGGCTGGTTTAGTGATCGTATTCGTACCGCCGTCGAAGAAAGCATGGTCATTGCCGATGCTTACCTAAAAGAGCATCAGGAACTAATCCGTGCAGACGTTCTTGCAACGGCTAATGACCTACAACGTTTGGGGGTGACATTTGCAACCGACCGTGAACGTGTAGAGAGGATATTAACCGCACAAGCCGGTGCGCGCGGCTTGCCCGAAGCAGTTATCATTGATGGTACCGGCGAAGTTCTGGCCCAGTCCGATTACAGTTTTTCCTATGATCCCATTTTATCCCCGATCCCGCCTGAAGTTTTTGAACGCGCAAGAAGTGACGATGTTGTATTGCTGATTGGCAGTGCGGATAACCGCATTCGGGCGATGACACATCTTGATAGCTTTATCGACGGATATCTTTTGGTCGGCCGTTTCGTTGACCCCAATGTTCTTGAACGCATCGACAAGGCGCGCAAGGCTGTTACGGCCTATGAAAACCTTGAAGGTGAACGATCCGGGATCGTTATTACCTTTGTCATGATTTTCGTCCTGATTGCCGTGGTTTTGCTTTTGGCTGCTGTGACACTGGGATTAATGGTTGCGACACGGTTAGTCGAACCGATCTCGCAACTAATTCAAGGGGCTGAAAAGGTCCGTGATGGTGATCTGACGTTCAGAGTTCCTTTGGACGGGCAAGGTGACGAACTGGAAGCGTTAAGCCGTGCCTTCAACAGGATGACTGCCCAGCTTGATACCCAGCGCACAGAACTTGTTGCCGCCAATAGGTTAAATGATGAACGCCGCCGCTTTACCGAAGCCATTTTGGGGGGCGTGACGGCGGGGGTGATTGGCCTGGATGCACAAACCCATATCAATCTTCCGAACCGCAGTGCGTCGGACCTGATGGGGATTGATCTTGATAGCTGTATCGGGCGATCCATCTGTGAAGTTATTCCCGAATTTTCCGAACTTTTCGAAGATCTTCATAAGGAAGGTGATCGCAGCAAATCGCGTCAGATCGAAATTCGGCGTGACGGGCTTAACCTGATGCTGCTTGCGCGTGTAACGGTGGAGCGCGCCGAAGATAAATCTATTTTTGGTTATGTCGTGACATTTGATGACGTGACCGAACTTCAAACGGCACAGCGTATGGCCGCATGGGCCGATGTTGCGCGGCGCATTGCCCACGAAATCAAAAACCCATTAACCCCGATCCAGCTTTCAGCTGAACGCCTTAAACGTAAATATCTTAAGGAAATTAAAACCGATACAGAGGTCTTTAAAACCTGTACCGACACCATTATCCGTCAGGTCGGTGATATTGGGCGAATGGTCGATGAGTTTTCAAGCTTTGCCCGAATGCCAACCCCCAAAATGCGGTCGGAAAAAATCGTTGATCTGGTGAAAAGTGCGGTTTTCCTGCAAAAACAAGCCAACACAAAAATCACCTATGATTTCGACGGTAAAGCTGGTCGGGAAATTGAAATTTCATGTGATTCCCGTCAGGTTAGTCAATGTCTAACCAATACGCTTAAAAACGCTGCCGAAGCCATTGAGGGAAGAGACAGTGAAGGCGTGGAATTGTCACCGGGGCATATCGAAATTTCTGTAACGCGCTCTGATGAACATCAACGCGTCTACATTACTGTTGCGGATAATGGCAAAGGTCTTCCGATTGAAAATCGTGAAAGACTGACCGAACCATATATGACCACACGTTCAAAAGGCACTGGCCTTGGGCTTGCGATCGTCAAGAAAATCATGGAAGACCACGGCGGAGAGCTTATACTCGCCGACGGTATTAAAAGTGGTGCAACGGTTACACTTGCGTTTCCGACCGTCAGTAAAAACGTAACTGCGGAAGAAATGGCAGAAAGCAATTCTTCGAACAACTGATCTGGTTGTTTCATCAGCAATACTAATACGGGCATATTGGTCACGACATGGCGCACGATATTCTGATCGTCGATGATGAAGAAGACATCCGGTCTCTGATCGCCGGAATCTTGGAAGACGAGGGCTATAAGACCCGACAGGCGGGCTCCAGCCAGGAGGCCCTGTCCGAGGTGGCTGCACGTAGGCCAAGCCTTGTTGTCCTTGATATCTGGATGGATGAAAGCGATCACGACGGTATTGAGACCTTAAAGTTTATCAAGCGTGAGCATAGTGAAGTGCCGGTCGTGATGATTTCCGGCCACGGCAATATTGAAACCGCGCTCGAAGCATCACGCAGCGGTGCGTATGATTTCATTGAAAAACCGTTCAATACGGATCGACTGTTGCTGGTTGTCGAGCGGGCAATTGATGATGCCCGTCTGCGTCGTGAAAACCGCGAACTGACTTTGCGGGCAGGGGGCGACACTGAACTTATCGGCGGATCATCGGTGATTAACAGCCTTCGTCAGGCAATTGATCGTGTCGCACGCACCGGCAGCCGTATTCTCATTTCCGGACCTGCCGGTTCTGGCAAAGAAGTCGTCGCACGCCTGATACACAAAAACTCTGCCCGCGCCGAAGCGCCATTTGTGGTGCTGAATTGTGCAAATATTTCACCGGAAACGATGGAAGAATCCCTGTTTGGTGCTGTTGCCGCAGCCAATCGGGAAGCCCGCACCGGCGTGCTCGAACTTGCCCATGGCGGGACGCTGTTACTTGACGAAGTGGCCGATATGCCGCTTGAAACACAAGGTAAGATTGTTCGGGTCCTGCAGGAGCAAACATTCGAACGTGTTGGCGGGTCCATTCCGGTCAGCGTCGATGTTCGTGTGATTGCAACAACGGCACGCGATCTGGAAGAACGGATTGCAGCCCAACGGTTCCGACAGGACCTGTATTACCGTCTGAATGTTGTCCCTTTGCAGGTTCCATCGTTGCAGCAACGCCGCGACGATATTCCGGATTTGGCGGAATGTTTTCTGGTCCGTTATGCCGAAGCCACAGGTTTGCCAAGGCGCAAGCTGTCAGGCGAGGCCATGGCTGCCCTGCATTCCTATGACTGGCCTGGCAATGTTCGTCAGTTACGCAATGTGATCGAACGCTTGATGATTATGGCGCCTGATGACAGTACGGATATCATCAGCGGCAAAATGTTGCCATCCGAACTGTTTGCTGATGTGCCGGTCGCTTTGAACTTTGACAAGACCAGCGAAATCATGGCATTGCCTCTGCGCGAAGCCCGCGAGATGTTCGAAAAGGAATATCTGCAAACACAGGTGGAGCGCTTCGGCGGGAACATTTCCAAAACTGCAAGCTTTGTAGGCATGGAACGTTCGGCTTTGCATCGGAAACTCAAAAGCCTGGGCGTAAACGGGGAACGTGCGGATTAACCCGCCCCGAAATGGTCCAGAATCTTTTGAACGGGAGACGAAATAATGAAGGTCATCATTTGCGGCGCCGGGCAGGTGGGGTTTCACATTGCCAAATACCTTGCTGCCGAAAACAATGATGTAACGGTTATCGATCAGTCGGAAGAACTTGTTCGCAAGATTTCTGATACGCTGGAAGTCAAGGGCATCATCGGGTTTGGTTCTCATCCTGATGTCCTGCAACAGGCCGGTGCAGATGAAGCTGACATGTTGATCGCGGTGACCTTTGCCGATGAAGTCAATATGACGGCCTGTCAGGTTGCCCATTCATTATTTAATGTGCCAACCAAAATCGCCCGTATTCGTAGCCAAACCTATTTACAGCCGGAATGGGCCAGCCTGTTTGGCCGTGAAAAGCTGCCCATCGACGTGGTTATTTCACCCGAGATGGAAGTTGCCCGTGCCGTGGCGCGCCGTCTTCAGGCGCCGGGCGCGTTCGACATGATCCCGTTTGCCGATGATAAGGTTAAAATCCTAGGTTTACGCTGCAACGAAGATTGCCCGGTAATCAATACACCGCTGCGCCAGCTCCATCAGTTGTTCCCGGATCTGAATATCTCGATCCTTGGCATGATCCGCAATGACAAGCCGGTTTATCCAAAGGGCGAGGATCAGATGCTGGCGGGGGATCTTGTCTATCTGGCTGTATCAAGCGACCAGGTGGATCGGGCGATGTCGGCCTTTGGACATGAAGACCCCGAGGCCCGCCGCATTGTTATTTTTGGTGGTGGCAACATCGCATTGTTCTTGGCTGAAGAAATCAACAAAAACTTCCCCGGTGTTACCACGCGGCTGATCGAATCAGACCCGGAACGGGCACGCTATGTCGCGCAGAAACTGCCGAAGAAAAGTGTCGTTTTGCTCGGTGACGTTCTTGATCCCGAATTGCTTGAAGAAGCCAATGTTGGCAATGCCGAAGCCGTTGTCGCCCTGACCAATGATGACGAAACCAATATTCTATCGTCGCTTTTGGCCAAACGCTATGGCTGCCCGCGCGCCCTGACGCTGATCAACAAAAGCACCTATACCTCGCTTGTGTCCGAACTGGGTATCGATGTGGTTATTAGCCCGCGCATGACGACGGTATCGACCATTCTGCATCATGTGCGCCGGGGCCGTATCCGGGCGGTTCATAGCCTATCCGAAGGCTTTGGCGAGGTTCTTGAGGCAGAGGCACTTGAAACCGCCCCCATTGTTGGTAAGGCGATCAAGGATATCTCCATGCCGGCCGGTGTGGTGTTTGGTGCGATCTTGCGGAACGGCGAGGTCGTCATGCCGCGCGCCAATACCGTGATCGAGGCTAATGACCGTATTGTGGTCTTTGCCGGGTCCGAACAGATCAAGAAAGTCGAAAAAATGTTTGCGGTTCGGCTTGAATACTTCTGATGCTTCGCATGATATTTGACGACTAACTGGCTGGAAATAAATATATGATTGAAAAATCACCTGCGCGACCAAATGCCGTGATCTTTGACTGGGACAACACGCTTGTCGACAGTTGGGAAACCATTCAGGCCGCCCTTAACCTGACCTTTGATGATTTTGGCAAGGAACGTTGGGACCTGATCGAAACCAAAACGCGGGTTGCGCGATCATTGCGTGACAGCTTTCCAGCTCTGTTCGGTGAAGACCGCTGGGAAGAAGCCAAGGATCGGTTCTATGCTCATTTTCAGGCCATTCATCTTGAAACTCTGACGCCATTGGCCGGTGCACATGATTTGCTGTGTGCCTTGCGTGATGGCGGCGTCTATCTTGGGGTGGTTAGCAACAAGAACGGTGATTTCTTGCGATCAGAAGTTGCCCATCTTGACTGGGGACATTTCTTTGGTGGTGTTATCGGGGCAACCGACGCGGAAAATGACAAACCTGCGGCCGATCCAGTCCATCTTGCAATGGGCGACTCTGCTGCGACGCAATACGAGAATCTTTGGTTTGTTGGTGATAGTGTGGTTGATATTCAATGTGCGCGCAATGTCGGCGCAACAGCGATCCTGATCGGTGAAGAAATAACCGGCCACGGGGATGCCACGAATTCCGCGAATCTTAGCCCTGATTGGCATTTCCCCGATTGTGAAGCGCTTGTTAGGCTTGTAAAAAGCTTTGCGAAGGTCTTATAGTTCATTCAGGTCATAAAAAATTGGGGCCGGAACCGTAACAGACAAAAAAGTCATCGGTTCTGCACTTACCTTGGCCACCCGAAACGAAAAAAACGCTCATAAAAGAAGGCTAGGTCTAACCAATGGCGGAAAAATCACAAAATGTTCAGGACGTATTCCTGAATTATTGCCGTAAAAACAAAACGCCGGTTACCGTGTTTCTGGTCAACGGAGTCAAATTGCAGGGAATCATTACCTGGTTTGATAATTTCTCTGTTTTGCTGCGGCGCGATGCTCACACCCAACTCGTTTACAAACATGCGATTTCGACGGTAATGCCGACGACACCGATTAAATTGTTTGATCCGAGCCAGCCAGCGACGGACGAAGAAAATAGCTGATGAATCTCTGACTACGGGGGCTAACGGCGAAGACGACAGCCCCCGGGTCCTGGTTTTCCATCCGGAACTGAAACGTGCGGATCAAGCTGGATCTTGGCGCGACTCATCGTCGCGACTGGAAGAAGCCGTCAGCCTGACCGGCGCACTGGATTTCGAAGTGGTGGGCGCAGAAATCGTGCCCATCGCTAAAACACGCCCGGGAACCTTGTTTGGTACCGGCGTGGTCGAGCGACTTGGCACTCAGATCAAAGCCGAAGAAGCCGACATTGTTATGGTTAATGGCAAGCTTTCCCCGATCCAGCAACGTAATCTGGAGCGCGAGTGGAAATGCAAGGTCATCGACCGTACCGGTCTTATTCTTGAAATTTTCGCGGATCGTGCGCGCACCCGTGAAGGGCGTCTGCAAGTTCAACTGGCGTTATTAAGTTATCAGAAATCCCGTTTGGTTCGCACATGGACGCACCTTGAGCGTCAACGTGGTGGCCGTGGATTCCTTGCCGGACCGGGTGAACGTCAGATCGAAATCGACCGTCGTTTGATCGGTGACAAGCTGGCCAAACTGCGGCGTGAACTTGAAGAAGTCAAACGGACCCGCGAACTTCACCGCGAGGCACGCCGCCGTGTGCCATATCCGATTGTTGCACTGGTGGGCTATACCAACGCCGGGAAATCAACACTGTTCAACCAATTGACAGTCTCCGATGTCTTTGCCGAGGACATGCTGTTTGCAACCCTTGACCCGACCATGCGTGGGCTTGTACTGCCCAGTGGTCGCAAGGTGATCCTGTCTGATACGGTTGGTTTCGTTTCCGATCTGCCACATGACCTTGTCGCGGCTTTCCGGGCGACCCTGGAAGAGGTTCTAGAGGCGGATCTGATCATTCATGTTCGCGATGCATCGTCTCATGAAACCGAAGCCCAGAAGCTTGACGTGCTTGAGGTCCTAAAGGAACTCGGCCTGCAAAAAGCAATTGATGGCGAAGAGCTGGTCGAAGCCCTTAATAAATGTGATCAGCTTGATGATGAAGGCCTGACAGCGCTGCAGGAATATTCGGCACGCCATCCCAACACTGTTGCGATTTCAGCAATCAAAGGCACGAATTGCGATGGCCTGCTGGCTTTGATCGAAGGTCGCCTGACACAAGATATGCCCGTTTTCGAGGTTCGCGTTCCCTATGCGGATGGCAAGGCGCTTGCCCGGCTTTACGAACAAGGTGAAGTCCTTAAACGTCTTGACGGAGAAGACGGGATTTTGGTTCAGGTTCGCATTGATGAAAGCCGTGTCGGCCGGTTTGAAGACTGGTGCGCAAAATCAGGGTTCAATCCTCACCTTTTGTAGGATCGAACCCTTCTGAAACTAAGAGCTGAAAGGAACAAAGCGTGATTAGTGTCGATATGGATAAAGTCACCGGGATTATCCGTGAAGTATCGGCCGAGGAAATTGCTCCACGTTTTGGCCAGCTAGGAAAAGACGATATTGATACCAAGACCCATGCCATGGATCTGGTAACCATTGCCGATACCGAGGCTGAACGCGTTCTGACCCTGCGCCTGACAGACCTTTTGCCAGGCAGTGTCGCCCTTGGCGAAGAAGCCGCCCATGCCAATCCTGAACTGGCGGGCCGCGTATTTGCTGGGGATGCCCCAATCTGGATCATTGATCCGGTCGACGGCACCAAAAACTTTGCCCACCACCGTCAGCCATTTCGCTGCATGGTCGCGCTTTATCATGGCGGCGAAACCGTTGCGGCCTGGATTATAGATCCGATCGAAGGATTTGCAACTGTCGCTGAAAAAGGGGCCGGAACGTTCCATAACAGCGTCCCGGTCAGAGTTAGATCAAATATTCAAACTGCAAAGGATGCCAAGGGTTTCCTGATTTCCTTTGCACGTGATCGCATCCGCAAGTACTACGGCCATCTCGATTTCTTTGATGGTATTGCACATTATTCCTGCTGTGGGGCGGAGTATCAGGAAATTGCGCAGGGACTGTTTGATTTCTGTGCCTATCGCAACCTGAAACCGTGGGATCACGCGCCAGGAACACTTCTTGTGCGTGAAGCAGGCGGAATTGCCAGATATATCACCCGTTCCGGAACAGATGAGTATCATGCAGATGGTGATGCTCCGGGTTTGCTATGTGCATCATCGCCTGAACTTTGGGCCGAAATGAACGAACTTTTATTGCCACTTTTCGGATCGTAAAAGCGTACGCAAATTCTAACAAGTCAATTGCTTCTGCGGCGTTCTGCCTTTTTGGCTTCATTCCAAAGCCCATCCATTTCCTGAAGATCGGATTGGCCCGCATTGCGACCATCCCGGGCTAATTCGTTTTCTATAAAATGGAACCGTCGGGTAAATTTCAGATTGGCCCGACGCAAGGCAACCTCGGGATCAACCCCCAGCTTGCGCGATAAATTTGCCATCACAAACAACATATCACCCAGTTCGTCCTCAACCCGGTCCTGATCGGGGGTTTCCGTCAACTCGGCCTGTAACTCGCCAATTTCTTCATGCAATTTGTCAAAGACTTCGTCGGTACTTGGCCAGTCAAACCCGACACGTGCCGCACGTTTCGTCAATTTTTCGGCACGCATAAGGGCGGGCAGGGCGCTGGCCACACCATCGAGCGCACTGTGGCGTTCATGCCCCTTGATTTCGGCCTTTTGCGCACGCTCAGAGGCCTTGATCTTTTCCCATGTCTGATTGACACCATCCGTGGTTTTAGCCTCTCCATCGCCAAAAACATGCGGATGGCGTTCAATCATCTTGGAAACAATGCTATTGGCAACATCTTCAAAGGTGAAATGTCCGTCCTCGGTAGCCATCTGGGAATGAAAAACAACCTGTAGCAACAAGTCGCCAAGCTCTTCACGTAGCTCGTTCATGTCACCTTGGGCAATTGCATCGGCAACTTCATAAGCTTCTTCGATGGTGTAGGGGGCAATGGTGGCAAAGTTTTGCTCCAGATCCCATGGGCAACCACCATCCGGATCGCGCAATTTTGCCATGACATCCAGTAATGCATTGATTGCCTTGCTGTTATGTTTGGTCATGGTAACGTTTTCCTGCGTTGGGCGTGATATCGGGGATGATTGCCGGTTCTTCTGTCGTAACGTGATGCAGCCTGTGTGACAAGATATGGAATACGACAAAATAAAACCCGCCAATTCAATATTGACGGGTTTTATTCATTTGAACTTTTGCCGATTTTGATCAGGCGGCAGCAAGTGTCGCACGCTTGTTTTCACCGATGCCTGCGGCGTTAGCTGATTTACCTTCGATCAGGCCACGATGTAATGCCTTGATCGCCTTGTTAAAGTCGCCTTCTGCAACAACGAACTGAAGATCAACGCGGCGGCTTGGATAGTGGCTGGCCACCAGTTCAATGCCACTGGCATCAAGGATGCCAACCGCACGGGCAAACAATCCCGGCTCATTAATATTTGCACCGATAACCGACACAATCGCGACCTTGCGGGTCTTAACCGTTGCTTCGGGCTGTTTGGCTTCGATCTCGTCAACACAGCGACGGACTTGCTTCAGCGACGTTGAAACATAATGCGTGATCGTATTGGCATTCAGGTTTTTGGTCACCGTCGGAACCTTAAAACGCTTCAACACGCTAAGGATGGTTTCCTCACCTCCGGCAACACCAACCATGTCTTGATTAAAGACCTCGATCTCGAATGCAGTTGGAACACCGGTAACAATTTCAACACGGCTATCATCAGGGTCCCAGTGATCGTCAATAACCGTGCCCGGATGTTCCGGCTCAAAGGTATTGGCAATGCGGAGCGGGATGTCATTCTGACGTAGCCCTTTGGCTGCACGCGGATGAATGGCTTCCATGCCCATATTCGACAACTGATCGGCAACGTCATAACTGGTGCGGCCAATCGGACGCACGGCATCCTCGCCAACAATGCGCGGGTCAGCGCTGCTAAGGTGGAATTCCTTGTGAATGATCGCTTCGCGCGCCTGGGTCAGGCAAGCAATGCGCGAAAACGTCACTTCGCTATAACCTCTGCCATAGATGCTCATCAAACCTTCGCTGCACTGGGCATAGCCGGTGGCAATGGCAAGCTGACTTTTAAGATCGATATCGGCAAAAACCTTTTCGATCCGGCCATCAAGGGTCGAGGCTTCCGGTTCACGCCAGCCTGACAGATCGGCAAAAACCGCGTTCACGCCTTTGGCGCGCAATAACAACATGGTGTTATGCGCACTGTGGGATTCCCCAATTGCACTTAGCATTTCACGAACAGTCAGCAGATGTTTTTCAAGCTTGAAATGCCCAAAGCTGCAAAGGCGATGCAAATCCATCAAACAGCTTCGCGTACCTTCAACCCGTTCCTGAACAAAGGCATTAGCCAATTTCAGTTCCGGCGCGTCGCCAAAGATTTCCTCGTTGATAGCGCACATCTTATCGGCAACCTTGGTCAGGGTATCCCCCCAGGCCCAGTCGGTTTCCGATCCGGCATAAAGCTGATAGACGCCAGCCTCACCGGTTTTTTTGTTTTCCAGCAGCAGGTCCGTAAACCCGCCATAAGCTGAAACAACAAATACACGATTGTAAAGCTCGTCTTCGCTGCGATCGCCAACCAGAATGTTATCCATGACCGCATTAACCTGCGACATCGACGTTCCGCCAATCTTGTGAACGCTATGCCCAACGTCCGTTTTTTTGTCCATTTTTTTATGGGCTGAAAGCATGCGGCCTCCTTTGGGGGCGTTTCCTTGAAATGGTCTGTTCGTGATTTTTTGGGGCGGTCATTAAGCCGCCCCAAATGAAGGGCCTAGCTTGCCAGCGCATCACCGTCGAGCGGATAAACGCCGTTCTTATCGTGTGTTTCACGACCGTTAAGTGGCGGATTGAATGCACAGGCAACAACCATGTCCTCTGTGCCGCCGCGCAAGTAATGGCGATCATGCTTGTTAAGGATGTAAACCGTGCCGGGTTCAATCTTGTATTTCTTGCCATCCGCAATGGTTTCGACTTCGCCATTGCCTGAAATGCAATAAACGGTCTCGAAATGGTTTGCGTAGCAAATCTCGGTCTCGGTTCCGGCATAGATCGTGGTGATGTGGAACGAAAAACCCATGCCATCATCGGCAAGTGACAACCGCGTGCTTTCCCAATTGTCAGAAACAACACGACGACCAGAGGCTTCACATTCTTTCAATGTGCGAACAATCATACTTAACTCTTTGATTCAATTTAAGTTGTGGGGCAGGGCGATGCATCAAACATCACCAAACCGAATTACTCGGCAGCGGCTTTCACCGGGGTAACATCTTTACCCATTGCCTTGGCCGTCGCCATTTCCAGAATGTCGAGGCCATGGGCCAGATCGTCCTTTGAAATGATCAGCGGAACAAGGCATTTTACAACCTCGTCTTCCGGGCCACTGGTTTCAATCACCAGATTATGGGCAAAGCATTCCTTGGTGACTTTCGATGCAACATCGCCACTTTCAAAGCAGATACCCTGCATCAAGCCACGACCCTTGCGATAGATTTTGCCATCGCCATACCGTTTCGCAATTTCTTCAAGACGTGCGCCAAGAAATGCTGCCTTGTCACGGATATCATTTTGGAATTTGTCATCTGACCAAAAATGATCAAGTGCGGCGGTCGCCGTTACAAAGGCATGATTATTTCCACGGAATGTGCCGTTGTGTTCGCCCGGATGCCAAACATCGAATTCCGGTTTGATCAGAACGATTGCCAATGGCAAGCCATATGCCGAAAGCGACTTTGACAGGGTTACCATATCAGGTTTGATACCGGCGGGTTCAAAGCTAAAGAACGTGCCGGTACGGCCACAGCCAGCCTGAATGTCGTCAACGATCAGAAGAATGTCATGCTTGCGGCAAACCTGTTCCAGTTTTTTCAACCACCCAAAGTCAGCAGCATTTAAACCGCCTTCACCTTGAACGGTTTCAACAATGACAGCCGCGGGCAGGGCGATGCCACTGGAATTGTCGCCAAGGACACGATCCAGATATTCGGTGGTATCTGCACCGTCCCCCATATAGCCGTCAAACGGTACGGCAACCGCATTATCGAGCGATACACCAGCAGCACCACGATGGTGTTCGTTACCCGTAATCGCCAACGCACCAAGCGTGACACCGTGGAAACCGTTTGTGAACGATATAACAGTTTCACGACCCTTGACGCGGCGCGCCAGTTTAAGGGCTGCCTCAACCGCATTGGTGCCGGTCGGGCCGGTAAACTGGATTTTATAATCCATATTCCTCGGCTTAAGGACTTTGCTTTCCATGGCTTCAAGGAAAGCTTCCTTGGCTTTGGTATGCATGTCCAGGCCGTGGGTGATGCCGTTCGATATAATGTAATCGATCAGCTTTTTCTGCAGCACGGGATGATTATGGCCATAATTCAGGCTACCGGCACCGGCAAGAAAATCGAGATAGCGTTTGCCATCGGTATCTGTCAACCAGGCACCTTCGGCTTTTTCAAAAGTAACGGGGAAGGAGCGTGCATAGCTCTGGACTTCCGATTCAAGGCGATCAAATACAGTCATAATTCCCTCTTTATGATTGGGAAAATAAAGAATGATCCTGTCATGCCAAACGTCCGGACAGGCCGGTTGTTCCAGTTAAGCGGTGTCAGGATTTCTAAAATCAGTGCGGTATTGGGTCAGGCCGCGACGCGCACAACATCGGCGCGTGCGAACGGCCCGATCTGCCACAGAATTTCACTGGCAGCAGCCCCATCGAAATGGGTTTCGCGTTCGAACTGGACCTTGCGCTTGACCTCGGTTTCCAATTCGCGTGCCACGGAACGAAAAACGCCTTGTGACGGCGCATTGGACGATGTGATCGTCGTCTGCAGCTCGGTCACATTGTGACAAATCTGGCGTTCCAGAATCTCAAGGATCATGGACTTTGCCAGTTTAAGGCCACGTGCTTTGGGTGACACGGCAACCTGCCAGATAAATAGCCGTTCCGGATGCGCCGGAACAATATAGCCAGACACAAAACCAACTGTCTGGCCATCAAGCTCGGCAATCACGCAGGTATCTGCGAAATGCGAGCACTGCAACAGGTTGCAGTAAACAGAGTTTTCATCCAACGGTTTGCATTGCGCAATCATTTCATTGACTGCGGCACCGTCGGTTGCCTTGGGTTTCCGGATCGTTAGATTGGCGTTGTGGCCGGTATTGCCGCTTTTGGTGGCAATTTTCATCTGTCTATCTGCCTCGTTATTTCGATACACGATCTTTCCTGTCGCGTCAGATATATAGATGATCGATGTAAAAAGGTCAACACAGCGGTCGTGACGATATGATGAAATATATAAAAATCATTTTAAATCAATATGATGGTTGAATAAATCAACTTTGCTGATTATTCGGAAAATTAAATTATATCGCCCATATATTTCAACATATTTCGATAGATAAACACTTCGATGAACGAAGTGTAATGGCGGGAAAGCGTTGCAGAGCGACGGTTCGGCGGTTATTACTTTGGGAAATTAAAACAACAAACCGTGGAATCACCGCATGGACAAGTTGCACGAAGCACTCATTTCAATTCGACGGATCCTGCGGGCCAGCGATATCCATGCGAAAAAGCTGGGCAAGGTAACCGGGCTGAAAACATCGCAACTTCTTGTTCTTCAGTCTCTCGAGGAATTCGGGGAAATGACAGTCGGGGAAATCGCGAATAAGGTTAATCTTGCCCAGGCATCCGCAACTGCATTGGTGGATAAGCTTCAGGCAATGAACATCGTCCTGCGCGTGCGTGGTGACGCCGATAAACGCAAGGTATTTGTCCGCCTGACAGATTATGGCCGCACAGTTCTAGATCGTGCGCCAATGGCGCTTCATGATCGCTTTTCTGATAACTTCAAGGCACTGGAAGAATGGGAGCAAAGCTTCCTTATTGCGGCTTTGCAGCGCGTATCAGGGATGATGGATGCCAGTGACTATGACGCGGCACCATTGCTCGACCACGAGGTGATTGTCGAAAAGAGCAGTGATCCATCTCGTTCGACACATTGATCGACATTCCGACCACCAGCACACCCAGCAGTCAACTCTGCACTGATGATGATGCTCATTGGTGCGGGGTGAGAGAAATCCTGCTGCAATTAGGCAGGTCATAAGCCCAAGATAATACAGATACACCAGTAAGGTATTGAATTTATTCACATAAAAAATTGTCATAATATATATTATAGAACTTCTCGGCGCCCTGAATATATGCCTCTGTATCGGCACGCAGACAGATTAATCAACGGTGATAACAAGCCCGTCGTAAGCTGGCGCAACATTTTCCGGTGTATCTGCCATTGCCTGATCGTAATCCAACAGGATGCTCATATGGGTAAAGTATGTCTGTTTAGGTTTAAATTCGGCAACCCATTCCAGCGCCTTTTCAAGATGCGCGTGTGTTGCATGCGGCTTGTGGCGCAGACAATCCACAACCCAGACATCCAGCCCATAAAGATGTTCGCGTGATTCTTCGGGGAAATCCACCACATCGGTTGAATAGGCAAAGTTGCCAACCCGGAAACCCAGCGTTTCGCCGTAACCGTGGCTCTGGCTAAACGCCGTTATCGGAACCCCTGCTGGCGCCAGCGGTCCGGAAATAACATGCGGGATCAAAACCGGCTTATAGTAAAAATCTACGCCCTCAGCCAAAGGCTCAAACACATAACCAAACCGATGATCGATTTCAGCTATCGTAGTTGATGATGCGTAAACATCAATCGGTCGATGCATCGCGACATTGATCCATCGAAGCTCGTCAATGCCATGAACATGATCGGCATGTGCATGGGTGAACAGTACAGCATCAATATGATTGATATCGTGCTGTAACGCCTGTTCGCGAAAATCCGGCGTTACATCGACAAGAATCTTCTTTCCCGCCTGCTCGATCAGGATCGAGCTTCTAAGCCGCCGGTTTTTCGGGTTTTTCGGATTACACTTTCCCCATCCCAAGCCAACTGATGGGACTCCGTTCGAGGATCCGCAGCCAAGGATGGTAATTTTCGTCACTGCGCATCAGCCTCCAGCGTCAGCAGGTGCTTGCGATCAGCCTTGGTAAATAGTGCAAAGAAATTATCCGTGGTCGCACGTGCGATATCTTCAACACTTACACCTTTTATTTCTGCCAGTTTTGCCGCCGTATGGGCGACATAGCTGGGTTCGTTTGGCTTACCACGCTTGGGTACCGGCGCCAGATATGGCGCATCGGTTTCCACCAACAATCGCTCAAGCGGCACATCGGCAACCGCAGCCTGAATCTCCTTGGCGGAATTAAAGGTAATAATCCCAGAACACGAGATGTAAAACCCGATCTTCAATGCGCGCTGCGCCAGCATGGCCGAACTTGAAAAACAATGAATGACACCGGTGAACGGGCCCTTGGCATATTCTTCTTCAAGGATATCCATGGTGTCATCATCGGCATCGCGCGTATGCACGATTAAGGGTAGACCGGTTTCACGACAGGCCGCGATATGCGCGCGGAAACTTTGTCGCTGGGCATCACGCGGGGCATGATCGTAATAGTAATCCAGACCACTTTCACCGATCCCGATGATTTTTAGATCGGATGCCATCTCAATCAAGGTGTTGGGGTTAGATAGTCCCTCCTCGCCCGCCTCATGCGGATGAACCCCGACAGTGCAATAGATATGATCAGCCTTGGCGGCAACGGCACGAACATTTTCAAACGTTGAAAGTTTCACACCAATGCTAACCATCATGCCGACACCAGCATTACGCGCACGCGCAACAGTTCCGGCAAAGTCTTCGGAAAACTGCGGATAATCCAGATGGCAATGGCTGTCGACGAGGGCGACATTCATGCTTTCTCTCCGTCGTCTTCGGTCTCGACATAACGCGGGAAAACGCCTTCTGGCTTCGGAATTTCAGTTCCTGCCGTTAGGGCATGATCCGGGCCGAGATGTTCAAACCCGCGCTGATTTTCTGGCAAGACCAGTTGATCAAGGATTTTTGTAGCCGATTGCGGCATCAACGGCTGAACCATGATCCCGACATGTCGGATAACCTCTGCCAGCACATAAAGGACGGTTTCCATACGTGCCGGATCGGTTTTCTTCAGTCCCCAAGGGGCCATTTCATCGACATAACGATTGGCGTCGCCCACCAGTTCCCAAATTGCCTCGATCCCCTTATTGAAGGCTTGGGTATCGAAAAGCGGACGCACAACATCAAGCATGCCATAGGCTTTACTCAGAATGACCTGATCAGCGTCGATAAACGCACCCGGATTTGGCACCATCGCATTACAGTTCTTATGGATCATCGACAGAACGCGCTGACACATATTGCCAAGATCATTGGCAAGCTCGCTGTTCATGCGGTTGACCATTGAGCGATGGGAAAAATCACCGTCATTGCCAAATGGCACTTCGCGCAACAGGAAATATCGCGTCTGATCCAGACCGTATTTAACCGTCAGATCATAGGGATCAATAACGTTGCCAGTTGATTTCGAAATCTTTTGGCCTTCATTGGTCCACCAACCATGTGCAAAGACGCGTTTGGGTGGTGCGATACCAGCCGCCATCAGTAACGCTGGCCAGTAAACCGCATGGAAACGTGCGATATCCTTGCCCACCATATGAAGGTCAGCTGGCCAATATTTGGCAAGCTTGTCCGGATCGACATCAGGATAACCAACTGCGGTCAGATAGTTTGTCAGGGCATCAACCCAGACATACATCACATGATCTTCGTTACCCGGAACCGGAACACCCCATTTAAAGCTGGTGCGCGACACCGAAAGATCATGCATACCGCCTTTAACAAAGCTGAGAACTTCGTTACGGCGTGATTGAGGAGCAATAAAATCAGGATTGTCGTCATAAAACTTCAGCAGACGATCGCCCCATTCCGACAACTTGAAGAAATAGCTCGGCTCGGAAACCCATTCAACCGGTGCGCCGGTCGGTGCAAGCTTCTGACCGTCTTTTTCGATCAGTTCTTTCTCGCCATAGAAAGCCTCGTCACGTACTGAATACCAGCCGTCGTAGGAGCCAAGATAAATCTCGCCCTTCTCGACCAGCGTCTTCCACAATGCCTGACAGGCCTTTTTGTGGCGTTCTTCGGTCGTGCGGATGAAATCATCGTTGGAATAGTTCATATGCACGGCCAGATCGCGGAAATTCTGCGACACCTGGTCGGTGAATAATTGCGGATCGATACCCTTGGCAGCCGCAGATGCATCCACTTTCTGACCATGTTCATCGGTCCCGGTCAGGAACATCACGTCAAAACCGTCCAGGCGCTTGAAGCGGGCCAATACGTCACAGGCAAGCGTCGTATAGGCATGGCCTATGTGGGGCTTGTCATTGACGTAATAGATCGGTGTGGTGATGTAATAGGGCTGTTTGTGCCCGGTCATGGTCGCAAATCCTTCGCGCAAGTCGTGAAACAAAACGGCCCGAAACTCAGTGTTCCAAGCGGGCCGTTATGGTCATAATTCCGGTTGATTGGTGCTTTTTTAGTTTCGCATGGTTTCTTCAAGCATGAAGAACGCATTGAGCAAAGCCTGTTTGCGATCAAGATGCAAGCCACGCGTGGCACTCATCAATTCGCTGATCTTTTCCCACACCTCAATCCATTGATCAAGCGGTTGCGCAGCAGCCATGCGCTGCATTGCTGCCAATTCGCCGTCAACAACTTCGCGGGGTGCCTGCCCGGTTGCACCAAAACGGATCAACCGCCCCAGCCACCAATGCAACAACTGTGTAATGGTCGCAAAGGCCGCGTCGCGATCCGCGGGTGAAAACCGTTCCGCAAATTTATGCAGTGCCAAAACGTCAGCATTGGGGAGTGATGCTATCAACTGAACCAGTTCGGTATAAAGCTCAAGCCCGCCGACATCATGCAATTGAAGGGCACGACCAATACTGCCTTCGGCAAGACCGGAAAGCGCATCACGTTCGCCAAGATCAAGATCCGGGCAATAACGACCCAAAAGCTCAACCACCTGATGATCTTCAAGTGCCCCAAGGTTCAACCTGCGACAGCGCGACCGAATGGTTGGCAACAATTTCCCCGGTTGATGTGCAACCAGGATCATCATCGCGTTGGCCGGCGGTTCTTCCAATACCTTCAAAATGGCGTTGGCCGCATTGCGGTTCAATTCATCCGCCGCATCGACGATCACAATTCTCCAACCGCCTTCGGCCGCCGTTTTTGACATGAAATTGCCAACTGTACGCACGCTATCAACGGTGATTTCACCCTGTAGGCGCTTTTTCTTTTCGTCATATTGGCGTTCGATAACTTTCAGGTCACCGTGACCGCCGCCAGCGATACGACGAAAAACCGGGTCCTCGGGATCGACATGAAGGCCGTCAGGCGCATCACCAAACAGGCCCAAGCCCCCTTCTCCGCCGCCCGACAGGACAAATCGCGCCATACGATAGGCAAGTGTCGCCTTGCCAACACCACGCGGCCCGCACAGCAACCACGCATGATGCATGCGTTTGCTGTTCCATGCGTCCAAAACGGTTTTTTCGGCATCTGCGTGGCCAATAAAGTGATCGTTAAGACGCGGAGTGGGAACGCCACCTTCCTGTTCTAAATCCTTGACGGCCATTAACCTAGGCCCCCGGTGCCGGTATATGTGCAGATACGGTTGCGATCATACGTTCCGTCACCTGATTAATATCGCCATTGGCATCTATAATCTTGCAGCGTTTCGAATCTTCCCGGGCAATTTCAAGAAACCCATCGCGAAGCCGTTGATGGAAAGCTGTTCCCATACGTTCAAACCGGTCTTCGGCGGCACTGACATTGGCAAACCTTGCCCCTGCCCGTTCCAACCCAATATCGACCGGCAAATCAAAGATCAGAGTCAGATCAGGTTTGAAATCGCCAATCGCAATATGCCAAAGGTTTTGGATGTAATCCGCGCCAAGGCCGTGTCCAAACCCTTGATACGCGACGGATGAATCGGCGAAACGATCACTTAAAACAACCTTGCCACCGGCAAGTGCCGGGCGAATGGTGCGTTCAACGTGATCACGGCGTGACGCGAACATCAAAAGCGCTTCGGTTACGGCGTCCCAGCGCCCAGGATCAC
This sequence comes from Thalassospira alkalitolerans, assembly GCF_002115745.1. GTDB lineage: Bacteria > Pseudomonadota > Alphaproteobacteria > Rhodospirillales > Thalassospiraceae > Thalassospira > Thalassospira alkalitolerans. Next base: position 76,482 of record NZ_JFKB01000004.1, read on the forward strand.
CGGTCAGCAAAAGATTTCGAATTTCCTCGGCACCGGGCGATCCGCCCGGTTCGCGAGTCACGACAACGTCGCGATTATGACGATGGAACCATTCTTCAAGTCGGCGTATCTGGGTGGTTTTGCCGCTGCCTTCACCGCCTTCAAAGCTGATGAACAAACCGGGCATCGGGCTCAACCGTTCGCTCCCCACAGAAGATATTTGATCGCGGCACCAATGCGTCCGATAAAGCCAAGGCGACCAACTTCCGTTGCGGCATAAAGCGGGAATTCACGCGGTTCACTGTTGGGAAGTTCGACCTTAAGCGTCGCGATTTGCTGACCGGCGCTGATCGGTGCCGGTATCGGCCCTTCGTAGACAATCGACACTTTCAGGTTGTCACGGTTTGTACGCGGTAAGGTCAGAAGGATATCCTGATTGGCGACCAAATCGACTTTGGGTTCTGATCCAAGCCAGACATTGGCCGCACTTACGACTTCTCCACGATCAAACAGATCGTAATTATCAAATTCGCGGAAGCCCCAATCCAGAAGTTTCTGCGATTCCGTACGCCGTTCACGTACTGATCCCAGGCCATTGACCACAAGGATCAGGCGGCGGCCATTGCGATCTGCCGTCGCGGTCAGGCCATAGCCCGCCGTTTCGGTATGGCCGGTTTTCATGCCATCAACACCGGCACTGGTCCCCAAAAGCGGATTGCGGTTCGGCTGGCGGATACCGTTATAGGTAAATTCCTTGACGGAATAGAGCTTATAAAGCTCCGGGTAATTTCGGATGGTATCGCTTGCAAGGATTGCAAGGTCATGAACTGTCACCAGATGTTCTTCATCGGGCCAGCCTGTTGCGTTCTTAAAAACGGATTTGGTCATGCCGATTTTGCGGGCTTCGGCAGTCATTTCCTCGGCAAAGGCTTCTTCAGTCCCTGCCAGTCCTTCGGCAACAACAATCGCAGCGTCGTTACCTGACTGAACAATTATGCCATGTAGAAGATCATTGACCGAAACGTCGGAGTTCACCTCGACAAACATTTTCGATCCGCCCTTGCGCCAGGCTTTCTCACTGACATGGAACGTGTTTTCAAGTGACACACTGCCATCTTTGATACGCTTAAACAGCAGATGCACCGTCATCATTTTTGTCATTGATGCCGGTTCGGTAAGTGTATCGCCATTTTTGTTCAGCAGAACTGTACCGGTATCAAAATCCATCAGATAAGCTTCGCGCGCGATGGTTTCGATTGCCTGCGCGCTGGTCAGGGACATCGTCATGACAGAACCAAGTATCGCGGCCCCGACCACTACCCGGTTCAGTTTACTCTTGAACGGAATTGGCGGCATCAAACTCATAACGTCCTAACCTTGTTGTATAATATTATCGTCTCGCCCGATTTTCGAGCTGATGAAGTTTGGTCTTTATGTCGCAAATCCGGCGAAATTGTGCAACCGGTTCAATTATCCTGCAAATTCCGAATGATCGGAATGAACAAACCTTAGCACCCCGAAACGCTGCTTTGCGGCGCACCGTCTGCGCACTCGACAACAACCTTTGCACCGTTTTGACCGGTTGCGATCACCCGTTCAAGCAGAATGTCGGCTTCGGGAACTGTATTTAACGGACCAAGACGGACACGGTAAAATGTCGTTCCCTTGACATCCACGGGCTCGATCTTGGTTGGTGCCATGTCATAAAGACGATTTCGCAGATTAAGGGCATTGTCATAGACCGAAAAGGCACCTGCCTGCACAAAGATTGACGACGGGGAAACCGGTTCAACCCGAACGGCAACATTATCTTCGGCCGTACCGTCCAGCGGCGTCAGCTCAGCCGACTGAGATATCGGGGCATTGTTTGACGGCGGCGTCAGGCGAATGGTCGATTTGGTTGGCTCACCGCTATCTGTGATCGGACCGTCATCAAGACGCACGGTTTCAACGGTATCGCGCGGCGCGGCTGAAACGGTTTGTTGTTCTGCCTGTGTTACTTCCGGTGCGGCCTTGCCCTGGGCAATTGCGGCCATCTGTCTGCTTTCATCCTCGATCACCTCGACCAGAACCTTTGCGGTTCCTTTCTTTTCGAAACCAAGGAGTTGTGCTGCACGGCGCGACATATCAATAATGCGACTATGGGCAAACGGCCCGCGATCATTGATACGAACTTTAAGCGAACGACCGTTTTCAAGATTGGTTACACGAACAACACTGGGCAACGGCAAGGTACGATGTGCCGCCGATACTTCGTATTGATCAAAAATTTCACCATTGGCTGTTTGCTTGCCGTGAAATTTAGGGCCGTACCAGGATGCAATCCCAGTTTCCTTGTATTCATAGTCAGCCGCCGGATAATACCATTGACCGGAAATCTCATACGGATTGCCGATCTTATAGTTTCCTACCTGTGCAGGCTGGGATTGAACACCGCCAATGCGTTTGACGCTATGGACAGCCAGCTGTGTTTCGGCACAACCAGCCAATAGAACGGCCATGGCAAGTGCACCGGCAGCCCAACGCCCCCTGTGGCATACTTGCGCTAGCGCCCTGCGCACATTTTTCCGCATTCCGCTGTCCCCATTTGGATAATGTCAAAGCAATTCAATTAGCGACCCGCAATCGCATCGGCAAGTGTGCCGACAGCAATCGCAAAATAGGTTGACCGGTTCCAATGCATGATGGTGTGGAAATTGTTATAAACCATATATGCAGGTCCGGCACCGTCATTTACGATGACAACAGACGCATCCATATCCGCAACCGGAAGATTCGCCCCATTCGGCATGCGAACACCAAGCTTTTGCCATTCCGCAATCGGTTTACGAATTTCACGGCCGGTTATAGATTTATCAAGGTCAGCTGGAATGCTGATCTTTCGCCCCCAGCGTTCATCCGCTTTCCAGCCCACGGTCGAAAGATAATTGGCCGCTGATGCAAAGACATCTTCCTTGGCGCCCCAAAGATCAATTTTACCGTCATCATTGCCATCCTTGGCATAGCTAAGGAACGTGGATGGCATGAACTGAGCCTGCCCCATCGCACCGGCCCACGAACCGATCATTTTCTCAGGCGCAATATGACCGGCATCAAGGATTTTAAGCGCGTTGATCAGTTCTTTACGGAAATATTCGGCACGCCGACCTTCAAAGGCAAGGGTTGCCAGCGAATCAATAACCGAATAACCGCCTGTGTGGCGTCCAAAACCGGTTTCGATTCCCCAGAATGCAGTCAGGTAATGTCCGGGAACACCATATTTTTTGGCTGCAGCATCAATGATACTGCGGTTTTCAACATATTTTCGGCGTCCCTCATCAATCCGCGACTGAGGGACAACACGCTGAAGATACTGCTCAAAAGTCAGTTTGAATTCCGGTTGACTACGGTCATATTCAATCACCTTCGGGATCGGCTGGGTTTTGGCAAAGGCAACATCCAGTGTTGGCTGGGAAATGCCTTTTGATGCCGCATCCTTCTTAAAATCAGCCAGCCAAACGTCAAAGCCCTCGGTTGTAAATGCAGGCAATGCATCGGTGTCGGTTTGAGCCACAGCCGGAGAGACCGTTACAAGCATGCCGATAATTGACGCTACAGTGCCGATGGTCCTAAAATTCATTTTGCTCGCCTCGTCCCGATTGAGTTTCGAGTCCCCGGTTCAGTTTTGTGCCGGAAACCATTCATCTGTGCGGCCGGTCCAGTAATAAGCGGTTAAACCGACCCACTCCTTTAATGCACGGCTCATACTGCTGATACCGCCCGACACGTTAAGACTTGCTAAATGGATGCCCGTTGCTGTCGAGGAATCTACAGGTCAGGGGGCGATATTCCAGCCCGCCTTGCGAAAAGTTCCAACGGTTCACCAAGCTTCATGGAGCGCCCCCCGACAATCTTGGAAACAATAAAAAACATTAAAATCCCGCCCCGATTTCAAAGCTGCCGGGAAATATAGCCGTTAACGTTTGGGTACCAGAGAATTTTGATAAAGCTGACATAGATATATTGACAGCCTAACCCCGGCAATTTATTGAGAGCGCGCAGGCGACAATCGCCACCACAATGCGGAGAGATGGCAGAGTGGTTGAATGCACCGGTCTTGAAAACCGGCGTGCCTTAACGGGTACCCAGGGTTCGAATCCCTGTCTCTCCGCCACCTTCCCCAGAAAATAACTAACTCCCTGCATGTGAATGCCTTTGGCAAAATCGCGCTATAGACGAGATGCGCCGCTTGGAACCCCTGTCAATTGAGGTGGTGCTGTTGTTTTATCTCGGCATTACGTTCGTTTTCGGCTGTAAAAACAGTTGGCCTCAAAAATATCATCCTAAAATGCGAATTTTGCAGAATCCGATCAAAGGATTCATATTCCCAGTATGGTTCGGGTTTTTTATTGCGTAAAAACGCTTAGGACAGCAGTATATTTGCTGAGGTTTTCAAACCCCGGCCAAATATAATGCGGGAACGGTCGTTTCCTTCATAAAACTGCAAAAAATCAGTAGAATTACGGTGCCCGTGCAGGCAATTATTCAAGGTAAGAATGTGATTCGGACTATCCAAAGGGGTGATGCATTAATTTGATGCGGATCGGACAGGTCTGAAACGACAAGAACTTTCAACAGGGGACTTTTATTCTCGATATGAGCACAAACATACCCGCGCTACAGATCGAAGGGATGTTCAAAAGCTTTGGGGAGCACGAAGTCCTCAAAGGTATTGATCTGACTGCAAATACCGGCGACGTGATTTCGATCATCGGCTCTTCCGGTTCCGGCAAAAGTACCTTTTTGCGTTGCATCAATCTTCTTGAAACACCGAATGCAGGTGCTGTGCATCTTCACGGTGAACTGATCAAGATGCGCAGCCTGAAAGATGGCAGTCAGGAAGCAGCGGATAAAAAACAGCTCCAACGTATGCGCACCAAACTTGCCATGGTGTTTCAAAGCTTCAACCTTTGGAGCCATCTTACCATTCTGGAAAATGTGATCGAGGCACCTATACATGTCCTTGGCGTTTCCAGAAAAGAGGCAATAGAACGTGCCGATGCGCTGCTTCAGAAAGTTGGAATGTTTGAACGCCGCGATTATTATCCGGGCCACATTTCTGGTGGACAACAGCAACGTGCGGCCATTGCACGCGCCTTGGCAATAGAACCCGAAGTTCTGTTGTTTGACGAACCGACATCTGCCCTTGATCCGGAACTTGTCGGCGAAGTTCTGCGCGTCATGACCGATCTAGCAGAAGAAGGTCGCACCATGCTGGTCGTGACCCATGAAATGAGCTTTGCCAAAGGCGTATCAAACCAAGTTATGTTCCTGCATCAGGGGCTGGTCGAAGAATTTGGTGACCCGAAAGAAATATTCGAGAATCCAAAATCAGAACGCATGAAACAGTTCCTTCAACGCGATTTCTGATCTGGGACGGCCGGATACCTGACAATAAGGTATCCGCCAAAAGAACAGCGTCCATCGTCGCGGCCTGTTCTCAACAACAAGGGAGACTACGAATGAAAAATTGGATCAAGGTTGCGACCGCAGCAGCCGTGGGTGTGGCACTAAGCGCTTCAGCAGCAAGTGCGGCTTGGGAAAAAGTCGTTATCGCCACCGAAGGCGCCTATCCCCCGTTTAACTATGTCGACAAAGATGGCAACCTGCAGGGGTTTGACGTCGATTTCGCCAAGAAGCTTTGTGAAACGGCAAAGATCGAATGCGAAATCGTTGCACAGGACTGGGACGGTATCATTCCGGGCCTTCTGGCCAAAAAATATGATGCGATCATCGCCCAGATGTCCATCACCGAAGAACGCAAACGGTCAATCGACTTCTCCAACTACTACAGCGTCACCCCGGCTGTGTTCGTTGGCAAAGAAGGCATGTCGCTTACCGCATGGAAAGATGGTGCAATTGTTGAAGGTGCACTTGACGGCAAGGTGATCGGCGTACAGCGTTCGACCACACATTCCGCTTTCCTGGAAGATAACTTCCCGAATGCAGAAATTCGCATGTACGATACTCAGGACAATGCGTTGCTGGATCTGACCGCTGGCCGTATCGACGCAACATTGGCAGATTCCGGTGTTCTGGTCGAATGGGTTAAATCCGACGCAGGCAAGGGATATGCGTTTATTTCGGACACCTTTGCGCCGAAAGAATTCTTTGGCGAAGGTACCGGTATGGGCATCCGTAAGGAAGATCAGGACCTGAAGGAAATCCTCAATAAGGCTTTGGCTGAAATGCTTGCCAATGGCTCGTATCAGACAATCAACAAAAAATACTTCAAAGAAATCAATCTGCACCCGAATTGATCGGCAAGCAGTCAGGGCGGCACAGATTGTGCCGCCCTTCCCTTATTGTTGGCCAAGGGCATTAAACAACAAGACCAACATCAAGGTTTGCGGGAGAATCCATGTTTGATTTATACGGCCGTGGTTGGCAGATGCTTGAAGGGGGACTGGTTACAGTTCAGCTTTGCCTGACCGTGCTGCCATTCATGATACTGTTTGGCCTGCTTGGTGCGTCAGCGAAACTTTCGCGCTACAAGGCCCTGCGGATCATAGGGGAAAGCTATACCGTTCTTATTCGCGGCATTCCCGAACTCTTGGTTATTTTATTGATCTATTTTGGCGGCACCATTGCCGTCCAGAAAATTGCCGAATTAATTGGTGGCGAAGAAGTTCGTGTCGATATCCCTGCCTTTTGGTCCGGCGTTGCGGCATTGGCACTGGTTCAGGGCGCATTTGCATCCGAAGTTTTTCGTGCCGCGATGCAAGCCATTCCAATTGGTCAGATCGAAGCAGCAACCGCCTGTGGCATGACACCGCCCCAAATTTTTATTCGCATCAAACTGCCACAACTCTGGCGTTTCGCCCTGCCCGGTCTGAATAACCTGTTTCAGGTTTTGATCAAGGATACGGCTCTGATATCTGTCGTTGGTGTCGAAGAAATCCTACGCAAGGCTGCCGTTGGCGCGGGCACAGAAAAGGCACCGTTCACCTTCTATCTGGTGGCAATGTTGATGTTTCTTGCTTTTACCACCGTCTCGCTATTTGTGTTTAACCGGCTTGAAAAGCGGGCCTCCCGCGGTATTGCAAGGGCGTGATCAATGTTTGAAGACCTGATATACGTCCTGACCAAATACGATAGCTGGCTTTGGCAAGGATTTCTCCTGACCATCCAGCTGTTGGCTGTTTCTGTCGTTTTTGGTTCCATTCTGGCGATCCCGCTGGCGATTGCCCGTGTTTCCAAACTTGTCTGGGTTCAGGCTGTTCCGTTTGCCTTCATCTATGTCTTCCGCGGCACGCCACTGATTGCCCAGTTGTTCATGATGTATTATGGCTGCGGTCAATTGATTTCCAATATCGACGGCATTCAGGATCATTGGACATGGACTTATTTGCGTGATCCCTATTGGTATTGCCTGTTAACCTTCGTTCTAAACACTGCGGCCTATATGGCAGAAATCATGCGCGGGGGCATACAGAACGTCCCGAATGGCGAAATCGAAGCCGCTCGTGCCTGTGGCATGACGCCTTTCACGACTTATCGTCGGATCATTTTCCCACGCATGTGGCAGATTATCTGGCCAGCCTACACCAATGATGTGATCTTTACCCTAAAAGCCACGTCATTGGCATCGACCGTCACAATGATGGAATTGACCGGGGCCGCCCGCAAGATCGTCGCGCGCACAGCGCTGCCTTACGAAGCCTTTATATCGGCTGGTGTGATCTATTTGATCATCGTCTATTTCCTGACTTTTGGCTTTAAGGGTATTGAGAAATATCTGCGCCGCAATGAACGTCGGGAAGGACAAAAATCAGGCCCTGCAAAAGCAGGCGGTACCGTCTGATTCTCTGACCTTGCAAATAAACCGCCGATGCATCCCCAAACGCGCATCGGCGGTTATTGGTTACAATGTTGGGCAATGCATTGACGAGGGTCTGAACCTAAAACAGCCATTAATAGCTTTGTTTTCGGAAGCGGGGATCCCGTCGGATACTTCCGAAACAATCTAGTCGATCCAGTCACCACACAATACCGCCACCAATAACGTCTACCCACCAACACAGGAATATCATGCAACAAGAACGCATTGAACTTATTCGCCCGCAGATGGGGACAGCCCGTACCCTTACTGTTCGTCGTTATGGCAAATCCGGTACCGGCCCCAAAGCCTATTTGCAGGCGGCCCTTCATGCTGATGAACTGCCCGGTGTCATTGCCCTGCATCATCTTGAAAAGCTTTTGAAAGTTGCCGAAGAGAACGGTGACATCAAAGGCGAGATTGTCATCGTTCCCTTTGCCAACCCGATTGGCTTTACGCAATATGTTGATATGAAGCCGCTTGGCCGGTTTGATATGCGCACGGGCCAGAACTTCAATCGTCACTATCCTGACCTTTGCAAGGAACTGATCGCGTCCGTTGATGGCAAGCTGGGTCAGGATGGCGATGCCAATGTTGAAATTGCACGTGTCGAACTGCGACGTCTGATCAAGGAACATCGCGCCAATGCCGGTCCGCTAACCGATCTGGATGATTTACGCCTGACACTGGCTGGACTGGCAATTGATGCTGATTATGTTCTTGATCTACATTGCGACTGGCAAGCTGCCTTACATATTTACACCAGCGATTCCAGCTGGCCGGATGTCCAGGATCTTTCGGCACAGATTGGTGCAGAAGCCTGCCTGATCGCCGAGGAAAGCGGCGCCAACCCGTTTGATGAAACGTTCAGCCGTCCATGGGTTGAGCTGCGTCGTGTCTACGGCGATAAATTCCCAATCCCGATGGCAACACTTTCGACCACCATCGAATTGCGTGGTGAACAGGATGTGTACGATCACCTGGCAAGTCAGGATGCCAAGAACCTTTTTGCCTTCCTGCAACGTCGCGACGTCATTGCCGGTGATCCCGGCCCCCTGCCCGAGGCAAAATGCACCGCAACCCCGCTTGCAGGTGTTGATCGCGTCACCGCAACCCATGGCGGCATGATCGTGTTTTCCGTTGATGCCGGTCAGCATGTAAAAGCGGGTCAGGAACTCGGTTACGTTCTTGATTGCGAAACCGGTGAAAAAACGCCATTTGCCAGCCGTACAGACGGCTTCATGTATGCCCGTGTTGGTGGGCGCCTTGTCGTGCCAGGTGGTCTGTTATGTTCTGTCGCCGGGGCTGATGTTTTGCCAGGTCGTGAAGGTCTTCTTTTGACCGCCCGTTGATCTTCTTTGCGGGACGCGATAGCAAGAGTTCGCTATACTGAATGTCGATCTTAACACCTCGCGTCCCGTGCGTTTTAAGGATACCTAAATGTTCGATCCGAATTCCATTTCAGAAATCATTGATGCTGCCAAGGCGGCGACGAAAAGCGATGCGGATACCGCACGCTTGGCCATTTCCTTTCTCGATCTGACCAGCCTCAATGATGATGATACGGTCGAAACGATTGAGGCACTATGTGAACGCGCCCAAAGCCCTGCGGGCAATACGGCCGCTGTTTGTGTTTATGCGCCGTTTATTGAAACCGCATGGCGTGCCCTTGGGCAAAGCGGGATTAAAACCGCAACCGTGGTTAATTTTCCAGCCGGAGGAACCAACGCGCAACGTGTCGGCGATGAAACCGCCGATGCCGTTGCCAAGGGTACAGACGAAGTCGATCTTGTCCTGCCTTACAAGGCATTTCTTGATGGTGATATTCAGGCCGCAACCGATGTAATTGAGGCCACCCGAACCGCCTGTGGTCCTTTGACCACACTTAAAGTCATCCTTGAAAGCGGCGCATTTGACGACCTTTCAAAGGTTTATGATGCTGCCAGACTGGCAATCAAACATGGTGCCAATTTCATCAAAACTTCAACCGGCAAGGTCCCGGTCGGTGCAACGCCCGAAGCCGCTGCGACGATGATCACTGCCATTCGTGACGCCCGAGAGGAAGATGGTCTTGCCTGTGGTTTCAAGGCATCAGGTGGTGTGAAAACCACGGCTGATGCGGCTCTGTTTCTTGCAATTGCCGATGAAATCATGGGTGAAGGCTGGGCAGCCCCCGATACATTTCGTTTTGGCGCCAGCGGCGTATTGACTGACTTGCTCAAAACCTGTGGGATGGCACAGTCAGATACAGCCAACACAACTGGCACCTACTAAGAATAATGACTATCTGCCAATCACCATGAATGGCAGACACAGCTAAAGGAAGACGCAATGGCACGCGCCATTATCATTGTTGCAGACAGTTTTGGCATTGGTGCAGCGCCTGATGCCGCTAAATTCGGCGATCAGGGCTCGGATACACTGGGCCATATCGCTGAAAACTGTGCCAAGGGACTGGCCGACAATGACATCCGCAAAGGATCGCTGAACATCCCCAATATGACAGCCCTTGGCCTTGGCGAAGCCGCCAAGGATGCAACGGGCCGCGTCCCCCCCGGGCTTGAACATGGCGGGGCAATTATTGGTGCCTTTGGCCATGCCAAGGAATTATCACGTGGCAAGGATACACCAAGCGGCCATTGGGAAATTGCCGGTGTACCCGTTGATTTCGACTGGGGATATTTCCCATTTGAAGTGCCGACGTTCCCCAAAGAATTGACCGATGCGTTGATCAAGCAGGCCAAATTGCCCGGAATTATCGGTAACTGCCATGCATCAGGTACAACAATCATTGCCGAACTGGGTGAAGAACACATCAAAACCGGCATGCCAATTTGCTATACCTCGGCCGATAGTGTCTTTCAAATTGCTGCCCACGAAGAACATTTCGGCCTTGATCGGCTTTACGAAGTTTGTGAAATCGCCTTCAAGCTGGTCAAACCGTATAATATCGGTCGCGTTATTGCCCGCCCGTTTCTCGGCAGCAGCCCGGCTGATTTCAAACGCACGCCGAACCGCCGTGACATTGCCATTCCGCCGCATAAACCAACATTGCTTGATAAATTTAGCGATACCGGTGGCAAGGTTATTTCTGTCGGCAAAATTGCCGATATCTATGCCCATCGCGGGATTTCCAAAAAGGTCAAGGCATCAGGCAATATGGCCCTTTTCGATGCCATGATGACCGAAATTGACCAAGCACCGGATAACAGCATTGTGTTCACTAACTTGGTGGATTTCGATATGGAATTCGGTCATCGTCGCGATGTTCCGGGCTATGCCAACGCATTGGAAGAATTCGATGCCCGTATTCCGGAACTGCGTGCTGCCTTGAAACCCGGTGACCTGGTTATCATAACCGCCGATCATGGCTGCGACCCAACATGGCGGGGTAATGATCATACCCGTGAATTTGTGCCGATATTGGCCTTTGGTCCGGCCATTCAACCCGGCCCGATTGGTATACGCGACAGCTTTGCCGATATTGGACAAACGATTGCCGACCATCTTGGCATGACGCCGCTTGCGGTCGGCACCTCGTTCTTGAACGGATAAGCTATGAACTGGCAACCAGGACATGCAAAAACATCGATGGCACCGATCCGTATCGAAGCAATCATCGATACGGTTTGTCCGTGGTGTTATATTGGCAAGAAACGCCTTGAAAAGGCACTGGCGCGTGAACGGCTTGACCAAATGCCAATCACTTGGCGCCCGTTTCTGTTAAATCCCGATATGCCAAGTGGCGGCATTGATCGAAAACTGTACCTGTCCAGCAAATTTGGCGGCGCAGAAAGTGCAATCCGTGTTTACAAGGCAATTGAGGCGGCCGGGGCGGCCGTTGGCATTAACTTTGATTTCGATGCCATTCGCCTGACACCGGACTCAACAGATTCCCATCGTCTGATCTACAAGGTCTGCGCCGAACGCCCGGCAGCAGGCAATGATCTGGTCGAAGATCTGTTCACCGCCTATTTCCTGGATGGCCGGGATATCGGTGATCACGAAGTTCTGACCGAAATCGCCGTTACCCATGGTGAAGACCGTACCGAGATTATTGATTATCTGAGCGGAGACATGGACCGCGATTTCGTATCGCAGGAAAATCGTGTGGCCCATCAAATGGGGGTAACAGGTGTTCCTTGCTTCCTGTTTAACAGCCGCCATGCGCTTTCAGGTGCTCAGGAACCTGATATCCTGCAACGCATGATCAGACTGGCGCGTCAGGAAGAAACCCCGGCCTAGTCTAATTGCCTGGTGAATGAAGACATAAGAAAAAGGCAGGAACCGTTACCGGACCTGCCTTTTTCTTATGCTCTTGCCGCGATATCGGCCAAACGGCGCATCAATCGTTTTACCCCTTCAAGACGGTCGGTTGGACCATCCCAGCCTGCGGCATAGACAATCTTGTGATCCGGGCGCAGACGCGCAACACCAACCTGCTGCTGGATAAAGCCAATCAAACCGGCCGGGTTCGGGAATTCGTTATTACGCAATGTAATCAACGCCCCTTTTGGCCCCGCATCAAGTTTCTCGATATTCGAAGCCCGGCACCATTGTTTGATGGTGACAACATCCAAAAGGTTATCAACTTCCTTGGGCAGCTTTCCAAACCGGTCAATCATCTCGGCTGCGAACTGATCGACTTCTTCGCGGGACCGCAATTCCGAAAGACGGCGATACAGGCCAAGACGCACACCAAGATCCGGCACATAGCGATCCGGGATCAGAACCGGCATACCCACATTGATCTGCGGCACAAAGGAAGCAGCATCATCGGCTTCGATCTCGCCCTTGGCTTCGGCCACGGCTTCTTCGATCATCTGCTGATAAAGTTCGATCCCGACTTCTTTGATATGCCCTGATTGTTCTTCACCAAGCAGGTTCCCTGCCCCACGAATATCAAGATCATGACTGGCAAGGTTAAACCCGGCGCCAAGGCTATCAAGGGTCTGCATGACCTCAAGCCGCTTAAGTGCCGTTGCGGTCAGTTTCTTGCCATTTGGCAAGGTTAAATAGGCATAGGCACGCTGCTTGGACCGACCAATACGCCCGCGAAGCTGATAAAGCTGGGCCAAGCCAAACATATCAGCACGATGAATGATCATCGTATTGGCGTTTGGAACGTCGATCCCCGATTCAATGATATTGGTCGCCAGTAACAGATCGAATTTACGATCCGTGAAATCGGTCATCACCTGTTCAAGATCACGTGCGCCCATCTGGCCATGTGCTATATCAAACTTGATTTCTGGCACCAGCGTTTGAAGTTCCTTGGCCACCCGGCCAAGTTCATTCACCCGCGGACAAACATAGAAAATCTGCCCGCCACGATGGCGTTCACGCAAAATAGCTTCACGCACGACCACCGGGTCATAGGGCGTGATATAGGTCCGCACAGCAAGGCGATCAACCGGCGGCGTGGCAATGATCGATAGTTCCTTAACCCCGGTCAGCGCAAGCTGCAAGGTACGCGGGATCGGTGTTGCCGTCAGGGTCAGGACATGAACATCGGTCTTAAGCTCTTTTAAGCGTTCCTTATGCTTCACGCCAAAATGTTGCTCTTCGTCAACGACCAGAAGTCCCAGATCCTTGAACTTGACCCCATTGCCCAAAAGCGCATGGGTGCCGCACACAATATCAACATGTCCGCTTTCAAGGTTATCTTTGACCAGCTTGGCATTCTTGCCAGTCACAAGACGTGAAAGCTGTTCAACCCTTACAGGAAGGCTATCGAAACGCTGTTTAAAGGTCAGGTAATGCTGACGGCAAAGCAATGTCGTCGGTGCAACAATCGCAACCTGTTTGCCCGACATCACGGCGGCAAAGGCCGCACGCAATGCGACCTCGGTCTTGCCAAAGCCGACATCACCGCACACAAGGCGGTCCATTGGCTTGCCCGCGGCCAAATCGTCAAGCGTATCGCGAATGGCGCGTGCCTGATCTTCGGTCTCGGCAAACGGGAAACTGGCACAAAACTCGTCATAGCTGCCATCCGGCGCGGTCAATGCCGCCCCTTTGCGCAGATGACGTTCCGCGGCAACCTTGATCAACTTGCCTGCCATATCGCGAATGCGTTCACGCAGTTTCGCTTTGCGCGCCTGCCAGGCAACACCACCCAATTTATCAAGGATCGATTGACCCTCGTCCGAGCCATAGCGCGACAAAACCTCGATATTTTCGACCGGGACGAAAAGCTTGTCCCCACCGTCATATTCCAGTTCCAGACAATCATGGGGCGCCCCACCGGCTGTCACGGTTCGAAGTCCCAGATATCGTCCAATCCCATGATCCAGATGGACGACAAGATCGCCTTCTGAAATTTCGGACGCTTCCCGCAGGAAGTTTTCGGCCTTGCGCCGTCGCCCACCCGGGCGGCTCATGCGGTCGCCAAGGATATCCTGTTCGGACAAAATCCAAAGCCCGTCACGCCGGAACCCGTGTTCAAGATCAAGGATAACCACGGCCAGTTGTTCTGGCGTCAGGTCGTCGGTGATATCTTCCCAACATTCAGCCGTAACGACTTTGGCCACACCATGTTCACGCAGAACCGAAATCATTCGGTCGCGCGAACCATCGGAATAGGCCGCAATCACGACTTGCTGGTTCTTACCGCGCTGAGTAACGATAAAATCACGTAATTCGTCGTACAAATTGGTGTCGGCACGTGCCCTGACATCGCCAAAATCGCGCCCCGGACGAGCCCCCATATCAAAAACACCACGTTCGGTATTTTCTTCTTCGTAATAGGGCGAAAGTTCCAAAACAACGCGATCGTTTAACATCCGGTCAAACTCGGCCTGGTCAAGATAAAGCCGTTCCGGAGGCACCGGTTTATAAACATTGTCGCCAGAAAGACCGCCGCCCTTGATGTTCAGGCGTGCCTGATAATAATCATCAATCATTTCAAGGCGATTTTCGATCACGTCACCACATTGATGATCAAGACTGACCATCACATCGGGAAGATAGGCAAAAACGGTATCCATACCGTCATGGAACAATGGCAACCAATGTTCCATACCGCCGTATTTCAAACCATTGCTGATGGACTCGTAAAGCGGGTCAGTTTGCGACACGATGCCAAAAAGCTCGCGATAACCGCTGCGGAACCGGGAAATGCTTTCCGGGTCCAGAAATATTTCACCAACCGGCAAAAGTGAAATCTCGTTCAGGCGCCCGACTGTCCTCTGGGTTTCGACGTCAAAACGCCGAATGCTTTCGATTTCATCACCAAAGAAGTCAAGGCGCACCGGCTCTTTCATGCCTGGCGCATAGATATCAACAATATCGCCACGCACGGCATAATCACCGGGTTCCATCACCTGTTCAGCACGGTTATAGCCCATCCGGTCAAAATAACCGGTCAGATCGGCCCGCGAATGTTCCTGACCTGCTTTGAACGACAATTTGCCATTCCGCATCACATCAAGACACGGCACACGCTGCATAATCGCAGCCGCCGTCGCCAACACAATACGTCCCTGCCCGCCAGTCGGTTTGGCATTTTCCGCAAGCGTTGTTAGCGTTTCGATCCGACGTGCCGTTACTTCCGCAATCGGCGATACCCGGTCATATGGCAGGCAATCCCACGCCGGAAGCGCAAGCACCTGGACCTCGCCGGCAAAGAATGCCAATGCCTCGCCAAGTTGCACCATCCGTTTCTCATCGCGTGCGATATGCAAAATGGTACGGTTATCGGAAACCGCATCCAGCAACTCGCGCAACAGCAACGCATCCGAACCCTCGGGCACGCCACACAGCCGTTTCCGGCCTTTTGTCGAAATGATTTCTTTTAATTTATTCAATGCTTTCTCAGGCGTTGCTGAGTTCTTGGATCATATGAAGCACATCCGTGTCATATTTAGCCGGTGCGGCTGCCTTGCCGGTTGCCCATTTAAAAAAATCGGCATCGGGAACATCATTCATCAGTATTTCGAAACGTTCGAGTTGCTCTTCGCTCAATGTCGCAAGATGCGCGTCCATGAAACGACCGACCAGGATATCGTTCTCTTTGGTCCCACGATGGCCGCCGCGAAACAGCAACTTCTTGCGTCGCAGTTCAAGCTCGGGGCTATTGTCACTCACGTTCGATCTCCTGTCTTTTCTCGTCGCATCCCACAAAAAATGCGCAGGACGGTTTGTCTTTTCTGCCATGATTTGTACGGTAAATTGTTCAATTGGTCCATGCCATCGTCGGTTCAATTTACATTCGACCGTGACTTGTCGGTTACCGCACGATATTTTTGTTGTATACCCGACACGTAAACCGATTTGTTCTATTAACGTTCTCACGTAAAAACACAACGAAAACTGTCATGCGCCCGGAAATATTATTCCCTCTTTTTGCCGAAATCGACAGTTTGCCTGGCATTGGCCCGCGCCTGAAGCCATTGCTGGCGCGCCTGCTTGGGGGGGAACATATTGTCGATCTGTTATGGCATTTGCCGTCCGGATTGATTGACCGGCGATTTTCGCCGCCTCTGGATGAAACGATTGATGGATCAATCGTCACGCTTGATGTCTGGGTCGAACGCCATGACGCGCCGCCAAACCGGCGCCGTCCCTATCGTGTGATCTGCAAAACCCAAAGCGGTCCATTGGTTTTGGCCTTTTTCAATGCACGCGGCAAATATCTGAACGAAGTTTTACCAATTGGGGAAAAACGTATCGTATCGGGCAAGATCGATCATTACCGTGGTGAATATCAAATCACCCATCCTGACCGCATCGGGACAGAGGCCGAACGCGACGAAATTCAAACCGTCGAACCGGTTTACCCAATGTCAGCCGGGGTCACCGGCAAAACGCTGACCAAAGCAACCCGTGCAGCCCTTGCCACTGTACCAGATTTACCGGAATGGCATGACCCGGCCTTGCAGGCCCGTCATAAATGGCCCGACCTTAAAACAGCCTTGCATCAGGCACATAACCCGGAAAGCGATGCGGATTTATCGCCCGACCATCCGGCACGTAAAAGACTGGCCTATGACGAACTGCTTGCCAATCAACTGGCCTTGGCCCTGATCCGTGCCAAGATGCGTACCTTGGGCGGGCGTGTCACACAAGGCGACGGTCGGCTGCGCAAGGCACTTGAAGCCCAGCTGCCCTTTGCCATGACGGGTGCACAACAACGCGCACTGAACGATATCTATGCCGATATGGGCAGCAACGGTCGAATGTTGCGCCTATTACAGGGCGATGTCGGTTCAGGCAAGACCCTGGTTGCCCTTATGGCAATGTTAAACGCCATTGAAACAGGGCGTCAGGCCGCCCTTATGGCGCCAACCGAAATCCTTGCCCGGCAACATTTTGAAACTATTTCCCCGCTTCTGGAAAAGATCGGTGTCACATGCGCCGTTCTGACCGGTCGAGATAAAGGAAAAAACCGCAAAGCAACCCTTGAAGGCTTTGCCAGTGGTGAATTCCAAATCGCAGTTGGAACCCATGCTCTGTTTCAGGAAGACGTGCAGTTTCGTGACCTTGCCTTTGCTGTTGTCGATGAACAGCACCGGTTTGGCGTGCATCAACGCCTGATGCTGGCGGGCAAAGGACAGGCTGTCGATGTTCTGGTGATGACCGCAACACCGATCCCGCGCACCCTGACCCTGACCGCCTTTGGCGATATGGAAGTGTCAAAACTAGATGAAAAACCACCCGGACGTAAACCGGTGGATACCCGTGTTTTGCCCGCCGACAAGGTTGATGAAGTCATATCAGGCATCGGGCGCGCCATGCGAACCGGCACAAAAATCTATTGGGTCTGCCCGCTGGTCGAAGATTCCGAAATTCTTGATCTTCAGGCCGCCGAGGAACGCCATCGCATTTTGGTCGATCTATTTGGCGAGGCACATGTCGGCCTTATCCATGGCAAGATGAAAGCCAAGGAAAAAGACGCCGTAATGGAACGCTTTGCCCATGGTGACCTGTCTGTTCTTGTCGCGACCACCGTGATTGAGGTCGGTGTGAACGTGCCCGAGGCAACCATCATGGTGATCGAACATGCCGAACGGTTCGGTCTTGCACAGTTACATCAGTTGCGCGGTCGGATCGGCCGTGGTGACGCTGCATCGACCTGTCTGCTGTTATATGGTTCACCGCTGGGGGAAATATCCAAAGCACGCCTCAAGATCATGCGCGAGACCGAAGATGGCTTTGTGATCGCCGAGGAAGACTTGCGTCTTCGTGGTGCGGGTGAAGTTCTGGGAACCCGCCAAAGCGGCCTGCAGGCCTATCGCCTTGCCAATCTGGAATTACATGGCGATCTTTTGGCTATTGCACGCGATGATGCGCGTCTGATTGTCGAACTTGATCCTGACCTTCAAAAACCGCGCGGGGATGCTTTGCGGCTGTTGCTTTATCTGTTTGAACGCGACGAAGCTGTTCGGTATTTCCGATCGGGCTAACGACCATCCCACACAAAACAAAGGGCGCATGCCATATGGCAGCGCCCTTCTTTTATAATCTGATATTGCCGGAACTACGCGTCTTCGTGGCTTTTATCGTCACTTTTTTCACGAACTGTTTCGTGTTTCCGTGGCACCAGAATAGGGATATTTTCTTTCTCGCGCAGGACATCAAGATCTTCATATGTCTTGGATGAAACACGCGGCTGCGCCTGCAAATCCGACGAACGGCGATCTGGCGGTGTAACAATCCCGCCCGACATCACCATCTTGATGGCTTCCTCGACTGTCATATCAAGGATCACAATGTCCTGACGCGGCAGAAACAGAAGAAAACCCGATGTCGGATTTGGCGTTGTCGGCAGAAAGATATTAATCACGGTATCTTCGGTCAGGTGCTGGACTTCACCCTTGGTCTCGCCGGTAATAAAACCGATCGCCCACATGCCACGCCGCGGATATTCAAGCAATACCGCCTGACGAAATGCATTCGACTGATTGGCTAGCACGGTTTCAAGGATCTGCTTGATCGCGCCGTAAATACTACGAACCGCAGGAATACGGGCAAGAATACGCTCGTAAAGCTTGATCAGTGCGCGACCAGCAAAATTGGTGGTAAACCACCCCACCACCGTAATCACCAGCACAATAACCACGAGCCCAAGCCCCGGAATACCATAATCCTGGTACCCTTGCGGCAGATAATAGACCGGATTGTAATGCACCGGTATCAACGGCATGACCTTGCTGTCGACAAATTCAATAAACCACCATGCCAGACCAAAGGTAATGGCAAGCGGGGCACTGACAAGAACGCCGGTCAGAAAATAGGCGCGAATACGAGCAAAAGGCCCGGGAGAAGGCAGGGTATGATCGGAACTTGTATTTTCCGTATCATTATGGTCGTCACGCTTGGCGTTCATTGATCACCTGTGAAGATAGGTCGCATTTCATCATATTAGGCTGCAATACGTGTTTGCATTCACCATTTGTCAGTATGAATATGGCAATGCTACGACTATTGATCGGGGAACTCCCCGTTCCTAGAGTGATAGCAGCAATCAAGTTTGCGGCGCAACCAAACAAACCCAGCGGCATGTAACCGCCATCACAAAGGAGTTGTTTTGCAGGTTTGGATCGTTGAATACATTTATGATGATGGTGGCTCTGTCGGCATTCGAACCGCCAAGGTCAACGCACCGGATTATGAAACCGCGCGGCAATTCGCCCTTGGCGATGCACCGGCAAAGGATTTTGTCATGTCACTGCATCCAGAATCCGAAGATCAGTTTCTCGGGCGGCCAACCATTCGCGCCCGGCAAATGAGCGGACAGGTTGTCAACGAAGTCGATGACCCCGACGATGACCTCGAAGACAACAACGATGCCTGATTCCACGGCGACGGGACCAGATAAACGTGACTATCTGTCGCGACCGATTATTGGCGTCGGCGCTGTTGTCTGGCATGGCAATGACGTATTGCTGATCCGGCGCGGAAAATCCCCAAACAAAGGCCAATGGAGCCTTCCCGGCGGTGCACAGGATCTGGGTGAAACCCTTCATGATGCTGTGCGACGCGAAGTTTTTGAAGAAACCGGCATCACCATATCTGAACCGGTCCTGATCGATACTGTCGATCTGATTACCCGCGATATCACCGGACGGGTTCAATATCACTATACACTGATCGATTTTCTGGCCGAAGCTTCGGAAACGGTTTTATCTGCTGGTGGTGATGCGGCAGACGCCAGATGGGTTTCACAAGATGACCTCGCCAATTATCACCTTTGGGACAAAACCATCGTCATGATCGAACGTGCACGTGACTTGCGGGAAAGACCTCTTGGTCTTCCAAGTTTCTGACATTCTTGCATTCCGGAAATGGCTAAGAATTTCCGGATGGGATATCCTCAATCGAATGATACCGACCACCATAATACAAAAGCGGATCACCGGTCTTTCCAAGTCCGATATCCTTCACCTGCCCGACGATGATGCTGTGGTCTCCGCCATCATGAATGGCGTGACGTTTGCACGAAAATGTTGCCAGACTGCCAACCAATTTAGGCACACCATGGCCGTCATCTTCAAAAAGAACATCTTCCCATCGATCTTGCACTGGTGATGAAAACAGTTCGGACAGGGGCTGCTGGCCCTGAGTCAGGATGTTGATGCAAAAACGGTTACAATCACCGGCAAACAGTTCGTGTGTTGCTGCGCGACGGTCAACTGAAAACAGGACCAGTGCAGGTTCAAGTGACACGGATGCAAACGAATTAATTGTAATGCCTGCTTTTGTGCCGTTATTCGCCCGTGCGGTGACGACGGCAACGCCTGTTGCAAACTGGCCCAAACAATCTCGGAAATCGCGCGGAGAGAATGACATATTGAAGAATGCTCTTGCTGACTAAATCTATTGGGTATGCCTTTCATAAAGGCTCAGGGAAAATGGCGCCAAAATCTTGCGCTGTCAAACCTAAGTAAATCCGCGTTTTAAACGCTATGTTAATAAGATTAAAAGTTAATATGGATCATATAGATACGCGCATCGTAACCATTTCAGCCATTGGACCGACTAAGGGGACCGGATAGATGAGATGACAACGTTGCGGGTTTTGGGGGCAGTAGGGAAGAAATAATGTTTCTGATCATTGGGTACATCGTTGTGATCGGTGCCGTTTTGGGCGGTTATATGCCGCATGGTGATATCGGCATTCTCATACAGCCACTTGAAGTTCTGATTATTTTCGGGGCTGCATTCGGGACATTTCTGATTGCAAATCCGATAAGTCTTCTAAAAAAAGCCATCGCCTATACGATCCGTGCCCTTAAGGGGCCAAAGAAAAAAGCGGCATATCTTGAACTCCTGATTTGTCTTTATGCGATTTTCCGCCTTGCCAAGTCCAAAGGTGACCTTGCGCTTGAAAGCCATGTTGAAAACCCTGAAGGATCAAGCCTGTTTGGCAATTTTCCGGGCGTTATGCATGACCATCACGCACTTGAATTCCTGTGTGACTATTTGCGTCTTCTGACACTGGGCACGACCAATGCCTATGAGCTTGAGGCCGTGATAGATCAGGAGTTGGAAGCCCATCATGAAGAAGACCATATGGTTCCAGCCGCCATCCAGACAGTTGGGGATGCCTTGCCAGGGCTTGGCATTGTTGCCGCGGTTCTCGGTATAATTGTGACCATGGGATCGGTGACCGAACCGCCCGAAATCCTTGGCGGATTGATCGCAGCAGCACTGGTTGGAACGTTTTTAGGGATTCTGGCGTCATATGGCTTTGTCAGCCCGACATCGGAAATCATCAAGAAAACATTGGATCAGGACGCAAAATATTTCAGCTGCATCAAGGCGGCCCTGATTGGACATATGCAGGGCTACGCCCCGCAGGTTTCCGTCGAATTTGCCCGAAAAACCTTACCAAGCGACATCCGGCCGAGCTTTAAGGAACTTGACGAAGCGTTACAGAACGCTCCGACAGCTTAACAATTTCAAAAAATACTTTGCCGTACATTTAATCGGGACCTGCGTAAAGAATGCCTGACATCGTCATAAAGAAGATCAAGAAAGGTGGCCATGGCGGCCATCACGGCGGGTCGTGGAAAGTCGCCTACGCTGATTTTGTCACGGCTATGATGGCATTCTTTTTATTACTTTGGCTGCTAAGCAGTGCGACCGAGGAGCAGCTTCAGGGGGTTTCAAACTACTTCACCCCGGAAACAATTTCACAAAATGAGTCCGGATCAGGCGGAATTTTGGGAGGCACCAGCCTTGCGAAGGAGGGATCACTTCGATCCGAAGCTGGGAATCCCACGGTCAGTATGGATATTCCGCCGGTGAAAACCCCCGAAGAAATTGCCGAACTGCAACGCGCACAGCAGGAAGACAAGGAATTCAAAGAGGCTGAGGAAGAACTGCGTAAGGCAATTGAAAACTCGCCCGATCTGCAGGAACTGGCCAAGAATATCCGGATTGAAGAAACGGATGAAGGGCTGCGCATTCAAATTCTGGACGAAGATGGTACCGCAATGTTCCCCAGTGGTAGCGCACAAATGGCAGAACACACCAAACTTTTGTTATCCAAAGTGGCTGAAGCTATCGAAAGCATGCCGCAAAACATCGCGATTGAGGGACATACCGATGCAATTCCGTTCACAACGATAACCGGTTACAGCAACTGGGAACTATCATCGGACCGTGCATTGGCCACGCGGCGTGAACTCGAAACTCTTGGTCTTACGGCAAAACGCTTTGCCAAAGTGGCCGGACTGGCCGATACCGACCCCTTAATGCCAGAGGCCCCTGAAAATGAACGTAATCGTCGTATTAGCATTACACTTTTGCGGGGTACAGGTCATCGCCCGGCACTTGAGGGCGAACAACCAAATGGCAATGGTACACCAGTGACTAAGAATGGTGATGTCTCTGAGACGGGAACACAATCAGAACCTTTGTCGTCGGGCCAACCAACCACTCGCCGACCAAGCTTCGCAGTTCCATCCGACCGCTAATCCATATTCAGGCTATTTCGGATATTGCATCATGTCGCCCTTTAAACTGTCATGATTTGTACCTAATCTTATATTAAGAAATAATCGTCCGAAACTGGGGCAAGTACGCGACATGACAGTCAATCAAAGACGGCTGACGCAACATTACTTTATGACAGCGCCAATGCCCTGCCCCTATCTGGCTGGTAGGTTTGAACGTAAGCTGGTGACCGAATTACGAGGCCCAGAAGCCAATAACGTTCATGACCTTCTGTCACGTGCCGGTTTCCGCCGTAGTCATTCCATTGCCTATCTTCCTGCCTGTAGTGAATGCGATGCCTGTGTTCCGGTTCGGGTACGTTGTCAGGATTTCAAACCATCGAAATCTTTTCGCCGTATCTCGGCCAGAAACAATGACCTGATACGGAATGTCCTTCCACCATCCGCAACTCAGGAACAGTTTCAGCTTTTCAGCCAATATCAGGATGCCCGACACGGCAACGGCGACATGGCGCGCATGGATGCCCGTGATTATCGAGCCATGATCGAGGACAGCACTGTTGATACATCGATCTTTGAATATCGCCGTCCTGACGGTAGCCTGATTGCGGTCGCCCTCGTGGATAATTTATCAGACGGACTTTCTGCTGTTTACAGCTTCTTTGACCCGAAGGAACAACGTCGTGGCCTTGGCACTTTTATCATTCTTGATATGATAAAAGAGGCCCAGTCTTTTGAAATTCCACATGTTTACCTTGGGTACTGGATCGATGAATGTCGCAAGATGTCCTACAAAATGCGCTTTCAGCCTCTTGAAGGATTCAAAGCAGGTGAATGGGCACGCATGGATGATGGTAAGGGCGCTTTAGGTGAACCTCATGACACGAAACCGGCCTCATTTACATCAATAGACTAAAGTATAGCCGTCCTTATCGATCCTAGGTTGCCTCCCTCTCTGGACGGATATAAGGTTTATGACAAAGTCGCATGACGACTTTGAATAAATAAATCATGAGCTTGCATCTTTGGGAGGCTATATCAATGAAACGTCGCCAATTTCTTTCCGGCGCAGCGGTTGCCGGTGCGACTGCTGCTGTCGCGTCCACTTTTTCAAAACCGGCCCTTGCTCAGGACGTACGCGAATGGCGTATGGTCACCACCTGGCCTAAAAATTTTCCGGGTCTGGGAACCGGGGCCAACCTTCTTGCTGAATACATCAACAAGGCCTCTGACGGCCGTTTGAAAATTACGGTTTACGGTGCCGGGGAAATTGTTCCGGCATTCGAAGCAATTGATGCTGTTGGCAATGGCACCGTGGAAATGGGGCACGGCGCACCGTATTACTGGAAAGGTAAAGTCGACGCCACCCAGTATATTGCTGCGATGCCGTTCGGCCTGAATGCGCAGGAACAGAACGCTTGGTTCCAGTGGGGCGGCGGTCAGGAACTTGCCGACAAAGTTTACTCTGAACTGAACTGTAAGTTCTTCCCGTCGGGCAATACCGGCACTCAGATGGGGGGCTGGTTCAACAAGGAAATGAATACCATTGACGACTATAAAGGTCTGAAAATGCGTATTCCGGGTCTTGGTGGTGAAGTTGTCAAGGCTGCTGGTGGTAACGTCGTTAACCTTCCAGGGGGCGAAATTCCGCCGGCACTTCAGTCTGGCGCAATTGATGCGACTGAATGGGTTGGCCCTTATAACGATTTGGCATTCGGCCTCTATAAATCGGCGAAATTCTACTACTATCCGGGCTGGCACGAACCGGCGACAGTTCTTGACAACTTCATCAACCTTGATGCCTGGAATGATCTTTCGGACGACATTAAGGCCATTGTCGAGCAAGCAAATCGTGCCGTAAACCAGATGGTTCTGTCGGAATTCACCGCGCGGAACAATCAGGCCCTACAGACCTTGCGCGATAAGCACAATGTTGATGTTCGCCCGTTTTCTGACGACATCCTAACCAATCTTGGTGCCCTTTCAGGCAAAGTTCTGCGTGACCTCGTTGCGTCGAACCCGCTGTCCCAGGAAGTCTTTGAAAGCCTGATCAGCTTCCGTTCGCAAGCAATCGGCTGGTCTAAGTTCTCGGAAGCCGCATTTGCACAGGCACGTATCCTGCCGTTCAAATACTAAGCATCCCAACTAACAAAACCGAAAGGGTCGGCATTTGCCGGCCCTTTTTCGATTTCAAGATCTTGTGAATGTGCTTTAACGCAGAAAAGGCGCCCCAAAAGGCGCCTTTTCAAAACATTTGGGTCGCCCCGATGTTACCTGAACAAAATACTCGGCAGCCACGTGGCCAGTGCAGGGAACGCAGCAACAAGACCAAGTCCCACGACCTGAATCAGGACGAACGGAACAATACCGCGGTAAATATCCATTGTCCGGATTGAGGGTGGTGCAACACCACGCAGATAGAACAATGCAAACCCGAATGGCGGTGTCAGGAAGCTGGTTTGCAGGTTGATTGCAATCATCACGCCCAACCAAACTGGATTGATATCCATTTTTAGCAGGATCGGCCCAACAATCGGAACAACCACAAACACGATTTCAATGAAATCCAGGAAGAAGCCCATCACAAACATCAGTAGCATAACGACAAGCATCGCACTGAAGACGCCGCCCGGAAGATTGTTCAGAAGCTCTTCGACCAGACGATCACCACCCAGACCACGGAACACCAGCGAGAACACAGATGCCCCGAGCAATATGACAAAGACCATTGCACTGATCTGAACCGTCTGACGGGTCACGTGACGCAATACATCCCATGACAGGCGTTTATAAAACGCAGCAAGAATAATGGCACCGACACCACCAAAAGCAGCAGATTCTGTCGGCGTTGCAATCCCCGTCAGGATTGATCCAAGCACCGCAATAATCAAAAGCCCCGGAGGCATAAGCGCACGGAGTACTTCACCCCAAAGCCCATCGGGACGTTTATCCTTTACCAATGATGGTGCGGATGTGGGATCGAGAAACGCCTGGATGAGAATCCAGCAAATATAAAGCCCAACCAGCAGCAGTCCCGGAATAAAGGCACCGGCAAACAAGTCGATAACCGATACAGGTTCCGGCGCCCAGTTACCAAGCGAACGTTGTGCTTCGGCATAAGCCCCTTGAAGAATATCCCCCAAAAGAACCAGCACGATTGACGGCGGAATGATCTGACCAAGTGTACCTGATGCACAGATAATACCGGTCGACAAACGCGGGCTATACCCCGCCTTTTGCATTGCCGGCAGGCTAAGCAATCCCATGGTTACAACCGTTGCACCGACAATACCGGTGGACGCCGCCAACAGCATACCAACAATCACCACGGAAATACCAAGACCGGCACGCATGGTGCCAAACAGCAGCCCCATGGTCGTCAGAAGCTTTTCCGCGATACGTGCACGTTCCAGCATCACGCCCATAAAGACGAAAAGCGGAATGGCGACATATAGCTCGTTGGTCATCACCCCAAAATAGCGTGATGGCAGCGATCCCAAAAGCGGCAGGTCAAACGTCCCCATCGAATTGCCGATAAGCGCAAATGCAAGACCGGTCCCCGCCAGCGAAAACGCCACCGGAAAACCGAGAAGAAGAACGCCGCAGGCAACTGCGAACATTACAAGGCTAAGAATTTCCCCCGTCATTAAATGCCCTCGTGCTCTTCTTCTTTGATTTCAAATTCTCGATGTCCCGCCAACACAAGGATGCTGCGTGCGGCAAGGGAAAGGCCCTGCAAGCCAATCAGAGCACAGAAAATCAGAATAACAGATTTATAAAGAAACAAACCTTGCAGACCGCCGGTTTCGTGCGAGCCTTCAAGGCGGCTCCAACTGGTCATCACATAGGGGTAACTATAGATGTAGACCATGGCGATCACTGGCAGAAGCAGGAAAAGCGAACCGAAAAGATCGACCCATGCCTTATAGCGCGCCGACGCGGGACGATAAAAAACGTCCACCCGAACATGACCTCCATGCAACAGCGTATAGCCAGCACCCACCATGAATACGATGCCATGCAGCCACATGTAACTTTCCTGCATCGACACCCAGCCGATGGAAAAGCCGTATCGCAATGTCGCCACAAGGAATGTGATTACCACCATAGGGATCACAAGCCAGGCAACGCCACGTCCGATCCAGTCATTTAGACCGTCGATAAAACGGACGAAACTCCCTAGAAAATTCACGTTTTCACTCCCACGCCCTTTTTGAAACTCACAGGAAATTTGCGGGCTCCTTGTTTATCAGGTTGCGAAGTTACATATTTACGGGTCAAAACGCCATATATTTTGCCTGTTTACAGGCCAATACGTCGTCTGGAATAAAAACAATCAGAATTTCGGAAAAGTCCGAGGGGAATTCATTCTGATATCTACCTGATAAACGGCAAAAAGGGACAATGACCGTTAAGTCATTATCCCTTCGAAATTCCAGCTATCTCTTTGGAAAAGATAATCTATTCAAATTTATTGG
Source organism: Thalassospira alkalitolerans (assembly GCF_002115745.1). Taxonomy (GTDB): domain Bacteria; phylum Pseudomonadota; class Alphaproteobacteria; order Rhodospirillales; family Thalassospiraceae; genus Thalassospira; species Thalassospira alkalitolerans. The sequence continues at coordinate 103,700 of NZ_JFKB01000004.1, forward strand.
ATCGCGGGAACCCGGTTGGCGGCTGCCGCCCGGCACCGGCACGCTTGCCCAACCATTCAGAAAGGTCTGTAACGGTACGAGTGCGGCCTTCGCTGCCCCCCATTGTCCAACTCAGGCCTTCTTCAAGGTTGAACAATATAAGGTCAGCCATACCGCCCTGACGGTATTTCTGCAGGATAACACCACGACCACGCGTCATTTCCGGTACTTCGGCAATCGGATAAATCAACAGCTTGCGGTTATCCCCCAATACGGCAACATGGTCCATATCAACAGGAAGGAAAATTCTGGCCTCTTCATCTTTGCCGAGGTTAAGGATTTGCTTACCGTTTTTGGTTTGCGCAATCACATCGGCTTCTGCAACCTGGAAACCGCGCCCGGCCGAACTTGCGACAAGCAAATTGCGGCCTGGCTTATGAACAACCATTGCAACAATGTCATGTTCCTGCGGCAAATCAATTGTCAGCCGGATCGGTTCACCATGCCCGCGCCCGCCCGGAAGCTTGTCACAGGGCATCGTATAACAACGCCCCTCGGTGCTCATGATCAGAATCTTGTCTGTCGTAAAGGCCTTAAGCGCAAAACGACTTTCGTCACCGTCCTTGAACTTCAGGTCGCCGATATCCGCCGTATGCCCCTTAAGGGCCCGGATCCAACCCATTTTCGAACAGATCACCATAATTGGTTCACGTTCGATCAGGGCCTCAAGCGGCACTTCGATTTCTTCGGGTGTGTCACCAATGACGGTACGACGTTTCCCAAGAACCGTTTTTGCACCAAACTTTTCGCGCATTTCGACGACTTCATCGCGGATTTTCGTCCAGCGCATGCTCTCGCTGGCCAGAAGAGCTTCAAGCCCTTCTTTCTCTTCGGTCAGTTTTGAGTGCTCATTCTTGATTTCCATCTCTTCGAGCTTGCGCAACGACCGCAAACGCATATTCAGGATCGCGTCGGCCTGAACCTCGCTTAAGCCAAAGGTCTTCATCAAACAGACTTTTGGTTCGTCCTCAAATCGGATGATGCGGATGATTTCATCAAGATTAAGATACGCCACCAGATAACCATCAAGAACTTCAAGGCGATGGTTAATCTTTGCCAGACGATGATTGGAACGACGGATCAAAACGTCCTGTCGGTGGGCCAAAAAGGCACGCAATACTTCGCGCAAATTCATCACGCGCGGCGTATTGTCACCATCAAGAACATTCATGTTCAAACCAAACCGGATTTCCAGTTCGGTATTCTTGAACAACATTTCCATCAGATGTTCTGGTTCAACCGCGCGGGTTCGCGGCTCAAACACCAGACGGATCAGATCGGTCGATTCATCACGAACATCTGCCAGAAGAGGAAGTTTCTTTAAAACCATAAGGTCGGCAATACGCTCAACCAGTTTGGCTTTTTGCACCTGATAGGGAACTTCGGTCACGACGATCTGAAACAGACCGTGGCTAAGCTTTTCAACTTCCCATTTCGCGCGCAGGCGGAATGATCCACGTCCTGTGGCATAGGCTTCCAGAATGTTTTCGCTTGGTTCGACCAGAACACCGCCTGTCGGGAAATCTGGCCCTGGAACACAACGAACAAGGTCGGCAATCGAGGTATCAGGATTGTCGATCAGCTTGATCAGACCCGCACAGAGTTCGTCCGCATTATGCGGCGGAATGTTGGTTGCCATACCAACCGCAATGCCCGAGGCGCCATTGGCCAGCAGGTTCGGAAACGCTGCGGGCATGACGATCGGTTCATGGTCCTCGCCGTCATAAGTCGGGCGGAAATCAACTGAATCTTCGTCAAGGCCATCCATAAGCGCCGCGGCAACGGCTGTCATGCGGGCCTCGGTATAACGCATCGCAGCCGCGTTATCGCCATCGATATTGCCAAAGTTACCCTGCCCGTCGACCAACGGATATCGGACGGCAAAATCCTGTGCCAATCGTACAAGTGCGTCATAGACCGACTGATCACCATGCGGGTGATATTTACCGATCACGTCACCGACAACACGGGCACATTTTTTAAAGCCATGTTCGGGATTAAGTTTCAGCTGACGCATTGCATACAGCAAACGCCGATGCACCGGTTTCAGACCATCGCGCACATCAGGAAGAGAGCGCGACATGATCGTTGACATGGCATAGGCGAGATAACGTTCGCTTAATGCATCAGCAAGGCGGGTTTCCCGGATTTGGCCGGCATTGGTCGGATCGGAAGTCTTGGTGCTCATGAACGGTTTTTCTTGTTGCTTGGCAGGGTTGATCTATTTTGGCCGTCGATCTGGCAGAGCCACATCTCGGTGCCATTTGCAAACATACTACGGCGGGGATGGTTCTGGTCAACACAAGTCCGCATCGCGATTGCGGATTTATTTTTCAACCATATCATGCAAACGCCAAACATGACTGACCAATCGGTCACGCGCTGCAACTGGTTTAACGCCTTTGACTTCAAAAATATCGCGATGAATGAAGAAACCAGTCAATTTCAGACCCTGACGGCATTGGTCATACAAATCAGTTTCCCGGTTGCTTTGAGTGGCCCGTTGACCGGCCAGAAAGGCTGGCAGCAATAACAGACGATCACGATAAGCAGCCCCGGCTGCTTCGGATACAGCCCGGCCACTTTTCGGGGATACAAAACAAAGGTCTTCTGTCGCATCGGTGGCGGCACAACGATCAAATTGCAACGCATATCCAAGCGCGTCCAGCAACCCCACCTCCCACCGGATATAGGCAGCAAGCCACTGATCGGATTTAAGTGCGGATAAAAGCGCTACGGTTCCGTGATAAAGCGATGAATGTGCTTCGCGTTCAGGCAAGGTAACTTCAAGCATTGCACAGGCTGAACTTAATGCCATCAACGGTCCCGGTGACAATAGGATATCAGCGACATGTGCACCGGTTAATTCACAGCGAAACTGCCCTAAATGTTCAGCCAAACGGGCTGACCACCCCACCCGGACTTCATTCCCGGGTTCAAGCGTACCACGCATGGATTTACTGGTCGCCCCGCGAACCATCCCTGCATAGCGGCCATAGTCACGGGTTAAAACCGATAATCGGACAGAGTTTTCGCCAAGTTTGCGCGTGGACAGGACGATCGCATCATCACGCCAATCCATCCAAGCCCCCTAGAAACCGCGCGGCAAGATCAATCGGGTCACCAGAAAGAAAAGACCTACCAGACTGGAAACAAGACAGATAAGTGCGACGAAAAAGACAACACGCTTTAGCATGCTATTACCTTGAACTTCTTCGATTGCCCTATCGATAGGATCATTTTGGTGCGGGGTCATTGTAATGGTCCGGTTCCAGTCATGCGCCACACCAAGCCAAGAACAAACGTCACCACGGCCGCAAGCAGCGCCAGAAAATTGACCGGACGTGACAGGAACGATTTTTCACGTTCCAAGCGTTTGCCGTCATGGCGATAACGGAATGGGCGGCGGGCAACACGTGCAACGATCATTGCGGCAACAGCGCCGACAACGATCATCACAATACCCCATAAAGAACCGCTATCCATGTCCCATCCTGCAAAAATCCGCAAACATCACAAATGATCAGGCGTTGGGATCAAGGCCCCACATCGCAAAACGATTGGGATCGTCGCCCCAATTTTCGCGGACCTTGACGAACAAGAACAAATGAACACGGCGTTCAAAAATTGCCTCAAGTTCCTTACGGGCATCACTGCCAAGTGCCTTGATGCGTTTGCCGCCTTTGCCAAGGATAATGGCTTTCTGGCCTTCGCGCTCAACAAAAATGGTCTGTTCAAGCTTGACCGAGCCGTCCTTGCGTTCTTCCCACAATTCGGTTTCAACAGTTGCCGAATACGGAAGTTCCTGCTGCAGCTGATAATACAGTTTTTCACGCGTAATTTCAGCTGCCAACAAACGCAACGGCATATCCGACACATCGTCTTCCGGGAACATCCACGGACCATCAGGCATTTTGTCAGCAAGGAAGTTCACCAGATCCTGCGTGCCCTGTCCCTTCTTTGCCGAAATCATAAAGACATCGGTAAAGACTTCCTCGGCAAACAGATCCTGTGACAGGCGCAAAAGCTTTTCTTTATCCGCAACCTTGTCGACCTTGTTCAGCGCCAGAATGGCTTTGCTGCTCTGATTTTTCAGTTGATCAACGATCGCACGAACTTCTTCGGTGATCCCTGCCCCCGCATCAATCACCAAAACGACCAGATCAGCATCGTTTGCGCCATTCCATGCGGCCTTGACCATCGCACGATCCAGACGCCGCTTGGGTGCAAAAATACCCGGTGTGTCGACAAAAACAAGTTGTGCATCATCGGTCATGACAATGCCGCGCACGCGGGTCCGGGTTGTCTGGACCTTGGGCGAAACGATCGAGACTTTGGTCCCGACAATCTGGTTCAGCAAGGTTGATTTACCGGCATTTGGTGCGCCGACAAGGGCCACAAACCCGCAACGTTGCTGATAAGGTAATCTGTTTTCGTTCACCGGCGTGGGAACCTCATTCATAGTTCAGTGTATCCAACATCAATTGGGCGGCCTGTTGTTCCGCCTCACGTTTCGATTTGCCCTCTGCCCTAACACTTTCGCCGTCTCCGGTGGTTAGTTCGATGGTAAATACAGGCGAATGTGCCGGGCCTTGACGCCCAACCATTTCATATTTCGGCAATGGCTTTCCACGTCCCTGCAACAGTTCCTGCAGGCGGGTTTTAGCATCTTGCGGCGGCTTGGGTTCTTCCTCAAGAAGCGGCATCCAAAGGCGCTCGATAAAAATCCGTGCGGGCTCTAAACCACCATCAAGATAGAGTGCGGCAATCACCGCTTCCATGCAATCAGATAAAATAGCCGGATTAGCATCAGCACCGGCGGCGCGTTCGCCCTTTGCCATCTGAATGTATTCGCCAAGCCTGATTTGCTGTGCCAGACGCGCAAGCGTTTCACGACGTACCAGCGCCACAAAACGTTTTGCCATAGCACCTTCGCGTTCTCGCCCGAACCGCGTGTACAGTATTTCGGCAATGACCAGACCAAGTACACGATCGCCCAAAAATTCCAGACGTTCATTACCGCCGCTAAGCGCATCCTTGCCCTTGGCAGCACTGCGATGCGTCAACGCAACCCGAAGCAAATCGGGTTGCGCGAACTCATGGTTAATTTCAGCAATCAATGGCGCAGGGTCGGCCATCAGTTGACCCCCTGGAACAACCGATCGAACCGGATGCTGCCAAAGTCATAGATCGGTTGTGAGCTGTCTTTTGAATAGAACAGGAACTCTGCGCGACCCACGAGGTTTTCTATCGGGACGAAACGGAAACGCGACGGGAAGGCACGGCTATCGGCCGAATTATCGCGATTATCCCCCATCATGAAGAAATGACCTTCAGGAACGGTAAACGGCTCGGTATTGTCGCTTGGCCCCTGGTCCCCAAATATTTCAAGGATACGGTGGACCTTACCATTTGGAAGGGTTTCGATATATTGTGGAACGGCAATCGCCTGTCCGCTGCCATCGGTCAGTATGTAATCCTCGATGCGGTCACGATCAACCATGTCGCCATTGATATGCAGGCGGCCATTAATCACCTGAACGGTATCACCGGGCAGACCAATAACACGCTTGATGTAATCCTGGCTCGTATCGGACGGCAGTTTAAAGACAACCACATCACCACGATCAGGTTCGGATGACAAAACGCGCCCCGGGATCAGTGGCAAACTGAATGGCAGGCTGTGTTTTGAATACCCATACGAGAATTTCGACACAAACAGATAGTCGCCAACCAGCAAGGTCGGGATCATCGAACCGGATGGAATATTAAACGGTTCGAATGCGAATGTCCGAACCAAAAGCGCGATCACAATGGCCCAGAAAACGGTTTTCAAGGTGTCCAAAAGTCCACCCGTTTTCTTCTTTTGCACTAGCTTTTCCATTCAGTATCTAAACCAATCACTTTTTATCAATTCAGTCGGCCGAAATAACCACGACCGCATTTGCCAGCGGATATTCATCGGTCAGCGTCACATAAACTGATGCAACTTTCCCCGTTGGCGTCAATTCTTCAAGTCTTTTTAGCGCACCATCAATCAGTACCATGTCGGGTTTTCCGCTGGGCTGATGCACAACGCCCATGGTGTTGTGATACACGCCGCGGCGAAATCCGGTGCCCAATGCCTTTGAACAGGCTTCCTTGGCAGCAAACGCCATCGCCAGCGAAGACGCTGTCCGATGCGGTTTGCGCACAGCACGCCCGATCTCGATCTCGGTAAATACACGCTTCATGAAACGTTCGCCATGACGTTCCAGCGCCGTTTCAATCCGCCGGATATCACACAGATCGGTGCCAATGCCAATAATCATTATGCATCGCCATGCGCTGATCGTGCCTCGTCCATCAGACGGCGCATTTCAACAATGCTGTTCTCAAGGCCGATAAACACCGCCTCGCCGATCAGAAAATGTCCAATATTAAGTTCGGCAATTTCCGTCATTTTCGCGACCGGTGACACTGTATCAAAGCTAAGTCCATGACCGGCATGAACTTCAAGGCCAATACTTGCACCATAACGCACCGCGTCGCGAATACGTTCCAGTTCACGGTAACGGGCATCACCAACGGCATCGCAATAGGCACCGGTATGAATTTCAACAACCGGTGCGCCCAGATGTTTGGCCGCATCAAGTTGGGTTTTTGATGCCTCGATAAACAGCGAGACACGAATATCGGCAGCGCCCAGTTCGGAAACATATTTGTGCAAATGGTTGTGACCACCCGCCGCGTCCAAACCGCCTTCGGTTGTGCGTTCTTCACGTTTTTCCGGAACGATGCAAGCCGCATGGGGCTTTGCTGCCATTGCAATCGCCAGCATTTCGTCGGTAGCGGCCATTTCGAAATTCAAAGGAAGATCAATTTCAGCCCGCAAACGTTTGATATCACTATCGGAGATATGGCGCCGATCTTCGCGCAGATGCGCCGTAATGCCATCGGCACCGGCCTTGGCAGCTAATACAGCTGCACGTACCGGATCAGGATGTTGACCACCACGGGCATTACGGATCGTGGCGACGTGATCGATATTCACACCCAGTCTAAGTTTCGCACTCATTGTGTTTCGTCCTGCTTTCTGGTGGCGCTGGCAGCGGCCGTACCGATTTTCTTTTTCGCGCTTTCAAGCATCGGTCCAAGCCCATGACGTTCGGATGTCTTCATCCGGCGTAAAATGCGATTGTGGCGATAAATGACAACTGCACGGCGTACCGGAAAGTAAATCAGCATCCAGACAACAAGTGAAGTGGGAACACACCCAACCATCATCGGCCAGATAATATCAACAATGCTGGCCCAAAGCTGGCCCAAAGCCGCCTGATCCGCAACTTCCCAGTGACCAAAGATCAATCCGCCACCGACATAGCTAAGCCCGAGAACCACAAAATCCCAAAGCACAGCCATGTTGAAATGAACCGTATCGGTCGCAAGGTCCGTACCAAGAATCCAGTTTCCACAGGTATATAGCCACAACCAGATAAACGGAAACGTCCAGGGATTACCAATAATCGTCCCAAGCAACGAGGCCATCAAGTTGCTGCGTGTCAGCAGACTTAAAAGTGCCGACAAAACAAAATGGAACCCGATGAAAGGGGTAAATGAGATAGCAGCACCAATCGCAAAGCCCGAAGCAATGCTGTATGGCGATCCTGGCAACCGGGCAACACGATGGGCAAAATAGCGCGATGACCTGCGCCAGCCCCCTCGTGGCCAAAGCACATTACGAATGCGTTCAAAAGATGTCGGTTTGATGCGGCGCCGGAACATGCAGGATCAATTCATAGGCCAAACGGGACAAGCATAAAATAAGTGTGGCATATGCCTAAGTGCTCGCCGACGGAATGGCAAGGGTTTTGCGCCAAAACCCCCAAAATCACAAACTTCTTCACACCCCTGCCTCATCCCCGCGAACGCTCAACGGTATTGACCACGGGTGTTGCCCGCAACGCCGCAATGATATTGGTAAGGTGTTTAACGTCGACAACATCAATATCAATCAGCATTTCAAAGAAATCCTGCGTGCGGTTGGTAAAGCGAAGATTGGTGATGTTGCCGTGGTTTTTGGCAATTACACTGGTGATAGAGCTAAGCGCCCCCTGCTCATGTCCGACAGTAAGACCAAGCCGACCAATGAAATTTTCCGGTTCCCCGTCATTGTCCCAACCAACATCAAGCCAGCGTTCTGGCTGTTCGTTAAAGGTTTCAAGCGTATCGCAATCGATGGTGTGGATCGTAACGCCTTTGCCTGTGGTCACGATGCCAACAATCCGATCCCCCGGCAACGGGTGACAGCACCCGGCATAGTGTACAGCCATGCCTGGAATTAGGCCCTTAAGCGGAATGGCATGATCATGTTTACGATTGCGGGCACGTTCAAGCGGCACAACCTTGCGGGCAGTCTCAACATCCTTGGATCCCGGGAACACCGCATGGACGACTTCGCGGCCGGTATGATGCCCTGCCCCGACCGATGCCTGCAAAGAATCGACACTTGGCAGTTTGAATATCTTAAGAACACCGTCGATGGCCTTATCTGAATAATCATAGCCTTCCTGACGGAAGGCCTTTTGTAGAATCGCCTTGCCAAGGTCCTTGTATTGTTCTTCCTGTTGCTGACGGATGAAACGGCGGATACGGGCGCGCGCCTTGCCCGTCACAACAAACCGTTCCCAAGTCGGATTCGGCGTTTGCGCCTTCGAGGTTACCACCTCGACCTGATCGCCATTATTTAGCGTCGTGCGCAGCGGTACCATCGCGCCATTAACTTTTGCCCCGACGCAGGTGTCGCCGATATGGGTGTGGATCATATAAGCGAAATCAACCGGGGTCGCGCCAGCGGGCAATGCAATAACATCGCCTTTTGGACTGAAACAGAACACCTGATCCTGGAACATCGCCAGCTTGGTGTGTTCCAAAAATTCTTCGGGCTCGGATGCGTGGTCCAAAATATCCAAAAGATCACGAAGCCAGCGATACTGAACGCCTTCCTTGGTCTCGCCACTGCCTTGCTTATAGGCCCAATGCGCTGCCACACCGTTCTCATTGACCTCATGCATCTTGCGGGTACGGATTTGCACTTCGATACGATGGTTTTCCGGGCCAAGAACAGTTGTATGAATGGAACGATAACCGTTGGGCTTGGGCGTTGATATGTAATCCTTGAAACGCCCCGGAATGACTTTGTAATTGGCATGAAGATAGCCAAGAACCTCGTAGCATTGCGGCATGTCTTCGACCAAAACACGGAAAGCCATGATGTCAGACAGCTCGCCAAACGTGATGTTCTTGCGCTGCATCTTCTGCCAGATCGAATAAGGCCGTTTTTCGCGCCCATAAATGTCGACAGATAAGCCCTGACGGCTAATCAGGTCTTTCAGCTCGTCAACGATACGGCTGACGACATTATCGTCTTTTTCACGCAGGAATTCGAGACGCGACCTGATTGAATCGCGTGCTTCAGGATTGATATGCTGGAAGGCAAGATCTTCAAGCTCTTCCTTGATATCATGCATACCGATGCGCTCGGCCAGCGGTGCATAAATTTCAAGCGTCTCAGCCGCAATTCGCACCCGTTTTTCAGGCTTCGAAATATAATGAAGGGTCCGCATATTGTGCAGTCGGTCAGCAAGCTTGACCAAAAGAACCCGGATATCCTCGGACATCGCAAGCAACAACTTGCGGAAATTTTCGGCTTGTTTGGAATCTGCTGATTTTAGTTCAATTTGCGTCAGCTTGGTCACACCATCGACCAGCTTCATGATATTGGGACCAAAAAGCTTGGTGATTTCTTGCGGCGTGGCGTCGGTATCTTCGATTGTGTCGTGCAGCAATGCCGTAATGATCGTATCACAATCAAGCTTGTAATTCGTCAGGATGCCCGCGACTTCAATCGGATGTGAAAAATACGGATCACCATTGGCGCGCTTTTGCGAACCGTGTTTTTGGGTGGCATAAACATATGCCCGGTTCAGCGCTGTTTCACACGCATCCGGATCATAGGCCTTTACCCGTTCCACAAGTTCGTATTGGCGCATCATTCAGGGGCGTCTCCATGTTCATATGACAGGGCAAAATTCTTACCCTTTCATAAGATAGTACGATTTGGATAAAAAAAAGCCACGGAAGATAATCACCGTGGCTTTTCTTTTGAATTTTGTATCAGAACAAAGCTTTGCTAAACCTTATTCGTCTTCGCCGGATGCCGGGATGGTAACACCAACCGATGCATCTTCAATTGCTTCTGCCATCAGTTTTGGACCGAAATCATCTTCTGATTCTTCCGGCTCGTCTGCTTCGACATGTCGCTGCAGGCCAGAAACCATGCCATTACGCAGATCGTCATAATCAACAGTCTGTTCCGCGATTTCACGCAGCGCAACGACCGGATTTTTATCATTGTCACGATCAATGGTCAGTTCTGCACCTGACGAGATGTTACGTGCACGCTGAGCTGCCAGCATCACGAGCTCGAAGCGGTTTGGAATCTTGTCAACGCAATCTTCGACGGTAACGCGCGCCATAAATGTCTCCAGAAATACTTTTGGGGTGTCCAGACCGAGCTTTATAGCCCTGCCCTATCATTGTTGCAACAGCGAAGCGGTCTGTTTGAGTGGTTTTTACGCAATTCAAGGCTGTCTGCGAATTTCCTGATCCGCTGGAAGCCCTGAAATCAGATCATCAACGGATTGAAATAGCTGTGGATGCTGCCAGTCCGGAACAATATCACGCAGTGGAAGCAAAACAAACGCACGTAAGTGCATCCGCGGATGCGGAACCTGAATCCCCTCCTGCTCCACCAGCAATTCATCGCCATAGGCAATCAGATCCAGATCAATCGCCCGCGCTTCGTTCCGTGCATGACGTACACGCCCGAATTCGGCCTCGACAATATGAAGACGATCCAGCAAATCACGGGCATGCAGACGGGTTTCAATGCGGGCGACCCCATTAACGTACCAAGGCTGATCGGAAATCGGTACCGGTGCTGTTTCATAAAACGGGGAAACCGCCGCCACAGAAATGTCGCCATCTGCGGTCAATCGCTTAAGAGCCGCTTTCAATGTCTTTGCAGGTGCCCCATATTCGACGGTAGGAAGATTAGCACCAAAGGCAATCAGGATCACACCGTCTGTGCGGGCTGCGTCATCGTTCATGGTCGGTTTGCTCACGAAACTGGCTTTGGTTCGTTATGGGTGGGAAAGTTCAGCATAACTACGGAAGCGATCCTGTCCTGTCCATGATATTTTCGTCCTTTCTTTGTGTGCTGTTGCACGGTAGAAAAGTTAGCGTTTTCAGATTTTTGAAAATGACGATATTTAAAAGCTATGTTTGAGGAATTTTCAGATGATTTTTTACCCGCAGGAACGCATCGGGCTGTTTATTGATGGCTCGAACCTTTATGCCGCGGCAAGGGCCTTGGGTTTTGATATAGATTACAAACGCTTGCTCGATCTTTTTGCGCAAAAAGGTCAATTGATCCGGGCCTTTTATTATACTGCCCTGATCGAAGACCAAGAATATTCACCAATTCGCCCATTGGTCGACTGGCTTGATTACAACGGCTACACCATGGTCACCAAACCGACCAAGGAATTCACTGATTCCGCCGGCCGTCGCAAGATCAAGGGCAATATGGATATCGAGCTTGCGATCGATGTCATGGAAATGGCGCAACATCTTGATCACGTTGTGATTTTCTCAGGCGATGGCGATTTTCGCCGCCTTGTTGATGCCGTTCAGCGTAAAGGTGTTCGGGTAACCGTGGTTTCCACTGTCAAATCGAACCCGCCGATGGTTGCCGATGAACTGCGCCGTCAGGCCGATAACTTTATTGAGTTGACCGAACTTGAAGGCACTATTGCCCGCAAGGTTCAGCAACGCCGCGAAGATGACCACCCCGATTACGATGATCATCCTGTACATCCCGATCTTACTGAAATCGATTTTGACTAACCGCCCATTTTGACCAAATGACCGGGTGCGGCCTGCACCGCGCCCGGCAAACTGTCAGACACGCCATGACCACCTATCAGCAACCGGACCGAGATTGCCAGCTTTGCCCGCGCCTCGTTGAATTTCGTCGCGCCAATCAGGCAAAATTTCCCGATTTCTATAATGGCCCTGTTCGCCCGTTTGGACCGTCTGATGCCCGACTTCTTGTTGTCGGGCTTGCGCCGGGACTTAAGGGGGCAAACGCAACGGGGCGGCCGTTTACCGGCGATTATGCTGGTGACCTTTTATATGACACGCTTAAAAAATTCAATTTCGCCAAAGGAACATATGACAAGCGCCCCGATGACGGATTGGAGCTGATCGACTGCCGTATCACCAACGCCGTTAAATGTGTTCCCCCGGAAAACAAGCCAACCGGCCCAGAGGCCAACACCTGCCGCCCATTTCTGATCAGTGAATTTGGGGCAATGAAAAACCTGTCGGCCATTTTATGTCTTGGACTGGTCGCACATCAGGCTATGTTGCGCACCTTTGGGCTCAAACTTTCATCGCTTAAATTTGGGCATGGCGCATCACATAAAATGGAAAACGGCATCACATTGTTTGATAGCTATCACTGTTCACGCTACAACACTCAGACCTATCGCCTGACGCCTGAGATGTTTGAAAACGTCTTTGCCGATATCCGCGCACATCTGGACCATTAAATTGCCCGATACATCCCCCACGACTGACCTGCTCGACCGACCAGCCCGACGTCTGCCGATTGACGTTCTGCGCGAAGTCTTTGGCTATGACAGCTTCCGCGGGCAACAGGCCGAAGTCATTGACCACGTCATTGCAGGCAATGATGCACTTGTGCTGATGCCAACGGGTGGTGGTAAATCGCTGTGCTATCAGGTCCCTGCCCTGTGCCTGCCGGGTACTGCCATTGTTGTATCCCCGCTGATTGCATTGATGAAGGATCAGGTCGATGCGTTAAGTCAGCTTGGCGTTAAGGCCGCCTTTATAAATTCAACGTTAAGCCTTGATGCTGCACGTGAAATTGAGGCCCGAGTTATTGATGGCGATATTGACCTGCTTTATGTCGCACCAGAACGGTTTGCGACAGATCGTTTTCTAAACTTGCTTGACCGGATTAGCATTTCCCTGTTTGCGATTGACGAAGCCCATTGCGTATCGCAATGGGGACACGATTTTCGCCCCGAATATCGCAGGCTTGACTTGCTGCCAACGCGGTTCGCACATGTGCCGCGCATCGCTCTGACGGCGACGGCAGATGCCCCGACCCGCAAGGACATTGCCGAAAACTTGCATTTAACCAATGCCCAATGTTTTCTGACCGGGTTTGATCGCCCCAATATCACCTATCGCATCGAGACCAAGGGAAATTCGAAGCAGCGCCTTTTGTCATTTCTGAACCGTGAGCATATCGAAGATGCCGGGATCGTCTATTGCCTGTCGCGTCGCAAGACAGAAGATGTCGCGCAATGGCTAAGTGATAATGGCCGGCCGGCATTGCCTTATCACGCAGGCCTTCCACAGGAAACGCGCCAGCTTCATCAGGACCGATTCTTGCGCGAAGAAGGATTGATCATCTGTGCGACGGTTGCCTTTGGCATGGGCATTGACAAGCCAAATGTCCGCTTTGTAGCGCATTTGAACCTGCCCAAAAGCATGGAAGCCTATTATCAGGAAACCGGGCGCGCCGGGCGTGATGGCCTTCCGGCCAATGCCTGGATGAATTACGATCTTTCTGACATTGTATCGATCCGGTCAATGCTGGCATCCTCGGACGCACCGGACAGCCAGAAACGCATTGAAAGCCGCAAACTTGATGCTCTGGTTGGTCTGGCCGAGACGACAAAATGCCGCCGCCAGGTCATTCTTTCCTATTTTGGCGAAGAAGACATCAAACCCTGTGGTAACTGTGACACCTGTCTTGAACCCGTAGAAACATGGGATGCGACCGAAGCATCGCGCAAAGCTCTTTCGGGCGTCTATCGTACAGGGCAACGATTTGGCCCGGCGCATATCATCGAAGTTCTGATGGGCCGCAAAACAGAAAAGATCCGTCAGAACAATCATGATTCATTGTCGGTCTATGGCATTGGCAAGGACATCCCGCAGCCACAATGGCGTTCGATTTTCCGTCAATTACTTGCCATGGGGTATCTTCAGGTCGATGTCGAAGGCCATGGCGGCATTTACCTGACCGAGGAATCGCGTCCTGTCCTACGCGGTGAAAAAGTCGTCGAAATGCGTAAAGACCCTGGTGAAAACAAGCGCACAACGACCAAACGTTTGCGCGATTTCGATACCAATTTTGAAGACGAAGAAGACCGCGATCTTTGGGAACGCCTGCGCAGCCAACGCCGTGAACTTGCAACCAGCCAAAATGTCCCGCCCTATGTCATTTTCAGTGACAGAACACTTTGGGAAATGGTCCGCTTCAAACCCAGAACGTTAGAAGACATGGCGTCGATCAATGGCATTGGTGCCAAGAAACTGGATCTGTATGGTCTGGTATTTCTTGATGTGATGGACGGCCGTCGCTAACGGCTACAATGTCACCAATACCAGCCTGCTCCTAATCATCAGACGAATAAACCCAAGTAAATAGCGCTGGAAATATATCCTCATACTATTTTATTTTTGGCTGATTATTCGCTGTAGCGCTCTTCCGTCCATGGGTCGGCGTTGTTGTGATAGCCGCGCACTTCCCAGAATCCGGGTTTATCTGTTTTGGAAAACGTTATTTGCCGTACCCATTTGGCGCTTTTCCAAAAATACAACTTCGGGATGACCACACGAACAGGGCCGCCATGTTCTTCGGTAATCGGGACATCCTCCCAGTGATGGGCCAGCAGCACGTCCTCATCTAGGAATTGCTCAATCCGGACATTGGTGGTGTAACCATCATGTGCGGTAAACAGGACATACCGGGCATCTGCCATTGGCTTTACCAATTCAGCAAGCGATAGCGCGGAAATGCCTTGCCAATGGTTTTCATACCTCGACCAGCTGGTAACGCAGTGAATGTCGCTTTTGGTCATAAACGCAGGCAAATCAAGAAGCTGTTCGAAATCAAGGGTTATCGGATTTTCGACTTCGCCATCGATGATAAGTCGAAAATCAGTGGCACTGACATGCGGGGTAATCCCAATATCAAGGACCGGCCAGTCTTTGACCTCTCGCTGGCCCGGGGGCAGTCGATTTTCATGCAAAGAATCAGTACGGCCGGTCAGCAAACGACCATTTTCCGCCCATTGCTGTTTTGCCTTGATCAGTTTTTCTTTGATCTTGCCGGAAAAATCATCCGCCATTTCGGAAATCCCCCTGCATGCGCCGAATGAAAAAAATGGCGCAGTCATGTTGATCATGTCTGCACCATTTATGCATTTTTTCGATATTGGCAAGCAATATACATACTTGTATAGCATCATTTTTAACCGAAATCGCGCAAGATCCGTGCCTTGTCACGTTGCCAGTCACGTGCCTTGACGGCTTCGCGCTTGTCACCCTTTTTCTTGCCTTCTGCGATTGCCAGCTCAAGTTTGGCAATGCCACGCTCATTGAAATAAAGCTTTATCGGAACAAGGGTGAAACCTTTCTTGTTCATGGCATCGCTCATTTTCGTGATTTCGCGTTTATGCAGCAGCAATTTGCGCGGCCGGCGTTCTTCATGGCCGAACGGCATCTTGCTTTGATATTCCGGGATATAGGCATTGATCAGCCAGACCTCGCCATTCTTTGCCTCGGCATAGGATTCCTGAATATTTCCCTTGCCGTCACGAAGTGACTTGACCTCGGTCCCACGCAAGGCAATGCCAGCTTCAAATGTTTCCGTCAGGAAAAAATCGAACCGGGCACGCCTGTTTTGCGCGACAATCTTACTGTTAGGGTCTTCTTTTTTTGGTGCCATTACAACAACTTGTAAGCCATTCTTATGTCCTTAGGACAGAATTCCGGCAGTGCGCAACGCGGCTTCAACGCGCTGCTTGGATTCTTCGGTGATCTCGACCATCGGCAGGCGCATGTGACGCTCGCACAGACCAAGAAGCTCAGCTGCATATTTCACCGGGCCTGGGCTGGTTTCACAGAACATTGCCTTGTGAACCGGCAGCAGTCGATAATTCAACTCCTGAACCTTGGTCAGGTTCCCATCAACCCATGCAGAATGTAGCTGGGCACATAATTTCGGTGCGATGTTTGACGTCACAGAAATGCATCCCTGACCACCCTGGGCCAGGAACGGTACGATTGTACCATCTTCACCCGACAACTGGCAGAAATCCGCACCGGCGGCCAATCGTGTCAACGCCGGACGTTCCAGATCGCTGGTCGCATCTTTAACGCCAACAATACGCGGCAATTTTGCCAATTGTGCCATGGTATCGACAGACATATCCACGACCGAACGCCCGGGAATGTTGTAGATCACAATCGGAATATCGGTTGCGTCGTGGATTGCCTTGTAATGTGCATACAGGCCACGCTGATTTGGTTTGTTGTAATACGGGGTCACAACAAGCGCAGCATCAGCGCCAGCATTCTGGGCATGACGGGTCAGCGAAATGGCTTCGGCGGTTGAATTGGAACCTGTACCGGCAATCACCGGACCGCGCCCCTTGGCAACTTCAAGGGCTAATTCAACAACGCGATGGTGTTCCGCGTGGCTCAAAGTCGGCGACTCACCCGTGGTTCCGACCGGCACAACACCGGTCGTGCCCTGTTTAAGTTGCCAATCCACAAACGACTGGAACGCTTTCTCATCGATTGCACCATCCTGCGTGAACGGTGTAATCAAAGCGGTAATCGAACCCTTAAACATCGATATCTCCAAATCTTATCGTGGATTGAAAGCGACGCGAAAATAGCGGCTGTTAAGGCATCCCGCAAGCGTCTGTATACAATAAAGCGCGTCTTGTTTGATCTAGGTTACTCTTTCCTGTCACGACTGATTGGCATTTAGCTGTTTCACTGCCATAATAAGAACGTCTAGAGCGCGTTACCTGCCGCAAGGCATGAGGGGAAAATTAAATGGCGCATGCGTCTTTCCGCGGTGTTTCGATCTGCGCATTGGCACTGGGCGTGATCACGTTTTTTGCACCGGTTGGCAACATGGCACTGGCCGCAGATCAGGATGAAAGCGTCCTTGTGGAACTGCCACCGTCACCGGCTTTTTCATCGGTCAGCCGTGCGCGGCTGAATGCCTTTTTGGATGCGCTGGAAAGCGGGCATACATCGGCATTTGAAAAACTGCTGCCGAATTTCAACGATCCGCTGCTTCAAAAAGCCAGCGAATGGATGTGGTTGATCAGCCCAAATTCCGGGCACAGTTTTGAACAAATCACAACCTTCATTGACGCCAATCCCAAATGGCCAAGTCAATCATTGTTGCGTCAGCGCGCAGAAGAATCCATGACCGATGCCGTTCCCGATGCGGATATTCTGGCATGGTTCAAACGATCTGCCCCTGTCACCGCCGATGGCGCAACCCGCCAGATCAAGGCTCTTTTGTCGGCTGGTGAAACCGCCGCGGCAACAACCTTAATTCGCAACAGTTGGGTGAACGAAAATTTCGGTACCGGACAGGAAAAACGTTTCCTCGACCGTTACGGCGAATATATCGATCAGGAAACCCATCAACAGCGACTTGATCGGCTTTTGTGGGAAGGTCGTCTTGGCCCTGCAAAGCGCACCATGAAATATGTCAGCAACGATTATCTTTTGCTGGCAAAGGCACGCGCGGCCCTTCGGTCCCTTGATGGCGGTGTTGACGCTGCCATCAATCGCGTCCCCAAGAAATACCAAAAAGATCCTGGCCTGATTTACGAACGTGTCCGCTGGCGCCGGGTAAAGGACCGCGATCAGGAAGCCCGTGATCTTCTTTTATCGCAGGCCAATGACCTTGCCTATATCTCGATCCGGCCGCGTTACTGGTGGATTGAAAAAGCAATCCTTGCACGCCGGGCATTGCAAAAAGGCCATATCACAGATGCTTATCGTCTGGTCGCCAATCACGGTCAAACCGATGCCGGTGATATTGCCGAAGCCGAATGGTATGCGGGCTGGATTGCACTTGAATTTCTGGGTGATGCCGAAATTGCCCTGACACATTTCCAGAACTTGTATGATGTGGTTCAATATCCAATCAGTCAGGCGCGCGGGGCCTATTGGGCCGGACGTGCAAGTGCTGCTATCGGCGACAAGGACCGTGCACGCGACTGGTACAAGCTTGCTGCGGAGCATGCGCATACTTTCTATGGTCAACTGGCCATTGATGCGCTTGGCGTCAAACCGACCTATTCGGTAGAACAGCCCGTCCCGACAGAACAGCAACGTGCCGATTTTGAATCCCAGGAACTGACACAGGTTACACGCAAGCTTGGTGAAATGGGGCTTGGTAACATTGTCAGGCCATTCATCATGGCACTAGTATATGAGCATGACGAACCTGAATATCTGGCAATGGCAACCGATCTTGCCCGCGAATATGGACGGGCCGACCTTGGGATTATTGCGGCCAAACGCAGTATTCGAACAGGTAGCGGTTATCTCGATGCGGCCTACCCTGTTCATGAACAGGTTCCTCTTGGGCACAATCCAGACCCTGCCCTTATCCATGCGATCATGCGTCAGGAAAGCCTGTTCAACCCCGAAGCCGTTTCTTCGGCCGGTGCGCGGGGGTTAATGCAATTGATGCCTGCAACGGCCGAACGCATGGCAAAGGATCTTGATCTGAAATATGAAACATCACGTCTGACAAGTGATCCGGGTTTTAACATAGCTATTGGGCGGCAATATCTTTCACGCCTGCTTGATCGTTGGGACGGCGAAGAAATCCTGACCATCGCAAGTTATAATGCCGGTCCAAGTCGTGTTCGTCAGTGGATTGCCGAATATGGTGACCCACGCGATGCCGATGTTGACCCGGTCGATTGGATCGAAATGATCCCCTATAGCGAAACCCGAAACTATGTTCAGCGTGTCATGGAAGGTACCTATGTCTATCGTCGTCGCTTTGCGCGTGACGAAATTGCCATGGGACAAGACGACAATCTTGTACACGGAACGCAATAAGAGGTTTACGGCATCCGCATTAAACGCAAATCCGACTGAATATTTGCGGTTAATGGGATAAAGAACCATATTTGAGCGAACCTGTCCGACAGATGAGGCCACAAAAATGTCCGATAATGTATTTAGTTCCTGCCGCGCATTTGTTTTTGATGCCTACGGCACCCTTTTCGACGTTGGATCGGCGGTTGATCGGTTCAAAGGATCAATCGGAGACGAATCTGACAAGCTTTCATCGCTTTGGCGGCAAAAACAGCTTGAATATACATGGCTGCGCAGCCTGATGGGGGACTTTACCGATTTCTGGAGCGTCACGGGCGATGCCTTGGATTATGCGATGGCAGCCATAGGCAAAAAAGACCCGGCCCTTCGTGCCAAGCTTATGGAAACTTATCTGTCGCTTGATACTTTCCCCGAAGTTGTCGAGACCCTGAAATCCCTAAAAGCGCAGGGGCACAAGCTTGCTATCCTGTCGAACGGGGCAAAGCATATGCTGATCTCGGCGGCCAAATCATCGGGTATTTTGACGCTGTTTGATCAAATCATCTGTGTTGACGATCTGAAAACCTATAAACCCCATCCGGATGTTTATCAGCTTGCTGTCGATCAACTTGAACTGTCGCCAGCCGAAATTTCGTTTCAATCTTCGAATGGCTGGGACATTGCCGGAGCCGGACATTTCGGTTTCCGGACAGCCTGGATCAACCGTTCTCATCTGCCAATGGAACGACTGTCACATACTGCGGATGTGGTTTTGCAAGGGTTGGATGAATTATTGCCGTTGGTAGCCCTGCCTGAAAAAGCATAAGGCGCATAACACATACGTCACCAAAAACGGGCAAGCGATCATCGCTTGCCCGTTTTCTGTTAAATAGTACCTACGAACCAAACCTGGCTCGCGTGATCAGATGATCATGCCTATTTATGTTCTTTCTTCACATTTGCAGCAACGATTTGTCCTGCCTGAATAACGGTAAGACCGCCCTCTTCAATCGCACCTTCGATGCGTCGGCAATGACCTTCGATATATGCGCCGGGTTCGATCGACAGACTTTCATGAAGAATGTCGCCCAACATACGTGCCGTATCGGAAAGCGACACATCACGTGCCCGAACCTGACCCGTCACAGAACCACAAATGCGGATCTTTTCGGCAACGATCTCGCCACGCACTTCACCATTTTGGCCAATGGTCAGATTACGTGTACGAATGTCACCATTTACAAATCCGTCAACCTGAACATCGGAGTCCGATACCAGATCACCGGTAACCCGAAGGTCGGAATTGATAATCGACAGACCACCTTTTTTCTCGGTGGCCGAATTATGGGAGTTAGTTGCTCCCGTCTGCTTCTTGCTCGTTTTTGAAAACATAATGTCCCGCCTCAATGAACTTGATGGGGTCTACCTGCTTATCGTGTACCAAAACCTCATAGTGAACATGGCTGCCCGTACTGCGGCCGGTACTTCCCATCAATGCGATTTTGCTTTGGTAGTTCACTTCGTCGCCCTTCTTTACGAGGACCTTATAGAGATGTCCAAAACGGGTTCGAAGACCGTCACCATGATCAATTTCGATCATCTTCCCGTATTTTCCGCTCCATCCGGCAAACACCACTTTACCTGGTGCTGTCGCTTGAATCGGAGTCTTCATGGGCCCGGCAAGATCAACACCGGAATGAAACGCCCACTTTCCGTTAATCGGATCCTTGCGTTTCCCGAATAAACTGGAAACGTAATAGGATGCCGCTGGCTCCCCCAATGGGGTTCTTTTGATCCTGTCGTGCAAACTGACCAGTTGGTTCATACGATCCCCAACTGCAAGCGCGACATTCAAGAACTGTTCGTCTTCAGGATGTTCGGGCTCAAACGCCACGAACGGACCACCAACACCGGGGATCTCCGGCTTCATAGGTGGTGTGATAATGTCCCCAATCTGCAAACCCGTCATTTCCAGAACCGATTCCAGTTCCAAAATGGTGGTGTCTGCCGTTTCGGCAACCCGCTGCATCGCTTGCTTTTGAACGGTATGCAGGTCAGCAATACGTTGCCGTACCTCGCCCAGCTCGGATTGCAATTTCTTTGATCGTTGCATGGCCTGATCACGTTCACGCATCACACGTGACATGACGGTTTCAACGGTTTCCAGCTCATCGCGCAAAGCAAGATTGCGGTTGGTGATCCCGTCAATCTGGGTTTGCAGCGCATTCATCTGGTTATCCATTGATGTGCGCAATGCAAAAATCCGGACCTTTTCTTGTTCACTAACCGCTAGCTTCGATGTGTAATCTTGTACCCGCGCCTGAAGTTGCAGGTTCTTTTCAGCCATCGAAAGCAGGTTGCGGTGGGTACCTTCCATCTGCGACGTAATTTCTCCAAACCGCCGCTGGCTTTCGGTAACCCTCGCAATGAGCTGGTTATAGGACAGTTCACTGCGGAAAAGCTGTTCTTCGCGCGCAGTAAGACGCTGGTCAAGATACCAGGAATATCCGGTAACCCCGACCGACCAAGTGATCGACAAAATACCGATCAATGCCAGTGTCAACTGAGCGTATTTTCCGAGACGAAGCTGGGAAACGGAATCGTTAGAACGGACAAGAACTTGCCGATCCGGAAACCATTTTTCCACAAAACGACGACCACGTTCGAACGCCGACATATTCAGTGTCTAACCCCTATTTGCCCGTAATTGTGCTTGCGATAAAGAAATCGCCACACGATTTGCTTTTTTTAGACCCCGCCTGCAAGACGACTTTTCTTTACGCTAACTGTTAGCGCGACAACAGGCAAGCACGTTAACACATCCTTAATGCCAAAAGTTTGTCATGAAGGTAGATCTGTGTGTTACTCAATGAACTCTTTTCTAAATCAACAATGTTTAAAAAATGCGTATATCTCAATTTTTACTAACCTGTTCAGCAACCTGGTTCTATAGCGGCCGGATATCCAAAGCTCCTGGCACCATGGGCTCGCTTGCGGCAATCCCGCTTGGCTGGGCTATTGCCATCTTGCTTGGAAATTCGGCGCTACTTATTGGCATTGCCGTTGTCTTTATGGTTGGCATTCCGATTTCCCATAAATACAGCGAGATGATCGGCGTCCATGATGCCGGTGAAATCGTTATTGACGAAGTCGCCGGACAATGGATGTGCCTCCTTGTTGTGCCGTTGGGCAACGGCATAGCCGATCTTGGCTGGCTGCTGGCGGCATTCGTGATATTCCGGATATTCGATATTCTAAAGCCATGGCCGATCCGTTGGATTGACCGCCAGATCACTGGCGGTTTCGGGATCATGCTTGATGATATTCTTGCCGGTCTTTTCGGAATGATCGTCTTGTTCACGGCGCGTCACTTTGCAGGAGTTTGATTTCCATGAATATCGCACCAGATATCCTGATTGCGGCGGCTGAACTGATCGCGCTTTGCAAAACAAACGGTGAAATGATCACAACAGCCGAATCCTGTACCGGCGGCCTGATCACCGGCAGTCTTACAGCAGTCGATGGCAGCTCATCGGTTGTTGATTGTGGCTTTGTTACCTATTCCAACGAAGCCAAGCAGGGCCTGATCGGTGTGTCAGAAGATATGCTGGTAATTCATGGGGCCGTTTCCAAACCCGTGGCAATCGCCATGGCCGAAGGGGCCCTTTCCCGGGCACCGCTGGCGACCTTAAGTGTCGCAGTTACTGGGATCGCCGGGCCGGGTGGCGGGTCAGAACAAAAACCGGTGGGACTTGTTCATCTTGCGTGTGCAGGCAACAATCGCCCGACCCTGCATCGTCGTCGGGTATATGACGGGGATCGTCATGCTGTGCGCAAGGCGACCATCATTGAAGCATTTAATATGTTGGCTGAAATGACTGACAAAAAACCGGTTTAATTACCCGTTGGGTTGTTTGCTGTCCGCTGCGGCAACCGGTTCGCCGTAAACCTCATGGGCGCGCGTTTCAAAGGCGCCGACCATCAATTTGACGGCTTCGTTAAACACGACACCGATCATTTTTTGCAGCAAAGCAGAGCGGAACTCGAAATCGACAAAAAAATCAAGAAACGTCCCCCCGTCTTCCGTCGGTTCAAACACCCAGTGATTGTTCAAATATTTGAACGGCCCTTGCAGATATTCGACATCAATACGGTCATGAGGCTGCAGGGTAACTTTTGATGTGTATTTTTCACGAAACATTTTGAAACCAATCACCAGATCGGCATGCAAAACATCGCCATTGCGCCTGCGGACCCGCGAAGCGACACACCATGGAAGAAACTTGGAATAGGAATCGATATCCGCGACAAGGTCAAACATCTGTTCCGGCGTATAGGGCAGTTTCCTGCGCTCCGCATGCGTCGGCACCCGTGATCTCCTTTGTCGTCTCGTTTATGTCTTTGAAATTTCTACTGTACGCCAACCATTGCTTTGGCTTTGACGGTCGCCGCAGCAGCCAGCTTTTTCTCACGAGCCAGTCGAAGTTCTTCGAAGTCACGGTCCGCGTGATAGCTTGACCGCGTCAGCGGCGTTGCCGACACCATCAGGAAGCCCTTGCCACGCGCCATCGACGCATAATCCTTGAATTCATCAGGCGTGACGAACCGTTCGACCGGGGCATGTTTCAGAGTCGGCTGCAGATATTGCCCGATTGTCAGGAAATCGACATCGGCAACACGCAAATCATCCATAACCTGTGCCAGTTCTTGACGTTCTTCGCCAAATCCAACCATCAGGCCCGACTTGGTGAAAATGGTTGGATCAATCTGTTTTACACGATCAAGAATGCGCAGTGACTGATAATAGCGCGCGCCGGGACGAATCGAGGTGTAAAGCCGTGGCACGGTTTCAAGGTTATGGTTGAACACATCCGGGCGGGCTCTGGCGACGATTTCAACGGCACCCGGTTTATCACGAAAATCAGGTGTTAGAATTTCGATCGTCGTTTCAGGTGATTTATAACGAATGGCTTCGATCACCCGGGCAAAATGGGCAGCCCCGCCATCCGCAAGATCATCACGGTCAACCGAGGTGATCACAACATGCTTCAACTGCATGTCGGCAACCGCCATCGCAAGGTTTTGCGGCTCGAACTGATCAAGCGCGTTCGGCATACCGGTTTTTACGTTGCAGAACGAACAGGCACGTGTGCAGGTATCGCCCATAATCATGAACGAAGCATGCTTTTGCTGCCAGCATTCGCCAATATTCGGGCACGAGGCCTCTTCGCAAACGGTATGAAGGTTCAGGCCGCGCGCAAGTTCACGTGTTTCCTGATAGCCCTTTGACGTAGGCGCTTTCACACGGATCCATGCCGGCTTGCGCCCTGATGGACGATCCGGGTTCTTCTGTTTTTCCGGGTGACGAAGTGCTTTGGCTTCGCTTTGCGCCGTCGACATAGAGTTACCTCCGAAAGATTGGACGGGCGGCAATGTGCCGCCACGCCACGTATTTGTCAAACCGACATTCGATCAAAACGGTCATACCGGACATGTTTGCCTGATATGACCCTGTATTTCCTAGAAGTGGATTGCCCGACCATAAGCGTCAAGGACCGATTCATGCATCATTTCCGACAGGGTCGGATGCGGGAACACCGTATGCATCAAGTCTTCTTCGGTCGTTTCCAGGCCCATCGCCACGACAAAGCCTTGAATAAGCTCGGTCACTTCGGTGCCAACCATATGCGCGCCAAGCAGTTCGCCTGTTTTGGTATCAAATACGGTCTTAACCAGCCCTTCAGCCTCGCCCAGTGCAACGGCTTTGCCGTTGCCGATAAACGAAAACTTGCCGACCTTGATGTCGTAGCCGGCCTCTTTGGCTTTGGCTTCGGTCAGGCCGACACTGGCGACCTGCGGATGGCAATAGGTACACCCCGGGATCTTGCGCGGATCAAGCGGATGCACATTTTTAACATCGGCGATCTTTTCAACACAA
The DNA here is from genome assembly GCF_002115745.1 of Thalassospira alkalitolerans. Lineage (GTDB taxonomy): Bacteria > Pseudomonadota > Alphaproteobacteria > Rhodospirillales > Thalassospiraceae > Thalassospira > Thalassospira alkalitolerans. The sequence goes on from NZ_JFKB01000004.1 coordinate 128,691, forward strand.
ATCACGCCTTCATGTTCGGCCTTGTGGGCCAGCATCGGCGGACCAGCAACATCACCAATGGCATAGATGCCCGGCTCGTCGGTGCGCGAATATTCATCCGTGCCGATCACATTGCGATCAACCTTGACCTTGGTGGTTTCAAGACCAAGACCCTCGGTGTTACCGATAACCCCAACAGCCGAAATCACGCGATCAACGGTAAGTTCCTGCTTCTTGCCGTCTTTGGTTTCAATCGTCACAACAACGTTATCTGCATTACGTTTCAGATTGGCGACCTTGGCTTCGGTCAGGATTTTCATCCCGTCCTTGGTCATCATCTTCTGCGCAAGAGTCGCAACATCTTTGTCTTCAACCGGCATGATCTGCGACATGATTTCCACCACCGTCACATCCGCACCCATGGTGTGATAGAAGCTGGCGAATTCAATGCCAATCGCACCGGAACCAACAACAACAATGCTTTTGGGCATTTTGTCAGGCGTCATCGCCTTTTTATAATCCCAGACAACTTTGCCGTCGGCTTCAAGGCCGGGCAATGAGCGTGCACGGGCACCTGTCGCGATGATGTAATGTTTCGCGATATAGGTACCTTTGTCCTTGCCTTCGACATTGATCTTTTTCGGACCGTCGAATTTGGCCTCGCCATTGATCACGGTAACCTTGTTCTTTTTAAGCAAATGGCCAACGCCGCCCGCAAGCTGCTTGGATACACCGCGCGAACGTTGGATAACCGCATCAAGATCAAAGGACGGTTTTTCACATGAAAGACCGTATTCCTTGGCATGGTGCATATTGCGATAGACTTCTGCCGAACGCAGCAGCGCCTTGGTCGGAATACAGCCCCAGTTCAGGCAAATACCACCAAGATGTTCACGTTCAACAACGGCCGTTTTCAGCCCCAGCTGGGCTGCACGAATGGCCGCGACATAGCCACCGGGACCCGCACCAATCACGATTATGTCGAAATTGCTATCTGCCATCGTAAGATCTCCTTCGCCTGCCCGTCACCGGTTACAGGTCTTGAAATTCAAATGCTTGCGGGGACTATTTAAAGTCCCCGCGCAATTTCGGAACCTCAGAGCAACATGCTCAGCGGATCTTCGATCAGCTTTTTGAACTCAGCCATAAATGCCGCACCAACCGCACCATCGACCACGCGATGATCAACTGACAATGTGCAGCTCATGACTGTGGCGATTGCCAGTGCACCGTCTTTTACAACGGCGCGCTGCTCGCCCGCACCGACGGCCAGAATACAGCCCTGCGGCGGATTGATAATGGCCGAAAACTCTTTGATCCCGAACATGCCAAGATTCGAGACAGAGAACGTCCCACCCTGGAATTCTTCCGGTTTCAACTTGCCTTCACGTGCCTTGCCAGCCAGTGCCTTCATTTCGGTCGAGATTTCAGCAAGACCTTTACCACCGGCATTTCGAATGACTGGCGTGATCAAGCCACCCTCAATGGCAACGGCAACCGAAATATCTTGCTGCTTACACTGCAAGATTGCGGCATCGGTCCAGACAGCGTTTGCCGCCGGTACACGCTTAAGCGCAATGGACGCCGCCCGGATGACGAAATCATTGACCGAGACTTTAACGCCCTCGCCTGCTTTCTCGTTAAGCTGCTTGCGTGTTGAAAGCAGATTGTCGAGTTCGCAATCAACCGTCAGGTAAAAATGAGGAACCTGCTGTTTGGACTGTGTCAGACGACGTGCAATAACCTTGCGCATCGATGTGTTCGGAATTTCTTCGTATTCCGGAAGCCCGGTCAGGTCCGGATTCCAGCCGGAAGCAGCCGGTGCCGTAGCAGGAACCGGTTTTTCACCAGCCGTTGCCACCGCAGCAGCGGGAGCCGCAGCAGGTTTGGCTGACATGGCGGCTTCAACGTCACGTTTCACAACACGGCCACGCGGGCCTGAACCAGAAATTTTCGCCAGATCAACACCTTCATTCGCCGCAATGCGACGTGCAAGCGGGCTGGCTGTGATACGATCACCACCGGAAACCGGTGCGGCCGGTGCCGGACTCGAAGCCGATGCAGCCGGTACGGCTTCCTGCTTCGGTGCCGGGGCAGCGTCACCACCAACACTGGCAGCCGACGTATCAGCACCATCAAGTGCGCTTTCGTCTTCGCCTTCTTCAAGCAAAAGAGCAATGACTTCGTTGACGGCAACACCTTCGCTGCCTTCGGCAACAAGGATTTTGCCGATTTTTCCTTCATCGACGGCTTCAACTTCCATCGTCGCTTTGTCGGTTTCGATCTCGGCAATGACGTCACCCGATTCAACGGTATCGCCTTCCTTGACGAGCCATTTTGCCAAAGTGCCTTCGGTCATGGTCGGCGACAAAGCCGGCATTAATATTTTCGTGGGCATGAATGCAATCTCCCGGTAGCGGGGCGGCGCGATGTCTCAGCGCCCTGCCCCTGTCCGTTTTTGTTAGCGATAGCAAACGGCCTTGGCCGCATCGACAATGTGCTTCTCTTGCGGAACTGCCAGCACTTCAAGATTTGCTGCATACGGCATCGGAACGTCTTCACCCGTGACACGCGCCACCGGCGCATCAAGATAGTCAAAGGCATGTTCCATGATGGTCGATGCAATTTCGGCACCGATACCGGCAAAATGCCAACCTTCTTCACATGTCACCAGACGATTGGTTTTCATCACCGAACGAACGATGGTGTTCACGTCAAGCGGACGAATGCTGCGCAGGTTGATCACCTCAGCAGAGATCCCCTGCTCGGCCAGTTGTTCAGCAGCCTTAAGCGCCTTGCCAACCATGATCGAGAACGCAACGATGGTCACATCGGTGCCTTCACGTTCAATCTTGGCCTGACCGATTGGAAGAACGAAATCTTCGTCATCAGGCACTTCAAAACTGGTGCCGTAAAGAAGTTCGTTTTCAAGGAAGACAACCGGGTTCGGATCCCGAATGGCAGCCTTCAAAAGGCCTTTTGCATCCGCAGCCGACCACGGCGAAACCACCTTAAGGCCCGGGCAATGCGCATACCATGATGCATAGCACTGGGAATGCTGGGCACCAACGCGCGATGCGACACCGTTCGGACCACGGAAGACAATCGGGCAACCAAGCTGGCCACCGGACATGTAAAGCGTCTTCGCAGCCGAGTTAATGATATGGTCAATGGCCTGCATGGCGAAGTTGAACGTCATGAATTCAACAATCGGCTTCAGCCCCATAAAGGCTGCACCCGTTGCCATTCCGGTGAAACCGTATTCGGTAATTGGGGTATCCACGACACGTTTGTCACCGAATTCGTCAAGCAGCCCCTGGGTAACCTTATAGGCCCCCTGATACTGCGCGACTTCTTCGCCCATGACATAAACGTTTTCATCCGAACGCATTTCTTCGGCCATCGCATCACGAAGGGCCTCGCGAACAGTCTGAGTTTTGAACGAGGTATAGGTTTTCTCGTCCTGGGTCGCGTTCACTTCGCTCATGGCGCGTGGATCACCCGATGCCCGCTCAAACGCGCCACTGGCCGAAACGGCTGCTGGCTGTGCCGGAATACTGGCCGAGGCCGATACCGTTTCTGCAGCAGGCGCAGGTGCGACTTCGGCCTTGGGCGCAGAACCCGTAGCTGAAATATTATCCAGCGCAGAAGCATCTTCGTCTTCTTCGAGGATATAGGCGATGACCGCGTTTACCGCGACGTTCTCGGCCCCTTCAGCAATAACAATCTTGCCAATGGTGCCTTCGTCAACGGCCTCAACTTCCATCGTGGCTTTATCGGTCTCGATTTCTGCGATTACGTCACCAGAGGCGATCTTGTCGCCTTCCTTGACGGTCCATTTGGCAAGAGTGCCTTCTGTCATGGTCGGCGATAGGGCCGGCATCAAAACTTCAATCGGCATTGTTCCCTCTCTCCCGGGAAATATCGGTCAAAAGCGGTTCGCGAAGTTCGCGATCACGCATCGATCAAAATATCGGTGAACAGTTCAGAGACATCCGGTTCCGGGCTATTCTGGGCGAACTCGGCCGCTTTGGCGACTTCAGATTTCACTTCCTTGTCGATATCTTTAAGGCCAGCTTCGTCGATGATATTGCCATCAATCAAAAGCTTTTTGACCATATCGATCGGGTCGTGCTCTTTGCGCATTTTATCGAGCTCTTCCTTGGTCCGGTATTTTGCCGGATCAGACATCGAATGCCCGCGATAGCGATAGGTCTTGAGCTCAAGAATATACGGACCATTGCCTTCACGGCAATGCGCAACAGCACGTTCACCAGCGGCCTTAACCGCAAGAACGTCCATACCGTCAACCTGTTCACCCGGAATACCATAGGCTGCACCGCGCTGATACAAATCAGGGCTCGCCGAATGGCGCTGTGCAGATGTGCCCATGGCGTACTGGTTATTCTCGATGCAATAGATCACCGGAAGCTTCCACAAAGCGGCCATGTTGAACGCTTCGTAGACCTGCCCCTGATTGACAGCACCGTCCCCAAGATAGGTTAGGCAAACACGGTTCTGGCCACGATATTTGTAATTGAAGGCAATACCGGTACCGAGCGGAACCTGACCGCCAACGATTCCATGGCCGCCAAAGAAATTCTTTTCCTTGGAGAACATATGCATCGAGCCGCCTTTACCGCGGGAATACCCGCCTTCTCGTCCGGTCAGCTCTGCCATGACACCGGCAGGATCCATGCCACAGGCCAGCATATGGCCGTGATCGCGGTAACTGGTGATGACACCGTCATCGCCGGTAATAGCAGCCTGCATGCCGACAACGACGGCTTCCTGCCCGATATACAGATGACAGAAGCCACCAATAAGGCCCATGCCGTACAACTGACCGGCTTTTTCTTCAAAGCGACGGATCAGAAGCATTTCACGGTAATATTTGAGGAGATCATCACTGCTCGCCAGATTATCGGCGCGCGTCGTGACGCGTTTGCGTTTTGGTGTGGTCGCCATGTTTCCTCCCGGTGGATGGCTATCGCTTAAGCATCATGTAATGAGTGCTTAATTCGGTACTGGACCACCGAAATGACTACCTAAAACCACGTGCTGAGGCAAGCAATCTAACTGACCGTAAAGTGTTGTTTTGCAACGCACAATCACAAATGAACCACATATCGGTTAATTTGTGATGTTTTATGAATATGCATAATTTCAGCGTTTTCAGCAACTTGAGGAAACAGCTTCATTCTCGCTCATTCCATTAGGTCACAAATGCTATGCTTTAGTGAAACCAATATCACAGATCAAACAGGTTTATTTCGCAACTGCCAGAAGACACAGGACAGAACACAGCAGCAAACGCACGCTACCAGAAGGTGATGATCAACTAAAAGTCAGTTGAAACAACACGATAACATCGACTGCATAATTGATCAAAATTCGGTTGTCGTGCGGTAGAAATAGATTTCGGCCACAAAGCAACTAGAAGGAAATTTTACAAAAGTAAATAATCCACCAAAAGTGGTGCCGGATTCTTATCCGATCAGGACCCGATAGATTTGTTACTGCTTGGCAGCAATCGGATCATCGTCAAGATAGCCATTATGATGGAAAATGATCAGGTCATCGGGATGGGCCGCATTCAACATCGCACGGGCACGTTCATCAAGCAGGTCCGGATCAAGATGGTTTGACCGCATCGCAATTACCCGTTCTTCAAGATGATTGCGTTTAGCGATAATTTCATCCCGCACCTTTGCTATTTCAGAAACACGGTCCTGCATCGACCAATAGGCCAATACACCACGGTTGCCTTCCACACTGTGGAAGATGAAATAGACCATGATTGTAAATGCGATTACCGGCGCGACGGCCTGGCCCAATCGGCGAATGACCGGTGATGTTGACGACATTTACCCCTGCCCTTTGCCTTTACGCGAAGACATACCAAAATCATCGCCATTCCGATATCGAAATGGAAAAACTGCATGCGTTATTTGCCTTTGAACTCAAAGACATCAGTGTCTCAACAGTCACAATGCTTGCCATGATACCCAGATAGTTGATCACAACAGGGTAAAAATAAGCTTAAAGCACATGTGCTATTGCACGATGATTACGGTCAATCAGCTAACCCTGACGAATAAAAAACCGCCCCGGAATACCGGGACGGTTTTTTTCGTTTCGTCTCATTGGGCGGTGATTATTTCAGGATCGAACGTCCCGGGAAATATGCACCGGCACCAAGCATCTCTTCGATGCGGATCAGCTGATTGTATTTAGCCAGACGGTCGGAACGCGACAGCGAACCGGTTTTGATCTGACCGCAATTGGTTGCGACCGCAAGATCAGCAATGGTTGCGTCTTCGGTTTCGCCCGAACGGTGCGACATGACGGCGGTATACCCGGCACGATGCGCCATTTCGACGGCTTCAAGAGTCTCGGTCAAAGAACCAATCTGGTTAACCTTAACAAGGATCGAGTTGGCAACGCCCTTCTTGATACCGTCTGAAAGACGTTTCGGGTTGGTTACAAACAAATCGTCCCCGACCAGCTGGGTCTTGGCACCGATTTCCGATGTCAGGGCTGCCCACCCATCCCAATCGTCTTCAGACATGCCGTCTTCAATCGAGAAAATAGGATACTTGCTAACCAGATCGGCCCAGTATTTAACCATGCCATCCGCATCAAGGGTCTTGCCCTCGCCGGCCAGAACGTATTTGCCACCCTTGTAAAATTCGGTCGAGGCCGCATCAAGCGCCAGAACAACGTCTTCTTCCGGGCGATAGCCTGCGGCCTCAATCGATTTCATGATATAGCTGATGGCCGCTTCGCTTGAGGCGATATTCGGTGCAAAACCACCTTCATCACCAACAGAGGTGCTCAGCCCATCCGCCGACAATGCCTTTTTCAGGTTATGGAAGATTTCCGCTCCCATGCGGATGGCGTCGGAGCCTGTTTCAGCCGAAACCGGCATCACCATAAATTCCTGAACATCAATGGCATTATCGGCATGTTCGCCACCATTGATGATATTCATCATCGGAACCGGAAGCGTGCGTGCAAACGCGCCGCCAATGTAACGATAAAGTGGCAAACCGGATTCTTCGGCAGCTGCCTTGGCAACGGCAAGCGACACACCAAGAATGGCGTTGGCGCCAAGACGGGCCTTGTTCGGGGTGCCGTCCAGTTCGATCATAACAGAGTCAACATCGACCTGATCTTCGGCATCCATACCGGCAAGAGCTTCAAAGATTTCACCATTAACCGCTGCAATGGCCTTGGTGACCCCTTTGCCCAGATAACGGTCTTCCTTGTCACGCAGCTCGACAGCTTCATGCGCACCGGTTGACGCACCTGATGGAACGGCTGCACGACCAAAGGCGCCACTTTCCAGAGTTACATCAACTTCGACAGTCGGGTTACCACGACTATCGAGGATTTCACGGCCACGGATGTCAATAATAGCGGTCATAACGGAAACAGTCTCCTCACTGAGATTATCTGCGCCCCAAAAGGGCACATTGGTTACAGCCTAAAAGAAATGCCGCCATCAAGACATGGCGGCATTCATATTTCAATCGTTGAACATATCCAGTCGAACCGGATTGGCTTTTGCCACTTTATCAAGTTCGATCAAAACCGATAAGACCTCGGAAAGTTTGTTCAATGGAATTTGATTTGGACCATCGCTGATGGCCGCATCCGGGTTATCGTGAGTTTCGATAAACAGGGCAGCGATACCAACAGAAACAGCTGCACGCGCCAATACCGGCGCAAATTCGCGCTGACCGCCGCTTGTTGTGCCCTGCCCACCTGGTTGCTGAACAGAATGGGTCGCATCAAATACAACCGGATAGCCTTGACGCGCCATGGTGGGAAGTCCGCGGAAATCGGTTACCAGCGTGTTATAGCCAAAGCTGGTGCCCCGATCGCAAAGCATGATATTTTCATTACCGGTGGCAGCGATGTTATTGGCAACATTTGCCATATCCCAAGGTGCCAGGAACTGACCCTTTTTGACATTGACAGCACGACCGGTATTTCCTGCCGCCTGAAGAAGATCGCCCTGACGGCACAGGAAAGCCGGGATTTGCAGGATATCGGCAACTTCGGCCACTGGCGCGCACTGATCCGGCAAGTGCACATCAGTGACAATTGGAAGACCAGTCTTTTCCTTGACCTCGGCCAGTATATCAAGCCCTTCGACAAGGCCGACACCACGTTTGGAATTGGCGCTGGTACGGTTGGCCTTGTCAAACGAGCTTTTGTAAACAAGCCCAAGTCCAAGTCCTTCAAACAGCTCTTTGAGCGCAAAGGCCATTTCCAATGCGTGGCTACGACTCTCGATTGCACATGGCCCCGCCAAAACGGCAAAAGGCTTATCATTGGCAAATTCGATATTACCGACTTTGACAGTTTTGATTTCCGTCATATTACCGTCTTTCTTTCAGGCAGTCTGTCAAACTAGGCGGCTACGTTCCTTGGCTGCCTTGATATAGGAAACAAACAGCGGATGCGGATCAAGCGGACGCGAACGCAGTTCCGGGTGGAACTGAACACCGATAAACCACGGATGATCCGGATATTCGACGATTTCCGGCAACCGCCCATCAGGTGACAGCCCCGAGAACTTAAGACCTGTTTTCTCAAGCTGTGGCATGAAGTTAATGTTAACTTCATAACGGTGACGGTGACGTTCTAAAACGGTCTCGCTGTCATAAATGTCACGCGCACGCGTCCCATCAACCAACTTGCACTCGTAATTGCCAAGACGCATGGTGCCCCCCATATCGTCTTCGCCGCTACGACGTTCCACCGATCCGCCATCTTTCGCCCATTCAGTCATCAGACCGACCAACGGAGTTTTTGTCGGGCCGAATTCGGACGATGATGCATCTTTAAGCCCCGCAAGATTTCGCGCTGCTTCAAGAACAGCCATCTGCATGCCAAAGCAAATGCCGAAATACGGAACCTTGTGTTCACGTGCATAACGGGCCGCGGCAATCTTGCCTTCGGTACCACGTTCGCCAAAACCACCTGGAACCATAATGGCATCAAGTTTCGACAGGGTCTCGCTGACATTGCCCTCTTTTTCAAGCTCGTCAGATGCAATCCACTGCAATTTCACCCGAACCTTATTGGCAATGCCGCCATGGGTCAGAGCTTCAGTCAGAGATTTATAAGCATCAGGCAACTGGATATATTTGCCAACAATACCAATCGTAACCTCGCCTTCGGGATTGCGAATGGTGCTGCAGATTTCTTCCCATGGACCAAGGTCCGGGTCCTGCGCCTGCAAGCCGAAGTGATGAAGCACTTCGTTATCCAGACCGTATTTGTGATAGCTGATCGGCACCTGATAGATGTTGTCAACATCATAGGCCGGGATAACAGCCGCTTCGCGGACGTTACAGAAACGCGCAATCTTGCGGCGTTCATTGATCGGAATTTCACGATCACAACGGCACAGCAGGATATCAGGCTGAATACCAACACTTTGCAATTCCTTGACGGAATGCTGAGTCGGTTTGGTTTTCAATTCGCCCGCAGACGAAATATACGGCACCAGCGTCAAATGCATGAACAGGGTACGGCCATCGCCAAGATCGTTGCCCATCTGACGGATTGCTTCAAGGAACGGCAGGCTTTCGATATCGCCAACAGTCCCGCCGATTTCAACAAGAACAAAGTCCTCGGTTGCATCAGACTGGACAAATTCCTTGATCGCGTCGGTGATGTGGGGAATGACCTGAACGGTCCCACCCAGATAATCACCACGGCGTTCACGTGCAATCACGTTGGAATAAATGCGGCCGGTCGTCACGTTGTCGGAACGACGCGACGAAACGCCGGTGAAACGTTCATAGTGCCCAAGGTCAAGATCGGTTTCTGCACCGTCTTCGGTCACATAGCATTCACCATGCTGATACGGGCTCATCGTGCCCGGATCAACGTTGATATATGGATCAAGCTTGCGCAGGCGGACGGTAAATCCACGCGCCTGAAGCGAGGCTCCCAAAGCAGCAGAGGCCAAGCCTTTGCCCAGCGATGAAACAACGCCACCGGTGATAAAGATATAACGGGTCATCTCTTTGCCTCATTTCAAAGCAAAACGCCACGGCTCGATGCAGCTCAGTGCATCATGAACCGGGGAATACAACAATCAAAAATTGAGGCGGCAAGTTTGCCGCCTCGGGTCGTTGGTTAATTTTTTTAGCGGGTCGGAGCCGCCGGTCCGGTATCCTCGACGGGCTGTTCAGCCGCCGGGACCGGAGCCTGGTCCAATATGGATGTTGACTGGGTATGCGTATTGGACAGCAACGCAAGGGCAAGGCTCGTCACCATAAATGCCCCGGCCAGAATTGCCGTCGTACGTGTAAGAAGGTTAGCCGCGCTGCGCGAGCTCATAACGCCGAAGTTACCGCCGCCGCCGCCGCCGATACCAAGCCCACCGCCCTCACTGCGCTGTACGAGAATGACGGCAATCATGCCAAGCGCAAGAAGAAGATGAATTACCAGAATGACAGTTTGCATGGTCTCGAAACTCTTGTCCTAAAACTTCCGAACCGGGCATTATATTGTGACCGGATCGGGCAAAAATTTGATGCGTATTTAGCGTGTTTTATGACGGTTGGCTAGGCGCAACTTTCAATAATCTGCCAAAAATCGTCAACCTTAAGGCTCGCCCCGCCAACCAGTGCACCATCAACATTAGGTACAGCCAGCAATTCCGCCGCATTGGACGGCTTGACCGAGCCACCATACAGAATTCTAAATCCATCACCATCATCAAATCGTGCTGTCAGCTCTGCACGAATTGCAGCATGAACTTCAGCAACTTCGGCGACACTTGCTGTCCGCCCGGTGCCAATCGCCCAGACCGGCTCATAGGCAACAACTGTATTCACCGCGCTCGCCCCTTCGGGAATGGATACCGCAATCTGGCCGTTAACCACGGCAAGCGTCGCGTCCAGATCACGCTCCTGCTCGGTCTCGCCAACACAGACAACCGCAATAAGACCCGCGTCATGTGCCGCCATCGCCTTTTGGCGGATCACGGTCGAACTTTCCCCGTGGTCGGCCCGGCGTTCGGAATGCCCGACAAGAACATATGTGGCGCCGATATCAGCCAGCATAGGGGCGGCAATATCACCGGTATGCGCACCATTAACAGCAACATGGCAATCCTGACCACCAACGTTGACAGCGCTGCCAGTGGTTACACCCGCGACATCCGAAACCAGGGTCGCAGGCGGACAGACCAGAATGTCACATGCCAGTTCGCCTTTGGTCTTGGCACGTTCGGCCAGCCCCCGCGCAATGGCCAAGCCATCAGCACGCAGACAATTCATTTTCCAGTTTCCGGCGATCAAGGAACGGCGCTGTGACATATATCTATCTACCTCTTGCTGCGACGGTGTTGCGGATCAACCAACAAGATGGCCATGCAATCACCGATCCGATACATATTGTTGCAAAACACGATAAGATGCGGGTTTTAACACGCGATATTCCCCCGGCCAAGCCCCGGAAAACACTGTCAACCGAACTTCGGGCAAGGTCAATGCAATCGGATGTTGCCGCCCTTACGTCTCGCCATTAAGATGCGCGGCAATTGCAACGGGTTTTCCATACGCCCGCGCGGATAAAAGAAACACTGTCGATGCCCCGTCGTCGGCACCAAACCACGAATTGTTAGGCTTATCATATGCTTGCTGGCATTCGCTCTTTTTCGAAATCAATCTTTGCCAAGATCATCTTTAGCGTGATTGCAATCAGCTTCGTCGCGTGGGGTCTGAACGCATCGATGCTGAACCTTGGTACATCGCGCGAAGTTGCCGAAATTGGCAGCCAATCGATCAGTCCGGTCGAACTGGATCGCGCATTTCAGCGTAGCGTCCAGAATATGCGCAGTGTGTTCGGACCGAACTTTGACCGGCAGCAGGCCATCCAGATGGGCCTTTTGAACAACACCGTTCAAAGCCTGGTCTCCCAAAAGATCCTGCGTGAAAACGCCAAGGATATGGGCATCGGTATCAGCAACGAAAAAGTCCGTGGAACGATCTTTGCATCGCCGGGCTTCCAGAATGAAACCACGGGCCAGTTTGACCGTGAACGTTTCCTTCAAGCGCTATATTCCAGCGGATATAGCGAGCCGGAATTCGTCGAAGGCGTGCGCGGTGACATGATGGGACAGCAGATTGTTGGCAGCCTTGCCGGTGCAATCACCGCCCCGAACATTATGGCACAGCAGATTGCGGCCTATCGTAACGAACAGCGCAGCGGTAGTTTCTTTGCTTTAAACGCATCCGAATTCGAAAACATCGAAACCCCGGATGATACAAAACTTCGTCAATATCACGAAGACAACGCAGCACAGTTCACCGCCCCTGAAAGCCGCAACGTAACGCTTGCGACGCTGAGTGCGGCTGATCTGGTTGAAACCATGGATGTGACCGAGGACGAAATCCTCGAAGCTTACAACCATCGCCTGCCGGAATTCCAGACACCGGAAAAACGCGTTGTCGAGCAAATCCTGTTTGCACCAAATGAAAAAGAAAGCGCGCAAGAGGCATACAAAGCCCTTCAGGGTGGCGCTGACTTCATGACGGTAGCAGCGGAAGATGCCGGAATGGACCCGTCAATCGTCAAGCTTGGCGAATTCACCGCAGACAACATTCTGCCGGACCTGCGCGATGTGACTTTTGCCCTTGATGAAGGCGCGTTTTCCGAACCGGTTGAAACAGCACTGGGCTGGCATATCATTCGTGTCCCCGCCATCACCGCAGAACGTATCGAAACGCTTGATCAGGTTCGCACTGATGTCGTATCGGGTGTGAAACGGTTCAAGGCAGAAGACGCGATCTATGATCTTGCTGCCAAACTTGATGACGAACTTGGTGCTGGTACCCCGCTTGAAGAAGCGGCAAATGCCGCTGGCGCAAAGACCGTCAAACTAAATGATGTTGTCCGCGGTGAAGACCTCGGTGCGGATATCGCAGATGGTCGCGAAATCAACGCCAAGATTTTCGAGCTGGGCAAAGGCGAGGAAAGCCTGCTTGAAGAAACCTCAACCGGTGTTCGGTATGTCGTTCGTATTGACGACGTCACCCCGTCAGCGCTTCGCCCGTTCGAAGATGTTCGTGACGATGTAATCGCCGCCTGGAAAGAAGATGAACGCAGCCGTCAGATGATTGAAAAAGCAGATCAGCTTGCAGCTTCGATCAACGATCAGAGTGCTGATATTGCAACGCTTGCGACCAGTGATAATGCCGAACTGATCAAAAGCGGCCTAGCCAAACGCACCGGCGAAGGTCTTGCCAGCAATGTCAGCCCGGCAGTTGCCGCAACCCTCTTCACCCTTGAAGAAGGCAAGGCAAAAGCCATTCAGTCCGGGGACAGTGTTCTGGTTCTGAAGCTTGATGAAATCAAGGCTGCCGACATTGCAGAAGGCGATGCTGATCCGGTTATTTCTGAACTGAAACAAGCACTTAATCAGGATATTCTGGCGCAATATCTTGACTATTTGCAGAACGAAATTTCCGTCAGTGTCAATAACAGTGCGATTAATGCGCTGTATCCGCAAACTGCGGCAAACTAAACCATACCATTTTCAAAGGGCGGCCTTTCAACAGGCCGCCCTTTCTTGTTCCACCTCGCCTCGCCTACCCGTGGCCAAACCAATCGACCAGACCAAGTTGGACAGAACATGGAAATCAAACCGGATTTCAACAGTTTCAAGCAGAATTACAATATCGGCATTTCGCAGGTTCTTTGGACCTCGCTGACAGCGGACCTTGATACGCCGGTATCCGCATTCCTTAAAATCGCCGAAGGCATGCCCAACACCTATCTGCTTGAATCTGTCGAAGGCGGCACCGTTCGGGGGCGTTACTCGTTTCTGGGACTACGGCCTGATCTGATTTGGCGTTGCTTTGGCCAAAAAGCCGAACTTAATCGCCGTGCCCTTGCCGATGCAGACGCATTCAAACCTGAAACCAATGCGCCACTTGAAAGCCTGAAAAAACTAATTGCCGAAAGTCACATCGCCCTGCCCGACAATCTGCCCCCCATGAGCGCCGGGCTGGTCGGTTATATGGGCTATGACACCGTACGTCTGATGGAAAAGCTTCCTGATACCAACACCGACGAGCTTGGCGTTCCTGATGGCATTTTCATTCGCCCGACAGTTACCGCCAGTTTTGATACCATCGAAGACACCGTCACCGTCGTAACGCCGGTGCGCCCGGAAACCGGGATCAGTGCGGATGCAGCATATGATCTGGCCTGCGCACGATTGAACGATGTGGTTCAGCAATTCCAGCGCAATCTTTTCCTGGATCGTCGGTCCAAACCCATACCAGACACCCTGCCCGACCCAAAAGTCAGTGTCGATGAAGCCGGTTTTTACAAGATGGTCGATCAGGCCAAGGAATATATTCGGGCGGGCGATATCTTTCAGGTGGTCCTGTCACAGCGATATTCGCTGCCCTATCACTTACCGCCTTTCGCCTTTTACCGCGCACTTCGCCGGATCAACCCATCGCCCTTCATGTTCTATCTTGATATTGGCGGGTTTCAGGTTGTCGGAGCCAGTCCCGAAATCCTTGTTCGGCTACGCGATGGCGAAGTCACAATCCGCCCGATTGCCGGTACACGCCGCCGTGGCCATACGCCCGAGGACGACAAGGTCATGGCACAGGACCTGTTGGATGATCCCAAGGAGCGGTCAGAACATCTGATGTTGCTTGACCTTGGGCGTAACGATGTTGGTCGCGTATCCAAGCCCGGCACAGTGCGTGTCACCGACCGTGAAACCATCGAATATTATTCGCATGTGATGCATATCGTTTCGAACGTGGTCGGACAGATCGACGAAAAATATGACACAATGGACGCCTTAAAGGCAGGGTTCCCGGCCGGAACGGTTTCGGGCGCCCCCAAAGTCCGCGCCATGGAAATCATTGATGAATTGGAATCGGTACGCCGCGGCATTTACGGCGGTTGCATCGGCTATATCTCGGCCGATGGATCAATGGATACCTGCATTGCCCTGCGCACAGCCGTCATCAAAGATGAACAAATCCATATTCAGGCCGGTGCTGGTATCGTTGTCGATAGCAAGCCGGAACTTGAACACAAGGAATGCAAAAACAAGGCCGGCGCATTAATGGCCGCCGCCCGCGAAGCCCATCGGTTCGCCTGACCCAGTCCCTGCCCCCCTGAAATGATAAAGGCCCGCATCATTTGGCGGGCCTTTGTTTTATCTGTACCGATTAAGGGGATTAGCCTGTAGCACTGGGATTTGTACGTCTCAAAATATCGGTTGCTGGCACCAGCACAAACCCCTTGGCCTGAACCGCTGGAATCCATTTTTGCAACGCTTCCAGCGTTAAATCCCGGGGATGACCAATGGCAATCGCGAATCCTTGATGGGTCGCAACCTTTTCAATTCGCGCCAGCATATTGGCAATTTTGGTTGCATCGTCGGCATCGTCGATAAACACATCACGTTCCAGAGCCGGAACATCATATTTCCGCGCCAGCGAATATCCGACCGATTGCGCACTGGTTTTTGAATCAAGGAACAAAAGACCACGGGATTTCATGACTTCCATGACAACCTTCATGCGTTCCGGGTCAGAAGTGAACTTGCTACCCATATGATTATTTACACCAACATACCCATCAAACCGATCCAGCATCCACAGCATTTCCGCAAGAATAGCATCTCGGTCAAAGCTGGTGCGCAAGGCATGTGGCCCCGGATCGATAGTCGAGGATGATGGCTCCATCGGCATATGAAGCATGATTTCATGGCCATGTGCCCGGGCGTCATTCACTTGATGCTGAAGATCGCGAGCATAGGGTAAATAGGAAATTGTAACCGGACCAGGAAGCTTAACCGCGCGCGCCGTCCGTGGCTGATCAAGGCCGGCATCGTCGATAATAATCGCAATAACAGGTGCCGATCCGGTTTCTGGCGTTAATGCAGCAAACTTTTGCCAGGGCGGCATAGCGTCATCCTGCGCGCCACCATCAAGTCCCTGATGAACGGATGGCGCTGGTGTTTTTGCTGCCACCGGGTCGGGTTTCTTGTCTGCTGGTGCGGAATGCGGAACAGGCAGTTCGTCGGTTTCATCGCGCTGACCAACCATATAACCGGTGCGGTCACGGTTTCCGTTGCTTTCGCTGAAATCGTAATTTTTACTTTTTGGAACGGGGGCAGGTTCAGGTTCATATTCCGGCTGGGAATTTGCGGCCTGTTCGCCAAAATCACGCGATGCGCGATCAAGTTCCAACATGCTACCCACGGCAATTATTGCAGAAATGGTTCCCGCAACAATTGCTCCACCCAGCATCAAACGTCCGATACCACCCGATTTTTTTTTCGGTGCAGTTTTGCCTCGGCTTCGTTTTTGTGGTGCCGCTTTCTTCTTTTTTGCGGGTTGTGCCCGGCGTGCCACAGCGATCGTCTCCAGTCTCGTTTGCTGGGTCGTGTTACCCATATAGTCATTATATGCCGGGAATGTCGGCTTGTATTTGGAAGCTTTTTACACCCGATCAGGTTAGCACCCTGTTAAAGTCGCAAACAAAGGCAGGAAAATGGTTTTTTGCAATCGCTTGACGTAGCGGCAATGCCGTTTATTCTCTGCGCGATCTGACATTAATAGACCGGCGCCACGATGTATCTCCTCATCGATAATTACGACAGCTTCACATTCAATTTGTGGCACTATCTGCGCGAACTTGGCCCAGAGGTCGAAGTGCGCCGCAATGACGAAATCTCGGTCGATGAAGCACTGGCTTTAAAGCCCGAAGGCATTGTCATTTCGCCAGGCCCTTGCGATCCGGATCGTGCCGGCATCTGCCTTGATTTGATCAAGGCATCGGCGGGAAAGGTCAAATTGCTTGGCGTATGCCTTGGCCATCAATCCATTGGTCAGGCATTTGGCGGAAATGTTGTTCGTGCACCTGAATGCATGCATGGCAAAACCGATACGATGACCCATCATGGGCAAAGCGTTTTTAAATGCCTGCCAAGCCCGTTTGACGCAACACGCTACCACTCACTGGTCGTTGATCGCGCCACCCTGCCCGACAGCCTTGAAATCACGGCTGAAAACAAGGATGGTCTGATCATGGGGTTGCGCCATAAACAGCATCAAATCCATGGCGTTCAATTCCATCCGGAAAGTATAGCATCCGAACATGGCCACGCTCTTTTAAAAAATTTCATCGACTTCCCCGGTGCATAACAACCGCACCGGACCGGACCGTTAATCGAGGAAACCCGCATGTCGACAGAATATGACCTGAAGCCAGTCCTGGCCAAAGTCGCAAATGGTGAAAAACTGAACGAAGAACAGGCCGAACAGGCCTTCGATGTTCTGATGTCCGGTCAGGCAACGCCATCACAGATGGGCGCTTTCCTGATGGCGTTGCGCCTGCGGGGCGAAACGATTGACGAAATCACCGGCGCAGCACGCGTTATGCGGTCCAAAGCAACCGGTATTATCGCACCGCCCAATGCGGTCGACACCTGCGGCACCGGTGGCGATGGAAGTGGTACTTTCAATATTTCAACGGGTGCGGCGATTGTTGCTGCGGCATGTGGTGCAATTGTCGCCAAGCATGGTAACCGTGCGGCTTCTTCAAAATCAGGGTCAGCTGATGTCCTGATGGCGCTTGGCGTCAATCTTGATGCAGAAATGCCGCTTCTTGAAAAGGCACTGAACGAAATCAATCTGTGCTTCATGATGGCCCCCCGCCATCATTCGGCCGTACGCCATGTGATGCCAACCCGGGTTGAAATGGGAACACGGACAATTTTCAATTTGCTTGGCCCGCTTGCCAACCCGGCAAAAACCAAACGTCAGGTCATGGGGGTTTTTGCCAGGGAATGGGTCGAACCGATTGCAAATGTACTGAACCGCCTTGGTTCCGAACATGCATGGGTTGTCCATGGCCATAGCGGCCTTGATGAAATTTCAACCACCGGGCCGACCTTTGTTGCCGAAGTCAAAAATGGCAAAGTCACAACGTTTGATATCGACCCGGCCGATTACGGTTTTGAAACCGTAACGCTTGACGCACTTAAAGGTGGCGACGCCGATACAAACGCCAAAGCCATTTTGGATTTGCTTGTCGGCAAACAAAGTGCCTATCGCGATATCGTTGTTTTGAATGCCGCTGCCGCCCTTGTCGTAACCGATATTGCCCGCAACCTTGCCGATGGCATCGAAAAAGCCAAGGCCGCAATTGATTCTGGCAAAGCCGCAGAAACCCTGCAGGCGCTCGTGACCATATCCAATCAGGGGACAACATCGTGAGCGACGTACTTGACCGCATCTGCAACGATAAACGTGACCATGTTGCCGCCTGCAAGACTCGAAAATCACTTGCCGACCTAGAAAACGCCGCAAAGGCGCAATCCACCCCGCGCGGTTTTATCAAGGCACTTGAAACATCGGTTGCCGATGGTCGCTATGGCCTGATTGCCGAAATCAAGAAAGCATCCCCGTCCAAGGGGCTTATCCGCTCGGACTTCAATCCGCCAGTCTTGGCACAGGCCTATAAAGCGGGCGGGGCAAGTTGCCTTTCGGTTCTAACCGATATTCCCTATTTTCAGGGGGATGACAGCTATCTGGTTGCCGCCCGTTCTGCGGTTGACCTACCGGTTCTACGCAAGGATTTTATGCTTGATCCCTATCAGGTGACCGAGGCACGAGCACTTGGTGCTGATTGCATTTTGCTGATCATGGCAGCCCTCGAAGATAATCAGGCAGCAGAGCTTGAAAATGCGGCACATGCACTAGGCATGGATGTTCTGATCGAAGTCCACAATGCACCGGAACTTGAACGCGCACTGAAACTGAAATCCAAACTTATCGGTGTAAACAACCGAAATCTAAAGACTTTGGAAGTTTCGCTGACAACGACCGAGGAATTGGCAAGTATGGTCGATGCAGATCGTATGCTGGTTGCCGAAAGCGGATTATTTACGCCAGATGATCTTTCGCGCATGGCCAAAGTCGGCGCGCAATGCTTCCTGATTGGCGAAAGCCTGATGCGTCAGGATGACGTTACAACGGCAACCCGCAACCTTCTTGGCCTTGCGGCCTGATACCGGATCGGATAACGGGCATGGCAGATACACTTTCGCATATCGACGCATCGGGAAACGCCGTCATGGTCGATATTTCGACGAAGGCCGACACCACCCGGGTCGCCATCGCCAAAGGCCGGGTCCTGATGGCCACCGAAACGGCTAAATTGATTGCCGAACGCGGCCATAAAAAAGGGGATGTTCTTGGCATTGCTCAGCTTGCCGGGATTATGGGGGCCAAGAAAACCCCTGATCTGATCCCGCTTTGTCACCCCCTGCCCCTGACATCGGTTGAAGTTACGCTGGAACTTGCAAGCGATATTGACGCCGTCGATATTATTGCCACCTGCAAGACGACGGGTAAAACCGGGGTTGAGATGGAGGCACTGACAGCCGTTTCCATCACCGCCCTGACCGTATTTGACATGTGCAAAGCCGTCGACAAGACCATGCAGATTACCGATATCCGCGTTGTGTACAAAGAAGGCGGAAAATCGGGTCTGTTCACCGCTGACTAAGCTCTGATCATGCAGAAAATTCATTTCTTGGTCGAAAGAATGCCGTTAAATGGTGATTCTTCGGGCGGCATGCTTGACCACACATAAGAACTAAAGTAGAACATCTATGTATTCGGTTTGTTCTTATTACTGGTTCAGGAAATATCATGCTGACGCGCAAGCAATATGAATTGCTGGTCTATATCGACAACTATCTTCGCGATCACGGTATCTCGCCTTCTTTTGACGAGATGAAGGAAGCCCTGAGCCTGAAATCGAAATCCGGCATTCACCGCCTGATTACCGGGCTTGAGGAACGCGGATTTATTCGCCGCCTCGCCCATCGCGCCCGTGCGCTTGAAGTTCTGCGTCTTCCCGATAATAATGACAATGACGCCCCGGAAACCCCGCCAAACGTGACCTCGATCACCAATGCCCGCAAGGCGCCCCATCGACCGGCAACTGTTCCGTCGGCATTTTCGGATGCTGGCGAGTCTGTCGCATTACCGCTGTTTGGCCGAATCGCGGCGGGTACACCAATCGAAGCCTTGCGTGATCAAAGCACCATGGTACAGGTCCCGGCATCGCTTTTGGGCACGGGGGATCACTATGCACTTGAAGTTTCAGGTGATTCCATGATCGATGCCGGTATCCTTGATGGTGATACGGTCCTGATACAACGCTGCGAGCAGGCCCATGACGGCACGATTGTTGTTGCATTGGTTGATGACAACGAAGCAACCCTTAAACGCCTGAAAAGTGGCCGGGGTGAAGTCCTATTGGAACCAGCCAACGCGCGATATGAAACCCGTTCGCTGTCACCTGATCGGGTTCGCATTCAGGGCCGTCTTGTCGGACTTCTGCGCCAGTATTGATCACTTATTCAGACAATCCAGTATCAACGCCGCCATTTTCAATTGGCGGCGTTTTTTATTTCGGACTTCGGCCCCCAATGATGATCCATGGCCAGTCACCGGCTGTTTTACGTACCGTTTCAAATGATGGTGTATCGGTATTCAAACCATAAACCGCAACACCGCCCTGCCACCACAACTGGTCATCGTCAATGGCCATCACCTTTCCGGGGCAAATATCACGCGGTATATCATGCGCCAAATTTACAATAATATCGGCATGGCGGCAGGCATAGAACGGATTGACCAGTTCACGTGCAACGACAATCCGTTTATCAGCAATGACGGCGGAACAAACCGGAGCGTCACATTCACGTATCACCTGATCCTTCCGATCATCGGAAATACCAAATCTTGCCATCCAAACCGACTGCTGAAAATCCGAAATACCTGTGGGCAGGATAAGTTGATCCTTTGATTGATCAAAAATAGCCCAGGATTTCTGATCCCCGGCAACAAGCATATCCGCCGGGCGATACATGACTTGCCCCGCAATCGCGATACACATGGGAATGACGGCAAACCACCCAACCATGTTGCGTCGCCAGATCAAGCCCCATGCCACGGCGATCATCGCCCCTGTCGCAAATATTCCACTAAATTGCGACACATACCAAAGCCCCCATTCCTGCTGTGCCGCAATCGCCGCAGTTTGCATCAACAGGGTCAATCCCGGCTTCATTAACCATAATGGTAAAGCCCCTGCCCCAAACGGCATCAACACAAGTGTCGCGACAATCAATGGCATCACCCAAAAAGCCATAACCGGAATGGCTATCAGGTTAGACAAAATGCCGATCATTGAAATTCGGCCAAAATGAAACCCGATGATTGGTGCTGTCACCGCGGTAATTAGAATCCCGGTAACAATCAATCCGATGAAAAATATCCCGACACGGAACAACCAGGATCGTTCCCCCGTCCGGTCAAACCATTGTCGTCCCGGTCCATCATAAAAAGCGACCAGCACCGAAACAGCGGCAAAGGATAATTGAAAACTGGGGCCAAGCACCGCATCAGGGCGGATCATTAAAATGACAAAGGCTGCAACCGCCACCAGTCGCAGCGATATGGCGCGTCGATCTAGCAACAATGCCAGCCAAACAATTATCAAGGTCACGAACGCCCGCTGCGTCGGGACACTGGCACCCGACAAACCAAGATAGATAATCCCCGACAACATTGCGGCCACAGCGGCCCATTTCTTGATCGGAAACTGCAAACCGATTGCCGGAACAGCGGCAAATACAAATCGCAGGACAAAAAACACCGTCCCGCTCAGCAAGCCCATATGCAAACCGGAAATCGCCAACAGATGCGCCAGACCGGACTTTCGCAAATCTTCCGCTGTCTTCGCCCCGACATCACCACGTTCGCCAACAATCAATGCCTTGGCAATTCCCGATTCAGGCCAGGAAAGCACCGTATCCACCCGTTGCATGATCACATGGCGAATATATTCAATAGATTGCGATAACGGTTGAAGAACACCGGGATCGGCGGCCTTGGTCACGCGGTATTTGTGCCCAAACACAAATCCGGTTGCCCCGATCCCGTCAAGATACAGCTTGCGGGAAAAATCCGGATCCCCCGGGGTTGATTGGGCACGCAAGGGAAAAAGGCGGGCGCTGGCAACAATCCGATCACCAACGGTAAGGTTTTCACCGCCCGGAAGGCTCATGCGAACCTTCCAATCAAATTCCTGTTGTTCCAATCCGTCAATTCGAATTGGCACAATTGTTATACGTGTGCGTCCGCCCTGTGGTTCAAGAAGGGTGATGTCCCCCTCGACCTCTGTCATATAAAGCGTTTTGGTCAAAAGACCGGATGGCGCCATTTCAACGTGAATGGATGCAACAAGAACACCGAAACAAAAACTGCTGAGTAGCAAGCATGTGAAAAATGCCGTAATCCAGCGCCGCGATATCCATAATCCGCAAAGCGAAAGAATCATCGCCAAACCAGATTGTTCAACCATCAAACGCCCAGAAAGGGAAAAATACGCCGCACAGCCCAACCCAAAGAAGACAACCGAACATAAAATCCAGTAATTTCTGCCGTCGGCCAAAAGCAATCCTAATTGCGAGAAAAACTTCGCAATATATTGATTTTTAACATTTATATTGTGATTTATTCGACGAATGTACAATAGCCCGCCCGGCTCACAGTTTCTATCTATCATCGGCTGTGGTGCAACACCGCCGCATATGTGTTATAGCCTGCACGCCAAAAGTCACGACGACAAGCAACAACATCCAAATAACGGATTAGAGTGAATGACGGTTGTTACCCGTTTTGCCCCGTCTCCGACCGGGTTTCTGCATATCGGCGGCGCACGCACCGCCCTTTATAATTGGCTATATGCCAAACACACTGGCGGCAAATTCCTGCTGCGTATTGAAGACACTGATCGGGAACGTTCGACGCCCGAAGCCGTCGAAGCCATTTTTGACGGGCTCAACTGGCTTGGCCTGACCGCAGACGAGGAGCCGACATTCCAGTTCGCCCGTCGCGACCGCCATGCCGAAGTCGCCTTGGAACTGATCAAGGCCGGCAAAGCCTATTATTGCTATTGCTCGCCGGAAGAACTTCAGGAAATGCGCGAAAAAGCACGTTCCGAAGGTCAGCCAATGAAATATAACGGTACATGGCGTGACCGCGACCCTTCAGATGCACCGCAAGGCGTAAAGCCTGTGGTCCGCCTGAAGGCACCGCAGGATGGCGATGCTGTGATCTCGGATCAGGTTCAGGGGGATGTTCGCGTTGCCAATGATCAACTTGACGATTATGTCATCCTGCGTGGCGATGGCACACCAACCTATATGCTTTCGGTTGTCGTTGACGATCACGATATGGGCATCACTCATGTTATTCGTGGTGACGATCACCTGACCAACGCATTCCGTCAAAAGGCTCTTTATGACGCCATGGGTTGGGTTGTTCCGACATTTGCCCATATTCCACTTATCCACGGCCCTGATGGTGCGAAATTATCCAAACGCCACGGTGCGCTTGGTGTTGAAGCCTATCGCGATGAAATGGGTTTCCTGCCCGAAGCCGTGAACAACTACCTGCTGCGTCTTGGTTGGGGCCATGGTGACGAAGAAATCATTTCACAGGAACAAGCCATCGAATGGTTTGACGTCAAAGATGTTGGCAAAGGCGCATCACGCTTTGACTTTGCCAAGCTGACCAACCTGAATGGCGTTTACCTGCGTCAGGCAGATGACGAACGCTTGGCAAATGACATTGCGCCGCGGATTGCAAAACAAATTGGCGTCGATGCAATTGATGCAGCGCAAAAAGAAATCTTGATCAAAGGCATGTCAGGGCTTAAAGAAAGAGCCAAGACACTCATCGAGCTCGCCGAATCTTCGGTCTTCTATGTGACAGACGGCGTAACGTCGTTTAACGAGAAAGCTCAGTCCCTTATTGATGGCGCACCAGAAGGTCTGTTTGCCGAACTGGCAAAAGAACTGGATACGCTTGAAATTTGGACCGAAGAAAACGTTGACGCAAGCGTTCGCAACATTGCCGAAAAACTCGACCTGAAGCTTGGCAAAGTCGCGCAGCCCTTGCGGGCCGTGCTCACCGGTTCTAACTCTTCCCCAGGCATTTTCGACGTGATGATTGTGCTTGGCAAATCGCAAACGCTGAAACGCATCCGCAAATTCGATGCCCAATAACAGCGCAGAACAAAAAACTTAAACACTGAATTTGCGCTTTGTGCACCGCAGCACTATGCTGCTCACAACTTGAAACCGTGTTCGTTTAAACAGGGAAGGAAGAAAAAGTCATGGCTCAGAATTCCAAGACTTCCCACACCGTGACACTCACCGATAATGCCACTGGCAAGACGGTTGAGTTGCCGGTGCTTGAGGGTACTGTTGGTCCGTCTGTAATCGACATCCGGAAGCTCTATGCCGATACCGGATACTTCACCTATGACCCCGGCTTCACTTCGACCGGCAGTTGCCAGTCTGAATTGACCTATATTGATGGCGACATCGGCATTTTGCGTCATCGTGGCTACGCCATTGACGAACTTGCAGAACAGTCTGACTTCCTTGAAGTCTGCTATCTGTTGATTTATGGCAACCTGCCAGAAGCAGCCGAAAAATCGCAATTCGAAAATGACATCACCATGCACACCATGGTGCATGAGCAAATGCGCAATATGTATAACGGCTTCCGCCGTGATGCCCATCCAATGGCTATCATGTGTGGTGTGATTGGCGCGATGTCTGCTTTCTATCATGACAGCACCGACATCAATGACCCGAACCAGCGTTTGGTCTCGGCGTATCGCCTGATTGCAAAAATGCCGACCATTGCTGCGATGGCATATAAATATTCTATCGGTCAGCCATTCCGCTATCCGAACAACAAACTCGGTTACGCAGAAAACTTCCTGCAGATGATGTTTGGTGTTCCTTGCGAGGATTACGTCGTCAATCCTGTTCTGGCGCGCGCCATGGATCGTATCTTGATCCTGCATGCTGACCACGAACAGAATGCGTCAACATCGACCGTTCGTTTGGCTGGTTCGTCGGGTGCCAATCCGTTCGCATGTATTGCAGCGGGCATTGCATCCCTTTGGGGACCGGCACATGGTGGCGCGAACGAAGCCGTTCTGAAAATGCTCAATGAAATCGGCGATGTGAAAAACATTCCTGAGTTTGTTGCAAAAGCAAAAGACAAGAACGATCCGTTCCGTCTGATGGGCTTTGGTCATCGCGTTTACAAAAACTACGATCCGCGCGCCAAAGTCATGCAGGAAACCTGCCATGAAGTTCTCAAAGAACTGAACGTTTCCGATCCGTTGCTTGACGTTGCACAGGAACTCGAACGTATCGCACGCGAGGACGAGTACTTCATCGAGAAGAAACTCTATCCGAATGTCGACTTCTATTCGGGCATCATCTTCAAAGCCATGGGTATCCCGGAAAGCATGTTTACCGTGCTGTTCGCAGTTGCTCGTACTGTTGGCTGGATCGCCCAGTGGAAAGAAATGATCGAAGATCCGTCGCAGAAGATTGGTCGTCCGCGTCAACTGTTCACCGGCGTTGTCGAACGCCCGTTCGTTCCGGTCAACAAACGCTAATCAGCTTTTACGCAGATACAGGAAAGGCCCGGAAAATTCCGGGCCTTTCCTTTTGAAAAACGTCAAATCCGATTACCAGGAACCGGTGTTTTCCATGCTGACCCATGGCTCTGCTGGGGCAAGGCTTTCGCCCTTTTGCAGGAATTCAATCGATATTCCATCGGGTGATCGGACAAACGCCATCCGACCGTCCCGTGGCGGACGATTGATAGTAACACCAGCATCCATCAATTTCTGACACGTCGCATAAATATCATCGACCTCATAGGCAAGATGACCGAAATTGCGTCCACCGGAATAGCTTTCCGGGTCCCAGTTATGGGTCAGTTCAAGTTCTGGCGCCTTATTGGCTTTCGCACTTGCTTCATCCGCTGGCGGGGCAAGATAAATCAGGGTGAAACGCCCCTTCTCGCTGTCAATACGTCGGGTTTCGCTCATACCAAGCAAATCGCAATAAAACCGCATTGATGCGTCGATATCCTCGACACGTACCATGGTGTGCAAATAACGCATGAATTGCCTCCATCATTTTAAGGGATCAATGACAGCAAACTATGCGTTATTGCGCCGTATTGCCAGTGCCTGGCGATGAATTTTTCTCTATGATTTCAAGGATCACGTCAGCCGCCTTCTCACTTGGTGGACGATCCCCAAAACCAAGCAAGGTCGTTGCCGTTTCAAACCCGGCAAGCTGCGTATGACGCAAAGTGCTATCGCCTATCAGGGATTGCAATACCGGGACAATACGATTTGCTTCACAATCTTGTTGTAGAAACTCTGGAATCAGTTTTTTCCCCAGAACCAGATTGACAATGGTTACCGTGTCAATCCTCAGCAAACGCCGCGCAATCCATGCCGTAATCGGGCTAAGCTTGTATCCGATCACATGCGGCACGCCGGAAATTGCCAATTCAAGTGATACGGTACCCGATGCTGCCAATGCGGCGTGTGATGCGGCAAATGCATCCCGGCGCCCCTGATCATCCGTCAGGACAATAGGGTTTAGCGGCCAATCCCCAACTTCATTTCGAACAATCGTTGCGACCTTGCTAACCGTTGGCACAACGACACGTATATTGGGGAAATCAACGGCCAGACGCTCGCACACCAACCTGAATACGGGCAAAAGACGTGTTACCTCGGAATTGCGGCTTCCGGGCAGTATCGTCAATATCTTTGTCTCAGGGGCGATCTGGTGAACTTGTCTAAACCGGGTAGCATCCCCACCATGACGTTCTTCAACGGCCGAATGTCCGATGAATGTCGTGGCAAGACCTTCGCGCTCGAAATATGGCGGTTCAAACGGCAACAGCGCCAATAAATGATCCAGAAAAGCTGCAATCTTTTTTGCACGCCCGGGGCGCCAGGCCCAAACCGATGGTGCGACATAATGAACCAGCGGAATGCCTTTGCCTTTCAGCTTCTTGCCAACGCGGAAACTGAAATCAGGGGCATCAATGGTAATAACCACATCTGGTTTCTGCGCGAGCGCAAATTCAGCCGTCTGACGAATACGTTTTAACAAATGCGGGATATGAGGCAGGATTTCGGCCAAGCCCATAACCGACATTTCATCCATCGGAAACAGGCTATCAAGCCCTTCCCCGACCATACGTGGTCCGCCAACACCGATGAACTCTGCTTGGGGCAGACGTCCCTTTATCGCCGCCATCAGACGACCACCAAGCTGATCACCGGATGCTTCGCCCGCAACCAGCATTATTTTCGGGGCCGTCATCAATGGTTCAGTCATCTTGCACCGTTTCCGGTACTGAAAGCCCCATAAGAAACAGGCCAAGCTCGTCTGCGCGACAAACCGTTAGTTCGCGGTCAATGATCATCGTCCCACCTGCCAAAAGCGCAATTCCACGAAGACCGGCCCGATGGGCTTCCTCGACCGTCGTAACGCCTATCGCGGGTAAATCCAGACGTTTATCCTGCTGTGGCTTGGATGATTTCACCAAAACACCGCCAACGCCCTCTCGGCGATACCCCGCCGAACGACGAACCATTTCGTCTGTGCCTTCGATGGCTTCAAGCGCAAGAACCAGACCTTGCTGAACCACGCATCCCTGCCCAACATCCGCCGCGCCGAGTATCTGGGCAACGTTCAGGCCATGCATTGCATCCGTTATGGCCTGATCATCGGGTTTGACGTTGCCAAGTATACCTTCTTCCACAGCTAGGTCGCCCAGCACTTCATGGGCACCAACCAACCGGAAACCTTCGCGCTCAAGTTCAATGGCCACCAAACGCAACAACCCATCATCGCCAAGCGACTTCATGCCAACCTTCATCAGAAGTTTGGCCGCGCGCCAGTCTGGACGGATTGAAGCAAATGATGGCCGTGCCACTTTTCCAGCAAGGACAACATCGCTGCACCGCTCGGATTTCAACCGGTCAAGGATCTTGGCTGCGGCACCGATACGAAGTGCAATATTTGGAAAACTGTCAAGTTGCGGATCATCTGCATGCGCATCAAGTTTTATAATAAAAACATCCCGCCCCGCTGCCGTTGCAGCAGCAGCCAAGCGGGCTGGAAGCGCACCACCACCGGCAATAATGCCAAGTTTTGTCGCGGAATTATCCTGCCGAACTGTCATATTTTGGCGTACATACGGAACGCATGCTTTCCGCTTTAAGGAAGCTAATGATTTCCATCACCGGACCGACATCTTCGAAATCCTTCGAGACTTCAGCCACCCGTTCAGCCAATGTACCTTCCTGCGCAAATAAAAGACGGTATGCCTTGCGAAGTAAATGAATGGTTTCACGGTCAAAGCCACGGCGCTTTAATCCGACAAGGTTAAGTCCGGAAAGATAGGCACGATTACCAATTACAGAACCATAGGGAATGATATCGCTTTCGACCCCGGTCATGCCACCGATCATCGCGTGCTTACCAATACGCACAAATTGATGCACGGCCGACAGACCACCAACAATGGCAAAGTCTTCGACCAAAACATGGCCCGCAAGTGTACCGTTATTGACCAGAATGCAGTGATTGCCAACATGGCAATCATGCCCAACATGAGCACCGGTCATAAACAGACAGTCATCACCGATTGTGGTTTCCATACCACCACCCTCGGTTCCGGGATTAAGGGTTACCCCTTCACGGATCTTGTTTCGCTTGCCAACGATCAGACGCGACGGCTCACCCTTGAATTTCAGGTCTTGAGGCGCATGCCCTACCGACGCAAAGGGGAAAATTGTGCTGTCTTCACCAATAGATGTAATTCCGGCAATCACGACATGGCTATGCAGCTTGACGCGGTCCCCCAGAACCGCCTGCGGACCGACAACGCTATAGGGCCCGATTTCTACATCCTGGCCAATCTGGGCGCCGTCCTCAACAATGGCGGTTGGATGTACTTTTGACATTATCAGCTGCCCCGAATCATCGCGGCGATGGTAGCTTCGGCAACGACCTGATCATTTACCCGAACTTCGCTTTCGAACTTCCAGACCGGGCCTCGGCGCTGTTTTTTCTTCACATGGATATGCATAACATCGCCCGGCACAACCGGTTTACGGAAACGCGCATTATCAATGCTCATGAAATAAACAAGCTTGCCTTCTGCGTCTTCACCAAGAGTCTGTACGACCAGAATAGCGGCTGTTTGAGCCATACTTTCGATGATCAAAACGCCCGGCATAATCGGCTGCCCCGGAAAATGACCGGTGAACTGTGGTTCGTTCATCGTCACATTTTTGATACCAACAGCGGATTCTCCGATAGCAATATCAACGACCTTGTCGATCAGCAGGAATGGATAACGATGTGGGATCATTTCCAGAATGCGCTGAATATCAACACTTACCAATTCGGTCATAGGTGCTGCCTTTACTTCTTTTTTCGTATTAACCGCGACAAGGCCACGGTCTGTTTATGATATTCCATAACCGGGACAGCAGGACTTCCGCCAACCGTTTCACCCGGTCCGATATTTCTCATGACGCCAGACTGCGCTGCAATCTTTGCGCCGTCACCAATTTCAAGATGACCCGTAATCCCGGCCTGCCCGGCGGCAACGACAAAATTACCTAACTTGGTTGATCCTGAAATCCCAACCTGCGCAACAACCACACAGCCCATGCCAAGTTCGACGTTATGGCCAATCTGCACAAGGTTATCGATACGACAACCGTTACCAATAACCGTATCGGGGCCAGCCCCGCGATCAATTGTTGAATTCGCCCCGACTTCGACATCGTTACCGATAACAACCCGGCCAAGCTGCGGAACCTTAAGATGCCCTTGCGGGCCCATGGCAAAACCAAATCCATCCTGGCCGATGCGTGCCCCCGGATAAATAAGGCACAGATTGCCAATCAAACTATGGGTAATAGTCGAACCTGCACCAATTTTACAGCCCGCACCGATCACAACGCCTTCGCCGATCACAGCATTGCTGGCAATGATTGTACCATCACCGATGTCACAATTGGCACCAATAACGGCACCGGCATCAACTTGAACACCTTTGCCAAGTTTGGCAGACGCATCCACAACGGCATTATCCGAGATAACACCATTTGCTTCGTCAAACGGATAGAATGCTGTCGCCGCCTTGGCATAGGCACGATATGGGTCGCTTGTGGTGAACAGAACCATACTATCGGGTGCACGATCAGCAAATTCCGGACGAACAAAACATCCGCCTGCAGCACTTTGCGCAAAGGCATCCAGATATTTTCGATTGTCAAAAAAGCTCAGAATGCTGGCATCTGCGTTTTGTAGCGGGGCCACGTCGTCAAAGACACGCTTTGGGTCCGGTGCGTTAACAAGTCCTGCACCAGTCAAGTCGGCAATGTCCTGAACGCTAAATGGTCCCTTACGCTTGAAGAAACGGGAATCCGCCATCAGGACGCTTCCTTAAACTCTACTTTCAGGGTCGGCATTGCCTTGTTAACGCCATCAAATACATCCTTAGACGCATCCATCGCATTGGCATGCAAGATCACCTGACTCTTATGCAAAACAAGCGTTGCCTTGCGCTTCTCAGCGACGTCGGCAATCACTTCGATCAGTGTTTTTTGGAATTTCACCCGCGATTCATTCAACGCCTGATCAAGGATGCGATTGCGACCTTGGGCAAACTTTTGAAAATCGGCAACTTTCTGCTGAAATTCTTTCTGTTTTTGCTGAATAACATCGGCGGACAGCAAGGTACGCTGCTGAGCAATCTGTTGCTCTTCCTGGCGCAAGGCCTGCTGACGTTTCTCGATTTCCTGCTGATAGCCTTCCTGGCGCTTTTTGATCTGCTTGGCCATGTCCTGCATCGCAGATGCTTCACGCATGATCCCGTCAAAGTCGACAATCATCACCACAGCGGCCACTTGCTGTTTATCAGCATCCTGGGCCGCGACCGGTGTGGTTACACTGGCAGCAGAAAACGCGATTGCCATTGCAATTGCGGCGGTCTGGATCGTTTTCATCATTTTCATCAGAATCTGGTCCCGAAGTTCAATCGGAACACTTCCTCTTTGTCGAAGTCTTCTTTGAGAACGGCCTGCGAAAGGTCAACACCAATCGGGCCAAACGGCGATTCCCAGCCTACCCCAATACCAACAGATCCCCTCAGCGAACCCGTATCATAAATTTCCCCTGGAAGCGCACCATCGACCCCCTGCGATGAACCAAAATCACTAAAGATGCGACCGGTCAAGGCAAACTCAGACGGCAAACCAAGCGGGAAATCCAACTGGACTGTACCAGTATAGAAGAACTTGCCACCAACGGAATCGTCCGTGGCAATATCGCGCGGACCAACGCCAGCAGATTCAAACCCGCGAAGATTTGCACCACCGGTGAAGAAGCGCTGCGAAATTCGCGTATCCTCGCCGATACCAAAGATATAACCGGTTGACCCCTTGGTCGACAGAACCCATTCATGTTCGCGATCCAGCGGGTAGTAATACCCACCATTAATCCGTGTGCGAATATAAGTTTCTGAACCACCAAGACCGGCAAAGTCGTTAGACAACTGGGCAAAATAGCCATCGCTTGGCGAAAGCGTGCTGTCGCGTTGATCATACGTCAATGTATGGCCTATAGAAGACTCTGAGAATTCCGGGTCTTCTGCCTGGAGCAACCGCGATGCATCACTATCAACGTCAGAATATTCGTTTAGCTCGAACCCATAGCGTACGGATTGGGACAGCGCCTCTGAATAACGGAAGCCAGATCTTAACCCTATGCCCGTTTGCTTTTCATCATACGAGCTCTCGTCCTGATTATCTTCTTCACGACGGTAGATATCAAAACCTGCACTGACATCACGATCCAGGAAATATGGTTCCGTAAACGACAAATCAACCTGTTGGCTGGATGATCCGAGGGTAAAGCCAAGGCGCAAATCCTGGCCTTTACCCAACAAGTTTCGTTCGCGAATACCAGCCTGACCGAACGCGCCATCATCTGTGCCATAACCAGCACCGATCGAAAACTCGCCCGTCGACTTTTCCTCGACATCAACTTCAAGAACCGTTTGATCCGGCGAACTACCCGGAAGCGTTTTAACGTCAACAGATTTAAAGAAGTTGAGGTTTTCCACGCGCTGGCGGGACCGTTTCATTTTCGAACTGCTAAATGCATCGCCTTCTACAAGACGGAATTCACGTCGAACAACCTCGTCCAGCGTCCGTACGTTGCCGACAACATCAATGCGTTCAACATAAACCTTCGGGCCTTCGGCGATTGTAAAGGTAAGGTTGATGACACCGGTTTCGCGATCACGCTGCACATTTGGTCGAATATCAATAAACGCATATCCCTGATCGCCAATGCTGTCCGTCAGGACATCAATGGCATCATCAACAAGATCGGCGTTGTACCATTCACCTTTTGCAATTTCGATCAACGGCGACAGCGTTTCGGGATCGACCTTGTCAATCTGGGATATGATATTGATATCGCCAAATTTGTATCGCTGACCTTCGCTGACGGTATAGGTGATAAAGAAGTCCGAGCGATCCGGAGTCAGTTCGGCGACCGATGACAACACCTGAAAATCAGCATACCCGGCAGAGAGATAGAAACGACGCAACAATTCACGATCAAACGTTACGCGGTCCGGGTCATAATTGTCATCCGCGGTAAGAATTTTCCACCACGCGCTTTCGGTAGTCCGGATAACTTCGGACAAATCCGCATCGTCAAAGGCTTTGTTACCAACGAAGTTAATCTTGCGAACACCGGTCGCCTCGCCTTCGTCAATTTCAAAGACAAGGTCCACACGGTTCTGTTCAAGCTGGATCACCTTTGGTTCGACGGTCGCCGCGAAACGACCAGAACGGCGATAAAGTTCCAAAATACGCTGAACATCGGCCTGAACCTTCGTCCGGGTATAGACAACACGCGGACGCAACTGAAGTTCGGTGCCCAGGGCATCGTCTTTCAGACGTGCATTACCTTCAAACGCAATACGGTTGATGATTGGATTTTCAACAACATTTACTTTTAGAACGCCACGATCAAAACCGATGGAGACATCGGCAAAAAGCCCTGTTGAAAACAAGGCTTTGAGCGATTCGTTGACTTTTTGAGGGTCATAGGAATCGCCTTCACGAACCGACAGATATGCGTTAACCGTCGCACTTTCGATACGATTGTTCCCATCCACCTGGATTTCACGGATGACCGTGCTTCCCTGAGCATAGGCAACCATCGGTATTACGGTTGGTGCGATTCCACCAAGCAAGACTGCTGCCAATGCAGCCGCTTTTACATTACGCAGCAAATTCAACCCCCTGATGCCGTCGATCATCAGCCTACCAGGCCTTTGAAGAAATCCCAGACGCCCAATTGCGATAGGTCGTTCCAAGTTGCAAAGATGATTAAGCTGAATACCAAACCCGCGCCAAGACGGAAACCATATTCTTGTGCTTTTGCGCCCAACGGCTTACCGCGAATGGCTTCAATCGCATAAAACACCAAATGTCCCCCATCCAGAACAGGCACAGGCATCAAGTTAATCAACCCAAGGCTAATCGAGAGATAAGCCATAAAGAACAATAATGGGCCAAGCCCCCCTTCGGCAACTTCACCCGACATTTGTGCAATCCGAATAGGCCCGCCTAATTCCGAACTGTCACGTTCACCGGCGATCATCTCGCCCAAGGCAGAAAGAGTTTGAGCAACCAAGCCATAGGTCGCACTAAACGCCCTTCCCGTCGCGTCGACAATACCGTCACGCTGAGTCTCGAACGCGCCAGCTGTGACACCAAGGCGGCCAAATGTTTGCTGATTATCCCCTTCGCCGGTGGTCACAGGTTCTGGCGTCACGGCGATATCAACCACCTGCCCGTCACGCAAAATAGATAATGCGACCTGCGAACCGGCATTGGCGCGAATCACATCGGATAATTCGCTAAACCAGTCAATGCTTTGACCATTTACAGCTTCGATCTGGTCCTGCGGCAACAATCCCGCCGCCGCCGCCGGGCTACCATCAACGGTTTCGCCAACTACCGGCAGGGCACGTTGCTGACCGACCGCGGCAAACAACACAATGAATACGATAATCGCAAACAGGAAATTTGCAGCCGGACCAGCAAATACGATGGCCGCACGTGCACGCAATCCCTTGTGATGAAAGGCGTGCTGACGTTCGTCTTCATTCAAGTCATCACGCTGGCCTGCACTGGCCGGGTTCATATCGCCAAACATTTTAACGTACCCCCCCAGTGGCAGGAGGCTAATTTTCCAACGCGTTCCTTTTTTATCGTACCAACCAAAAAGTTCTGGTCCGAAGCCGATTGAAAACGCTTCAACCTTTACGCCATTGCGAATCGCGACCCAGTAATGTCCATATTCATGAACAAAGACCAAGACCGAAAGGACAAACAAAAAGGCAAGAAGGGTTTCCATAAAAGACGTTCCTCTTTCCGGGCTATCCCGGCAGTTTCAGCTATCAGCGACCGGTATCGATCAAACCCAGTGTTTCACGACGGACCATATCATCAAGATCAAACATCTGATCAAGATCACACAAGGGTGCCGCCGTAATCTTGTTCATCATACGCTCCACCGTCTCGGCAATCTGAAGGAAAGTCACCTTTCCGCTCAGAAATGCCCCAACGGCAATCTCGTTTGCTGCATTCAGAACCGTCGGAACGGTTCCGCCTGCACGCAACGCCTCACGAGCCAAACGAAGAGCCGGGAACCTGATCAGGTCCGGCGAGGTAAAGTTCAACTGCCCGATCGTGGCAAAATCAAGACGAGGAACATTAATCCGAATGCGTTCAGGCCATGACAGTGCATAGGCAATCGGCGTTCTCATATCCGGCGACCCCAACTGCGCCAAGACAGAGCCATCAGAATATTCAACCATACTATGCACAATGGACTGAGGATGCACGACCACTTCGATGCGGTCTTCAGGCACCGGAAACAGCCGGCAAGCTTCAATAAGTTCCAACCCCTTGTTCATCATGGTGGCCGAATCAATCGAAATCTTGGCCCCCATATCCCAGTTGGGATGCGCCAGCGCCTGTTTCGGGGTAACCGCCATCATATCGGCCATCGACCATTCACGGAATGGTCCACCCGATGCCGTAAGTAAAATGCGGTCCACATTGTCGGCGGACTTCTGTTCAAGAACCTGAAAGATCGCACTATGTTCAGAATCAACCGGGATAAGTGTCGCGCCGTATTTTACAACCTCGGCCATCATTAAATCACCGGCACAGACCAAAGTTTCTTTATTGGCCAGCCCAACCCGCGCACCGCGCCGAATGGCCGCCAATGTAGCCTTTAGCCCCGCAGCACCGATAATGGCGGCAATAACGATATCTGATGGCCGCGACGCGGCATCAACCAATGCAGCCTCGCCAGCGGTGGCTTCAACACCTGAACCGGCAAGTGCCGATTTAAGGTCTTCATAAAGGCTTTCATCGGCAATAACCGCCACGGCCGCGCCAAGATCAATGGCTGTTGCAGCCAATGCCGCAACATTGCGATGCGCGGTTACCGCGTCTACAAAATATTTGTCTGAGTGCGATTTCAGGATATCTACTGTGCTGCTGCCCACCGACCCGGTAACTCCCAGCACACAGACTGATTTCTTAATTGTCATCAAACACCAGCTTCGGGATTTCTACGCCTTGGGACCCTGCCCTAGCGCAACGACAATCCGATGAAATACACAATAGCAAAGGCAACCGGAAAAACCGACAACATCCCGTCGGCTCGATCAAGCAAACCACCATGCCCCGGAATAAGGTTACTGCTATCCTTGACCTTGAAGTGGCGTTTAAGCGCCGACTCACCAAGATCACCAATCTGCGCGATAACGGCCAACGCGGCACTTGCCAAAACAATAGAGACCAGAATGGCATCGCCACTGAAATAGGTGATCAATCCACCTATCAGCGCAGCACACAACATGCCCCCGACCAACCCCGCCCATGTTTTTTTAGGACTGAAACGTGGCGCAAGTTTGGGGCCGCCAATTACTTTTCCAAACACATATGCGCCGGTATCTGTGGCCCAAACAAGAAAGAACAGCCACATAATCATCAACAAGCCGTCGTCATGCGTTACACGCAACCACTGCGCGGCAATAGCAGCCACCGAAATATAAACAATTCCAAAGGCCGCAAGAATGCGGTTTTTTCCGGGCCTCAGAGCCGCCGTTATCGCCGCGACCACAATCGACAAGGCAACAAAGCGATACTCACCTGTCGCCAATAGCAGCATCGAAACGCCAAGGGCAACGGCACAAACCACCGAAATTGATTGAACATGGTTTGGAACGCACATACGCGTCCATTCCCACATCATCCCAACGGAAAACACGAAAATCAGCAGCTCGAAATATGGAGAACCAAACCAGACTGCAGCAACGGCAACCGGTGTCATAACGGATGCCGAGATTATACGTTTTTTCAGTCCGGAATTTGTATCTTCCTGGCGTAAGGCTTCAGATGATTGCACCAAACCGCCGCTCCCGTTCGGAAAATTTTTCAATTGCTTTTTCAAGGTGTTCTCGCCCGAAATCCGGCCATAGGACCTGATCAAAGACGAATTCAGTATAAGCTGATTGCCATAGCAAAAAATTACTTATGCGCTGTTCACCACTGGTTCTAATCAGCAAATCCGGATCAGGTGTCCCCGCAGTTTCCAGATGCGCCTCGACCATTTTTTCGTCAATGGCATTTGGCTGGATTTCACCCTTGGCAACGCGTTGGGCAATCTGACGCACAGCATCTGTAATTTCAGCACGTGCCCCATAACTCAGCGCTATGGTCAGGTTAAGTCGCGTATTATCCTGCGTCCGTTCTTCAGAATTATCTAATAATACACAAATATCATCGTCGAACCGGCTACGATCACCAATAATCCGGATGCGGACGCCATTTTTATGCAATGTTGCCAATTCACGTTTAATGAACAGACGCAACAATCCCATAAGATCACTGACTTCACTTTCCGGACGTTTCCAATTCTCGGTCGAGAACCCATAAAGAGTCAGGTACTCGATCCCAAGATCGGCAGCGGCCTCAACCGTGCGGCGCACGGCATCAACCCCCGCACGATGTCCCATCGTACGGATTTTCCCACGCTGCTGCGCCCAGCGCCCGTTGCCATCCATAATGATGGCAACATGACGCGGCACAGCCTGCAAATCGGAAAGTTGGGGTTGGGATGCCAGCACAGTCATGATCAGACTTGCATGATTTCCTGTTCTTTATGGGCAAGCGCTTCATCGATATCGGCGATGACCTTGTCGGTCAGCTTCTGAATCTCTTTTTCCTCGTTATGGAGGTCATCTTTCGAGATCACGCTGTCCTTTTCCCATTTTTTAAGTTGATCCATCCCATCACGGCGTACGTTACGAACCGAAATGCGGGCCTGTTCGGAATATTTACCGGCAACTTTGGACAACTCAGTGCGACGTTCCTCATTCAGGGCCGGGATCGGCACACGAACCAAGGTACCATCGGCAGCCGGATTCAAGCCAAGGCCTGCATCACGAATTGCTTTCTCAACCGACTTCACCATCGTCTTGTCCCAAACCTGGACTGAAAGCATACGTGATTCGGGAACACTTACAGACGCAACCTGATTAAGCGGGGTCGGCACGCCGTAGGCTTCAACCATGACCGGCTCAAGAAGGCTTGCACTGGCGCGCCCGGTGCGCAGCCCGGTGAATTCCTTGTGCAATACTTCAACAGCCCCATCCATACGGCGGGCAAGGTCTTTTTTTAGGCCAGCAACGTCAGACACCATTAGTCTCCATTCGAAATAATCGTAAACTTACCTTTTGCACAAACCACATCGGCAAACGCACCGGGATTATGCAAAGAAAATACGATAACGGGAATATCATTTT
The DNA here is from genome assembly GCF_002115745.1 of Thalassospira alkalitolerans. Lineage (GTDB taxonomy): Bacteria > Pseudomonadota > Alphaproteobacteria > Rhodospirillales > Thalassospiraceae > Thalassospira > Thalassospira alkalitolerans. The sequence continues at coordinate 166,595 of NZ_JFKB01000004.1, forward strand.
CACGTGCCAAAGAAATAGCCGATGCATCCATAACACGCAAATCTTTGGACAGAACTTCCAAATAAGTCAGTGCGTCGTAACGCTCTGCTGTCGGATCGGTTTTCGGATCGGCAGTATAGACACCGTCCACCTGTGTGCCCTTAAGCAACGCATCGCACCCCATTTCAACCGCACGCAAGGCGGCGGCTGTATCCGTGGTAAAGAACGGGTTGCCGGTCCCGGCCGCAAAGATCACCACCCGTCCCTTTTCCATATGGCGAACGGCACGACGGCGGATATAGGGTTCACATACCGAAGACATCGGAATGGCGGATTGCACGCGGGTTTGAACCCCGTGGCGCTCAAGCGCGTTCTGAACGGCAAGCGCATTCATGATGGTTGCAAGCATGCCCATATAGTCGGCTGTTGCACGTTCCATCCCCTGTGAGGCCCCTTTGACCCCACGGAAGATGTTCCCGCCACCAATCACCATGCAAACTTCGGCACCCATGTCATGAACGGTTTTGATTTCGCTGGCAATCCGGTCAACGGTCTCGGGATCAATCCCGTATTGCTGTTTACCGAGAAGCCCCTCGCCGGAAAGCTTCAAAAGGACGCGACGAAATTTCATTTGGCCGTTTTCTGCCATGTCGGATTGCCTCTTAATGCCGATATTTCATACTGCCCGAAAAACCCGGTTCAGCAAAATTCAGATATAAAAAGACCGGCGAGTAACAGGGCGAATATGCGCTGCCGACCTCGCCGGTCTGGATCATACACGAAATGATACGTGACGCACCATTTCGATAAAGATGTTTATTTCTTAAGCTGCTCGGCAACTTCTGCAGCAAAGTCTTTTTCTTCTTTCTCGATGCCTTCACCGAGTTCGAAGCGAATAAAGCCCTTCAGGGTAATCGGCTTGCCTGCATCTTTTGCAGCAGCTTCAATCACGGCTTTGACTTTGCTTTCGCCGTCAATCACGAAGGTCTGCTCAACCAGAACGACCTGCTCGTAATATTTACGGATACGACCTTCGATCATCTTTTCGATGATTTCTGCCGGACGGCCAGATTCTTTGGCCTGCTCGGTCAGAACGGCTTTCTCGCGTTCGACCAGTTCCGGATCCAGATCATCAACCGTTGCCGAAGCCGGGTTGGTTGCCGCAATGTGCATCGCGATCTGTTTGCCCAGACCTTCGAGAACCGCAGCATCAGCTTCGGATTCTAGCGCAACCAAAACACCAATTTTACCGAGGTTCGGCGCAATAGCGGAGTGGATGTAAGAAGCAACAAGGCCCTTCTCGACCGAAATACCAGCAGAACGACGCAGGTTCATGTTTTCGCCAATCTTGGCGATCATATGTGTAACCTGTTCTTCGACATTACGCGAAGTATCCGGGAATGCGGTCGCTTTCAGCGCATCGATATCACCGTTGACACCAACAGCAAGGTTGGCGATCTCGGCGACGAATTTCTGGAAGTCTTCATTGCGCGAAACGAAGTCAGTTTCCGAGTTCAGCTCGGCAACGGCACCGGCAGTACCGTTAACGGCGACAGCAACCAGACCTTCGGCAGCAATACGACCGGCTTTTTTGGCCGCAGCAGCAAGACCTTTGGTACGAAGCCAGTCAACAGCGGCGTCGATGTTACCATCGGTTTCAGACAGCGCCTTTTTGCAATCCATCATGCCAGCGCCGGTGGTTTCACGAAGCTCTTTTACGAGAGCAGCGGTAATAGCCATTTTTAAAGCCCCTATTACGCGATCAGTAAACACCTAAAGAAACGGCGGCATGCTAGCCGCCGTTTCATCAGGCACAAAATGAAACTTATGCGGAAGCAGTTTCCTGCGCGGCTTCAACAGCAGCAACGGCTTCAGCCGGAACGTCTTCGGCTTCGCCGAGATCCGCACCAGAAGCAGTCATTTCCTGCTGAATACCGTCAAGAACGGCGCCAACGAACAGATCGCTGTAAAGCTGAATCGCACGGATCGCATCGTCGTTACCCGGAATCGGGTATGCAACATTTGCCGGATCCGAGTTCGTATCCAGAATAGCAACAACCGGAATGTTCAGGTTCTTGGCTTCGTGAACAGCAAGCGCTTCCTTGTTGGTGTCAACCACGACAATGATGTCCGGCAGACCACCCATATCTTTGATACCGCCCAGTGCGCGTTCAAGCTTGTCGCGCGAACGGGTCAGGTTCAGAATTTCTTTTTTGGTCAGACCTTCTGCGCCATTCGTCAGGATTTCGTCCTGTTCTTTCAGGCGTTTGATCGAATTGGAAACAGTGTTCCAGTTGGTCAGCATACCGCCAAGCCAGCGATGGTTCACATAGTACTGACCGCAACGCTTTGCAGCTTCTGCGATGACCGGCGAAGCCTGACGCTTGGTGCCGACGAACAGAACACGACCGCCTGCTGCGGTTACATCGCGAACTGCCTGCATCGCACGATGCAGCATCGGAACGGTTTCCTGAAGGTTCAGGATATGAATGTCGTTACGGGCACCAAAGATGTACTGTTTCATCTTCGGGTTCCAACGGCGTGTGTGGTGACCAAAGTGGACACCAGCTTCCATCAGCTGACGCATAGTAAAAGTTGGCAAAGCCATGATAAATTCCTACCGTTTTCCGGTTAATACCTCCGCGGAAGGGAATTTCATGCCGAATGCATGAAACACCGGATGGACGAATAGCTGCATAGAGCAACATTCGCCACGCTCCCGCGTGCGATGTTCGGGGCGGGTTTTAGCCCTCTCCTGCACAGAATGCAAGCCTTAAAGTACGCGCAAACACAGGTAAAGTGAACCCACGAGACGATCACAATTCACCGCGGACGCCCCCAATCAGATTTCTTCGGCAAACTCGACACCCGGGATCGCCCCAACAGCACCAATAAGGGATGGCCCCACCTTATAGGTTTCTTCAAGTTCAAGCTCGGCAATGCGCCCATCAGAACAAACAGATGTCAAACTAACCAAACCACGTCCTTTTCCGGCCTGTTCCAGCAATTCACGTATTTCAGGAACCGGGTCGGGTCGGTTCAGACGAATACGAATGCCTTCTGCAGCCCCGGAAACCGCCTGTTCAAGATCTTCAACGCGCTGCCCCTGAATGCGAAGCTGTCCTTCGCGCATTTCGGTCGCAACAATCAACAACACCGGTCGTCCAGCATTGATGACCTCTTTATACGCAGCCCATGCTTCCGCCCAAAACGCGACCTCAAAGCTACCGGTCGGGTCCGAAAACATGACAAACGCAAATTTCGATCCATTTTTTTTCGAAATCATTTCACGCGCATTGATCAATGTACCGGCAAGCTTGATTGACCCTTTGTTTTGCGCACGCATACGCGCGGGCAATTCCTTGATCGGGGCAATACCGATCCGCTGGATGCTTTTGCCAAAGGTATCAAGTGGATGGGCGGACAGATAAAACCCAATGGCCGAGAATTCCTCGGTCAGTTTTTCCATTGGCACCCAATCGCGCCCTTCCGGCAATTTAATGGTGTCTTTACCAAATCCGCTATTGTCACCAAACATGCTGATCTGATCGTCATTTCGGGCTTGCATCTCGCGCTGGGATACGGCCAAAATCTTGTCAATATTCTCAAACATAATGCGGCGATTGTCGCTCAGGCAATCAAGCGCCCCTGCCCGCACCAGATTTTCAAGCAAACGCTTGTTCAGCGCGCGACTGTCGATACGGGATGCTAAATCGGTCAGATCCTTGAACGGGCCATTTGCTTCGCGTTCGGAAACCAGACTTTCCATCGCGGCATCACCAACATTTCGCACCGCCGCCAATGCATAACGTATCTTGCGAACACCATCATAACTTTCAACCGAAAACGCGACTTGCGAATGATTGATGCAGGGCGGCAGGATTTCAATCTCAAGACGCTCGATCTCCTGCTTGAAGATCGCCAGCTTCTCGGTGTTATGCATGTCAAGGGTCATCAGCGCGGCCATGAATTCGACCGGATAGTTCGCCTTTAGATATGCCGTCTGATACGCGACCAGCGCATAGGCCGCCGCATGCGATTTGTTAAAGCCATAGGACGCAAATTTTGCGACCTGATCAAAGATGTCAGACGCCTGACTGCGGGGCACCCCGTTCTTTTCCGCCCCGCCAACGAAAAGCGACCGTTGCTTTTCCATCTCCTCGGCGATCTTCTTACCCATGGCACGACGCAGCAAATCTGCACCGCCAAGCGAATAACCAGACATTGTCTGGGCAAGCTGCATGACCTGTTCCTGATAGATCATGATGCCATAGGTTTCTTCAAGGATCGGCTGCAACATCGGATGCATGTAATCAGGTTTTTCCAAACCATGCTTACGCGCAATGTAATATGGAATATTATCCATAGGCCCCGGACGATACAGCGCCACCACAGCGATAATATCTTCAAGCGTATCAGGCTTCAGACCGCGCAGGACATCTTGCATCCCCTGAGATTCAAGCTGGAAGACACCAACTGTCTCGGCCGCAGATAACAGCTTGAACGACGGCCTGTCATCAAGTGGAATCGCACTGATATCAAAGTCTTGCGGGACGTCTTTTCGTTGAAGCATCAACTTGATGGCTTCGACAATCACCGTCAGTGTCTTAAGTCCCAAAAAGTCGAACTTCACCAAACCGGCATTTTCAACATACTTCATGTTGAACTGCGTCACCGGCATATCCGAACGCGGATCGCGATAAAGCGGCACAAGCTCATCTAAGTCTCGGTCACCGATCACCACACCGGCCGCATGCGTCGACGAGTTGCGATAAAGCCCTTCGATCTGCATTGCGATATCTAAAAGACGACCAATATCAGGGTCTTCACGCGCAATCCGGCGCAAATCCGGTTCCATCCCGATGGCTTCTTTAAGTGGGATTGGCTTGGCTGGATCGCCCGGAATCATCTTACAAATTTTGTCGACATAACCGTATGGAATGCTCAGGACGCGGCCAACGTCACGCACGGCGGCCTTGGCCTGCAGCTTACCAAACGTGATGATCTGAGCGACCCGGTCATGACCGTATTTGTCCTGCACGTATTCGATCACTTCACCGCGCCGATCCTGACAAAAATCAACGTCAAAGTCAGGCATGGAAACACGTTCCGGGTTCAGAAAGCGTTCGAACAGCAGCGAAAACCGCAACGGATCAAGATCGGTAATCAGCAAGGAATACGCCACAAGCGACCCCGCCCCGGAACCACGCCCCGGACCCACCGGAATTCCATGTTCCTTGGCCCACTGGATAAAGTCGGCAACGATCAGGAAGTAACCCGGGAACCCCATTTGATTGATAATGCCAAGCTCGTATTCCAGTCGCTCGACATAGGGTTTTTTGATTTTCTGTTTTTCTTCCTCGGACATTTCCGGAGTATAGATATATTTTTCAAGCCGCCCGTTCAAACCTTCAAAGGAATTATGCCGCAATTCATCGACCTCGGTTCGACCTTCACCGCAGTCAAAGGGCGGCAAGATCGGATCGATTTTTTCAACATGCCATGAACACCGCTTGGCGATTGCCAATGTGTTGTCACAGGCCTCGGGAATATCGGCAAAAAGGGCGCGCATTTCCGACGCCGTCTTAAAACGATGATCCGGGGTCAGCTTCCATCGATCATCCTGTCCAACGACCGCGCCCTGCCCGATACAGATGAAAACGTCGTGCGCTTCATACATATCGACCTTTGGGAAAAAGCAATCATTGGTCGCAACCAGCGGGATGTTATGATCATAAGCCAGCTTGATCAGGCCAGGTTCCACCTGTTCCTCGATCAATTCGCCGTGGCGCTGTAATTCGATATAAAGGCGATTGCCAAATATACCCGAAAGCTTTTTCAGGCAGGCTTCGGCCTTATCCATCTGCTCTTCGGCCAATAGGCGCGCCAATGGCCCGGTTGGACCACCTGTAAGGCAGATGATATTGCCACTGTATTTTTCGATATGTTCGTAAAGTGCCTTGGGGTCACTGCCAGCTTCGCTGGTCATATGCGCACGCGACACGATTTTCAAAAGGTTGAAATACCCAGCATCGTTCTGCGCAATTAGAACCAGATTGTCCGGGTCTGGTTCGCGGGCGATTTTCCCGACAACAGGTGTATCACCAAACCGCTCGACACCGATCTGGACCCCCAAAATCGGTTGCACACCCGCACCACTGACAACCCCCGAAAAATCGAGTGCGCCAAACATATTGTTGGTATCGGTCATGGCAACGGCAGGCTGGCCATCCTCACCGCACAGTTTCGCCAGTTCTTTCGTCGTGATGGCACCTTCGGCAAGCGAATAGTTGGTGTGAACACGAAGATGGACGAAACCGTTTTCCATCGCAGTAAAACCCCGGAAAATAATTGGCAAAGACAGAAATGCCGCCGCCCTGGAACATTCAGGGCGCGCCATTTCGACAGCTTAAAGAATTTGGATCAATTACGAAAGGCTATCAGGATCAAGTTCGACAAGATGACCGTCGCGCAACGTAACAACCCGATCCATTTGGCGTGCCAGTTCCGGGTTATGGGTCGCAATCAACGATGCCAACCCCGTTTCACGCACCAACGTCATCAACATCCCAAAAACCGTAGCAGCCGTATGCGGATCAAGATTTCCCGTCGGTTCATCTGCAAACAACACATCAGGTACATTGGCCAGTGCACGTGCAATCGCTACACGCTGTTGCTCGCCGCCTGACAACCGTGCCGGACGATGCTCCGAACGATTTTCAAGACCAAGGCACCGCAAAAGCTCCAACCCGCGCTCGGTAGCTTCCGAACGTTTCAGACCATTGATCATCTGCGGTATGACGACATTTTCAATCGCCGAGAATTCCGGCAGCAAATGATGATACTGATAAACGAAACCGATATGCTTGCGCCGCATCTCGGTACGCGCCAGATCGGAAAGGTCGGTGCTGCGTTTGCCGCCGATGGAAACCAGCCCACGATCAGGCTTTTCCAACAAACCGGCAATCTGAAGCAAGGTCGATTTACCCGCCCCCGACGGCCCGACCAAAGCAACAATCTCGCCCTGATGGATTTCCAGATCGACAGATTTCAGGATTTCAAGTTGATCCGGGCCCTGATTAAAAATCCGGTCAATTTTTTCTAGCCGTAACACGACTTTTTTCGACCGTTCACCGACCGTTTTCTTGACTTGATCATTCATAACGAAGGGCCTCCACCGGATCGAGGCGCGACGCCCGCCATGCCGGATAAATGGTCGCCAGGAAAGACAGGGTCAGCGACATCACGCAAACCAGAACCACCTCGCCAACATCCATATCGGCCGGAAGCTGTGACAGGAAATAAATTTCGGCATTGAACAGGTCCGTACCGGTCAGGGTCTGAATGAACTGACGGATATTTTCAATATTCAGACAGAACAGAACACCAAGAAGCAACCCGCTTAGCGTTCCAAGAATGCCAATAGACGCCCCGGCCAAAAAGAATATCCGCATGATCGACGACCGCGTCGCCCCCATCGTTCGAAGGATCGCAATGTCGCGGCCCTTATCTTTGACCAGCATGACCATGCCGGAAATGATGTTAAACGCCGCCACCAGGATAATCAGCGTCAAGATCAGGAACATCACATTACGTTCGACCTGTAACGCATTGAAAAATCCGGAATTTGATTGCTGCCAATTCACCAATCGCAATCTTTCACCCGACAGATTAGATAAAAGATCATTCATGCTTGATGATAAATAAGACGGATCATTCAGCATCACTTCAAAATGCGAAATCTTTTCCGGCATTCGGAAATAGGTCTGGGCTGCACCAAGCGGCATAAAGATAAAACCGCTGTCATATTCATACATACCAATATCAAACAGCCCGACCACCTTATAGGCCCGGACACGCGGCACAGACCCAAACGCGGTCACATTGCCTTTTGGCGAGATCAGATTGACATCGTCACCAACCCCAACACCAAGCTTCATCGCAAGGCGCGCCCCCATGATAATGCTGTCATCGCCTTTAAAGTCATCAAGCGAACCAAATACGATATTGCTCGCGATGGTATCACGCTTGGCGATATCTTCCGGGCGGACACCGCGCACAATGGCACCACTGGCCCGGCCGTTTTTCGATGCCATCACTTGGCCTTCGACAACCGGGGTAACGATCAATACGTTACCGGTTTCTGCAATTTTCTTTTCAATCGCATCGTAATCGGGCAAGCCGTCCGGATTTTGCGCGTAAACCGAAATATGTCCGTTCAACCCCAGAATACGTCCCAGCAATTCGGCCCGAAAACCATTCATGACCGACATGACGATGATCAGGGTTGCAACGCCCAGCATGATGCCAAGTAACGAGAAGATGGCAATGACGGAAACAAAGCCTTCTTGCCGACGGGGACGCAGGTAGCGAAAGGCCACCAAACGTTCGAACGGACTGAACATGCGCAAATGATCCTTGTGGAAGTGGGATAAATACGGAACGCAGAAACGCCCATAAATCAGGACGGGGCAGCCCGGGGCTGCCCCGTTTCAAAGATCGCCGTTACGCGCCGACCTGTTTCAGCGCAGCTTCGAGCGTGACTTCTGTCCGCTCGCCGGATTTACGGTTTTTAAGTTCGACAATACCGGCTTTGAGGCCTTTGGGGCCGATCACGATCTGCCAAGGCAAACCTATCAGGTCCATATCGGCAAATTTGCCACCAGCACGGATATCGCGGTCATCATACAAAACATCGATCTTGGCATTTTGCAGCTTGCCATAGACGTCCTCACAAGCCGCATCACAGGCATCGTCGCCGGTACGCAGATTGATCAAACCAACCTTGTATGGTGCAACGGCTTCGGGCCAGATGATGCCATTTTCGTCATGGGATGCCTCGATCAAGGCACCAACCAGACGCGAGACACCAATACCGTAGGACCCCATCATTACCGGGACTTCCTTGCCATCCGGGCCAAGAACCATGGCATTCATCGGTTCGGAATATTTTGCACCAAAGTGGAAGATATGACCAACTTCAATACCGCGGGTCGCGATTAAATCGTCACCGGCAACCGGTGTATTGGCCGGGTCATGCTTCTCTTCGGTAGCAGCATAGTCTTCAAGAACCGTCTGGACCCAGTTTTCAAGACCGGTACGATCATTGAGATCAACCCCCTGGCCTGACAGATCTTTATTCAGCCATTTCTGGTCACAGAAGACTTCGCTTTCGCCGGTCTCTGCCAAAATGATGAATTCATGGCTAAGGTCGCCGCCAATCGGACCGGTATCAGCCACCATCGGAATGGCCTTCACACCAAGACGGGTAAAGGTCCGGCAATAGGCCAGAAACATCTTGTTGTAGGCGTGACGCGAGCTTTCGTAATCAATATCGAACGAATACGCATCCTTCATCAAGAATTCACGTCCCCGCATTACGCCAAAGCGCGGGCGGATCTCGTCACGGAATTTCCACTGAATATGATACATCAACTGCGGCAGTTGCTTGTATGACCGGACATCCTTGCGGAAGATGTCGGTGATGACTTCCTCGTTGGTCGGGCCAAACAGCATTTTACGATCATGACGGTCGGTAATGCGCAGCATTTCCTGACCATAATCTTCGTAGCGACCACTTTCTTGCCAAAGTTCGGCTGGCTGGATCGTTGGCATCAGCAATTCATTGCAGCCAATCGCATCCTGTTCTTCGCGTACGATCTGTTCGATCTTTTTAAGAACGCGGTAGCCAAGTGGCAGCCAGGAATAGATCCCTGCGGAAAGCTGACGCACCATACCGGCGCGCAACATCAGTCGATGGGAAGCGATCTGTGCTTCTGCCGGCGTTTCTTTGAGGGTCGGCAGAAAGAACTGGGAAAGACGCATCAATGCCTCGTGATGATCAAGCTGAAAATGTCAGGTATATAAGAAACCTTGCCCGGAAAATGCGACAGCACAGCCCGAAACGCAAGCCGGAACTTGCCAAGATCGCAGGATCACCCGATCTAGCGCCCAATCATGGCGGAGTTGGGAAAACATACTGGCATTTTCAGGCCTGCTGTTATCGGAAGCCCGCGGCACGGCATGCCGCGATCAATTCATCCTGCCCGGCCTCGTTGCCAAGCGGGGTATCATTGAAATAAACCCGCCCGTTGCGATAGGTAATCTTGCCAATACTAGACTCGCCACTGACACCATCCGGCACAGAAATTCCGGAAAATTTAAAGAAATCGATGGTCACCGGAAACTCGATTTCTTTGGGCAGGGCATTTAAAATCTGGCTGCCGCCATCCAGATCAGCCGGTGCCACCTTGTTTCCATGCACATCCACGCCGGGCTTATAGACAACCTCATCATCGGGAACGTAACTTACCAATGCTTTGCAAGCTGACCGCGATATCGTGATGGTCGGCTTTGCGGGTTCGTCCTTGTCTAACGCCTCAGCATCGGATGATTTTTGAACATCATCAGGCTCAGGAAGCGGGGATTCGCCCTGTGCCAAAACTGCCGTTGAAAATGTGCAAATCGATACTGCCAGACACGTCCGAATGGCAAAACGCATCGCACAATCGCCGGTTTTTATAGAGTACATTGGTATAAAACTCTTCATCGTGCAGGTTCTTCCTATATATGTGCGGTGCAGCATCGAATCATTTGTGAATTTTAGTCAAAACATCTTGCATAAAAATGAAATATGTGGCTTTTTGGCTTTCCGCCAACGACGTAAGATCGTTGCGGGAGATGTCCGCAGCCGCTCATAAAATTGCGGGAGGCTTTGTTGCCAATAAGCATACAAGAAGCAGGCGCGACATCGAAATAAAACCTGTGCTTCGAGCCCAGGTCTAGGAGGAAGTAAAAAAAGATTACGGGAAAACAGCTATTAAAATAGCATCTTAGCAAGATCCTTGTGATCTTGCTTTTTTTTTGGCTACGGCTCCCTGCCCCGCATTTTTGTGCATTACGTAAACAAAAAACCCCGCAGCATTTTGCGGGGTTTATTTATTTCAGGGCGGCCCCGAAAACCTTATTGCGGCGGACGGACTTCTATCATGCCACTGGTAATCACAAAATAGGCCACAGCCCACAGAATTGCCGAGATTAAGCTGGTCGCCAGAACCTTTTTCCACATATGTGGTTTTTGCGGCGCACCGCTGTCATGGCCGGGCTGTACATTGTCTTCGCGCTTCACGCCGACAGGCAACACCATAAAAAGCACCAGCCACCAAATCACGACATAGACAAGGATCGCGGAAAACCAGTTCATGGGGCACTCTTTTCTTGGTTACGGGAAAGCGTGTTCAACGTTGGATGGCTGACAGTCATAACGCCCGGCACGAAACGCAACACCGGGCGCAAAAATCAAACTGTAAAATTCAGACCTGTTCAAGTTCAACAAGCGTTCCGTTAAAATCCTTGGGATGCAGGAACAACACGGGTTTGCCGTGGGCGCCAATTTTCGGTTCGCCATTGCCAAGAATGCGGGCGCCATTTTGTATCAACTGATCGCGTGCGGCCAAAATGTCTTCAACCTCATAACAAACATGATGAATGCCACCCGATGTATTCTTGTCGAGGAACCCCTTGATTGGTGAATCATCACCAAGCGGATAAAGAAGTTCGATTTTGGTATTGGGCAATTCAACAAATACGACAGTTACCCCGTGATCGGGCTCGTCCTGCGGGGCGGTTACCTTTGCGCCCAGAACATCCCGATAAAGCCGGATGCCTTCTTCTAGGTCCGGAACCGCAATCGCCACATGGTTCAGCTGTCCAATCATGTTCTACTCCTGCAATGTGATCTGCCCGATCACCGACAATCTAGGATGCAAGCAATGGCAAAGACAACCGCGTATTTGGTTAAACAAAGGTATCAGCCATCAAACCATCAAAGGTCTGGGCGGCTAGCTTTTTTCATTTACGCGAGCAATGTGAACTTCGATCAGCGGACGTTTGCCAAGTTTCTGGCGGACTGGACGACGAAGGGCCTGACGAATGGCAAGAGTGACAGCAGCATCATCGAGAACTTCGTCATCATTTAACTGATCAACACGGTTGCCAATCTCGGCAGCAAAGTGATCAAGCCGGATATCGTCACCCGGTTCGTCAAACAGGCTGGGGGCGGTAATCATCGGATCACCGACCGTTTCACCAAACTGATTGAGCACTACGGTCACAAACATCACACCGTTCCAGACAATGCGATTGCGATTGCGGATGGTATCGGCATCACGTTTAAGCAGGCGGCCACCATCAAGGCACAATACGCCACTTTCGGCGACACCGATGACATGCGCACTACCTGGCGACAGACGAATAACCGTGCCATCATGCGGGATCACCTGTTCGGGGATCTGACATTCGGCACCAAGGGCCGCTTGTTCGCACAAATGGCGGGTTTCACCGTGAACCGGCACAAGGATTTTCGGACGGGTCAGTTGATACATCCGCGCCAAGTCCTGACGCCCCGGATGGCCGGAAACATGGATAGGCTCGTCACGGGCCGTAATCACCCGAATGCCGCGTCGTATCAAAAGGTTTTGGATATAACCAATGGATTTTTCATTCCCCGGAATTTCACGGGCTGAAAAAATTACGGTATCGCCGGAGTCAAGCTGAACCGTCGGATGATCCCCTTTGGCAATACGAGACATCGCCGCGCGTGGTTCCCCCTGCGACCCGGTGCAAATCATCAACACCTGATCCTTGGGAACCTCCATCGCGTCTTCATCGGTCAAAAGATTGGGGTAGGATGTCAAATAACCAACGGTTCGCGCCACCTCGGTCACACGGTTAAGGGAACGCCCGGCCAAACCAACACAACGATTGTTTTCATGGGCGGCTTCTATGATCGATTGCAGACGGGCAACATTGGTCGCAAAACAGGCGATCGCGATACGACCCTGCGGTATCTTGGCAAAAAGTGCTGAAAGATTTTTAGCAACTTGCGCTTCTGAACCGGTTTGGCCTTCGGAAAAGACGTTGGTTGAGTCACAAATCAACGCCATGACGCCCTCGTCGCCCAAGGCTTCGAGCTTTTTGACATCCGATGCATCGCCAATCTGGGGATCGGGATCGAATTTCCAGTCACCGGTATGAACGACAAGTCCCTTGGGGGTCCTGATCGCCAAGGCATTCGGTTCAAGGATCGAATGGGTCATGGTGACAAATTCGATATCAAACGGGCCTTTTTTAAACCGGCCGCCAAGCTCGATCACATGGATCGGCACCTGATCTGCAAAATCGGTTTCGGCCAGTTTGGCTTTCAGAAATTCAGCCGCAAACGGCGTTGCATAAATCGGGCATTTCAACCGCGGCCATAGATACGGTACGGCACCAAGGTGATCTTCGTGTGCATGTGTCAGGACCAGGCCAAGAAGTTTGTCTTTGCGATCTTCGATAAAAGACGGATCAGGCATGACAACATCAACACCGGGCAAACCTTCCTCGCCAAAGGAAACGCCCATATCGACCATCAACCACTGATCGTCATATCCGTACAAATTGAGGTTCATGCCAATTTCGCCAGATCCCCCTAGCGGCACGAACAGCAACTCGTCTTTCGGCAAATACAAATCCACGGATGGTCACCCTTGTCTTTCAGCGATGAGAAACACTATCGCGGGCCAGGCCCGCGTCAACGAAATGGTATATGTTACAGCACAGTCTAATTTGTTTTGTTGCTGTTGCGACGATAAATCATCAAAAGCCCCAGCATCGTCAGATCGCTATGCAGATGTTCGATCTCGTCCATGACCTTGGCAAATAGTGGTGCCAACCCGCCGGTGGCAACGATTTTCATGTTATCGACGCCCTGATCCTTGCGAATACGGGCCAGAAGCCCTTCGATCATCGCAACATAGCCCCAATAAACCCCGGACTGCATGGCTTCAACGGTGTTTTTGCCAACAACACTGCGCGGTGCCTCGATCGCCACCATTGGCAACTGAGCCGCCGCCATATGCAGCGCCTTGATCGACAAATTAACCCCCGGCGCAATCACACCACCAAGGTAATTACCCTCGCCATCGATAACATCGAATGTTGTCGCCGTCCCGAAATCAAGCACCACAAGCGGACCGCCAAAAATCTTATGCGCGGCAACCGCATTTACCAATCGGTCAGCCCCGACTTCGCTTGGCCGATCCATGATGATCTTCATGTCCAGATCAACTTCAGGATCACCGACGACCATTGGTTCGACATTGAAATAACGCCGACACAGGGTCTTAAGACTAAATTCCGCGGCCGGCACGACGGTTGCGATAATCGCCCCTGTGATCGCGTCTGCCGGCACATCGGTTAACGTAAACAGGTGGTGCAGCCACACGCCAAGTTCATCGGCCGTGCGTTCCACCGTCGTCGAACAGCGCCACTGCCCTTTGATCTTATCACCGTCAAACACAGCGAAAACGATGTTGGTATTCCCGGCATCAATCGCCAGTAACATGATGTTTCGGTGCCTCCCCGTTGTCGTCCCGAGGCGGGATCTTGTTAATTTAAGTTTTGAAAAACACTTCGCCAGCCCCGATACGATGCTCGGTGCCGTCTGTTTCTCTTAGAACAAGTGCCCCGTCATCATCAAGCCCGACAAAGGTTCCCTCCAGCGTACGCTGGGTCAAGCGTGCAATGACCGGTTCACCAACACCATATGCCCGGGTTAGCCAAGCTTCGCGGATTGGTGCGAAACCTTGTGCTTCCCAAATTGGCAGCCAATGGGCGATGCGGGCCACATAAGTCTGCAACACATCCTTGACCGATGTCGGCGCGCCAAGAGCGGCAAGTGATGTTGCCGGGCGTTCAGCATCATCGGGATAGAACGCCACATTGACCCCGGCACCAATCACCAGATAATCGGTTTGCGTCCCGTCATTGGATGCACTTTCCAAAAGAATACCGGAAATCTTGCGCCCATTGACCATCAAATCATTAGGCCATTTACAATCAGGTCGAATTTGATTGCCGCTGACCATTTCGATGGCTTCGGCCATGGCAACCGCGATCAGGAATGTCAGTTTGGCGGCTTCGAATAACGGACAATCAGGACGCAGTAAAAGCGAGGAATACAGATTACCAACCGGTGAAGACCATGCCCGACCACGGCGCCCCCTGCCCGTTGTCTGTTGCCGGGCCCAAATAAGGGCGCCACTTTGGGCGCCCTTATCAGCAAGGCGTTTCGCCTCATCATTTGTACTGTCGATCACGTCGAGTTCGTGAAGATAAAAACCTTCCGGAAGCCGGATCGTCGGCTTGGTCATCCTATTGTCCGAACAAAGCCGACGCAGCAGCGCCTGCACTATCCATCAGCGGGTTCGGGAAGAACACGAAAACCAGCATGACAATCGTGGCAACAGCCATGATCACGTTCATCTCGGTGCCGTTTTTGTCAAACGCTTCGACCGGTTCGTCGAAATACATCACCTTGATGACCCGCAGATAGTAATAGGCACTAACGACCGAGGTCACGAGACCAATCACAGCAAGCGTCACAAGACCGGCATCAACGGCAGCCTTAAAGACATAGAACTTGCCAAAGAACCCGGCGAGCGGCGGAATACCGGCCATCGAGAACATCAAAATGGCGGCAACAGCAGCCATCAGTGGCTTGGTCTTGGCAAGACCGGCCAGATCGGTGATTTCCTCGACCATGCGATCATTACGACGCATCGACAGGATAACCGCAAAGGTACCGAGGTTCATGACAAGGTAAATGCCCAGATAAACCAGAACCCCCTGCACGCCTTCGGCGGTACCAGCCGCAAGGCCGACCAATGCGAAACCAACATGACCAATCGAAGAATAGGCCATCAGACGTTTGATATTATCCTGACGGAGCGCTGCGAACGAGCCCCAGACCATCGACAGGACCGAAACCATAACGATGATCTGCTGCCAATCGGCAACGACACCGGCAAACGGGCCTACCGCGACGCGAACGAACAATGCCAGACCGGCAATTTTCGGGGCAACGGCAAAGAACGCTGTAACCGGGGTCGGTGCGCCTTCATAGACGTCCGGGGTCCACATATGGAACGGAACCGCAGAAACCTTGAAGCACAGACCGGCAAACATAAAGGCCAAGCCAACAAGCGTTCCAACCGAAATATCACCACCAGTCATGATATCACCAAGGACGACAAAGTTAGTCGTGCCGGTAAAGCCATAAACCATCGACATGCCATACAGCAACATGCCCGAGGCAATTGAACCCAGAACAAAGTATTTAAGGCCTGCTTCCGTTGCACGCACCGTATCGCGGCGAATGGCCGCAATAACGTAAAGCGCAAGCGACTGAAGTTCGAGGCCAAGATACAGCGACAGCATATCGGTTGCCGAAACCATCGCCATCATGCCGACCGTTGCCAGCGTGATCAGGATCGGGAATTCAAACCGCGACATGTTTTCACGTTCAGCAAAGTTCATTGCCATAACGATGCCAAGTGACGATCCGATCAGGATCAGTACCTTGGCGAATTTGGCAAAGGCATCAGCCGTGAACTGACCATAGAACGCCACCCCGCCATCGCCCATAACGACAAGCACGAGTGTGACAATCTGGGCAAGAACAGCAAGCCATGAAACAGTGCGGAATGCCTTATCCTTGCCGGTAAAGACACCCAGCATCAACAGGGCCAATGCTGAAACAGCCAAAAACATTTCGGGCAGTGCCGCCCCGAGGTTGAGCATAGAAACTCCCATGTTCATTCCCCCTAATTCGCCGCCAGCTGGGCAGCCTGAGCTGCGGCAGCCTGCGCCGTTTCGACCTGGTTGACAAGGTGTTCAACCGAAACATGCATGATGTCGAGGAAGGAGACCGGATAGATCCCCATCCACAGAACGATGATCACCAATGGTGCGAAGATCAACCATTCACGCGGGCTCATATCAAGGATGCCTTTAAGGTTTTCCTTGGTAAGCGCCCCGAACACGATGCGGCGATAGAGAAACAGTGCATATGCAGCACCAAGGATCAAACCGGTCGCGGCAAAGAATGCCACCCAGGTATTGGCTTCGAACGCCCCCAGCAAGGCCAGGACTTCGCCAACGAAACCACCCGTCCCCGGAAGACCGACAGACGCCATCGTAAAGAACATAAAGATCACTGCGTAACCCGGCATACGGTGAACAAGACCACCATAGGCATCGATTTCGCGGGTATGCATACGGTCATAGACCACACCGACACACAGAAAGAGTGCACTGGCAACCAAACCGTGGCTCAGCATCTGGAAGATCGAGCCTTCGATGCCGTGCTGGTTGAAGGTGAATGCGCCAATCGTGACGATCCCCATATGGGCAACCGATGAATAAGCAATCAGCTTTTTCATATCCTGCTGGGCAAGTGCGACCAGCGAGGTATAGATGATTGCAATGATCGACAGGGTGAAGATCAGCGGTGCGAAGGTTTCAGATGCCAAGGGCATCATCGGCAACGAGAACCGCAGGAAGCCATAGCCCCCCATTTTCAAAAGCACGCCTGCCAGGATCACAGAACCAGCTGTCGGTGCCTCAACGTGGGCATCGGGAAGCCATGTGTGAACCGGCCACATCGGAACCTTGACCGCAAAGGAGGCAAAGAATGCCAGCCATAACCAAAGCTGCATCTCATAGCTGAAACCATGCGCCATCAGTGTCGGAATATCGGTGGTGCCTGCGTCGAAATACATCGCCAGCAGCGCCACCAGCATCAGGACAGAACCGAGCAGTGTATAAAGGAACAGCTTGAAGGCTGCGTAAACACGGCGCGGACCGCCCCAGACGCCGATGATGATGAACATCGGGATCAGAACGCCTTCGAAGAACAGGTAGAACAGCAAACCGTCAAGCGAGCTGAACATACCAATCATCATCGTTTCCAAAATCAGGAACGCGATCATGTATTCCTTCACACGTTTCTGGATTGCTTCCCACGCCGACAAAATGCAGATCGGTGTCAGGAAGGTTGCCAGGACCACGAACAGCATCGAAATGCCATCCACGCCCATGTGATAGGAAATATTCAGGTTCGGCATCCAGTCCGCTTGTTCAACGAACTGGAAATCAGCTGTGGTGGTATCGAAATTCACCCATAGCATCAGGGATGCGGCAAAGGTAAAACCCGATGTCCAAAGAGCAACCCAGCGAGAGTTGCGGGCGACATTCGCCTCATCCCCACGGATCAGCAACACAAACAGTGCCCCGACCAGCGGCAAAAAGGTGACGATCGAAAGAATTGGATAATCGCTCATCGCCCGTTAACCCATCTTCCAAATTGTGTAAGATACCAAGGCGGCAATACCGATCAGCATCGCAAACGCATAGTGATAGACAAAACCGGTCTGAAGGGCGCTAAACCGGCGTGCAATATTACGGCACGCAGCGGCAACACCATCCGGACCGACACCGTCGATCAATGCACCATCGCCCGATTTCCAGAAGTTGTAGCCAAGATAGAAAGCCGGCTTGACGAAAATCTTGTCGTAAAGTTCGTCGAAGTACCATTTATTCAACACAAAGCGGTACAGGCCGTTGAAGCTGTTGGCCAACTGACGCGGCAGCGACGGGACCAGTTTGTACATCACAACGGCAATGACAAAGCCCGAAACCATGGCAACAAACGGTGCCAATTTGACCCAGCCCGGAACGTGGTGCGAATGCTCAAGTGCAAGATGACCTTCGGCCATAAAGATCGCACCATTCCAGAAAGCCAGCATTTCTTCATAGTCACCACCACCGAACCAGTCTTTGGCAAACCAACCGGCAAAGATCGCACCGATGGCCAAAAACAAAAGCGGCATTGTCATGATAGCCGGGCTTTCATGAACATGGGCCATGGTCCGTTCATCAGCACGCGACGT
Source organism: Thalassospira alkalitolerans (assembly GCF_002115745.1). Lineage (GTDB taxonomy): Bacteria > Pseudomonadota > Alphaproteobacteria > Rhodospirillales > Thalassospiraceae > Thalassospira > Thalassospira alkalitolerans. Next base: position 185,347 of record NZ_JFKB01000004.1, read on the forward strand.
GCCAAAGAAGGTCATAAAGATCAGACGCCAGCTATAGAACGAGGTCATAAGTGCCGCAAGGATACCGGCCCAAAAAGCATAGGTCCCAACCGCGGAATGGGCGGCAAAGGCACTTTCGATCACCAGATCCTTGGAATAGAAGCCTGCAAGCCCCGGGAAACCGGTAATCGCAAGGGTACCAATCATCATCACGGCAAAGGTCAACGGCACCATTTTATAAATGCCGCCCATCTTGCGCATGTCCTGCTCGTCCGACATTGCATGGATCACGGAACCCGCCCCAAGGAACAGAAGTGCCTTGAAGAAACCATGCGTCATCAGATGGAACACACCCGCCGAATAGGCCGACACGCCACAGGCAAAGAACATATAGCCCAGTTGCGAACAGGTCGAATAGGCAATCACGCGTTTGATGTCGTTCTGAACACAGCCGATGGTCGCGGCAAAGAATGCCGTTGACGCACCAACTACTGTGATAATCGCAAGGGTGGTTTCAGCATATTCAAAAATCGGCGACAGGCGCGCAATCATGAACACACCGGCCGTCACCATGGTTGCCGCGTGAATAAGCGCGGAAACCGGTGTCGGGCCTTCCATCGCATCGGGCAGCCAGGTATGCAGACCAAGCTGAGCCGATTTCCCCATGGCACCGATAAACAGCAGGAAACAGGTGATTTCAAGCGCCGAGAATTCATGCCCAAGGAAGACAAGCGTTGCTCCGGCGACTTCTTCGGCATTGCCAAAGATTACGTCGAACTGAACGCTGTCAAACAGGACATAAATCGCAAAGATACCCAGTGCGAAACCAAAGTCCCCAACGCGGTTAACGACGAATGCCTTGATCGCAGCCGCCGATGCCGACGGTTTGGAATACCAGAAACCAATCAGAAGATAGGAAGCAAGCCCCACCCCTTCCCAGCCGAAGAACAGCTGGATCAGGTTATCTGCTGTGATCAGCATCAGCATGGCAAAGGTAAACAGCGACAGATACGCCATGAAACGCGGCTTGTCTGGATCGTGCGACATGTACCCGATGGAATAGATATGAACCATCGAGGAAACACCGGTCACAACGATCAGCATGACACAGGTCAGCGTATCAAAGCGCAGCGCCCATGGAGCGACGAAGTTACCCGACGAAATCCAGGTAAACAGCGACAGCGTAACCGGGTTGCCGCCAAGAGCAATATCGACAAAAGCAAAGATCGAAATCACGAAAGCCACAACAACACCGCCAACCGTAATCAGTTGGGAAACACGATCGGCTGTTGAAACACCGTGGTGATGATGACCGTGGCCGTCATGCGGAGCACCGGACGCGGTCGACATAGCGCCAGCCAGCGTGATGATGCCTGCAATCGTGGCCGCGATCAGGGGCAGGAAAACAATAAGAGGATACATATCTGCCTTACCCCTTCATCATGTTGATGTCTTCAACCGCAATCGTGCCGCGGTTACGGAAATAGACCACCAGGATCGCCAATCCAATTGCGGCCTCGGCGGCAGCAACGGTCAGAACGAAGATGGTGAAAACCTGTCCGACGAGGTCGCCAAGGAACGACGAGAACGTGACCAGATTGATATTAACTGCCAGCAGCATCAGCTCGATCGACATCATAATGATGATGACGTTCTTACGGTTCATAAAGATGCCGAAGATCCCGAGCGTGAAAAGGATCGCCGCGACGGTCAAATAATGTGCAAGACCGATTTCCATCAGATCCCCCTGCCGACCGGAACTTTTTTAATTTCAAGCGTGTCAGCGCGTTGGCGTTTGACCTGCTCGGAGATTTTCTGACGGCGAACACCCTCACGGGTACGCAACGTCAGGACGATTGCGCCAATCATCGCCACAAGCAACACCAAACCGGATGCCTGGAAGATGTATGCGTAATCGGTATAGATCAGTTGGCCGAGTGCCTCGACATTGGTCAGTCCGGCTGGCGTCGGATGCGCCAGAACCGCGATCTTGTCATCGGTCAATGCCCAAGTTGCGCCAACAAAGGCAAGTTCCACAAACAGAACCAACGCGATCAGAACCCCGATCGGCAGGTAGTTCAGGAAACCCTGACGCATCTCGACAAAGTTAATGTCGAGCATCATGACGACGAACAGGAACAGAACCGCAACCGCGCCGACATAAACGACGACAAGCAGCATGGCGAGAAACTCAGCACCCAGCAGGACAAAAAGCCCGGCTGCGTTAAAAAATGTCAAAATCAGCAGCAGTACCGAATGCACCGGGTTGCGAACGGTCACAACCGCAGTCGCGGCAATAACCGCGACAGTAGCAAACAGGTAAAAAGCCAAAGCCTGTACGACCATAAGGTACCCCCTTGGCGCGCCGTTTCCACCCCCTTGGCGAAAACGACCCATGAACTCTCTCTCTTTAGCGATCAGACGCGACACTTACCGATAAGGTGCGTCTGCCTCCAATCGTGCAGCAAGCTCGGCTTCCCAACGCTCGCCGTTTGCCAGAAGCTTGTCCTTATCATAGAGAAGCTCCTCGCGGTTTTCGGTTGCGAACTCAAAGTTCGGACCTTCGACGATGGCATCCACCGGGCAGGCTTCTTCGCAGAAACCACAATAGATGCATTTCGTCATATCAATGTCGTAGCGGGTCGTGCGACGCGAACCGTCGGTGCGCGGCTCCACCTCGATGGTGATGGCCTGCGCCGGGCAGATTGCTTCGCAGAGTTTACACGCAATGCAACGCTCTTCCCCGTTGGGATAACGACGCAACGCATGTTCGCCACGGAAACGCGGGCTAAGCGGCCCCTTTTCATACGGGTAGTTCAGCGTCACCTTTGGCTTGAACATATATTTCAAGGTGAGCGCCATACCGGAAACGAGTTCCACCAGCAGGAAGCTCCGGGCCGTCCGATCTATAAATGACATCGTTTACCTCTCTCTTTCCGATGCGCGGCGATCAGGCCGGGACCTTGTCGAAAACAACCAGGAACGTAGCAACCAGCATGACCCAGGCAAATGACAGCGGCAGGAAGACTTTCCACCCCAAACGCATCAGCTGGTCATAGCGGTAGCGCGGGAAAGTCGCACGTACCCAGAGGAAAATGAATAGAACAGAGCAAATCTTCAGAAAGAACCAGATCGCCCCCGGGATGAATTCAAGCACCGGTAGCGGTGCGGTCCAACCGCCCAGGAACAAAACGACACAAAGGCCGCTCATCAGGATCATATTCGCGTATTCACCCAGGAAGAACAGCGCAAAGGTCATTGCCGAATAATCGACGTTATAACCCGATACCAGTTCAGCTTCCGCTTCAGGAAGGTCAAACGGTGCGCGGTTGGTTTCGGCCAGGATCGACACGATAAAGACGACAAACATCGGCAGGTGATAGACGAAGTTCCATTCCCAGATACCGCCAACCTGACCACGCACGATATCGCTAAGGTTCAGCGAGCCGGTGGTCAGAAGTACGGAAATGATGATCAGGCCAATCGAAATCTCGTAGGACACCATCTGGGCACCGGAACGCAGCGCACCAAGGAAAGCGTATTTAGAGTTCGATGCCCAACCAGCCATCACGATGCCATAGACACCAAGCGATGAAATCGCAAACAGGTACAGAATACCAACATTCAAATCTGCCAGAACCATGCCTTCGTCGAACGGGATAACCGCCCAGGCAATGATCGCCAGAATGAACGTCAGCATCGGGGCAATGATAAACACGCCCTTGTTCGCGCTGGTCGGAATAATTGTTTCTTTCAGAAACAGTTTCAGACCATCAGCAAGCGGTTGCAAAAGGCCAAAGGGCCCTACAACGTTCGGGCCTTTGCGCAACTGCATCGCACCGATAACCTTGCGCTCGGCATAGGTCAGATAGGCGACAGCAACCAGCAGCGGGACAACAATCGCCAAAATTTTGGCGACGATCCAAACTACCGGTTCAATATATCCGTCCCAAAGAAGTTCCATCGGTCAAACCGTATCTTTTGCGTTTCGTCCCTGAATTGGGACACCCCCTTGCGGGACGGGCGACGATGACATCGCCGCCCCCCTTACTCAGGCAACCTTCTCGGCAGCCGCATCTTTGACAAAGGCCTCAGTACATTTGGCCATCGTCACCGATGCACGGCTGATCGGGTCGGTCATATAGAAATTGCGAACCGGCGTTGCGAAGCCTTCCGGCTTCATGTCGCCTGCCTTGCCGAAATCGGCCCACTCGGCCTTGGTAACAGCATTCAGCGAGGCAAAAACCGGGCTGAGTTCAACCATGCGCGAACGCACGGCATCAAGACTGTCATAAGGAAGTACCTGACCAAGTGCCCCCGAAAGCGCACGAACAATGGCCCAGTCTTCCTTGGCTTCGCCAACCGGGAAAACAGCGCGCCAGCCTTGCTGTGCGCGGCCTTCGGTATTGACATACGTCCCGTTCTTTTCGGTGTATGCCGCACCCGGCAGGATTACATCGGCAGCTTGTGCCCCGGCATCACCCATCGCCCCCTGATAAACCACAAAGGCCTTATCAAGTTTCGACATGTCGATTTCATCGGCACCAAGAAGATAGACAACTTCAACATCGCCCTTTGCCGCAGCATCAAGAATGTCATTGGTTGCCAAACCGCCCTCACCCGGGACAAAGCCCAGATCCAAACCGCCAACACGCGATGCGGCAGTATGCAGAACGTTAAAGCCGTTCCATTCACCCGTAACCATGCCGAACTTGTCAGCAATCGCACGCGCGGTTGCCAGAACAGCATCACGGTCGTCACGGTTCAATGCGCCCATGCCAATGATGATCATCGGCTTTTCGGCAGCTTCAAGAACCTTGGCAAACTCGCTTTTGCCATCAAGAACGGCAGAAAGCGTTTCGGCACCGGCACCAAGATAGTCGTGCTTGAATGTCGTATCCCAGCTTTCGCCAATGATGCCGACCTTGAAATCACCGGTGGTCGAACGCCAGCGTTTGCGCAAACGCGAATTGATGATTGGTGCTTCGGCACGAATATTCGCCCCAACGATCAAGCAGGCATCGGCTTCGTCGATCCCTGAAATCGTCGAGTTAAAGATATAGGATGCACGCGGACCACCGATTTTCGAACCGTCCTGACGACAATCAAGGTTCGGCGAGCCAAGCTTGCCCATCAGATCCTTAAGTGCAGTCATTGATTCACAATCGACCGTATCACCGGCAATCGCAGCAATCTTTTTACCGTCAAGACCGGAAACCTTTGCCTTGATCGCCGCAAATGCCTCGTCCCAACTGACAGCCTGAAGCTTGCCATTAACACGGACATACGGGCGGTCAAGACGCTGGCGTTTCAGGCCATCAATGGCATAACGGGTTTTGTCCGAAATCCATTCTTCGTTTACGTCGTCATTGGTGCGCGGCAGAACGCGCAGAACTTCGGAACCACGTGAATCGACACGGATATTCGAACCAACCGCATCCATCACATCAATGCTGTCGGTCTTTTTCAGTTCCCAAGGACGGGCGGTAAACGCATAGGGCTTGGACGTCAGGGCGCCAACCGGGCAAAGATCGATCAGGTTACCGGATAGTTCGGAATTGATCGATGCTTCGATATAGGGTCCAACCTCGGTGTCTTCGCCACGGTAAACAGCCCCCATGGTGCCGACACCGGCGACTTCCTCGGAGAAACGAACGCAGCGCGTACAGTGAATGCAACGCGTCATGATCGTTTTCACGATCGGGCCAAGTTCTTTGTCTTTAACCGCACGCTTTTTCTCGGCGTAACGCGATGAACCACAACCATAGGCCATCGCCTGGTCCTGAAGGTCACATTCACCACCCTGGTCACAGATCGGGCAATCCAGCGGATGGTTGATCAACAAGAATTCCATCACGCCAGTACGTGCTTTCTTGACCAGATCAGAATCCGTCTTGATCACCATTCCATCTGCCGCAGGCATGGCACAGGATGCGACCGGTTTCGGTGCGCGTTCCATTTCAACCAGACACATACGGCAGTTGCCAGCGATTGACAGGCGTTCGTGATAGCAGAAACGCGGGATTTCTTTCCCCGCCTCTTCACAGGCCTGAAGGACTGTCGCCCCGGCTTCTACTTCAACTTCTATACCGTCAACTGTCAGTTTCGGCATGTCTCAATCCCTCTCAACAGGTCTCTCTCAGGCCGCAATCCGTGCGCGATATTCTTTGATCCGACGTTCCATTTCGGGACGGAAGTGACGGATCAAACCCTGGATTGGCCATGCAGCAGCATCGCCAAGCGCACAAATGGTGTGGCCTTCAACCTGCTTGGTCACATCCCACAACAGATCAATTTCATCAAGCGTAGCCTCGCCGCGGACCATACGCGACATAATACGCGCCATCCAACCAGTACCTTCACGGCACGGCGTGCACTGACCACAGCTTTCATGTTTGTAGAATTCAGACAAACGCGCAATCGCATAGACAATATCAGTGGATTTATCCATCACGATCACAGCCGCCGTGCCAAGCCCCGATCCCACTGCACGCAGAGCATCGAAATCCATCAGCACGTCGTCGCAAATATCTTTGGTTATCAACGGAACCGAAGAACCGCCGGGAATCACAGCCAAAAGGTTGTCCCAGCCGCCACGAACGCCGCCGCAATGCTTTTCGATCAGTTCACGCAGCGGGATGCTCATGGATTCTTCCACGGTGCAAGGCTGATTAACATGACCCGAAATCGCAAACAGTTTGGTGCCATGGTTATTTTCACGGCCAAAACCGGTGAACCATGCCCCGCCGCGACGCAGGATTTCCGGCACCACAGCAATCGATTCGACGTTGTTCACCGTCGTCGGGCAACCATACAGACCGGCATTCGCCGGAAATGGCGGCTTAAGACGCGGCTGACCTTTTTTACCTTCAAGGCTTTCGATCAGGGCGGTTTCTTCGCCACAGATGTAAGCACCGGCACCAAGATGCACGTAAAGATCAAAGTCCCAGCCCGAACCACAGGCATTCTTGCCAAGAAGACCGGCTTCGTAGGCCTGATCAATTGCAAGCTGCAGGTTTGATGCTTCGTGATAAAATTCACCGCGGATATAAATATACCCGGCATGAGCATTCATCGCGAAAGCAGCCAGAAGACACCCTTCAATCAGAGTATGCGGATCATTACGCATGATCTCGCGGTCTTTACAGGTGCCCGGCTCGCCCTCGTCAGCATTCACCACAAGGTAGCTCGGACGACCATCAGATTCCTTGGGCATGAACGACCATTTCAAGCCCGTCGGGAAACCTGCGCCCCCGCGACCACGCAGACCGGATGATTTCATCTCGCTGATGATCCAGTCGCGCCCTTTGTCGATCAGGGCCTTGGTGCCGTCCCAGTTGCCACGTGCCTGTGCAGCTTTAAGACCGAAGTCCTGAAAACCATACAGGTTGGTAAAGATACGATCCTTGTCCTGCAGCATCTCAGGCTTCCCCTTCGCTTGCATCAGCAGACTGGTCGGCAGCGCCACAGCCACAAAATGCTTTCAGAACCTTGGGACCCTCAATCGGCTCACAGCCTTTACGGCCGATCTGCGGACCGGCTTTTGGCTTTTCACCCTTTTTCAGGGCTTCAAGGATCGATTTGGTGGTATCGGCGTTCAAGTCTTCATAAAAATCGTCGTTGACTTGCATCATTGGTGCGTTAACGCACGCCCCAAGGCATTCAACTTCGATCAAAGTGAACTTGCCGTCTTCCGTGGTTTCACCAATATCAATGCCAAGTTCCTGCTTGCAGGTCTTGACGACATCGGCCGAACCGCGAAGCCAGCACGGCGTCGTGGTGCAGACCTGGATGAAGTTCTTACCCACGGGGGCAAGATTATACATCGTATAGAAGGTCGCCACCTCATAGACACGAATGGCTGGCATTTCGAGCATATCGGCAATGTAATCCATTGCGACGGTCGGAACCCAGTTACCTTCGGTCTGACGCTGTGCCAGATCAAGCAGCGGCATGACCGCACTTTGCTGGCGGCCTTCCGGATACTTGGCGATAATTTTTTTCGCCTTCTCCATGTTTTCCGGGGAAAACGCGAAGCTGATAGGCTGAAGCTCTCTCGGAGCTGGTCTTCTTAAATGGCTCATCGGTCAATCTCACCGAAAACGATATCAAGCGACCCGATATTGGCAACGACATCGGCCAGCATGTGACCTTTGGACATGAAGTCGAGGCCCTGAAGGTGCGGGAACCCGGGTGCGCGAATTTTGCAGCGATACGGACGGTTCGAGCCATCCGAAACGAGATACACGCCAAACTCACCCTTTGGTGCCTCGACCGCAGCATAGCATTCACCTGCCGGAACGTGGAAACCTTCGGTAAAGAGTTTGAAGTGATGGATCAGGGCTTCCATCGAGCGTTTCATATCGGAACGCGACGGCGGAGCCACCTTGTTGTTTTCAACGATCACGGCACCATCCGGCATTTCCTTGATCGCCTGCTTCATGATCTTAAGCGACTGGTTCATTTCTTCGAAACGCACCAGGAAGCGATCATAGCAGTCGCCATTCTTGCCAATTGGAATGTCGAAATCGAATTCTTCGTAGGAGTCGTAAGGCTGCGACTTACGCAGATCCCATGCCATACCCGATGCCCGGATGTTCGGACCGGTAAAGCCCCAATCAAGGGCTTCTTCGGCCGAAACGGTTCCGATATCAACGGTTCGCTGTTTGAAGATACGGTTGCCGGTCAGAACACGGTCGAAATCATTGACGAATTTCGGAAACTGATCACACCAGGCATCAATATCAGCCAAAAGCCCCGCCGGAAGATCGGCAGCAACGCCCCCCGGACGGAAATAATTGGCATGAAGACGCGCACCACATGCACGCTCATAGAATTCCATGAGCTTTTCGCGTTCCTCGAAGCCCCACAAAAGCGGGGTCATCGCACCAACGTCGAGTGCAAATGCCGTCAGGTTAAGAAGATGGTTCAGAATACGACCCATTTCCGCATACAGAACGCGGATATATTGGGCACGTTTCGGCACTTCGACACCCATCAGCTTTTCAATGGCCAGGCAATAAGCATGTTCCTGGTTCATTGGTGCGACATAGTCGAGGCGGTCGAAATACGGGGTCGCCTGAATATAGTTTTTATATTCGATCAGCTTTTCCGTACCACGGTGCAGCAGACCAATATGCGGATCGGCGCGTTCAATAACTTCGCCATCCATTTCAAGAACCAGACGCAAAACACCGTGCGCCGCAGGGTGCTGCGGGCCGAAGTTCATGGTCATGTTTTTGATTTTTTGCTCGGACATCAGACTTTGTCCTCCGCCTTTTCGTCACCCGGCAAGACATGCTGGATGCCTTCCCATGGGCTTTCGAAATCAAAGTTACGGAAATCCTGCACCAGCTTCACCGGTTCATAGACAACGCGCTTTTGCTCGTCATCATAGCGAACCTCGACATAACCGGTCAGCGGGAAATCCTTGCGAAGCGGATGTCCTTCAAAACCATAGTCCGTCAGGATACGGCGTGGATCGGGATGATTATCAAAGAAAATGCCGTAAAGATCCCATGCCTCGCGCTCAAACCAATTGGCGGCGCTGAAGAGGGAAACGGTACTTGGCACCGGGGTATCTTCGTCGGTGTGAACCTTTACACGCACACGCAGATTATGCTTGAGCGAGAGCAGATGGTAAACGACGTCAAAACGCTCGGCGCGTTCGGGATAATCAACACCGCAAATATCGATAAGCTGCTTGAACAAGCAGCCCGCATCATCGCGGAGGAAAGTCAGAACTTTAAGAATAGAATCGCGTTTAACCACGATGGACAGTTCACCATAACGATACTGGGTTTCCAGAACGTTATCGGAAAACTGGGACACCACAAGATCTTTAAGATCTTTTAGCGCGGCGCCGTTATCGCTGAGCACTTCGCTCATGCAAGCCCCCTATTAAGGATCAGCGTGTCAGGACACCGGTACGGCGGATTTTCTTTTGCAACTGCAAAATACCGTAGATCAGCGCTTCGGCTGTCGGCGGGCACCCCGGAACATATATATCCACCGGAACAACGCGATCACAACCGCGCACCACCGAATAGGAATAATGATAGTAGCCGCCGCCATTTGCGCAGGACCCCATAGAGATCACCCAGCGGGGTTCGGCCATCTGGTCGTAGACCTTGCGCAGCGCCGGCGCCATCTTGTTGGTCAGCGTACCGGCAACAATCATCACGTCAGACTGACGCGGACTCGGCCGGAACACCAAACCGTAACGGTCCAGGTCATAGCGCGACGCCGCAGCATGCATCATTTCCACAGCACAACAGGCCAGACCAAACGTCATCGGCCACAAAGAACCGGTGCTCGCCCAGCTTGCGAGTTTATCGAGATTGGCAAGGACAAAGCCCTTGTCATTCATCTCGTCAAACACACCCTTAAGCAGAACATCCTGATCCTGACCGGGCACCAGGGGGGCGCCTGTATTGGTGCTCACTCCCATTCCAAAGCTCCCTTCTTCCATTCGTAGACAAATCCGACCGTCAGCACAGCCAGGAAAATCACCATAGAGAAGAACCCGAAGTGGCCAATGTCACCAAGGGTCACAGCCCATGGAAACAGGAACGCAACTTCCAGATCGAAAATGATGAACAAGATTGCGACCAAATAGAACCGGACGTCGAACTTGATGCGCGCATCCTCGAACGGCGCAAAACCGCATTCGTATGCGGACAGTTTTTCAACATCAGGGGCCTGCTTGGCCAAAACCAGCGACGCGATGACGATTACCGCCGAGAGTCCGACGGCGATCCCAATGAAAATCAGGATCGGAAGATATTCCGAAAGAAGCTCTTGCATCTCTACTGACCTCTCAAGAACAGGCCTCTTTTGACCCGACCAGGTCCCCACCTGGTCCATAACGGCGCACCATAACGTATGCACCGCACAAGTTCCAGCCCCGCAAGCCGTTTTAACACCGCCTAAGGCCGGAAACTTCCTAATCTTTTTGCCAATCCCTGTTGTCCGATATCGGGGCGCAGCAGCCCATGATCAAGGCCTTTTCTTGCGAAGCAAACCAGCAACACATGAAAAAATGATCGCGGAAAGGGCGAAACGTCCAAAGTAAGACAACAGACTGCATGATCATGGCGGGAGCGACGGGACTTGAACCCGCGACCTCCGGCGTGACAGGCCGGCGCTCTAACCAACTGAGCTACGCCCCCAAATGACCAGCATTTAGCGCGCCTTTGTTAGACCAGCACCTATGGCAAGTCAAGCTGATACAAGCGTTTTCAACCTTCTCGTCAATTGGGCGCGCGTTCCTCGCCCAGTGAAGTGCATCACAGCCCCCAAGTTTCGGACAAATATCTTGTTTCCAACAACTTCCGACATAGGATTCGCCGGTTACCTTTGCATCATCGTGTCGGCTTTTATAGAATTGTTGATAAATAGATTATATTCTCTGGCGCAATCGAACAGACAGTTTTGCGCAAGCGAATAAACGCAAGTGACGGAGAAGATCACCAGTGGGGCGCGTAAAAGAGGAATACAGATCGCTGGCAGGCCCGGAAAAAGCCGCGATTCTGATGTTGGCACTTGGTGAAGAACACGCCACCAAAATGTTCAGCATGATGGATGACGAGGAAATCAAAGAGATTTCCCAGACGATGTCGAGCCTTGGTACCATCGGATCCAATGTCGTCGAACGCCTGTTTGTCGAATTTGCAGATCAGCTATCATCAACTGGTTCGCTCGTTGGCTCGTTCGATACAACCGAACGATTGTTGTCCAAAGTCCTCAACGAGGACCGCGTAAACGGCATCATGGAAGAGATTCGCGGTCCCGCGGGTCGCACCATGTGGGACAAGCTCAACAACGTGAACGAAGCCGTTCTCGCCAACTATTTGAAAAACGAATACCCGCAAACCGTGGGCGTGGTGCTTTCAAAGCTGAAACCCGGGCACTCGGCCGCAGTGCTTTCCCTGTTGCCGGAAAACTTCTCGATGGAGGTTATCATGCGTATGTTGCGCATGGAGGCTGTGCAGAAAGAAGTACTCGACAACATCGAAAAAACACTTCGTACCGAGTTCATGTCGAACCTTGCGCGCGGGTCACGTGGCGACAACCACGAACTTATGGCCGATATCTTCAACAGCCTTGACCGGCAAAGCCAGGATCGGTTCCTTACCGCACTCGAGGAACGCAACCGCGACTCTGCGGAAAAGATCAAGGCTCTTATGTTCACCTTCGAAGACCTTGCTCGCCTCGACAACAACGGCGTTCAAACGCTGCTGCGTCAGGTCGAGAAAGACAAGCTTGCATTGGCTCTCAAGGGATCGACCGACGCGATGCGCGAACTGTTCTTCAAGAACATGTCCGAACGCGCTGGCAAAATGATGCGCGAAGATATGGATGCGTTAGGTCCGGTGCGCCTGTCCGATGTTGAAGAATCGCAAATGATGATTGTCCAACTGGCCAAGGAACTGGCTGCACAGGGACAGATCGTCATCTCCGAAGGCGGGGGCGAGGACGAAATGGTGTTTTAACGATATCACCCCACAAACATCAAAAACCATTACGGGACAGCAACTTGCTGTCCCTTTTTTGTTCAGATGTTATATTTGGCGACATAGGGACAAGGCCCCTGCCCGACCGTACCACCGGGGTTATCCGATGATGACATTCGGAACCGGGTCGGTGATTGATTTGATTTCCCAGCGCAATCGATTCTGACCGCCCGTATTCAGGAACTCAGCCGCATTATGACTGCGCACGCCGGCCGTTGTCCGAATTTCGATCTTGCCGGTCATCTGATAGCCAAGCGCGTTCAGGCGCTCCTCATACTGATCAGGGACAAAACCGCCGCGAATTTCAACGGTATTCGATTCTGCCCGAAAGAACATTTCGAGGATTCGTGAATTGCGGCGCACAAAAACATAGCTTTTATCGCGGATAATATTGCTGCGTCGCTCATAGACAATATTGAAAATACCATTGCCCTGATAGGTCAGCTGTTTGACACCGGAATCGCGTTTGAGATCCGCCAGCACGATTTCAACCCGCTTTTTCTCATCATCCTCATCGATCGAGCCATTCATCAAGCCCTCGGTTATCGTCGGCTGCACCAAGTGCCCACGATAACTAAGGCGGTAATCGCCGTTCTGATCGACATTAAGATCAATGGTGAATGCATCAGGCAGATAACAGCCAACCAGCATCAGGGGGGCGATTATCGCCACCAAGAGCCCTCTTTGGGTGAAATGCCGCGCTGCGGCAACCAAAACCCTGACCGTGGCCACAAACGTGCTGAAAGGCGTTTCAGAGGATATCGTCATTGTTGGCGGTTTCCTGACTGCATTATTTTGCAAAAGATTGCCTGTCGCACAGCAACACGTCAACCGCCGGGATTAATCACCGCCCCGCTGGTGATACGAGGCCAGCCCAAAAACAAATGCTGGATTCGCAAAACAAACAATATGCCCCAAAACGCAAAAAGCCGGCCAAAGGCCGACTTTTGCAAGAATGGTGGGTGATGAGAGATTCGAACTCCCGACCCTCTCGGTGTAAACGAGATGCTCTAACCAGCTGAGCTAATCACCCTTAATTTGTTGCCCCGTTTTGCGGAAGCGGGCGGAACATAACATGCTATTTTGAAAAAGCAATGCCGGTGACGCTTGTCACCGGCATTTTTTTTCAGAACATCGTCAAGCTTAGTTGACTGCGTCCTTAAGACCCTTGCCAGCCTTGAATTTAGGCTGTTTCGATGCCGGAATATCGATTTCTTCACCGGTGCGCGGGTTGCGACCTTTTGAAGCCGCGCGAGCAGCGACAGCGAAGGTACCGAAACCGACGAGACGAACTTCGTCACCGCCTTTGAGTGATTCGGTAATGGAATCGAAAACAGCGTCAACGGCTTTACCAGCGTCGGCTTTGGACAGATCAGCTTTAGCAGCTACACTTCCAATAAGATCGTTTTTATTCACTTCCTGGCCCCCTTGTTGGACGTTCGGAGTTATAAGGAAATTTGGTTTGCCCCAAACCTGTTGCATGGGCAGTGTAAGCAGGTCGCAAACATCACGTCAATGCGAGAGACGCAGTTTTCTGCGGTTTTGAGCGTTTTTTTGATTTTTTTCGGCTTTACAGCCACACCAGTCTGCACCTGTGTCGATTCTTGGTCAAAGTTATCCACAGAAAAGGGGAGATGACATAGCCATCTCCCCCGGAATTTGAACGTTTTTAACGTCAATCAGTGCGTAGTCACACCACCGATTTCCGATTCTTCGCCGTCTTTGGATTTAACAGCAACATCGTCCACCTCTTCTTCCCACTCAATCGGGACCAAAGGATTGACCAATGCATGACGAAGAACCTCGTCAACATGGGAAACAGGAATGATTTTCATGCCACGTTTAACGTTGTCCGGAATCTCTTCCAGATCTTTTTCATTTTCCTGCGGGATCAGGACGATTTTCACACCGCCGCGCAAAGCCGCCAGAAGTTTTTCTTTCAAACCGCCAATCGCAAGCACACGGCCACGCAGGGTTACTTCCCCTGTCATCGCGACGTCCTTGCGCACCGGGTTTCCGGTCAGAACCGAAACAACCGACGTCACCATACCAACACCAGCCGACGGACCATCTTTCGGGATCGCGCCTTCGGGAACGTGAACGTGAATGTCGCGTTTCTGGAACAGGGTCGGCTTAATCCCGAACTGAGTCGCACGCGAACGCACAAACGAGGTCGCCGCCTGGATCGATTCTGTCATGACTTCACCGAGTTTACCGGTGGTTTTCATGTTGCCCTTGCCCGGTACAGTGACCGATTCAATCTGCAACAAATCGCCGCCAAATTCGGTATAAGCCAGACCGGTAACAACACCGACCTGATCTTCGCCTTCGGTTTCGCCGTAACGGAATTTGCGAATACCGGCATATTTTCCAAGAGTGCGCGGTGTCACACGCACCGAGGTGATGCTTTCAAGCATGATCCGCTTGGTCGCCTTGCGGGTAAGCCTTGCAAGTTCACGTTCCAAGCTACGCACACCGGCTTCGCGGGTGTAATAACGAATCAAATCGCGAACAGCGTCGTCGGAAATGCTCCACTCGTCTTTTCTCAGGCCGCTATCCTTGACCTGTTTCGGGATCAGATGGCGCTTGGCAATTTCGACCTTTTCATCCTCGGTGTAACCCGAGATACGAATGATTTCCATACGGTCAAGCAACGGCTGCTGCATACGCAGGCTGTTGGCCGTGGTCACAAACATCACATCCGAAAGATCATAATCGACCTCCAGATAGTGATCGTTAAAGGTCGAATTCTGTTCCGGATCGAGAACTTCCAACAAGGCAGAAGCCGGATCGCCGCGGAAATCCGAACCCATTTTTTCAATCTCATCGAGAAGGAACAGCGGGTTAGAATATTTCGCCTTTTTCATGCCCTGAACAATCTTGCCCGGCATGGAACCGATATAAGTCCGGCGATGACCACGAATTTCGGATTCGTCCCGAACCCCGCCAAGCGACATGCGCACAAACGCGCGCCCGGTCGCATTGGCCATCGATTTACCCAGCGATGTTTTACCAACGCCCGGAGGACCGACAAGGCAAAGGATAGGGCCTTTGACTTTTTTAACGCGCGCCTGAACGGCTAAATATTCAAGAATGTGTTCTTTGACCTTCTCAAGACCGTAATGCTCTTTGTCGAGAACCTTTTTGGCCTTTTTCAAATCAAGCGAAACACGCGACCGCTTGTTCCACGGAAGAGACACCATCCAGTCAAGATAGTTACGCACCACGGTGGCCTCGGCCGACATCGGGCTCATATTGCGCAATTTCTTGAGTTCGGCCTGGGCTTTTTCCTTGGCCTCTTTGGGCATTTTGGCCTTGTTTAGCTTCTCTTCGATTTCAGAAGCTTCATCCTTGCCATCTTCGCCCTCGCCGAGTTCCTTCTGAATGGCTTTAAGCTGTTCATTCAGATAATACTCGCGCTGGGTTTTCTCCATCTGCCGCTTGACGCGATTGCGGATCTTCTTTTCGACCTGCAAGACACCGATTTCCGATTCCATGAAACCGAAAATGCGTTCCAGACGATCACCAACAAGGGCGGTTTCCAAAAGTTCCTGTTTTTCGGAAATCTTAAGCGACAGGTGGGATGCCACCGTATCGGCAAGCTTTGCCGGTTCTTCGATCTGATTGACCGAAACCAGAACTTCTGGCGGAATTTTCTTATTCAGCTTGATGTACTGTTCAAACTGGCCAACGACAGAACGTGCAAGAGCTTCCATCTCGCTATCGTCCTCGTCCGCTTCGTCACGAATAGTGGCATAAGCCTGGAAAAAATCAGGATTATCGACAAATCCGGAAATCTCGGCACGTTTGCCACCTTCGACAAGCACCTTGACCGTCCCGTCCGGCAGCTTAAGCAGCTGCAAAACGGTTGCGACGGTACCAACTTCGTACAGATCACCAACAGACGGATCATCAAGACCCGCATCCTTTTGGGTAACAAGCATGATCTGCTTGTCTTCGCGCATAACATCTTCAAGTGCCCGCACAGATTTTTCACGTCCGACAAACAGCGGAACGATCATGTGCGGAAACACCACGATGTCGCGCAACGGCAGAACCGGATATATTTCGCCACGCGCCAAATCAACCATTATGTTCTATTCCCTAATCTGAGCCAAAACGTTGCTGGGGTCCTGCAATAGGCCCCACCAGCAACGCGAACATTCAAAAGATAATCTGAAATGCCCGCACCGCAATAGGATGCCGGTGCGGGATCAGAAATCAGGCACTGTGTTCGACACCTTCACGTCGTTCAGCATGGATCAGCAATGGCTTTGCCTTTCCTTCAACGACGTCACGGTTGATCACAATTTCCTCGACACTATCCATGGTCGGCAGTTCGAACATGGTATCGAGCAAAATGCCTTCCATGATCGACCGCAGGCCACGCGCCCCGGTCTTGCGATCGATTGCTTTTTCGGCAATCGCCTTAAGTGCCTCGGGCTGGAAGCTCAGTTTCACGTCTTCCATATCGAACAGACGTTGATACTGCTTGATCAGTGCGTTTTTCGGTTCAGTCAGGATTTTGACCAGCGCATCATCATCAAGGTCTTCAAGCGTGGCCAGAACCGGCAAACGACCAATGAATTCAGGAATAAGACCGAATTTCAAAAGATCTTCCGGTTCGACTTCGCGCAGGACATCGCCCGTACGACGTTCTTCCGGGCCTCTGACATCGGCACCAAAACCAATTGCACTGCCTTTGCCACGTTGCGAAATCACCTTATCCAGACCAGCGAACGCGCCGCCGACGATGAACAGGATATTGGTCGTATCAACCTGCAGGAATTCCTGCTGCGGATGTTTACGCCCGCCCTGCGGTGGAACCGAAGCAACCGTGCCTTCCATGATCTTCAGAAGAGCCTGCTGCACACCCTCGCCCGATACATCGCGCGTGATCGACGGATTGTCAGACTTGCGCGAAATCTTGTCGACTTCGTCGATATAGACGATGCCGCGCTGCGCACGTTCAACATTGTAATCCGCTGACTGAAGCAGCTTCAGAATGATATTCTCGACATCCTCACCGACATAACCCGCTTCGGTAAGGGTCGTTGCATCTGCCATAGTGAACGGCACATCAAGGATGCGTGCCAAGGTCTGTGCCAGAAGCGTTTTACCGCAACCGGTCGGACCAACCAGCATGATGTTCGACTTTGCCAGTTCAATATCTTCGTTCTTGCTGGCGTGATTCAGACGTTTGTAATGGTTGTGAACCGCGACAGAGAGAACTTTCTTCGCATGGCCTTGACCGATGACATAATCATCAAGAACCTTGCAAATCTCTTGCGGAGAAGGCACCCCGTCTGCCGATTTGACGAGATGGGTTTTGTGCTCTTCGCGGATGATGTCCATGCAAAGCTCTACGCATTCATCACAGATGAATACGGTTGGACCGGCGATGAGCTTGCGAACCTCGTGCTGGCTCTTTCCACAGAAAGAACAATACAGAGTGTTCTTGGAGTCCCCGCTATTCGATTTGCTCATACAAACCCCAATTACGTTTGACGTTATCTTTTATCGCTATGTTAGCCGGTAAACGATACCGATCTCAACGTTTAATCTGCACTTATCGGCCATATGGCCACATGTTTGATATGGGATCTCACCCAAGGATGCGAAACCCCCATTCAATATCACCTGAACGTTATGGGTTTGCGCATGTTCCAAACATTGTCACAGAACCTACTTAGTACCTTGTGTCTATGACTTAAACCGGAAGCGGTGCAAGACATAAAAAAACGCCCCGGCCAAACACCGGGGCGTTTTCACAGGATCGTTATGAAACGATCAATCTTTTTTCGCGTCCGTTTCTTGTTTCGGACGCGAGGTAACCACCTCGTCGATCAAGCCAAATTCCTTGGCCTGATCCGGGGTCAGGAAGTTATCACGCTCCATCGCGTCTTCAATGGTCTTAAGATCACGGCCGGTATGTTCGACATAAATCTCATTAAGACGCTGACGCAGTGCCAGAATTTCGCGAGCATGGATTTCGATATCCGATGCCTGCCCCTGGAACCCGCCGGATGGTTGGTGGATCATAACACGCGCATTAGGCAGGCTATAACGCTTGCCCTTTGCACCCGCCATCAGCAACAGCGAGCCCATAGAGGCCGCCTGCCCCATGCACACCGTTGATACATCACAACGGATGTATTGCATGGTGTCATAGATCGCCAATCCCGACGTCACCACCCCACCCGGGGAGTTGATATAGATCGAAATATCCTTATCCGGATTTTCCGATTCGAGATGCAGCAACTGCGCGCAGATCAGTGACGACATGCCGTCATGAACCTGGCCGTTGATGAAGACAATCCGCTCCTTAAGAAGTCGGGAAAAGATGTCATAAGCCCGTTCACCACGGCTGGTTTGTTCAACCACCATCGGCACGAGCGTGTTCATCTGTGCTTCAATCATCGACTGCAATCTCCTTGCTGCATCCTAAACCGGTATGTCGGACGGATTACTTTTCTTCCGATTTGTCGGCTTTTTTCTTGGCGGCCGGCTTTTTCGCAGCAGCTTTCTTGGCCGGAGCCTCTTTGTCTGCAGCTTTTTTCGCCGGTGCCTTCTTGGCAGCCGATTTCTTCGGAGCTTCGTCTTCCTCTTCAGGCTTCAGAAGGTCTTCAACCGAAACGGTCTTTTCTTCCACCTTGGCGAGTTCGACGATGTAATCAACGACCTTGTCTTCATATACAGGGCCTTGAAGCCCCTGCAAGGCCTGCGGGTTATTTTTATAGAATTCAATAACCTGCTGTTCCTGACCCGGATATTTCTGGGCTTCGGCAACAAGGACTTTATTCACATCTTCCTGGGTAACCTGGATGTCGTTCTTGCGACCGACTTCCGCCAGCAACAGGCCCAGAAGAACGCGGCGTTCTGCGATTTCGCGGAATTCAGCGGTCAATTCTTCTTCAGACTTGCCTTTGGTTTCGTCATCTTCCTGACCGGCTTCACGTGCCTGTTTGATCTGGCCGATAATACCTTCCAGTTCGTTGTCGACCAAGCTGGTCGGCAGTTCGAAGCTGTGGTTTTCAGCCAAAGCATCAAGAAGCTGACGTTTCATTTTCTGACGGGCAACCGATTCGTACTCACGGCCGTAATCCTTGCGGATTGCGTCTTTAAGCGAATCAAAGCTTTCCTGGCCGAGTTTCTTGGCGAGTTCATCGTCAAGAGCAGCGGGTTTCTTTTCCTTGATTTCCTTAACGGTAACGTCGAACTCGGCATCTTTACCTGCCAGCTCTGCGGAACCGTATTCTTCAGGGAATTTAACCTTAACAACCAGTTCGTCACCGGCGTTAACACCAGTCAACTGGTCTTCGAAACCTTCGATGAAGGAATTCGAACCAAGTTCGAGTTCGTAATCTTCGGCTTTGCCGCCCTCGAATGCTTCGCCGCCAATTTTACCAAGGAAATCGATGACAACAACGTCATCTTTTTTCGACTTGCGCTTGCGTGCAAGCGGCTCGGTCGTGCCCTGTGCTTTTGCGATACGATCAAGCGTTTCGTTGACTTTTTCGTCATCAAGCTCAACAACTTCGCGGGTCAGCGTCAGCTTTTTGAAGTCCATTGGTTCGATGGCCGGAATGATTTCGATTACGATTTCGAATTCAAGATCCTTGCCTTCTTCAAACGAAGTAACTTCGATTTTCGGCTGAACAGCCGGGCGCAGGTCATTGTCGTTAAGAACTTTACCGGTGTTTTCGTTCACAGCGGTTTCAAGAACTTCGCCCATGACAGTCTGGCCATAGCGCTGGCGCAGCAGTTTCGCCGGAATTTTGCCCGGACGGAAACCCGGGAGGCGAACCTGGTCTTTGATCTCGTCGAGCTTGGCGACGACTTTTTCTTCAATCTGAGCGGCGGGCACAACGACTTTAAACTCGCGCGCCAGGCCTTCATTTTTGGTTTCAGTAACCTGCATAGATAACTCTTTTGCTTGGTTCGAATAATGTCCGTTACGCGACGCAGTCCGGACGTCAGAAAGTCAATATGACTAAACGAATATGCATCATGGTCTTAATTTATGGTCCGCTTATGGTACGGGCGAAGGGACTCGAACCCCCACGAATTGCTTCACCAGGACCTAAACCTGGCGCGTCTACCAATTCCGCCACGCCCGCACATAAGCATACCAAAACACACCGACAGTACCGGTGTGGGTGCGCCTTAATACAAACTTCGCTTGCCTCATGCAAGCATCGCCTTTTAGCCAAATGCATTCCGTCTGACATTTATATCCAAACCGGCTGAATTTCTTTATTCTTCAATATTGCCTGCAGGTGCGAAAAATGTCGCCCCAGGGTCCAAACAACCGTCCTGGCCGCCCTGATTTGTACAGATGCACAGACCAAAGTCGTCGAAAGATATTTATCTTTCAATATTTTGTGACAAAAGACCCCGTCCAAATCACGAGAATCCAAAGGGCAACAATTATGGTCACTTGAATGACTTGCCCCGAATGACGGGACCGCAATCCATTTGCGTTCGATCTGTTAAATTATTTGGGCAAGGATCGCCAAAGCTCCCCCAACAGAACGGGCAAATGCTTTGGAATATCTTCGGCAATCAATCCCGGTCCAATATCGGCGCCAGCGCGTGCATGCAACCAAACAGCCATGCAAGCAGCATCAAACATATCCATACCCTGCGCCATTAACCCGCCGATAATCCCCGACAGAACATCCCCCGACCCCGCTGTTGCCAACCAGGGTGCATTGATCACGCTGATTGCGGCACGTCCGTCAGGTGCAGCAATTACAGTATCTGCACCTTTAATCAGGACAGTTGCACCACTTCGCTTTGCCGCGGCGCGGGCACGCGTTAGCTTGTCGCCTTCGATATCGGGGAACAGGCGGGCAAATTCCCCCTCGTGCGGGGTCAGGACTGTCGGCCCCTGAATTGCAAAAAATAATGTGCTTGGTTGTTCCGAAAAACTGGTTAGCGCATCAGCATCAAGCACAGTACAGCGACAATAATGCAAAAGCTGGATAATCCGGCTCCGCGTTTCATCACCAATTCCGAACCCCGGCCCAATGACCACGGCATTGTGGCGACAATCTTTCAAAAGCTCGTCAAGATTTGCGATTGGGGCGGTCATGATGCCGGGACTATCGGATGCATAAACAGGCAGAGCTGCCGGTTCGGCGACGACTGTCAAAAGTCCCGCCCCTACCCGACGTGCGGCACGCGCCACAAGCCGCGTCGCGCCGGTCATGGTCGCCCCGCCAACCGCCAGCAAATGCCCGCGATGATATTTATGGCCGTCCAAATCGGGCCAATGAATGCCTGCGCGCCAACATGCCGGGTCATTGCGCATTAATGTCGGACGGATATCGCGAACAGTTTGATCGGCAATTCCGATATCACGAATAACCAATTCACCGCACAAAACACGCCCCGGCAACAAATAATGCCCGGGTTTTGCCCGACAGAATGTAACCGTCAGATTTGCCTTGATCGCAACACCACGGATCTCGCCAGTATTGCCATCGACCCCGGTTGGAACATCAACGGCAATCAACGGCACATTGCCTGCGTTAACGGTGTGCACCAGATCGGCAATTTCACCGTCTATCACCCGGGCCAGTCCTGCCCCAAACAGGCAATCAACAATTAATTCGGCCCCGACCAACAACGCTGGCGAAAGGCGTTCAACGGCCCCGTCCCAGCGTTTGGCATTAAGTGCCGCATCCCCCGTCAGTTTATCGACATCGCATAACAAGCCAAGGCGAACCGACCATCCAGCATTGCGCAACAGACGTGCAATGACAAAGCCGTCCCCGCCGTTATTCCCCGGACCACATAAAACCGTGGCGGATCGCGGCGACCAACGTGATGTGATCTCATCGACCACGGCCGTCCCGGCATTTTCCATCAAAACATCACCGGGGGTTCCGGCTTCGATGGTTTTGCGGTCGGCGTCATACATCTGTTCGGTGGTCAAGATTTCAAGCATATTAACCTGTCAGAAACGCTGTTTTGGCACATGGCCGAATTTGCCCGGAAATCAAACAGACACCGGTAGCTATTTGTTTTCACGATCAGTATATTGCAAACCCAATCGCGAGTCAGAGATTAGGAACAGGACCCATTAATTAAATGTGTTCGGCCCCTAACGCGCAGTCAACTATCCGTACGAGGCTTTTCCGGCATGCATGTTGTCGTGATGGGCGCTGGCGTCATCGGGACGACAGCGGCCTGGTATCTTTTGCAAAACGGTCATCAGGTAACAGTTATTGACCGACAGCACGCAAGCGCGCAGGAAACAAGCTTTGCCAATGGCGGCCAGATTTCCGCGTGCCATGCAACCCCTTGGGCTAATGAACATACACCGGGGCAAATCCTGAAATGGCTGGGCCGCGAAGAGGCACCACTTTTATTTCGGATGCGCTGGGATCCGCAGCTTTTTTCATGGGGCTTGCGGTTTTTACGCAATTGCACCGAAGCACGCGCACGTGAAAACCTTGAAAAATCCCTTCGGGTTGCAACTTACAGCCGTGATTGCCTGAAAAATCTGCGCCAGACACTTGGTCTTGAATATGATCACCTTGAACACGGCATTCTGCATGTTTGCCGGACCGAGGACGAACTGGCATCTGTCGAGAAAACAACCCGTCAAATGCAGGAATTCGGGCTTCGCCGCCATATGGTCAGCGCGCAAGAATGCCTTGAAATCGAACCGGCCCTTCGTGACAGCAATGCCAAAATCATCGGCGGCAGCTTTACCCCCGATGATGAAAGCGGCGACGCCCGAAAATTTACCGAATCCTTGGCAAAACGCTGCGTCGAACAGGGTGCGACCTTCAAGCTCGACACCACCATCACAGCCATAAAACGTGATCAAGGCCGGATTACCGCCATCGGCACCGATCAAGGCGATGTCACGGGCGATTGCTATTTGATGTGTCTGGGTAGTTACAGCCCGCTTTTGTTAAAGCCGCTTGGCATTCATTTGCCGGTTTACCCCTGCAAGGGATATTCGATCAGCATCGACACCACCGGATATAACGGTGCACCGCAAGTTGCCCTGATCGATGACAGTGTCAAAATGGTCTATTCACGCCTTGGGAACCGGTTGCGGGTAGCGGGAACGGCCGAACTGGACGGTTATGACCTTCGAATGTCGGAACGGCGCCAACGCATGATCATGGATAAGGCATTCGAACTGTTTCCAAATTCCGGTGACCGGTCAACAATCGAACATTGGTCGGGACTTCGGCCGGTAACACCTGATTCTGCCCCTGTCATTAGTGATACCAAATATGATAATCTGTATTTAAACACGGGGCACGGGACATTGGGCTGGACCATGAGTTGTGGGTCCGGCAAGGCCGTTGCTGATTTAATCGACGGCCGTACGCCTGATATTTCGCTTCTCGGGCTGGGCATCGACCGTTTTTAAACGTTTGACTGGATGACCATGGGACCAGGGGCAAATTTAATCAACGACAACCCGGTTGGCACCGAAACCGCACCATTGGCAGATCAGGTTGTGCTTGATGCCCTGCCCTATGCTGCGGTTATTTGCGACAGGGGCGGCAAGGTTTTGCAATGCAACGAAGCCATGGCCCAACTGATCGGGGTTGCGCGTGACAAAATGATCGGGCGCAAGGCCGGTTTTTTGTCCGCAGGCCTTCTCAATGACATTGATGACGTCTTTGCATCTGGCCGGACATGGCGCGGGGATATCGTTCTGGTCAATGCCAACGATGACAGCCATGTTTGTGACCTGTCCATCGCACCGCTTGAATATTTCGGCGGTACCGAAACACGAACCGCTGTTCTGATGACCTTGCTTGAAAATGATCGGCAACAACAGGCCGAGCGGACATTGATGGAACAAAACCGCGAACGATCCGATTCGAACGCATCAAAATCAGACTTCATTGCTAATATGGGCCATGAATTGCGCACTCCGCTTAACGCAATCATTGGCAATTCCGAACTGATTGCACATGGCGTGTTGGGTGATTTACCCGACGGATATCGCGATTGCGGGCGCGATGTTCACGAAGCCGGGACTCATTTGTTGGAACTGGTCAACAATGTTCTGGATGTTTCCAAACTTTCCAACGGTTCCATGGCATTGCAACTGTCCGAAGAAGACGTTGTTTCCGTCACACAGGAAGCCGCAAAGCTTGTCCGCGATGACATCAAAAAACGCCATCACAAGCTCACCCTTGATCTTCCGAGCAAACCATTAGTGATGCAATGTGATCGGCTAAAACTTAAACAAATCCTGATCAACATCCTCAGCAATGCTGCAAAATTTACCCCCGACCACGGTAAAATTTCGATCTCGCTGAAAGCACATGATGATGAAATCAGCTTTGCCGTTCAGGATAATGGCGTGGGTATGAGTCCCAATGACATTCCGCGTGCCCTTGCCCGATTCTCACAGCTTCACCCCACCGGGGTCAAGGAAAGTGCCGGTACCGGTCTTGGTCTGCCACTGGCAAAGCTTCTAATCGAGCTACATGGCGGGCGACTAAGCATCGAAAGCGACCTCGGCAAGGGGACAACTGTTCGCATTGCCCTACCCCGTATCTAGCCCCTGTAGCGCGAAGAACACTGAAAGAACAAAGGCCCGACGAATAAAGAGCCGGGCCTCTTGCCTGATTGACGGCTTATTGCATGGCCGATTGGTTCATTTGATCATGGCGCATGCGGATTTCCCCGGGCCAGCGACTTTTGATATAGGAAAGCGCGCCGATGATTTCATCATCCGTCAGGACACCTTCAAACCCCGGCATTGACGACTGATAGCCATCACCAATCACCTTTGCCGGACCGTATTTGGTCAGGGCAAACAAAAGCCCATCGGGATGATGCCATGTATGACCCGTTTCATCATGGGGAGGTGCCGGCATCAAGCCGTCTTTGCCGCGTTTACGCCAATTGGCTTCGCCCTTAAAGTCGCGGCCATGGCAGGACGCACAATTGGCGTCATAAACCTTCTTGCCCATTGCAACCAGTTGCAGATCATCAGATTGCAGGCGAATTTGTGCAACATCATCATTCTTGCCTGTGCCATAGAAAATGGCAGCTCCCACGATGATTGCAGACACAGCTCCGCCAATGGCAAAAATCAATTTCTTTTTCACCGAACTTCTTCCTTTTCGGGATTAATGGCTATCTCGCCAGATCGTTGATAATGGGACAATGCGGACGGTGATCGCCATGACAGGCGTCAACCAGATGCGACAGGGTCTTTTGCAGGCTTTGCAATTCCGAAATCTTACGTTCGATCTCGGCCAGATGTGATTTGGCGATTTCCTTTACATCGGCCGAAGCCCGGTTACGGTCTTCATAAAGCGATAGCAAACCACGGCAATCCTCGACCGAGAATCCAAGCCCTCGCGACCGTTGTAAAAAGCGCAACTTGTGCAGGTCGTCATCGTTATAATCACGATACCCATTGCCAAGACGCCCGGGCTTCACCAGCCCGATATCCTCATAATAGCGGATGGTTTTTGCCGGAAGGCCGCTATCGCGTGATGCGTCGGAAATATTCATGATTTATCCCCCCGTGATTTCCACCCTCGCAGCATCAACGAGTTGCTCACAACAGAAACCGAACTTAGCGCCATCGCCGCCCCGGCAATTGCCGGGCTTAGAATGCCAAATGCTGCCAGTGGCACACCGATAACGTTATAGCCAAAGGCCCAGAACAGATTTTGCGCAATTTTACGCCGGGTGGCGATCGACACGTCAATCGCGCCCGCCACCAATGCCGGATCAGACCGCATCAGGGTAATTCCGGCGGTTTCCATCGCAACATCTGTTCCACCGCCCATGGCAATGCCGACATCAGCCGCGGCCAGTGCGGGCGCATCATTAATACCATCCCCGACCATCGCCACATGACGCCCGGCTTTACGCAGTTTTTCGACTTCACGTGCCTTATCTTGCGGGCGAATACGCCCCCGTCCCTCTTCAAGCCCAAGCTCGGCCGCAACATAAGCAGCAACGTCTTCGCCATCGCCCGATAACATGATGCTATTGATGCCACGCGCCTTCAGATCCGCAATCGCCTGTTTTGCCGATGCCCGTATCCGATCTTCCAACGTAATAAAGCCTGAAAACTTGCCGTTCAGGGCCACCAGAATGACGGTCTGCCCCCGGCTTTCATATTCGGAAACCTGATTGATAAAATCATCCTCCGGCAATGCAATACCAAGGTCAACCAACATGGCTTCGCTACCAATCACGACCTTACGGCCTTCAACCTTTGCCATGACTCCGGCACCGGTCTTGCTGCTGAAATCAGTAATATCGGGGATTTTGACACCCTGATCACGCGCCGCATCAACAACCGCACGGGCCAACGGATGCTCGCTTGCGGCCTGCACGGCGGCTGCCATGCGCAACAGATCGGATCGATCTACATCCTTGACCGGTTTGATATCACGTACCGTAGGTCTGCCCTCGGTCAGGGTTCCGGTTTTATCAAACACCACGGTATCGACATTATGCGCCTGTTCAAGCGCATCAAAATTACGAATTAAAATACCATTTTTGGCCGCAGCCCCCGTCCCGGCAACCAATGCTGTTGGCGTCGCCAATCCCAAGGCACATGGGCAGGCAATTACCAAAACCGAAACCGCCGCAACAATCGACGTTTCAAATGTCGCACCGAATACCATCCACCCGCCAAGGGTGATCAATGCAATCACAATGACCGCCGGAACAAAGATGCCCGATACCTTGTCGACCATTTTTTGGACCGGTGCCTTACCCGTTTGCGCCTGTTCGACCAGTCGAATGATACGCGATAGCGTGGTGTCTTCGCCAATCGCCGTCACTTCGATATCCAGACGCCCGGTACCGTTAACCGCACCGCCAACCACATGATCGCCCGACACACGCGCGACGGGCCGCGTTTCGCCGGTAATCAGGCTTTCATCCAATTCACTTTCGCCCGCCGATACCTTGCCATCAACCGGAATACGTTCGCCCGGCAAAACCCGAACGATATCGCCAATCGAAAGCTCGGCGATATCAACTTCGACCTCGCCATTGACCGCATCAAACTTGCGCGCGCGGCGCGGCCGCAACGCCATCAATTCACGAATGGCCGCCGATGCCCCGCGCTTGGCACGTTCTTCCATGATCTTGCCCGCCAAAATCAAGGTAACGATGGCGGCAGATGCCTCGAAATACAGATGTGTTTGCCCGCTTTCGCCCGCGGCAAGCATGTTATAAAGGCTCAGGAAATATGCCGCCGACGTACCAAGCGCGACCAGCACATCCATATTCGCACTGGCATTGCGCAGCGCCATCCACGCCCCGCGATAGAACCGCCAGCCAATGATAAACTGGACCGGCGTCGCCAATGCCAACTCGACCCAGGGGGCAAGATGCAGATCAACGCCCAGATACATCCAGATCATCTGCGCCACAAGTGGTGCGGTCAGGATGATTGCAGCACCCAGCCATAAAAGGGATTTGTCGATACCGGTATTCTTGGCGTCGGCGCCCCCTGCATCGACGGACGCGTCCGATTTGTTACGTGATACAGCATGATATCCGGCCTTTTCAACGGCTGCGATGACTTGCGCATCGTCAACCTGCCCTGCAACAGTGTGCAGATCGGCACGTTCCATGGCAAAATTCACACTGACCTCGGTCACGCCGGGCAGCTTGCCCAATACCTTTTCGACACGCAGCGCACAATTTGCACAGGTCATGCCGTCAATATCGAAAGACATGCTTTCATCTTCGACGACATATCCGGCATTGCGGATTGCACCGGCAAGATCCCCAACCGAATGGCGCGCAGAATCGTATCGGATATGGACCGAGTTCAGGGCAAGATTAACATCCGCATTCACGCCCGGCAGCTTGGCAAGTGCCTTTTCAACGCGACCGACACAGGATGCACAACTCATCCCGCCAACCTGAAGCGTTATATCATGTTGCGCCGCGCTATCTGCTGCGGGTGGCACATTAGGCGCACCATTGCCGGCATCATGCGCATTGGGGTCTGATTGCCTGTCCATATTAATCACCATTTGAGGATCGATAACTCTTATATGGACGACCATAGAGGTTCCAGCAACTGGAAGGTCAAGGCAAATTTTTACCCCTGCAATTCAAACCGACCAAATTATTCTATGTGTTGATCAGACACAAAAAAGCCCCGAACAATGTCGGG
The DNA here is from genome assembly GCF_002115745.1 of Thalassospira alkalitolerans. Classification (GTDB taxonomy): domain Bacteria; phylum Pseudomonadota; class Alphaproteobacteria; order Rhodospirillales; family Thalassospiraceae; genus Thalassospira; species Thalassospira alkalitolerans. The sequence goes on from NZ_JFKB01000004.1 coordinate 213,997, forward strand.
GCTTTGATTGAGGTCTTGCAGCCTTATACGTTTACAGTCTTAACCGTGCGGATTGGGTTCGCCCACAGCGCGGAACTGAATATAGTTCGGCAGGCCCATCATATCGATCAAACGGATCTGCTGTTCCAGCCAGTAAGCATGATCTTCTTCGCTGTCATCAAGCAGAACCGTCAACATGTTCCGGGTCTGAAAATCGTCTTCCTTCTCGGCGATCTTGATCGCCTTTTTCAAAAGATCGATCACATGATATTCGTGTACAAGATCATTTTTCATCATCTCGGGCACGGTTTTACCGATATTGATCGGACTGCGCGATGCGGTATCGGGCACACCTTCAAGGAACAGAATACGCTCGATCAAACGTTTCGCATGTTCGAGTTCTTCGTCCTTTTCATGATGCATGCGGGTGTAAAGCGCATGCAGTCCCCAATCGAGATACATCTCAGCATGGGTATTGTACTGATCGGCCGCCGACAATTCAGCCGTAAGCTGCTTGTTCAGTGCGTCGATAACTTTCTTGCTACCCTTCATGGCGCATAAGCTCCCAAATTGTTAGTCGCCGTCGCCAGAACGGCTTTGAATGTAATTCTGCATCCCGACATTTTCGAGTTGCCACTGCTCGGTCTCAAGCCAATCGACGTGTTCTTCCTGATCTTCGAGGAATTTAACCAAAAGATCACGGGTGACAAAATCCTCGGCCTGTTCGCAGGCGGTAATCGCCTCGCGCAATACCGGAAGGCTTGCCAACTCGAACTTCATGTCACAGGAAACGATTTCCTCGACATTCTCGCCGATCATAAGCTTGTTAAGGTTCTGAAGGTTAGGCAGCCCCTCAAGGAACAGAATGCGCTCGATGCTCTCATCGGCGCGTTTCATTTCCTTGATTGAAAGCTTGTACTCATACTCGCCCATTTCTTCGACACCCCAGTCACGAAGCATGCGGGCGTGCAGGAAGTACTGGTTAATCGCGGTCAACTGATTGGTCAGAATGCGATTAAGGTATCCGATGATCTTGGGATCACCTTTCATGGGGGTACTCCTGATGATTGGTCTGATCAAATAGTGGGATCGGCCCAACCTCTTTTCAAGTGAAAAATGCGATTTTGATTACCATTATCAATAAATTACGCGTTTTTTCGTAAACTTCCTAAAGTTACGCATCAAGTAAAAATCATTCGCAGACAAATCTATGCGAATGCTTATCGTTGCAATTATTTAGGAGATCTTTCCAAACACTTGAAATAGCTGTGGTTGCGAATCGCGTTCATACTCGAACAAAACGATATAGCGGACCATCAATCTGGTTCTTGTCGATCATCTGCAGGCCCCGAACGCCATTCATCATACGGCGGGGTTCTGTGATGCCTCAATTTCTGCATCACGCAATATTCAAATGAAAACTCAACATTAGGCCAAAAAACAAAAAGCCGGACAAAATGTCCGGCTTCTGCTTACACAGCTGCCTATAAACTGGCGCTGTCGAAATTTGGTCTGGCTTAGGCGATCGCGTCGCGCGCTGCTTTACGAGCAACATCTTTGATCTGCCAATGCGAAATTCCGACATCATCCAGGTCACGCTTGTCAAGATTGTAGAGTTCATTCGCGACAGAGCGTGCATAGGCCCAACGGCGAACAGCAACGAGAATACTGGACAGGAACATGTTGAACCTCCTTGGGTTTTAAAAAAACAGAACGCTTGCCTGCGGGGTCTCCGCTTTGGTTGGCGCGTTCATCACTTCACTTTCTGCAATGCAATATGATCGCACTCCGGAAAACTCTCAATGCCAAAGATTGCATATCATCTATTCCATTACGTCACAGTTGAATGGGTTCAATTCCATCACCTATGGCCATAAACAGACTAAAAATTAAACAGAATCATATATTTCGGCGTTTTCCTGCATATACGGCAGCGCAACATACCCCTGCCCCATACGCCACATATGTGTCATCAGACCGCAGCCAAAGGCATAAGTTCGCTTTGATCCGCGCGAAGCTGATCGCGAACTTCCATCGCCAAGGCAAAAAATTGTTCCCGAACAGCACCTGCATGTGGATTGGCGTTCTCGATGGCCCAAAAGACACCGGGTGCATCATGGCGCACCATTTCAGTCGCCCCCACCAACAGATCGAAACTGGCCGTCGTCATGCGGGTTGGCAGCGGATCCATCCGCACAAGAACCTTGGCGATCAAATGTGTAACCCCCTGAACAATGGCGGCTTCACGGTCATGTTCTTCGGGGGTAACCACAAACACATTCAGGCCAAGAGTCCGGCGCAGGAAGGCCGCGACCCGGCGAAATCGCTGCCCCCGAACAGGACAAATGGCGATTTTCAGCCCGGCAATCCCCGCTCGTGCACTTTGTGGTCCAAATAGCGGATGGGTTCCGATGATATCGACATGATCCGGAAGCCCCGCCCGCATAAGGCGCGCCGGTTCAATTTTGACTGACCCAACGTCAAGCACAATGGCACCGGGCCGCAAATGCGATGAGATATCACTGATAACCGACGCCATTTGTGAAACCGGCACCGCCAGAATAACAATATCACAGGCCGCGGTTGCCACAAGATCAGCACACCGGACATTACCTTGCCCGGCGGATGCCGAAACATCTGCATTGCGATCATGGACAAGCAGTGAAAAATATGGGGCAAGATGACGGGCGATCAACTGCCCAAAAGCACCGAACCCGAAAATCCCGACCGACGGGCATGAAGAAAATGGAAATAAAGAAGGCATCGTCTGTCTCCGCAGAGCTGCGATGCCGGTGCCTGTTTTATATTTCAACCGCCGACGACGCAGCGGTTGAACATAGAAAACGTCCCCGCCTTATGTGGCAGGGCCGTAATAGAAATCAGCAAACAGGCAAATAACGGTTTTCATGCCGATAATTAACAATGCCAAGTGCCGCGTTGTCAATATGTGACGAAAATCGATTACCCCCTGCATCATCAGGTCTGCGGCAATTTGCCAAAGAAACAATTCTTCGTCCAATTATGTTAGCGCTAACATTTATGGTAACAATTTGTTTCAATACGCCAAATAGACACAATTCGTTACAGTAAGCCCGATGCAATCTTCACGGTCAGGTCGCAAGGTGTTGCGGTAAAAATTAAAAACTCCGGGAGGAAGAAATGAAACTCACACACAATATTCTCAGCCGCGGGACCATGCTGGCCGCGATCTGCCTGCCTGTCTTTGCATTGACCATGCCCAATGCCCGGGCCGAGCCAACAGTCGAAGTTTTGCATTATTGGACATCCGGCGGCGAAGCCAAGGCCGCATCCGCGCTTAAGAAAGATTTCGAAGGTCACGGCGGCAAATGGATCGACAGCCCCGTCGCAGGTGGCGGCGGATCAGCCGCGATGACGGTCCTGCGTTCACGGGTTCTTTCGGGGGATGCCCCAACGGCAGTACAGCTTAAAAGCCCGGCAATCCTCGAATGGGCCGAACAGGGCGCATTGGCGAACCTTGACGATGTCGCAACAAAGGAACATTGGAACGATATCCTGCCCAAACGATTACAAACCCTGATGCAATATGATGGGCATTATGTTGCCGTTCCGGTGAACATTCACCGGACGGATATGATCTGGGCCAACCCGGAACTACTTGCCAGTGTTGGCGCTGGCGATGTGCCAAAATCCTGGGATGAATTCAACACACTCGCCGAAAAACTTCAGGCCAAGGGTGTCATCCCACTGGCACTTGGTGGTCAACCATGGCAGGAAGTCATTCTTTTTGAAAACGTGGTTCTGGGGATTGGCGGCACTGAATTCTATCAAAAGGCACTGATCGATCTGGATGAAGAAGCCCTGAAATCTGACACGATGAAAAAAGTGTTCGATGAAATGCGTATTCTGCGCGGCTTCGTCGACGCCGATTTTTCCGGCCGTGACTGGAATCTGACAACGGCAATGGTCATGAATGGCAAAGCTGCGATGCAGATCATGGGGGACTGGGCCAAAGGCGAATTCCTTGCGGCGGGTAAAGTTCCGGGCAAAGACTTTCTTTGTGTGTCCACCCCGTCAAAGGACGGATATCTGTTCAACACAGACAGCTTTGCCATGTTTGAAGTTTCAGGGGACGACAAAGTCGCCGGCCAGAAACTTCTGGCCGAACTGATCGTGGGTGAAAAATTTCAGGAAACCTTCAACCTGCTTAAAGGGTCGATCCCGGCACGTCTGGGCGTCCCGATGGACAAATTTGACGAATGCGCCCTGCAATCGGAAAAAGACATGCAAGCATCCCAAGGGTCTGACGGCTTCCTGCCGTCGGTAGGGGTGGATATGGCTTTGCCTGGGGCATTGACCGGGGCAATTGTCGATACCGTCACATCGCATTTCAATTCCGATATGTCGTCGGACGACGCCGTCAGCAAGCTGCTTGAAAACATTGAACTTGCGCGCGACTAAAATCATCATTTCGGCCCGTTTTATATCCTTTGAAACAAGACTAAAACGGGCCAATTTTAAGATATGACGATTGCCCTATATCTTGCCTTACTGCAATTACGCTCCGCACCATCTTTGCCCGATGGTTGCAAATAGGACAACAATTCGACGAATTATGCACAGATGGAACAACTGTCTTGCACATAAACGCGCTAATTATTTTTGCTGCCCTGCAATATAATTACAAATAGGATGCTATTTTTGTAACCGTTTGTTTCAGTTCGCGATCTGGAAACGCCTTGTTACAGTTTTGTAAGTGCAAAGGGTCCTCTCACGCAGCATGTTGTCGCTGCAATTGGTTTAAAGCCAGGGAGGAAACCTAAATGAATCTGCGCAAAACCATCCTCGCCACAAGTGTGGCGATCTCAGCTCTTGCGACTGCAAGCTTTGCACATGCCGAACCGACTGCCGAAGTCCTGCATTGGTGGACATCGGGCGGTGAAGCCAAAGCTGTTGCAGCCCTTAAAGAAGATTTCGAAGCACATGGCGGCAAATGGGTTGATAGCCCGGTTGCCGGTGGCGGCGGTGACGCTGCCATGACCGTGCTGCGTTCGCGTGTTCTGTCGGGCGATGCCCCGGCCGCGGTTCAGCTTAAAGGCCCGGCGATCCAGGATTGGGCCGAACAGGGTGCGCTTGCCGATCTTAATGACGTTGCTGAAAAAGAAGGCTGGGACAAAGTCCTTCCGCCGGCAATTCAGGCCGTCATGAAATATGAAGGCGATTATGTCGCTGTTCCGGTCAACATTCACCGTGTCGACTGGATCTGGGCAAACCCGGAACTGCTGGCGAAAGTCGGCGCAACGGCTGTCCCGACCACTTGGGACGAATTCAACACCCTTGCTGACAAACTTAAAGCTGCCGGTATTACCCCGGTCGCCCATGGTGGTCAGCCCTGGCAGGACGCAACCATCTTCGAAACCGTTGTCCTTGGCGTTGGTGGCCCGGAATTCTTCCAGAAAGCACTGGTTGATCTGGACGAAGACGCATTGAAGTCCGACACCATGAAAGCCGTCTTTGACCAGATGCGTAAAATTCGTGGTTATGTCGATCCTGACTTCTCGGGTCGTGACTGGAACCTTGCAACCGCAATGATCATGAATGGCGACGCCGCCATGCAGATCATGGGTGACTGGGCCAAGGGCGAATTCCTTGCTGCTGGCAAAGTTCCGGGCAAAGACTTCCTTTGCGCCCCGACCCCGTCCGAGCATGGTTACCTGTTCAACACCGACAGCTTTGCAATGTTCAAAGTTTCCGGTGATGACAAGATCGAAGGTCAGAAACTTCTGGCCGAGCTGATCGTTGGTGAGAAATTCCAGGAAACCTTCAACCTGCTTAAAGGGTCGATCCCGGCACGTCTGGGCGTCCCGATGGACAAGTTTGACGAATGCGCTGTTAAATCCGAAGCTGACCTTAAAGCAGCCCAGGATGTGGGTGGGTTCCTTCCGTCCATGGCACATGGCATGGCGTTGCGTGGCCACCTTTCCGGGGCCATCGTTGACGTTGTCACGGCACATTTCAACTCCGACATGTCGTCCGACGAAGCTGTCGAACGTCTGGTCGAAGCCATTGAATTGGCCAAAGACTGATCTTCTCTGATCTGTACAGTCACATAGACTGACTTACGCACCGGCCCCGGAAGTTTCCGGGGCCGGATTCCAGCTACTTTAAATTTTGAGGCAAAGGGTATGGGGGCTTCTTCAAGCACCGTAAGCAACCTGACGGCCAGCATCCAACGTCATCTGTCCAAGATCGTTGTTGCACCGTCCTTTGCTGCGTCCCTGTTTTTCGTCTACGGGTTCATTCTGTGGACGGGCTATATGTCGTTTTCAAAATCACGCATGCTTCCGGTCTGGGATTGGGCCGGTCTGCGTCAATATGAACGACTGTGGCAAATGGAACGCTGGCATGTTGCCATCGAGAACCTTCTGATCTTCGGCGGATTGTTCATCGTTACCTGCCTGATCATCGGCTGCCTTCTGGCGGTTCTTTTGGATCAGCGTATTCGCGCCGAAGGCGCACTTCGTACTATTTTCCTGTATCCGATGGCTCTGTCCTTCATTGTGACCGGGACTGTCTGGAAATGGCTTCTTAATCCGGGCCTTGGCCTGGAAAGCATGATGCACGATCTTGGCTGGGCCAGCTTTAAATTCGACTGGCTGGTCAATTCAGACATGGCGATCTATACCGTGGTGATCGCTGCCGTCTGGCAGGCATCGGGCTTTATCATGGCAATGTTCCTTGCGGCATTGCGCGGCGTCGATCAAGACATCATTCGCGCAGCCTATATGGATGGCGCCAGCCTGCCCCGCATCTATTTCGGCATTATCATCCCGTCAATCCGCCCGGTTTTCCTAAGTGCAATCGTCGTTCTGGCCCATCTGGCCGTTAAAAGTTTCGACCTTGTTATTGCGCTGACCGGCGGTGGCCCGGGGTATTCATCCGATCTTCCGGCAACCTTCATGTACACGATGGCCTTCCAGCGCAATCAGCTGGGTATTGGGGCCGCAAGTGCCATGATGATGCTGGCGACCGTGATGGCTATCATTGTGCCGTATCTGTATTCCGAACTGCGCGGAGGCAAGAAAAATGGCTGATATTCAGCATTACAGCCACGACACAGGTTGGAAAAACACCATTCTGCGCGGGTTGCTCTATCTCGTTCTGACCCTGTTCGCGATTTACTATCTTTTCCCACTTTTCGTTATGATTTCGACCTCTTTGAAATCGCTTAGCGAAATCCGGGAAGGCTCGCTGATTTCCCTGCCGCGCGTCATTACATTCGATGCATGGACCTATGCCTGGAATGAAGCCTGTGTTGGCGTGGAATGTTCGGGGATCAAGATCTATTTCTGGAATTCTGTCAAAATGGCAGTTCCGGCGGTCCTGATTTCGACCTTCCTTGGCGCGATCAATGGTTATGCTTTGACCAAATGGCGTTTCAAGGGTGCCAATATCGTATTCGCCCTGCTGCTGTTTGGTTGCTTCATTCCGTTCCAGGTCGTGCTGCTGCCGATGTCAATGGTCCTTGGGAAACTTGGCCTTGCCAGTTCGACTTCGGGTCTGGTCCTTGTCCATGTGGTTTACGGCCTATGCTTTACCACTTTGTTTTTCCGGAACTATTATGTGTCGATCCCGGATGAACTGGTTAAGGCCGCCACCATCGACGGAGCCGGTTTCTTTACCATTTTCTGGCGCATCATCCTGCCGATTTCGACCCCGATCATCGTGGTGTCGGTCATCTGGCAGTTTACCCAGATATGGAACGACTTCCTGTTTGGCGCATCGTTCGCTTCTGGCGACAACGCACCGATGACTGTCGCACTCAACAATATCGTCAACACAACTACCGGCGTAAAACAGTACAACGTTGATATGGCCACAGCCCTGCTGACCGGCCTGCCGACCCTGCTTGTTTATGTTCTTGCCGGCAAATACTTCGTCCGCGGCCTGACCGCCGGTTCGGTGAAGGGATAAGCAAATGGCATCACTCACCCTTGATAAAGTTCGTAAGGCCTACGGCCCCGTCGAGGTTCTCAAAGAAATCAATATTGCTATTGAAGACGGCGAGTTCCTTGTTCTGGTCGGTCCGTCGGGTTGCGGCAAATCTACCCTTCTGAACCTGATTGCAGGCCTGGAAGGTTCCAGCGGCGGGGAAATCCGCATCGGTGATCGCGTGATCAACGATGTCCACCCCAAAGACCGTAACATCGCCATGGTGTTCCAGTCCTATGCGCTCTATCCGAATATGACGGTGCGCAAGAACATCACCTTTGGCCTGGAAATCCGTGGTGTTTCGAATGAAGACCGCGACAAGGCTGTTGCCGATGTTGCCAAACTGCTTCAGATCGAACCCCTGCTGGATCGCAAGCCATCCCAGCTTTCGGGTGGTCAGCGCCAGCGTGTTGCCATGGGCCGCGCGCTGGTTCGTGATCCGGATATCTTCCTGTTTGACGAACCGCTGTCAAACCTTGATGCCAAGCTGCGTGTCGACATGCGCACCGAGATCAAGAAACTGCATCAGCGTCTGGGTTCGACCATCGTTTACGTGACCCATGACCAGATCGAAGCCATGACCCTTGCATCGCGCATTGCGGTTATGAAAGACGGCATCCTGCAGCAGTTTGATACGCCGCAGAACATCTATGAACGCCCGAACAACATCTTTGTTGCCGGCTTCATCGGTTCGCCGTCAATGAACTTCATCAATGCGACCCTGATCAATGACAATGGCCGTCTGGCCGTATCGATCAAGCGTGACAACGATCCAATCGTTCTGCCGCTGAAAGATGCACCGGAAAGCTATCAGGCCTATATCGGCAAGGACGTCGTTTTCGGCATCCGCCCCGAAGGTCTGACGCATAAACGCACCGGTTCAGATGCGCCTGACAGCCAATATGTCAATTTCGATTGCAAGGTCGAAGTCATCGAACCAACCGGTGCCGACACCATGACGGTTGTTGAAATCGGCGGTAAGGAAATTGTTGCCCGTGTCCGCCCGGACCGGGCACCGCATCCGGGCGAGGTAATGACATTCTCGGCCGATATGTCTCAGATCAGTCTGTTTGATCCGGCAACGGAACTGCGGATCTGATCTGATCGGCGGGTGGTTCTGGGGGCCACCCGCCGTTCTTCTATCTGGGGTACGGTTTTTTGCCCTGCCCCGCCTGTTTCCGTCGGTAATCAGACGATCTAAAACAGAATAAAACGGTCCGGAATTAATTCCGGATCGTTTTTTAATTGCGGCTAACCCGCCGTGGCAAGGAAATGGTAACTTCCAAACCACGCCGCGGCAAATTACGCAGCCGTATGGTTCCGTCATGCGCATCAATCACAGTTTTCACAATCGACAGACCAAGGCCACTGCCCCCGGTGCTGCGCGCGCGCGATCCCTCAACCCGGAAAAATGGCAAAAAGACACTTTCCTGATATTCCTCGGCAATGCCCGGCCCCTCGTCCCGGACCGAGATCAGAACCGTATCGGCCGTCGCATCAAGACTGACAAAGGCGCGATAACCATATTTCAGGGAGTTCTCGATCAGATTGGTAAAGGCCCGTTTGAGTGTTCCGGGGCGACACGTCAATCGGATACTACGCTTGTCGCCAAAGGAATGGGCTTCGTCCCCGCCGCCGAAAACCGTATGAACCGAACTGAAACGCAGCGGCTGTGGCCCTTCGAAACTAACCGGTCGGCCAAGATCGGCATAATCATCACAGATGGCTTCAAGGACCGATGTAAAATCAACCGTCTGTTCATCTTCCTTGTGAATCCAGTCCCCAAGGAAATCCAGCGCATCGTTTAACAACCCGTCCATTTCATCAAGATCGCGCAGCACGGTTTCACGTAACTCGTCATTCTCGATGAATTCCGCGCGTAACCGCAGGCGCGTGCTTGGGGTGCGCAAATCATGCGAAATCGCGGCCAACATGCGGGTCCGGTCGCCCAGCATGCTTGAAATCCGTTCACGAAGCCCGTTATAGGCCGCCGCCATGGAACGGGCCTCGGTCGGGCCGCGTTCTTCGACCGGGGGACCGTCAACTTCGTCACCCTGGCGCATGATGATTTCAGCCAAATTCTTGAATGGACCAGCCAAAAGATCGGCCAAGGCTGCGAACACCGCCAAAACAGCAATCACCCCGACCATAAACATCACAAAAACCATCGATGGCGATGAATAATCCGACCATAGAACAGGATGGGATAACAACATGCGCATGCCGGACGGCAACATGATTTCAACCCGGGCTTCCAACCCCTGACGTGCGATTTCACGCGATAATCCGGCAAAGAACAAACTGGGGTTTTCCGCCGTTTCAATCAGATCACGCTGCTCTGCGCCAAGTCGCCCGCGGCGGAAATGCACCTTTACCGATGTCGGCCAGCCGGTATCGGCCAAACGTGCCGGCATGGCGATATGCTGGGCCGGTCGCGAGAATAAAAGGATGGTGCCGATATCGTCTTGCGGCAGCATACGCACCGTCAATCCATCGCGTGCGGCAATATCGATGACGTTGCCATGCAAATCCGGGTTTTCGGCAATCAGGATAAGTTCGCGAATGGTAAAACCCAGCGTATAGGCCCGGCTGATCCGTTCGCTGCGTTCGATAATGTAACTCGATGCTATAGAACTGATACCGGCGATGATTAATCCGCCGACCATCATGATCATGAAAATGCGCCCGCCCAGCGTCCGGGGTTTAAACCGCCGCATATATTCGAAAAACGCACCATTATGATCTGTCATGGATCGGATCCCGGTATCTAAACCGTCCTTGTATCAGCACAGAACTGATAACCAATGCCACGCACGGTCTTGATTAACTTGGGATTTTTGACATCTTTTTCGATCTTGCGGCGCAAACGGCTGATCTGAATATCGATACTGCGATCAAACGGGATTGAACTTTGACCCCGCACGATATCGACAAGCTGTTCACGGGATAAGGGACGCTTGTTATGCTTGACCAATGCAAGCAAAAGCGAAAATTCCCCGGTCGACAGATGCACCGCGACATTATCAAGATCACGCAGTTCGCGTGATCCGATATCCAGTGTCCAGTCGGCAAACAGGATCTTCTGGCTGGTCACTTCTTCATGATGGACTTGTGTGACCGTCCCGGTTTCAAACCGGCGGAATACGGCGCGAATACGCGCCAGCAATTCACGCGGGTTGAACGGCTTGGTCAAATAATCATCGGCGCCAAGTTCAAGGCCAAGAATACGGTCTGTATCCTCGCCAACCGCTGTCAGCATTACAATCGGCACCTTGGAATTGCGCCGCACGTCACGGCACAGCGCAAAACCGTCCTCGCCGGGCAACATGATATCAAGGATGACCAGATCAATATTCCAATCGCGCAAGGCACGATGCATCTCGCCGCCGTCAGAAACGGTGGTGATACGAAACCCGTGCTGCAGCAGGAATTTTTTAAGGAGCTTCTGGATTTCCTGATCGTCATCGACAACCAGAATATGGGGTTCACGCCGCGTACTCAGTCTCCGCCTCCCTTGGATCCGACAGGTCCGTGACCGGACTGTCGCGCGGAGTTTAGTGCATATTGTCCCGGGTTTGAACTATTTTACCCAATGCCGGGGATAAATGAAAAAGCCGGGGTTAAAACCCCCGGCTTTCCTAAAGAAAATCTTCTTCCCCAACGTGTTAGGTGACCTATTTCAGGTCATAAACCTTGGTGCTTCCCGATACTTCGGATGCGACGATCAACATTGCATTGCCCGTCGGGCTGTTTTTGGCATCAACAAACAGCATCCCTTCCGGGGCAAGTTCACCCGCGGTGTCGGCTTCCGGGCTTCCGGAATATCGACGATCAGAATGATATGTCACGAATTGCGGATTAACCGGATTGGTCAAATCATAGACCATAAAGCCGCCCTGACGTTCCAAACCGATAAAGGCATAAGGCGTTCCATTGACGTAACCCGATGCAAGACCTTCGGGTTCCGGCCCCTTGTCATCCGAACGGTTATCGCGGCTATAGTTTTCAGTGTTCGAGGCATTGAAAACATTGCCATAATTGGCGGCCATATACTGTTCGAATTGATCGCCGCTGTCATAGACCATCTTGGCACCCGCATCGAGAACCGAGAACGACCGCGCGCCATAGCTATAAATCACATCGAAATCGCCATCGCCGTCAATGTCGCCCTGTGCCTTGGTGGTTTTAAGGCGGCCCAGGTTTTCATCCTTTTGCAAGCTTGCCGCATTCGGGAATGCTACCGGATCAAGGGTCAACTTGCCGACGCGGGTTTCCTCGCTATAGCCATCATAATCGCGGGAATCGCCTTCGTTCGCGATCAGCACCCAGGTTTTGCCATCGATTTCAATCGTATCAATGGTGTCGGGCATATACATCCCCATCACCGGCCAGGTGCGGATATTGATCTTGCCGTCCTTGTCGCTGGCATCAAACGCATTGACCGAATGGTCCTTGAACCCAAGACCGGCAACACGGATCACGCTGGCGGTTGCAATATCAAGGATCGCAACAGCGTTATTTTCCTGAAGCGACACATAGGCCGTTTTACTGTCTTTCGAGACGGCGATATATTCCGGCTCAACATCCTGTGCAACACTTGACGTGCCCGGGTTCGATACCCGCATGCCGTATGGAAGCGTCGCATCATTCAAAAAGGCGAAATCAACGTTACGAACATCCGCATCCGTTAACTTGGCCACATCACCCGATACCGGAATGATCGAAACGCTGCCTTCCGGATCATTGTCAAAGGCATCATTTGGTTCGCCTTCATTGGCAACCAAAACATATTTACCATCCGGGGTAAATTTGATCATATCAGGCAAGGCGCCCACCGTAACCGCCGCGATGAAATCACCATCGGTCGTGAAGAACACGGCCTTGCCAACGGCCTGTTTGTCGTTGTTTTCAACAGCAACAGCCACAACGCCATCATGAACGGCAACGCTGTTGGCGGCTTTGCCCCAGTTCGACAGATCAAGCGAACCGGTTTTGGTGATTTCATTGGGGTTCGACAGATCAAGAATGTCGATGGCCTTATCCCCACCATTCACAACAAAAATACGCTTGGTCACCGGATCAAATGCCGGAATTTCAGCCGCACTTTCATCAAACACGCCGGTGCGATATTCGCCCATTGAAAGGATCGAAAGCGGTTTGGCCGCCGGTGTTGCCGTATCAAGCCCCATCGCAACGTTCTTTGACGTCGCCGCTGTCCCACAAGCCCCAAGAAGCACAGACATCGCAACAGTCGCCATTAATGAATAACGCATAGTTCCCCCTGAAAACTGAATTAACCGTGGCTGACAACCTGCAAACAAGCCGTAACAGTTTGATGACGACGCCGTGACAGTTTCATAAATTTCCTGAACCCCGCTATGCTCTGAACAGCCACAATCAACCTAAAGCAATAACCGTTCACGAAAATCAGTTGGAAACAGCAAGAATGGCCACGATCAATATCGCCGTGATCGGTGCGGGCATGGCTGGCCTTAAGGCAGCATCGACCCTGCATGGCATTGGCATCAATGTGACGGTCTTTGAAAAAAGCCGCGGCACAGGCGGGCGGCTTGCGACCCGACGAACCGAATTTGGCAATTTCAACCATGGCGCCCAATATGTGACGGCACGTGATCCGGCATTCCGTGCCTTCCTGCGCCATGCCGTAAGCCAAAATTCAGCGCGCGACTGGCGGCCCAACCTGTATCACGGCCAGCAAGCCCAAAGACAACAGACGCCACGCCCGATTGCGGATGGCAACACCGCCGCCGACATTTGGTATCAGGGCGCGCCACAAATGAACAAGCTGGTCACGCCCCTTCTGACCTCATTTGAAATTCGCACCCGTCACCACATCAATAGCATTGAACCACGTGGCCCCCGTGAATTTGTCCTGCATAATAATCTTGGTCAGGAATTTGGTCCTTTTGACGGTGTAATCGCAACTGCACCGGCCCTTCAAGCCGCCGAACTGTTACAGCCCTTAAGCCCGCGGTTTGATGTCATCAATAACGTTAAAATTGCTCCCTGCTGGTCAGCAATGATCGCATTTGCCAACCCTTTACCCACGGTATTTGACGCCATGGTCCATCCTGACCCTGCCATCAGTTGGGCCGCGCGAAGCGACAATAATAATAATCTGCCCCACAGACCATCACCGGATCTTTGGGTTTTGCACGCCACCACAGAATGGTCCCGTGACAATCTGGAAGACGACAACGAACGTGTCGCATCGCGCTTACTGGAAAAATTTCGCGATATATGTGGCAGCCGACTTCCCGAAATCATATCAATCGACGCCCATCGCTGGCGATATGCCCGAACGGAAACACCGCTTGGCCAAAGCCATTTAACCGGGATGAAGGGTCGAATAATTGCCGCAGGTGACTGGTGCCTTGGCGCACGGGTCGAAGCCGCATGGCGCAGCGGAAAATGCGCGGCACATGCCATGATCGAAACTCTGACCAGTTGATCCCCATGGCAAAAAAGAATGCGTAAACAAAGATAAAGACGGTGCCAGGCGATAGCCGCCACCGCCCCCAAATGATTGACGTCTGCATCACGTGTGGTGATTAACCACGCAATGCCTGCAACTGCTTGATCAAACCGGCCGTGGATGCATCACGGGCATCGCCACTTTGCGTGGCCTGCACCATCGGCAACAATTCCTTGGCCAATTGTTTGCCCAGTTCCACCCCCCATTGGTCATAGGAATTGACGTTCCAAATGATGCCCTGAACAAAGATTTTATGTTCATACATCGCAACCAAACGTCCCAAGGTGAAGGGATCAAGTTGTTTATACAGGATCATATTGCTCGGCTTATTCCCGGCAAAAACCTTTTGCGGGGCCAGAACATCAATCTCGGCCGGGGTTAAGTTGGTACCCGAAAGTTCATCGCGGACTTCGGCCTCGGTCTTGCCACGCATCAGGGCCTCGGCCTGGGCAAAGCAATTCGCCACCAGCTTGTCATGATGGTTTGCCAGTGGATGCAACGCATTGGCCGCCACAATGAAATCAACCGGAATCAGTTCAGTCCCCTGATGGATCAGCTGATAAAACGCATGCTGGCCATTGGTTCCGGGCTCGCCCCAGATGATCGGGCCGGTTTCGTAAAAGATCGGCTTGCCATCGCGGGTAACCGACTTGCCGTTGCTTTCCATATCCGCCTGCTGCAAATAGGCTGGCAGGCGCGACAGATGTTGATCATAGGGCAGGATTGCCTGACTGGATGCCCCCAGAATATTGCGATACCAAACACCAATCAGCGCCAGAGTCACCGGAATGTTTTGATCAATCGGGGCGGTTTGGAAATGGTTATCCATTGCCTGCGCACCGCGCAGCAATTCTTCAAACTTGTCATAACCAACGGCTAGAATGATCGGCAATCCAATGGCCGACCAAAGGCTGTAACGGCCCCCGACCCAATCCCAAAAACCAAACGCATTATCAGTATCAATGCCAAAGGCGGCGACCTTATCAAGGGCGGTCGACACGGCCACGAAATGCTTGGCAACCGCGGCCTCGTCCTTTAGCAGCCCAATCAGCCAGTCCCGCGCTGAATAGGCATTGGTCAGGGTTTCATCGGTGGTAAAGGTCTTTGATGCAATGATGAAAAGTGTCGTTTCCGCATCAAGGTCTTTAAGCGTATCAACAATATGCGCGCCATCAACATTCGACACGAAGTGACAGCGAATACCATCGATATGATACGGACGAAGGGCCTCGTTAACCATGACAGGGCCAAGATCCGATCCGCCAATCCCGATATTGACCACATCGGTAATTGCCTTGCCAGTATGGCCTTTCCAATCGCCGGTATGGATACGCGCGGCAAAAGCCTTCATGCGTGCCAGCACGTCCTTGATATCGGGCATGATATCGTGGCCATCGACCATCACCGGATCACCATCCAGATTGCGAAGCGCCGTGTGCAAAACAGCACGGTTTTCGGTGACATTGATCCGGTCACCGGCAAACATACGATCGCGCCAGCTTTCAACCTGTGCGGCCTTGGCCAATTCACGAAGGGCTGCCATCACATCATCGGTGATCAGGTTTTTCGAATAATCGACAAACAGATCATCAAGCGCGACCTGAAAACGGTCAAACCGCGCCGGATCATCGGCAAAGGCCTTGCGCAAGTTCAGGTTTTTGGAAACTTCCGCCCCCAATTGATCAAGCTTATCCCAACAGGTCGTCATATTTTCTGTGGACATTCCACCCTCGGCTTCAAACAGATAGCAAATAATACCGACGTTATGTCAGAACACTAACACGCCGATACGACCATTTGTGGGACGGTTTGTGGGGCATTTTGATGGCAATTCCGGGGGCTGAAACTGCCATCAAATGAATTGTAACCGGACAATCAGTTCACTGACAGGAATTGTGCAACCTCTGCCTCGGTCGGAAGGGCAGCAATCGCACCGCGTTTGGTGGCTGTCATCGCGCCGACCGCATTGGCAAAGCGACAGGCAGCCTCAACCTTTTTCGCCGATTTCAGCAATTCCGGGTCTTTGAGTAAGCGTGACAGGAAGCCGGCGGTAAAGCCATCCCCTGCCCCGGTTGCATCAACCGCTGTAACCTTGAACGGTTTGGCTGACCCTTCGAAATCCGGGGTAAAGAAACGGCTGCCTTTTGGGCCGGACGTTACGATCATCAGTTTCCAGTGATCGCACCATAATTCCCGAACACCGGCCTCAAGATCGTCCTTGCCGGTGATAAAGGTCACTTCATCATCAGAAATCTTGACCACATCCGCCTTGGTAATCGCAAGTCGCAACATATCGCGCGCGGCATCGGCACTGGGCCAAAGCGGCAAACGAAGGTTCGGGTCACAGGAAATAATCGCCCCGTTTTCACGTGCAATATCAATTGCAGCAAGGGTCGCGGCACGTGGATCATCATCAATCATGCAAAGCGTGCCGTAATGAAACAAGTCACAGCCCTTAAGCATATCCTGATCAAGATCGGCAGGTGTCAGCAACATATCCGCCGACGGACTGCGATAAAATGAAAACTCGCGCTCGCCATCGGCCCGCAACGACACAAAAGCCAACCCGGTCAGGGCTTCCTTGGTCAGGACAATACCCGATGTATCAACATCATCGGCCTTTAACGTATCGACCAAAAAATGACCAAAGGCATCATCGCCAAGCTTGCCAATAAAACCGGTTTCAATGCCCAGCCGTTGCAACCCCACGGCCACATTGCCCGGCGCACCACCTGCGGCCTTGGCAAAGGCCGGTGCATCGGCAAGGCCGGTACCGGTCACGGTCGGGACAAAATCGATCAGCAATTCCCCAAGGCAAACTGCTTTTGCGCTCATAGCGTTTCTCCGTTTATGTCGCCCGGCAACCGGGTTGCGGGCATTATCATTTGCTGTGGGACGCGACGTTTTTAAATCGATTCAATTCATCAGGCAAAGGAAAAGCCACCTTACGCGAAAAGTGGCTTTGAACCGGTGTTTTTTCAATAACTTCAGACTGATTTCCCCAGCGCAACTTCGCGGGCGCGGCCAAGCGATGTCATCCATTCATCAAAATGATCATCATGGTCAAGCTGATAGCGATAATGCCGCGCAAGTGCTGCGTTCAGTTTACCACCCCGCCCCAGCAGATCATCCGCAAAGCCAATCATGCGCGAATTGGGCCAGGCAATCGGTCGAATGGCGCGCAGTTTGGCGAACAGCTCATCCTCGGCGATATCAGGCTGAGCCTGCGCCATCAGGGTCAGCATCGCAGCCGTTGAACGCGAAACCCCCATATGGCAATGCACCAGCAAATGGCCGTCTTGGCGTGTATCAACAGTATTGCGCAGCCCATCGCCGAACGTCAGGACTTCTTCAACATGGGCCGGTGTCGGGGCAATCTGATCGGGAAGATCATCAATAATATCGTGGAAACGCAAAATCGTGCGTTCATGCGGGGCATAGGCATTAAACGCATCAAGGTCGGCACGTTCCGGATCAACCACCGAAAGCACATGCGAAACCGACCGGGTCTGATGGTTTGGCAGTTCTTCGATACCACAAATCGTCAATAACGAGATCGAAACCGGTTTCATATCTATTCTCCGATGCAATGAATGGTCGCCATAACATCACAGCAATATGAAAAAGCAATGGCCGGTATTATGAAAATACCGGCCATTGCCAAATTCCGGTTAACGCAACAATCAGGGTTTTCTGTTCACCGCATGGATGTTCAGCATTTCCCACGCAATCGTCGCACCGGCCAATGACGTAATATCGGACACATCATAAGGCGGGGAAACTTCAACCACGTCCGAGCCAATCAGATCAATCCCACCGGCCAAACCACGCAGGATCGAAACCGCCTGATGGCTGGTCAGCCCGCCCAATACCGGCGTACCGGTTCCCGGGGCATAGCAAGGGTCAAGTCCGTCAATATCAAAGGTGATATAGGCATGATTATCACCCACCACATCCTTGATTTTGGCAACGATCTGATCAATCGACATCGCCTGAACATCCGGCCCATACAGGATGTTAAAGCCATGGGTTGATTCATTATGGGTACGAATACCGACCTGAATTGATTTCGCCGGATCAACAATGCCATTCTGGGCCGCATGCCAGAACATGGTGCCATGATCAATACGATCCCCATCGTCTTCCCAGGTATCGGAATGGGCATCAAACTGGATCAGGGAAATACCCTTGCCGTATTTCTCGGCATGGGCTTTGAGGATCGGATAGCTAACGAAATGGTCCCCACCAATCGTCAGCATCTTGGCACCGGATTGTACGATATCACGCGCGTGATCTTCGATCATTTCCGGGATTTTATGCGGATAACCGGGATCAATAACCATGTCGCCATAATCAACAACCGCAAGCTCGGCAAAGATATCGCGCCCCGACGGGAAATGCGGCGCCCAGGCCAGATTGACCGAGGCGCGACGCACACCTTGTGGGCCAAGGCGCGTTCCCGGACGACTTGACGTTGCAAGATCATAAGGAATCCCCGTCACCGCAACATCAATCCCGTTAAGATCACGGGAATATTTCCGTCGCATGAATGACAGCGCGCCGGAATACATCGGCTCGCTGGTATTCTGATGCACAGATTTCGCAGTAAAGGCGTTGTCGCCGCCTTTGGTATCGATAACCCCGGTACTGCTCATAGCTCGTCCCTTATCTATTCCCCTGGCCGATCCGGCGTTCAGGCGTCGCCCAGTGCAATCCAGGTCGACTTGATTTCACAATATTTGTCCAGTGCATGCAGCGACCGGTCGCGACCGGTACCCGATTGCTTGTAACCACCAAACGGCATGGTGATTGATCCACCATCCCAGCAATTGATCCAGACAAGACCGGCGCGCAATTTTTTCGCGGCCAGATGGGCCTTGTTGATATCGCGCGTCCAGACTGCTGCTGCCAATCCATATGGCGTATCATTTGCCGTCTGAACAGCCTCTTTCCAATCCTTGACTGAAATCACCGACAAAACCGGGCCAAAGATTTCTTCTCTGGCAATGGTCATGTCGTTTTTGACCCCGTCAAACACGGTCGGCTCAACATAATACCCACCAGATTCGGTCCGTGCCCGTTTACCACCGGTACAGAGTGTCGCACCTTCGGCCGATCCTTTTTCGATATAACCAAGAACGCGGCTCATCTGGCCTTCATCGACAATAGCACCCATTTCGGATTTCGGATCCAGCGGGTCACCCGGTTGCATTTTTGCCCCTGCGGCGACAACCTTTTCAATGAATTCATCCTTGATGCTTTCTTCGATAATCAGGCGCGATCCAGCCGTGCAAACTTCACCCTGATTATAGAATATACCACCTGCAGCAGACTCGGCTGCGGCGTCCAAATCCGGGCAATCAGCCAGAACGATATTCGGGCTTTTGCCACCGCATTCCAGCCAGACACGTTTCATATTCGACAGACCGGAATATTGCAGGAACAGTTTGCCGACTTCACCAGACCCGGTAAAGGTCACGCAATCCACATCCGGATGCAGACCAAGCGCCTTGCCCGCCGTCGGGCCAAAGCCCGGAACCACGTTCAGAACACCTTCAGGAAGACCGGCTTCAATCGCAATTTCAGCAACACGAATGGCCGTTAGCGATGATTGTTCCGCTGGTTTAAGAATGATCGAATTGCCCATCGCCAATGCCGGGCCAAGTTTCCAGACCGCCATCATCAGCGGGAAATTCCATGGCACCACGGCCGCAATCACGCCAAGCGGTTCACGGGTAATCATGCCAATCGCGTTGGTTTCTGACGGGGAAACCTCGTCATAGATCTTGTCGATGGCTTCGGCGTACCAGCGAATGCATTTATACGACAACGGAATATCATCCCGTGCCGCAAGCTTGATCGGTTTGCCCATATCAAGGCTTTCAAGCAATGCCAGTTCGGCGGCGTTCTTTTCCAAAAGGTCCGCGAAATGAAGCAGGATCGCCTTGCGTTTCGTCGGTGCTGCTTCGGACCAGCTGCCTTTTTCAAAAACGGCCCGTGCCGATGCAACAGCGCGATTGACGTCTTCGACATCACATTCGGCAACCTTGGTCAGGATCTTGCCATCACGCGGGCTGATGCAATCAAATGTCTTGCCCGATGCGGCATCGACATAGGCACCATTGATAAAGGCCTGATTCCGGATTTTAAGGCTGGCGGCCTGTGCGCTCAGCTGTTCAAAACTCAACTGGTTTGTCATGCGGATATCCTCCTGACAGGTGGCGCGTCGTTATTTTCGGCCGCGCATTATATAAAAATATGATTGTTCAATCAGTATGACGGCGGAGTTGCCGCACTGACGACTTCGCATTCAACATCGCCTGCATTGCGGAAACGGTGCGGAATTTCCGCATTAAAGTAATACGCATCCCCGGGGCCAAGCACCTGAACACGTTCACCCACCGTTACGGCAAGCTTGCCGCGAACAACGACACCGGCCTCTTCGCCTTTTTGAACGATAAGTTTATCGCCGGTATCGCCACCGGGCGGATAGATTTCATGCAGGACACGCAGTTTGCGATCTTTGCGGGTTGCCCCGACAAGGCGCATCGACATGGTTCCGTCTGACAGTTCGACAAGTTCTTCCTTGCGAAAGAAAATCTCCTCGCCATTTTCCAGATCGATTGTAAAGAAATCGATCAAACTCATGGGGATGCCATCCAGAACCTTGGTCAGACTATCCACCGACGGACTGACCCGGTTCTGTTCAATTGTCGAGATCGTGCTGTTGGTAACACCGGCGCGACGCGCCAGTTCACGCTGGGACAGCCCATACATCGTACGTATGGCCTTCAAACGATCCCCAACCTTCTGTGACATCCGGTTTCTTCCCTGTCGATCGCTCTTATCGGCGATTATTTTACAAATTTGGCGTTATACCGCGTCAAGATACCAACGATATTCAAGCGCTGTGACCTCGGAGAAGAATTCGTCATATTCCGAACGCCGACAAATATCGAAAACCTCGACAAAACGTTCGCCCAGATAATCGCGAACAATCGGGCCATCAACAAAATGATCCAGCGCAGAAATCATGCTGCGCGGGACAATTTTGCCGCCATGCTGCTCGTAACCGTTTCCAACAATCGGATCACCCGGATCAAGCTTATTTTTCAGACCGTAATGCATACCGGCAAGAACACAGGCCAGAACCAGATACGGATTGGCATCCGCACCCGACACACGATGTTCAATACGCGCCGCCTTCGGGCTGCCAGCCGGAATACGCAAGGCAACGGTCCGATTATTAAGCCCCCAGTTCGGTGACATCGGCGCATAGGCCTTGTTCTGGAACCGGCGATAGGAATTCGGGTTTGGCGCAAAAATCGCCATGCTTTCAAACATCGACGCCTGAAGCCCGCCAATCGCATGCAACAGGTTGTCGGAAACTTCTTCGTCGCCTTTAGGCGTCAATACGTTGTTGCCTTCTTCGTCACGCAAGGAAACGTGAACATGAAGGCCGTTACCCGCCTGATCGGAATACGGCTTGGCCATAAAGGTTGCCGTTACCCCGTGATCCCAGGCAATGCCCTTGACCACGCGCTTAAGCTGCATGGCATGATCGGCGGCCTGCATCGGGTCATTAACATGCCCCAAATTAATCTCGAACTGACCGGGACCTGCTTCGGCAACAATTGTATCAGCCGGGATACCCTGTCGGTTAAGTTCGCCAACCGCATCATGAAGGACTTTTTCAAAATCTTCGATCTGTTGCAGGCCATAAACCTGAACACCGTCAGACGCAATCCCGCCGCCAAGCGGTGCGGGCGGCAAGGGTGCCGCTGTCTGTTCGTTCTGATCGGCAAGATAGAATTCAAGTTCAAGTGCAACCGTCGGATAGAAACCATCTGCGGTCAGACGATCAACGACACCCTGCAATACGTTACGCGGATCGGCAAAGAATCTTGTGCCATCCAGATTATGCAGGCTCATCATCACCTGTGCCAGCGGCAGCTCGCCATAGGGAACCGCATGCAATGTGCCGGGAATGGGCTTTGCCACATTGTCCTGATCACCACTGGACCACAACATGCCCGTACCTTCCGGTGTATCGCCGGTGATATCCACCAAACACACGGAACCAGGCATATTTATGCCTTCCTGGAAGCTTTTGAGAAACTTCTGCTTGCTGATTCGCTTGCCACGGAACACCCCGTTCACATCAGGGATAAGCAATTCGACCAGTTCGATATCAGGATTTGTCTCAAAGAATCGCAGAGCTTCAGCCCTGCTGTCTTCGACGAACGACGTGTTCATCGTCTATTACTCCCAGAAAAGCCGCTTTATTCACTATCGCATCGTGCCCCGCCCAATGAATTCGGTCAAGCCCCTCGTGCGATATATCGTACAAATAATGCAGTGCAAAATAAATCATCCGGGCAAATATGTTGCAATACCGCGACGATTGCAAACTCCCGTCCCATATCGGATACCGCCCCAAAAACATCAAATTGGCATCACAAAAATTCCTCTTGCAAAGGTGTTCGAAAAAACGAACACTAGGCCCAGATGTTCAACATATCGCACAAAACAGGCAAGCATCGCTGTCAGGAGACGTTATGAATAATTTCGACAAAACCGCCTATTGGCAGGATATCGATCAACAGCACCACATTCACCCGTTTACCGATACGGCTGATTTGAACAGCCGTGGTACACGCGTGATTACCCGTGCCGATGGCGTATTCATTGAAGATTCACACGGCAAAAAGTATCTGGACGGCATGGCCGGTCTTTGGTGCGTCAATATTGGTTATGGCCGCAAAGAACTTGCCGAAGCCGCCTATAAGCAGATGCTTGAACTGCCCTATTACAACAACTTCTTCCAGTGTGCGAATGCGCCCGCAATTGAACTTTCCAAAGTTCTTGCAGAAATTACGCCCGATGGTTTGAACCGCGTCTTTTTTGCCAATTCCGGGTCAGAAGCAAACGACACGGTTGTTCGTATGGTGCACCAGTATTGGAACCTTAAAGATCAGCCGGAACGCAAAGTCATTATCAGCCGCAAAAATGCCTATCATGGCTCTACCGTTGCCGGTGCGTCGCTTGGTGGTATGGCGGGAATGCATTCGCAGGGCGGGTTGCTTCTGCCCGATATTGCCCATATTGACCAACCGTACTGGTACGGCGAAGGCGGCGATCACACCCCCGAAGAATTCGGCCTGATTGCGGCGCGCAAGCTCGAAGAAAAAATCGAAGAACTTGGCGCAGATCGCGTTGCGGCCTTTATCGGCGAACCGATCCAGGGTGCTGGCGGCGTGATCATTCCGCCGTCAACCTATTGGCCAGAAATTCAGCGTATCTGCAAAAAATACGACATTCTTCTGATTGCTGACGAAGTCATTTGTGGTTTTGGCCGTACCGGTAACTGGTTTGGCTGCGATACCTTCAACATCAAGCCGGATCTGATGCCAATGGCAAAAGGCATGTCGTCCGGTTACCTGCCGATCTCGGCGGTGATGGTTGGCGACCGGGTTGCCGATGTATTGATCAATGAATGCGGTGAATTCACCCATGGCTTCACCTATTCCGGGCATCCGGCATGTGCGGCTGTGGCGCTTGAAAACATCCGTATTTTACGCGACGAAAAAATGGTCGAACGCGTCCGTGATGATATCGGTCCGTATTTCGCCAAACAGCTTAAAACCCTTGAAGACCACCCGCTGGTCGGGGCCGTTGAAACCGTTGGTTTGATTGCCGGTATGCCGTTGGTCGACAACAAAGCCACGCGCAAACCATTCGACAAACCCGGTGTCGTTGGCACGATCTGCCGCGATGCCTGTGTTGAAAATGGTGTGATCATGCGGGCCTGCGGTGATCGCATGGTGGCGTCACCGCCACTTTGCATCACCCACGGCGAAGTTGACGAACTCGTCAAACGTGCGCGTGCGGCCTTCGATGCGACCGCAAAAAAAATCGGAAAAATGTAAACCCCGATTTGATATCCCTGCATTACACAAACACCCGGCGTGATTTATCATTGCCGGGTGTTTGCCATTTCATCCCGCCCCTCAACCGCCACCACACGCCAGAGTGCCCCATGCTCAAACATCTATATCAACCCACCGCCTATCAAACCGACACCCTTCCTGAAAGTTACTGGGTCGCCAGTGCCTCGCCCCTGCCCGATTGCGAAACGTTGCCCGACGCCACAACAATCCAGACCGAAGTCGCCATCATTGGCGGCGGATACACGGGCCTTTCAGCAGCCCTTGAACTGGCCGAAAACGGGGTCGATGTTGCCGTATTTGACGCCGGGCGCAGTGGTTGGGGCGCATCGGGCCGCAATGGCGGGTTTTGTTGCATGGGCGGCAGTGGCAAAAGCTACGCCCAACTTGCCAAACAGTTTGGCGAGGATGAAACGCGCCATTTTGCCAAGCTTCAAAGAAGCGCCATCGATCTTGTCGGATCACGGTTGGAAAGCTGGAATGTCGATGCGGACCGCCATTCAAACGGCGAAGTCATCTTGGCGCATAAACCCAACCGGGTTGCCGACTTGCATGAAGACGCTGCCGAAACAGCGCATTTCACCGATATCGAAACCGAGCTCCTGACACCCGATCAGCTTCGTGAACATGGCCTTAGCGCCGGGGAAACCTATGGCGGGCTGCATGTCAAAGCGGGCTTTGGCCTGCACCCGATGAAATATCTGGCCGGTCTGCACCGTCAATGTGCATCAAAAGGTGTTCGGATATTCGAACAGGCCACCATCGAAGATGTGAAAGACACCGGCAACGGCTATGAATTGACATCTAAAAACATCCGGATTTCAGCCCCAAAAGTCATCATCGCCACCAATGGCTATAGTGCCGAAAACCTGCCCGACTGGATTGGTGGGCGCTTGATGCCGGTCTTTTCCGGTATTCTGGTCACCCGGCCGATGTCTGATGATGAACTTGCCAATCAGGGCTGGACCAGTGATTTGATGGCATTTGATAGCCGCATTCTTTTGCATTATTTCCGCAAACTGCCCGATAACCGGTTCCTGTTTGGGGGACGCGGTGGCATTACCGCCACTCCAACGTCTTTTGCCCATGCCAAGCAAGACCTTTTGGGTAATTTCAATCGCATGTTCCCGGCATGGCGCGATGTCGATATCACCCATCACTGGAACGGGCTGGCCTGTCTGTCACAATCCTTCCGCCCCTATCTTGGCCGGGTTCCGGGGCACCGTGATATCTGGACCGGGCTTGCCTGGCATGGCAATGGCGTTGCATTGGGCAGCCTTGCCGGTCAGATGCTGGGCAAACAAATCCTTGGTACACAGCAACCGTCGGAAACCGGTGCCATCATGGGCACACCGCCGGATCGTTTTCCGTTTTCCCGGTTCCGCCGGATTGGTCGCAATCTTGCTTATCGGTACTATGGATTGCGTGACAGGTTTGCGTAATCGGGCAAACTGACTTATCTCATGTCACGGCAATGGCTTTGGCGCTATTGCCGTGATTATTATCTGCATTAAACAGAGCCCCCATCATGTCTGATCAACCGACCCTTGCCGAAATCAACGAACGCCGCGAAATCGCCACGCGAAAAATCCGCGAAGACACCGGCATTGATCAGGACATGATCAAAAATGTCGTGCATGGCTTTTACGCCAAGGTGCGCGATGATGCGATGCTGGGCCCGATATTTGACGCCAAGATCACCGACTGGGATCATCACCTTGGGCGGATGTGCATGTTCTGGTCATCGGTGGCGCTTGCCAGTGGTTCCTATGACGGGCGCCCGATGCAAAAACATATGCCGCTTAAAATTGATCGCACCCATTTTGATCGCTGGCTTGAATTATTTGCCCAAACCCTTTCTGAACAATGCGAAACACCCGCCGCTCGACATTTCATGGAACGCGCGCTTCGGATCGCATCAAGTTTCGAAATCGGCATCGCTGCGCATAACGGCGTCATTCTGGGCAAGGGGGAACGCTATGACCCGGTTTCATCCTGGGAGCCAAAATAACCCGGTCAAAGCCTGTCGCGGATTGAATACCAGGTCATTGCCAGGACCAAAAGCGGATAACGCAATGCCTTGCCGCCCGGGAAACTCGGGATTTTGATATTGGCCATCACATCAAACCGTTCCATCGTCCCCGAAATCGCATCGGCCATGATTTGCCCGGCAAGGGTCGCCAGCGCCACCCCATGCCCGGAATAACCGGTTGCGGTAAAGACGCGATCCTCGACCTTATTGAAAAACGGCATGCGGTTCATCGTAATCGCCAATGTCCCGCCCCAGCCATAATCAATTTTAACGTCTTTAAGCTGCGGATAGACTTCAAGCATATAGGGGGCGACAAAGGATTTAATGTCTTTGGGGAAGTGATAGCTATAAGTTTCCCCACCGCCAAACAGCATGCGGTTATCCGCCGACAGGCGATAATAATTGATCACGAATTTTGAATCTGCCACCGCCACATCATCACGGATCAAATCACGTGCCAGATCATCGCCCAATGGCTCGGTCGCGATGATAAAATTGTTGATCGGCATGACCCGTTTGGCAACGCGATCTTCCAACCCGTCCAGATAACCATTGCAACCCAACACCATCATGTCTGCGGTCACGCAATGCCCGGCATCGGTTTTAACAACGATTTTTTCCCCGCTGTCATAACCGGTCACCGTCGCATTTTCATAAATCTTTGCCCCGGCAGCACGGGCCGCATCGGCAATGCCAATCGCAAAGTTCAGCGGATGAAGATGCCCCGCCCCCATATCAAGCGACCCACCATGATAAAATTCCGACCCCAACATGTCGCGGATTTCATCGCGCCCAACCGTGCGGATCGCGTCATAGCCATATTCGGTCTGAAGCTTTTGGGTATATTCATGGGTTCCCGCAACAAACCGTTCGCGATGATCCGCATGTAAAATGCCCGGTTTCCAGTCGCATTTGATCCCGTGTTTGGCGATCAGGCTTTTGACAATATCCTTGGATTGTTCGGCAATATCCCAAAGCTTTTTGGCGTCATCACGGCCAAGCATCTTTTCAAGGTCGTCCTGTTCACGTCGCTGGCCCGATCCGACCTGCCCGCCATTACGCCCCGATGCGCCCCAACCGACCCGATGTGCTTCAAGCAACACAACGCTGTAACCGCGTTCCGCCAGATGAAGGGCCGATGACAAACCGGTGAAACCGCCGCCCACTACCACAACATCGCAGGACTGATCACCATCGAGTGTCGCGAAGGGTTCGGTTTTATTCGACGTCGCCGCATAATAGGATTGCGGATACGCACCGGCTTTGTCATTTGCGGTCAGGAAATTGGGGATAAACACGGGATGCCTCGAATGGTTGTCTGATGGTTCGTTATCCGATCATGGTGCCGGAAACGCGGCCTGTATCAAGGGAAAATTGCCAAATGTCAGGCTGGCCACATGCTTTTCACCGATTATGCCAAAACAGGCAACAAGCGGGGCAAAGGATTGCGCAAAAACAGTTGTTAAGCCCCGAACCTGCAAGCCGTCAGCAACCATGCTGGTTCGTTCAACCCGGCGAATGGCTAACCGCCTCGACCATGCGAAGGGCGGTCTTGGTCGCTGCACAGCCCCCCCGCGCCGTACAGCGCAGATCAGGATGCATCATCGCCCCGATCTTCACCGTCTGATCGACCAGTTCGTCATAGCCCAATACCGCATCAAACCCGGCCAGTATCGCCATGGCCGATGAAAACGCATGCGACACGCCAGCAACATTGCGCGCATGACACGGGATTTCAACATCCCCACCCACCGGATCACAGACCAGACCCAGCGTATTCATCAAACACATGCTGGCCGCATCAAAGCATTGCTTGGGATCACCGCCAAAGGCCTGCGCCACACCGGCGGCCGCCATCGCTGCCGATGCCCCGGTTTCAACCGAACATCCACCACATTCGGCGGCAAAAGTCCCGCGTGCGGCAAATACCGCCCCCACCAAGGCCATCACTTGCAACGCATCGGTCGCCCCGTCCAGATCAATACCATGCCGGATCAGACCATAAAGCGTTCCGGGCACCACACCGGCACTTCCGGCTGTCGGCGCGGCACAGACCAGCCCGCGATTGGAATCCCGTTCCATTGCGGATAATGCCCCGGCAATGGCATCTTGCAACACCGCCCCGCCAAGGCCACCCGGCAGATTGGCATCGCGCACCTTGCGCGCGCGTAAGGTTAAAAACCGCATCACATTGTCTTCGGGTTTGGCATCAAATCCTTCGGCCACAACCCGCAACATCAATTCACAGCGTTCACGAAACAAATCACGTGTTGCCGCGTGTGATAACCCAAGGCGCCTGGCCTCAAGGACCAACCCCGCCTCGGCAAGCGATCCACCATGTTCCATCGCAACCCCCATCACGGCGTCACTGGTTGAAAACAGATCATCGGTGGCACAAACCGGATATTGCGCGGCCTCGGCAAACCACACTGCGTCAATACCATCCTGCGCCCGCAATACCGCAATCACCTTGGCATCGGGCAAGGCCTGCAACGATATTTCGCAGCGGCTGTATTTCGGATCAATGGCCGTACCAAGCAGCATATTGCCATTCACTGTCAGTCTGGCCGCGATATCATCGGCCAGATCACCAACACCCTCACCCCAGACAAACACGCTTGCGGTCTTGCCGGTTAAAAACACCGGCTCATTATTCATCGCATCAATATAAAACATCCCGCCGCCGACCGATGCCCCGGCATATAAATCGCTGCGTTCCGTGCCATCCGCAGTGACCACCATCAATTCCAGGTCAACACGGTTGGGGTGGTTATTGTTTTCAAGTTCGGTGATTTCGACCAAAAACTGAAATCCTTCACCGCGCGAAACACGCGGCAAAATATCGCGGTAATCCGCATCGGTCAGGGCGGCACCGGCAAAACCGGCGGCAAAATTTTCGTCCGAACTTTGCGCCTGATAAACCGGTGCGAACGACCCGCGCGGATCAAACCACACAATCGCTTTTTGCAAAACCTCGTCATTGCTGCACGAAAGCTCACGCGCCAATTTCGCCATCATATAAGGGGCGGCGCAATGTGAACTGGACGGGCCGCGCATGACGGGGCCGATCACGGAATTAAGCAGGCTGATTTCTTGCATGGCGAGGCAATCCGGGAATATTGCATATTTTATGCCCTGATGATCGCCCGAGCATCGGCCAAATGCAATCACCGAAACGAAAACCCCGGTCGCTGACATCACAGGAACCGGGGTTTTCAATCGTTAGCGTTGTTTGGTTTGCCATTCGGGATGGACAAAGAACGGCGCATCCGATGGCGGCAATGGATCGCGCCCGCGAATGATATCAGCGGCCTTTTCACCAATCATGATCGTCGGCGCATTCAGATTACCCGATGCAATCGTCGGCATGATCGAACTATCGACCACGCGCAAACCTTCGATGCCATGCACACGGGTATTTTCATCCACCACGGCCATATCATCGCTGCCCATTTTGCACGAGCATGACGGGTGATAGGCGCTTTCGGCATGATCGGCGACCCAGGCATTGATGTCATCATCGGTCTGGATGTCCTTGCCCGGTCCGATTTCAACACCACGCAGGTCTTTAAACGCATCCTGGGCAAAGATTTCGCGCGTCAAACGCACCGATGCCCGCATTTCTTCCCAGTCTTCCGGGTGGCTCATATAATTCGGGTCAACGATGGGCCGCTTGGCCGGATCATTCGATGCCAGACGGATCGTTCCGCGCGATTTGGACCGCATCGGGCCGACATGAGCCTGAAAACCATCCTTTTCGGCCGCTTTGGACCCGTTATAGTTAACCGCCGCCGGAATGAAATGATATTGCAGGTCCGGGTGCTGAACCCCGGCCTTGGACCGGATAAAGCCACCTGCTTCAAAATGGTTCGTCGCACCAAGGCCGGTTTTGAACAAATACCATTCAAGGCCGATCTTGAACTTGTTCCACGGATCAAGTTTGCTGTTCAGGCTGATCGGTTGGGTGCATTCCATCTGAACGTAAAGCTCCAAATGGTCCTGAAGATTCTCGCCAACACCGGGAAGATCAGCAACGACATCAATGCCATGCTCGCGCAAATGTGCCGCCGGGCCAATGCCCGACAACATCAAAAGCTTGGGAGAATTGATTGACCCGGCCGACAAAATAACTTCGCGCCCCACATAGGCACGTTTCAATTCACCCCGATGGGTGAAATCAAGTCCAATGGCACATTTTCCATCAAAAACAACGTTCTGCGCCAATGCCTTGTTGTAGACTGTCAAGTTGGGTCGTTTCATTGCCGGATGCAAATAAGCCCGTGCGGTGGACCAACGACGCCCCTTATAGACCGTCATATCCATCGTCCCGAGACCTTCCTGGCGATAGCCGTTCTGGTCATCGGTATGGGTATAACCGGCCTCAACTCCGGCCTTCATCCATGCCTGATACAGCGGGTTTTTGCACGCCCCCGTGGTGACATGCTGTGGCCCATCCCCACCGTGATAATCATCACCATTGGCATCTTCATTACGCGTATTGGCCTTGCGGAAATACGGCAGGCAGCGCGCATAATCCCAATCTTTCAGGGCAGCATCCTGTTGCGCCCAGCGATTGTAATCAAGCGCATTGCCCCGAACATAAGCCATGCCATTAACCGAACTGGACCCGCCATAAACCCGCCCGCGCGGTGTTTCCATACGGCGGTTATTCAAATTGGGCTGTTCGGTGGTCCAGAACGCCCAGTTATAGGTTTCAGACTGCATCGGATAGGATAATGCCGTTGGCATATGAATGCGCCAGTCCCACCAATGATCCACCGGCCCGGCTTCAACCACCAAAACCTTAACTTCCGGGTCTTCGCTCAGTCGGCTGGCCAAAACGGCCCCGGCGGAACCGGACCCCACAATGACGTAATCATAATTTTCGGTCGTGGTCGGCGTATTCATGCTTCATCCCTTGCTTGCAACGGGTTGCGGGCGGCCATTAAGTAAGATTGATATGATCAATCAGTAAGGCGCCTCAACATCGCCGGTTTCGACATAGACGGATTTGATGCGGGTATAATGTTCAATCGCCGCCCGGCCGTTTTCACGTCCGACACCCGATTTCTTGACCCCACCAAACGGCATCTCAATGGGGGTGATGTTGTATGTGTTGATCCAGCACGTCCCGGCTTCCAACCGCGCAACAACACGATGGCCACGCGACAGGTCTTTGGTAAACACGCCGGCTGCCAAACCATATTGGGTATCATTGGCACGTTTGATGACTTCATCTTCGTCGGTAAAGGTCAGAACTGACATCACCGGACCAAAAATTTCCTCGCGCACGATGGTCATATCATCGGTGCAGCCGGTGAAAATCGTCGGCGCGATATACAGACCACCTTTGGGCATATTTTCCGTCACGGCATGACCACCCAGAACGCATTTTGCGCCCTCACCCTTGCCAGTTTCAATAAAGGACATGATTTTGTCGAACTGCGCCTTGGTCACAATCGGGCCGACTTGCGTTTCCGGCTTTTCGGGATCACCAAGAACCAGATTTTTGCTGCGTGCGATCAGCTTTTCGATAAAGGCATCCGCAACGCTTTCATGAACAAAGACCCGCGTCCCGTTCGAACAGATTTGCCCCGAGGAATAGAAATTCGCCATCTGCGCACCGGAAACAGCGTTATCCAGATCAGCATCTGCAAACACGATCATCGGTGATTTGCCGCCAAGTTCCATGGTGACGGCCTTCATGCCGCCTGCGGCAACGGATGCGACCTTTGCCCCGGTTTCTGCCGACCCGGTCAATGAAACCTTATCAACACCCGGATGTTCAACCAGTGCCGCGCCACAAGTCCGCGCGCCCTGCACAACATTATAAACCCCATCAGGCAAACCGGCTTGCTGAAGGGCTTCGGCAACCGCAATTGCCGATAACGGGGTGACTTCGGATGGTTTGAAAACAACCGCGTTGCCGCACGCCAAGGCCGGGGCGGCCTTCCAGCAGGCAATCTGGATTGGATAATTCCATGCCCCGATGGCAGCACAAACGCCAACCGGCTCGCGGCGCGTATAGGCAAAATTACCACCAAGATCGATATGTTCACCCGCAAGGCTACCCGCAACACCGGCAAAATATTCAAGGCATTCCACACCGGAAATCACATCAACAATTTCGGTTTCCTGAATGGCACGACCGGTATCGCGCGTTTCAACCAAGGCTAGTTCATCATTGCGATCCCGCAAAATCTGGGCTGCTTTAAACAGCACTCGTGCACGTTCGGCCGCAGGCGTCTTTTTCCAGATTTCAAATCCGGCCCGTGCGGCTTTCACTGCCGCGTCAACATCGGCAGCCGTACTTTCATTGCCCCCGGCAAGAACGGCATTGGTCGCGGGGTTTAACGTCACCATCTCCGCGCCCGAACCAGCGATTTTCTTGCCATTGATGAAGTTCTGGATCTGATAAAGGCTCATGTCGAAACTCCTGCAGGTCGCATCGGATACGGGCGACCTTCGTTCAAATTATGTATCGATTGGTCCCGGTTTCAGGACTCACGCGCGGGCGAACTCGCCAGATAAAGATGCATGGTATCAAGCACCATTTGGCGCGCGGCCCCAACATTGGATCGCCCCGGCGCCAGACCGGATCGCACCCAGATGCCGTCAATCAGGGCGGCCACAACGGTGGCAATTTCTTCGGCCCGCTGATCTGTCGTCAGCAAACGCAACTCATGGCGCAGATTTGACGCCAGTCGTTTAAAATAAATCATGTTCAAACGGCGCAATGCCTCGGAAAATGGCACCTGCGACCAGAATGACAACCACGCCCCGATCACCTGCGGGGTAAATTGTTCTTCGTTGAAATTAGTTGCAACAATCGCTTCAAGGCGCTCGATCGGCGTTTGCGCCTTGCCGACGCGTGCCAGAAAATCACTGCGAAGTTCCTGCATCAAAAACCGCATGGTTGCTTCCAGCAGCGCGTTCTTGCCGCCAAAATAATGCGAAATAATGCCCGACGACATTCCGGCTGCCCCGGCAATACGACTTATTGTGGTGTCAGCAAAACCGTGACGATGGATGGTTTCAATTGTTGCGTCGATCAATTGCCTGCGGCGCACAGGCTGCATTCCAACCTTGGGCATTCACATATCCAATTCCAAGCGATCCGAAGGATTTCCTGACGCGGCGTATTACACCGACGCAGTTTTTTACCCTTCACGATTGACCTGCGACGAATATGCTGTATTTTAATTGAACAATCAATCAATAAAAACACGCCGTCATTCGCGGCACGTATTGCAGGGCACAACATCTGGATTGTGCGGCGTTGGGGCTGTTTTTGTGATTATTCCGGTCCATGCGGACAGGTTCGGGAAACCTGTTGCAAGGCTCTGGGCGAGTGTTAGCGACGATGATTTTACGTTGATGTTCGTCTGGCCTCCGGAACCGAGAGTCTGATGACAGTCGCATGACTGGCATTAGTAACCGTTAGGTCCACACAAGGGAGAACCAGAAACATGACCAATCTTTCCACTTTCAGCCGCCTTCTTGGCACCACGATCATTGCAACCACCTTGCTGGGTGCAGCCGGTGCACAGGCAGCTGATAGCGATGCTTGTAAAACCGTGACTTTCTCTGATGTCGGCTGGACCGATATCACCGCAACCACGGCAACCGCATCGGTTATTCTTGACGCGCTTGGCTATGATGCCGAAACCGAACTTCTTTCCGTTCCGGTCACCTATACCAGCCTTGCCAACGGCGATGTTGACGTCTTCCTTGGTAACTGGATGCCGACCATGGTCGCAGACATTGCGCCCTATCTGGAAAAAGGCACGGTCGTCAGCAGCGGCGCAAACCTTGAAGGGGCGAAATACACCCTTGCGGTTTCCAAGAATGCCCATGATGCAGGCCTGAAAGATTTCGCTGACATTGCCAAATTCAAAGACCAGCTTGATGGCGAAATTTACGGTATCGAGCCGGGCAACGATGGCAACCGCCTGATTCAGGATATGATCGACAATGATCAGTTCGGCCTCAACGGCTTTAAACTTGTTGAATCTTCTGAACAGGGCATGCTGGCCGAAGTTAAACGCAAATCCGCACGCGACAAGTTCATCGTGTTCCTGGGTTGGGAACCGCATCCGATGAATGCCAAATACGACATGGCCTATCTTGACGGTGGCGATGATGTCTTTGGTCCGGATTTCGGTGGCGCAACGGTTCACACCAACATGCGTGCCGGTTATACGGACGAATGCCCGAATGCCGGTAAATTCGTCACCAATCTGAAATTCAGCCTTGCGATGGAAAACCAGATCATGGATGCCATCCTTAACGAAGGCACTGATCCGGCAAAAGCCGCAACCGCATGGCTAAAAGCCAATCCGGATGCTGCCAACCCATGGCTTGACGGCGTCACCACCTTTGACGGTAGCGATGCCAAGGAAGCCCTTAAAGGCGCGCTTGGCCTCTAACGCCTGCGTAAAGCCCTGCTAATGCCGATACGCAGCTTTAACAAGCCTAGCGTATCGGCACATTTTACTTTTTTGAAATAACGGAAAAATCCAATGGAATGGCTCACGGAAACAAAAATTCCGCTGGGACGGTGGATTGCATCCCTGATGGATGCGTTAAATGAACATGCCGATTTCGTGTTTTACACCATCTCGGATGTTCTTGAATTCATTATCGAAAACACGGTCGACCTTCTGGTCTGGCTGCCACCTTTCCTGATTATCGCGGCCTTTGGCGCGTTGGCAGCCTGGCTGCACAAATCTTGGAAACTGACGGCCTTCACCGTCCTTTCGCTGCTTTTGATCGTCAATCTTGGCTATTGGGAAGCCACCATGGAAACGCTTGCGCTTGTTTTATATGCGTCGCTGTTTTGCATGGTCATTGGCGTTCCGCTTGGCGTCGCATCGGCCCATCGCCCATGGTTATTTCAAATACTGCGCCCGGTCCTTGACCTGATGCAGACAATCCCGACATTCGTTTATCTGATCCCGACCCTGATCCTGTTTGGTCTGGGCGTTGTGCCCGGCCTGATTTCGACCGTGATCTTTGCCATCGCCGCCCCGGTGCGCCTGACCCATCTTGGTATCATCAGCACGCCCAAGGCATTGCTTGAAGCGGGTGAAAGCTTTGGCTGCACACCGCGCCAGTTGTTATTCAAAGTCGAACTGCCATCGGCGATGCCATCGATCATGGCCGGTCTGACGCAATGCATCATGCTATCCCTGTCGATGGTGGTGATTTCCGCCCTTGTTGGCGCAGATGGCCTTGGCAAGCCGGTTGTCCGTGCACTGAATACGGTCAACATTGCCCAAGGCTTCGAAGCTGGTCTGGCAATTGTTATTCTGGCCATCATTCTTGATCGTATCTGCCGTCGCGACACCAACGAAAACACGGGGCAGTAATCATGAGCAATGCTGTTGAATTCGACAATATCGACGTCATTTTCGGTAACAATCAGGCCAAATCGCTTGAACTGCTTGATGCCGGCAAGAACCGCGATGAAATTGCCGAGGCCACGGGTGATATCCTGGGTGTAGCCAATGTCAGCTTTGATGTGCCGCAGGGTGAAATCTGTGTCCTGATGGGATTGTCTGGCTCGGGAAAGTCATCGCTTTTACGCTGTGTGAACGGTCTAAATAAAGTTTCGCGCGGGTCGCTTCGGGTGCATGATGGCGACTGGATGGTTGATGTAACCACCTGTGACACCAAAACATTACGTGATTTGCGCCGCAAATGCGTTGCCATGGTGTTTCAGCAATTCGGTCTGTTTCCCTGGCGCACGGTCGAGGACAATGTTGGTTTTGGCCTTGAACTTGACGGTATGGGCCCGAAACAGCGCCGTGAAATCGTGCGCGAAAAGCTGGCCTTGGTCGGGCTGGATCAATGGGCGGATAAATACGCCCATGAACTGTCGGGCGGTATGCAACAACGTGTCGGGCTTGCCCGCGCCTTTGCTACCGATGCCCCGATCCTTTTGATGGATGAACCGTTTTCGGCCCTTGATCCCCTGATCCGTAACCGCCTTCAGGACGAGCTTCTTGACCTTCAGGACAAGCTCAACAAAACCATCCTGTTTGTCAGTCATGATCTGGACGAAGCCATGAAACTTGGCAATTCAATTGCCATCATGGAAGGTGGTTATGTCGTTCAGCATGGCACCCCCGAAGACATCGCGCTTCGTCCGGCCAATGGCTATGTTGCCGATTTCGTGGCTCATATGAACCCGGTCCATATCCTGCGCGGTCGTGCTATCATGCAACGCGTCGCCAAGGATCAGCGCACCGGTTCCGGTGACCTTCCGATCAAAGACGAAAACATTCGTATTTCGCTTGAAAACGGGATCATCCGGGCGGCTCATGATGGTGATCTCGGTGAACTTAAGCTGATCAATTATACCGGTGACCTGCCGACCGATCTGGACCCGATGGATAACTCGGTCATCTTTGTTGCGGACGATACTGTCCTTCTCAAAGATCTGATCGATATGCGCGGCATCACCCAGAACCCGGTATTGCTGACCCACGAAGGGCGCATTTCCGGAACTTTGGGTCGCAAGGCATTCTTTGAAAGCCTGACGCAAACCGCATCGCCCGCGGATTAATCACACAATAAAGGCGCCCTGTAACCGGGGCGCATTTTAATCATCAGACTATTTCAAAAATCGGTGATTAACCGCCTGTGACCGGCGGGAAAAGTGCGATTTCAATGGCCCCGGTAATTTCGCGATCAGCTTGGGCATATTCCTGATCAACCGCAACCCGAATGATGGTTGGATCACTCAGTGCATCGGCAAAATTCGCCCCCCTGCCCGGCAACCATGCCAGCAAATCGGCAACGGTTTTAACCGTCGCAGGCACATCAACGTCTTCCTCGGACAGGCCGATACGGTCTTTGACCCAGGAAAAATAAACCAGCTTCATGTCGCATCCGTTCCGTTCAAATCTGTATTTGGCCGCATGCTTGCGCAATCACCTTAAATGCGCAAGTCCCGATCACGGCCGGTTTATGGATAAACGAAATAACCATCCGGCGCTTTCGCAAGGCGTTCGGTCAAATTATCGATGAAAAACCGTTCCGCTCGGCTTTGTGACATGCGCGGATTGGTCACCAGATAAATATCAATCGCAGGCGGCGCATCATAAGGCGGCAACCGCCAAAGCTGTCCGCGTTCCATCGCATTTTGCACCACATGGATCGGTAATGGCCCAATCCCAAGCCCGGCATTGATCAATCGGCGGACTTCTTCCAAATGCGGGCTGGTGGCGATCACCTTGCCTTTCATGCCTTCACGCGCACGCAGTACCGCCACCGGCGCCAGCGCATCTGAAAGCTGATCGGTGGAAAACGACACAAATGCTTCGCTGCGCAGATCGGCAAGGGTCAAATCGCTTTTGCCAAACAAATGGTGCGTCGGCCCGCAGAAAAACCCGAAATGTTCACGATACAGCCTGCGATATTCCAACCTGGGATGCTGTTCATTGACCAGACAAATCCCAAAACTAGCCTGTTGGGACAGAACCTGACTTGTGACATTGCCCGATGTCGCAACATTGATTTCAAAGGTGACTTCGGGATGCGCCCGGTTAAATTCAAACAGCGCATCATCAAGCGGGGGAAACACCACATGACTGGCCAGCCATAAATGTAAATGCCCGCTAAGCTGATTGCCGCTATCTGTCATCACATCGGATAATCGCCCGATAGCACCGCAAATTTCACGGCATTCATGATACAGCGCCTTGCCCTGTTCGGTGACTTCAAACCGGCCACGTTCGCGGTCAATCAGGCGCGCGCCGATCTGATCTTCAAGACGTTTAAGGGCGTTGCTAACACTGGGCTGGCGCAAAAACAGGCGGTTTGCCGCCCCCGTGATGGATCGTTCTTCGACGATCACGGTAAAGGTATGCAACAGATTCCAGTCAAATTGTCGGCGGATCAAATCGTTCATATTTCAGCCTCACACCTTCACCCATAGCCAATGACTATGCAATCCATTCTACTTATCTATTTGTGCTATGTGCAAGTCTGGGGTGAAATGAACAAATCCTATTCATACACAGCCAAATAACCGCGCATGGCAAGCAATTGCCAAAGCACAATAACGGGAGGCAAAAATGGCCGCAGATGTTGCCGGGGCGCGCAGAACGCCCTGGGTCCTGCTGTCGCCGTCATTGGCGACGATATCGTTGCTATTGATCATCCCGATGATGTTCATCGTGGTTTATTCGTTCTGGCTGCGCACAGCAACCGGTGCCGATCAGGTCGGTTTTTTCCTTGATAACTGGATCGAAGTCCTTGGCGATCGGTTTTACCGCGACATCCTGTTTCAAACATTTGCGATTGCCTTTTACACCACGGTGATCTGTGCGCTGATCGGGTACATCCCGGCCTATTTCGTTGCCAATACGCCGATGAAGTCCAAGACCTTTTTGCTGTTGATGCTGATGCTGCCATTCTGGATCAGCTACATCATCCGTACCATGTCCTGGATCAACATCCTTGGCGCTTCGGGGGCATTAAATACCCTGTTCGTATCCATCGGCATCATCGATGAACCGATCCAGATGCTTTACAACCAGACGACCGTGGTTCTCGGTCTGGTGCATTACCTGCTGCCCTTCATGATCCTGAATGTCTATGTCAGTCTGGATGGCATCGACAAAAACCTGACCGAAGCCGCCCAAAGCCTTGGCTGCACCGGATTTCAGGCCTTTCGCGAAGTCACCCTTCCGCTGTCCTTCCCGGGATTGGCCGCCGGATCGCTTTTATGCTTTGTCCTGGCGGCGGGCACATACATCACCCCCGTCATCCTTGGCGGTCCGCGTGATGCGATGTTTGCCAATCTGGTGTTCGAGGCCATCGTGACACAGCTGAACTGGCCGCTTGGCTCCGCCCTTTCGCTTGTCCTGCTCGCCCTTCTTGGTGCGCTGGTCGTCATTTACACCCGTTATCTTGGCGTTGATCAAATCGCCAAGAGTTTCAAATAGGGGGAAATGTAATGATGTCCGGCTGGTCCCTGATCCGTTTTGCAACGATCCTTGTTTATCTGTTCCTGTTTGCCCCGGTGGCAGTTGTGATCCTGCTGGCATTCAACGCCAATCAATTCGGAAGCTTCCCGATCGAAGGCCTTTCCCTGCGTTGGTTCGAAGCCCTTTGGAACAACGATGCCATTGTGCGTGCGTTTAAAACCTCGTTATTGCTGGGCGCATTGACCAGTGCAATTTCAACCACACTGGGCACCATGGCCGCCCTTGCCATGGTCCGATACGATTTTCCCGGCAAACGGACGATCTCGACCCTTTTGGTTGCCCCGATCCTGATCCCCGAAGTCGTTCTGGCCGTGGCTCTGTTGCTGTTCCTGCAATTTCTTGCCATGCCAAAAAGCTTTGGCCTGCTGTTGATGGGGCATGTTGTCTTTACCCTGCCCTTCGTCTTGCTCGTGGTTCAGGCACGCCTTGTATCGATCCGGCGCGACGTTGAAGAAGCCGCCATGAGCCTTGGCGCGACACCGATCCAGACCTTCTTTGAAATCACCCTGCCGCTGATGATGCCTGCGGTGATGGCCGGGATGCTGTTTTCTTTCACCATTTCGTTTGATGACATTACCGGCACCCTGTTCTGGAAACCGGGCGGGGTTGAAACCGTCCCGACCCAGATTTTCGCCATGCTGCGCAATTCCATCAGCCCTGAAATCAACGCTCTTGGTGCGGTGATGGTGATGTTTACCGTTGCCCTGCCATTAATCGCGACCGCAATTGCACGTGTGGCATCGGCCCGCAAGATCAGGGCAAATGCAACACCTGACTAAGAACCGAAACCGATCATTGAAATGATGCGGGAAACCGCCAAAACCAACAAAAAGAACCATAAAAACCGACAAGAAAACGGATCATAAGACCGATAAAAACCTTTATCAGGAGGCCTTAAATGGACGATACCAAACGTTATGAACGCCTGCTCACCCGCTTCCGCGACGGTGATATCAACCGTCGTACTTTCCTGACCGTTCTGGGCGCGGCCGGTGTTACCGCCGGGATCACCGGTGGCCCGATGGGTATGCTGGCCCGCAACGCCCATGCCGCAACACCGGAACAGGTCCGCTTTGATGGCTGGGGCGGCGTGGTTTCCGAAGCCTTTGAAAAATATGCTTTCGGTCCCTATACCGCGAAAACCGGCATCAAGGTTGTTTCGGGCACCTTTGGCGGTGCCGATGAATATATCGCGCGTGTCAAGGCAGGCCAGCCGGGCGAATTCAATCTTGCCCATCTTTCGGGCGTATTTGATTATGCCCGTTATCATGGTCTGGAACTGACTTCGGAACTGAACGAAGCCAATATTCCAAACCTGAAAAACGTCATTCCCGGCCTGATTGAGCCCCTGCGCAAAATCACCAACGGAACGATTTCGGCTGTCCCCTATGATTATGGCACCACCGGCATCGCCTATAATCGCAAATATATCAGCGATGACGAAGCCAAGGCCAAAGGGGCCAAGCTGATGATCGATCCGGCCTATAAAGGCAAAATCGGTGGCTGGGGCGAATGGAAAACCCGCATCTGGTACGGCGCATTGCAATCCGATCAGGATCCGAACGGGATCAAGGATATTGATGCCGTCTGGGATATGATCCGCGCCCACCGCGATCTCTCCCTGAAATATTGGAGCTCAGGAGCCGAGCTCATGAGCCTTCTGGCCGAAGAAGAAATCTATGTCACCGAGGGTTGGTCCGGCCGCATCAAGGCCTTGCAGGACCAGGGTCATGACATCGGTTATCTTGACCCGGCCGGTGGTCTTGGCTGGCAGGAATGCCTGTTCGTGCTGCGTGGCAGCCCGATGGCTGCCTGTGAAGAACTTCTGAACTTCATGCTTGAACCCGAAGTCGCCATTGCGGTTGCCGAAGGCCAAAGCTATCCGCCTGCCCTTGACCCGAACAAAGTCGATCTTGGCAAGATCATCCCGACCCTGCCAGCCTTTGATCCTTCGGGCACCCTGTCATCGCTTAGCTTCTTTGATCCGGCCTATTGGAACGAGAACGAGGCCGATTGGTCAAAAACCTTCTCGCGGGTTCAGCGCGGCTACTAAGCCGATCTGAACCATGCAAACCGGTCCCCCGGCTGTTATTCCCGAAAATAACGGCCGGGGTGCCACCGCCTTCTTCTGACAGGGTTATTTGTGATGGCTGACATCGAAAATGCGGTCGAGCTGAAAAATGTCGTCAAACGATATGGCGAATTTACCGCCGTGCAGCGCATGGATCTGACCGTGCCCGACAACAGCTTTGTGACCTTCCTCGGCCCGTCGGGTTGCGGCAAAACCACAACCTTGCGCATGATTGCCGGGCTGACCGATATTTCCGAAGGCGATTTGCTGATCCGGGGAAATCGGGTCAATGCCCTGCCGATCCACAAGCGCAATCTGGGGCTGGTGTTTCAAAACTACGCCCTGTTTCCGCATAAAACGATCTACGAAAACATCGCCTTTGGCCTGAAATACCGCAAGGTCGCGAAATCAGACATCCGTGACAAGGTCAACCGCGCCCTTGATCTGGTGCAACTGCCCCATGTGGCCGACCGTTACCCCAATCAGCTTTCCGGCGGCCAGCAACAACGTATTGCCCTGGCCCGTGCCATCGTGATTGAACCCGATGTGCTGTTGCTTGATGAACCGCTTTCCGCCCTTGATGCCAATCTGCGCGAAGAAATGCGGGTTGAGTTAAAGCGTATTCAGCGCGAATTGGGAATCGCCACCGTTTTCGTCACCCATGACCAATCCGAAGCCCTTGCGATGTCAGACAAACTGGTGGTGATGAATAACGGCATCGTCGAACAGGAAGGCGCGCCCGAAGACGTTTACAACAATCCGGCATCGGCCTTTGTTGCCGATTTTCTGGGCCATTCCAATATCATCCCCGCCACCCTTGGGGGCCCGGACGCGGCATTCACCAAAGTCATGCTGCAAAGTGGTGAAACATTGGTCACCATCCCGGAACAAACTGCCAAAGCCAATGGCGCC
This sequence comes from Thalassospira alkalitolerans, assembly GCF_002115745.1. Taxonomy (GTDB): domain Bacteria; phylum Pseudomonadota; class Alphaproteobacteria; order Rhodospirillales; family Thalassospiraceae; genus Thalassospira; species Thalassospira alkalitolerans. Next base: position 256,403 of record NZ_JFKB01000004.1, read on the forward strand.
AAAGATGTCCGCGCTGTGATCCGGGCCGAAAAAATCGACCTGTCTGATCAAAACAATGCGGCCGATGGCGTCATCACCATCCCCGGCAAGATCAAAACCGTCGATTATCTGGGTCAACAGGCGCGATATTTTGTCACCGCCAATGGTCGTGACTGGCAGGTCATCAATCCGATTGATGCCCACCCCCATCAGGAAGGCGCGGATGTTTTCATGCATATTGCCGCGCGAAATTGTGTGTTGTTGCCCGGTCATCACGATTGACCGGATCAGGAGAGCCCCAAAATGACGCATGATAAAAACAAACAGGTCGGCCATAACCGGGAATCCCGCCTGTTTTATCAAAGCCGTTCCCGACGCCCGCTGATTGACCACGCCAAAGGCGTTTATATGTGGGATGTAGATGGCAAACGTTATATCGACGCATCCAGCGGTGCCATGGTCAGCAATATCGGGCACAGCGACCCGCGCGTGATTGCCGCGATGAACGAACAGCTTGAAAAAGCAAGCTTCGCCTATCGCCTGCATTTTGAAAATGATGCCGCCGAAACGCTGGCCTACCGGCTTTCCGAACGCGCACCGGGCGATCTTGAACGGGTATTTTTTGTCTCCGGCGGGTCCGAGGCAATTGAAAGCTGTATCAAGCTTGCCCGTCAATACGCCTTGGCAATCGGTCAGGCCCAGCGCAGCAAAATCATTTCACGCTTTCCCAGTTACCATGGATCGACATTGGGCGCGCTTGCCATCACCGGCTATACCCCGATGCATGCGCCCTTTGCCCCGATGATGGTTGATCAACCCAAAATCCCGGCCCCGACATGTTATCTGGATCACGATGACCTGACCTATCATGAACGTGGTCTGAAATACGCCAATATGCTCGAGGCTGAAATCCTTAAACAGGGCCCGGAAACCGTCCTTGGCTTTATCATGGAACCGGTCGGCGGGGCTGCCACGGGCGCGCTTGTCGCCCCCGACAGCTATTATCGCCGCATCCGCGAAATCTGCGATCAATACGGCATTCTTCTGATCTATGACGAGGTCATGACCGGTGCCGGGCGTACCGGCAAATATTTTGCCGCCGAACATTGGGGCATTACGCCTGATATTCTGGCCGTTTCCAAAGGATTGGCGGCGGGTTATGCCCCGCTGGGTGCGATGATAGCACCCGATCGAATTGTTGGCCCGGTTCTGGATCATGGCGGTTTTATTCATGGCTATACCTATGCCGGAAACCCGATTGCCTGTGCTGCTGGAAATGCGGTTCTTGACGTCATCGAAGAAGACAACCTTCTTGATAACGCTGCCCAAAGCGGGGCTGCGCTCAAAACCGAACTTGGCAAACTGGCCAATGATTTTTCCATGATCGGTGATGTGCGCGGGCTGGGTTTGTTGCTTGCTGTTGAACTCGTCAAAAACCGCGAAACCATGGAACCGTTCGATGCCAAACACATGGCAGCCGCCCGGCTTGTCGATATTGCCTATGACAAGGGCCTGATCATTTACTGGCGGCGCACACGCGGCGGCTATCGCGGCGATCATGTCATGGTCTGTCCGCCGATGACCATCACACCCGATCAGTTTAACGACATCATGGACCCGTTGCGCGCTGCCCTTGGCGAACTTCAGGATGAACTCACCCTTGCCGGAGCCTTCGCATGAGCCGCAAAGTCATCATCACCTGTGCGATTACCGGATCGGTGCATACCCCCTCCATGAGCCCGCATCTGCCGATCACCCCGGATCAGATTGCCGATCAGGCAATTGCCGCCGCCGAGGCCGGAGCTGCCATCCTGCATCTGCATGCACGCGATCCCGAAACCGGTTTTCCCAGTCCGGAACCCGACCTGTTCAACCAATTCCTGCCGCGCATCAAGTCATCGACCGATGCCGTAATCAATATTTCAACCGGCGGCGGCATGACCATGACGGTCAAGGATCGCATCCGCGCGGCACAACAGGCCGCGCCTGAAATGGCGTCGCTGAATATGGGCACGATGAATTTCGGCCTGTTCCCCGCCCTTGCCGGGCGCAATGATTGGAAACACGATTGGGAACCAAAATTCCTTGAAGACAGCCGCGATTTTGTTTTCAAAAATACCTTTGCCGATATCGAAACCATTCTGGCCGATCTGGGCGTTGCCAATGGCACAAGGTTCGAATTTGAATGCTATGACGTTGGCCATCTTTATACGCTGGCCCATTTCGTTGATCGCGGCCTGATCAAGGGGCCGATATTTATCCAGTTTGTTCTGGGCGTTCTGGGCGGCATCGGGGCTGATTCCGATAACCTTGCCCATCTGAAACGCACGGCCGACAAACTGTTTGGTAATCAATATGAGTTTTCGGTCCTCGGCGCCGGGCGTCACCAGATGCCACTTGCCACCATGTCGGCCGCCATGGGCGGGCATGTCCGCGTCGGACTGGAAGACAACCTTTATCTGCGCAAGGGCGAACTGGCCCCGGATAACGCCTCGCAAGTTCGCAAAATCCGCGAGGTTCTGGATGGTCTATCGCTTGAAATCGCCACCCCGGATGACGCCCGATCACTTCTGAACCTGAAAGGTGCCGATCAGGTCGCCTTTTAGAACGCCATAACAAACGCCACCACCGCAACAAAGCATAGCCAACGAAAGGCGGCGCGCATGATGCATGCCTATTTTTCAGACGATCAGCTTCGTCATCACGGCCAGACATTCATGGTCGCAGGCGAACCAAAGCCGATCCCCGAAGTTCCGGAACGCGCCGAAATCCTGTCCACAGCCGTCAAACGGCTTGGCCTTGATTTGCGCGAACCCGGTGATTTTGGCATGGGTCCGATTGCCGCCATTCATGCGCCGGAATATCTGAAATTCCTGCAAACCATTCACGATGAATGGAAAACCGCAGGCGGATCGGAACTCGTGGTGCCCAGCATCCACCCCTTTGACCGGATGGGGCCCTATCCACGATCCCATATCGGCAAGGCAGGTTTTCATTTGGGCGATACATCCTGCCCGGTATCAAAAACCACATGGCAATCGGCCTATGCCAGTGCACAGGCCGCTATCGCCGCGGCCCGTGATGTGCGCGATCATGGCCATAAATCGGCCTATGCCCTGTGCCGCCCGCCCGGCCATCATGCCAGCCGCGATATCGCCGGGGGGTTCTGTTACCTTAATAACAGCGCCATAGCCGCACAGGAACTGCGCGCCAAATATGACCGCGTCGCCATCCTTGATGTCGATTTGCATCATGGCAATGGCACACAACATATTTTCTATACCCGCGATGATGTCATGACATTATCGATCCATGCCGATCCCGGCGTGTTTTATCCGTTTTTCTGGGGCCATGCCGAAGAACGCGGCCAAGATGCCGGGCTTGGCTTTAATCACAACTATCCCCTGCCCCTTGGCAGCGGCAATGACGTCTTTCTGGCTGCCCTTGATCGTGCGCTTTCCATGATTGATCATTTCAGCGCCGATGCAGTTGTAATTGCACTTGGTCTGGATGCATCACAGGACGATCCGTTTGGCGGACTTGCAATCACGCCGGACGGTTTTGCCGAAATCGGTAAAAAAATTGGCGGCGTCAAACTGCCAACCGTGCTAGTGCAGGAAGGTGGGTATGTCAGTAACACACTGGCAGAAAACCTTTTTCAGTTTGTCAGCGCATTTCGCGCCACCATCGCGGAGAGCCCCGAATGAAAACATCCGATATCCTGATCATTGGCGGCGGTATTGCCGGAATGTCGACGGCCTATTTTCTGGCCAAACGTGGCAAGTCGATCACGGTTCTGGAACGCGAAGACCAACCGGGCTATCACAGCACCGGCCGGTCTGCTGCCCTTTACAGCGAAACCTATGGCCCGAAAATCATCCGCAAAATGTCAACCGCCAGCCGCGACTTTTTCCTGACCCCGCCCGACGGTTTTACCGAAAACCCCATCCTGACCCCGCGCGGTGTGATCCTGACCGCCGCACCGGGCAATGAAGGCGCGATTGACGAAGTCCTGACCGACGGGCGGGCCAACGGTGCCAATGTTGTCGCCCTGACAGCCGATGACATCAAAAAACTGATCCCGATCCTGAATACCGATCTGATTTCGTGCGGTGCGCTTGAAACCGATGCCATGGATATTGATGTCCATGCCCTGCATTGGGGATTTATCCGGCATTTCAAAAAGCTTGGTGGTGAATTGGTAGTCAATGCCGATGTCAGCGCCATCGCAAAAACCGCCACCGGCTGGCAGGTAACCGCTGGCAATGAAACCTATGAAGCGGCGATTATTGTCAATGCAGCCGGGGCATGGGCCGACGAAATCGCACAAAAGGCAGGTGCCAAACCGCTGGGAATCACGCCCAAGCGCCGCACAGCCGTGATGGTGGATTTACCAAGTGACGTTAATGCCCTTGGCTGGCATATGGTGTCTGACATTGGCGAAGGTCTTTATTTCAAGGAAGACGCCGGTCGCCTGCTGGTATCGCCATCCGATACGACACCCACCGTACCCCATGATGTCCAGCCCGAAGAACTTGATATCGCCATCACCATTGATCGTCTGATGACAGCAACGACACTTAAAATCAACCGTCCGGGCGAAGCATGGGCAGGTTTGCGCAGTTTCTTTGCCGATGGTGATCCGGTTTCGGCCTTTGATCCCGAAATGGGTGGCTTTTACTGGCTTGCCGGTCAGGGCGGCTATGGCATTCAAACCGCCCCTGCCATGGGCGAATATGCCGCAAGTGTGATCTGTGGCGATGGTGTTCCGGCCCGGATGGCAAAAATCGGCATCACCGAAGACGCCCTTGCCGCCACCCGTCCCGGCCTTGGCAAACCAGCCTGAAAATACGGAGCCCGTCATGACGTCCCAAAACCTTGATCGCAATGCCCTTCGTAACGCCGTTGCCAATCGCCGGGATCGTGCGATTGATGATCTCTGCGCCTTGGTCCGTCATGACAGTCTTCTGGGGAACGAGGCCCCGGCGCAAAACTGGGTCGCGGATCGGTTTGCCGATATGGGGCTTGCGGTCGAACGGGTAAAGATCGATATCAATGCCCTGCGTGATCAGCCGGGCTTTTCCCCGGTGGTTACGACGGAATATAGCGGGCGCGAAAACATTGTGGGCCTGCATAAACCGGCCAAACAGACCGGGCGCAGCCTGATTTTAAACGGACATATTGATGTGGTGCCGACCGGCCCGGTGGCGCAATGGCGGCGCGGCCCGTTTGATCCCTATGTCGAACGCGACTGGCTTTATGGCCGGGGGGCTGGCGATATGAAGGCCGGGATCATTGCCTATTGCCATGCGCTGGCGGCCCTGCATGATCTGGGGCTGGAACCTGCCGCCCCGGTCATCCTGCAATCCGTGGTCGAGGAAGAATGCACCGGCAATGGTGCGCTGGCTTGCCTTCATGCCGGTTACAAGGCCGATTGCGCCATCATCCCCGAACCGTTCAGCCAAACCCTGATGACCGCCCAGCTTGGCGTGATGTGGTTTCAGCTTCACGTCACCGGAAGCCCGGCGCATGTTCTCGACACCTCGGCTGGCAGCAACGCCATCGAAGCGGCCTTTGGCTTTTTCGAAACCCTGAAAGAAGTCGAAGAAATCTGGAACCATCCCACCCATCGTCATGCGGCTTACGGCGCACATGTTCATCCGGTCAATTTCAATCTTGGCAAGATCGAAGGCGGTGAATGGGCATCCACCGTTCCGCCGGTTTGTTCGGCTGATATCCGGGTTGGATTCTATCCGGGGATGGAATTGGCCAAGGTCCGCGAAACCATCGAGGCCGTCGCCCAAAGTGCCCTTGAAAACCACCCTTCTTGCAAGGGGGCAAAATTTGACATTACCTATCGCGGTTTTCAGGCCGAAGGCTGTGTGATGGATGAAACCCATCCAATGATGACCATGATCGGCGACATCCATCAGGAAGTCACCGGCAATGTGATCAAAAACTATGCCTCGACCGCAACGACAGACGCGCGTTTTTTCCAGATTTACGGCAACATCCCGGCCACCTGTTATGGCCCGAAAGCCGAACGGATTCATGGCATTGACGAACGGGTTTCGATTTCCAGCATGATGGAAGTCACCGAGGTTCTTGCCCTGTTCATTGCCGACTGGTGCGGTACGGCCAAACGTGATACCCAACCGGCATAAATCACCCCAAATTCAAAACCAAACTTGATATCAGGAGATCCCAATGAGCATTCAGCGTTTCCACACCGGCCCGCGTATGAGCCAGGCCGTTGTCCATGGCGACACCATCTATCTTGCCGGTCAGGTTGGCGAACCGGGCAGCGACGTCACCAACCAGACCAAGGAATGCCTGGCCAAGGTTGATGCCCTTCTGGCGGAATGTGGCTCGTCCAAGGAAAACATCCTGTCGACCACCATCTGGCTGGCTGACATGGCCGATTTCGGCAAAATGAATGAAATCTGGGACGCATGGGTTCCACAGGGTCACACCCCGGCCCGTGCCTGCGGCGAAGCAAAGCTCGCCACCCCGGATTATCTGGTTGAATTTATGATCGTTGCGGCCAAACCGTAATTCGACGATCTGTTTGCCAATGCAAAACGCCCGGTCGATTTATCGCCGGGCGTTTTTGTTTGGGTCTGCGCAAGGCTACCTGCTGCGCTCATCACCCGTCACGATCAGGGATTTGGCTTCCAGAGTACGATGCACCGGGCATTTATTGGCAATCGCGATCAGTTTTTCACGGATGTCATCGGTGAAATCGCCATGCAGGGTAATGATCCGTTCAAATCGGTCGATCTTTCCACTTTTTTGCGCGAACTCCGCACCGCATTCCATGCAATCAGACGCGTGGATTTTATCATGGCGGACTTCAACCCGAATGCCATCAACCGGGATTTGTTTTTGATCGGCATACATGCGGATCGTCATCACCGTACAGGATCCAAGGGCCGCCGCCAGAAGATCATAGGGGGACGGACCACTGTTAAAACCGCCAACACTTTCCGGCTCATCGGCCAGCATGCGATGATGACCGGCCAGAACCATCGCCTGAAATTTGCCAAGCCCGGTTTCACGCACCACAACCGCCCCATCGGGAATATCGTTATCATCACCGGCCGGTTCATCCGTCGTGATATACCGTTTCGCCCAGGCAGAAATCACATCAGCCGCGTAGGCCGCGTCATCGGGATCGCGCAACAAATGGTCTGCCGTGTCCAGCGACACAAAGCTTTTGGGGTGTTTGGCAGCAGCAAAAATACGGCTGGCATTGTCAATCCCGACGGTCTGGTCCATCGGTGCATGCATGACCAAAAGCGCCTTGTGCAATTTGCCAACTGATGTTTCAACATCATGGGCGCGCAGATCATCCACAAATTGCTGTTTGATCACAAACGGTCGCCCGCCAAGCGATACCTCTGCCTGCCCGTCGCGGGCAATATTATCAAGGTAATCGGCAAAGTTATGCGTCACATGTTCAATATCGGCAGGCGCACCGATGGTGGCGATGGCCTTTGCCTCTGGCACACTATCGGCAACAGCCAAAACCGCCGCCCCGCCCAATGAATGCCCGATCAGCAAACTCGGCGCTGCAAATTCATGACGCAAGAAATCGGCGGCACGGCGCAAATCATCCAGATTGGATGTGAAATTGGTCGAGGCAAAATCCCCGCCCGATCCGCCAAGCCCGGTAAAATCAAATCGCAACACCCCGATGCCCTGCATGGTTAGCGATTGCGCGATCTTGCGCGCGGCGGTCAAATCCTTGGAACAGGTAAAACAATGCGCAAACAGGGCATAGGCCCGGACCGGACCCGTCGGAAGGTCCAACCGGGCCGAAAGTTTCGCGCCCAGTGCCCCTTCAAAGCTAAGTTTGATCGGCCTTACAGCCATAACGAACCTCCGCTGTCGGTATTTGTTGAAATCGTTCTTTGTTTTTACAATTTCTGCGCTAGCATACCTGACGTCGCCACCACAAAGCCAAGGGTAATACAGTGTGACAATACTGGAAACCGAAAGAACGATTGTGCGTCACGCCACACATGACGACGCGCCCTTTATCTTGCAATTGCTGAACGAACCGGGCTGGATCCGGTTCATCGGTGATCGCAACATTCACGATCTTGATGCCGCGCGCAGCTATATCGATGAACGACTTCTGTCGAGCTACCTGAAAAATGGTTTCGGGTCTTATATTGTCATCGCAAAGGAAACGGGCACCCCGGTTGGACTTTGCGGCTTTGTAAAGCGCGACACGCTGGATGGACCCGATATCGGCTATGCGATTGCGCAATCCTTTCAGGGCCAAGGCTATGCCTTTGAAGTCAACGAAGCATTGCTGAATTACGGACATGACACATTGGGCTTTGATCGGATATTCGGCTACAGCCTGCCCGAAAACATTGCGTCACTCAAATTACTGACCAAACTTGGCCTGACCTATGAACGTGATCAGGACGTCAATAACAGCGGCGAAATCTGCAAGGTGTTTGTAAAGGTCGCCTGATGCAAAAACCCGCACCAAATGATGCGGGTTTATTTTCATCAGACGATTTAAAATCGGTCATTCTGCGCGACGAATGCCAATCTTGCGGCCAACACCGATTGGTACCGGCAGGTCCTTGTGCGCATCACAGATCAGATCGAGTGTTTTCTGAATATCATCGGGAAACGCCGCCGACCGGCGTTTATCCATATCGATATGCATGGTGATGATTTCATTGGTCGCCGAAAGCCAGCCTTCGGTGCCATGGCGCAATTCGTGATACATGTGAATGCGTTTGTGATCGCAATCAAGGACTTGCGTATGGATCACAAACGGATCGTTTAAGTGAATTTCCCGGTCATAGGTCACATGCATTTCAAGGGCAAAGGTCGAAAACCCGCGCCGTTCCGGATAGCTCGTCCCCATCCCGACCGCGTCAAGAAACGCGACCGACCCCAGATCAAAACCAACAACATAATAGCCAACATTGACGTGCCCGTTGAAATCAATCCATTCCTTCGGCACGACCCCGCGATAACTTTCAAGCATTTCCGGGGCGAAAAGATCGGTACTGATCATTTCCCCGCCCCTTCCACCGCCTTGACCACGGCAACGGCTGCGACGAAATCTTCCAGCGAATGACCGACCGATTTAAACACCGTGCATTCACCGTCGGTTTCCCGGCCCTTGACCTCGCCGCGTGTCAGCCCGAAAAGGTCGCCCAGAATATCGGACTTGGCAATTGATCCCGCCTTTAGCGCCTGAACCACATCGCCGCCTTCGGCACTGGCCCCTTCGAAACTGTCGACATAAATCCGGCATTTTTGCATCAAGGCATCATCGGTTTCGCGCATGGTCGGCTTGAACGCGCCAACCAGATCAACATGCGTGCCATCGCGCAACCATGCCCCGCGCACCAGCGGTTCGGTCGACAATGTCGCGCATGAAATCAAATCCGCTGTCTTGCAAGCCGTTTCCAAATCATCGGTGCCAACCGCATCAAAACCAAGGGCCGCGGTTTCAAGCGCCAGCGCACGGGCCTTATCGCCATTGCGGTTCCAGATCGTGACCTTTTTGATCGGGCGCACCGATGCATGGGCATTGATCAGATTGGGCGCCATCGCCCCGGAACCAACCATAACCATTTCGCGCGTATCCTTGCGCGCAAGGTAATCTGCGGCCAGTGCCGATGCTGCCGCTGTGCGGCGCGTGGTTAATTTGGTGCCATCAATCACCGCCGATGGTTGCCCGGTAACACCATCCAGCAGGATATAAGTACCCGAAACCGCAGGAAGACCGCGCGCCGAATTGCCCGGCACAACGGCGGCAACCTTGACCCCGGCGGCACCATCCTTTTGCCAGGCAGGCATGATCAGGAATGTTGCATCGTCTTCGTTACTTCGTTCCATGTTGAAATGGCTGCGCAACGGGGCTTCGCAGCCCGCGGCAAACCCCTGTCGCAGGGCTTCGACCAGATCGCGGGGCGAGACGAATTTATCGATTTCTTCGGCGGATACGAAACGCATGAGCCTTCCTGTGAATTTATTTTGGTTTTCAAAGTGGTAGCGTGAATATCTTATACCATACCCAAAGGCCCGCGTCACAGGATCGCACGCTGTTTTTCACCCGAAAACCGGTGGAAAATCTGCCCCGAAATGATGCGATCAGGGCTGCAAAAAGCGTTTCAGATGGCCAAACAAAGAACCGGTCCCAAGATATAATTCTTCAAGCACGGTAAAATGGTTTGCCCCCCATGCCTTATAGACCGGCACATGAAGTCCGCCGCGCTCGCAATAGGCCGCATAGGCATCGCTTTGGCGGGCAAATTCCGGGCTTTCATTACCACCGACCACGACCATCATCTTGACCTCGTGCGGGACCGCATCCAGCATGGGCGAATTATCCGCCGCCGATGCTGCATCAAGGCCGATTTTATCGTTCAGCGACGTATGGCGGATCGGTTCAAGATCAAACATGCCCGATACCGGAACAATCGCGCAAAATGGGTGGTCATCGTTTAAGGTCACATGCCAATCATGGGATGCAAGACGGGCGACAATCTGTCCACCGGCGGAATGCCCCGATATGCTGATCCGGTCACGGTCACCGTTAAACTGTTCAACATTTTGATAAATATGTATAATCGCCTGCACCGCCTGATCGGTTATATCGGCAATTGTCACATCCGGGCATAAATCGTAATTGGGGCAAATCACCGTAAAACCGGCAGCAACCAAATCGCGTGCGACAAAGGCATAATCCTTTTTGTCCCGACTGCACCAATATCCCCCATGGAAAAACACATGAACCGGCGCCCCCGGTGCATCGGCCAAATAAACATCCATGGTTTCCTTTGGCCCATCGCCATAACGGATATCAAGGCTGTGTTTGGTACAGGCGCGCGTATCGTCCGACAACCGAACAGTTCGTTCGACATGGGTCATGAATTCGGGAACGGTTTCACGGGCGTTATATTGCCATTCCAGTTCCGCAGCAGTGAACCCACCCCAGCTCATTGGTACCTCATATCAATATCGGTTCAGGACCTATAGCGTCCAACCCGGTAAAACCGGTTTACAACGTCATTATGACCTATGATCTTTCTTTATTTTTACTGCATTTGCAAATGCTTCGCGCAATCGGGCCTAATTCCAGGACTTTGGCATGCAAGTCGATTGAATCCGATTACGGCCAATGGCAAAATAACAAAATCGGTTTTACAATCAGCAGGATAGACCATGATCAGCGCCAAAACCCAAAGCCCGTTTGCCGCCGATGATACCGACCGCAACCAGATATGGGCAATGTTGGTGCCGCGCGATATCGCGGCTTTTGTCGCGGCTGATTGGTCAATGGTCAAAGATGATTTCAAGGCCGACGGGTTCTATGCGATTGATGCCTGCAAGTCGGACGATCCCGACGCGTGGAAAATGATGTTTCCCGATTTGGCGACCTATCGCGATGAATGGCTGCGCCAGGCCCTTGCCGCGCAAGGTATCGACTATGCCGAAAACCTGTTTGACGGCGTTTTCCGCGCTACCGAGCTTTCCAAAATCGATATCACCGGCAACCGCGCACTGGTGCGCAAACATTTTAACGGCACCATAAAAAAAGCAGACGGATCACATGACCGTCTGCTTTGGAAAACCCATTATTACTGCGAAAAGCAGCCCGATGGTAAATGGCTAATCACCGGGTTTACCGGCTATTTACCCAATCACGATCCGGCATAGAAAGCGCCCTAAAGCACACATCCCCGTGCCGCGACTTCAACCGTTTCGACGTCGCCGTCACGTACCAGATGCACCTGATCCAGCATATTGCTGACGACGCACACATGGTTCGGAATGACTTCGATCCGCTGGCCGATTTCAAACGGTTTAAGCGTCGGGTCGAACTGTAAAATGCCATGTTCCTCAGACAATGCCTTGACCGCGACCTCGGGATGACCAACGACATAGCCATACCCCTCAAGCCCCAGCAAATCCGAGGTTAAAACCTTGGACCCGGCATCAATAATCGCCCGGCCCGGCGCAGGCAAAGATACGATTTCGGTCAAAACCCGAAGCGCACAATCATCTTCCTTGCAAACGCCTTTGGCCATCAACGACCGGTCATTATAGATATAAGTACCGATGCGATGTTCAGTCACGCTCGGCACTTCATGGGCCAGCCACATATCCGGCGTCCCACCGGAACTGCGCACCGGGCAGTTAATGCCAAGGGTCTCAAGTTCCGCCATGGCTTTGGTGAAAAATGCCTCGACTTTTGACCCGCTGCCAGTTGCCGGATAAGTCATCAATCCAATAAATTTCAGCCCCGGCAAAGATGTTATTTTCTGTGCCAGATCAACGGCCTCGGCCGGGTTCTGCACACCGCAACGCCCGCCACCCGTGTCGCATTCCACAAGAACTTCCAAGGGTTTGGCGCTATCGGCAAAGGCTTTGGACAAACCATCGACCACAACCGCATTATCGGCAACCACACGCAGGCTTTTGACCCGATCAAACAACGCGCGCAACCGCGCCAATTTACGGTCGCCCAACACGTTATAGGTCAACAGAATGTCGTCCAGCCCGGCATCAGCCATGACTTCGGCTTCACCGATTTTCTGGCATGTGATGCCAATCGCACCGGCCTTGACCTGTTGGGCGGCAAAGGCCGGAATTTTATGGGTTTTGATATGCGGACGCAGCCCGATCCCGTGTTTGTCGCAATAGGCCTGATAGGTGTCGATATTGCGATCGACAACATCAAGATTGACCACAGCACAAGGCGTATCAAGTTCGGAATATTGCGGCGATTGGGCCATTGGGGCGGCGTCCTTTATTGGGTGCGTAACGGATATTCAGCTTGCCTTGGCGGCAAACGGATCATCAACAATCGGCCAAAGCAGGCGGGTCACATGGCGATATCCATTAGTTTTCGGATCGGACGGATAAGGCCCATGGACATCGACATAAATGATCTCGCCTGCGATTTTGGCAAACGCATCGTAGAAGTGATTGGTCGATTTGATAAACAAATATTTTTTTGCCGTCGGATCAATGCCCATATTTGAAAACAGGCTGGGATCGAAACTTTGCGACCGGTTGGAATTCAAGATCACCTCGCCGCCCCCCGGAAGCTCAATCACCGCACAATCGCCCAATGGCACAATGCTGTCGCCAAAATACTGCCAGGAATCACGACGGATGGTTTTTACCCGAACCTCGGCATCAATCGGGGCCCCCGCATGCGCACCGGTTTTACCGCCAAAACGCAATGGTAATGTCGCGCCCTCGCCCGCGGAAATGCAAATACGCACGGCCATCGGGTCCCAGACGGTGCCAACCGCAAAATCACTCAATCCCCGCGCCATTGCTGCACGCAGCAATATCGTGCTATCGCCCGGAACACCGCCACCCGGATTATCCCAGACATCGGTCAGAACAATCGGCTTGGCATCGTTGGCATCACTTGCCAAGGCCTGATCAAGGGCGACATCCGGGGTCACAAAACTTGGCCGGGTCGTCCCGCGGAACCCGAAAAGTTCGTGTCCCAGTGTTTCCGCAGTCTCGCGGGCCTTAGTCGGATTATTGTTGGTGGTGACAATCACCTTGGCCCCCAAATCGGGCACATCACCAGCCATAAAGCCGTGAATGAACGAAACCGAAAGGATATCACCAGTTCCTTCAAGCGCCTTGGCACGGTCGATAAACGACCGCATCGGTTCGCGCGATGTCGGCAAAACTTCGATCATATGGCAATCAAAGACAGCTTTGGTCGGGGTAATTTCACCGCGCAGCGTGCGCAACACCAGATCAACAACCGAACGACCGGTTTCGACAAAATCGGTATGGGGGAATTCCTTGAACGCGACGATGACATCCGCGTTGGAAACCCGGAGTTCGGTCAAATGACTATGCGGATCAAAACTGGTGCCAATAATCACATCCGGCCCGACAATTTCACGAATACGGGCAAGAAGGTCGCCTTCGCAATCAAGATAGCCTTGCGCGACCATCGCCCCGTGCAGACCCAGAATAACCGCATCAACCGGCAAGGCCGCCCGTAACTGACCCAGAACTTCATCACGCAGATTTTCATAAGTTTCGCGATTGACCAAGCCGCCCGGTTCCGCCCAAGTGGCGGTTCCTTCGATCAAATCCCAGCCCTCCTTGGCAGCACGAAGACGCGCCTCGGTAAATACAGCACTGCAAAGCGTCGGGGTTACCGGATGCTGGCCCGGCGGGGCATAAAAACTTTCCTTGAAATCGGAAAAATCCGTGCGCAATGGCGAAAATGTATTGGTTTCGGTCGCAATCGAGGCGCAAAAAATCCTCATGACCCCATCCTTTTTGTTCTTTGTATTCATCATAATTTATGTGCAAAAGAAAATGCGTGCGGGTGATGGACCACCCGCACGCGCATGGGTTTATTCCATGTAGCGGTGGGCGTTGGCCTTATCGACTTCTGTCTGGAACAGTTCGAGAAGTTCAACGCCTTCCGTGCCCAAAGATTCCTGAACGTGTTTAACCACGACCGGCTGGGTCACATCTTTAAGCTTCTGACGCTCGGTCGAGCTTAATGCAGTGATTTCCATTTTATCGGTCAGGCCTTTAAGACCACGATCCGATGCTTCGATCACGCGTGAAACACCCCGGCTGGCAACCACACAAGACTGTGCCGCATAACGGACGATTTTCTGCTGATCAGCAGTCAAATCATCCCAGAATGCTTTCGACAGCATAAAGGTGTAAGGCGAGAACAAGTGATTGGTCAGGGTCAAATAGCCCTGAACTTCGTTGAATTTCGCGAAGGTCACGGTCGGAACCGGGTTCATCTGGCCGTCGATTACGCCCGTCTGAAGACCGGCATAAACTTCGCCCCAAGCCATCGGATAGGCTTCGGCACCCAATGCCTGCATGATTTTCTGGTGTGACGGCAATGACATGGTGCGCACACGAATGCCTTTGAAATCTTCCAGTTTTGCAATCGGATGCTTGGAATTGGTCACGGCAAAGAACCCGCCGGTATCGGGGAAACCAAGAACCTTGACATCACCAAGGGTGTTTTCGATATCACCGGCCAGTTTCTGACCGAACGGACCATCAAACACGTCATAGGTCGATGCGTTGCTGTCAAAGGCAAAGGCAAGGTTCAGAACGTCGATGCGCGGATAATACGATGCAATCGCCCCGGTCGATGTCAGGGTCGCCTGAATCAAACCATCACGCACCATCTGCACATGTTCTGCCGCCGAACCAAGCTGGTTGGACGGATAAACTTCGACCTTGATTTCGCCATTGGTGTCGGCTTCGACAATATTGGCAAAAACAGCGGTACAAGCATGTGCCGGATTATCAAACGGGTCTTCTTTATTATCATGGGCAAATTTCAGAACCTTTGGTTCCGCATAAGCCAATGACGTGCTGCTGGCCAACATGGCCGTCGCAAGGGCAAATGCCCCAAAACGTTTCATCGTTTTCATATTCTGCCTCTCCTGAATTAAAGAACGTTCTTTCTGTCCGTATCATTACCGAATTCGGCACCCCGGACCGGACCTGACCGGGGTTTTTCATTGCCCCGGGTTACCGGAAACCAAGCAATCGCGGTACAAGCAGTGCAAGGTCCGACCAAAAGGCAAACAGGAACAGCACACCCAGTTCCGCCAAAAGGAACGGCCAAAGCTGGGCAGCAATTTTTTCAAGCTTTTCACCCGTCACCGATGACAACACAAACAGGCACGCCCCCACGGGCGGCGTCATCAACGAGATGTTAAGGGCTAAGACAAAGATGATCCCGGCATGGATCGGGTCCATCCCGATCTGTGCGGTCAATGGCACCAGAACCGGGGCCAGAATGATCAGGATTGCATTGATATCCATGACCATCCCGATCATCAGCAACAAGGCAACGATCATGAAAATGACCATATAGGGATCAGATGACAGGCTCAGCACAAGGCTGGCGACTTCTTGCGGGATGCGGTTAAAGCTCAGCCACCAGCCAAGGATCGACGCAAAGGCGATGATGACAAAAATCACGCCCGTTACCCGTGCCGTGCGGATCAACATCCGGAAGAAATCGGTAAATGTCAGCGCGCGATAAACAAACACGCCGATAAACAGGGCATAGGCCACGGCCACCGATGCGGCCTCGGTCGGGGTGACGATCCCACCCAAAATGCCGCCAAGGATAATCAAGGGCATGATCAATGCCGTGATCGAGGATTTGAAAATCACCCAGATTTCCATAAGGTTCGCACGACGTTCGTTTTTCGGCAGGTTCTTGGACCGTGCGGTTACCGCAATCACCGTCATGCAAATCAGGCAAATCATAAGCCCCGGCAAGATACCTGCGGCAAACAGCCCGCCAATCGATACCCCCATCAGCGACCCATACACCACCATCAAACCGGACGGCGGAATGGTCGGGCCGATGATTGATCCGGCCGCAGTCACCGCACAGGCATAATCACGGCGATAGCCACGTTCGACCATGGCCGGGACCAGTGTTTTGCCAAAGGCCGCCGCATCGGCGGTTGCCGCACCGGTCAGCCCGGCAAAGAACACCGATGCCAGCATATTGGTATGGGCCAAACCACCGCGAAAATGCCCGACCAGGGCCTGGGCGAATTTCACCAACCGGCTGGTAATGCCGATATGGTTCATGATTTCACCCGCCAGAATAAAGAACGGCATGGCAAGGAACGGGAAAACGTTTAACCCGTTAAACACCTTGCTGGGCCCCTGAGCCAGGAACATGCCCCCGCCCATGTCATACAGTCCGATCACCCCGGCAACGCCAAGGGCAAAACCGATCGGCATGCCCAGAACCATGAAAACAACAAAAGAAATACCGACGATCATTCCGCGCCCTCCGCCAGTTCGACAGGAACAAAACGACCCTGATCACGCAGTGCCACCAACAACAGTTGAACCGCTGCCAACAGCGATGCCACCGGCACGGCGGCATAAGGCAACATCAATGACATGCCAAAGATCATTGCCTGACGGCGCATCCCCCCGGCGGCAAAATCAAACCCGTAAATCGCCAGATAAAGAAAGGCCCCCAGCGCGATCAGATCAACACAGAACAAAATGGTTCGCTGGATCGGCATTGGCAGGCTCAGGACAAACATCCCGATGCCAATGTGTTCACGGCGTGCAATACCGGCCGAAATCGCCAAAAGTGCCGCCCAGATCATCAGATAACGGGCCAGTTCTTCGGGCCAGTTCATTTGCCAGTGAAAAATGTAACGATCAACCACGCCAAGCCAGACATCAAGAACAAGGGCCAGCATCAGAACTGCAATAACTCGTTCGACCACCCAGTTTAACGACCGGCTGATCATTGCAGCTATGGTTTCAACACGGCGCAACGCCATCTTTCTCAATCTCCGCTGATGAATATTTTATGTAATTTTTCTACATCGTGATGATATTTATGTAGCTTGTCTACATGTTTTTGAGTCATAATTGCAAATACAGCGGCTTACAAGCCGTAAAGAACGACATTTTAAGTAGTTTAACTACATTTTGGCACATATGTGTCTTGTGCCACCCACAAGACAAAGACAGGGAGATCCCCCATGGCGATCCAACATTTCGGCAATCAACGCACCGGTGCCGGTGGTCAGAAGCTTCCATTTTCCCCGGCCGTTCGCGCAGGCGATTACGTCTATATCTCGGGTCAGGTCGCGATGAAAGAAAACGGTGAAATCGAATATGGCGGAATCGAAGCCCAGACCAAACTCACCATGGAAAACGTCAAGGCAGCACTGGCACTGGCCGGTTGCACGCTTGACGATGTTTTCAAAATGAATGTCTGGCTGGAAGATACCCGCGATTTCTGGACATTTAACCGGGTTTATGCCGAATATTTCCCCGGCGAACGCCCGGCCCGTTCAACGGTTCAGTCCAGCATGATGGTCGATGCCAAGGTCGAGATCGAAGCTATCGCCTATAAACCGGAAAAGTGATAATTATCAGCGGGGTGTCGGTATTGGCACCCCGTACCCACGAATGATCGGAACCACCTTATGCAGCCCGCTGCCGATATCATCAGTCTTCTGCGTCGCCGTGCCGGGTCTTTTCCCGCGCGCGAACAACTGGTTGCTGATTATATTCAGGATCATCTGGAAGACGTCACCACCATTGCATTGTCCGATCTTGCCGCCAAAGTCGGCGTCAGCGAACCGACTGTCATCCGGTTTTGCCGGACCCTTGGTTGTGACGGATTTCGCGATTTCAAAATCCGTCTGGCACAGAACCTTGCGGTCAGCATGCAATATCTGGCCCCTGATGATCTGGCCGATGATACAACCGCTGCCGATGTTCTAAGCAACCATGTGCTTGGTGTGATCGTCGATAACCTGCGTTTGCTGCGTGAACAGCTTTCAAGCGCTGAAATCGACAAGGCTGCCGATATTCTGGCCAAAGCCCGTCAGGTTGCTTTTTTCGGGGTTGGTGGTGGCTCGACCACGGTGGCATTTGATGCGGCAAACCGTTTTTTCCGGCTGGGTATCCCGGCACAGGCCCAAAGCGATGGCTATTTGCAACGCATGCTGGCCTCGACCTTTGGCGAGGATGATGTGATTTTCGCCATCTCCACCAGCGGCCGCCCGACCGAACTGATCCACAGTGCCGCCATTGCCCGCCAATACGGTGCCAAGGTCATATCCCTGACCCATCCGCAAAGCCCGCTTGCCGCCGAAAGCGATCTGGTGATCGGGATCGATATGCCCGAAAACCCCGATATCTATAAACCGACGGCCACCCGCCACGTCTTTCTGGCGACCATCGATATCATTGCAACTGCGGTTGCGCGCCGCACACCCGAGCGGGCGTTGGAAAAACTGCGCCGGATCAGGTCGTCCTTGTTAACACTTAATCTGCCAACCGGACGCCAACCGATTGGCGACTGATCGCCCGGATTGCCCAACGAACAGAGCAGCCCCCAGCCCCATCACCCTCCCGTCCCCATCCCTATCGAGGCCCCAATGACCCGTACTGCTTTTATCGGCGAATGCATGATCGAACTTGCCGGAACAACACCTGGCAGCATCTTTGGGGCCGCCAATCTGGGATTTGCCGGTGATACGCTAAATGCAGCAACCTATATGGCGCGCACATCGCGACTGCTTGCCGCCCCATCAACTAGCGACAATGGCGACAACAACGACGCCAACGGCGATACCCGTGTTTCCTATATCACCGCACTGGGGAGTGATCCCTATAGCGACGCCATGATTGCCGCATGGCAGGATGACGATATCGATACCGGCCTTGTGCGCCGGATCGATGGCGCCCTGCCCGGTCTTTATGCCATTCAAACCGATGATACAGGCGAACGCAGCTTTTCATACTGGCGCAACAACGCCGCCGCCAAACAGATGCTGCAAGGCGGCCATGATGCCACATTGCGCCACGCCCTTGCCGGTTTTGATTGCCTGTATCTTTCGGGGATCACCTTGGCGATCCTTTCCGAACAGGATCGTAAAACCCTGATCGACATCACCACACGCTTTGCCGATCAGGGGGGCAAGGTGTGCTTTGATACCAATCATCGCCCGCGCCTTTGGCCTGATCAGGATCGCGCCATTGCAAGCTACCAAGCAATTGCCCCCCATTGCGATACGGTTCTGCCAACATTTGATGATGACAGCGCGCTGTTTGGCGATACGACGCCAAGTGCAACCGCCCAACGCTGGCACGCGCTGGGCGCACGCGAAGTCGTTGTTAAGTGCGGCGGTGAACCAACATTCTTTTCTGTCCGCGATGGCGAGGGCGATGGCGAGGGGAAGGGTAATAACAATACCTTCCGCACCGGCACCGTAACGCCCCCCAAAGTCACCGATATTGTCGATACAACATCGGCGGGCGATTCCTTTAACGGGTCTTATCTGGCCGCGCGCCAAACCGGCCATGATGTTGCCGGTGCGATTGCGATTGCGCAAAAAGTCGCCGCGCGCGTAATTTCACGGCGCGGCGCATTGGTCGATATCAACGACCTTGATCTTATTGGGCTTTAAACCCGATCAGTAATCCAGCCGGAACTGAACACCGGCCTTGCTGTCAATCTCGGTGGTTTCGCTGGTGACGCTGATATTTGGCGTCAATTCAATCTCGACCTCGACCCCGCTTGATCCCGGCGTGGTCCCGGTTTTGGTGCCAACATAGACCCCCTCCGTCAGGTATTTGCCAACTTTGACATTCGGCCCGTCATCACCGCCGCCCACCTGCAACACATCCGCGCCGATAAAACGGCGGATCGTTCCGACAATGTCAAAACCACCACCCCCACCGGACAATTCATTAACCGCACTGGCAAGCTGAACCGCTTCAATTGCGCTCAGACTGCCTTGCGATTTGCCAAACAGGACCTGCGACAAAATTTCGTCTTCTGGCAAGGACGGATCGGATGACAATACCAGTTCCGGGTCGCTGGCCGGGCCACTGAACCCCGCCGTCACGGTCAGATCGGTGGTGGTATAAACCCCTTCGATATCCAGCAACGGATCGGGCGGCGTCGCGCCTGAAAACGTAATTTTGGAATCCTTGATCACGAATGTCTTGCCAATGATATCCAATTGCCCGCGAAGCGCCTGCAACTGGCCAACAATAATCGGCTCGGCGGTGGTGCCGGTGATATCAAGCGTGCCGCCCCATTCGGAATCAAGCCCCCGTCCACGCACAAATAGCCGCCCGGGGATATTGACCGTCACATCAAGATTGCCGACAAATCCCGATGCCTTCTTTTTCTTTTCGGCATCCGCGCGCTGTTGTGCATCGTCAAGGTTTTGCACATCAAGGGCCGGAACCGATACCGGCAGGGCAAGCGTCAAATCCACTTCACCCCGGCGCACAACAACATCACTTTTGATATCGGCGGTTCGTTCGGTCCCGGTGACAGATGTTTCAACATCGGCCCAGAATTGCAGCTCGTCCTTGCGCGACAGGGCCGCATTATCGACCTTAAAATCAGCCTTGTAACGCACCAGCGGATCACCATCCATGACGACCTCGGCTGACCCATTGATTTTGCCATTGCCGCCATCGGTTGCCGTGATTTCGGGAATGCGCAAACCATTCTGATCAAAATCACCATTGATCGTGATTTGTTTTAACAAGGTGCCATATTCCAGATGCTCATAAGCGCCATCGGAAAGGGCCAATGTGCCATTCCAATCAAGCGTCTCAAGCGTCCCTTTGGCAACCACATCAAGCCGAATTTTCCCCGAAAGCACATGATCCGGTGCCGGAACATAGGGCCAGAATTGCCCGATTTCGCCGTCAACCTTAACCACCGCATCAATCCGCGCGTTCGGATCAATCGCAAAATCCTGTTTCAAGAACGAAATGCCAAGCGGCACCGTCCCGCGCGCCTCAAGCACACGGGCATCCGCATTGCCAAGCGTCGCCGTACCGTCAAACTGACCATCGCGCAGGGCGACATCAAGAACCATCTCGACCGGTGCCAAATCCTTTGCCGCACTCGACACAATATGATCAATCCCGCCCCGGATCGTCGCCACCGGTAACTGCCCGGATTTTTCACTGAGATCAGCGGTGATATTCATCGTGCCATCCGCCCCGGCAAGACCAAACATCTCGCCCCATGGGCCAAGGACAAGATCGGCAATCTGCGCATTGGCGTTAAAATCACGGCCGGGCTGATGATCAAGCCGTGCGGTCACATTCCCCGCACCGACCTTAACCACGGCATCAAGTTTCTGCCGCCCGGCATCCGTTTGCCTAAATAAAACCGGTTTTTGTGCGGCAATGGTCTGGCTGCCGATGGTCGCGTCCAACCGGTCCGCCCGCACCGTAATGCCATCGACAACGCCCACTTCCATCGCCGCATTCAATTTGATCGGGATATTGCCACGCAACTGACCCGTGGTATCCATCGCAATGCCAATCGCCGATAAATCCCCGGTAATCGCGGTTGTCAGTTGATCAAGCACGACCGGCGCATAACGAATATCGCGTCCGTTCAATTTCAAATCAAAACCGGGCTTTTCAAACGCATTTTTGATCGACCCGGAAATTGTCACATCCTTGATGGCGGGTTGGTCGGCCCCGCTTTCAGCCGCCAATCGAATGCCTTTAAGCGCGGCCTCAATATCGATCTTCTGCTGGCCCGATTGCGCGCCAAAAATCACGTCACCCTGTATTGTTCCATTGGTTGTTGGAACCCCGAAATCCGAAAGCATCACGGCATCAAGCTTGCGAATGGATAATGTGCCGCGCATCGGAACGGCGTAATCCGGCAAGGCCAGCTTGCCCGCCAGATCAATCCGATCCCCGGTCAGGGCGATATTGTCGATATGCACCCCATCGTCGGGCAACACAACATCCGCTGCCAGATCGTAATGGCGCCCCGCCATTGCAAAACCACCCCGGTTAATCAGCGACAAAACCGCCTGATCGGACCAACGCATTTCGCTTGTGACGGTGACTTTTTCAAACGTCTGTCCCCCGGCGACAATCGACGGGGTTGCAAGTGTCACCGTGCCGGGCGGGGCCGAAATATCACCATCGAGCGCCACCAAAAGCGTTGCCGGCGCCATCGAAACACCACTATCTGGCGGCACGGAACCGGACTGAACCATCAGATTAGATTTAACCGACAACCAACTGAATTCATTTGAAATATCAACCTTCGCCGGACCAGAAACCATGGCGGTCGCAATCTGATCCAAGGTGATCGAAAAATCAAACACCTCGCTGATCGCAAGTTTGCCATCAATGCCCGGCGTCGGGCCAACAACACGATCAAGATCGTCAATGCCAAAGCCAACCTGCCCGGTTGTCACCGCAACATCACCTGCGCCGCCCGCATCGGGCGACCAGTTCAGATGACGGATCGCAACTTGGCCGGTGCCGACAAGATCAAGACCAGAAATCGGCGCAAAGATCGAAAGGTCGCTGACATCGGCAATCAATTCGCCGTCCCTTACCGCCATTGCATCATCAATATCAGCAACACCGTTAACCGTAATCCCCGGCGCATCGATCACAATCTTGCCAAGGGCGAATTTGCTGAAATCCGGGGCAATCATCGCATCAAGCACCACCTGTTGCCCATCGCCCAGCATCGCGGCAAAATCGGCGTCCTGCCATTGATGGGCTGCAAGATCGATACGGCTTTGCACCGCAAATCCGCGATCATCACCGCGCATATCCGCATCAAGCGCCAGACTGCCAATGCTTGAAACCGGGGTCACAACATCCCGTCCGCGCACCATCACACTGATATCGGGCATTGCAAGCGCCCCCTTGGCATGCGCCAACAGGTTCAACCGCCCCCAGGATATCGCACCATCGGCCAATACCGATGCCTTTGGGTCAATATCCGCTTCAAGATCGGCCACCAAAATGCTGTCGGTAAGGTCAATATCGGCCGTTGCCATAACCTGTGCCAGATCAGCCTTGGTGATGTTGGCGCGCGTCAGGGCAAGACGATTGGCCCTGGCGTCATAACGCCCGCCAATGCCAAGCGCGATATCGCCGCGCAACGGATCTGGCACTACATTGGCAAGAACCCCCTGTGCCTCCACCACCCCATCCAGATTAAACACAAGATCTGACGTGCCAAGCGCAATACCAATATCCCCGCCAAGGGTCACCAGATCACTTGCGGCAAGGTCAATTCGCCCCTGCCAGTCATTGGCCGGGCCATCACCGGTCAATCGCAATGTCACATCAGGCGCTTCATCCGGGGTTAACCCGGCCAGCGTCATCACCAGTCCTGCACGATCAAGCTGACCGTCAATTTCCGCTGTTAAACGCTGTTTCTTGCCATCAAAATCAATATCGGCCTTAAGCCGGTCAATGCTGTCATCAAGCGGTTTTAAATCAACGGCCAAGGCACCCGAAAGGTTTTTGCGGATTGCCGCCCGCCCCTCAAGGCCATAGGCAAAGCTTTTGCCGCTGGCTGGATCGGAAATGCGAATATGGCCAAGTGCAAGCTTGCCAAGCTCAATCGCAAGCGGTGGTGCAAAATCACCCGACCCACTGTCATCATCGGTCGGCACTTCATCGTCACCGCCCATCCCCGGCAGCACGACATCAATTTCGGCACTTTCAATCCGATCAACCCGAAGCACGCCGCCCAAAAGCGCCATCGGAGACCAATCAACCGCCAAGCGGCTGACATCAACGGCAAGCCCGTTATCAGGTATCGACAGCGACAAACGATCCAGCGACACCCCGGTCCAAAGACTGCCTTCGATCCGGCCAAGATCAAAATCACCCTCAATCGCATCGGCCACGGTACTGTTGATCCACGGCGTCATAACGCGCAAAACCGGCCCGGTCGCCGCAATCCCGACGACCAAAATCAGCACACCCAAAAGACCGCCAAACGCAATAACGCCGCGTATCACCCATTTTGCGATGGGGCGGCGTTTTGGTTTTTGGGGTGATTTTGGGGTGTCAGACGGCGTCAAAATGCTTGTCCAAGGCTAAGATAAATCTGGAAATCGTCATCAACATTGTCGCGCTTATCAAGCGGGACCGCGACGTCAAAACGAAGCGGTCCGACGGCTGTATAATAGCGTAACCCAAGCCCGGCGGCCCATAACAGACCAAGATCATCCGGGTTGCTGGATTCAAAAACATTACCGCCCTCAACAAACGGGACAAGCCCAATGCTTTCGGTGATGCGCGCCCGGAATTCTGCCCCGACTTCAAGCACCGAACGCCCGCCTTCGGGATCGTTATTTTCATCAAGCGGGCCAACTTTTTGGTATTCATACCCGCGCACCGAACCACCACCACCGGAATAGAACCGTTTGTTGGCTGGCAATGACGAACGGTCTTCACCAATGATGATCCCGGCCCGGCCCCGCCCGGCAATCACATAATCCCCATCGTCATCAAACGCATAATATTGCGACCCATTCAACGAAACCGATGCAAATTGCGCACTTGGCCCACTGATGCTGGTATAGGGCGACACGTTAAATTCCAACCGGTTGCCTTCTATCGGATCAAGGGGATTATCCGTGCTGTCACGGCGCAAAATGCCGCGCAAACCGGCAAGATAGAATTGCTCGTTCGGGGAATCAGCCCCCGTCAAATCCGAATATTCCGCCGTTGGCCCCAATGTGGCCGACCAATATTCAGCAAATTTGCGCTCGACGCCGACAAAACTTTCGACCAGTTCCCCGTCATAGGCATCCGTGCTGTAATTCTTGGCTGACCCATTCGAAACAAGGGCTTGGCGCCGACGCAGGAATTGGGGCTTGCGAAATGTTCCTTCAAGCCCCTGACTTTGATCGGAACCCTCGACACCAAGGCGCAGGCGCTCACCCGCGCCAAACAAATTGCGGTTTTCCCAAAACGCATTTGCCCCCGGCCCGTCGGCGGTCGAAAAATCAATCCCGCCGCCGATGGTGCTGTGTTTGCGTTCGTTGACTTCGATTTCAATCGGCACTTCGCCGCCCTCGCTAACCGGCCCAACCGGTTTGACGATCACGCTGTCAAACAAGTTCGATTGCGCCAGGTCGCGGCGTGTAATCTTGATTTCTTCGGGCGAATATTGTTGCCCCGGGCGCCAGCTACGATACCCGGCGATAAAGTCTTCATCGATTGTTTCGGCCCCTTTGACGGAAACCGCACCGAAATTTGCCTGACGATCCGTGATCAATTCATAGGTCACCGAAATGGTTTTTTCGGCTGTATTGGCCATCACCGTGCGCTTGCCTGCTTTAACAAGGGGAAACCCCCGGTCACGCATGAAATCAACCGCGTATTGTTCACCCAAAATGATCGGTTCTGCCGCAACGCGCTGCCCCAAATGCAATTGGCTTTGCAAAAGTTCGGCATCCGTTGCTTCGCGCTCGACCGTTTCGTCGGGATGAATAATCCGAAGCGTCACCTCTGACAAAAGATAGGGGGTGTTGCTTTGCACCTGATAGATCAGTTCCAGCGGATCGGGGCTTTGCACATCGGTGTTATTGGTCGCACCATCGGTATTGCTTGCGCCCTGAACCGCATCGTCACCTGCACCATTCCCGGCATCCCCATCTGCCGATGTGACAACATCATCTGTCACATCGTCGTCCGGGTCCAATTTACGGATTTCAAACGTCACCTGCCCATCATAAAACCCAAAAGACCGCAGGACGGCTTCAAACCGTTCAACATCGTCCTCGGCCCGGCGTTCAAGCCCTGCGCGCGATGGCGTCGGGCGGGACTGCAACCGGATGGCCGTGCTGACATTACGCAGCATCGCATCCAGGCGTTCTTCCTGGGGATCAAGACCGGCAATCTCGACCGCATAGGGGATGCTGGTTCCCAGCTGATCCTGTGCGACGGCTTCGCTATCATTACCAAAACCAAGCGACAATGGACCATCGCCCGAACAGGCGGCCAAAACCGAACTGCCAAGCAGCATCGACACCAACCCGATTCGTGGCATATATAATTTACGGTTGCGGCTGATTGCCTTACCCAATGATGAAATCCTCAGTCGCTTCATTCTGTCCTGATCTTATTGTAACGCTTTACCTATGCCAAAGGTGTGTCACAAATTCTTTTATAATTTTTAGGCTCTTGCCAATCATCTAGCATATTTTCATTCTGTATCCGGGTCGAGTGCCCCAAGGCTCAAAGCGCATGAAAAAATGGCATGGCTATGATCTGTAATCGCACTTGCCAGAAAAATGTGTTGCGCGTACTGGAAGTTAAAAGCAACAAGTTTGCCACAGCCACCCAACTGCCGGAGGCCCCGACGTGTCATCAGCCCAATCCCTGCCCGTCATCATCCGTAACGCCACCCGATCTGATCTGGACGGGCTTTGTGCGCTCGAAACCGGCAGTTTCACCAGCGACGCCATTTCGCGGCCCGGTTTTTTACGCTTCCTGCGTCAGGCATCCGCCCGCCTTCTGGTTGCCGATGCCGGCGATAGTGGCACACCAAATATCGTTGGCTATGGCCTGCTGTTGCTGCGCGCCAATACGACAACGGCGCGCATTTATTCGCTGGCCATTTCCGACAACTGGCGCGGCAAGGGTCTGGGGACCCAGCTTTTGGCCGGTCTTGAAAACCTGGCGATTGATGCGGGCTGTGTGCGCATCCGCCTTGAAGTGCGTTCTGAAAACAGCACGGCCCGCAATTTATATAACCGGCACGGCTATGAACAGATTGCCGATCTGCCCGGCTATTACGAAGACGGCGCGAACGGTATTCGCCTGCAACATGATCTTTATGACATTCCAACCGAACGCTCGCCTGCGGTTGCGACTGGTGCGCCCCTGATCCTTGTTGACCGGTTAAAAGACCTGCCATTTCAGGTGCCCGGTGCGCGTGTGATGCGGGTACGCGATTATCTGGCACTTGATAACGGGGTGCGCAACCGGCGTGTGATCAACCTGTGCCATTCATACGAATATCTGTCGCGGGGTTATTATTGCAGCCTGCTGGCCGCGGCACGCAGCGAACGCGTCATCCCAGAGGCCGATGTCCTTCTGGATTTGAACTGGAAACGCCTGCAAAAAACCGCCCGTGCGGAAATGAGTTCGCAAATCGTCGATGCACTGGCCAAACCCGGCGACCATCCGACCAAAATTGATGTATTTTTTGGCCGCACAACCGACAAACGTTTCCGCGATATTGCGCAACGTGCCTTTGATCAGTTCCGCTGCCCGATCCTGCGCCTGCATCTGAACCCGACCGACAAACGCATCCTGCGCGAAATCGAAGCCCCGGCCTTAAACCAGCTTGGCGCCGAAGATTTGCCTGCCTTCGAAAGCGCGATCCGTGCCTATCTGCGCGGACGTGTGCGCAAACCCACCGGCGGCGGCAACCCGCCATCGGCCCTTGTCGCGATCCTGTATGATCCCGATGCGGTCTTGCCACCATCTGACAGCGACGCCCTGGCCCTGTTTGTTCAGGCCGCCAGTGATTTGGGGGCAAAGGCCGAACTGATCACCGCCAAGGATTTCCACCATCTTTCGGAATTCGATGCCTTGTTGATCCGTGAAACCACCGCATTGGATCATCACACTTATCGCTTTGCCAAACGTGCGCGCAAAGAAGGCATTCCCGTGATCGACGATCCGGAATCGATCCTGCGTTGTACCAATAAGGTCTATCTGGCCGAATTGCTGCGCACCCATCGTATCCCGGCCCCGCGCAGTGCGATCTTTGACAAACGCCGGGTTGGCGAAATCGGCAAACAATTCAGCTTCCCCTCGGTTATCAAAGTCCCCGATGGCTGCTTCTCGCGCGGGGTGCGCAAGGTTAAATCCCCCGAACATCTGGCCGAAGTCGCATCCGAAATGTTCAAAAACTCGGAACTGCTGGTCATTCAGGAATATGTCGAAACCACCTTTGACTGGCGGATCGGTGTTCTTGGCGGGGAACCGCTTTTTGCCAGCCGCTATTTCATGGCGCCCGGCCACTGGCAGATCGTCAAACACGAAGATGACGGAAAATCATACGAAGAAGGCGGCTTTGAAACCGTTGCTGTCGAAGACGCCCCGGCTGATATCGTCTCCACCGCCCTTGCCGCTGCCCGCCTGATGGGGGACGGCCTTTATGGTGTGGATATGAAAGAAACCCCGCGCGGCCCGATGGTCATCGAAGTCAATGACAACCCAAATATCGATGGCGGGGTCGAAGACGTGGTGCTGGGCATGGATTTGTATCGCCGGATCATCGCCCATCTTCTGGCCAAGATCGCCCGTCCTTAACCAACGGCGTCTTAAAAAGAACCGCATAAAACGTACAAAGGGCCGGTTTATCCGGCCCTTTTGTCAATAAAGACCGCCGCCTGAAGCTTGCCCCGGCCATAACGCGCCATCAGATCAAATTCATGGCGCAAGATCGGGGTCGATACGCAATCACTGCCGGTAAAGGGCTCGTAATCCTCGCCAATATCGGGATCGGTGACATAAACATAACGATCATCAAACCCCGATACCACGACCCAATGCGGGATTTTATCGCCATATATCCGGTACTGACTGATCAGAACCAGCGCGATTTTGCCCTGATTGGATCGTTCCTCGATATCGTCAATGCCAAATGGCCCGGTTGTTACCTGAACGCCAAGGGTCTTGGCCTGCTCGGCAAAGTCATAGTGTACCAGTTCGACAACCTTGCGATTTTGCGGCTTGCGCACGGTATCAACAAAAAGCGGTCCATCCCGACTGCTTAACACTTCAACGTTAAAACCACGACGGCGCGCCGCTAGTCCAAGGCCAAGCGGCCCGCATCCGCCATGCCCCGACGTCATGAAAATCGTTGTTGCCTCACGCCACAGGGCGATTTCCTGGCTGCGGTCCATTTCAATTTCGGGATCAAACGCATTCATCGCCATCATCAACGCCGCCGGACCACAGGTGAACGGCAAAGTCTGATGATAAAAATGGATCGGTGATGGCCGACGCAACGATTGCGGCACCAAGACCCGTTCCATGCGAAGTGCGTCGGAGTGATCGGGATAATAATCAGGATACAGGGCGAATTCGTGATAACCGGCCGATGTGAACAACCCAATTGCGGTTTTGTTCTGCGGATTAACTTCAAGACGCAAGATCGGCGCCCCGAAATCAAGGCTGAGTTCCTCGGCACGGGTCAAAAGTGCCCGACTGATCCCCTGCCCGCGATAATCAGGTGAAACCGCCATGGAATAAAGCCGCGCCATGGCAACATTGCACCGGAAAATCACCAACGCATAGCCGACCACGACATCGGCTTTTATCGCAACACACAGTCGCGCGGTGTCACTGCCGATAAAACGTTTAAACGCACGGCGCGACAGGCGGTCGATGTCAAAGGAACTTTTTTCGATCGCACAAAGGGCATCGATATCCCCGTCAATCGCGATACGAAGGTCAAGCTTGGTCAAAAGGCACCCGAAACTAAATTATCGCCCAACATACGGATATGGGGCTGATTGACCCATTTCGCCATGAAACCGGCCAAACCGGAAGTGCTTTTTAGTCAGGGGTGTTACGCGTTATCACAGGCCGTTACCGGCTGATCATTCACCACAAGATAACATAAACACAATCGCATCAGACCGGCCCCATAATCCAGGCCTAGCTGCGTGCCGCAATGCGCGGGGCAAGGGGTGCCATGTCATAACCGGCCTTGGCCGCCATATTGACGATATCTTCAACCGGCAATTTGCCCGCATTGGCCAGCGACCACAAAATCGTGCATCGCGTCCCGGTGCGGCAATAGGCAAAAACCGGCTTTGCGGCATCGTTCAGGATTTTGGCAAATGTGTCGGCATCGTCATCGGATACATTACCGCTTGCAACCGGCATAAATACGGCTGAAAGGCCAAGGCTTTTGGCTTTTGCCTCGACCTCGGCAAATGACGGCTGACCGGGGTCCTCGTTATCGGGCCGGTTACAGACGATGGTTTTGAAACCGGCATCTGCGATTTCAGAAACGGCATCAAGCGGCATCTGCGGCGAAACAGTCACTTCGTCATTCAGGCGTTTCATATTTTGGGTCCGTTATCTCTGGTCACGGGACCGCTGATACGCCCAAAGCGTATTCAGCGAAATCATGACATAACGGATGCCACTATCTTCGACTGATGGCAACTCCCGGCACGCATATTTATGCAAACCGATGGTAAAATCAGGCGCTGTATATCAAAAGAACTGTCATGACGCCGTCATGACAGCCCCCAATCAAAGCGTGGTTTTTTTGGTAATCGGGCACGTCCGAAGCCCAAAAATCCGATAAATCGGGCAAAACCGCATCGCACCGGTCAACAACATGACCGCACCCGCGACCATAGATAACCAGCCAAAACCACCAAGTGCGGAAACCGGTCCGGTTTCACCGGCAAGAACGAATGGCAGGGCAAGCAAGACAACCCCGGCTACCAAACGCAAGATACGATCAACCTGTCCAACATTGGTCATGGGAACCTCCAATTTATGATCTGATAAGACCTCAATACCTAAAAATAAAACATTACATTATAATCATCAAATGTAATTTTCGCATTTATTCATGTAAATATTGATCCATCGCAATGACCGGCCACAGACAAAGCAGCGCCAATTGTCAATTCGTCACTTGGCCCGGTTGCTCCTGTAGCTTTCCCATGTTAGGCAATGCGCGAAAATCAAATAAAAAACCGATCAGGTCATTAAAAAAAGGGCGTCCACACATGACTGTTACCGCTTGGCCAGAATGGCAAACGGCAAATCCGTCTGGAACGTTTTCCGATTGGCTTAAAGGTTCTGTTGCCGATGACTGGCACAAGGTCACTCATCATGCCTTTACTGATGCATGGGGCAAAGGTGCGGTTTCTGACCGTAACTTGAAAAACTACCTGATACAGGATCATCGTTTTATTGATCGGTTTGTCGCCCTTTTGGCCGGTGCGGTTTCACGTGCCCCTGCCCTGTCTGATCGCATTCCCGCCTGTCAGTTTCTGGCGCTTCTGACCGGGCCTGAAAATACCTATTTTGAACGTTCGCTTGATACGCTGTCGGTCAGCACGCAGGAACGAACCGAACAGCCAGACTGGCCGGTAACCGCGGCATTCAAGGAACTGATGCGCGTCGCGATGGAAAGCAACGAATACGCCAATATGCTGGCGGTTCTTGCCGTTGCCGAGGGAACCTATCTTGGCTGGGCCAGCCGCGTCAGCGATATGATCGATACCCGTCCCGATGACTTTTGGTATGCGGAATGGCTTGATCTGCATACCGGCCCCTATTTCGAAAGCGTCGTCGCGTTTCTGAACCACCAGCTTGATCAAATCGGACCGCAACTGAGCGATGATGCGCGCACAATGTGCCAGTCCTATTTCCGCAAGGCGACCACCCTTGAAGTGCAATTCTTTGATGCTGCATGGGGACCGCAATTGTGATTACGATCCGCCCGTTCCGCAGCGATGATATCGCTGCCATGCGCGATATCTATGCCCGCGCCGTCACCGAAATCGGCAGCCGCATCTATAATCCCGATCAGGTCCGGGTCTGGACGGCTCTGATCCCCGGCACAGACCGCTTTGCCACCATGATGAATGATGGCCGTATCTGCCTGATTGCGACCGATGAAAATGATTGCCCCTTGGCATTCTGTGATCTGGAACCGGACGGGCATATCCATTTCCTGTATGCCATCCCCGAAATTTCAGGCACCGGTGCGGTTGCAGAACTGTATGACGCCATTGAAAACACCGCCCAAGAACGCAATATCGCCAAGCTTTATTCCGAGGCCAGCGAACTTGCCAAACGGTTTTTGGTCAAACAGGGGTTCAAGGTTGTCGAACGCCGCGACTTCGAAGTCGCCGGGATTGCCATTCACAATTACGCGGTTGAAAAACGGCTGCGCCCAATCACCTGACACCCGATTTTAAAACGGCGGATTGGTATCTTGCCCTCGTTGGGGCAAGGCGCTTTCAGTTTTCCTTAAGGGCACGCCGCGCATTCGTCACAACCCGTTCGACATAGGCATCCGCCTGGCCGACATAATTCGCCGGATCGCGCAAACGGGCCCAATCCACCGCAACATCGGTTAATTTGGGCAATTCATCAAACAGATTGCTGTTATGGGCTGCCGACTGCGCAAGCCCGTCCTTAACCAGCTTGTCCGCCGCATCACGCCCGACATGATCGGCAAGCGTAAATGTCGCCGCCTCGGCCAACATCGCACCATGTGATAATTCCAGATTTTCTTTCATGCGGTCAGCATTAATTTTCAAATCCGGCACCATATCCACCGCCTGCGTCAATGCCGCCCCCGCGGCCATGATCATTTGCGGCAATATCAGCCATTCCAAAAGCCAGCTTGACCCGCTGCGTTCATGTTCGTGGATTTGGCTTTGCGCGATTGTGCCAAGCTGCCCGGCATTAAACCGCGCCAGCGTCACCAGCATTTCCGCCTGAACCGGATTTGATTTATGCGGCATGGTCGATGATCCGCCGCCCTTGCCCGGCTGAACTTCGGCGATTTCCGACTGTGCCAGCAAAACAAGGTCTTGCCCCATCTTGCCCAACGCGCCGGTCAATGCGGTTAATTGCGCGGCAAAATCCACCAAAACATCGCGCTGGCTGTGCCATGGCATATCGGTGGGTTCAAGTTCAAGTTCATCGGTCAGATTGCTTTCAACCTCAAACGCCTTGGCCCCGATGGATGCCAGCGTCCCCGCCGCCCCGCCAAAGGACAACCGAAACAAACCGGGACACAAGGTATCAATCCGATGATCAATCCGCACCAAAGGTGCCAGCCACCCGGCTGCCTTAAGGCCAAATGTCGTCGGCACCGCCTGTTGGGATCGCGTGCGTCCGATCATAACCGTTGCCCGGTGCTGTTCGGCCTGTTTGATCAGGGATTTGATCAATTTACGACTGCGTCGGCGCAACACCGCCACCGCATCGCGTAACCGCAACACCAAGCCGGTATCAACCACATCCTGACTGGTAACGCCGAAATGGACATATCGCGCATCATCACCGCCGATTTCGGCTTTTAAGGCCTTAACCAAGGCCGGTACCGGCACCCCCGCACTTGCCGTTGCTGCGGCAAGCGACGCCGGATCAGGACGAAATTCACGGCAAACATCGGCAATCCGATTGGCGCTGGCCTGGGGAATGACGCCTGCCCGCGCTTGGGCCGATGCAAGGGCGGATTCAAACAGCAACATCGATGCAATCTGCGCATCATCATCAAACAAGGCGGCAATTTCCGCATCGGCAAACAGATTGCCAAGCAGGCTTGAATCAAAAGGCGAAATTGTCATCTGGTTTGGTCCACCGCTTAAACAGGTGTTATTTCAATTCATTGGATACAGATCGATAGAGGCGACAGTGTCGCGCCACCATCCCATTCGGTCAACACAACAAAAAGAAACCCCTGCCCGTTTATCACACGGCACAGGGGCAACTTTAAGCTCAGGACCGATCAATCAGACCGCTTCAAGGACGATGGCAATGCCCTGTCCAACGCCAATGCACATGGTCGCCAGCGCGTATTTACCGCCGGTACGTTTTAACTGCATTGCTGCCGTCCCGGTGATCCGCGCACCTGACATGCCCAATGGATGGCCCAGTGCAATCGCCCCGCCATTCGGGTTCACACGCGCATCATCATCGGCAATGCCAAGATCACGCAACGTCGCCAAACCTTGCGATGCAAAGGCTTCGTTAAGCTCGATAACGTCAAGCTGCTCCGTCGAAAGACCAAGCCGCGCCAACAATTTCTTGCTGGCCGGTGCCGGGCCAAAGCCCATGATGCGCGGCGCAACACCTGCTGTTGCACCACCAACCACCTTGGCAATCGGGGTCAGGCCGTATTTCTTGATCGCGGCCTCGGATGCGATGATCAATGCCGCCGCCCCGTCATTAACCCCCGATGCATTGCCCGCCGTCACCGAACCACCTTCGCGGAACGGAGTTGGCAATTTACCCAGTTTTTCCGCCGTGGTGCCCGGACGCGGATGTTCGTCCTTATCGACAACAATCGCATCGCCTTTGCGCTGCGGAATGGTCACCGGGATGATTTCGGCCGCCAGTATACCGTTTTCCTGTGCGGCGACCGCCTTATCTTGGGATCGGGCAGCAAAGGCATCCTGATCGGCACGGTTGATGTTGAAATCCTCGGCCACGTTTTCGCCGGTTTCGGGCATGGAATCCACGCCGTATTGTTTCTTCATCAACGGGTTAACAAACCGCCAGCCAATCGTGGTGTCATAGATTTCCGCATTGCGCGAAAACGCCGATGTTGCCTTGGGCATCACGAACGGCGCACGTGACATGCTTTCAACACCACCGGCAATCATCAGATCGGCTTCACCCGATTTGATCGCACGTGCGGCCATGATGATTGCATCCATGCCCGATCCGCATAAACGGTTAACCGTCGTACCGGTCACATGTTCTGGCAATCCGGCCAAAAGTGATGACATACGCGCAACGTTGCGATTGTCTTCACCGGCCTGATTGGCACAGCCGAAAATAATGTCATCGACATCACCGAAATCAACATTCGGATTACGATCCATCAATGCTTTAAGCGGGATCGCGCCAAGATCGTCGGCACGGACCGACGACAAACTGCCGCCGAACCGGCCAATCGGGGTGCGGATATAATCACAGATATAGGCATCAGCCATAATCAAGTTCCTTATTGCTGGCCTTCATGGGCTTTGGCGGTGCGGGCATGCAAATCACGCAGGATCTGAAGCTCGTTCGCATCGGGCACCGGAGTTTGCGCAATTTCATCTGCAAATTCAACGGTCCAGCCGGTATTTGCAATAATGTCTTCGCGCGTCACGCCGGGATGGATCGACGTCACAATGAACTGTTTGCCAACCGGATGGGGTTCCATGATGCAAAGATCGGTAATCAACCGCGACGGGCCTTTGGTATCGACACCATAAGACGCGCGATCATTACCACCCGTGCCATGACCAAGCGAGGTGATGAAATCAATCTTTTCAACAAAGCCGCGTTTGGTCTGTTTCATGACCAGAAATACTTCGCCGCAACTCGTGGCAATTTCCGGCGCCCCGCCGCCGCCCGGCAGGCGGACCTTGGGATTATCATAATCACCGATCACGGTGGTGTTGATATTGCCGTATTTATCAAGCTGTGCCGCGCCAAGGAAGCCAACCGAAATCTTGCCACCCTGCAACCAATACCGGAACATTTCCGGCACAGGCACGGTGTTCACCGCCGTTTCGCAAAGCTCGCCATCGCCAATTGACAAGGGCAAGACATCGGGCTTGGTGCCGATTGTGCCACTTTCATAAATAAGCGTCAGTTCCGGCGCATGGGTCAATCGTGCAAGGTTACATGCCGCCGATGGCATACCGATGCCAACAAAACACACATCGTCGTTTTTAAGCGCACGAGAGGCAGAAACCGTCATCATTTCGGTAGGTGTATAATCAACCATGGTTTTTCCTCCGCTTACCCTTTGTTCGCATCGCGTTTGGCGGCGAAATCTTCGGGGCCGCCATTCATGACATGCTCGTTGATCCATGCGCTAAAGCTGTCGCGATCCTTGGCAATTGTGTCCCACGCCTTGTAAAACGCGTTGTCACGTTTGTAATAACCCTGCGCATAGGACGGATGTGCGCCGCCGGGCACCTCGACAATCGCGGTCACGGCCCAATTTGGCAGCATGACAGCGTTATAAGGAACGTCATCAAAGTTATCGACGATCTCTTCAACCGTGATGATCGATTTTTTCGCAGCCAGAACGGCTTCTTTCTGAACGCCAACAATGCCTTCAAACAAGACATCACCCTTTTTATTGGCTTTCTGGGCATGAACAACCGTCACATCCGGGCGAATGGCCGGCACCGCCGCCAGACGTTCACCGGTAAACGGGCATTCGATGAATTTGATAT
Source organism: Thalassospira alkalitolerans (assembly GCF_002115745.1). Taxonomy (GTDB): domain Bacteria; phylum Pseudomonadota; class Alphaproteobacteria; order Rhodospirillales; family Thalassospiraceae; genus Thalassospira; species Thalassospira alkalitolerans. Next base: position 292,684 of record NZ_JFKB01000004.1, read on the forward strand.
TCTTGTTCACACGCGGCAATTCCGCCCCGCGGTATCCCTTAAACACCGCACAGGGCAAACCGGCCGCTCCCGCGTCATAGGCATTGGCCATCGCCGCATGGCTGTGTTCTTCAATTTCAAGCTTGTGCGGCCAACCATCCTGAATGGCTTCGCGCAGACGATGCAACGATCCAACACCGGGGTTTCCGCCCCATGAAAACACCAGTTTCTTGGCGCAACCGGCCCCGATCAACTGATCATAAATCATATCAGGCGTCATCCGGATCAAGGTCAGATCCTTGATCCCCTGACGGATAACTTCATGCCCGGCGGCATGCGGGATAAGATGGGTAAAACCTTCCATCGAGACGGTATCGCCATCCTTGATGCAGGATGAAACGGCGTCTTTAAGCGACATGAAGCGTGCGACCACGGTAAAACTCCTGTGGTAACCAAAACAATAGAAACGCGGCGTATTTCAGCCGGATTATGCGGGAATATGTTTGGGTGGCTGCGACCACCGGCTTTCCCCAAAGCAGCGGACGCAGCCATCCAGACCGAACCGACCTAGACGTCGAAGAACACGGTTTCCGCATCCCCCTGCATATGAATGTCGATCCGGTATTCAACCCCGGTACGGGTTTCGACACGCTTGGCGATCAAGGTATCGCGGCGGTCTGCGGGAACAGATTGAAGGATGTCATCGCGGGCGTTCAATTCCGCCTCGTCGGCAAAGTAAAAGCGCGTAAACGCATGCACCAGCATACCGCGCATGAACACGATGACATTGACAAACGGGGCGGCACCATCGGCAACCACGCCCGGTTTCACAGTATCAAAATAAAACCGGTTCTGCGCATCGGTGCCGGTGCCGCAACGGCCAAGGCCGCGGAACCCCGTTGATGCAACATCAACCGGATTTTCGGCATAGGTCCCATTGGCATCGGCCTGCCAGATTTCGATCATCGCGTCATTGACCGGGTCATTATTGCCGTCAAACACCTGGCCGGTAATGCGGATATGTTCACCATCCGCATCAGGCCCTGCCACCACCGGATCAACAACATCGGTAAAATCATAACCATATTGCTGTGCCGTCAGGCCATAGGCGAAATACGGGCCAACCGTCTGTGAAGGGGTTTCACCATAAGACATGACTTAATCCTCCATCGGGGTTGCATTGCGTCCACGCAGGACGATGTCGAACTGATAACCAAGGGCAAAGCCTTCCTCGGTTTTTTCGATCGAAAACTTTGAAATCAACCGTTCGCGTGCGACCGGGTCCTGCGTTTCCAAAAAGATCGGATCAAGTTCAAGCAACGGATCACCCGGAAAATACATCTGGGTCACAAGGCGCGTGGCAAAGCCCGGCCCAAACAGCGACAGATGAATGTGGTTCGGACGCCATGCATTGAAATGGTTGCCCCAGGGATAGGCCCCCGGCTTGATCGTATAAAACATGTAATTGCCGTCTGCATCGGTCATGCAACGGCCCGACCCGCGAAAGTTCGGATCAAGCGGCGCATTATGCTGATCGACCTTATGAACATATCGCCCCGCTGCATTGGCCTGCCAGACTTCGACAAGGATATTGGGCTGCGGGCGGCCATCGGTATCCATGACCTTGCCATGCACAACAATACGTTCGCCAAGCGGCTCGCCATTGGTGACGCCGTTTTTGGTCAGATCGAAATCAAGCTTGCGCACCGATGCCGGGGCAAAACGCGGCCCTGTCCCCTCGGTCAGGCCCGACTTGATCGCAAGTGGCAGCCGCGACGGTCCGCGCAAAAGGGTGGATTTGTAACCAGGTGCGATAAACGGGGCGTGGGAACCCCAGTCACGCGGTTTAAAAGTGGACATGGCGTTTACTCTCCCTTGGCAGCTTCGTCGATATCGGCATAGGTTTGCTTGGCAATGCGGAATGCCGTATTGGCGGTGGGAACACCGGCATAAACCGCAACATGCATCAGGGTTTCACGAATATCATCGCGCGTCGCCCCGGTATTAAGCGTTGCACGGATATGCATTGCCAATTCTTCTTCATGACCAAGCCCGGCCAAAAGGGCAATGGTCACGATACTGCGTTCGCGCTTGGTGAACGCATCACTGGTCCAGACACCGTTCCAGACATTTTCAGTGATGTAACGCTGAAAATCGGCGTCGATTTCGGTTACATTTGCCGATGCACGATCTACATGGGCATCGCCTAAAACAGAACGGCGGGTTTTCATACCAACTTCATACCGGTTCTCAGACAAGGTTATTCTCCTTGATAAATCGGTCGATCAACCGGGAAAGCAATTCCGGGGTTTCAAGGCATGGTAAATGCCCGACCCCGTCAATAAGTTCAAATGTCGCACCGGGGATCATCCCGGCCATGGCGCGGACCACATCGGGCGGGGTTGCCAGATCGTCCGATCCGCAAATGCACAGAACCGGAACCGCAATTTTGGTCGCCGCGTCACGCAGATCACCATCTCGCAGGGCCACACATGTCCCGACATAGCCATCAACGGTCGTGCGCACCAGCATGTCGCGATACATCGCGGTTTCAAGCGGGCGTTCGGCGCGATAAATCGGTGACAGCCAGCGTTCGATAATCGCATCGCCAAGCGGCTCAATGCCGTCCTTTTTAATCGCGTCGATCCGCGTGTTCCAGCCATCCGCATCGCCAAGTTTTGGCGCGGTATCACACAGGATCATCGCACGCACGCGGTCTGGTACAAGCGACGCCACCTTTTGCGCAATCAGCCCACCGACCGACAATCCACAAAGGATCACATCATCAACACCCAGATAATCAAGCAGCCCGATCAGATCATTGGCATGCAGGTCGATATTATACTCGACAGTCCCAATACCCGATAAACCGTGGCCGCGTTTGTCATAGGTTATAACGTTGAACCGATCTGAAAACGCCACAACGACATCATCCCAGATGCGTTGGTCGGTCCCCAGCGAATTTGAAAACACCAAAGCAGGTCCGTCTTTCGGGCCGCTTTGGGTATAATGGATATGTGTCCCGTTGATCGGGGCAACGTATAAACTCATGTCATTTCCACCCTGATGTGTCGCCCCAATCTGACAGGCGGGTTTGGTTATGTAAAATGAGGATTTGCGTTAATTGCATAACCATATAATTATGAAAACACATGAAATTTGAATTCGGAAATGGAAAACATGCTCGACCACCGCATTAAATTCCGCCATTTGACATGCTTTCTCGAAGTCGCGCGCCAACGCAGTGTCGTCAAGGCCGCCGATACATTATCCATCACCCAGCCTGCTGTTTCCAAAACCATCCGCGAGCTTGAAGAACATCTTGATGCTCGCCTGTTTGACAGGTCCAAGCGTGGTGTCACCCTGACCGATTTTGGCAAGGTATTCCTGCGCTATGCCGGGGCCAGCGTCACTGCCCTGCGTCAGGGTATCGACAGCATCAGTCAGGTCAGGATGCAGGGCGGGCTATCGATTAACCTTGGCGTTCTGCCAACCGTTGCCGCCAGTGTCATGCCAAGCGCCATCCGCCGCTTCAAGGCACTCAGCCCCGATACAACGGTCAAGGTAGTTGCCGGACCCAATGTCATGTTGATGGGGCAATTGCGCGTTGGCGAACTTGATCTGGTGGTCGGGCGCCTTGCCGAACCCGATCAAATGTCGGGGCTATCCTTTATTCATCTGTATTCGGAACATATTTCACTGGTCGCCCGTCCGGGCCATCCGCTTTTGGCCGATAAAAACCCAGACATCACACGCATTCGCGAATTTACGGTTCTGGTGCCGCCCAAACACGCAATCATTCACCAGACAGTCGATAAAATGCTGATTGCGCATGGCATCGGCGCCCTGCCCGATCGGATTGAAACGGTTTCAACATCGTTTGGACGCGCCTTTACCCGCGAAACCGATGCCATCTGGATCATTTCCAATGGGGCGGTTGCATCCGACATCGCCGAGGGCCATCTGGTGGAACTGCCGATTGATACCAGCGATACCTTTGGCCCGGTTGGCCTGACCACCCGGATTGACAGCCCGATCTCACCACCGGTTGAAATGCTGATCAATGCGGTCCGCGAAGAAGCCGCCCTGCATCATGCGGCCCATTCCCGTCACAATACATAATCATATGGTTATGCAAATGAGCGCCAATATCATTATACATAACCATGCAGGGAAGATTAGATTGTTTACAAATTGGCATGAATGTTGTGCATAAATGGCAAACATGCCGACAAAAAGAAGAATAAAAACAACAAAAATAAACTGCTGGAAAACTTCGCAGATAAAAAGCGCATCATGGCTGAGACGTTTGATGGCGTTTGGCGACGTCGGGGACGCTCAAAGGAGGAAGAATGAAAAACATCACCAAGCTGCTGGCAGGTGCCGCTGTTGCGACCATGGTGTCGTTCGGCGCACAGGCGCAGGAAGTTACGCTGACGATCCATCATTTCCTGGGCCCAAAAGCACCGGCCCAGTCGAAAATGATCGAACCGTGGGCAAAGAAGATCGAAGAAGAATCAAACGGACGCATCAAGTTCGAGATTTTCCCATCCATGTCACTCGGTGGCAAACCGCCGGAACTGTATCGTCAGGTCCGTGACGGGGCCGCCGATATCGTCTGGACCCTGCCGGGTTACACCCCGGGCGTCTTCCCCCATACCGAAGTTTTTGAACTTCCGGGTGTGCATCTGGGTGACGCACGCGCGACCAACCTCGCGATCTGGGACCTGATGGAAGACATGGCACCGGACCTTAAAGACATCCATCCGCTGGCCGTTCACGTCCATGCCGGTCAGGCCATCCACCTGACAGAAAAAGAAGTCCGCACCGTTGCCGACGTCAAGGGCCTTAAACTGCGCACCCCGACCCGTACCGGTTCCTGGGTGATTGAATCCTGGGGCGCAGAACCGGTCGGCATGCCCGTCCCGGCCCTGCCACAGGCAATGTCGCTGGGTGTTGTTGACGGTGGCCTCGTGCCATTCGAAGTCGTTCCACCGCTGAAACTGGCTGAACTGGTTTCCTACTCGGTCGAAGGCGAAGGCGTTAATTCGCGCTTTGGTACCTCGGTCTTCCTGTTTGCCATGAACAAGGACCGTTACGAAAGCCTGCCAGATGATCTCAAAGAAATCATCGACCGCAATTCAGGTCGCGATTTCGCAGGTCATATCGGTGACGTTTTCAACGATGTCGAAGAAGTCGGCAAGAAAATGATCAACGATGGCAAAGGTCAGGTTATCAAACTGACCCCGGCGCAAAAAGCAACCTTCGACGATGCATCCGCATCCGTGACCGATCGCTGGATCGAAGAAGCAAAGTCGAACGGCATTGATGGTGCTGCTCTGGTTGCCAAGGCCAAAGCCGCCGTTCTCGCCCACACAGCACAGTAATTTCCAAGTTACTGGAAAATCTTGCGGGGTTACGTATCATCACGTTACGTGACCCCGTTTTATCGTAAGCCCGCTTCTCCGCAAGATTGTATGACACATGAAAAACGTGCTGAATAAGGCCGCATCCTGGTTTGCCGTTGCTGGCGGCTTTCTGGCCTTGCTGATCGCCGTTGTGACCATCGTCAATGTCACCGCGTTCGGACTGGATAAAATTGCCCGCCTGATGGACGCCAATTTCCCCGCCATCATCGGCTATGAAGACTTTGTCAGTATGACTGTCAGTGCCGCGGCCCTGATGTTTTTCCCTTATTGTCAATCGCGTCACGGCCATGTTGCCGTTGATGTCTTTATCAAAATGTTTCCCAATTGGTTCGCACGTGGCGTTGATATCTCCTCGGGCCTCCTGATGACGCTTCTGGCCTTTTTCATGGGTTACATGATGATCAATGGCATGATCGAAGTCCGCAGCGACAATACCCTGTCGGCAATTTTGGGCTGGCCGGTCTGGCCGTTCTATCTGCCAGGCATCGTATCGATGTTCCTGTGGGCGCTGATTGCCGCAAGTCAGATTTTCGAAAGCGAGGCCGAGGCCAATGTCTGAACGTGAATTAATCGGTCTTGGCGGCCTTGGGCTGCTGTTCTTTGTGCTTGCCCTGCGTGTTCCTGTCGGTCTTGCCATGATCGGCGTCGGGATTGGCGGTAACTATATCCTTAGTTTGTTTTTCCCGTTCCTGCGCTTTGAACCCTATATGCAACAGTTCAAATCCCTGTTTTACGGGATTGTTTCAAACTACGAACTCTCGGTCGTGCCACTGTTCGTGCTGATGGGCTATCTCGCCAGTCAGGCCAATCTGTCACGCGATCTGTTTCAGGGCGTCAACGCCATTCTGGGCCGGTTCCGCGGCGGTGTTGCCATGGCAGCCATTGGCGCCTGCGCCGGTTTTGGTGCGGTTTGCGGATCATCGCTTGCCACGGCATCGACAATGGGCAAGGTCGCCCTGCCGGAATTGCGTCGTCTGAATTATTCACCACGTCTTGCCACCGGCACGCTAGCCGCAGGCGGTACGCTTGGCATTCTGATCCCGCCATCGGTTGCCTTGGTGATTTATGCCGTCACGGTCGAGGCATCGATCATTCAGATGTTTCAGGCCGCAATCATTCCCGGTTTGCTTGCCGTTGCATTCTTTATGGGCGTGATTGCCATTCAGGTCCGTATAAACCCAAGTTTGGCCCCGCTTCCCGAACCGATGGCACCCGCCGAACGCCGCGAAGCCCTGTTGCGTCTGATCCCGGTCATGGTGATCTTTGGATCGATCATTCTTGGCCTTGGGGCGGGTTTGTTTACCCCAACCCCTGCGGCCGGTGTTGGCGTTTTTGCCATTCTGGTTTACGGCGCTTACATGCGCCTAAAGGGCAAGGGCGGCCTGACCTTTGCTGGCTTAAAACAATCACTGCGTGATACCGCTGTTACCACCTCGATGATCTTTTTCATCCTGCTGGGGGCCGAAGTCCTCAAAGGCTTCTTCAGCCGTGCCAACCTTCCGGCCTTCATGGCCGAAGCCGCTGCGACAAGCGGGTTTGACCCTTGGCTGATCATGGTTCTGATGTTGCTGGCCCTGATTGTTCTGGGCTGCTTCATGGAAAGCCTGTCGATGATCGTGGTTGTCATCCCGTTCTTCTGGCCGGCCTTGGTTGATATCAATGGCGGCGATTGGGCCACGGCGGCGACCGCGGCCTATGGTATGGGGGCCGAAGACCTTAAAATCTGGTTTGGCATCCTGGCCCTGATTGTCGTCGAACTGGGGCTGATAACACCGCCCGTCGGGTTAAATGTGTTCATCATCAACGCGCTTGCCGAAGGTGTTCCCATGAGCCAGACCTTCCGCGGGGTGATGCCCTTCTTCGCCGCCGAGATCGTCCGCATCCTGATTTTGATCTTTATCCCGGCGCTGACATTGTTTGTGCCAACCCTATTGGGCGGATAGCAAGCCCGCCATATCTTTTGCGAAAAGCCCGCCCCGGTTATCTGATGGCGGGCTTTTCTTTTGGTCCGGCGCAAAACCCGCTAGACTAAAGCCCCTTTGAAACAGCAACAGATACCCATGGTCGCACCCCGCAACAGCATCCCGGTTTACAAGCTTTACGGCGAAACCGGTAATTCCATGCTCGGCCCCACCGAACAGCTTGCCATTTCCGAACCGGAATTCTTTCATCTCGAAAGCATCCCGTCGCGATCCAAACTACATGATCTGCATATTCAGCCGCACCGCCATGCCAATCTGTTTCAGTTGCTGTATATCACCCATGGGCATGCCGGGATCGAATTTGATGATCGGCAATTTTCCATGCAGGTCGGTCAATTGCTAACCCTGCCACCCGGCACCGTGCATGGTTTCCGCTTCAGTTCTGATATCGATGGCTGGGTGATCTCGCTAACCGATCACCACTTGCAAGAAATCCTGTCCCCGGCGCCAAAACTTCTGGCCCGGCTTGATCGCCCGCAATGTGTGGATGTATCGGGCACCGCCACCGATCCCAGCCCGACCGATTTCCTGATCCGGCAATTGGTCACGGAATATTACAGCCACCATACCGGGCGGCTTTATGCGCTGCGCAATATATTGGGGTTATTGCTGCTGGGTATCGGGCGCCATATTCCGTCCGATGATCCGGCACGCCTTAGCCGCAAGGAACAAAAATCCGCCAAATTCCGCAAGTTCCAATCCCTGATCGAAACCTTTTACAAACAGCATAAACCGCTTGAATTCTATGCCCGTGAAATCGGCATCACCACGACCCAGCTTAACCGCATCGCCAAGGATATCTATGGCATGACCGCAATCGAGGTATTGCATAATCGCCTGATATTAGAGGCCAAAAGAACCCTGATCTATACCGACATCGCCGTTCAACAAATCGCCGACGAACTCGGCTTTCGCGATGCCGGATATTTCTCGCGCTTTTTCGCCAAAAAGGCCGCCCTGCCCCCGGCCCAGTTCCGGCAAGAACACCGATAACCCCAAGCTTCAAACGCATATTTTTAGTTGAATTAAACGCCCCTGATACTAGACTTTTCGTCTGTTCTGAATTCGGGGGATTTCATGTGACCATTTCGATGTTTTCGATCCGCCGCATGGCCATGCTGGGTCTTGTCGGTGGCGTTGCTTTCGGGCTTTCAGCCTGCCAGTCTTTAAGCCTTGATCGTGGCAGTTTCGGGGGGTTCAAAAGATCGCTGAACACCACCAGTCACGGCTATCAACAGGTTCCCGATCCGACCGGCACCGCATCAACCGCAATCGTTGAACGGTTCGAAGTCCAGCCCGGTGATTGCGGCCGCGACAGCGGTTGGAGCGATTGCGCCCAAGATCGCGAACGATCCGAACTTTCCGAAGGAAGCGACAATCACGCCGGTTCAACCTATTGGTATGGCTGGGATATTTACTTCCCCGATGATTACCCCAACATCTATCCGACCAAAACCGCCCTTGGCCAATTCCATCAACACAAATCACATCCGGTCTGGATGTTCCAAAACGGGGATGGCGGTTACAGCCTGGATGATCAGGTCTTTGGCTCAACACGCCGTTATTACAAACTGATCAGCGAAAAGGACCTGCGCGGCAAATGGCACCGCATTGAATTGCAGGTCAAATGGGGCCGCAACAAGGATGGTTTCTTTAAGGTCTGGGTCAATGGCGATCAAAAGGTCGATTACACCGGAACCACGCTTCAATCCAGCGCAACCTATTTCAAATACGGCATCTATCGGTCTTTCATGTCGCGCTATCGGGCGGTCAAAAAGGTCGAAGATGTCCCGGGCCAGATCGTCTATTACGCCAATGTCCGGCGTGCGAACACCCGTCAGGAACTGGCCGCACCGCTGCCCGCCACACCACAATAAATCGCCCTAAAACAAAGGCCGGGAGTTTTTCCCGGCCTTGTACAATTCATATGCGAAATTCCGTGTGGGGCATCCGCCCTATCGCCAGCCCAGCAACCAGCGATCCAGCCGCCCCAGCAACCACGAAACACACAGCCCCAAAAGCGATAAAACCACCACGCCAGCAATCAGTTGATCGGTCTGATACAGGTTGCCTGCGGCCAGAATAAGCGCCCCGATCCCGTATTGCGCGCCAATCATTTCCGCCGCAATCAAAAGAATAATCGCGATCGAGGATGAAATGCGAAACCCCGACAGGATGGTCGGCAACGCGCCGGGCAGGATGATCTTGCGGGTCACCGACCACATCGAAAGATCAAAGCTTTGCCCCATGCGGATCAGATTGCGCTGCACGTTATCGACCCCGCCAAAGGTATTGATCACAGTCGGGAAAAACACCCCAAAGGCAATGGTGGCAAATTTCGAGGGCTCGCCAATGCCAAACCAGATGATGAAAAGCGGCAAAAGCGCGATTTTCGGGATCGGAAACAGGGCCGAAACAAACGCCACACCGGGCGAGCGCGCCCAACTGAACATGCCGACCAGAAAGCCAACCAACAGCCCGGCCACCGTCCCCATGATCCAGCCACCAACAAGGCGCTGCAACGACGCGCCAAGATGACGCCAAAGATCACCGGTGATGATCAATTGCCAAAGCGCCTTGGTGACCGCAACCGGGCTTGGCATCGCAAGTTCGCTGATGAACCCGGTGCTTGATCCCAATTGCCACAGCGCAATCACAACCACGAAAAAGCCCCATGCCGCAATCGGATTGGCTTTCGGGTTAAAGCCCGTGGCGCGAAACCGCACATGGCTGGCCTCGGATGCGTTCCCTTGGCTTTCGGTGCGACGTTCCGTCACATCATGCGACATTTTCAAGCTCCTTATCGGCCGCAATCGCTTCATCCCGGATCAGGTTCCAAAGCGCGCGTTCATGCGCCACCAATTCCGGCATCCCGTCGCACCGCTCGGCCAGTGGAATATCAATGGTATGAATTTCCTTGATCGTGCCGGGGCGACGGCGCAATGCCACCACCCGGTTGGCCAGTCGCACGGCCTCGTTCAAATTATGCGTCACATAAACCGCCGTCATGCCGGTGCGGGCAAACAATGCGGCAAATTCATCGAGCAACAAAATCCGCGTCTGCGCATCAAGCGCTGATAGTGGCTCGTCCATCAATAAAACCGCCGGGCGAACGGCAAGCGCGCGCGCAATGCCCACCCGCTGCTTCATCCCCCCCGAAAGTTGTTTGGGATAAGCATCGCGGAAATCCCACAGGTTTGTCTGTTCCAGAACCTCGGCCACGCGGGCATCGCGATCAGTTTTGGATAATCCATGGTCTTCCAGAACAAGGCTGATATTGCCCGCCACTGTACGCCAGGGCAAAAGCGCGAAATCCTGAAACACATAAGTCAACGGGTTCAGGCAGCCATCGGGTGTGGCCTGATCGCAAATCAAAACCTCGCCCTTGGTCGGGGTCAACATGCCGCCAATGATCGACAATAAGGTCGACTTGCCACAGCCCGACGGCCCGATCAGCGCCACGACCTCGCCCGGTTCAATGCCAAAATCAATGTCGCGCAATGCCTCGACCTGATCATATGAATGGCAAATGCCCTTGATTTGCAGCCGCATGGCACAATCCGTTATTTTTTAAATGGAAAAATGAAACGACCGGGCTTGGCGCAAAAACCGCCAAGCCCGGTCGAAAAATACGATCCGTTACTTACTGACCAAGTGCCGGGATAAAGCTGGTATCGATGAAGGTATCCGGATCGGCATCCGCCGAAACATAGCCACGATCCTGATACCATTTGACCTGCGCTTTGACGTCTTCAACGTCAAGTTTGGCGTCTTCGGTCATGAACATCGCGCCATTGCGGATTTTCGGATAGGCCTTTTCCGCCGGATCATTGGCATAAACATATTTATGCACGATCTGAAGGATTTCCTGCGTCGTGTCGCTTTCAACCAGCTTGCCATCGGCATCGGTCGCCAAAAGGGCTGCACGGTAATCCGCCACACCTTTTTGATAGGCGCGCACAAATTTCGCCACCGTGTCGCGGTGTTCTGCAACATTTTCAGATGATGTGAACAAACCACCCACCTGATAAGGCACGTAATCCTTGACCCAGCCAATGATATGCGCCGCACCGGCATTGGCCAGCGGCTTGGCAATATGGGGCACGATGATCATGCTATCGACCTGCCCGCTTTTCAGCGCGCCAATCATATTGGGCACCGACTGCAACGGTTTAAGCGAAATGCTATCGGGATCAATCCCGGCTTTTTCCGCGACATTGCCGATCATGTAATGGAAACTTGATCCGACCTGCGACAGGGCAAAGCTATGCCCGCCCAGCTTATCGACCGAGGTCAAACCGGCATCAAACGCCGCATTGGATGCCAAAATCGCCGATCCGTCATAGGCGGCATCTTCATGCAATTGCGCACCGATGACCTTAAGCGCGCCCTTGGCCGCAAGGTTAAAGAACCCGCCGGTAAAGGCGGTCACGCCAAAATCGGCATCGCCCGATGCAATGGCAACCGCCACCGGCTGTGCCGATTGAAAGATCGAAATCTCGGCATCAAGGCCTTCATCGGCCAGATAGCCCTTTTCCTTGGCAATAAACAGCGGCGAACTTGACACAAACGCTAGGGCGGCAATGTTCACCTTCTCGCCCGCATGTGCCGCCATCGCGCCAAAGGCCGTCGCCCCCATCGCAAGTGCCAAAACCGATCCGCGTGCCACCTTGGCCGCACCCGCCATTCCCTTGATCGAAAGCATGTTTCCTCCACAGAACCATTTTTTTAAAGACTTGGGATCAAACCCCTGAACCCCGGGCCAGAACCTTGGGAATTTTGTTATCCGATTTACCGACAAATTGCCAATCTTTGGCGTATTTTTCTCACAAAAGGGTTGATTACACCCGTATTACGCACTTCACCGGCCACGATATTTCCCCCATGGGCGAATTTCCACGCCCCGTAAATTGCCTTCGCCCGCCAAAGCGGCTAAAACCACCCAACATAAACCCCGGTCCAAAGGCCCCAAATGTCCATAAAAACCAACCTCACCACGCCAAGCACGCCCGCCCCGGTCATCCCGCCTGCCCCAAACGGCAAAACCGCGATGATCATTGGCGCGGGCCCGGCCGGATTGATGGCCGCCGAACGATTGGCCGGATCGGGTTATGCGGTGACACTTTATGAGGGCATGGCAAGTGCCGGGCGCAAATTCCTGATGGCGGGTAAATCGGGCCTGAACATCACCCATAACGAAGACTTGGAAACGTTTTTGTCGCGCTATGGCGCGGCACGCGACCGGCTTGAACCACATTTGCGCAAATTCGGTCCCGCCGAAATTCGCGACTGGTGTACCGGGCTTGGCATTGAAACCTTTGTCGGTTCATCCGGCCGGGTTTTTCCAACCGTGATGAAGGCAAGCCCGCTTTTGCGCGCCTGGCTGCGCCGCCTTGACGGGCTGGGCTGCAAAATCCACTACCGCCATTACTGGACCGGCTGGGATGAAAACGGCGATGCGATTTTCAAAACCAAAGATGGCGACACAACCACCACCATCACTGCCAAGGCCGATGTTACCGTGCTGGCCCTTGGCGGCGGAAGCTGGAAACGTCTGGGATCAGATGGCAAATGGATGGAAATCCTTACAAATGCCGGGATCAAATGCAATCCGTTCAAACCGTCAAATTGCGGCTTTGACGTCAATTGGACCGATCATCTGATCGAAAAATGTGCGGGTTCCCCGGTCAAACCCGTCACCCTGACAACCGGCACCCAAACCGTGCGCGGCGAATTCGTCATTTCCAAAACCGGGATCGAAGGCAGTGCCGTCTATGCCATCTCGGCCAATCTGCGCGATCAATGGCTTGAAACCGGCACCGCCACGGTAATGCTGGACCTTGCGCCCGACCGCGACCTGACGGATGTCACCGCGCGGCTTGCCAAACCACGCGGCAAAAACTCAATGGGCAACCACCTGCGCAAAGCCCTTGGCCTCGACCCCACCAAAATCGCCCTGATTTTCGAAGTCACCCCGCGCAACATCCTCAACGACCCGGCCAAACTCGCAATGACCATCAAAGACCTGCCACTCAAAATCACCAAACCCCGCCCGCTGGATGAGGCCATCAGCACCGCAGGCGGTGTCGCGTGGGAAGAACTTGACGACACCTTCCAGCTCAAAAAACGCCCCGGCACCTATTGCCTTGGCGAGATGCTCGATTGGGAGGCTCCGACGGGGGGGTATTTGTTGACGGGGTGTTTGGCTTACAGTTAGTGTTCTTTGCGGCATCTTTAGATGCTATTTGGAACGTTTAAGAACTTGTTGGAGCATTAAGTGCAGCCAGAACGACGTCAGACATTGCAAAGCTTGATCTGGTTGCATGAACCACTTGAACAAATTTCGGAACGCCTTACAGATTTTGAACGGGACTTCGACGGCGAAACAATCGTTGTCGAAGCTACCGCTGTCCAAACCATTTTGCTGCGTTATCTAAGAACTGACATTTCGGCCCAAGAACTCGAGAGTTGGGCAAACTTGATAGAATGCCGCGAAGATCTTGAGTTCGAAGCGGCATTTTCCGAGCAAATAGAAATGATCATTCACCAATTGGCGACACCCGAAATAAACAATAGCATCAATTCCGACTTGTGTTTGAACTTTTTGGATGCACTTGGAACAACCCCGTCAGACAGTCTGATACAGGACTTAGCAGTTCGATCCGAGCTCGTTCACGTTTGCCACATGATCAAGTCCAACCGGATAGAACTCATATATGGTTGCAGAAAACTCATTCGATTGAGTCATTGCCTTGCTAAAACCGACCCAAAACTGTTTCTCATGTTCGTGGGAGTTGCTTCCGAATGTGACGACTATCCCGATCACGACAAGAAAAAGCTCTTTTCTCAAGAGTATCTGGACCAAGTTTCACATAAGACCAAACGATATGAAACAAACGTTAGAGAGGCAGTGTTGGATGCTTGCAATACAATAATTCGCGAGTTTGGCTGCAAATTTGACTGCGACGAAAAAACAGTAACGTGACCTTCGAAACCAACCGAGGAAAAATAGCCCTAAAAAGGGGACTGTCCCCTTTATGTTCACAATCTTCTGTGCTTGTTTTGACGTCATCCGTGTTTTCAGGTGCCGCAACTCTACGAGGTATTCGACAAGTTCTTTGGTCACAGTCTCCGTAGAAACGACCTGATTTGACTCGAACTTGGAAGGAAGCTTCCACCGAAAGAATTGCGATGTTTTCGATACGAGGTCAGCTACGGGTTGGCGGAGCTCATGTGGCGTCTTCGGAGCGGCGAGTGGAAACAGATACCGGATTAGCACCGCAATACCGACCAGCAAAAACACGACAGGTACCGCAATCCCTACTATCTGTCGCGCCGGTTCCTCAATAAATGGCAAAATTCGATCAAGAGCTACCCAAAACTGCCGAAAAAGGCCATCCATCGCGCCTATCAACTCCTAATTCACATTAGACAATCTACCATAAGTTGAGATCCGCACAAACCAAATAGTTTGGACAAAAAAATGGGGACAAACAAAAATGGGGACAACAAAAATGGGGACACAAAAATGGGGACAGATTTATTTTTTGCTCCCCATAAAGCGCACCACTCAATGACAATGCACAGACCCAGCCTTGTTATCCATATGGCAACACTGCCCCGGCGGGGAGCTTTTGCGGCAGCCACCGCCATGTTCGATTGTCTGATCCATCACAACCAAACCTTGCGCCGCATTCACCGGCATTTGCATTTGCACCACGCCAAGTGCAAACAGCACACCAATCCCCAAAACCATCATCGTTTTCATTATCTGTCCTCCCGCCTGTTTCCGTGATGATACGCGCCGAAGCCGCCGCCGGGAACTACCCGAAAGAACAGCCCGAAAACAAGTTGACAAAATCAACCACATTCCGTATTAGTTGACAAAATCAACCATTCCGGCATGCCCGCGATGTGCGATACACGGCGATATTTTGCCCTCGCCCCTTCGCCCCCTCGCGCCACCGCATGCCTTGTTTTCGGAATATGCCCCACATGAAAATATCCAAAACCATCCACCCGGACGGCCTGCCACAGCCCCAGCAAACCTTTGCCATCATCGCAGTGTTGCTGACTGTCATGATGGCGGTGCTGGACGGGTCGATCATGAATGTCGCCCTGCCCGCCATCGCGCAGGATCAAAATGTCAGCCCGGCCCATGCCATCTGGGTCATCACCGCCTATCAACTGGCCGTTGTTGTCGGACTGTTGCCGTTATCGGCCCTTGGCGAGGCAATTGGCTTTCGCAAGGTTTATCTGGCCGGGATGGTGATTTTCGGCATTGCATCCGCCCTTTGCGCGTTTTCGCCCAATATCGAATTCCTGACCTTTGCCCGTGTGTTGCAGGGCATCGGCGGTGCCGCGCTGATGAGCATCAACGCCGCCCTGATGCGCCATTCCGTGCCGCACGCCAAACTGGGCCGGGCGATTGGTTTTATCGCCATGGTGGTATCGGTTTCGGCCGCCGCCGGGCCAACCATTGCCTCGGCCATTCTGGCGGTCACCACCTGGCACTGGCTGTTTTTGATCAACATCCCGATTTCGATCATTGCAATTGTGCTGGGCAGTTTTGCCCTGCCCTATACCCATGCCTCGCGCACGCGGTTTGATTATGTCAGTGCGTTTTTAAATGTGCTGACATTCGGCGGCTTGATTTCCGCCCTTGGCAATATCGGCACCGATAACCATCCGATGCTGATTGCCGGTCTGTTCATCATGTCGATCACGAGCGGGGTATTTTTGGTCCGCCGCCAGTTTTCGCGTGAACGGCCGATGTTACCGCTTGATTTGCTGGCGCGCCCGGTATTTGCCTGCTCCATCGGATCATCAATCTGCGGCTTTTGTGCGCAATTCATCGCCTTTGTCGCCCTGCCGTTTTATTTCCACGATGTTCTGGGGTTCAGCGCGGTCAATACCGGCCTGTTGATGACACCATGGCCGGTCGCCACCGCCATCATCGCCCCCTTTGCCGGGCGGCTGGCCGATAAATATTCGCCAATCCATCTGACCGGCATCGGCATGGGTGTTTTTGCCATCGGATTGTTTTCCATCACCCTGATCCCCGCCGGTTCGGGAAGCGACGCCAGCCTGGCGATCATTGCCTGTCTGATGGTGTGTGGCTTTGGTTTTGGCCTGTTCCAATCGCCCAATAACCGCCTGATGATGACAAGTGCCCCGCGTGATCGAAGCGGCGGTGCCGGGGGCATGCTGGCCACTGCACGTCTGACCGGGCAATCAATTGGCGCGGCACTGGCCGCAATCCTGATCGGCACCGGCGGCACGTTTGATCTGACCGCCATCATGGGGGTTGCCGCGGGCTTTGCCCTGCTGTCGGCCTTTATCTGCGAAGGCCGCAAATACGCCATCCGCACCGGCATTATTGCCTGATCTGGCGATAATCCAGGGTCCGGCCCCTGGGTTGCGAGAACCGATAAAAGGAACATATCGATGAGTGAGCATGTCAATACACATGTACCGGGCGAAACCCTTCACCGGTTGATCCATGCCTATAAGCGCGCCATGCGCGACGGGCTGGCCGCCGCCGATATGCCGCTTCCGGTTTCGCATATGCGGACATTGAAATGGATTGTCAAAATGCCCGGCGTCACCGCGCAACATATCGCAGCCAGCACCGGGCAGGACAAAGGCCGCATAACACGGCTCATCAAAGAGCTGGAAGATAAAAACCTGATCGAACGCCACCCGCACCCCGAAGACCGACGGAGCCAGACCCTGCATTTGACACCAGAAGGCCATGCCTTGATGGACAATTTCAAAGACGTTGAAACCAAGGTCCGCACCCGCATGGCCGGCAATCTGAGCCAAAGCCAAATTCAGGATTTCAACCGGGTTGCCAGCCTGATGGCCGACAACCTCGAATCCTGACAAAAACAAAACATTCTACAGGAGCCTGGAATGAACAGACCAGCACCCCGCGATCTGACCGTCATCGGCAAAACCTATGTCACGCCCAATATGCTGCGCGTGACCCTGGGCGGTGACGGCATCGCATCCTTCCCCGATGATCAGGCAAGCGCCTATGTCAAACTGATCTTCCCGATTGACGGCGATGAAAAGGGCCGCGTTATACGCCGGACTTATACCGTCCGTCATGACCGCATCACCGATCAGGGCCGCCAGATTGATATTGATTTCGTCATGCATGGCACAGGCGATCATGATGCCGGTCATGATGCCGGGAATAACGCCGATCACGGCGGCCCGGCCTCGAACTGGGCGGTCAATTGCACCCCCGGCGATACCATCACCATCGGCGGTCCCGGCCCGAAAAAACTGGTCGATCCAACCGCAGACTGGTTCCTGATTGTCGGCGATATGACGGCCCTTCCCGCCATATCGGTCAATCTTGAAACCCTGCCATCCGATGCACGCGGCTATGCGATTATCGAAATCGCATCCGAGGCCGATATGCAGGATTTAACCAGGCCTGATAACGTCACCCTCGAATGGGTAATCAACCCCAATCCCGGCACCAATGCCGATGCCCTGCCCGATGTGGTGGCAAAACTGCCATGGGGCGATGGTCGCCCGTCGGTCTGGGCGGCCTGTGAATTTACCGCCATGAAAAAACTGCGCGATCATTTCCGTGGTAATCGCGGGCTTGGCAAGGATGATCTTTATATCTCAAGCTATTGGAAGCTTGGCATCAACGAAGACAACCACAAAGTCGTCAAGGCCGAGGACGCCCAAACCGCAGCCTGATTTCAACCGTCTGAAAGCCTGCGCGGTACAACATATAAGCCGACAGCATATTAACAGGATGGCCCTGCATCCGGGGCCATCCTGACCCTAGATATATTGCGAATGCAACCGCGCCATGCGCCGTCTGGCCAGCATCCCGGAATGCTGGGTGGTCTGCACCTGTTCGGGCCGCAGATTGCCGTTGCAATCATAAACAAATGTGCGGCTTGCCCCGATCACCCCTTTTTCCGAACTGTAAACCCCGATCACAATGAATTCGATGCGGCAATCCTGTCCGTTTTCATGGGCTTCATCGGGCAAAATCACCCGCCCCTTTTGCGATATATCCTGATCGGATTTTTCAATATGCCGGCGGACCCGCGCCAAAAGATTGGGCATCGCGCCAAGTTCGATACATTTCCCCGATGCCAGCGGCCCCTGCAAGGTAACTTCTTCAAGCCTTGCCTGATATTTACCGTTCCCATCGCCGCCGCTGACGTTCTCGCCGTCCTGACCCTGCTCCGGGTCGGCATCGGTCACGACCTCGCACAGGCGGGTATCACCGGCATCAAGACACAGCAAAACCGTTTCAATATGAATGGCTTCCTGGCTCATATTGCTGATCAGAAAGCGGGCCTTATGTGAATGACCCAGCATCTGATTGATCACGATTTTCGGGCGCCGTATCCGGCGATAGCTTGCAAATAAAAGCTGCGCATAAAAAACCCAGACCAATAGCGTGGCAAAACTGGCAATGATTTGCAGAACGGCGCTGTGCTGTTCAATCCATGCGGTCATCGGGGCCTCGTGAAACGGGGGCAAAGGGCAATTGTGTTTTCAAACGCCCCGCCAGCGCATTTGTTTCCACTCATCACCTGCCCGGCCTCTTTCACCATCCTGCAGACGGGGCCATATACCGGATCAGCCCAGGGTCAGGACCCTAGTTGCCCATACTATACGTCACGCTTCCTGATGGCAGTGACGCAGAAAATCGATCAGGGCCCGCACAGCGGGCGGTGTCGCCCGCTGTTTCGGATAATAAAGATACCAGCCGGGAAACGGCGGCGAATATTCTTCCAATATCGGCGTCAAAGAACCGCTTTCGATCATCGGCTGCATCCATCGCGACGACCAATAGGCAAAGGCAATGCCAACCCCTTGGGCGGCGGCCTTTAACGCCGTATCCCGGTGCGAAACAATCAACGGCCCCTCGACCGCCACACTGATCCAGCGCCCGTCAACACAAAACTCCCAATTATAAAGCTTCTTGCGCCCCGGTTTGCGCCAGTTAATGCATTTATGCCCGTGCAAATCGCCCGGCGTTTGCGGCACGCCATATGCCGCCAGATAATCCGGTGATGCCACGGCAAGCTGATGAATATCCGGGCCAAGCTTTAACGCGATCATATCCTTTTGCAGCAACTCGCCCAGTGTGATGCCCAGATCATATCCGGCATCAATGATATCAAGCGGCGCATCTTCAATCCCGAGTTCCAGAACAATATCGGGATATTTTTCATGAAACGCGCCAAGCCAAGGCTCGATCTGGGTCGCAAGGGCAAGGCGCGGCAACATCAACCGCACCGTTCCCGCCGGGCGCCCCTGAAGCTGCATCACATCCTCGACCGCAATCGCCATTTCCGACATTGCCGGGCGAAACCGGTCAAAAAGCCGCTTTCCCGGTTCGGTCAAGGATGTGCTGCGCGTGGTTCGCTGCAAAAGGTTGACGCCCAATCGCGCCTCAAGCTTCCCGATGGTCTGGCTTAAGGACGATGCCGAAATGCGTAACCGTGCGGCCGCACGCCGAAAATTCCCCTCTTCGACGACCGCGACAAAGGCTTCAAGTTCGGCATATTCCCGCCCGCGCATAATGCATTCCTTTTTAAACAGTCCATGCAGAATTTAACCCATATACCAAACAATATGATTTCACTAGCGTGGGGCATCCACACCGGCGGCGCGTGCATTCAAAACCGCTTGCCCGAAACGCTTTCAAAGGACCACCCCATATGACCAGCCCCCCAAAGAAAACAATCCTGATTACCGGTGTCAGCTCCGGCTTTGGCCGTGCCTTTGCCAAGGCCGCACTCGCCGAAGGCCACAACGTTATCGGCACCGTTCGCAAGGAAACCGATCTTGCGGCCTTCACGGCGCTGTCACCGCACAAGACAACGGGCATTATTTTGGATGTCAGTGATTTTGATGCCATTCCCCCCGCCATCACACAGATCGAACAGGAAGTCGGCGCGATTGATGTTCTGATCAACAATGCCGGATACGGCCATGAAGGATTGCTCGAAGAATCCCCGCTGCAAGAACTGCAAGATCAATTCAGCGTCAATGTTTTTGGCGCGGTCGCGATGATCAAGGCGGTCCTGCCCTATATGCGCCAACGCAAAAGCGGCCATATCCTCAATGTCACCTCGATGGGTGGCTTCATCACCATGCCCGGCATTTCCTATTATTGCGGCAGCAAATTTGCCCTTGAAGGCATCAGCGAAGCACTGGCCAAAGAAGTCGCCGGTCTGGGCATTCATGTTACCGCGATCGAACCGGGTTCATTTCGCACCGATTGGGCCGGGCGCTCCATGGTTCGTTCCGAACGTCATATCCCCGATTATAACGATCTGTTCGATCCGATCCGCCAAGCCCGCCAAAACAAAAGCGGCCAACAGGCTGGTGATCCGCAAAAAGCCGCACAGGCCTTGATGCAGATCATCAAATCACCAAATCCGCCGGTTCATCTTTTGCTCGGCCGCGATGCCCTTGCGCTTGTTCGTGGCAAACTGGACGATCTGCAACGCGAAATCTCGGCATGGGAACACATCACCACATCAACCGACTTCGCCGAATAAACAAACAAAAACGCCCCGGCCAGTGGCACGGGGCATTTTAAACCTTCAAAGGCCGCAAACATAACCAGCGGTATTGTTTTACATCATGGTTTTACGCCCCCAATCTGGATAGATTAAAACGTCGATTCAGATTGGGAGGATGGCGTGCTTGCGACTTTACGAACCCTTTATCGCGAAAACCCCCGCGAAGGCCATTTGGCCGCCCTTATCTTGCTGGGATTTCTGGCAATCTATTTCATCCCCGCAGGCACCGAACGCTTTGACAATGCCATTCTCGAAGCCGTGCGCCTGACCAATTGGTATGCCCGCGAACATGTGATCCTGTGCCTGTTACCGGCCTTTGTCATTGCTGGTGCAATGGCGGTCTACATCAGCCAGGGATCGGTCATGCAATACCTTGGCCCCGATGCATCACGCCCGATTGCGCTCGGCGTCGCGTCTATTTCCGGCACGCTTTTGGCGGTCTGTTCCTGCACGGTATTGCCGCTGTTTGGCGGCATTTACAAACGCGGTGCGGGCTTGGGCCCGGCGATTGCGTTTTTATATTCCGGTCCGGCAATCAACATTATCGCCATTGTCGTCACCGCCAAAATTCTTGGCGCTGAAATTGGCATTGCACGCGGTGTTGGCGCGATTGTCTTTGCCGTTGTTATTGGCCTGATCATGCATCTGATCTATCGCCGCGAAGAGGCCGCGCGCGCCAAAACATCCGCCCGTGGCTTTGCACCAACCGATGCAGAAAAGCCGCTTGGCACCACCGTCACCTTTTTTGCCCTGATGATTGCCGTTTTGGTTTTTGCCAATTGGGCACCGGTCGAAAGCCCGGTCTGGATGATGATTTTCACCTATAAATGGCTGATCACCGCCCTTCTGACCACCGGGCTGGCTGTTGTGCTGATCCGAAAGTTTGACTGGCCGCGTTTTCAGGTTCTGGTGCTCGCACTTGCGGTCATTCTGGCCTGTCTTGTTGCGCCAAACGCCCCTGAACTGGCCTTTGCCATTGGTATTGGCGGGATGATGATGATTGCCCTGTCACGCCCCCAGGACCGCGAATGGGCGGATCAAAGCTGGGATTTCACCAAACAGATCCTGCCGCTTTTGGTGATCGGGGTATTTGTCGCCGGGCTATTGCTGGGCCGTCCCGGTCACGAAGGCCTGATCCCGGCACGCTGGGTCAATGCCGCGGTTGGGGATAATTCCCTGCAATCGACAATTCTGGCCTCGGTTCTGGGCGCGTTTATGTATTTCTCGACCCTGACCGAAGTTCCGATTGTTCAGGCCCTGATGGGGGCCGGAATGGGCAAAGGCCCGGCCCTGTCGCTGTTGCTGGCCGGTCCGGCACTGTCATTGCCCAATATGCTGGTGATCCGCACCGTGATCGGCACACAAAAAACCGTGGTGTATTGCAGCCTTGTCATCGTCATGGCGACGGTAACGGGCTTTATCTATGGCAATTACTGGTAAGCGATTAAACGATTTGACGATCAAAGGAGATCAAGGATGAAACTCACAATTTACGGCAGCGGTTGCGCCAAATGTCAGACCCTTGCCAAAAATGCTGCCGCAGCGGCACAGGCGCTTGAGCTTGACTACGACCTTGAAAAAATCACCGATACCAACGCCATCATCGATGCCGGGATCATGCGCACCCCGGCCTTGATGATCAATGACGACATCGTCGCCGAAGGCAAGATTCCCACCGTCGATGAAATCCGCCACATGCTTGATCCGTCATAAAAAAACGCCCCGGCCATTAAGTGGCACGGGGCGTTTTGATACGTATCGCAGCAACCTTAAACGGCTGGCGGCAGGTCTTCTTCAAGGATGACCATGTTCAGCGAATAGCTGATTTCGCCTTCATCTTCGTCACGGTGCACAACACCGACAAACTCGTCCCCAACGCGCATTTCAATCGGATAGCCTTTGCGTTTCGGCGCATCGATGGCGATATTGGGATTTTCAAACGTACGGCGCAGATAATCGGTAACGCGCGCGATTTCGGTCGGTGTCATGTGACTGGTTCCTTGCTTTTTTCAAGTCGGCTTTGGTCTTGTGACCGCATTCGGGGCAAACGGCGCAGGTTCCGCGCCAGCACATCCCCGAACGGGTCTTACGAAATAAATGACGGACATTGTCCTTTCACAAACTGTGCCATGAAATCAACCCCGCTTGCGCAAAAAAGGCCCAATGGACCCAAGTTTTTTACATCAACCCCGCCCAAGCCATCGCATGACACAATCAAAAAGGCCTCCGCGCGATTTTGCGCGCTCGTCATGTACCTTTTCTAAACATAGGAAAGCGGCACATGAATGTCTAACGCATGACAATCATCTTTGTGCCCGATAAGCAGTTGCAAACCACGCCCTCAGGCGCTAATCGACTTATATGACTGATCCGCACACCCGACCGATCCTGTATAGTTTTCGTCGCTGTCCCTATGCGATGCGCGCCCGTATGGCCTTGCTTGCAAGCGGGATTGATGTCGAACTGCGCGAAGTTGTCCTGCGCGACAAACCAAGTGCGATGATCGCCGCCTCGCCCAAGGCCACCGTGCCGGTTCTGATCCTGCCCGATGGCAGTGTGATCGACGAAAGCCTTGAAATCATGGTCTGGGCATTGGCCGAAGCCGATCCGCAAGACTGGCTGATGCCCGAAAGCGGCACGCTTGACGATATGCTGGCGCTAATTGCACAAAACGACGGCCCGTTCAAACACCACCTTGATCGCTTTAAATATCATACGCGCTATGACGATGCCGATCCGGCCGAACACCGATATGAGGCCGAAAAAATCCTTAACCGGCTTGATGGCCGTTTGGCCGTTGGCACATATCTGTTTGGCAGCCGCCCGGTTCTGGCCGATTTTGCCATTGCGCCATTTATCCGCCAATTCGCCAATGCCGACAAAGACGCCTTTGACGCCATGCCGTTTGTCCATCTGCAACGCTGGCTCGATGACTTTTTGCACTCACACTGGTTCGAGGCCGCGATGGTCAAATATGACCAATGGCACGACGGCGATGACCCGGTGATCTTTAAAGCCGCCTGAACAATTTACATCTGATGGGGATGCCCCGTATTGACGAGCCTGCGTGTTGCACAATCGGGGCGTGCAACACCGCATGAAATCTACGGTATTATACTTCTGTTACCATTCGCAGGCTGGTCATGACGGGCGGCGTGTGTTAGCAAACGGGAAACCCTCCCATAACGCTTCAGGACCGAAATTGATGGCCGATTATGATGTCAAGCCGCTGATAACGGCGGACGAAATTGCCACACAGATCGACGCGATTGCCGCCAAGATCAACGAAAACTTCAAAGACACCAAAAAGCTGATCGTTGTTGGACTGCTGCGCGGATCGTTTGTTTTCATTGCCGATCTGGCGCGCAAACTGACCGTTCCGGTCGAAGTCGATTTCATGGTCGCGTCATCTTATGGCGATTCCACCGAAAGCTCGCGCAATGTGCGGATCGTCAAAGACCTCGACGGGCAGATCCACGGCAAGGATGTCCTGCTGGTCGAAGACATCATCGATACCGGCTATACCCTGTCAGAAGTCGTGCGTTTGCTGAAAACCCGCGATCCCAACCGGCTTGAAATTTGCACGCTGTTGAACAAGCCATCACGTCGCGAAGTTGACATTCCGATTGATTATTGCGGCTTTGACATTCCCGATGAATTCGTCGTCGGCTATGGCATTGATTACGCCCAGAACAATCGCAACCTGCCGTTTATCGGCACGGTGCATTTCCACGGCGAATAAATCTCGCTGGAATTAACAAAACAAAGGGCGGGAACCAATGGTTACCCCGCCCTTTTTGCATTTGGATCGATTGGATTTTCATCGGGTTGATCCCCCGGATCATCCGCTGCCCGATCCGGAAAATCATCGCCTGCATCACTTGCATCCCGGCGCTCTCTTGGCTCAAAAAGACCAAGATCGGAAAAATCCGTCACCAGTTGATCAAAGCCATTTTGCATCCGGGCCTTGTCACCCTGTCCGGTCGCGAAACCGGCTTTGGCGGCATGGATCACCATATCAAGCAACACATCATCTTCGCGGCGTTTGGTGCCATGTTCACCGGCGATTGGTTGATCAATCGCGTCACTTGGATCTTTTTGCAGCATGATCGCAAGCGCGACCAGACCAAGGGCAACAAACACCGACCCCAGCCCCAATGCCGCGCCAAGCGCGCCAAATTGTGCCGCCAGATACATAAAGATCGCCGCGATCAGAAAACCAATACCGGTCAAGATCACAAGCGCAATCGCTGCAAAGACCGCCAGCCGGGCGGCGGCGGCCTTTGCCATTTCTGCAATTGCATTGCTTATCTGATCAATCATTTCTGAAGCAAACGACCAATCAACATGCCAATACCAAATGTCAGCGCCACCGATGCCAGCGGACGTTCGCGCACCTGCTCTACCGCGGCTTCGCGGGCATGATCAAACTGATCGCGCGCCTGACCGGATACTTCGCGCACACGCTGGGCAGCGGCCTGTGCCTTGGAATTGACGGTGTCCGTTCCCATCGCTCTCAGGGTTTTGGTAACCTCGGCAAGATCCTTGCGAAGCGCATCAACATCGGCCTGAAGTTTGGCGTTATCGGTTTCGGTCTTGGTCACCATGATTTGCTCCTGTCATTCATTAAATTCGTGGCTGCACTAAATACAACACCCTCTTAACGACGAAGGGCACCAAACAGTTCCACAAAAAATTGTGATCATTTCGAGGCAACCCACAAAACCCAGAAACAAGAACGGCCCGCTGTGGGGGACGGGCCGTTCTTTCCTGGCAGAAATTCCAATGGGTCCAAAGCGGGCGGGCTCCGCCCCATATCGATCAGTAAGGCAAACCGACGTAGTTTTCTGCCAAGGTTGTCAAACCTGCCTTGGATGACAGGATGTATTCCAGTTCGGCACGACGGATGCGGCCATCAAAGCCGTGATGATCATCAAATGTGTGCAACATGGTTGTCATCCACCAGCTAAACCGCTCGGCCTTCCACACGCGCGCCAATGCGGTATCGGAATAAGCATCCAAAAGGTCTTCACGATTGTTCTTGAACTTCGCAATCAAGGCCTCGGACAGGTAATGCACATCACTGGCCGCAAGGTTAAGCCCCTTGGCCCCGGTCGGCGGCACGATATGCGCCGCGTCACCGGCAAGGAACAACCGCCCGTGGCGCATGGGCTCGGCAACAAAACTTCTCAGCGGCGCGATGCTTTTTTCAAACACCTCGCCCTCGTTGACCAATTCCCCATCCGCTTCGCCAAGACGCAGGCGAAGCTCGTTCCAGAACCGATCATCGGACCAGTCTTCGATTTTTTCCGAACTGGGCACCTGCACATAATGGCGCACCACCGTTTCGGACCGCATCGAACACAGCGCAAACCCGCGATCATGGCTGGCATAAATCAGCTCGTCCGCCACCGGCTTGGCGTGCGCCAAAACGCCCAGCCAGCCAAACGGATAAACCTTTTCAAAGGTTTCAAGTTTCGATACCGGCATGGTCTGGCGGCCAACCCCGTGGAATCCGTCACAGGCCGCAATATAATCACAGGTCAGCTCGACCGGATTGCCATCCTTAACATATCGAACACGCGGCTTGTCGCTTTCAATGTCATGCAGGCTAACGTCTTCGGCCTCAAACACGATCTCGCCGCCATGATCAAGCCGTGCCTGTATCAAATCCTTGGTCACCTCGGTCTGGCCATAGATCATCACGGTTGATCCACCGGTCAACTCTTCGATATTCACGTGCTGGCGCTTGCCATTCACACTGATATAGATGCCGCCATGAATGATGCCTTCGCGGTTCATCCGCGCATCAACGCCGACCCGCTTCATCAGGTCAACCGTCCCCATTTCAAGAACACCGGCCCGAATGCGCCCCTCGACATAGGCGCGGTCCTTGCGTTCCAGAATAATGCTGTCAATCCCCTGGACACGCAGCAAATGTGACAGCAAAAGCCCCGAAGGACCGCAGCCGATAATGGCAACAGGGACATGCATGGCGTTTTCCTCACTCGATTGTTCTTGGTTTTTATCTGGAACAAGAACCGTTCCAGTCCGGAAACAATACGCGTGAAGCTGCGCGGGAAGAATGGACAAACCGGGTTATTAATAGGACAAATCGAACATATATATCGCAATGGTTATTGCAATATACCGCCCCGGTTTTCAAACAATGACCTTTGTCGGGGGTGTCGCTGTGGTTCGCATCCGTTTGGGGTGGATGGTTCAGGATCAGTTCTGATTGGACGCATCACTGGCAACTGTACGGCATACCCGCCATCCACGGCACATCGCCTGCCCGGCTTGTGTATCAAGATAGCCATCAAACTGATCGCGCAGGATTTCCCCCATCGGGTGATGGCGCGAAAACAGGATATACATGCCATCACTTCGAAGCGTTTCCGTCGTCGCATATTGCGCACGCGCCCCTTCGCCAAGGAAAGCGCTCAGATCGTTCCAGCCAACCTGTTCTTCCTCGATCAAAATATCCGCACGATCCGCATTCAGGAAATGCCAGGCCGATTTTCGGTTGCGCACGATATCGGAACTAATACCAAGCTGGCGAAAGGTCGCCCCATGCCAATGCCCCTCGACACCAACCGCGCGCAATCCGTAAATCCGGATTTCATCCAGTCGCTTTAAATCCAGCCCATTCGGAAAACGTGCCGGTTTGTAAAAGCCCTTCTGATTGGCCTGTGCAATGGGATGATCGGGCAGCCAAAACTGTTCCGACCTGTCGCCGGACTGAACCTGTGAAAATGTCGCGACATATTCACCCTCAAGGGTTTTGTCATAGGCATCATCACGCGAAAAAAACCTGAATCTCGGTTCATATCCCATCGCCCGGAAAACCTCGGCAACCCGGCGGGCATGTGGGCCAAAATCCGGCGGCGTTTTGCTAATCATGGGCAACCATTCGCCGACCGCAAAAACAACCTCGGCCCCGGCCATACCAGAAGATATACCCGATGATGCCTCAGGCGCAGCCCCCTGTGCCGCATTGATCGCCAATTCTTGTCCAAAAACACGATTGCCAATGCCCATACCTGCGATCTGAACGCAGAACAGGATCATCAACTGACGGCACAGATGTCTCATATGCGGCTCCGGTTATCCATAAACGGCCATGTTTTCCATGTACGAAAACATCCTTCCGTCATCTATAGCCGCTCCCCGCCCTGATTTTATTGATTTAAATCTTCTACAACTTAAAATTAAAATTCAAAAACCTTATTTGCCAAAATATCGCGATATTTATGGTGACTGGTTCGGCTCGGCATTTCCTGTATTGCATCTGCCGGGCGATTTACGGGTGGTTTTTTACCGCCCGCTCGCACATGTCCCATTGCTTGCAAAGATCACGCCCCTTGGGTGTCTCCATAAAGGCATCAAACGCATCCCGAAGCATCACCCCCTCAGGATGGCTGCGTGAAAACAAAACAAACATGTTTTCGGATAATACCGGCCCCGTTGTTGCATATCGTTCCGGTGCATAATCCCCCAAAATGCGCGCAATATCGAACCAGCCGACGTCCTCTTCTTCAAAGTAAATATCCGCACGGTCCGCTTCCAAAAAACGCCATGCCGCGCCAGATGTAGTGACAATCTCGGGCTGAATATGGTGATTGCGAAACACCCCCTCATACCAGTAACTCGCCACACCAACCGGCAGCAGCCCAAGTGACTTGATATCGACAACATCATCAATCTGTAAGCCATCGGGAAAACGTGATTTTTTATAAAATCCCTTTTGCCGGGTCCGGGCAATGGGATGACGCGGAAACAAAACCTGCTTGTCTCGCTGATCCGACCATACCCAGGGAAATGTCGCAGCATATTCGCCGCGCTGCGTATTTTGATAGGCACGCTACCATGGCAGGAACTCATACCGCACCTGATACCCCATCGCTTCAAATACGGCGCTAACACGCCGGGCGAGGATCCCATAACCGATTGCATTCTCGGCAATCATCGGCGGCCATTCACCAACAGCAAACAAAATTTCAGGGCGCGCTTGCGAAATTTCCTCTACCGGGTTTTGCGCTTGCGCCACCGCTGATATGCCCCAAACAAACAACATCAACAGGGGACATAACGTTACAAAGCCAGTTCGTTTTTTTCCCAATCCCCGGCTCCCGCATATTCGTAAAAAAATATCGTCTTGCCTGCCTTAAATGTTGTCTAATTTGTCAAAAATTAAACCACAAATAGAAAATATCTTGTGAAACCCTGATTTGCCATGTTTTTCATCATTTTTCATGACCGTATAAAATTTAATCTTTCCGGTGTCGCCCTTGCCAAACCTCTATGCTAAGCTGTTTGTTCGCTATTGCACCGGACCGTCAAAAAGCACCTGAAACTGACCAAACGGGACGATGACAAAACACAGCCACTGCGTAATTTTTACCGATCTTGACGGCACGCTGCTTGATCATGACAGCTATAGCTGGGCCCCCGCCGCCGCGGCAATCGGGCGCATAAAACAGTTGCACATTCCTCTTATTGCAATTTCATCCAAAACATTGGCCGAATTGTCCTTCCTTAATGACAGGGACGATATTTTTGATGGTCTGATTGGTGAAAATGGCGGCGTCATCTGCCTTGGCGATCAGCTTGAACACCCCGGCCCCACCACCAAAACCATTGATGGGGCACGCAATGCCATTGCCAGGGCGGTTTCCGGCCCGCTGGCCGGTTTTCGAACGTCATCCCCGGCCGTCATCGCCAGGGAAACCGGGCTTGCCCCCTCCGATGCGGCCCGGGCGGCACAACGCCATTGCTCGGACCCGCTGATCTGGGCACCAACAGAAACCGATATCGCAACCGCGCAATCCATTGCCGGGGAATTTGGCCTGAAACTGGTCAAGGGCGGGCGTTTTCACACCCTGTGTGGCCCGACCGACAAGGGCAAGGCCATGGACAAGATGATTGAAATGCTGATTGGCATTGGCCGATTGCCATCGCCCCCGGCAAAACCGGCAACCATCGCGCTTGGCGATTCCGCAAATGATGCGACGATGCTGGCGGCGGCTGATTTCCCGGTGCAAATTCCGCAAAAGCATGGCGGCGCAATTTTGCCACTGATCGATGACACAAAGCTTCTGATCGCCCCGGAACCCGGCCCATCGGGCTGGAACAGCGCGATTAATCAACTGCTTGACCAAATTTTCAATGCAAGGGTGCAGGCTCATTAATGCGACCGCACCCCACCAACAAAAGCGAGGTATTTGATGGCTGATTTTCATCAGGGCGGCCCGATCACAACCCTTCATCGGATCATTGACCGCAATCCCGAAGAACTCGCCTATGAAATGACGGCTTTTGCGCGCCAGCGCCGGCAAACCCTGATCCTGCCCTGCCTGTATTCCGAACTTGAAACACCGGCGATGACCACGATCCTTAATGGATTGAAACAGGCCACCTATATCGATCAGATCGTCGTCGGGCTGGACCGGGCCGACGCCACGCAATATGCCTATGCGCGTAACTTTTTCAAAGACCTGCCGCAACATGTTCGCATCCTGTGGAATGATGGCCCGCGCCTGCGCGGTGTGCATGATCGTTTGGCGGAATATGATCTTGCACGTTACGAACCGGGCAAGGGCCGCAACGTCTGGTATTGCCTTGGCTATACGCTGGCCACCGGGCGAAGCTCGGTAATTGGCATTCATGATTGCGATATCGCGACCTATAAACCCGATCTGCCCGCGCGTCTGATGTATCCGATTGCCAATCCGGCGTTTAATTTCGCCTTTGCCAAGGGCTATTACGCCCGCGTTGCCAATGGCACGCTCAAAGGCCGGGTTTGCCGCCTGTTTGTCACCCCGCTGATCCGCGCGCTTAAACAGGTGGTCGGCAAGACCGATTTCCTGAATTACCTGGATTGCTTCCGCTATTCATTATCGGGTGAAATGGCAATCCGCACCGATGTTGCCTATGGCTTGCGCGTGGCATCTGATTGGGGGCTTGAAGTTTCCATGCTGTCGGAAATGTATCGCAACCATACGGTCCATCGTCTGGCACAGGTCGATATCGCCGATATCTATGACCATAAACACCGCGAATTCGATCCGGCGCAAAAGGATGACGGGCTGTCGCGCATGGCAAGCGACATCGCCAAATCCCTGTTCCGCAAACTTGCCACCCAGGGCACCATCTTCTCCCACGAAACATTCCGAACGCTTAAGGCAACCTATTATCGCACGGCCCTTGACCTGATTGAACAATACCGTGCCGATGCCTTCTTTAACGGGCTTAAGATCAACCGCGACGAAGAAGAACAATGCGTCGAAGTTCTGGCCGAAGTCATCATCAGCGCCGGTCAGCACTACCTCGACAATCCGCTTGAAAGCCCGTTCATCCCAAGCTGGCAGCGTGTTGAAAGTGCCATGGGCGATATCTTTGAACATATTTCAAGTGCAGTTGAAGACGATTTGAATGATGCCGGAATTGGCGCGTCACCATCCTGATCGGATCAGGTGCGGCCAGACTTTCATGCGCCGGACCATCATGAAAATACCCAAGGGCGGCTTCGTGCCGCCCTTTTAATGCGCACGATCTGGCAGGAGGTTACCTTTCGCGGCCTTCCGCCACACCCAAAGCCTAGGTCAGGACTCATTAATTTGATTGGAATGGC
>NZ_JFKB01000040.1 GCF_002115745.1 Thalassospira alkalitolerans
ATGTTGTCAATGAATGTAAACAACACCTAGTTGCTAGAGCGTACTTTAGGTCAAGAACTAATTTTTCACCAGTTCGCGGCGCAGCCTGTGGTTGCGCATTGTCCCATTTTGGCCCCTTTCCTGTTTGATGATCGGTTCCGAACAACAGGGTTGGGATGGTAATGTCTGAGCTGGATCGACGACGGTTTTTGCAAAATTTTCTGGGTGGTGTTGCGGCAACCGGGATGTTTGCCGGGATTTGTGGTGCCAAACCGCTTTGGGCGCAGACCCTTGATAACCGTGATGTTCCCGATGTTTTGAAAAAGCCGATCCCCTCGACCGGTGAAATGATCCCGGCGGTCGGCATGGGAAGCTGGATCACGTTTAATGTCGGCAATGATCAGGAATTGCGTGATCAGTGCGCGTCGGTGATGTCGGTCTTTTTTGCCGCCGGTGGCAAGATGATCGACAGTTCTCCGATGTATGGTTCGGCACAGGATGTGATCGGATACGGGTTGGACAAGCTTGGCGCACGGGGCCGGGTATTTGCCACAGACAAGGTTTGGACATCTGATGATGGTGCGGCACAAATTGCGCAAAGCACCGCGCGTTGGGATATTGATCGTTTCGATCTTTTGCAGGTGCATAATCTGTTGAGAATTAATGATAATTTGTCGATTTTGTTTGATATGAAGGATGCGGGGAAACTGCGTTATGTCGGGGTGACAACCTCGCATGGCAGGCGGACCGATGATGTGATCGCGGTGATGAAAAAGGAATCGCTTGATTTCGTGCAGGTGACCTATAACCCGGTGGATCGCAAGGTCGAGCAATATTTGCTGCCGCTGGCGCAGGAACGCGGCATTGGCGTGATTGTTAATCGCCCGTTTCGCGGGGGTAGCCTGATTGACCGTTTGCAGGGCGAAGCTTTGCCGGGGTTTGCCGATGAAATCGGGGCGAAAAGCTGGGCGCAGGTAATTCTGAAATTTCTGATTTCCCATCCCGGCGTGACATGCCCGATCCCGGCCACAACACAGCCATCCCATGCCGCAGAGAATATGGCCGCCGCCAAGGGGCCGCTGCCCGATGATGAAATGCGTGAACGCATTGCGGCGATGATCGGGCTATTGTGATGGACCGGGTTTTGTCGATGCATAAGGGGGCGTGATGGGCGATTGGTGGAGCTATGGCCTTGCGGATTTTTTGCTGTTTTCGCCGCGGGTTTATTATCGTTTGTTTGAAACGTTAAATACCACATGGGGACTGGCCGTGGCGGCGGCTCTGATCGCCGGGATGGTTGCGTCGGGTCTTGCCATGCGGCGGGGATGTCGCGGCAATCGGGTGGTTTTGATCCTGCTTGCGATGATTTGGGGCTGGGTCACGGCCGGATTTCTTTGGCAGTATTACCAGCCGATCAATTGGGTGATCCCGTATTTCATCCCGGCCTTTATTGTCGAGGCCGGGTTTATGGTGATGTTTGCCGTGCGTCGGATGCCCTTGCGGTTTGGCTGGCGCGGGGATTTTTCAAGCGTCGCCGGGGCGGCCCTTTTGCTAATTGCGATTATCGGATTTCCCTTTGCCGGGCTGATTGAGGGGCGGGGTATGATACAGGCTGAATTGTTTGGCAGTGCCGCCGATCCAACGGCGATTGGCACACTTGGATTTATCCTGTTGGCGCGGGGAACCTGGCGGTGGTTATTGTTGCCAGTCCCCTTGGTCTGGTGCGTGATGGCGAGTGCGATATTGTGGGTGATGGACCAGAATATCGCGCTGTTGCCGTTAATCGCCGTGTGGCTAACGGTATTGGGCGGTTGGATGGATCAAAAGAACGGGGTTACCCGCAAACCGGTGCTAGATACCGGTGGGGCCGATTAGCGCCCGGCCAAAAGGCGAATGCCGACGGCGGCAAAGAATACGCCCAGAATACCATTGATCCAGCGCGCCGCCCGGCGATAAAGCGAGATCGCAGGCCGGGTTGAAAACGCGGTGGCATAGGCAAAATGCACAAGCGTCGAAATCGTGCCACAGCCCAGTACAATCACCCATCCCACCCAAAGCGGTGTGCCATCGGCAAAGCCAATGGAAATGATGGCGATCCATGTCAGGATCGCCTTGGGATTGGTCAGGTGAAGGCTCAGCCCGCGGGTGAAATAACCCATGCCGGAAATGTGTTTACCATCGGGGGGGATGGTATCCCCGGCCATCTGTTTCGGGCGAAAGGCAGATCGAAAGGCCTTAAACGCCAGCCATAAAAGATAAAGTCCGCCGGCAATGCGAATGACGGTCATGGCATCGGCCCATGTTGCCAGTAATGCCGAAAGCCCGGTCAGGGTCAGAATGCCAATGCAAAGTGATCCGGTGCCAATGCCAATCGCAAAGCAATGACCTGCACGACGCCCGCGTTCCAGCGATACCCCCATCAGGCCGAGCAAGGCGGGGCCGGGGCTTATGAGGCCCATCATAAGGGCGGCATAGGCCAGTAAAATTCCCGGCAGATAAAGGCTGATATTGGCAAAGTCGATCATGGGGCGATCCTTTGATAAGCAAGAGGTTCGGTGCGTTGTTTGCGAAAGGAGGCAAGTTGTGCCGTGGTGGCGGCATAGAAACTTTACGCCCGGGGCAAGGGTTTGTCGCGAAAATAGAGATCAATTGCCAGAGCCAGCATCGTGTGGCGGGCATATGTCAGATGGTATGTTGTCTGACGTGGGGGAGAGGAGCGGGGTGGTTTTATTGCTGCTCGTGCCTGATTGTTTGGTTGGTGGGTGTTATGCGGGGGCTGGAATGGCCACCGGTTTCGGGCGTGGTCGTTTTTGAAAATGCTTGCAGATGCCGCAAACAAAAAGCCCCGGCGCGGATGGCAGCCGGGGCTTTGAATATGGATTGGATCGGATGGAGATCAGTTTTCGAGGATGACTTCACCGTTGTTCATGTCGTCATCCAGACCATCGTCGGTGTCACTGCCTTGGCGGGCAATTTCCGAAAGGGCCTGTTCGAAGACTTCGGGCGGATGGCCGCCGGTGATGGCAAATTTTCCATTCACAACATAGGTCGGAACCGATGTGATCCCGGCCTTGCTGAATTCTTCCTGTTCGGCGCGGACTTCCTTGGCGAAGAGGTCACCGTCGAGGATTTCGACGGCTTCTTCTGGTGACAGGCCGACTTCTTCGGCGGCGCGTTTCAGAACACCGTGATCCCCGGGGTTTTCGCCTTCCTGAAAATAGGCACGGAACAGGGCCATTTTCAGTTCGGTCTGTTTGCCTTCCTTGCCCGCCCAATACAGCATGCGATGGGCATCAAACGTATTGTAGATGCGGCTGTCGGAACTGAACCGGATGTCAAAGCCGACGTTTTCACCCATCATGGAAATGCGGTCGCGGTTTTCCGCACTTTGATCGGGGGTCAGGCCGTATTTTTCCTTGATATGTTCCGAAAGGTTCTGGCCTTCAGAACCCATATCGGGGTTCAGTTCAAATGCGTGCCAGCGCAGTTTGACATCGACCTGACCATCAAGACGGTCAATCGCCTGTTCAAGGTTTTTATAGCCGATGATGCACCAGGGGCAGACAACGTCAGAGACGATATCAATCTGCATCGGGATGCCTTTGGTCATGGAATATGCCTTTTTTGTGAAACTCTCGATGGCTCAGACATAAGTGCTATGGGGCCAAACGCAAGAACAGATATGAATGCAGCGCAAAAAGAAACGGCCTGTCCGGGGGGGACAGGCCGTCAGATGTGCAACAACTCGGCGGGGGGGAGGTAGATATATAGATTATCTAATCCGAGTTTCGGGGTGTGCACCTGTTTTGCACTTTGGGGGCGATGCCCCCGAGGGCGAATTTCAAGTCGGGTTATCCGGGTTCTGTCGGCGTGCATTATCAACCATATATTCGGCAAAGGTTTCGAGGGTGGGGCATGACCAGTTTGCAGTGGTCTTCTCGCCATCTCGTTCCCAGTGTCCGTACCAGCGATCATCAACTTCGCGGAAGATTGTATAAACGGCGAACCGGTCCGATGCTGTCCAGTTGTCTTTGCCGGAACGGTGCCATGTCAAACCCGCAAGAAGCATAATGTCGAAATTTTCAGCGGCTTTCAGTGCCATCTTGGTGTCCTTATCATGCGAAGCCCGCGAAATTCAGGGGCGCATTCCCGGTCGCTTCACAATGTAAGGTAGAGTAAACCACCGCCGCCACTAAGTTACAATCATTCAGGGGGACAGGTTTGCTATCCTAAAGGTGGGTGGCTTTATCGATTTGGGCAAAGAAACCACACAAAAGGGGTAGGATTTGTAATGCGGTTGCGCAAATGAGTGTTTTGCGGCAATTTGCCAGACCCGCGTGGCGTTACCCATATGGATTTGGCCATCAAAAGAAGATCGATCAGTTTTGGAATGAAAATGTCAGACAAGCGCGTCTATTTATACGACAGTACCTTGCGTGATGGGCAGCAGACCCAGGGCGTGGATTTTTCGGCAGCGGATAAAACCGCGATTGCCAAGGCACTGGACGAGCTGTCGATTGATTATATCGAAGGTGGCTGGCCCGGGGCAAACCCGACTGATGACGCCTTTTTCGCCAATCCGCCAAAATTGAAAAATTCGAAACTGACCGCCTTTGGCATGACACGCCGTGCCGGGCGTTCGGCATCCAATGATCCGGGGCTGGCCACATTGGCACAGGGTGCGCCAATTGTGTGCATGGTCGGCAAAAGCTGGGATTTTCAGGTTACCGAGGCGCTTGGGATCGAGCTTTTGGAAAACCTGGCGATGATCGGCGAGTCTATCGGGCATCTGAAAAGTCAGGTTTCCGAAGTTATGTTCGATGCCGAGCATTTCTTTGACGGCTATAAAGCCAATCGCGACTATGCCCTTGCGGCAATCAAGGCGGCATATGACGCCGGGGCGCGATGGGTTGTTTTATGTGACACCAATGGTGGGACATTGCCCGACGAGATTTTTGATATCGTCACCGATGTTTGTTCTCACATACCGGGCAGCCATGTGGGCATTCATTGCCATAATGATACCGAGAATGCGGTGGCGAATTCGCTGGCGGCGGTGCGTGCCGGGGCGCGTCAGGTACAGGGCACGTTGAATGGTCTGGGCGAGCGGTGCGGTAATGCGAACCTGATTTCGATCATCCCGACCTTGATGATCAAGATGGGCTATGACGTTGGTGTATCACACGAACAACTAACCCAGTTGCGCCGAATTTCTCATATTCTTGATGAACGTCTGAACCGTGAACCGGCCCGCCAAGCGGCCTATGTCGGCGACAGCGCCTTTGCCCATAAGGGCGGATTGCATGTCTCGGCGGTGGAAAAAAATCCGGCCTGTTACGAACATATTGCGCCGGAACTGGTTGGCAATCAGCGTCATATCCTTGTGTCGGATCAGGCGGGGCGTTCCAACATTTTGGCGCGTTTCCGTGAAATCGGGGTCGATGTCGATCCGAAATCCGATGCGATTGGCAAATTGGTCAACGCGGTTAAACAGCGTGAATTTGATGGTTATGCCTATGACGGGGCCGAAGCCAGTTTCGAGCTTTTGGCGCGCAGGGCACTGGGCGAGCTTGACCGTTATTTCCGCGTGACATCGTTCCGGGTGATTGATGAACGCCGCTGGGTGGATGAGCAAGAGGAACAGGTCATCACCCTGTCCGAAGCGACCGTCAAGGTCGTGGTCGGCGAGGATCAGTTTATGTCTGTCGCCGAGGGGAACGGCCCGGTCAACGCCCTTGATGCTGCCCTTCGCAAGGTTCTTTTGACGGTGCCGGAATATGTTGAAGCCGTGCAGCAAATTGAATTGATCGATTATAAAGTCCGCATCATAACGCGGGGCGATGGCACGCGCGCAGTGACGCGCGTGATGATCGAAAGCCGCGATGCCGAGGGC
>NZ_JFKB01000042.1 GCF_002115745.1 Thalassospira alkalitolerans
CGGTCAGATTGTCGCCATCAACCTCTGTGAAAGTAACGGCGGACAAGTCAAAATTACTCGCTGTATCTTCTGTCACCGTAACATCGGTCGGAACACCCGAAACGGTTGGGGTATCATTAACGGCCGTGACTGATGTCGTGACGGTAACAGCCGTTCCGTCAACAGTACCGTCATTGGGCGTAATCGTGATGTTTCGCGCCACCGTATCATTACTTGCGGTTTGATAGGTGATGTTGGTCGCATTTAAATAGGTGTTAAGGTCACTTACCGTTCCCGAAAGCGTCATCGAGCTTGTGCCCGAATTGGCAATCGTTACACCGCCGGTTGTCGTGTTGCCATCGACCGATGCCAGCGTCCCCGCCGCTGCGGCAAGGGTCAGCGTAATCGTGCCGCCCTCGGCATCGGCAACAGTTACGCCAGAAAGGTCAATCGCGGTTGCAACATCCTCGGTCACGGTCGCCGATGCCGGGGCGCCTGTGACTGTCGGTGCGCTATTGCTTACAATTGCTTTGACATCGGAAACGACAAAATTATTGGTGCCGAAGTCATAGCTGCCAACATTGTTTGTCGATGAAATTACAACACTTTTGATATCGTTCAACGACACTGTCGACAGCCCCGCAAGGGTACTGAAATCACTGACCGTGCTTGCACTATCAGTGGTAGCAGTAAACGTGCCCGATCCGATTGAACCATCGGCATAGGTGACACTGACAGTCACAGTATCTGCATTGCTCGTAAAATAATCAAATGCTGTGAGGTCGAAACTATACCCGCTCGCCATCGAGATGGTCAGCTTGGTCGCATTCGTGTTGGCACCATCGTCAGAGACAAGATAACCTGTGCCCAAATTGCTATTATAAAAATAGCCATCCGGCCCCGTAAACGTCAAATTTTGCCCGCCAACGACCTTAACAAAGGTACCATCACCATCATCAAGTTGCCCATCACTGCTGCCCGCCGCAATAGTTATGGTATCGAGGATGCCTTGATAGTCAGTCACAACCAACCCGGCAGTCTCGATCACGCCGGTTGTGTGTTCCAACTGCCAATCGCCACCAAGGCTTTGTGCACCGGTCATATCGGTTGACGCGGCAACATCGGCACCCGTCGCATTGGCAAGGGCATCTATAAGCGCCGCGCCACTGCCGCCTGCAACATCGCAGCCGTAAAGCATTACATCACCATCAACCCCAAGGGCCGCACCAAGCGCGGCAAGGTCGTTGCTGCGCGTGGTCGCCGTGGCCGTATCAAGGGTAAAGCTGCCCAGATGAACTTGGCCTTCTGAGCCGTGGCTTAGGATATGGATGGCGTCAAAGCCATCATTTTGTGCAGCCCAGGTTGCAATTTGACGAAGCCCGTCGCTGTTGCCATCCAAAAGTACAATTTCAATACCCGCTCCAATCCCGGCGACCAAAACGTCCCAATCGGCAAGACTGCTATCGACGAATGCGACTTCTTTGCGCCCGCCATTTTGTGACGGATCGACGGCCTGCAATACACTGAATTCGCTACCCGATACCTTCACACCCGCGGCTTGTGCTGTGTCGGCGCCATCCGAAGTGCCGGGGGCATGCGTGCTGGTGTCGCTGGTGTCGCTTGTGTCATGGCTAGCCTGCTCGGCCTCTGCCTCGGCCTGCGCTTGTTCGGCGCTATCGGCCGCTGTCGCGGCCCCTGCAGCGTCAAACATATAGCGTGGCTCAAGCGCCAAGGGCGGCACTGATGAAAAACTGTGACCAAAATAACCTGTAAATTCCGGCATTTTATTGCGCAGTTTGTTCAAAGCACTCACCATCCACAAAGCAACTAAAGATTGCGAATATTGCGCGCCCATCATTCAAGACACAACTATTCGTTAGAACAGTTTTACGTCTTTTGGCGCATTTTTGCCCCCCTTAAGTAGCAAATGTCAGAATATGTCAGACTTTTAATTGCTTTTGTCGGGGTAAAAACAACTAAATTATAATGGATTCCGCTCTCGTGAGTCGCCCTGTGACGTCAAAAACTAAAAGTTTCCGATCACAAACCTTGCTGAAAAACGTCTGAAAAATCGGATGGATGCTTTGGCCCCCGCAACCGAAGTTCGAACACCATGCCGTCCTTTGTCCCTGCAATTATTCAGAGGATTGAAAGCCATTATACCGAGCTTTTGCATCGCTATTGATGACGGTTAATTCCGGCGCGGATGAAAGAAAATCTTTTAATTTTTGAACCACGTTTTAATTTTTACCGGAGAAAACAAATGAAAATAGAATTCGGTCTCACCGGCCTTGCGGTACTTTCCGCAATCACATTTGGCTCCACCATGCTGTCATCCTCTCAGCCCGCAAATGCCTGCTCGGCTGAGCCATTTATAGGATCAATTTGTGCCACCGCTGCAGATTATTGCCCAAAAGGCTTTTTAGTCGCCGATGGCACCATACTCGCTATTAATGAAAATCAGGCATTATTTTCCCTGCTTAACACCACATATGGCGGCGACGGTCGAACGACATTTGCCCTTCCGAATTTGGTTGGACGTAGTGCCATCGGCTGGGGGCAAGCTCCGGGGTTGTCTTATATCCCATTAGGAAAAGTGGTCGGTAAGGAAGCCATGGCGCTTACAAAAGTCCAATTACCATCCCATACCCACGGAGCAAAATT
>NZ_JFKB01000043.1 GCF_002115745.1 Thalassospira alkalitolerans
TTCCGAACATAGCTACCCGGCAATGCCACT
This sequence comes from Thalassospira alkalitolerans, assembly GCF_002115745.1. Taxonomy (GTDB): domain Bacteria; phylum Pseudomonadota; class Alphaproteobacteria; order Rhodospirillales; family Thalassospiraceae; genus Thalassospira; species Thalassospira alkalitolerans. Next base: position 31 of record NZ_JFKB01000043.1, read on the forward strand.
GGCGTGACAACCGGAACACCAGAGGTTCGTCCACTCCGGTCCTCTCGTACTAGGAGCAGCCCCTCTCAAATCTCAAACGTCCACGGCAGATAGGGACCGAACTGTCTCACGACGTTCTAAACCCAGCTCGCGTACCACTTTAAATGGCGAACAGCCATACCCTTGGGACCGGCTTCAGCCCCAGGATGTGATGAGCCGACATCGAGGTGCCAAACACCGCCGTCGATATGAACTCTTGGGCGGTATCAGCCTGTTATCCCCGGAGTACCTTTTATCCGTTGAGCGATGGCCCTTCCATACAGAACCACCGGATCACTAAGACCTACTTTCGTACCTGCTCGACGTGTCTGTCTCGCAGTCAAGCGCGCTTTTGCCTTTATACTCTACGACCGATTTCCGACCGGTCTGAGCGCACCTTCGTACTCCTCCGTTACTCTTTAGGAGGAGACCGCCCCAGTCAAACTACCCACCATACACTGTCCTCGATCCGGATAACGGACCTGAGTTAGAACCTCAAAGTTGCCAGGGTGGTATTTCAAGGTTGGCTCCACGCGAACTGGCGTCCACGCTTCAAAGCCTCCCACCTATCCTACACAAGCAAATTCAAAGTCCAGTGCAAAGCTATAGTAAAGGTTCACGGGGTCTTTCCGTCTAGCCGCGGATACACTGCATCTTCACAGCGATTTCAATTTCACTGAGTCTCGGGTGGAGACAGCGCCGCCATCGTTACGCCATTCGTGCAGGTCGGAACTTACCCGACAAGGAATTTCGCTACCTTAGGACCGTTATAGTTACGGCCGCCGTTTACCGGGGCTTCAATTCAATGCTTGCACATCTCCTCTTAACCTTCCGGCACCGGGCAGGCGTCACACCCTATACGTCCACTTTCGTGTTTGCAGAGTGCTGTGTTTTTAATAAACAGTCGCAGCGGCCTGGTATCTTCGACCGGCATGGGCTTACGGAGCAAGTCCTTCACCCTCACCGGCGCACCTTCTCCCGAAGTTACGGTGCCATTTTGCCTAGTTCCTTCACCCGAGTTCTCTCAAGCGCCTTGGTATTCTCTACCCAACCACCTGTGTCGGTTTGGGGTACGGTTCCTGGTTACCTGAAGCTTAGAAGCTTTTCTTGGAAGCATGGCATCAACCACTTCGTCATCTAAAAGATAACTCGTCATCAGCTCTCGGCCTTAAGATCCCGGATTTACCTAAGATCTCAGCCTACCACCTTAAACTTGGACAACCAACGCCAAGCTGGCCTAGCCTTCTCCGTCCCTCCATCGCAATAACCAGAAGTACAGGAATATTAACCTGTTTTCCATCGACTACGCTTTTCAGCCTCGCCTTAGGGACCGACTAACCCTGCGTCGATTAACGTTGCGCAGGAAACCTTGGTCTTTCGGCGTGGGTGTTTTTCACACCCATTGTCGTTACTCATGTCAGCATTCGCACTTCTGATACCTCCAGCAAGCTTCTCAACTCACCTTCACAGGCTTACAGAACGCTCCTCTACCGCATCACTTACGTGATACCCGTAGCTTCGGTGTATGGTTTGAGCCCCGTTACATCTTCCGCGCAGGCCGACTCGACTAGTGAGCTATTACGCTTTCTTTAAAGGGTGGCTGCTTCTAAGCCAACCTCCTAGCTGTCTAAGCCTTCCCACATCGTTTCCCACTTAACCATAACTTTGGGACCTTAGCTGACGGTCTGGGTTGTTTCCCTTTTCACGACGGACGTTAGCACCCGCCGTGTGTCTCCCATGCTCGGCACTTGTAGGTATTCGGAGTTTGCATCGGTTTGGTAAGTCGGGATGACCCCCTAGCCGAAACAGTGCTCTACCCCCTACAGTGATACATGAGGCGCTACCTAAATAGCTTTCGAGGAGAACCAGCTATCTCCGAGCTTGATTAGCCTTTCACTCCGATCCACAGGTCATCCGCTAACTTTTCAACGGTAGTCGGTTCGGTCCTCCAGTTAGTGTTACCCAACCTTCAACCTGCCCATGGATAGATCGCCCGGTTTCGGGTCTATTCCCAGCGACTAGACGCCCTATTAAGACTCGCTTTCGCTACGCCTCCCCTATTCGGTTAAGCTCGCCACTGAAAATAAGTCGCTGACCCATTATACAAAAGGTACGCAGTCACCCAACAAAGTGGGCTCCCACTGCTTGTACGCATACGGTTTCAGGATCTATTTCACTCCCCTCTCCGGGGTTCTTTTCGCCTTTCCCTCACGGTACTAGTTCACTATCGGTCAGTCAGTAGTATTTAGCCTTGGAGGATGGTCCCCCCATATTCAGACAAAGTTTCTCGTGCTCCGTCCTACTCGATTTCATGACTAAGAGATTTTCGCGTACAGGGCTATCACCCACTATGGCCGCACTTTCCAGAGCGTTCCGCTAATCTCAAAGCCACTTAAGGGCTAGTCCCCGTTCGCTCGCCACTACTAAGGGAATCTCGGTTGATTTCTTTTCCTCAGGGTACTTAGATGTTTCAGTTCCCCTGGTTCGCCCCTTACACCTATGTATTCAGTGTAAGGTAACCATCTTAT
>NZ_JFKB01000044.1 GCF_002115745.1 Thalassospira alkalitolerans
CCTCGGCATCGCGGCTTTCGATCATCACGCGAATAACTGCATTTTGATCTTTAGATCTTCAACGTTGTCAGTCTCTCCCTCTCCCCAAAGGCAAGCGGATTCCGCCCGAGGATGAAGTAGACAATGCCACCAGTTTGAACCAATGCCAGAATGCAGGAGAGGATACCTGCCAGCTGGGTCACGAGCGGAGAGAAATCGCCTTGGATCACATAAATAGTCGGCAGCCCAGCGAAGGAGAAGCCGCCAATATAGCAAAGCGGCATCAACGCAAGGATGAAGACACTCCTCCAGCCACTGAGCCATTCGCGAAAGCGATAAGTGATCGCTATACTCAGATATATAGCTGAGACGTTCACGAAGAGCCACCACCAGGGAAAGTATCCGAGGATGACCAGTGGCTGATGGCCGAAATAGGTGTAGATACCGCCATAGCGCAGGAGGAGCTCCTCCATGATGATATCGGCAACACCGGAAAGGCCAAAAGCAATCCAAAGCCCACCAGTGGTCACATTCCGCTGAAGTGCAATGTAGAAGATGTATCCGAGGATTGTTCCAAAGGTCCACCACATCACGGCGACATAATAGTCGTATTCACGCCCCATGAGAAAATAAAGAAGCTTGTCCGGGTCGTGCGACACCGACCAAAAGCAACCCGCCAGATAATTGTCGATGCTTTCTGGAAAGACGCAGACGGCAGCCCCGAGCACGATGCCGATCGGGACCATCGTCTTGAGGCGAACGGAATCAAAGACCGCAACAAAGGTCATAATGAGCCCAGCAATCAGCATGAAGAGCGTACCATAGAACACGTGCTCTGCATTCTGTGGGAATGCATCGTTGGGCGGAGCTGGTGTCCGGAAGGTAGGATCTAGAAAGACAGTAGAACTGGCAGTTTGCGCGTGCCCGGCATCAGGCCAAAGCATTAAGAATGCCAGCCCCACAGATAGAGAGAATGCGGTAACGATCCACCCTTTTGTAGAGTTGTCCTGAGATGTGAGCATGATTTACCTCGTACAAACTTTAAAACCAACTATTTGGTTGGTTTTAAAGTTTCTGTCATAAGATATAAAATCCGTCAATACAATGTTGATACTCATGCCCATTCAGAAACCATCGAAATCCGAACAAACGAGGCAAAGAATACTTGCCGCGGCAACAGCCGAATTTGCCACCTATGGTGAAGCCGGTAGCCGCATTGATAGCATCGCCAAGACCGCAAAAGCTAACAAGAGCCTGATCTACGACTATTTCGGAAGCAAAAAACAGCTCTTTCAAGCGGTTCTTGAACGGCACTTGAGTGATGTTTATCAGGACGTCCACTTCGATCCTGCCGATCTTACCGGATATGCCACTATGCTTTTCGACATCGCGATGGATCGCCCTAATCTAATGCGACTTGTGATGTGGAACGGCCTTGAACAAAACAGAGCTTGGCCTCTGGATGAAACGTCCAGCTTCGCGACGCAAGTTACAAAAATTCGCGAAGCACAAGCTGCGGGAGGAATCAACAAGGAATATCCGCCGGATTTTCTGCTGACCCTGATCATTACCCTCGCTTCCGCCTGGACGGCAGCCAATCCCCTCGGCACATCCATCGTTCCCGACGTGGCGGAGCGGCGATTGTCATTTCGAGCAGCACTGGCAAAGGCAGTCAGTCAGCTTTCTCAGCCAGATTAGCGTTTCCCATGATCTGAGAACTTGTTTCAAAAGCTCCGGATACATAACAGTATGTTCCGAGGCGCGTATGATCATTCTTTGAAACTTAGGACACGACTAGGCAACGTCATCAATGCTTCTTCTGCAACCCCAGACGAAGGCACTGGCCAAATGCATTTCGAAAGATTTCCAGAAGCTTCATCATCCCCGTCCAACACCATCACGCGTGCTGGCTGCGCACACCCGATT
>NZ_JFKB01000045.1 GCF_002115745.1 Thalassospira alkalitolerans
TCGCAGGTTCGAGTCCTGCTGCCGGAGCCAAAAACCCCTGGAACTTAGTTCCGGGGGTTTTTGCTTTTGCACCCTGCCCGACAAATTGCTAGCAATAACCCCCGCCTCCCCACAGGCACCACTTCCGACAATTCGATAATGAAAAGGAATGCCACATGGCAAATGCTCTTCTGCGCCGTCACATGGCGAAGGATCTAAGCTTTTCACAACTGGCCTGGGGGGCCTGGCGCCTGCGTAACAGTACTGATATTAAAAATGCCGATGACATTCTGGCCCTTATTCGGGCCTGCCTTGACGCGGGCATCACCACATTCGATCACGCCGATATATATGGTGGATATGGTTGCGAAGCTTATTTTGGCGAAGCCTTGGCCAAAGCGCCCGAATTGCGCCACCAGATGGAAATCATCACCAAATGCGATATTTCACTGGTCAACACCGCGCGCCCGGATCATCGGATCAATCATTACAACACGACCAAACCCCATATCCTGCAATCGGTTGAAAACTCGCTTGCCAGCCTTGGTATCGATCACATTGACCTGTTGATGATCCACCGTCCGGATCCGTTGATGGTTGCCGACGAGGTTGCAGAAACGTTTAGCCAGCTCCGTCAATCCGGCAAAGTCGGCCATTTCGGCGTTTCCAACTTTAAACCATCGCAGTTCAACCTGCTGCAAAGCCGCCTTGATGCACCGTTGATCACCAATCAGGTCGAATGTTCGGTTCTGGAACTTGCCCCAATCTTTAACGGCACATTTGATCAGATGCAGCAACACCGCATTCACCCGATGATCTGGTCGCCGCTTGGCGGTGCGCGCCTGTTTACCGACACGGATGACGTCTGCGCAAACCGCCTGCGCCCGGTGCTGGAGCACATGCGCGATAAATATGACCTGCCGGGCATCGCCGAGGTCGCCATTGCCTGGCTTCTGCATCTGCCCTCACAGGTAATCCCGGTTCTGGGGACCATGAAGGCCCATCGCATAGCCGACGCGACAAAATCATGCAATGTCACATTCGAACGTCAGGACTGGTTTGAAATTCTGGTCGCCGCACAGGGGCACCCAGTGCCATAAGCCAAAATTGTTTGCGAGTAGGATGCAAAACCTCCCCCATCCCCTTTTATCGCCCGATACGACGATAAAAGGATACTTCCCAGGCAGCAGTTCAACTTCTGCCCATCAGGACAAGCAGAGCGGATAAACTACAAGGCGGCATCAACCCGGCGCAGATGAAAAAAGATCGGTTTCGGGTCACTTTTTTCACAAAAAGGTCTTGCGGGATCAAAGCCGTTTTATTATACCCCTGCCACGCGCTTCGAATGGAGTGCCAACCCTGATCCGGCATAGCTCAGTTGGTAGAGCAA
>NZ_JFKB01000046.1 GCF_002115745.1 Thalassospira alkalitolerans
CCGGGCTAATGAGATGGTCACCCCCACACCCTGCGAGGGCTACGCTTTCGCAGGGTGTTTTGTTTTTGGAGGCCATCATCATGAGCGAGTCAGCACTGATCGGGATCGATCTCGGCAAACATAATTTCCACCTTCTGGGCCAAGACAAATCGGGCCGCGAGGTGTTTCGCAAAAAGCTCTCGCGAGCGCAGATGATGCGGTTCTTCGGCAACTTGCCGAGCTGCGTCGTGGTAACGGAAGCCTGTGCCGGCTCTCACTTCATCGCCCGTCAGCTTGCGGCGATGGGGCATACGACCAAGTTGATTTCACCGCAGTTTGTCCGCCCTTTCGTCAAGGGCAACAAAAATGACTTTATCGACGCAGAGGCCATTTGCGAGGCGGCTTCCCGTCCGTCCATGCGCTTCGTTACGCCTAAAACCGAGTCTCAGCAAACCCTGTCTGTCCTGCATCGCATGCGCGAGTCGTTGGTGCATGACCGCACCAAGACAGCCAATCAGATGCACGGTTTCCTGCTGGAATTTGGCATCAGCCTGCCCAAAGGCTCAGCCATCATGAAGCGTTTGGCAGCTGTTTTGGCCGAGCATGAGCTGCCTGTGCGGCTGACAGTGCTGTTGCAACGCCTGCACGATCACTTCGTTTACCTGGATGAACAGATCAAGGAACTGGACAAACAACTGGCTTGCCAGCTGGCCGACGATGATCTGGGGAGCCGTTTGCTTAGCATGCCGTGTGTCGGTCCGATCACCGCCAGCCTTCTGGCTGTAGAAATGGGCGATGGCAAGCAATACCGATGCAGTCGCGATTTTGCGGCTTCAGTGGGCTTGGTGCCGCGACAGTACAGCACGGGCGGCAAAGCCAATTTGTTGGGGATCAGCAAGCGGGGTGACAAGCACCTGCGGCAACTGCTGGTGCAATGCTCCAGGGTTTACATGCAGAGGCTGGATCATCAGAAGGGGGCTTTGGCCGACTGGGTGCGAGCGCTGCTGCGCCGACGACACTCGAATGTGGTGGCCTGTGCCCTGGCCAACAAACTGGCGCGTATCGCTTGGGCGATAGCGGCTCACCATGCGCAATATGAAGCAGGGCCAGACGCCTTGAACGCCTGACCCTGCGGTTGTTGCAGTACCACAATTCACCCTTCAGGTTTTGCGATAGCTGAACAACGGATGACGTGAACGGCCTACCGGCCTGGCGAAGATCCTGACATAAAAATCGGCTTCAGAAGCCGACGGGCTTTTAAGGATCGTCAGGCGCGACTCTCATCGTGGCGCTGGGGCAAGCCCCAAACAGACGCCGGATAGATTTAAGCAAGCCAACCACATCGCCCGTTAATCAGTATTGCAAAAATGGGGGGGACCATAGATTTTTT
>NZ_JFKB01000047.1 GCF_002115745.1 Thalassospira alkalitolerans
CTGAAGTGCGCCCCAGAAGTTGGACACCCATCCAATTTCTGGGGCGTTTTCATGAGCAAGTACACCACGCAGTTCAAGCTATCTGCCATCACCGCTTTCCTTGAGCGAGGCCGAGGGTTTCGCCGGGTCGCCGCTCAATTTCAAATGGACCCCACCTTGCTTCGTCGTTGGGTCGAGGCTTATCGATTACACGGTGAGGCCAGCTTGAGCAGTACCGGCCAGCGTTACAGTGCCTTGTTCAAGTTCTCTGTTCTACGGCGCATGTGGGATGACTCCCTTTCCTTGCGCCGCGCAGCGGCGCTTTTCAACTTGGGGGATTCCACTCAGGTGGGCAGATGGCAACAGCAGTATTACAGTGGCGGTATTGAAGCCCTGGAGTCAGGGAAAAGAGGACTGAGCACCGCTATGCCTAAACCACCTGCTAAACCACGCAAAACCGCTGCCCCACTCACCAGCCCTGAGCCTGAGCACAAGACGTTACTTGATGAGCTCCAATACCTACGGATGGAGAACGCTTATCTAAAAAAGCTTGGGGAGTTAGGCGAGGCGGTGATGAGGCGGGAGAAAGAACAGAAGAAAAAGCCCGATTAGTCAGTGAGCTTAAGCAACACTTTCCCTTGCGTGACTTGCTCAAGCTAGTGAGCCTTGCGCGAAGTACGTACTACTACCAACTCAAGGCAATGGGCGTTGCGGACCGATTTTCCTCGATCAAAGCTTCTATCCAGACCATCCAAAACGAGCATAAGGGCCGCTTTGGTTACCGTCGGATGACGCTAGAACTACGTAAAGAAAGATCGCTGATCAACAGTAAAACGGTACGACGACTGATGGGGGAGCTGGGTCTGAAATGCACGGTGCGGCCTAAGAAATACAGGTCGTATAAAGGGCCGATGGGCGAAGTGTCGCCCAACACCTTGGCTCGTCAGTTCGAGGCTGAGCAACCGAATCAGAAATGGGTGACGGATGTCACCGAGTTCAAAGTGGCCGGCAAAAAGCTGTACTTGTCCCCAGTTTTGGACTTGTACAACGGAGAAATCGTGGCCTATCAGACGGCAATACGTCCCCAATATGCCTTGGTGGGCGAGATGCTGGAAAAAGCTATTGAAGGCTTACCTGAGGGCGGCAAGCCAATGCTGCATTCAGATCAAGGCTGGCACTATCGATATCCAAAGTACCGGGAGAGGCTAGAAAAAGCAGGGCTGGAGCAAAGCATGTCACGCAAAGGAAACTGCCATGACAACGCCACAATGGAGAGTTTCTTCGGCACGCTGAAGTCAGAGTTCTACTATCGGGAAAGCTTTGAAAGCGTGGAGCAGTTGCAAGCGGGGCTGGATGAGTACATCCATTACTACAACCA
>NZ_JFKB01000048.1 GCF_002115745.1 Thalassospira alkalitolerans
ATTACTCGATGATCTTGGCAACAACGCCCGCGCCGACGGTACGACCGCCTTCACGGATTGCGAAACGCAGACCTTCGTCCATTGCGATCGGTGCAATGAGCGTTGCGGTCATCTGAACGTTGTCGCCAGGCATAACCATTTCGGTGCCCTCAGGCAGCTCAATCGAACCGGTGACGTCAGTTGTACGGAAGTAGAACTGCGGACGGTAGTTCGAGAAGAACGGCGTGTGACGACCACCTTCATCCTTGGTCAGGATGTAAGCTTCGGCAGAGAATTTGGTGTGCGGCTTGATCGAGCCGACGTGCGCCAGAACCTGGCCACGTTCGACGTCTTCACGTTTGGTACCGCGCAGCAGCGCGCCAATGTTATCGCCAGCCTGGCCCTGATCGAGCAGCTTGCGGAACATTTCAACGCCGGTGACAATCGTTTTGACGGTATCTTTGATACCGACGATTTCGACTTCTTCACCAACTTTGACGATACCCGATTCGACACGACCGGTCACAACCGTACCACGACCCGAAATCGAGAACACGTCCTCGATCGGCATCAGGAACGGACGGTCCATCGGACGTGCCGGTGCCGGGATGTAGTCATCAACAGCAGCCATCAGTTCGAGGATCGCGTTTTTGCCGATTTCGTCATCACGACCTTCAAGGGCGGCAAGGGCCGACCCTTTGATGATCGGAATGTCGTCGCCCGGGAAATCGTAGGACGACAGAAGTTCACGGATTTCCATTTCGACGAGCTCAAGAAGCTCTTCATCATCGACCTGGTCAACTTTGTTCATGAACACGACCAGTGCCGGAACACCAACCTGACGCGCAAGCAGGATGTGCTCGCGGGTCTGTGGCATCGGGCCATCAGCTGCCGAAACAACCAGAATGCCGCCATCCATCTGTGCCGCACCCGTGATCATGTTTTTCACATAATCGGCGTGGCCCGGGCAATCGACGTGCGCATAGTGGCGATTGGCGGTTTCATATTCGACGTGCGCGGTCGAGATCGTGATACCACGAGCTTTCTCTTCCGGCGCTTTATCGATCATGCTGTAATCCTGGAACGATGCGCCGCCGCTCTCTGCGAGAACTTTGGTGATCGCTGCGGTCAGCGTGGTTTTACCGTGGTCAACGTGGCCAATGGTGCCGACGTTAACGTGCGGTTTTGTACGAGCAAA
>NZ_JFKB01000049.1 GCF_002115745.1 Thalassospira alkalitolerans
AACGGTAGAGCGAGCGTTTGAGCGGGAGGGGTTAAAGGCGGCTTGAGGGAGGGTGATGTTTTTCTCTATTGCACGCTTGATGATTAATCGTTGCTTTAAGCTCTATTTCTTAGGTACTTTTCTTATTATGTAATCTTAAGTTGATTTTAGTTTGGGGAACAGTTCCTATGCGATTTAATAATTTAGCATTATTGTCCGGCCTGTTGTGCACAATGCTCCCTTTTGAATCGCTAGCGGAAACTCATGTAGAAGACGCATACATTGTGTCTGCCTCAGGCTGCCCCACCTCTATTAACAATGTTTGGCGAATGTTGTTTGAAAGCCCGGCCACAATAATTCTTGGTCGCTGGGAGTTTGGTGAAAGCAAAAAAACAATTCATTTCTCACCTAATGGTTACGCAAATTTATACAACCAATCTGGAAAAGAATTGACAAGCGGATACTGGCAAGCAGAGCGTTGCTATCCTCAATTCAAAACCTTTGACATGAATTTGCCCCTTACAGAAAAGGGGCAAATGAAAACCTATCTTTTTCAAGTCCGGTTTGAGAGTAATTTTGAAGCAAAAATGTACACAATGACACGCAACAAAAAGCGCGGGTACATCATCCACGAAGACTACGTAAATCTATTGAAGGTTCAATAGGTTCGTAGGCAAGGGACTGTCAGTTTCAGTTGCGCTCTGGTGATGCATAGCATAATCCATTTCGCCCAGCGCACCAAGCACACCTGCTGAAATTGCTGCTGCAATAAATATCTTTTTTAACATTTTTTTATCTACTTTATTTAAATATTTCCCTTTATACATAATATCAAATAAATATTCAATAAATATTTGATACTGTGGTTCTTCATATATCTAAAATAAAAAATCAGTTCTTATCTTGAAATTGTAAAAGTTTAATTATCTTGTTTTAAGGATTATTTAGATCATCCTTGTTAGGAATATGTTAGATTGGCTGAGCAGTTTTTCGTGTTTGCATTGCATAACGCGGAGTTGACGTATCTTGCGTGGTTGGCAACCGAACACTAATATCACCGCTCGATGTGAAGCGATGTTAGAGACCTCATCCTCCGGCGGTAGTGTCGCGGTTTTTAAGCTGGATCGACTTGGGCGCTCCGTCCTGCATTTGGCTGATTTATTGGTGAGAT
>NZ_JFKB01000005.1 GCF_002115745.1 Thalassospira alkalitolerans
CAAGAGAAAAGATTGATGCCGGATATGCCAAACTTGGGGCGACTGGCACCACGCGTACGACAGGTGATGAGTGGGACGAAATCGGGTTCAAGGGTTTTGACCGCCAAACGCTTTATGCGATTTCCAGTAACGAAGGTGGTCTTTTCTCCGATTTGGAGGTTACGATCGCAAAATCTCAAGTTGGAGCCAGAATTTCGGACATCATCAATACGACCGATCCCCTTCACCAAAATCCTGTCGCCGTGAACCGGGCGATTATCGAGTTTTACGACGCGGCAAGCGACGATGAAAAAGCGTCTTTTGACTGGGCGGTTACGCGTGCTTCGGCGCAAAAATCATATGAGCTGAGCGGTGGGACAGAGAATCTTTCGACGGGCAATCCGATTATCGACAAGCTGATGCAGGCCTGGGATCAGGTAATTGCGCGCAACGGGAATTCAAACGATTTTGCGAATATGCCTGCCTATCGCGATGCTTTGATGGCGTGGTCGCAGGCGAATGACGGTGCGCGTCATATTGATGTGAGTGCGTGACGCCAAAGGCGCAGGTTTTTAAATCCGCGCCTTTGGTCATATAAGCGAGATGAAGTTATTCGTCGACAGTGAGCGTTACGCTGAAGTCACCGTTCGATCCATCCGCAATGTCCCCGGTGTCTGAGACCGATGTAAAGGTGTAGGTGCAGTCTGCGCCGCCGCCTTTGGTGATGTAAACCTGAGGGTAGTTCCAGCGAAAGACGCCGAGACTGAAGGTTGTAAGGCGAGAAACTTGGAAGCGGCAATAAGCGCTGGAGCCACTTTTCTTATACTGGATGCTGCAGGCTTGGCTGCGTGGCTGTGTGCTCGTTAATGAAACGGTTCTTGATTGACCAGCAGGAATGTCCACAAAAGAAGCGCTGGTAGCAGCGCATCCGGATGGCGAAGAGAAGTTGGCAAGTTCACTGAAGTCATTTTGGACAGTGACTGTTGCGGTTGGATTCGCAAGAGCACTGCCAATCCCCAAAACCGAAACAGCTGCTGCTGCGACGAGTGTCTGGCAGGTCTTTTTCATGGAAAACATATCATCACCTGTCTATTGATAGTTGAAAAAGCAACTCAATGTGCGCACAATGGTAACTACAACTCTTAATTGAATTCATGTCAATTGAAAATATATGGATATTTTAAACGTTATACGGGTATTTAAACAGTATCATGAAGAAGGGCGCATTCTTCGTGTTTTGAAGGATGTTTCCCTGTCGGTCGGGCACGGAGAGTTCTGTGCGCTGACGGGAGTGAGTGGTTCAGGTAAAACGACACTGATGAATTTGATCGGTTTGTTGGATCGTCCGTCGGATGGCAAGATTTTGATAAACGGTACGGACACATCCGTTTTAAATGCGAATGCAACGTCGGAGATTCGCAGCAAAACTATTGGTTTTGTGTTCCAGTCTTTTCATTTGTTGCCGCACTATACTGCTTTGGACAATGTGGCGTTGCCGCTTGTTTATGCAGGTGTTGGGAAGAGGCAGAGACGCAGACGTGCTGAACGTTTGCTGTTTGAAGTCGGTTTGGCCGACAGGATGCACCATCATCCGGGGGAACTTTCAGGGGGGCAGTGCCAAAGGGTTGCAATTGCACGGGCTCTTGTCGGGAAACCGTCGCTTTTGTTGGCGGACGAACCAACTGGAAATCTGGACAGTCGGGCTGCTGGCGACGTCATGTCGATGCTTTTGCGCCTGAATAGTGCTCTTGGGCTTTCGGTCATCATTGTTACGCATGACCTGGCAATTGCTGGAAAATGTTCGCGCAGAATTGTCATGCGGGACGGTACCGTTTGCAATGATGAATCCTGTGAGTACCGCGATATGAAAAGCCTATGAGCAAGTCCGAGTGGACCGTTGGCCGTGAGGTGGCGCGCGAAGTTGCCGGGAACCTTAGATTGAGCCAAGGCAGAAGCCTTTTGGCCTTGATCGGCATTGTCATCGGCACAGCAGCGGTTATTACGATGCTTCATCTGGGGCATAATGCGCGGGAAGCCGCGCTCCGCCAGTTCGAGATACTGGGAACGGATCAAGTGATGATGCAACCGGTATCAGGAAATAGCGATAAACCGCATGTTCCGTTGAATACTGTGGTCAAGATTCCGGAGCAAAATATCGGGATTGATGCAGTTGCGGCCGTTGTGCAGTACGGCACGTCCATCCGGTTTGGGCGGTCACAAATTCAGGCCATCATTCTGGCGGCGACAGATAAAATATATACCATTGGCAAGGTTCATCTTTGGCAGGGGCGTCTGACATCTGATCTGGATGCGGCGAATTCATTTGCCGTGATCGGTGCCGGGATTGCATCGGAAATGACAGCCTCATCCGGTCGTCCTGTCAGGATTGGAGACAAGATCAATGTCGGTTCCAGAGTTTTGACAATTATCGGCATTCTTGGGGATGCAACGATTAGTCCGATCCTTGGTATTGATTTCAACCGGACCATTGTTCTGCCTTTTGCTGCGGCACGCAGGCTGTTGCCATCACCAAATATCAGCAATGTTGCAGCACTTCTTTCGCCCGGGGCGGATGACACGCAAACGGCCAAGGCCGTTACTGAATACTTCAGTCGACATATGTCAGGCGGGATGATGCATGTCAGGACAGCGCGGCAACTGATTGAAAATATTGACAGGCAAATGGGGATTTATGCGGCATTGATTTTGGGGATCGGCGCGGTTTCTTTGGTCGTTGGAGGAGTCGGAATCATGAATGTCATGCTGATGAATGTCATGGAACGCCGACAGGAAATTGGGCTGCGTCTTGCGCTTGGTGCGCGTCGCGGGCATATCCGCCTGATGTTTCTATGTGAAGCCTTGATACTGGCGATTGCTGGAAGTGCGGGGGGAACTTTTCTGGGCTATCTGACGGGATGGGTGTTTGCAAGCGGGTCGGGATGGCGTTTCGAACCGGCACCGCTGACGTTACCTGTCGCGGTTGGAATGGCTCTTGTGGTTGGTCTTTTCTTTGGCATTTATCCGGCGGTGTGTGCGGCCCGTCTTGACCCTGCGATTGCGCTTAGGGGCGAATGATGCGGTGGATCTTGATTGTTTTAATATTGCTGCCGGTTCTATCAGGGACAGGGCGATGTGAAACACCGGGAGACAGTTTTGATGAATTGCAGTCTGGCGGAACGCCATTGACGTTGGCTGATGCTGTCTTTCTTGGCTTGCGAGACAATCGAACGATAAAAAGTGCCTATATTGATCGTGTTGTTCAGAAATTTGATCTTCGTGTTGCAGAGGATCAATTCACCCCACAGTTCAGTATTTCCGGGGAGATTGCCCGCAATCGGATTGGAAATGTAACGAATACGGCGATTGATGTGTCCCCGGGCGTCACATTGGAAACCAGAACCGGCGCGACTTTCACTTTTGCATGGAACAATTTGGTAGAGCTTGGTGACGGGAGCCGCAACTTGACATCGGCGCTGGAGGTCGGGGCGACACAGCCGCTTTTACGTGGAGCAGGTCGTGATGTTGTTATGGCACCGCTGCGTCAGGCCCGTCTGGGAGAACAGGTTTATCAATTGCAATTGAAAGCGACGGTGGCGGAAACGGTTGCAAATATTATTTTTGCACATCGCGACCTGCTTCTTGCCCAAGAAGAGCTGAAACTTGCAAGAAATGCCGTCGTTCGTGCGGAGAATTTGCTGGATATCAATCGTACGCTCATCGCCTCCGGTCGAATGGCCGCAATGGATGCGGTTCAGACTGAGGCCGATCTGGAGAGCCAGAAGCTGAGAGTTCTCCAGGTCAGGCAGCAGCTCGAGACCGCCCGCTTTGCCCTTCTTGATCTGTTGGGGTTGGAGTTAGGGAGTCGTGTCACTGCGATTGAAGCGCCGACACCTCGAAAGGTTGATGGCGATATCGACGGATTTATCCGTATCGCGTTGGCGAAACGACAAGATTATCTGGGGCAGCTTCTTGTCGTTGAGCAGAACCGACTTGGAATCGTTGTTGCCAAGAATGAACAGCTTTGGGACGTCTCGTTGTTTGGTCGCGGCAAGCTGGGGCGTGAATGGGTAAAAGATCGATCAAATGAAAACATTGCAGATGTGACGGGTGGATTACGATTTGCCATTCCGGTCAATGATTTGCCCAGACGTCAAAAATTGGTACAGGCCGATACCGGTTACAAGAGCGCGGAACTGCAATTGGCAATTATTCGTGCCGGTATTGAAGCACAGGTTAGAAACAGTGCTTCGGAAATGGACCTTTTGTGGCGACAACTTTCGATTGCCAAGCGGTCACACGAGCTTGCAGCCGAGGCCGTTGAAATTGAAAAAATAAAACTGAATGCCGGTCGTTCCACGACTTTTCAAGTGCGGTTGCTTGAGGATAGTCTACGTACGAGCGAGATTCAGTTGCTTGCTGCACGTATAGGGTATCTGAATGCTCAGACCAGATTTGATCTGTTACTGGGAACGACACTTGATACCTGGCAAATTATACTGAGTGATTGAAACAGTGTTCATGCATTCTTCCGATCCTGAAAACATACAGAGTGAGCCGAAGTTGGGCCATTTGATGAGGCCTTTGAAAGAGCCCAGGTTATTGGGGGGCTTTGCGTCAACTCGTCGCAAATTTGTCTTTTTTCTGGCCTTGGGACTTTTGATTTTATGTTTGGTCGCGGGGGCCTGGTTTTTGCCATCGGGCGAACTGACGCAATCTTCGGCTTCTATGGCAAGGGGTGAAGAATGGATGAGGGTTAATCCTCAGGCAAAAACGTTGCAACTTGATATCGAAGGAACGATTTCTGCCGGAAAATCCCTTGTAATTGCTGGGCCATTCGATGGGGTGATACAGGAAAGCCTTGTAAGGATGGGGGATCAGGTCGATACTGGTGATGTTCTTCTGGTAATGGATACGACGGAAATCATGCGCAGTTACAGAGATGCGCAGTCCGCTTTCCTGAAGGCATCAATGGCCGTTGATGTTCTGAAAAACTGGGGCGTCAGTCCAAAAGTTATGCGCGCCAAGCGGGCTTTGGAAACAACGGAGGCTTCGCTTGCCTCGCTGGAACAGCAGGTTGTTGAGCTTAAAAGACTGCTCGATTTGGGCATTATCCCGCGCAATGAATATGAAGGTATTGTTGATAGACGCAATTCGGAGCGTGATGCGGTTAAAGGCGCAAGGGAGGAGCTGGAAGTCATCATGGCGCAGGGAGATGAAGAGGGTCGGTTCCTTGCACAGCTTGAGCTTGATAACGCAGAAGCCACTCTTCAGGATCTTGATCGCCAATTGGCAAATACAACGGTTACAGCCGAATTTTCAGGTATTGTGGTGCGTCCGCCAGTTGAGGAGGATGCGCGTTTACCGGTTTCTTTGGATGCGGGAACGCATGTTCATAAGGGAACCGCGCTGTTCTCAATTGCGGATACGAGCCGTTTTGTTGTAACCGGGACAGTAGACGAAATTGATGTCAATCGCGTCAGGCCGGGACAGCGGGTCATTATTACAAGTGATGTTTTCCCCGGGCGGGAAATCAGTGGAGAAATCATCAGCGTCAGTGCTGAGGCAAGCTTGAACCAAAATGGTGCTCGCATGCCGTCGTTCGAGGTTGTTTCAGTCTTTTCAGTTGACGATGAAAATTTGCACAAAGCTATTCGTATCGGCATGTCGGCACGTATGACGATTGAAACTTATACAAACCCAGAAACGATTATTATTTTGCCTTCTGCTGTGATCGAAACTGTCGACGGTTATCAGGCCCGGATCCGGCGAGATGGGCAAATCATGATGGTTGACATTGAGTTGGGAAACTCATTTCCATCTGGTGTGGAAGTGCTTTCGGGATTGCGTCGTGGTGATGAGGTGCAGCTTTCGCAGATTAATCACGAAAATACGCCAATGCCGTAAAAAAGGACAATCCTATAGCGGGATCATCCCTTTTTAGATGTTATTCCGGGCGATCACGCCAGAACGGGTTCTGGCGTATCGGCGCGGATTGATTCGTCATGCATCAGCGACAGGATGGTCTTTTTGTAAGCCATGAATTCCGGCGAGGTCAGGGTCGTGATGCCGCGTGGGCGGGGGATATCAATCGCGAGCGATTGTTTGATTTTGCCGGGGCGGGCGGTCATGACGTGGACTTCATCGCCAAGGAAAATTGCCTCGTCAATATCATGGGTGATGAACAGCACGGTTTTGCGGCGGCTTTGCCAGACGTCGAGCAACAGTTCCTGCATCAATTGGCGGGTTTGGCTATCAAGTGCGCCGAACGGTTCATCCATCAAAAGAATGCGCGGGTCGTTGGCAAGTGCGCGGGCAAGGGCGACACGTTGGCGCATACCGCCCGAGAGTTCCTTGGGATAGGAATTTTCAAAGCCGGTCAGGTGAACCGCCCGGATCAGGTCATCGGCGATGTCTTCGCATTCGGATTTCGGCAGTTTTTTAAGCTGCGGGCCAAACATGATGTTCTGGCGCACGGTCAACCAGGGAAACAGGGTGTAGCTTTGAAACACCATGCCGCGATCAGCCGAGGGCCCGGAAATTGGTTGGCCGTCAAGTTCCATGCGGCCAGCGGTCGGGACTTCGAGCCCGGCGACCAAGCGCAGAAGCGTTGATTTGCCACAGCCCGACGGGCCGACAATCACCGAAAAAGTATCGTTGGCGACGGTGAGCGAGACATCATCAAGGGCGAGAACCGGCGGTTTTCCCTTTGGCTCGAACCGGACGGTGATGTCGTTAAGGGTGAGCATGCTCATGATAATATCCTCAGAAATCCGCAGACCAAGGCAGCAGCTTTTTGCGCAATACCTTGAATATGAAATCGGTGATCAGGCCCAGAATGCCGATGGTGAAGACACCCAGCAAAATCACATCGGTGAACAGCCCGCGCATGGCATTGAGGATCATATAGCCAAGGCCGGTATCGGCCGCGACGAGTTCGGCGACGACAAGATATGTCCAAGCCCAGCCCATGGTGACGCGCAGGTTATCCATCACGCCGGGCATGCAAGCAGGCACCAGAATGCGAAGGGCCACCTGTTTGCGATTGGCACCCAATGTATAGGCGCAATCAATCAAATCCTTGGAAACCCGAGCCGAGACATCGGAAATCAGGATCAGTTGCTGGAAAAAGGTGCCGAGGAAAATCACCATGATTTTCTGTTCGATGCCGATCCCGACCCAAAGGATCAGAAGCGGGATCAGGGCGGAAACCGGGATATAGCGCATGAAGCCGGTTAGCGGTTCGACCAATGCCTGAACCGCGCGGAAGCTGCCCATCAGAATGCCGATGGGAACCGCAAAGATCGAGGCCAGGATAAAGCCCGACAGAATGACCGACAGGCTGGCCCAGATATGGTGAAACAGCGACAGATTGCCGATGCGTTTGATACCCGCAGCCACCACTTCATGCGGGGCGGCAAGGAAGTCTTTTGGCGTGATACCGCCATAGGTGAGCAAGCACCAAAGACCGAGGACAAGAGAAACCGAGCAGAGCGATAATCCGATAAAGGCGGATTTCGGTATTTCGGTCTTGGGCGAAAACAGGGATCTGGTCCACATGGTGCTTGCTCCGCAGCGCTTATTATTTTGGTGGCTTATTTCGCGATATCAGCCGCGATCAGGCTTGCCGGATCGGCATCAATGGTAAACAGGCCGCCTTCTTCGCCAAGGGATTTGGCGTTTTTGATGGTGCCGAGAATACCGTCTGCATTGGCCGGGTCCATAAAGGTCTTGTTCATCGCATCGTCATAGAAAACGATACCGGCACGGGTTTCGGCAAAGACAGCCGGGTCTTCAAGCCAGCCGCCAACGCCTTTGGCCATGATTTCATCAGCTTCGGCTTCGTTGGCCTTTTGCCATGCGATGGCTTTGGACCATGCGCGATACAGGCCTTCCATGGCCGGGCGATTTTTTTCCAGCATGTCGTTGGTGGTGACCATGATATCGGTGATCAGGCCCGGTGTGGTCGAGCTATCGACCAGAAGATGACCATGATCGGTTGCCTTGCCACGCGTCAGCCAAGGTTCCCATGTGACAGCGGCATCAACCTTTTTCGCAACAAAGGCCGCCCCGGCATCACCGGCTGACATATTCATTGAGTTAACATCGGAAAGCTTCATGCCGGCATTTTTCAAAAGCACGCTTAGGAAAAACTGCGATACGGAACCTTCGGTATAGGCAATCGATTTGCCTTTGAGGTCGGCAATGGTTTTGATGTCCTTGCCCGTCACAATGCCATCGCCGCCGCGTGAATCATCAAGTGCGAACAGATAGGAAAGCGGGTGTTCGGGGCTATAAAATGCCAGAACGGTATCAATCGTGGTGACGGCAACATCAATCCGGCCTGCGGCCAGGGCGGGCATACGGGTTTTGACGTCTTCCATGATCACAAGATCAACATCAAGGCCTTCGTCTTTGAAAAAATCCTTGTCGCGTGCGATGTAAAGCGGGCCATAACCAACCCATGTCGAATGGGCGATGGTCAGTTTTTCGTTGGCCGATGCCGGGGTGGTTGCGCCGAAAACGGCACCAAGTGCCATTGCCGAAAGGCAAAGCCCCTTAAACAGATGTTTCATTTCAAGTCTCCGCTGTGAAGGTCACTGATGAAGTGGTTTTTTGGGATTGTTATTGACGTCATTTATTATTGGGATTGCGTGTTGCTGGTGACGCAGCCAGAACACAAAGCAGTTCAAACATGATCGAAATGCCAAGCCATGCCGTACCGCCCGATTGATCAAACGGCGGGGAAACTTCGACCAAATCCGCCCCGACAAGGTTCAGGCCATCAAGCATGCGGACCATGCGCTGGGCCTCGCGGCTGGTGAAACCGCCGATTTCGGGGGTGCCGGTGCCCGGTGCAAAGGCCGGATCAATCGCATCGATATCAAAGCTGACATAGGTTGGTTGGGTGCCAACGATGGTGCGGGCTTCTTTCATCACATCGGCAATACCGCGATCTTCGACTTCTTCGATGCGGATGATGCGCACGCCCTGCGCCAAGCCCCATTCAACGTCTTCGCCGTCATACATGGTGCCGCGAATGCCGATCTGAACCACACGTTTTGGATCAAGATAGCCGTCTTCGATGGCACGGCGGAACGGAGTGCCGTGGGTATAGCGATAGCCGTTGAAATAGCTGTCAAACAAATCGGTATGGGCATCGAAATGCACCATGCCAAGCGGTTGATCGGCGCCCAAGGCCTTAAGGATTGGATAGGACACCAAATGATCGCCACCCGCCGATAGGGGCGCGATGTTTTTGGCTTTAAGGGCGGATATGAAGCCGGTGACTTTATCAAGCGTATCCATGATATCGGCCGGGTTAACCGGGCTATCGCCCAGATCGGCAACATTGCGGATGGCAAACGGGTTGATCCCCGATACCGGATGGCGCGGGCGGATCATGGTGGAAAGATCACGCAACTGGCGCGGGCCGTGGCGCGGGCCGGGGCGATTGGTGGTACCGCCATCCCATGGCACGCCGAGAATGGCGATATCCACATCATCAAGGGCGGTGTCGGACAGGCCCAGCAATGGCAGGCGCATAAAGGTCGGGATTCCGGCAAAACGCGGGGTTTCCATCGCCGAAGGTGGCTCGAACGAGGGGACGACCGGGCCGGTATGGGGTTTGGCGTTATCTGATTTGGCGGGGCTGGACATTTGGCGTCTCCGTGATGGCGATGCATTCACGTTGCCACAGGCGCTTGTGTCCAATAATATCGAACTTCAAAACTAAACGTCGGAAGTTTCCAACCTATCATGGCCGCAAATGTTCCCCCCTTAAGTGATGCTGACCTGCGCCAGTTGCGCATTTTCCGCGCGATTGTTGAAAGCAATGGCTTTGGCGCGGCGCAAGAACAGCTTGGCATTTCACGATCGACGATCAGTTCGCAGATGTCGGCCCTTGAAACCCGGCTTGGCGTGACATTGTGCCGTCGGGGCCGGTCGGGCTTTGCGCTGACCGATCATGGGCAAAAGATTTATAACGAGGCGATCAAGCTTTTTGCTGCCGAGGATTCCTTTCGCGCCGAGGTCGGGGCGATCCGCGGCAGTCTGGTCGGGGAATTGCGCATTGGTGTGGTTGATGCGGTGGTCGAAAATCCTAATTGTTCGCTGGATCAGGCGATTGCGGCGTTTAATCAACGCGCACCCGATGTGCATGTCACCCTTTTGATCGTGTCGCCCAATCAGATCGAAAATGCGTTGCTCAGCCGTCAGATGGAAGTGGCGATTGTGCCCAATCAGCCGATGAACAGCGCGGTGCAGATGCAGCAATTGTTTTACGAGGAACAGCGGCTTTATTGCGGGGCGCGCCATCCGCTTTTTGATCAGGACACGGCCAAACTGCCGATGGAAGACGTGGCGGATTTGACCTTTGCAAGGCGTGGCTATTCGGTGGCGACGGCGTTTCAATCGCTGTTTAAACATGCGCCTGCGGCAACGGCCTATGACATGGAAGGGCTGGCGCATTTGATTTTAAGCGGCCGGTTCGTCAGTTTCCTGCCGACCCATTTTGCCGCGCGGTGGGAAGAGCGCGGCGAGATGAAGGTGCTGCGCCCGGATTTCCTGAGTTTTAAAATCGGCATGTGCATGGCGCATTTTCCCCATGCGGTGCTGTCGCGCATGGCACGCGAATTTCGCGAATGCTTGATCGAGGCGCATCCGGTTTATATCGGGGCGAAGAAGCAGGCGGGGTGAGGGGCTGGCTTTGTTATTGACTTCGCGGTCAATAAAACCGAATATGTACCTTGTGAGGTACGCGTGAGGTGCCATGAAAAAGCTGCAGGCGAAGTTTTACCGAACACAGGGTGGCATTGAACCGGCCCGCGAGTTCCTTAAGGAGCTTGATCCATTGGATCGCAAAACTGTCGGTGCCGATGTTGCCACTGTTGAATTTGGCTGGCCGGTTGGTATGCCGACTTGTCGGCCCTTGGGCAACGGGCTTTGGGAAGTTCGCAGCCGCATTTCAAATGGCCGGATCGTGCGGGTGATCTTTTGCATTGCAGATGAAGCGATGGTTTTGCTGCATGGCTTTGTCAAGAAAAGCCAGAAGACGCCTAAAACGGACCTTGATCTTGCGAAAAGTCGCAAGAAGGAGATGGAAAAATGACCAACGCGCATATTGGGTCTTCTTTTGATGATTTTCTTGAAGAAGACGGCATTCGCGAAGAGGTAGAGGCGATTGCCGTTAAGCGGGTTATTGCCTGGCAGATTGCGCAGGAAATGGAAAAGCAGGGCCTAAGCAAGACCGAGATGGCAGCCCGGATGAAGACAAGCCGGGCGCAACTTGACCGGTTGCTGGATGGCAATAATGACAAGGTCCAGCTTGACACCATCCAGCGCGGGGCCAAGGCGATTGGCCGGAAATTGCGGCTTGAACTTGTGTGATGTGATCCGCGCCGTGCATGGGGCGGGGATGGTGATGATTGATTGCAGGAATATCTGCACAATCGCGGTTTTACCCGTTATTGTTGCAGTCTGGTCAATCAGTTAGCGGATGAAACATGCTGTCATCAATTAGTTTGCGTCATATGCGGGTTTTTGTTGCGGTGGCCGATCATGGCAATTTTACCGCCGCCGCCGAGGCGCTTGGCGTGACCCCATCGGGATTAACCGCCACCATTCGCCAGTTCGAAGATGTGGCCGGGGCATCGTTGTTTGACCGCACAACGCGCCATGTCTCGCTGAGCAGTACCGGCGAACGGTTTTTGCCGATTGCGCGGCGGTTGATCGGTGATTTCGAAGAGGCACTTGGTGATCTGGATGCGCTGTCCAAGGGGATTGGCGGGACGATCCGCATTGCCGCCGCTCCATCGGTCCTGACCCGTATTTTGCCCGGTGTGATCCGCGCGTTTGTGGCGGAACATCCCGATGCCAGGCTGCGCCTTGATGAACGCAATGCCGGTGAGGTTCACGAGGCGGTTGCCCGGAACGAGGCCGATTTTGGCATTGCCGGGGAATGGCAGGACTTGCCCGATATTGCGTTCAGCCCGCTGTTTTCCGACCGGTTCGGGGTGTTGTGCCGCCCGGATCATCCGTTTGCGTTGCGCACGGCGATTACTTGGTCGGAACTGGCCGGGCATCCGTTTGTCGGGCTTGGCCCGGAATCGGGCACGCGTGCGATGATGGCAGGCCAGGGGATTTGGGCCGCCGGGGTTGAAGGGGAACTTTCGCCATCGGTCCACCGTGCTGCGGCCCTTGGTGTGCGCGAAGCACAAAAGGTGCTGCGCACCGCTGCTTATGCTGATCGTGCGATGGAACGTGTTGCCAAATTGACAAAGGAAAACCGGGAAAACCAGAAGGACCGGGGCGGCAAGACCACCGGCGGACAAGGAAACGCGATCAGCGATCTGGTCGCTCAATTGCGCCCTATTGTCGAAACATCCAATACGATTACGTTGGCCGCGATGGTTTCCGAAGGGGTCGGGATTACGGTCCTGCCGGAACTGGCGGCGCGCGTTGCCGACCTTGCCGTGCCGGGAAAACTCGCCTTTGTGCCTTTGAACGAGCCGATCCGCAAACGCCCGATTGGCATCATCACCCGCCAGAGCAGAAGCCTGTCGCCGATTGCGCAGATCTTCCTTGATATGGTGATCGGACAGGCCCCGGAAATGGATTTGCCTGCGGCGATTGAGTGGGGGTGAGGCGGAAATTAATCTCTCCCCTTTTATTTCTGATTTCAGACTGGTGAGTATCGTTTGTTGGAATATGTTTTTGGGCCGATGTTGCGATCTCGGGATGAGAGTTTGAGGGGGAGATGACGTGCAGTCTTTCAGGAAGGTTTTTAGTTATATATATGATTTTTCTGGTAATTATTATGTAAAGAGAAGTGTTGTAATTTCAATTTCTATAGTATTACTTGCTGTTTTGTCTGTGCAAATTATGTATGGTGATAGTTTTTATGTAAAATATTGGCAAAAAGTAACAATATACATTTCAATGTTTGTTTTGTTCTTTTTGTTAAACTTCAATAATAGATTTATTATTCTTTTCGATTGGGATTTCAAAATAGAATTTTGGATTGGTTTGTTTTTGAATATTTTTGTGGGATCTTTTTTTGTTGTTTTGATATTTTTTGTCGATAAAAAAAGTGAGATGGATTTAATTATTTCTATATTCGCTGCAATGCATCACGCAAGCATGTTGTCATTATATGCTTATAAGATATTCCAGAAGTAGTTCTTTGTGCGTAAAAAGGGAGCCGTCCCCTTTTTACGCACAAAGTGTCGGGGTTGCGGTGTTGTCGGAACTGGCCGCACGGGGTGCCGATCTCAGAAAAGGGGACAGATTTATTTTCTTGATTGATGGTTTGATTTTAAACCCAATTCTCAACCCGTAACCCATCTACCCGCTCAAACTCCCGCAGATTATTCGTCACCAGCGTTAGGCCCTGACTACGCGCATGGCCTGCGATCATCAGGTCGTAGGGGCCGATGATGTTGCCCTGTTTTTCAAGAATGCTTCGGATGTCGCCGTAATGGCCTGCGGCGGCGGTGTCGAAATTAAGTACGGTCAGGCGAGCGGCGAATTCTTCGATGGTGGCGAGGTTGTTTTCGGGCTGTGCCGATTTCATCGCGCCATAGATCAGTACGGCCTGAGTGACCGTGGAAATGCACATTGCGCCGCTGTAGCGGTTGAACTGTTCGCGCACCGAAGGCGGGCGGTTTTTGAGTGTATAGATGCAGATATTGGTATCGAGCATGAAACGCAGCATTTTCTAGAAATCTTCGCGCTTTTGCATGTCGGGCTGGTTGCGCTCATTCATGAAATCGTTACTGACGCTATGGGTGTCAAAGAAGCTGTCCCAAAGCTGATCCGTTGGCATGATGACGCGGGTATTGCCAACCGCGATGACCTCTACCGATTTGGTGCCCGCCGGAAAGGCGACGTCCTTTGGCAGGCGGATGGCCTGGGTTTTGTTGTTCAGAAATACTGATGCCTGGGTCATGATGGGGGGCTCCGCGTGGTATATACGTGTTGTCTATAATTTGTGGTGCAGGTTAGTATATGTCAAGGGTATATACATTAGCCGGGTTTGTGGCCGGAGCTATATTCCGAGGGAAATCTTTGCAAGCTGGTAAATTGGACATTCTGCGACATATCATCTGGGGAGAGGTCATGGCCCGTCGGGCGGGTGGCCCAATGTGATTGTGAAGCAGGAGTTGGTATGAGCGAGCGTGCGAAAGAGCCGGAGAAAAAGCCGGAGGCGACCAAGGCCAAGCGCAGCGGTGACGGCAACGGCAAAGCCAAGAAACCGCAGAAGAATATCAACCTTGCGCTTCAGGGCGGCGGATCGCATGGGGCATTTACATGGGGTGTTCTGGATCGGTTGTTAGAGGATGAGGAAATCGTTGTTGAGGCGATTTCGGGGACCTCGGCCGGGGCGATGAATGCTGCCGTGGTGACATCGGGGATTGCCAAGGGCGGGCACCGGGGGGCGCGTGAGGACCTTGAGGTTTTCTGGCAGGCGGTTTCCGAGGCCGCGCGCTATAGCCCGCTGCAACGCAGTCCGATGGATATTTTATTTGGCAATTGGTCGCTTGAAAATTCGCCGATGTACAAGTGGCTGGATATGAGTGCGAAGATGTTTTCGCCCTATGACCTGAACCCGGCGGGGGATAATCCGCTGGCGGAAATCCTGAAGGATGTTGTGGATTTCAAGGCACTTAATCAAAGCCCGGCCAAGCTTTTTATCACCGCAACCAATGTTGAAACCGGGCAGGGGCGGGTGTTTCGCAATCCCGATATTACGGTGGATGTGCTGCTGGCATCGGCCTGTTTGCCAACGATTTACAAGGCGGTTGAAATTGACGGCGTGCCGTATTGGGACGGCGGATATTCCGGCAATCCAAGCCTTGGCCCGCTGGTGCGTGAATGCGGATCGGATGATACGGTTCTGGTGCAGATCAATCCGGTTAAACGGCCCGGTATTCCCAAAACGTCACATGAAATTGCCAATCGCCTGAACGAGGTATCGTTTAACAGCAGCCTGATGAAGGAATTGCGGATGATTTCGATCCTGCGTCATGGTGCGCCCGAACATGCCTGTGAGGCCCAAAAATGGGGGGCGATGCGGATGCATTGTATCGCCAGCGAGGCGATGCTGGAATTTGATCATTCAACGAAAATGAATGCGCAATGGGATTTCATGACCATGCTGCGCGATACAGGGCGTGAGGCGGCAAGTGCGTTTTTGAAAAAGCATCGCCGCGATATTGGCGTGCGGCCGAGCCTTGATCTTGATCAGTTTGCACCGGATTACGAATAGGCGGTTAGCAAGCGCAGGCAGGCATCCATGCGCGGGAAAGGCGCATATGGTGCGATGGGCCACCGCCTTTGCGGAGCGGCGGTAATTGGCGGCCGGAAAACGGGTGCGGGGTTATGTTTTCCGACGTTTTTGCAGGCGGGCAATGGCGGCGGTGACGGGCGGTGAGGACGGTTGATCTGGCTTGTTTTGATCCGGTTCAGGTTTGTTCCTCGCGCCGACCTCGCCAAGCTGTGATGACGGGTTGATTTCCGATTATGCGGCAAGGCGGTTAAACCGGAAGGCAGATGAATTGATTGTCGCGCCAAAGAACCGGCGCGATCAGCCGGAGAGAACAGATGCCCAAATCCGTGATTGCCCCCTTTGCTGGAATTGCCGCAGGTATTGCCGGTGCGGTGATGATGGCGGGCTTTGCCAGTACGGCCATGGCGGCCCCCAAGATTATCGAAATTACCCAGGTGCCGTGTCAGTTTCTGGAAGCGGAAACCACCAATCATCATTACACCAGCAGCAAAAAAGCCGACTGCGTTGCGATCAACAAGCAAAGTGGCGATCAGCGGCTTGAAAGTGCGGCGGTGATGACGCTGGAACCCGGTGATTACATTTTCCGGGTTGCCAATGACAATGTGCCCTATGAGGTTGGTTTTTGGCTGCGCGACAAGGATTATGACTGGACGGATAAGGTTTTGGGCCAGAAACTTTCGGTTTCTGGCGGCGGGTTGTTCAAGGGAAAAACCAAGGATTACGCGGTGACGCTTGAACCCGGCGAATATTTGTATAGCTGTCCGCTAAACACGACGCCCAATTACAAGCTTGTGGTTAAGTAAGCCGGTTTTTGGTTCTTCCCTGTTTGTTTTGTTTGCCCGGACGGCCGATTTTCCCGCGTTTGCTTTGTGATTGTCTCCCCCCTGATCGGCAACGATTTGTGACAATTTGGGAAAATCGGCCAACTTGCCCGCATGTACCCCCATACATGCGGGCTTTCTTTTTGCCTGTGGGGGATGTTCAGCATAGGGTGTTGCATCGCCTTTGTTTTTTGCAACAACGTCCTCGAGTAATCATGACATCCGCCCCCAGTGAACTGGAAAAAATGACAGCCGGGCAGTGGTATAGCTGCCTTGACCCGGAACTGGACGCCATGCGCGCACGCGCCCATGACGCGGTGTATGAACACAGCCTGCTGTCCCCCGATGATCGCGGTGATATTGCCCCGAAACTGCGGGCGCTTTTTGCATCATGTGCCGAAGATGCCCGGATCGAAACCCGGTTTCATTGTGCCTATGGGGTGAATATCACACTGGGCCATGGTGTGTTTATCAATGTTGGGTGTACGATCCTTGATACGGCTTTGGTGAGCATCGGTGATCATTCAATGTTGGGGCCAAATGTGCAGATTTATTGCGCCCAGCATCACAAGGACCCGGAATTGCGCAAACAGCATCTTGAAATCGGATTGCCGGTGACGATTGGCAAAAATGTCTGGATCGGCGGCGGGGCGATTATCCTGCCCGGCGTTTGCATTGGCGATGATGCGATTGTTGGCGCCGGATCGGTGGTGACAAAGGATGTTGCACCCGGTGTGACGGTGGTGGGTAATCCGGCACGGGTGATTTGAGATAGCCCGGTCATCAGGCGGTGCGGTATCGGTGGGCCGCGATCAGATTGATGGCATTTGAAATGCCCTGTTTTCTTATGCGGGTTTTTTGCCAAGTTTCCGAGGGATTTTAATCGGAAAGGGGTCAAAAACCGGGCGCGTAATCCCATATGCACAATCAGACATTGTTGCATTTTAAGTTGATTGTTCGGATCGGCAGAAAAATGCAAGGTTGGTTGGGGCGATCAGGGGAGTGAATGCGTGAAAACAGGCTTTAGATATTTCTGTGCATTGGTGTTGGGTGTTTTTGCGTTGGGGCGCATGGCGCATGCCGCACCTGATCCGGTTTTGGTCGGGTTTGATGGGGCGTATTCCCTTAAAAATTCCACGTCGGCCCAGGCGATTGAGCTGGGGTTAAAGGCCGCAATCCATGAAATCAATGCTGCTGGTGGTGTGCTGGGCGGGCGTTTGATTGAGCTGGTGACCAAAGACAACCGTTCGGTCCCGGCGCGCGGTATTGCCAATCTGGAAGATTTTGCCGCGATACCGGAATTGGTTGCGGTATTTGCCGGTCGTTTCAGCCCGGTCATTTTGCAACAACTGGAACATACCCATAAATTGAAGATGCCGTTGCTTGACGTTTGGGGGGCGGCGGATGGGATCACAGATCATGATTTCGATCCCAGCTTTACGTTTCGGGTGTCGTTAAAGGATTCGTGGGCGATGCCCGCCATGCTTGAGCAGGCGAAAAACAAAAACATCCGCAAAATCGGGGTGTTACTGCCCAATAGTGGGTGGGGACGCAGCAATGATAACGCGTTGGCCGTGGCGCTTTCGCGTGCCCCCGGGATCGAGGTGATGGACCCGATTTGGTATAATTGGGGCGAGGGCGACATGTTGCAATATTATCAGTCGCTTCTTGATGCCGGTGCCGAGGCCGTCCTTTTGGTGGCCATCGATATTGAAGCCGCCCTTTTGGTGCATCAGTTGTCCGATGCGCTCGATGTCCCGCGGGTGCCGATTATTTCGCATTGGGGGGTGACGGGCGGTGATATGATCCGTGCGTCGGGGCCGGGATTGATGAAACTTGATTTCAGTGTCGTACAGACATTCAGTTTTTTTAAAGCCATGCCCGGGCCGCTGGCGACATTTCAAAAAACACTTGGCGAATTGACCGGAAGCGACGATGTCGTCTCGCTGAAATCTCCGGTCGGGGTTGGGCAGGCCTATGACATGATGCATCTTTTGGCCATGGCGATTAACAAGGCCAATTCGACCGACCGCACCGCCATCCGGGATGCCTTGGAAAATCTGGATGTTTATCACGGGCTGGTGCGGACATATGAACCGGCCTTTACCGCCCAAAATCATGATGCATTAAGCCCGGAACAGGTATTTTTTACCAAATATCGTGCCGACGGTGTCCTTGTACCGATTTCGCAATAGGGTGAAGGTTTAATGATCGAGCGCCCCAAAAGCGACGCTGCGAAACAGCCAACTTCCCGACCCTGGTGGCAAGGTGTTGCGGCCCGCATCATGGTTGCGATGGCAATTCTTTCGCTTGTATTGACGCTGGTGATGTCGGCGCTGTCATATAACGCCTTGCGGCAGATGACATTGAAGGTTGCCAGGCAGTCGCTTGAGGGGGAAGCCAGAACGCTTCGGCATGATCTTGAGGGCCGGGTGTTATCACTGATCGATAATCTTAGGGAATTGTCGGCCAATGCGCTGTTTTCCAATGCGCTGGCGGATGATCGCGGGCGCGATGTCTATCTGCGTGATTTTATTGATGGCTTGTTATCGGCACAGGGTTTTGAGCTGACGGTTGTGATGACCGATTTTCGGGGGCGGATGCTGGCAGGCAATCATGAAGATACGACATTGCTGGTTCCCGTGACATGGATTGCGGCAGTGGTTGAAGAGGCCCGCGGAGCGGGGCGGATCGTGATGTCGGGTGGCGATCCTTATTTGTTGTTGGCGGAGCCGATTATTTACCGCAACACCGGGACGTCGGAAGGGGCGCTGATTTTTCAGCTTAATTTAAGGGAATGGCTGGATATTCCGTCGATCAGCAGTGTTTTTGTCGATCAGCCATGGTTATCGTCGATGACGCTGAATGTATCAGCAGGGGCCATGCCCAGTGATGCAACGGTCATGGCGGGCGGGGTGGAGGGGGCAGATCAAAATGCCGGGGCGATGGTGCATACGGACCTGATCTTTCCCAAAAGCATCGATGGATCATCGCTGGAAGTTCACCTTGTTGCCAAGAAATCCTTTGTTGAGAAACCGCTTGATGACTTGCTGTTTAATGTTACCACCGGTGGCAGCCTGATATTTGCGCTGGCGCTGTTGGTCAGTTTTTTCCTTGCGACATCGCAAACCCGCAAACTGGTGCGGTTGCGCCACGAAGCCGATCAACTGGCGGGGGGGGATTTCAAGGACATATCGTTTACATCTGACAATAATGATGAAATTGACGATTTGGCCGAGGCGTTTAATTCGCTTGTGGATGAATTGCGCGGCGCCTATCGCCAGCTTGAAGGCGAGGCCCAGCGCGATATCGAGCAACGGGAATTCCGCTATCAGAGCATCATCACCAATAGTGCCGAGGGGATTATTACCCTGTCGCGGCAGGGGACGATTGAAACAATCAATCCGTCTGCCGAGCGGATATTTGGCTATGCCGCCGATGACGTGATCGGCAGCAATATTTCCATCCTGATGCCGAAAAAAGACCGGGCCGAGCATGATTCTTATCTGCGGCATGCCGAGATGCATGCCGCGCGGATTATTAATCGGTCACGCGACCTTTGGGGCTTGAAAAAGGACGGCAGTACATTTCCGCTTGAACTGACGGTGTCGCCGATGGAATTGGACGGCGAGCAGAAATATATCGGCATCATGCGCGACATTTCAGAGCGCAAGGAATTTGAAGACCGGATCAATGTTGCACGGGTCGAGGCCGAACAGGCCAATCTGGCAAAGTCGCAATTCTTGTCGAGTATGAGCCACGAATTGCGCACCCCGTTAAATGCCATCTTGGGATTTGGCCAGATCCTTGAAATGGGGGCGGGCGGAACGCTTTCCGATACGCAGAAAAATGCTGTTTCCCAGATATTGCGCGGTGGACGCCATTTGCTGGAACTGATCGATCAGGTTTTGAATTTGGCAAAAATCGAAAGCGGAAAATTCACGGTATCGATTGAAAATGTCGATGTTTTGCCGGTGCTTGAAGATGCCATTCAAATTACCCGGGCGATGACCCAAACCAAGAATATTCATGTTCAATGTGACCTGCCTGCGGCGAAATCGCTGTTTGTCCGGGTGGATAAAACCCGGTTCCATCAAGTGCTGCTGAACCTGTTGTCCAATGCGATTAAATATAATCATGATGGCGGGTCGTTGTCGCTGAGTTGCCGGGCGGAAAATGGTGTGTGCCGGGTTGAAGTCCGCGATACCGGATCGGGTATTCCAGAACATTTACATGATCAGGTGTTTACCCCGTTCAACCGTCTGGGGGCGGAAGGCAGTGATACCGAAGGCACCGGGATTGGTTTGACCATCACGCGCGAGTTGATCCATTTGATGGCGGGCGATATTGGCTTTACCTCCGCGGAGGGCGAGGGGGCATTATTCTGGTTTGAGCTGCCTTTGGGCAGCGAAGTCGAGATTGAAAATTTTGATGCCGAAGTCGCGCATATGGCGGTTGTATCGAATGATGGCGATGGCGATGGTGATGGGCAACTGCCGCGTCGCAAGGTTCTATATGTCGAAGACAACCTTTCAAACCGGGCCCTGATGGAAATGATACTGGCCAAGAATAACCGTCTTGAGCTGATTACGGCCTCAGACGGGGAAACCGGTGTTGAAATGGCGCGGACAGAAAAACCCGACCTGATTTTGATGGACATTCATTTGCCCGGCATCAGCGGTATTGAGGCGATGCGCCTGATCCGCAGTGACGCAGAGACGGCGGATATCCCGATCTTTGCGCTTAGTGCAAATGCCATGCAGCAAGATATTGATACTGCGCTTGCGGCGGGTTTTGATAATTACCTGACCAAACCGTTCAATATTCCGTTGGTGTTGGAAACCATTGTCGAGGCGGTGGACAAGGTGCCCGATGCGCCGGATACAAGTCGTCAAACAAACCCCTGAACAAAACGGATCAACATTGATTTTATCGCGTTTTTAGCCTGATTTTTGGCAGTTGCGACCATGAGGTTACAGGCCATGCGCAAAAAGACGGGCGGGAATATCCCGCCCGTAAGTGGGGCAAATAACGTCAAAGATGTTTGAGGGAAACATCAAAGGTCGTGTGGTTCAGGAAATGTCCCCGTGACCGGGGCGGCGTTTGCGGCCGGTAATCATGGCGCGGATCAGGTTTTCGTGGTGGCGCATGCTTGCCAAAAGAACACCCCCCAGATGAAGCAGCACAAGGGCCAGCAAGGCATTGGCAAGGAATTTGTGGGTTTGTTCGACCCAGTTAACCCCCCAATAGGCATCGGTTGTGTACATCCAGCCGGTCAGCGCACATCCGGCCATTGCGGCCAGCAGGGCCAAAATCATCGCCGCCCCGGCCGGGTTATGGCCGAGATAGCGGTTTTCGCGGCCTGTGACGATGTCTTTGAGATAGGCAATTGTTTTGGAGGGGCTTTGTATGAATTGGGTAAAGCGGGCATAGCGGGACCCGATCACGCCCCAGATCAGGCGAAAGGCAATCAGGCCCGCCGCCGCGTAACCCGCCCAGTGATGCAGGGCATCCCATTCATCACCGGTGACCCATGCGACGACAAAGCTTGTCGCCAGTCCCCAGTGGAAGATGCGGACCATCGGGTCCCAGACCTTGACGGCGGCGGTCATGATCAGTCTTCCTTGGTTTTAACGGCTTCGAAGGTTTCCGGATCGAAATAGGCTTCAACCCGTTTGCCGTCTTTGTCGATGGCGTAAACTTCGTAGCAGCCGTCTTCGACCTTGATGTTTTTGATCGTCCAGCCATCGGCTTTCAGTTTGGCTTCGAGGTCTTGTTTGGGCAGCCATTTATCCGCAGGCGCGTCGCAGGTTTCTTTGTCATCATCGGCATAGGCCGGGGTTGATTGCAGGGCGATGGTGGCTCCGGCCAGCAATGACAGGGCAAGGGCAGTGGCAGAGGCCGTCGGGAAAAGTGTTCTTTTCATCATAGGGTTCCTTGTAGGATAGATGGGGGGATATCGAACGAGGCTGATCTTGCCGTGACTTGCTGACGCGAAGCTGAACGCAAAAAAATTGCTGTTCAGCTTGCGGACAGTTTTGGGGGATAACAGCACGCGATATAAAGGTCTGTGATAAAGACATGGACCGATGATGGATCGCGTTATGTGCAGAAAACGAGGGACGGTTGCGAATTTTACTAGTTGAGGACGAAGCCTTTTTGGCCGAAGCAGTGCGCGATCATTTGCTGGCGTCGGGGAATGCGGTTGATCAGACCGACAGTATTGTCGAGGCCGAAATCATGATGCGCGGTACGCCCTATGACGTTTTGCTGCTTGACCTTAATTTGCCCGACGGCAAGGGGATTGACCTTTTGCGCGGGCTTCGGCGCAACCGCAGCACCACACCGTGCATCATCTTGACCGCACAGGATCAGATATCAGACCGGATCGAGGGATTGAACGCCGGGGCGGATGATTATCTGGTCAAGCCGTTTGATTTGAACGAGCTTTCCGCAAGGCTTTTGGCGGTGGCGCGACGCTATTCAGGCAATCCCAATCCGTTGATGACGCTTCCGGGCGGGGTTGAGGTTGATCTTGGCAATCGGACGATATTGTTAAACGGCAAGCAGATTGATCTGACATCGCGGGAATGGGCGCTGTTTGATCAGATGTTGCGCCGCCCCGGTGCGACCTTATCCAAAGCGCAATTGGAAGAGGCGCTGTATGAATTTGGCGCCGAGATTGAAAGCAACACGGTCGAGGTTTACATCAGTCGCCTGCGGCGCAAGCTTGGCAAGGATTTGATCAAGACTGTGCGCGGTGTTGGATACCGGGTGGAAGTATGATGAAATTTGCCACCAATAGCCTGCAATTTGCGCTGGCGCGGCGATTGACGATTATTGTGACGATTTTTTGGATCGCCGGATCGGGGTTGGCGGCCAACAGCATGTATGAGGAAATGGAAGAAGCGGCTGATACCGGGCTTGTCGAAACAGCACGGCAGGGGTCGGCGCTTATCATTGATTATATGCGTACGCATGCGCCCGATGAAGCGGGCGGTGTTGTTGTTATTCCGGCCCCGTCGGATGGCTTGGTCAAGGGCGATGACGACGTTGACGCGATCATCGATATTGATTTCCTGATGTATCAGTTGCGCAGTGAGACCGGCGACCTTTTATTACGGTCGCATAATTCGGTGACAGAGCCGTTTCCCGTGCCATTGCAGGGCGGATTTTATCAGGATGATGATTTGCGGGTCTATACGGCGGTGATCGCCGAACATAACCTTTATATGCAAGTCGCCGAGCCGATGGAGCACCGCGACGAGGCCATTTTGGAAAGCATTTCGGCACAGTTTTTGCCGATTGCACTTTTGATTCCGGCGGTGATTATCGCGATTATGTTTGGCGTGCGGCAAGGGTTGAAACCGGTACGCCATGTCCGCGATGAAATCGAGGCGCGCAGCGAAGGCAATCTTTCGCCGATTGAACAGGACAAGGCGCCGGATGAAATCAGCACGATTGTCACCGCCGTCAACCGGCTGATGGCAAAGCTTGACGCCGCCCTTCGCGCCGAGCGGACTTTTACCGCGCATAGTGCGCATGAACTCCGCACCCCGATTGCCGCCGCACTTGCCCAGACGCAGCGGCTTTTGCTGGAACTGCCGGAAAATCATCAGGGCCTTAAACGCGCCCGGCAGACCGAGGAATCGTTAAAACGATTGTCGCGGTTGTCGGAAAAGCTGCTTCAGCTGGCGCGCGCCGAGGCCGGGGTCGGCACCAGCCCGACCGGTGAGAACCAAAAGCTTGGCACGACGCTTGGCATGGTCATGGATGATCTTGAACGGGTTTCGGATGGGGCGGGGCGGATTGAATTTGATGCGCAGACGGCTGGGGCGCTGCGTGCGAATATCGATCACGATGCCTTTGCGATTTGCCTGCGTAATTTGATTGAAAATGCGCTTAAACATGGCCGACAGGATGAGCCGGTTTTGATCGAGATTATCGGCAGCGATACGATCCGGGTTTCGAATGGTGGCGATGTTGTGAACCCGGCGGATATGGCGGATTTAACCGCAAGGTTCAAACGATCCAATACCAAGGCCGGGGGGGCGGGGCTTGGCCTTTCGATTGTCGAAACCATCATGCGCAATACCGGCGGAAAATTGACATTGCAGTCCCCGCGACCGGGCAAGGTGGATGGTTTTATGGCGGAGCTTCGGCTGCATCAGAGTTAGGTGGCGGTGATGCAGGAAATATATATCACGGGGTGGATTGTGCAATGCGATCAAGAAGTTCGGCAAGGAGATGCCGTTCGCCGTTGCTAAGGACCGATGTTTGATCCAAAGAGGCGCGCAGGGCCGCCGCGGCCCCGTTCGGGCCCGGCGGTGATGATGTATCAGCAGGGCCGGTGATCGCGGCAATGACGGCTTCGCGTGCGGCATCGGAAAGGCCGGGGTCGCGGGTGTTTTCCGGCTGGCTCAGCAAGGTTAGCACCGTACCGGTTCCAACCGACCGGAGCAGATTTACAGCCCGTTCCTCGCTTGTGCGCAGTTTTCCGGCCAGCGCAATGCGATGGACGCGATGTTGCAAAACCGCCAATCCCGACTCAACCGACCGTGCCGCAGGTCCGGCGGCGGGATCGCCGATCAGAATTGCAAACAATCCCGGATTGGCAAGGCCGAACGCCACATGAATATCCCAGCCGTCGCGTAAATCCTGTATTGGGTCGGGCGATGGCGGGCGTGTGGATTTTTTAGCGATATAGACCTGAAGACTATATTCGGCAACGGCATCAAGAAGGCCGTTTTTATCCCCGAACAGTCGATAGATGGTTGGGGCCTGCACCCCGGCCGCTGCGGCAACAGCACGGGTGGTTGCCCCATCAAGGTTGCTGTGCCCGATAAGCGTTGCCGCCGCCACAACGATGCGGGTGCGCATGTCATTTTCAGGCAAAGCGGGATCGGTTTTGCTGTCTGATCGCATCATGATTACAGGAATATCGCAATTTTATTTCCGTTGATAGCAAATACTTGTTTCCGGTGATAATCAATGATATCGAATAAATGTTATCGTCGATAACAATGTAGCTTGTTCGGATCAGGAAAATGTCATGTTCATTATCACCGGCGCGAATGGCCAATTGGGCCATGCTATTGTCAAAAAGATTTTGGGGTTTGTTTCTGCCGATCAGGTGGCGGCAATCTGTCGTGATCCGCAAAAGGCCGCGGATCTGAGCGCATTGGGGGTTGAGGTCAGGCGGGGTGATTTTGACAAGCCGGAAAGCTTGTCGCGGGCATTCGAGGGGGCAAGTCAGGTGTTGATCGTGTCGTCAAATGCACGTGCATATGGCGGTGATCCTTTGGTCCAGCATCAAAATGCAATCGATGCCGCACGGGCGGCTGGCGCGGCGCGGATCGTTTACACCAGCCATATGGCGGCAAGTGCCCATTCGGCGTTTCCACCAATGCATGATCACGCGGCGACCGAAAAAATGCTGCAAGATTGCGGAGTGGTTTGGACCGCCTTGCGCCATGGATTTTATGCCAGCAGCGCGATTGCGGTGATAAGGGATGCGTTGGAAACCGGCGTGATCGAAACTGCTGCAGATGGCCCGGTTTCATGGGTTGCGCATGATGATCTGGCCGAGGCGGCAGCCATCATTCTAAGCCAGGCACCAGATAAAAGCGGGCCAACATCGCCGCTTGCCCCGACGCAGTCGTTTGATTTTAAGGGGCTTGCCCGTCTTGCATCGGATTTTTTGGGCAAACCGATCCATCACAAGATTATTGCCGATGATGATATGCGGGCAAAGCTGGCCGGGCGCGGCATCCCGGCACATGTCGCCAATATTATACTTGGCCGTGACATTGCCGCACGCAATGGTGAATTCGCCACCGTTGACCCGACGCTGAAGCAGATATTGGGCCGGTCGCCGATCAGTATGCGTGATCTGATTGCAGAACAGATTTAATCGGCGGAGAGGCCAAGCCGGAGTGCGGGAAATTGGCGGAAATCGCGGATGAGAGAAGTGGCAGCTTTCCGCCAATGTAAACGTTTCAAACATTCATAAAACGGCAATAAATGCGTTATCAGACTGACTTGTAATTTGCCTATGGTGGGGGCGTTACAGGAGTTTAGTCGATGACGCCCGAGCCATCCCGGCCATCTTTGCCGTTGCAGCCGTCCCCGCCATCCAAACCCACCATGCGTGATGTTGCGCGCAAGGCGGGGGTGTCGATCGCGACAGTATCGCGGGTGATTAATTTCCCCGGTGATGTTCCGGCGAAAACCGCCGAGATCGTTAATACGGCGATGCGGTATTTGAATTACCGGCCCAATATCAATGGTCGCCGGTTAAAGATGACCCAGACCCGCACCGTCGGGGTTTTGGTGCCGACGCTTGCCAACCCGGTATTTGCGACATCGGTGCAGGGCATCGAACAGGAAGCCAATGCCGAGGGGCTGACCGTCCTTTTGACATCATCAAGTTATGACCCGGATCGTGAAATGGGCGCGGTTTCAGCGCTTTTGAACAATCGGGTGGATGGGTTGATCCTGACGCTGGCCGATGCCGATAACAATCCGGTGGTGGATTTGTTGCTGGCGGAAAAAATCCCGTTTGTATTGCTGTTTAACCAGCCCGCGCGATCCGATATTGCCGCGATCAGCGTCGATAACGCGCAATCGGCATTCGACATTACCAATGCGATGATTGCCAAGGGGCACCGGTCGCTTGCGATGGTGGCCGGTCGGTTTGAAAGTTCAGACCGGTCGCGCCAGCGCTATGACGGGTTTTGCCGCGCCTTGCGCGATGCCGGGATCAAGACGCCGCATCTGGTGCAGGTGGGGTTTGGCGAAACCGACCTTAAGGCATATTTACGCGACTTGTTATGCGGGCTGGATGCGGTGACCGGGCTTGTCTGTTCGACAGATATGCTGGCGATTGCCGCGATTGATGCGTGCCGGTCGTATGGATTATCGGTACCGGACGATGTTTCGGTTGGCGGTATTGATGGAATTTCGGTGGGTGGGCTGATCACGCCAAAACTGTGTTCGGCAGTTCAACCCACCCAAGAGATGGGCCGGCAGGCGCTTGCATTCCTGCGCGGTCTGATCAAGGGGCAGGCAAACCCACAGAGTTTGTTGCTGCCTCATCATCTAAGCGACGGGGAATCCATTGGATCATTCCGACGCCGTTCATCAACCTGAGTATAGGAAGTTCAAAAGTGCGTTTCAAACAACTTGTATTGGGTGCTGCGTTTGCGGTTGTCGCCGCGCAGCCCGCCTTGGCCGATGATGTTGCGATTTGTTACAACTGCCCGCCGGAATGGGCCGATTGGGGCGGGCAGCTTAAAAACATCGCCCGTGACCTTAAAATTGAGGTGCCGCAGGATAATAAAAACTCTGGTCAGACGCTGTCACAGCTTTTGGCAGAAAAAGCCAATCCGGTTGCCGATGTTGCCTATTACGGCGTGTCATTTGGTATCAAAGCCAAACAGGAAGGCGTTGTGGCCAATTACAAACCGGCCAATTTCGATAAAATTCCGACCGGCCTGAAAGATGAAGATGGTGGATGGTTTGCCATTCATTCCGGCACCATTGGTCTTTTCGTTAATACCGAGGCCCTTGACGGTGCGCCGGTTCCGCAAAGCTGGTCCGATCTTTTGAAACCGGAATACAAGGGCATGGTTGGTTATCTTGACCCGTCAAGCGCCTTTGTCGGTTATGCCGGTGCGGTGGCGATCAACCGGGCTATGGGCGGTTCGCTTGACGATTTCACGCCGGGGATCGAGTTTTTCAAAAAGTTGAAAGCAAACGATCCGATTGTGCCAAAACAGACTGCCTATGCACGTGTTCTGTCGGGTGAAATTCCGATCCTGCTGGATTACGATTTCAATGCCTATCGTGCGAAATACAAAGACCAGGCCAATGTTGCCTTTGTCATTCCGGCCGAGGGCACGGTTGCGGTTCCTTATGTCATGAGCTTGGTCAAAAACGGCCCGCATGCCGAAAATGGCAAAAAGGTTCTGGATTACGTGATGTCAGACGAAGGTCAGGCACATTGGGCCAATGCGTTCCTGCGCCCGGTCATTGCATCGGCGATGTCGCCCGAAGCATCGGCAAAGTTCCTGCCAGCGGCCGAATATGAACGTTCCAAACCGGTTGATTACGCCAAAATGGCCGAAGTTCAGGCTGGCTTTAGCGAGCGTTATTTGTCCGAGGTACGTTAAGTGTCTTTGATGCAAAATATTAAAGAGGGGCGTTCGCGCCCTTCTTTCCTTAGCCCCGTATTGGCCCGTGTTTTTGGCCAAGCGACGCCCGGTGCCGGAAGCCCGGCGATCCTGTTGCTTTTGATAACGCCGGGATTGGTGATTGTGGCGGCGTTTTTCCTGATCCCGATGGCGCTTGTTGCGATGCGGGTGGCGGATGGGCCGGATGGCTGGGCGACGTATTTCGTGATCCTGACCAATGGGCGGTATTTCGCCAGTCTGGTCCAGACACTTGTGATGTCGGCCGGGGTGACGTTTTGCGCGCTTGTCCTGTGCGGGATTTGCGGGTTGTTTTTGGTGCGCAATCGCTTTGCCGGGCGCAATATGATCACCGCGCTTTTGACCTTGCCGTTATCGTTTCCGGGCACGGTTGTTGGCTTTATGGTGATCATGCTGGCAGGCCGGCAGGGGGCGATTGGCAGCATGACCAATGCGCTTTTTGATGAAAAGCTGGTCTTTGCCTATAACATTTCCGGGCTGTTTATCGGCTATTTGTATTTTTCAATCCCGCGGGTGATTTTGGCGGTGATGGCATCGGCGCAAAAGCTTGATCCACAGCTTGAAGAAGCCGCAAGGTCACTTGGTGCGCCGACATGGCGGGTGGTTAAGGATGTGATATTGCCGGGATTAATGCCCGGTTTGATTTCGTCGGGCGCGATTTGTTTTGCGACCGCGATGGGGGCCTTTGGCACCGCCTTTACCCTTGCGACCGATATCGATGTTTTGCCGATGGTGATTTATACCGAATTTACCCGCAATGCCAATGTGGCGGTGGCCGCATCGCTTAGCATTGCGTTGGGCGCGATGACATGGGCGTTTTTGGCAAGCGTGCGGTATTTTGCCGGGAATTCCGGTGATGTTGCCGCCCGCGGGGGGGCATGATCATGGGGCGCGATTGGAAATTTTATGCCCAGCTTGGCCTGACGATTGTGCTGTGCCTGTTCATCATGATCCCGGTTGTGATGTCGGCACTTGCCGGGGTGACGGTCAATGTGTTCAAGGGGCTTTCGTCGGGGTTAACCCTGCGCTGGATTTTCGAGGTCTGGGACCTTTATGCCGCCAGCATCGTGCGGTCGCTTGGCATTTCGATAGCCTGCCTTTTGGTGACATTGGTGGCCGGTGTGCCGCTGGCCTATGTTTTGGTGCGACGGCCCGGCCGGTTGACCCGGTTGTTTGAAGAATTGCTAACCCTTCCTGTTGCCATTCCCGGGCTTGCGCTGGCCTTGGCGCTTTTGATTACCTATGGCGGATTTGGCCAGTACCGCATGAGCTGGCTTTTCATCCTGACCGGGCATGTGTTGTTTACCCTGCCATTTATGGTGCGGTCGGTTGCGGCGGTGATGGCGGCAATGGATATGAAAACCCTTGAAGAAGGGGCGGCAAGCCTTGGGGCAGGGTTCTGGCGCAGGTTTTTTGGCGTGATTGTGCCCAATGCCAAGCCGGGCATTCTGGCCGGGGCGTTGATGGTGGTGACGTTATCAATTGGCGAATTCAACCTGACCTGGATGTTGCATACGCCGCTTACCAAAACATTGCCGGTTGGGCTTGCCGATGCCTATGCGTCGATGCGTCTTGAAATCGGCAGTGCCTATACCCTGATTTTCTTTGTTTTGATTGTGCCGTTGCTGATCGCGATGCAGGCGTTTGCCGATACGGCAAAACGTCCGCCCAAACGCGATGACACGGCGGAGGATACGATATGACCACGCAAATCAAATTGCATGATTGTGCAAAAACATTTGCCGATGGCACGCGGGCGTTAGCGCCCTTTGACCTTGAGATCACCGGCGGGGAAACCGTTGTTTTGCTGGGGCCGTCGGGCTGTGGCAAGACGACGATATTGCGGATGATTGCCGGGCTTGAATTCCCCGATGCCGGGGGCAAGATCACCTTTGATGGTGATGATGTTACCCGTCAGTCGATTGAAAAACGCCGGGTTGGCATGGTGTTTCAATCCTATGCGTTGTTTCCCAATATGAGTGTGGCGCAGAACGTTGCCTATGGCCTTAAGGTGCATGGGGTGGGGCGCGACGAACGCGATGCCCGTGTCACCGCGATGCTTGAAATGATGCATATTGATATGCTGGCCGACCGGGCGATTGATCAGCTTTCGGGCGGGCAGCGCCAGCGCGTGGCCTTGGCGCGCGCGATTGCGGTGCAGCCGCGTGTTTTGTTGCTGGACGAACCGCTAACCGCACTTGATGCGAAATTGCGCGTGCGGCTTCGGACCGAGATTAACGGGCTTTTGCGCAAGCTTGGCATTACCGCGGTTTACGTGACCCATGATCAGGAAGAAGCCATGGCGCTGGGCGATCGGATTGTGGTGATGCAAAAAGGCAAAATCGCCCAGATCGGCACCCCGCGCGAGATTTACCGCAAACCGCAAAGCCCGTTTGTTGCCGATTTTGTCGGCGCGGCCAACCGATTGGACGGGCAAATGCATGACGGACGTTTGCATATTGGCGAACGTGTTTTTGATGCGGTGGATGCGTTTGATCCGCGCCATGGCGATATCATCGATCAAGGCCCGGTCGAGCTTTATTTCCGTGCTGACGGGCTTTCGACCTGTGAAGCCGGGGATGCCGATTTCACCGGCCGGGTCGAGGCGGTTTCGTATCTGGGCGAACGGTTGCGCCTGACCGTTTCGGGGATTGGCAGCATGCCGGTGATTGTCGATACCCATCCCGATGATGTGATCAGCGCCGGGACGCCTGTGCATTGCCGGGTTAATGCCGACCGGTTGACGGTTTTCCCCGCTGTTGCGGTCAATTCATAAGAACGAAAGAAACGACAAAGATGCTGATTGCACAATTGACCGACCTGCATATCGGGGCAGGCCGCCGCCTTGCCTATCGCAAGGTCGATACCGCTGGCGCGCTTGAAAACGCGGTGGACCATGTTATGGCGATGGATCCGCGCCCGGATGTGGTGCTGTTTACCGGTGATATTGGCGACCTTGGCAACCAGCAAGAATATGGGCTGGTGGCGGAAATCCTGACCAAATTGACCCTTCCGTATTTCATGGTGCCGGGCAATCATGACCGGCGTGCCCCCTTGCGCACGGCTTTTCCGGATGCGACCCCGGTTAAGGACGGAGCAGCATTCGTCAATTATGTTGTCGATGATTACCCGCTGCGGCTGATTGCGCTTGATACCCTTGATGAAGGCAAACCGGGCGGGGTTTTGGGGGCAGATCAGCTTGACTGGTTGCGCGGTGTCCTGAGTGACGGGGATGATCGACCCTGCCTGATCTTCATGCATCATCCGCCGATTGTGACCGGCATTGCCCATATGGATGCGCAGAATTTGGGCGAAGGGGCCGATGAACTGGCGGCGATTGTTGCGCAGCATCGCGACCGTATCCGGGCGATTATATGCGGCCATGTCCATCGCCCGATCCATACGATTTGGGCCGGGGTGCCGTTGATGATCGGCCCATCGGTGGCCCATCAGGTGGCGTTTGATTTGCGCGATGACGGACCATCGGCCTTTGTCATGGAACCACCGGCGATGCATTTGCATGTTTGGGATACGCCAAGCCAAAACCTTTTGACGCATCTGGCCTATATCGACCGCTATGACGGACCGCATCCGTTTTTCGGGGCGGATGGCAAGCTGATTGTTTAAAGCGATTTTGCAAGGTGGGCGGGGGTGTTTCCCGCCTGTTTTTGCCTATTTCCCGATGCCGACCTTGATCGCGAGTTTGCGAAGCGGGCCGATGCGGTTGAGCGTGGACAGGCCGATATAGCGCAAATCGCGCAGTGTTTTGGGTTCGAACATGGAGGCGCGGTTGAGCAGATCAATGCCGCCAACGCGAGCCAAGGTTTTTGGAAGCTGGCGGCGTTCATAGGATTTCAGCAGGCTGGTCGCGCCGATATCCTCGCCCTTATGTTTGGCTTTGGCGATCAGGGTGGCGAGGGTTTCGATGTCATGCAGGCTCATATTCAGCCCCTGCGCGCCGATTGGCGGAACGACATGGGCGGCTTCGGCGACAAGCGCAAGCCGGGCCGAAATCAGGCGTGACGGGACTTGTGAAATCATCGGCCAGACTGCACGCGGGCTGGCGACGGTCAGCGGGCCAAACAGGTTCATGGTCTCGTGGGTGATTTCAGCGGATAAGGTTTCATCATCCATGGCGTTGAGATGCTGCGCGCGGTCCGCCGGGGTCATCCAGACGACGGATGAGCAGGGTTTTCCATCAAGATCAGGCATCGGTACAAGGGTGAGTGGCCCGCCGGTACGATGGATTTCGGTCGAGATATTGTCGTGGGATTTATCGTGGGTGACGACAAAGACAATCGCACTTTGATCATAGGCCCAGCGGCGATGTTTGATCCCGGCGAATTCACGTAGCGATGAATTGCGACCATCGGCGGCAATCACCAGTTTGGCGCGCACGGTTTGACCATCGGATAATGTGACTTCGCCATAGCGCGAGGTGGCTTTAAAACCGGTAACGGTGGTGGCGAAACGAAAATCGACATTTGACAGGGTGGCGAGCTTTGCCATCAAAGTCACGCGGGCGGCCTTGTTTGAGACATTCCAGCCAAAGAAACCCTGCTTGGTTTCGGAACCATCAAAATCGGCGGTTTCGCGGGGCGTGCGTTCTGTGCCACCGGCATCGACGATGCGCATGACGCGAAGTTCCGCCCCGGTCGGTTTGATCGCGCCCCAGACACCGGCTTTTTTAAGGGTTTCGATGCCCGGCTCCAGAAAGGCGGTGGTGCGCAAATCGCTGCCTTCGCCGATGTCAGCCGGGGCGGGATCGACAATCATGATTTTATGGCCATCGGCGGCAAGCCGGGCCGCCGCACTCATACCGGCAATGCCGCCGCCAGCAATCAGAATATCGGTTTCGATCATGGTTTTATTCCTGCTTCAGATGCGGATGCAGTGTCGCATATTGGTGATTGTGCGGCAATGTGCCCCGGTACGCGATTATACGCAATGGCTTTGGCAAGGGATTGATATGGGGCAAAGAAAACGGCGGATCGTAAAACTGATCCGCCGTTTGATTATTTCCCCGATTGTGCGGTTACAGGTCCGACGTCAGTCAATTTGCCACGCGCCGCCACTTCCATAAGCGACGTTGCCGGTTGTCCCATTCAGAGAGAACGTCGTCGGGGTTATCTTGGTGACGGTCCATGTGCCGTTGGCAGCAGTGTTTCCTGTGATGCCGGTGATTGTCACCTTTGTCCCGGTCGGCGGTGCGACGGTTGAGGTGATGACAA
Source organism: Thalassospira alkalitolerans (assembly GCF_002115745.1). Taxonomy (GTDB): domain Bacteria; phylum Pseudomonadota; class Alphaproteobacteria; order Rhodospirillales; family Thalassospiraceae; genus Thalassospira; species Thalassospira alkalitolerans. Next base: position 33,530 of record NZ_JFKB01000005.1, read on the forward strand.
TTGGACTGGCATTGGTTGCGGCAGTGATGTCGAATGCAGAGCAGATGGAATGATGGATTGGATAGGTCGGAGATGTGTAAGTTCCCCGTGCATTGACCGGCGACCAAGGTGGTGTTTGGGTGCAGCGATAGGGGAAGTTTTCGGTTATCGGGAAGGTTGGCCCCGAAAGCGGCTGGAAATTATAGGTAACCTGATTGCCAAGTGGTGGTATGGCATTGAAACGCGGTATTTGCAGACCGGTCAGATCGGTCCCGTCAGTCGGGGGGGCCGTATTCCCGAGGGCGGAGTTGACTGCCACGGGAAGGCCGTTGGCCTGTTGGGTTGGTGTTGCATAGACCAGCTTGTACTGATTCCAACCGTGATAGGCCGTACGCGTAATCGGATGTGGTGGGGCACAATTATCGCATATCCATTTGCCGCCGGATGTGTAGGTGTTGCTGTTTTTACCGGTTGATCCGTTTAAGGTAAAGGTCGTTGCACCGGTATTTGTGACTGTCCACGTGCCATTGGCAGCAGTGTTTCCGATGATCCCATTGATTGTTACTTGCGATCCAGTTGCTGGGGCGACACCGGTCGTAATCTCAATCGGGTTGGTACTGGTGGCAGTGGTGGCATTGGTGATTGTCTGGAGCGTTCCGGTCGATAGCCCAGCATTGGTTAGATCAACGGCATAGGCCGCACATCCTGTTTCATGACAGGAATAAAGATCGTTCTTTTGCGGGCTACCCCCATTGACCAGACAGGCGGCATCAAGGGCGGCTTTTACACTGCCGGGATTGCTGAAACTCTTGATTGCCTGAATGCGGCCAAGAAAGTTTTCGCCGGTCGCATAATTTGCCGCGTCACAGGTGCCAAGCGGTGCATAGTTCTGCCAGACCGGTTTGTCTTCGATCATATAGAAATACAGCGTCTGGCTGGTGGTGTCGTAATAATAGGTCTGGTTGGCGATGAAGGTGGCGATGGTTGTCGTCCCGGCCAGAAGGTCCGTATAGTTTTGTTCAAAATCCGTCCAGCTGGTTGCCGGGGTGAGTGTTGTCCCGCCGGTATAATTGCCGGTATTGGTACCCCGGTTGACGCAATCCTGCCAACCGCTGGTTTGTTGTGTTGAGGATAACTTAAAGAAGGTGCCATCACAGGACGGGGCGGCGACCGGCGGGACATAAGGGGCGGGGGGCCAATTGGCCCCCATATATTTGTCCCCCCATTGGCGTCTCATACGATAGATTTTGATGCTGGTCGGCTCAGAAAGCGGTGCAAAGACACCAATCCGGTTGACAAAGAATTGGCCCGCCTTTTTCACCGATGGATCGGTATAGCTGAACAGAAGTTTTGGTTCGAATGCTTGCAGGCTTTGGCTGGAAGGTTGATTTTCAGTGCCGTTCTTGGCGCGGACGGTATATCCCATACGGTCCATCACGAAGGGTTCATAGATCGGTTCCTGACCGCGTCCGTTCAGAAACAGGTTTGGATAGGTTGTGTCCCCGTAGGCGGGCATGTCGCGGGTGATCTCCACCCGTAATGGCGGAATGTTTGGTGGGCTTGGCACGGATTCAATATTGAGCGTCGCATAGCGATGCGGGCTCATGAGTGACGTGGCAAGGAAGTTGTTCGGCCCGCGGGAGTGCGGTTCGTCCACGGTGAAATCGGTGGCGTAATAGGTAAGGTTGTTTAGCGATACCGCCGGGGGTGGGGTGCAATGAGCATCGTTTGATGTGCAGGCGACGTTCATCCCGGCAAGGCGGCCATCCATATCAAGGATGACGGTGGTTTTATCGCCATCTTGAAAGGTGCCCATATTGACAGATTCATCATAGACCTGATGCTTGAAGTCGACATTGTCCCAGATGCTGCCCTTGATATATTGGGTTGGCGGCACGGATTGGGCGTTTGATTGGATCCAGCCCGTGGCGGGGTCACCAGCGTAACCTTTGTAATTCGCCGATGGTGCGGAACCTTTCGGGGCGGAATTAACGAGACCTTCGAGCTGACCCGTTGGGTGGATTTTGGCAATGTCGATTGTCGTGAGCAGACGGGCAGCAGGATCGTTGGCGTGAATGCCAGTCGGGTCAGCGCGGAAATTGACAAAACGGTTGTTTTCAATCCGGGCCGGGCCGTCATAATAGCTGTAGCCCTGAATGTTCATCTTGGCATCGGGGTAGTTCCCCCAATGACCGCTAGCCAGAAGGGCGACATCTGTGCATTCCTTTTCCCAATTATTTCCGTTTTGTCCCGTGAAGCTGCAGGCCGGATAGCGATCCACATTGTTGCGGCTCATCCCGGCAAAGACATTGGCATGGGCCAAATCCCAATAACCCGGCAGGTTGCCTTCGGGCCCACCGCCGCCAGCAAGGGAGACGCCGTAAGGATTGGTCGCGAACCGGTTATCGTGTAGTGCCATAAAGATTGAACGGCTCCATAGGCCCCGATTGCGTGATCGGGTTGATGTGTTGCCATTCAGCACCAGAACAGGGGGATAGGTCGCGTCGCTCCAACTGCCGCCACTGGTATAGGATCCGTTGCCGCTTGAACCGTTGAGCGAGAAGGTCGTGCTGCTGAGTTTCGTGGTTGTCCAAGATCCGTTTGCGGCGGTATTCCCCTTGATGTCCGATATGGTAATTTGTGTGCCGGTCGGCGGGACATTATTGCTTGTGATTGTGATTGGGGCGTTGGCGATACTGGCGATGTCGCCTTGCATGGCCCACGAACCACCATTGTGCGATAGCCCACCCGTTCCGCTGGCCTCTGAATCTTTGAGTGTGAAGCCAGAGGAAGTTGACTCTTTGATCTTCCATGTCCCATTCACAGCCGAGTTTTGCCCTGTAATGATGACGGTTGCCCCATTTGGAGGAACTGGAAACGATGTATCAGGAAAGGTGATGACAATCGGGCTTGTGGGACTTGCCTTGCTTGCCTTCAGGATTGGTTGCTGTTCGAAAGTCCATGTGCCGCCCTGTGGGGGAGCCCCGGTAAGATGGGCGTTTTCTATGCCAAAAGATTTTTGCGCCTGATTAATATCGCTGATTGGCCAAGTGCCATTGGTCTTTTTTCCGATGCCGGCAATCGTGACGGTATAGGTGCCCGAGTTCAGATTGGTCGGTAACGCACCGGAACTGGTGACGATAATGGGGGGATTGGTTGCGCCGGTAATTTGATATGCCGCCGTTGACAGCAACGGTGCCGGGTTAGAGGCATTGTTAATTGCATCCGGCGCGGTGTCGATCCCGTTATAACACCCATGTGTGCGGTTACCGGTAAATTCGGGATAGGCGCTTTCTTGTGACGGGTCCTGGGAGATGATCCAATAACCACGTCCCTGTGCCTGACATCCGGCGACGGAATTATTGACAAAGACGTTGCCGGGATTGGTGATCCAGAAGCCGCCCGGATGATAGGTGTCGGGACCTTGATAAGGACCAAGTGCTTGATTGGTATTTGAGATGTAGGAATTCTCACCAGACAAAGACGTGTCAGCAATTCCGTTTATTGTGTACCAGCTGGGCGTGATGGCATTAGAGGCCTGAAGGTTGTCGCCATCCCAATATTGGCTGCCGCCGGTGAGCGGATAGGTATAGGTGCTTTGGGCGGCCATGGTGCCGGCAATGTGGTTGCGTATGAACTGGTTGCCGGTGATGTCGGTGCCGTCTTCAAGATAGACACCCTGACCGACGGTTCGAACACAGACATTGTTATAGAATTTTGCGTTTGCCGTGTGATGGGCCACGAAGCATTTGTTATAGGCATGATGAACGCTGACATCCTGAACAAGGATATTGTCCATTGTCCAGACAGGGGTGCCGATCAGGGTGCCATTGCCGGTTGATTCTTTGAGGGCAAAGGTTGTGGTGGTGGGATTGGCCACCATCCATGTGCCATTGGCAGCATTGTTTCCTTGAGCGCCAGAAATCCGCACCATGGACCCGTTAGGCGGAACCATGGATGAGGTGACGACGATTGGGGTGGTGTTTGTGGCGGCGGTGATTGCCATTTGTGGCAGGTGATGCAGATGGACCGGATAGCGCCCGACAAAGGGCTGACCGAATTTTTCGATCTCGACACCAACCAGATTGAGGATCGGTGCGGGTTTGCCATGGGCGCTTACCATTGCAACCAGATGCCCGCCGGTAAAGTGATTTGCATCGCCAGAACGCCCTGCCACTGATGTCAATTTGATGTTGCGTGACAACAACGCGACTTCGGCGCGTTCATCAATGCCGTAATTTTGATCCGGGCCGTCATAGAAGCTTTTGGCTTGGAAACTGACATCAATCGGGTTGGCGCCCGTAATGACGGATTGGGTTGTATTGGCAGGGAAAAAGCCGGGGGTGGGGGCCTTGCCGCCAAAGTGGTAATGCTTGAGCGGTTGACTGAGTGTGACCTGGCTGACTTGTGTCTGTGCAGTGCCGCCGCTTGTATAGCTCCCGTTGCCGATTGCGGTGTTAAGCGCAAATGTTGTGTCGCTTTGTTTGGTGACGATCCATGTTCCGTTGGCGGCGGTGTTTCCTTTAACACCTGTGATTGTGACGGTTGCACCTGTTTCAGGTGCAGTTGACGCGGTGACAACAATCGGCGTTGCATGGGTTGCGTCGGTGATTGTCATGGCGCTTTGATTGGGGTCGCGGACCGGTGTTATGGCGCTGATCTGGACAATTTCGGTCTGATGGGACGAGAAGCTGGTGGTTGCGACTGAAATCCAGTCACCCGCAACCCAGTCAACGTCACCCGCCAAGGTTAGTACTGTATCGGAATTTGTTGATGGCACGGGGGCGCTGACATTTGCGCTGTCATTATAGCTTGCAGGCCCTGCGGGCGCAGCAAGGTAGCTCCAGCTATTGGTGCCCTGATGGGTATTGATAAAGGCGGGGCTGGCTTTTGGGTTGTTATTGATGCCGTCAGGCCATGCTGACAGCCCATGTCCCCCGAATAATGCAATCTTGCCGCCATCCATCACAGTAATATCGCGGGAATTTGGTGTTGCATTTGTGGTGGTAACGATTGGTGACGGCCCGATAGCTTTCGGGGCAGGGGATACAGACAAATTGCCAGCCATGACAATTTTGATTTTGTTTTGGATCGGTGCACCGCGCGACCCGGCAAGCATTTGACCGCCATCCTTGACGAGGAAGGAGTTGGCATAGAGGGTCATGGACTTGTCTTCGAAGGAAAGTGTACCGCCAGAGCCGATTACGACGGGGCGCAATGGTGCGGTGATCTTGCTTTCGCTTTGGGCATCAGTGGCATGGATGACGACATCTTTGCAGGGAGATGTGCCACCGATTTGAAGGCTCATGCCTTGTGGGATGGGGATGCCGTCATATTTGGCCAATATAGCGCCCTGACAATTCGTGTCGGCCAAAGCGTCAGAGAGGGACATGTTCGCAGCATGGGCCGGAATGGCCGCAGTGATGGAGACTATGGTCAAAATTGCCTTGATTATGGTGGGAATTTTGCCAGAGGCCGGACTCCAGGCCGATAGTTGTGTGAACATTAGTACCCCCCCTAAATGTATTCTTATGCGCGCATTATACTGGTGCTAATCTCCGTTTAATAGCAATTGGTTTTTTAGCTGTTGCTAATTTCGGGTCGTCTGTGGGGGCTGCTGCGTGTGAGGGCTTGCCCGGTGCGGTGGTTTTGACCATGGTGGGGTCGAAAAATGATTTGGTGATGAAAGGCTTGGATATGCTGGCGTGGGTTTATCTTTTTGTGGCCATTCTTCTTGAGGTGGTCGGGACGGTGTCGCTTAAGCTGTCTAACGGGTTTTCCGATTGGCGGTTTGCCGCCCTTAGCCTGTCGCTTTACGGGGTGAGCATCTGGGTGCTGTCGATGACGCTTAAAACCATCCCGGTCAGTACGGCCTATGCGGTTTGGTCGGGGCTTGGTACTGCGGCGATTGCGGTGATCGGGATGGTGTTTTTCAAGGAGCCGATGACCGTCTTTAAAGGCATGTTTTTGTTAATGATTATCGGCGGTGTTGTTGGGCTTAACGCGGTGGCGGGCAAGCATTAGGGACTGATTTTACTGGATCAGAAATGACAAAAGCCGGGCGTGATGATGCCCGGCTTTTGCGATGGTAGTGTTTTTTTTAAGGGCGATCAGGCGACTTCAAAAATGCCGTCGATTTCAACCGCAACACCAAGCGGCAGGGATGCGACGCCAACCGCCGAACGGGCATGTTTACCCGCATCGCCAAAGACTTCGACCATGGTATCGGACGCGCCGTTGACGACTTTGGGTTGATCGGTGAAATCGGGGGCGGAATTGACAAAGGCGTTCAGTTTGACAACACGGGTGACGTTATCCAGATCGCCAATTGCGGCCCGGACCTGCGCAATCAGGTTCAGCGCGCACAGGCGGGCGGCTTTCTGGCCGTCTTCGACCTTAAATTCCTTGCCAAGTTTGCCAAGGAATTTCAACTCGCCATTTTCCATGGTGATCTGGCCCGATACATGGACAAGATTGCCCGACCGGACATAGGGCAGATAATTGGCCACCGGGGCATTTGCCTGGGGCAGGGTGATGCCGAGTTCGGCAAGGCGGGCGTCGATTTTTCCGGTCATGGGGATGATCCTTGTTTTCTGGTGTGGCGAAACTGTTTCAACTTATCGGCCTTGGCGGGCAAACAAAACCATTTCTTTGTGTGAAACGGCCTTGCGGGATTGGCAAGGTGCAGGAGGCAACATGGCCCGCCTTTGCAGAGAAAGGATAGAGGCGAATATGCGTGCGCAAGTTTCGTCATGGCCGTGAAGGTGGGCATCAAGACGGCGGTAATGTGGGGTTCCTGTCGGGGGGCTGCGCTTGCGGTGCGATGGACATATGCCTGCGTGGGTGTGAGGGAAGAGGTTCATAAGCAATGTTGATCGATTGATGAGAAATTTGGATTTGTCATCGGGCGTAATCCAATGCAAAACCAACCCGTGCCATTTGTCTGGTGCCTGACTGGTTTTATGAAAGTGCCCCGATGTCCGCGATCAAAATTTCCAAACCTGCGCTGCATGGTAGCTGGCTTGTCCTGATCGGGGTGATGATCATTAGCCCGGATGCGCTTTTGGTGCGTTTGGTCGAGGCACCGAATACGACGACGGCGTTTTGGCGGTTGGCATTGTTGACCGCGACCCTTTTTGCAGTAGCGGTGGTGCAGGGTTTGCGACGGCGTCAAAGCCTTGGCCGGGCGATACTGCCAACGCGTGACGAGCTGTTTGCCGGGGTGTTTTACGGCGGCACCAGTGTGTGTTTCATCCTGTCGATCCGCAATACCGATGCGGCCAATACATTGGTGATCATCGCCGCAACCCCGCTTTTGGCCGGGTTAATCGGGGTGTTTGTGTTTAAACGTGCCCAAGCGATGCGGACATGGGTTGCATCAATTGTGGTGTTTGGCGCGCTGGCAACCATTGTCGGGGCCGGGTTTGGCGGGGCCAATACGCTGGGCGATGTTTTAGCCCTTGGCACGGCGATTTGTATGGCGTGTTATTTCAACGTGGTCGGCACGCGCAATCATATCGATGCAATCCGGGCGATGATGATCGGGTCGCTGATGGCGACATTGATCATTGCCCCGGCAGCCGACCCCCGTCTTGTCAGCGGGTTTGATATGCTGTGGCTGGTGTTGCTGGGCTGTTTGATTTTGCCGTTGTCGTTTGTGTTCATCACCGCCGGGGCCAAGAAAATTCCGGCGGCCGAGGCCGGGCTGATCATGTTGAACGAGGCGATTTTCGGGTCGCTTTTGGTCTGGCTGGTGATTGATGAAGCGCCAAGTCAGACCACGCTTGTCTGCGGGGTGATTGTGATCGTGACATTGGCGACACATAGTTATCTGGCCTTGCGCGAGAGCCGCAGGCGGTTGCGTAGGGCCGCGGTTTAATCGCTGCTTTGACATCAAGATCACCACATCACTTTTAACATTAGCCCATATCGGGGCGGGGCTTGTGTGTTCAGGTTGCTGTCAGGTTGGGCTGATAGGCATTGGGGACCGGTTGATTTGGCCGGTTGCCCCACGTATCGGATTGATTCCGGCCCTGTTGGTTCCGTTGCCAAACGCGGACTGACATCGCAGCGCAGACGTGGGGCATTTAGCCCTTATGTGTGCGAGTGCCGATGTCCCGTTTTAGCCTTCCCAGAATTGATTACCGCTTTGTCATCATTGGCCTTGCGCTTTATTTTACTCTGGTATTGAACTGGAAGGTTCTGGGCCATTTTTACAGTATTTTAGGGGCGCTTGAGTCCTATGATCTGGGCTTTGCGGCCAGTGCGCCATTTGTGTTGCTGCTGGGCTCGGTCGTGCTGTTTACGCCGTTTTCGTTCAAATATTTGATGAAGCCGTTTTTTGCCCTGTTGCTGATTACCGGGGCGCTGGCCAATTATGCGATGATCAAATACGGCATCGTGTTTGACCGGGGCATGATCGAAAATGTCGTCGAAACCAATCCGGGTGAAGCGGGTTCCTATCTTAATCTGCAATCGGCGATGTGGTTTGTTGTCACCGGGGGGATTCCGGTTGTGCTTTTGGCCCTGATGCCGGTCCGCTATCCGGAAACGATCCTGCGCGGTGTCATGGGGCGCATGGTGATGATCATGGTGCCGCTTGTTATGCTGGGCGGGTTGGCCGGACTTTATTTCAAGGATTACGCATCGGTCGGGCGCAATAACAAAGTGCTGGGCAAGGAAGTCGCCCCGGTCAATTACGTGGCCGGGACGGTGAAATATTTCAAACGACGCTATGTTTCGTCCAAAATGGCATTTCGCACGGTGGGTGATGATGCGCATCAGACTGTGGCAATTTCCGCCAATGGCAAACCGACATTGATGTTTTTGGTGATTGGTGAAACCGCGCGCGCCCAAAGCGTGCAGGCCAATGGATACGCGCGACCAACATCGGTCTTTACCCAAAAAATCCCCGGTTTGCTGGCGTTTCAGAATGTCCGGTCTTGCGGGACGGCCACGGCCGTTTCAGTACCCTGCATGTTTTCAACCATGGGGCATGACAATTACAACGGCGAAGTCGCCCGCCATAGTGAAAGCCTGATGGATGTTGTGGCCAAGGCCGGTGTTTCGGTGTTTTGGAAAGAAAATGACGAAGGATGCAAAGGCGCATGTGACCGGACGCCAAGTGTTGAGCTTCGCCCGAAAGATTTTCCCGAATTTTGTGGCAATGGTACTTGCCATGACGAGGTGATGCTGGCCGGGTTGGACGAACAGATTGCTGGAATGTCTGGCGACAAGCTGATTACCCTTCATCTGATGGGCAGCCACGGCCCGACCTATTACAAACGCTATCCTGATGAACATCGTTTTTTCACGCCCGATTGCCCGCGCAGCGACATTGAAAACTGCACGCAGGAAGAATTGGTCAATACCTATGACAACACCATTCGCTATACCGATTTTGTAATTTCAAAGCTGGTGGAACGGTTGCAGTCCTATCAGGACCAGTACAACACCGTGCTGCTGTATGTATCCGATCATGGCGAATCGCTTGGCGAAAGCGGCATGTATTTGCACGGGGCACCCTATATGTTTGCCCCGGATGAACAGACCCATGTGCCGATGTTTATCTGGACATCAAACGGGTTTGCCAATGATCGCGGATTGAACAATACCTGTATGCGTGATCAGGCGCAAAAGGGCAGCTTTTCCCATGACAATGTGTTTTCAACCGTTCTGGGCGTGATGCGGGTTGGCACGACGGTCTATCGCAAGGATCAGGACATGTTTGCGTCTTGTGAAAATGCGACCTATCAGGCCGCACGTGAAACTGACCCGAATGTTGCCGATAATTGAGTTGCTCAGGCATGTGTCATTGGGTGGGGCATCGTTGCGCCAAATGATCCGGCGTTTGACATTGGTCATCAATCGGACTAATTGAGTTAACTCAATGAGTGTGCTCAGTTAATCCGAGGTGGCCGATGAATACCCGTGCAGGCAAACGCGAACAGACGCGCCATAATATCCTTGAAGCGGCGCGTAAATGTTTTAACGCGCAGGGCTATGACGGGGCGTCAACGCGTGAAATTGCCAAGACCGCCGGGGTGGCCGAAGGCACAGTTTTTAGCCATTTCGAGACCAAGGAAGACCTGTTGATTTCAAGTGTTGGCGAACATCTTGCCGATGCGATCAAGAAGGGCCTTCACACCATGGACCCGGAATGGTGTTTTGTGGACAAGATGATGCATATCGCATCGTTTCGGTTTGCCCAGATTGCCCTGCAACCGGGGCTTTGGCGGGTGATTTTGCAGCAACTTGTCTTTACCCCGCGCAAAGGGGCGGTCAAGGAATTGATGCGTAATAGCGGGTTGATTGAAGCGATGACGCGCCTGATCGAAGATGCCCAGCTTGACGGCGAGTTGAACCCGGAAATCGATCCGGCGGCAATTCACAAAACCACGATGGCTTTGTTTTTATTCACCATCCACGAACATGTCGGCACCGAGAATTACGATTGCGAGGATATGTGTGCGACGCTGCGTGAATTGCTTGAAATTCAGATGAAGGGTATCTGGTTGCGTCAGCCGGAATTGGTAGGGTAAGCCTACCGGGGCCGGAGCTGGGGCCTTGAACGTTTAGTCCCCGATCAGATGCAGGGTGATTTGACGATGATGGGCGGCGTGGCGATGTTCAAACAGATAGATACCTTGCCAGATCCCCAGAACAGCGCGGCCCTGTGATACCGGAATGGTCAGCGACACATCGGTGAGGCTTGCACGTATATGGGCGGGCATATCATCCGGGCCTTCGCAGGTATGGCGGTAAAGACCGGGGTTTTCCTGCACCAGTTGGGTAAAGAAGGTTTCGATATCGAGCACAACATCGGGATCGGCGTTTTCCTGAATGGTCAGGCTGGCCGAGGTGTGGCGGCAAAACAATGTGATTTGCCCGGTTGTGATGCCGGTTTGGGCGATCCATGACTGGACCTGATCGGTGATTTCAATCAGGCCCTGTCGTGTGGTGTTGATGTCAAGCGTGGTCTGGTCTTGCGAAAGCATGGCATCCCGTATTGGTTAGGGCAGCCGGTGCAATCACATCATCAGGATCAGATATGATCAGGCCGCCGCCGTGACAGTGCCCTGATCGTAGAAGCGCACAGCGGTCATGGCAAGATTGCCGAATTCAAAACTGTCATGCAGGGTTTCGGCAACGAAATCATCGGATGCCGCGCCAAGGGCAACATAAAACGGCATCAGGTGATCGTCTTCGGGATGGGCGCGGGCGGCATGGGGGGCTTGGGCACGGTAATCAAGCAGGGCATCGATATCGTGACTGCCAAGTTTGCCCAGCATCCAGTTGGTAAATTCAACGGCCCATGGATCAATCGGGCCTTCGTTGCGATCAAGGGTGCGCAGGTTATGGGTCATCGCCCCACTGCCAATGACCAGCACGCCAAGGTTGCGCAAGTCGCGCAGTTTTTTACCCAGTTCGTAATGATCGGCCGGGCTGCCATGGCCGAGCATTGAAAGCTGAAATACCGGAATATCGGCATCGGGCCGGGCCAGCATCATCGGCATCCATGCGCCGTGATCAAGGCCGCGTTTGGCATCGGTTTCTGCCCCGATCAGATCCGCAATTTCAGATGCCAGTTCAGGATTTCCGGCAACATCATATTGCAGGCGATATAGCGGATCGGGGAAACCATAAAAATCATGAATGGTTTCCTGGCGTGCCGCGGTCGAGATGGTTGGCGTTTTTGTTTGCCAATGGGCAGAGATCATCAGGATCGCCCGCGCGCCATCGGTTTGCCGTGCTAGTTCATGGGCCAGAAAGTCAAAGGCCGGGGTGTTTTGCCGCGCCACCAGCATGGGCGACCCGTGCGAGATGAAGATCGGCGTAAGGCTGGGGGCCGTAGCGTTCGAAGACGCGTTGGTCATTTGAGCACCTGTTTTGGTTTCATTATTTGTACCAAATATGATGCGAAGCGGGCCCCAAGACCAGATGCTGTTCGTCAACAGTCTGTTGCCAGAGCCGTCAGGCAGGTTGGCAATTCATGCGGAAAATATCAGCAGCTTCGTCGCGCGTCATCAGGCCTTGGCCGAGCCTTTCCATCATCTCAACATATGTAAGGCCAATGGCTTTGTTCAGATGCAGGCCATTGTCGGCAAGAAACAGATCGGCGGTGAGGAGGGCTGTGCGTTTATTGCCATCGATAAAGGGATGGTTGCGTGCGATCCCCTCTGAATAGCTGGCAGCCAGAAGGAAAATATTGGTTTTGCCATAGGCATAGAGGTTTTGCGGGCGGGCAAGGGCCGATTCCAGCAAGGCGGCATCGCGTAAGCCGTATGAGCCGCCACCGATTTCAATCATGGTTTCATGAATTGCTTCAACATCGACCCGTGTGACCCATGTGGGTGCGGTCACCGTTGCGCCAGTTCAATAATCGTATCGCGATGATAATTGGCCCGTTCGCGGATCAGACGTTTACGGTCGTCAGGCGGGGTATCAGGCACATTGGTCAGGCGCCGATATTCTTCTGCAGACATAAGAACAAGGCGGTCGCGCTGATGGTTGGTGATGATTACCGGTTCATGCATTGCAGCATCACTAAATGCACCGATGTTGTTTTTGAACTCTGTTGCTGAAACGCGGCTCATGATTACCTCCGTATGGATTTGGACATTATAGCCATAATGACCATAATGTCCATAAAGCCCATTTGAGTGTTGCGCGAAGCGCATGCCATATAATACTGACGATGAGCGGGTTTTGGGGCTCAGGGTTCAGGCTGAGGCGCTTAAACCCTGAGAATTGATATCGTCGGCGGTTAAGGCTGTCAGCCGTAACGATTTAGCGACGACGCCCGAACATAAGCAACAGGAAGCCGCCAACGGTCGCGGCGGCACCGGCGATCAGATACCAGACGGTTTCGTCGGTATAATTGCCAAGGAAGGTTTCAGATAGCTGATCCGCGGCACTTTCCGAAGCATTATAGCCGGAAATCAAAAGACCCAGACCAATCACAAGAATGACAGCGCCGATAACACGATTGATGGACATGGTTGTTCCTGTTGTTGTTTGCGTTTGTCCGTGCCCCATATTTGGGATCCGTATGATAGCAGCGACAACGCCGAGAAAGCAGGGTTGTTCCGCGTTCATTGATGAAATTCAGATTTTGAGCTTTGATCGGGGGATGCCGTGACATTATCGGGGGCGATGATGTGCATTATTGCGGGCGAAAAATTATGGGCTGATCGTAAATGTAACCGCAAAGACAAACACCCCCGACCAATAGTCAGGGGTGTTTGCGTGCAATAGATTGCATTTGGATATCTGTATTAGTCGATGATCAGAACGGCAAGGACATGCTGATCTCAATCGCGCTGCTATTGCTGTCATCTTCATCATTGGCAACCGACATCATATGGCTGAGGGCGAGTTCGCTGGTTAGTGGGCCGGTATCAAAGCCAAACCCGGTGCGGACGCGCTGGTTGCCGTATTCGTTGAGGTTACACGCCACAAACGGTTTGACGATGCCCATTTCCTGCCCATCATCTCCCATCAGGGCAAAGCCATAGGTGACTGTGCCGCTAAGGGTGTATTCGGTGTAATCGGTGCGCCCGGCAAGGTAATTGCCTTCAAGCGCGGCATTGAGCCCGGTGGTGCTTTCGGACAGGCGCACACCGCCGCCGATATTAAACGCGGTTTTGTCATTATTGATTTCATCGGTGAAATCATAAATCAGACCGGTTTCAATGAACGGGGTCACGGTCAGGCTTTGAGTTGGTGCAAAGCCATAGGCGGCTTCGATGGCCGGATTAATCTGGCGGGTGTTTGCGGTGGTTTTGCTAACTGCGGTGCCGTCGCTTTCGGTATAGGCATCGACTGTTTTGTGTGCGGCAATAAACGCCAGTGACGGGGTCAGGGAGACGGCGGTCAGAGTTTTGACGGGGTGGATGACATAGGATGCATTGATCGCCGCAAACCACATGTCTGATTCCGTTTTGCCCGAAACCGCGTCGTTATTGCGTGCAACATCAATATCGCCCAGCCCGAACCCGGCTTCGCCGACCAGGGTCAGATTGGCAATTGGCCGGTAAATGGCATAGGGGGATGCGACCCAACCCTTTTCCTGATAGCTGCCATAGTTAAATGAGGTGGTCAGGTCAGTATCGTTATAACCAAGCGACAGACCCGCTGTCAGGGTTTCGGCGAATTTGTAATCCAGCCCGATATTATAGCCCCAGACATCGCCATTATAACGGCTGTCCGTGCTGCCACTGACAAAGTCATTGTCGACCGAGGTAAAGGATCCATGCCCCCAAACGGTGAAGGGGGAGGTGTTTTGCAATGCAGATCGGCCGTCAATACCGCCAGCGCCACCAACATCGCCCCGATCGGTTGGGCCAAGGCCAAGGGCGGAGGTGCCAAAGCCGTTTGCGGCCATCCGGGAACTATCGAAATCGCCGGTCATGGCAAGGCGGCGGAGCACATTGTTGCGGGTGGTGATGGTGTTCCGATCATCATCCGCAAGGTTGTCGATCAAACTTGCGTTATTCGTGCCGGGGGTGCCCGATGATATCGTTTCGTTAGGAACGTTCCCTATTTGGGATGTGTTGGCAGGACTGATGATCGAGGAGGTGCGTGATTTGATGTTTTGCTGAATAACGGTGGTTTGGGACCGTGAAACCGCACCGATAACTGCAGATGAAGTGCTGGCAGCGGATGTTGATTTCTCGGCCGGTGGCGATCCGGCAACGCAGGTTACCGTTAAGTTGTAGCTCGCAGTGGGGCCATACATGATAAGCTTGGCGTTGGTCGTGTCAGCCGGAATCTGGATGGTGAGGGTGACGGTTTCGCCGATGCTGGTGCTGCCCGCCGTGGCGGCGCGTGAATTGGCGGCGTTTATGTTATCCGTATAGGTATAGGTATAATTGTTTGGCGATGTGCCGCCTACGTGTTTGAAGGTGACCTTGGCGACCTCCCAAGCGCTAAACGCTTGGTTGCTGGCTACTATGCCATCGCTGGTGGCTGACGTGTTCCAACCAGCACACCCCGCGCTCAGGGCGAAAGCGCTGTTGGCAAAGGGCAAGGACAGTCCGGTCAGAGCCAGTGCATATAGCCATTTTCTTGTAAAAGACATCAAGCCGGTGATGGGGGGGCGATTAGCCTGTTCCCGTTTGAAGATATGGCTGATTTTATTACGTCTTCTCATGGCAAAACGTCCCCCTGCGCTGCTGACAGAGCAGCTTCGTTGTAGGACCTTTAACGGCAGTGTGCGGTGGGGGCTATGGCGAAAGAAAGAGCCATGTCAATTTTAACGTTTTATGGATAATGACTGCGCAAAATGGATATTGAGCGCTGTTGTCATAGATGGTTCGTACCGAACAAAGATGGTTCAGGGCAGGGCGCTGATTACATCTTTACTGCGGGTTAATGTGCAATATTCCGATGCCAGAACAGCAGCATAGAGATCAAAAACGGTTTGCGCGTCGAACCGTTTGCCATTGGCGTCTGTAATGTCAATCGCGGTGGTGGCATCAAGTGGCAGATAGACTTCAAAACCAAGACATTGTGCTGCGCGGATCGACACATCCATTGAATTGTGAATGACAACGCCGGTAAATATCAGCCGTTTGATGCCGCGTGCGTGCAATTGATCTTCAAGGTCGGTGCCGATGAAGGCGCAATTGACGGTTTTGGTGATGACGGTTTCACCGTCAACCGGTGTTGCTTCATCCTTGAACGGTTGGCCGGGGCCATTGGCATAAAAGGTTGAGGCCGGATTGGCTTCTTGGTGGCGGACATGAATGACAGGCAGGTTTGATGCGCGGAACCCGTCCAGCAAGCGCACAATCGCATCGACATAGCCGGGATTGTTTTTGCTGTTCCATTTCGGATCGTCGATGGCCTTTTGCACATCTAGGACGATCAGGGCAGTGGTGGCATCAAGCGGGGTCAAAACAGCACTTTCTTTCAGCCGAGGTGTTCCAATTCGGGCAGTGTGCAAATTTCAACATCCTTTTACAAGGGCTTTGCACGCAAAAGTCGTGTTTTAACCATCAGAACTAACTTATTGTTCAGGTTGAAGGTTTTTTGCGATTAAGACCGAATATCGTTTCTTGACCAAAGTCAAGGATGGGGCAGAGGAGGCTCTATATTTCATCCCAAGTGAAAATGATTCGCAAAACTAATTGCATTTAGGGTTGCGTGTTTGTGTCAGTGAAACTGACGTCTGATCATGGGAATGGGGAACTGATATGGGGTTGATGAAGCGTATGTCCGGGGGGACTGCTTTTGGTTTGGGGTGTGCATTTTTTGTGGTGCTGTCCGGGCAGGTTGTTGCCCAGGAGTTGTTTGTTGATCCGACGGTGGTGCAACGTCATGCCAAGGGCGGGCCGCCGAAACTTATTACACCGGAAACGTTGTTGACAGCCGACCCGATGCATCAGTTTCGCCATGGTGCGCTGGAAAAATCCGAAGGGGCTGAGGACAGTGTTCTGGGCGCAAAACGCCCGGTAAAGGTGACAACCCGTTTTGACGGGGCGGGGGATACAAAAACCTATGCCGGGCAAGCCGCGATCAAAGGGGCGGAAGGTTTTGCCATGGGGGGCTATCGGTTTGAAGATTCCGGTAGTTATGAAGGCGGCAATGGCGAAGAAGTCGATGCCGGGTATCGCCGCGAGGTGCGCCAGTTTGTGACCGGATGGACACCATCCCCCTTGGCGTCGCTGAAACTGATCGGGATTCAGGACGATATTACCGACGAAAAGCAGCCCCATCATGGCTTGGATTTGCTTGAGACGGATCGAAAGGTTGGTCGGGCGATCCTTGAGACGCGCAATATTTTTGGCACGGGCGTTGATTTCGAGAGCGGTTTCAAGTTGATCGATTTAACCCGCCGTGCGGATAATTACAGCCTGCGCAGCAATAGCGGCCAGAAAATGCGGGTTGCGATTGACCGCCGAATTTGGGAGGGGCAGGGCAAGGCATCCTTTGATACGGCGGGTTGGGAAAACGCCCTGACATTTACCGGAACGCACGATAACCATGTCGCGAGACGGTATAACGTTACGAATGACGACAAGGTCAATTCCGTGCGGATACCAGATGTTGATCGCGATACGCTGGCGCTTAATCTTGATACGGAAAAAAGTTTTGGCGCCGAACAGGACCGGACTTTAAAGGCGGGCATCCTGTTTGAACGGGTGCATACCGCACCGGGGGCCGCCGACGAGGTGCCCGATGGTGGGCCAAACCCGGCATTGTTCAATATCAGCCCCAGAACCCTTTACAGCAGTTATTACGGGACCACGGACCTTGACGCGACGGACAACAATCTGAGCGGGCGCTTGCGTTATGAGCAGCTTGTTCATCCCGCCGGTCTTACGGTTTATGGCGATGCATCGCGGCTTGTAAGGTCGGCAGATAATATCGAGAAATACCACGCCGTTAGCGGTGCAACGACATCACGCTGGGTCGGTAATCCGCAGCTTTCAGCGGAAAAACATCACAAGTTTGAAATCGGCACGATCTTTGAAGATGATGCCTATCTTGATTATCAGCGTAAAAAACCGGGGTCTGGCCTGTTCCAATCGGTCCGTCTAAGCGGGTCGGTTTATTACGACCGGATCAATGATTTCATCACGCTGGATCGGGCGCGCGGGCAAAGCGGTGTTCTTTTAAGCGACGGGGCCTATGTTTTTCGCAATGTTGACGCCAATTGGATGGCGGCAAACGCCGATCTGCAATGGAATGCGACGCGGAATTTATCAAGCCGGATGAATGTAACCTGGCAGCGGGCAGAGAACACAACCGACAACCGGGCCGTTTATCAGGTAGCCCCGCTTGAGGCGAATATCCTGGTCGATTATCACGAAAGTCTTGGCAGCCTTGGGACCTGGAATGTCGGGTCGCGGTTGCGGTTGGTCGCCGATCAAAACCGGCTGGATGATGACACCGCCACGGGAAGCGGCTTTGACGAACATACCGGCGGTTTTGGCGTGCTGGATCTTTATGCCGGGATGCAGGTTTACGATCGTATGTCGCTGAGTGCGGGGATCGACAATTTGTTGGACCGTGATTACCGCGAATACATCAAGGGCAACCACATCGAAAACCCCGGAAAATCAACGATATATGCACCGGGGCGGGCGATTTGGGTCCGTTTGTCGGGCAATTTCTAATCCGCACGGATGATCGTGCAGTTTAAAGGAGACGACGATGTTCGATGCAATAAAACTTGGCCGCCGGGCTTTTCTGGCCGGGGCGGTTACCAGCGGCGCGGTCGCACTTTCATCACGCTATGCTTTTGCCGCAGCCGAAAAATCGGCGGATGCGGTTGGTATTTGGGGGCCGCCGGTCGGCCCGTCGATTGCGCTGGCCCATTTGACGGAAAGCAGCGCGATACAAGACGCGGCACCCGGATCGGTTTTTCGGGTTTGGCGGACGCCGGATCAAATGCGCGCCGGGGTCGCATCGGGTGACATGGAAATCACAATTGTGCCGACCTATACCGGAGCCAACCTGTTTAATCGTGGGTTGCCGGTCAAGATGGCGAATGTGATGACCTGGGGCCTGCTTTATATGATGAGCACGGATAAGGCTGTGACGTCGCTTTCTGATATTGGCGGGAAAACGATTGTCATGCCGTTCCGCAATGACATGCCCGATCTGGTGTTTCGCCATATTCTAGGCGCAAACGGGATGTCGGCGGATAAGGATGTTAACATCCTTTACACCGCGACCCCGCTTGAGGCGGTGCAATATTTGTTGGCCGGGCGGGTTGATACCGCGATTTTGCCAGAGCCACTTGCAACGGCATCAATCCTTAAGGGTCTTGGCGCATCGATTGCGGTTAATCGGGTCCTGAGCCTTCAGGATGAATGGGGACGGGCGACCGGGCGCGCACCGTTTATTCCACAGGCCGGGGCGGTGGTGAGTGACGGTCTTTTGGCGCGCAAGCCCGATTTTGTAACGACATTTAACGCACAGGCAGCGCGGTCAACCGACTGGGTGAATAATAATCCGGCCAGTGCCGGACGACTGGCGCAGGATTATCTGGAAATTGCCGGGCCGGTGATCGAAAAATCCATTCCGTATTCCAATTTACGGGTGGTCTCGGCGGCGGATGCGCGGGCGGATCTTGAATTTTTCTTTGAAACGCTGGCGCAGCAATCCCCCGATATTATCGGCGGGAAATTGCCCGCCGATGCATTCTATCTTTCACTTTGATCGGAGGCAGGGAAAGGCGTGATTGGCGTTATCAAAGGCATTGCCGTTTATTTTTGGAGTGTCTGGGGGGCGTTGGTTGGCCTTTTCCTGTTTGTTACGCTTTGGGAAACCGGGCACGCGGTTTATGGCGATTTTATCCTGCCGGCCCCGGCCGATGCGTTTGCGCGGCTTGTGGGGTTTATTCGTGATGGATCGGCTATATCGGCGGCCTCGGATACCGCCATCCGTGCGATTGGCGGGTTTGCGGTTTCCGGGCTGATTGGCAGTTTGGTCGGGGTTATGGCCGGGTTATCGATGACAGCCGCCCGTGCGGTGCGCCCGGTGGTGACGGTGTTGCTGGGCATTCCGCCGATTGCATGGATTGTGCTGGCGTTATTGTGGTTCGGGCCAACCGGTATGACACCGATGTTTACCGTTATTGTAACCAGCATCCCGATCACCTTTGCCGGGGCGGTGGAAGGCACGCGTACCCTTGACCGCGAGCTTGAGGATATGGCGCGTATTTTTCGCGCCAGTCGGTTGCGTATTTTTGTTGATGTGCATCTGCCCCATATCCTGTCCTATCTGTTTCCGGCCTGGATTACTGCGCTTGGCATGGCGTGGAAGGTTGCGGTGATGGCCGAACTTTTGGCGACCTCGGACGGGATCGGGGCCAGAATGGCAACTGCGCGGGTCAATCTTGATACGGCCGCGACCATGGCGTGGATTGTTGCGGTGGTCGGATTGTTGCTGGCGGTGGAATATCTTGTGTTGGAACCCCTTAAACGGCGCACCGAAACATGGCGCCGACGCCCTGCCGGGCAAGGGTCATCTGCCCAAATGCGGAGGATGTGATGCTGGCGTGGAAATCGGTTTCGGTCAGCCGGATGGGGCAGGAAATTTTTTCCGATATCTCGCTTGAGATCGGGCAGGGCAAGATTGTTTCACTCGTCGGGCCGTCGGGCTGTGGCAAGACGACGTTATTGATGATTGCAGCCGGGTTGATTGATGCCGATAGCGGCAGTCTTGAGTGTGATTTTCGCAATCCGGCAATGGTGTTTCAGGAACCGCGTTTATTGCCGTGGAAACGCGCGGGCGACAATATGGCGTTTGGCCTTGCTGCGCGGGGCCAAAGACGTGCTGATTTTCAGCACAGGATTGGCGCGCTTGCCGTCACGCTTGGCCTTGATTTGCGCGATCTGGATAAATATCCCCATGAACTGAGCGGCGGGATGCGCCAGCGTGTTGCCCTTGGCCGGGCCTTGGTGATTGAACCCGATTTGTTGTTGCTTGACGAACCGTTTAGCGCGCTTGATGTCGGCCTGCGTCAGGAATTGCAGGATTTGATGGTGCGCCAGATTTCAGACCGCGGATTGACGGCGGTGTTTATTACCCATGATTTGATCGAAGCCGCCCGGATCAGCGATGTTATCGTTGTGATGGACCGGCATCCGCGTGGGATTGTTTATCAACATCAAATGTCCGGCACGCCCGGTTGCCGCGCAGAACGCGACATTTTCAATGAGGTTGGTGATTTGCTGGCGGTGCCGGTTGTGGCGCGGGCATTCGGGGCACAGGATACAGACAGGCTGTGATGGATCGCTTTTATCTGCATCCCCTTTGGGCTTATGCGTTCCGGCCGTTTTTCCTGCTGGCGGCGGGATATGCCATCGCGATTATCCCGATCTGGTTATTTGTTTTGTTTGATGGCGTCGATCCGTTGCCCTGGGCATCGCCCGGACTTTGGCATGCCCATGAAATGATTTACGGCTTTATGGTCGCCGCCCTTGCCGGGTTTATCCTGACGGCTTTGCCAAGCTGGACGGCAACCGCGCCGCTTTGTGGGCGGGGGCTGGTTTTGCTTGTCGGGCTGTGGCTGGCCGGGCGGGGTGCGATGATTTTCGCCGCTGTATTGCCGATTGAATTGGTGGCGGTGGTTAATCTTGCGTTTTTGCCGGTGCTTTGCGCGATTGTGACGCGCGCGATGATGGCGGCACGGATGCGCCGTCATGCCGGGTTTGTCTGGGCGATTGGCGGTTTGTTTCTGGCGCAGGTTGTGTTTTTTGCCGGTGGGTTTTTGCCGGGCGGGTTTTTTGGCGATGCCGGATGGGGCGAAACCGGCCTGCGGTCGGCCCTTTTGCTGATGATGGTGTTGATTGTGTTATCAACCACCCGAATTGCGATGGTTGTGGTTAATTTCGCCCTGGAACAAGACGGGTGTGATCCGACATTTCGCCCGGCACCACCGCGCCGAAATCTGGCGAATTTTGTGGTGTTGCTGTATCTGGCGGTCGATGGAACTTTCCCCGGTCATGCGGTTGGCGGATGGATCGCGCTTGCCGCCGCCGCCGCCCAACTTGATGTTCTAAGCGATTTTCACGTTGGGCGCGTTTTGCGACGGCCCTATGTTTTGGGGCTGTATCTGGGGCATGGCTGGATCGCGGTTGGCTTTGCCGGGATCGGAATATCGGCGATTTGGGGAATGGGCCTTGGGACTGATTTTCTGCATGGATTGGGGATTGGTGCGGCGGGCAGTGCGATCCTGACGGTTATGGGGATTGCCGGGCTGCGCCATAGCGGGCGGGAATTGCGGTTCCCGGTTGCGCTTTATGGGGCGCTTGTTTTGATCAATCTGTCGGCAGTGCTGCGGGTGGGGGGAAGTTATATCGATTTTATCCCTTATGATTTGATGATCGGCGGGGCATCGGTTTTGTGGATTTTGGCCTTTGTTCTTTATCTGGTGGTGTTCGTGCCCAAACTATTATCCGTGCGCGCCGATGGGCAGCCGGGATAGGTCCTGCCAAACCAAGCTGATGATCGTTAAAACAAAACCGGCCGGGAAATTAATCCCGGCCGGTTTGCGTATTTAATCAGACGTTCGGTGTCACCGGGGCCCTTACGAGCAGCCGGTGGTGCCGCCGCAAGAATCGCATTTAAGGCAGGTGCCATTCCGCACCAGGGTGAAGTTGCCGCAATCGGGGCAACCGTCGCCTTCGTAGCCTTTCATACGCGCTTCGCGAATGCGGTCCATTTTGGCATCCGATGCCGACATGACTTCTTCGCTGGCATTCAGGATCGCGGTTTCGCTGCTGGTGACGGTGGTCGTGCTTGAAATCGTCGCCGTTGCGGTTGCCGCGTGCTGGCCGTGATCATGGGAATGGCCATGGTCGGTGCCGGTTGCTTTTAGCGTGGTCACATGTTCTTCGACCGGAGCGCCGCCATCGACAACATAAAGGTTGCGACGGACAAACCCGCTGGAGGCAACTTTGCGAATGGTTTCAATAGCGCGGTCTTCGGCTTTGGCTTCTTTGCCAAGTCCGCCTTCGGCAACGCCTTTGCCGACAGTGTCGGGCAGGATGTCTGAGGGCTGAACATGGGCAAGGTCGTTACGGCCAAGATAGGAAATTGCCAATTCGCGGAACATGTAATCAAGGATCGAGGTTGCCATTTTAATGGCGTCGTTCCCGGAAACCATGCCTGATGGCTCAAAGCGCGTGAAGGTGAAGGCTTCGACGTATTCTTCGAGCGGTACACCGTATTGCAGGCCGATGGACACTGCGATGGCGAAGTTGTTCATAAGCGAGCGGAACGCCGCGCCTTCCTTGTGCATGTCGATGAAGATTTCACCGATCTTGCCGTCTTCGTATTCACCGGTGCGCAGGTAAACCTTGTGGCCGCCAACGGTGGCCTTTTGGGTGTAACCCTTGCGGCGAGAGGGCAGGGAACGACGTTCGCCCTGAACCACACGTTCGATGATTTTTTCAACGATCTGTTCGGAAACCGCGGCGACTTTGGCCGAGGATGACTGATCAGCGTAATCGTCTTCTTCGACCAGTGCCGAGTTCAGCGGCTGGCTGAGTTTCGAGCCATCACGATATAGCGCATTTGCCTTAAGGCAGAGACGCCAGGACAACATATAGGCGTCCTTGCAATCCTGGATCGAGGCATTGTTGGGCATGTTGATGGTTTTCGAAATCGCACCCGAGATGAACGGCTGAGCCGCGGCCATCATGCGGATGTGGCTTTCAGCCGACAGATAACGTTTGCCGATACGGCCACACGGATTGGCGCAATCAAAGACAGGAAGATCTTCGTCACGCATATGCGGGGCCTGTTCAAGCGTCATCGCGCCGCAAACATAGGTGTTTGCCAGTTCGATCTGCTTTTTATCAAAACCAAGGGCGGCGAGCATGTCAAAGTTCATGCTGTTGATCGCCTTGGCATCAAGGCCAAGCTGTTTGACGCAGTATTCTTCGCCAAAGGTGTATTTGTTAAAGACGAATTTGATGTCGAATGCGTTGGCAAGTGCGCCTTCGATTTTGGTGATCGCGTCGTCGTTAAAGCCTTTGGCCTTCAAATCATCATGGGTGATGGACGGGGATCCAACCAAGGTGCCATGACCAACCGCGTATTTTTCAATGTCGCGGATTTGACGTTCGGTATAGCCGAGCGTTGCCAGTGCCACCGGAACGGTGCGGTTGATGATTTTGAAGTAACCGCCGCCAGCAAGCTTTTTGAACTTTACAAGGGCAAAGTCCGGCTCGATCCCGGTGGTGTCGCAATCCATGACCAGACCGATGGTGCCGGTCGGGGCAATAACCGTGGTCTGAGCGTTGCGGTAACCGTGCTTTTCGCCCAGTTCCAATGCTTTGTCCCATGCGGCGCGCGCGGCAACCGGAAGATCGGCATAGGGGCTATCGGCTGCAACAAGCGGTACCGGATTGATGGTCAGGCCTTCGTAGCCTTCCTGTTCGCCATGTGCGGCACGACGATGGTTGCGCATGACGCGCAGCATTTCGTCGGCGTTATCGGCATAACCCGGGAAGGCGCCGAGTTCGGACGCCATTTCGGCCGAGGTTGCATAGGAAACGCCACACATGATCGCGGTCAGTGCGGCGCCAATGCCACGGCCTTCGTCGCTGTCATAGGGAATGCCCATGCTCATCAACAGGCCACCGATATTGGCATAACCAAGACCAAGCGTACGGTAACGATAGGACAGTTCAGCAATCCGATCCGATGGGAATTGAGCCATCAGAACCGAGATTTCGAGAACAACAGTCCAAAGGCGCACAGCATGTTCATAGGCCGCGATATCAACCCCGCCATCATCAGAACGGAAGTTCATCAGGTTCATCGAGGCAAGGTTGCACGCGGTATCGTCAAGGAACATATATTCCGAGCACGGGTTGGACGCATTGATGCGACCCGAATTCGGGCAGGTGTGCCATTCGTTGATCGTGGTGTCGTACTGGATTCCCGGATCGGCACAGGCCCATGCGGCTTCGCCGACTTTGTCCCACAATTCGCGGGCCGGGATGGTTTTATCAACCTTGCCATCGGTACGACGGATCAGTTCCCAGTCACCGTTATCAAGAACAGCCTGCAAGAAACCGTTCGAGACGCGCACCGAGTTGTTTGAATTCTGGCCCGATACGGTCAGGTATGCTTCGGAGTCCCAATCGGTGTCATAGGTCTTGAAGTTGATTTCGGTGAAGCCCTGACGGGCGAATTCGATGATCTTGTTGATATAGGAATCCGGGATCATCACAGCGCGGGCGGCCAGAACAGCTTCTTTAAGCTGCGGGTTGGCGCGCGGCAGGAAACGATCTTCGGAATCGGCGGCACCATCCCAGTTGGTGCAGGCTGCGAGAACTTCGGTCAGGTGCTTTTCAGCCAGTTTTGAACCGGCGACAAGGGCCGCGACTTTCTGTTCTTCGACGACTTTCCAGTCGATATAGTTTTCGATATCGGGGTGATCGATATCAACCACGACCATTTTGGCCGCACGGCGCGTGGTGCCGCCCGATTTGATCGCGCCCGCTGCACGGTCGCCGATCTTAAGGAAGCTCATCAGGCCGGACGAACGACCGCCACCCGAAAGGGTTTCGCCTTCGCCGCGCACATTCGAGAAGTTCGAACCGGTACCGGAACCGAATTTGAACAGGCGGGCTTCGCGAGTCCAAAGGTCCATGATGCCGCCTTCATTGACCAGATCGTCCGAAACCGACTGGATGAAGCAGGCATGGGGCTGCGGATGTTCGTAAGCACTGGCCGATTTGGTCAGTTCGCCGGTTTTGAAATCAACATAGGAGTGACCCTGTGCCGGGCCATCAATGCCGTAGGCCCAATGCAGACCGGTATTGAACCACTGTGGTGAATTTGGTGCGCCCATCTGGTGCGAAAGCTGATAGCGCATTTCATCGAAGAACGCCTGTGCATCGGATTCGCCGTCGAAATAGCCGCCTTTCCAGCCCCAATAAGTCCAAGTGCCTGCCAGACGGTCAAAGACCTGAGTGGCACTGGTTTCGCTGATGTAGCGGCCTTCTTTTGGCATTTTTTCAAGTTTGGCAATGTCAGGTGTCTGACGCCAGAGCCAGGACGGAACGTCCTTTTCCTTGACCGGTTTCAAAGCGACCGGAACACCCGCCTTTCGGAAGTATTTCTGCGCCAAAACGTCGCTTGCGACCTGTGACCAGGTGCCGGGGACGTCAATGTCATTCATCTCAAAGACCACCGATCCGTCGGGGTTTTTGATGACGCAGGATGACTTACGAAAATCGATGTCTGCGTAAGGGCTGACACCTTCCTGGGTGAACTTTCTCGTGATCCGCATGGTCTGCTCCGGTTGCGGTCAAACATAAATGTCGCGCACGGGGTTTGCGCATACAGTGTCTGACTTTATATAGTTTGCTCAATGCTCAAACGCTGCCCCCTGACCTTTATGAATTGGTCATGTTTGGACAAACGAAAGTCTGTGTTGTTTGGTGCTGATCCCCCCGCTGGAACCACCCCTTTTGTCAGGCTGACTATAAGGGTAGTTTTCTGGGGGCGTCCACCAAACTTTGTGGTTGACACCGATTTAATCACTAGATGTGGTGTTTTTGCCAATGTGGCGCTTATTTGATATTTGAAAAATCTCGTTAAGATTGTTTGAATCCCCGCCAAGGTCGCAGAATACTGCGATTTTTCTGATGGCGGTATCGTCCGGGGTCGCTAAGACTCGGACTACATGTAGTGCCAGGGGGACAACATCCCCGTAACGCAAAAGCAAGCTAACGCCGTTTGCATTTCAAATCCAGTACCAAGCACCGACATCTGCATTTCGATGAGTTTTCTATCATGGAAAATATACGTAACATTTTGATATTTATATGAAAATTGATGTTTTTCCATGGCATGAATTTTCAAGGCCGGACGGACTTGGAATCGCTGGCGTCGCCTGTGTAACTGTGGATAAACAGGTGGACAGGATGGTGTGACGATTGTGTTTCAATGAGTCGGATGCCCACAAGGGGTTGTGGGTTGTTTTGGGGTTGATTTTTACCGGATATCACGCGGCGATGAAGGGGGCATCGCTTCATATGGTGTGCCTTATCCTGTGACCTGCCGAAATGCGGTGCGAAGGTGCCTGAAACATTGACTTTGTCGTAACATCACGACATATAAGGTTCCTGATTGACCGTGTGACACAAACATAAGTGTTATGCGCCGCCAAGGGCGGAAAACCAGTTCTGGAGAGAGACCGCAGATGGCCACCGTAGGGACCCGCATTTTTACCGCGCTGTTTGGCAAACGAGTCGGTGAAGACCGTTTCGGCAATGTGTATTACACCGAAAAGAAAGCGGCCGAAGGTCGCCGTACAAAGCGTTGGGTTGTTTATAAAGGTATTGCCGAGGGCTCCAAGGTTCCGGCGGAATGGCATGCATGGCTGCATTATACCCTTGATGCGCCGCTGTCTGAAAAAGCCGAAGACCGTTATGACTGGCAGAAAGAACACCTGCCGAACCTGACGGGCACCAAACATGCCTATCGCCCGAAAGGCCATGAATACAGCGGCGGAAAACGCGCCAAGGCGACCGGCGATTATCAGGCATGGTCGCCGGAAGGCTGAATTTAATTCGTTATATCTTACACTCGGGCGCAGCATCATTGTTTGCGCCCGAGTGTGTTTTTGTCTGGTTTTGTTTTGATCCGGTTGTGTTTTGGCACGGTGCAGGACAATATGCAGAATAAGACAGCATACAGATCAACAAGATAGTGAAGACGGATAGGGCCCATGAGCAACAGACTGATCGAATCCCTTGCCGGGGCAGCGGTAATCGCAGTGGCGGTTGGCTTTGCCGCATTCAGTTATTCGCGGGCGGGGCTTGAGTCTGTTGACGGATACGAGCTGTCGGCCAGCTTTAACCGGGTTGACGGGCTTGTTGTTGGCAATGATGTGCGTATTTCGGGCGTCAAGGTTGGATCGGTTACCGCACAGGATCTGAACCCCCAGACCTATATGGCGGTGGTTAAGATGACGGTGCGAAGCGACGTTGAGTTGCCGCTGGACAGTTCAGCCAAGATTGCATCCGATGGATTACTGGGCGGCAAGTTTGTCTCGCTTGAGCCGGGCGGGGATGTGGATATGATCGTGCCAGGTGGCGAGATTGAATATACGCAAGGATCGGTTAACCTTGAGGAATTGATCGGACAGGTGATTTATTCATCGGGCAGTTCTTCGGCAAAATCGGAATAGGACGAACCGATCGGTTATCCGGTCATGATTTTGCCGGTTTTACCGATCAGGCTGTGACAAGGTTGCGAAACGCAGCATGACAGACGATATCCAGATCAGCCTGAAAGGCAGTGGAGCCGGTTTATGAGCAAGTCCGACAGCATGAACAAACATTTTCCCACATGGCAGGCCCCCGATGGGTCGCCGCTTTCCTGTGTAGAGAAAATCAAGGTTCTGAACGACAATTTCGGCGAGCTGCGTGAAATCATGCAGGAAGCGATGGAAGATGCGTTGCTGATGGGCTGTGACGAAGAACAGTTCCGTTTGGTGATGCGCAGTGTTGTCGAAGAATTGCACAATCCCTATGGCAAGCCAGACGGGCAGGATTAAATCATCATGAAATCCAGAGTTTTGTTTGGCGCTGCTGTTGCCATATGTGCATCGGCTGCAGCCTTGTCGTCAGCCTTTGCGCTTGATTATCGCCCGGCCCAGATTGCCCAGTTGCAGGGGCTTGATAAAATCACCGCGCGCATTTCGACGTTCGAAGTGCCGGTCGGGCAGATGGTGAAATTTGGCACATTGTCGATCCGGGTTGATGCCTGTTATCGTACCCCGCCCGAAGAACGCCCGGAAAGTGCCGGGTTCCTTGAAATTTCCGATATGCGCGATGATGCCAATGGCACGATCGAACAATTGTTTTCCGGCTGGATGTTTGCATCGACCCCGGGGCTTTCGGCATTGGAACACCCGGTTTATGACGTCTGGGTCAAGGAATGCCTTAGTCCGGTTGATCCGGCAGCCGATGACACCGCCGAACAGGGGCAACCTGCACCGGTCGAATAGGGCATGGTGCCCGGTTGATCTGGCGGCATGTTGCGCTGTTGAACGAGCTGTATCTTGCAAGAGTTGAAGCCACAGTATGGCTTGCCGTGGTCAAAGCTGCGGTAAATATTCCTATTGTTTCCCAAATGTCATCAACATCAAGATGATGGATCGCCGTGATGGGCGATGGTCGGCTTTTATATGGCTTTGACGCTACGTCTGTATGGGAATGGAATGTTGTGCAAAGGGTGGCAAAAGGCGGCTCTGAGCAGGCTGGTCATCGTGGATGCGTTCCTTATCCCAAAATCAGTGCGTTCTCATTCTGGATAAAATAAGGCGCAAATTGGCTTTATTGTTTCCTGTGAGGAAAATGAGTGTTGCATCCTGTCTGGCTTGAGGGGCGGGGGCCATGCTGTCATTGTTTTACCAGTTCTGTTGCGATGCAATATTATGTCCTGACCGCACGATGCGTCGGACAATTTTGATAAAAAGGGATGTTGATATGTTTACTTCGCTGAAAAAGGCCGGTTTTGCACTGGCGATTGTCGCGGGTTTGTCCGGGGCAGCTGTTTGCGCACAGGCAGCCGAGACCTATAAACTCGATCCGAGCCACACCAGCGTGATTTTTGTCGTCAACCATCTTGGTTTTTCGAATTTCCAGGGCCGTTTTGGCGGTGCGACCGGTGATTTGACGCTTGATCGCGAAAACCCGGCAGCATCATCGGCCAGTATTTCGATTGATCTTGCCCAAATCGATAGCGGTGTCGAGGCGCTTGATAATCATATGAAATCTGCTGATTTCTTTGATGTTGCAAACCATCCGACCGCGACGTTCAAAAGCACGTCGGTTGAACTTACCGGCGAAACGACAGCGACCATTACGGGCGATCTGACGATTTTGGGGCAAACCAAACCGGTTGTGTTTGATGTGACCCTGACCGGTGAAGGCGACAACCCGATGAGCAGCACCCATACCCTTGGCTTTGCCGCAACCGCAACGGTTACCCGTTCGGAATTTGGCATGACCTATCTGGTGCCAGCCGTCAGCGACGACGTTGAATTGCAGATTTCGACCGAGTTCCTGCAGCAGAAATAATTTCCGGACAAACCGGCGGCATCACCGGGTTTTCGGTTTTGATTACCGAATGCCGGAACAGCCGCCGGTTTTTCTATTTCGGGAAGACCATGAAAGGACCGGCCTATGGCACTACGCAGCACGCAAACGGGTTTTGGTTCCGTGACCAAAGCCGTTCATTGGCTGATGGCGATCCTGTTTGCCACGATGTTTGCGATCGGTTGGTATATGGATCTTTTGCCGTTGGGCATGGAAAAGCTGGTTTGGATTTCGCGCCATAAATCCATCGGGGTAACGATCCTGTTGCTTGCCATTTTACGTATTGTCTGGCGTTTGGCCGAACAAACACCGACAGCCCTTGGCGATGTGGCATGGGAACACCGTGCCGCCAAGGCCGCACATCTGGCGCTTTATGCCGTGATGCTGGCGATGCCGCTAAGCGGGTGGTTGATGTCATCGGCGGCGAATTATTCGGTCAGTGTGTTTGGCCTGTTTACGCTTCCCGATCTGGTGGGGCCGGACAAGGTGCTTTATGAGCAATTGAAATTCGTCCATTGGGCATTGTCATGGTCGATTGTCGGTCTGGTTGGACTGCATGTCGGTGCCGCATTCAAACACCATTTTATCAATCGCGATGCGACGCTGCGCCGGATGATCCCATGGGCGGCGAAGGGGAATTGATCATGATGACTTCTTTTAAAAATCTTTTGCGGGTTTCGGTGATTGTTCCGGCTTTTGCGTTATCCGTCATCGGGGTTTCCGCCCCGGTATTGGCGGCTGATCTGTGGCAGGTTAATGCCGATGACAGCAGCATTGAATTTACCGGGACGCAGCTTGGCGCCGAATTTGACGGCAAGTTCAAGACGTTTACCGCCGAAATCGCCTTTGCCCCGGATGATCTTGCCGGATCGAAGGTTCGTGTTCTGATTGATATTGCATCTGCTGATACCGGTAATGCAGATCGGGATAGTCAGATCATTTCAGCAGACTGGTTTGATGCGGGCCAATGGCCGACGGCGAAATTCGAAACCAAATCCTTTGTCGAAGTCGCACCGGGAAAATACGAAGCCATCGCCGATTTGACAATTCGCGATGTGACACAGGAAGTGGTTTTGCCTTTCGATCTTGAGATTAGCGACAGCAAGGCAGAAGTCGAAGGCAGGCTGACAATCAAGCGCACTGATTTTGGCGTTGGTCAGGGCCAGTGGAGCGACACCAGCCAAGTCGGTGACGCGGTCACCATCAAGATTGATATTGACGCCAGT
Source organism: Thalassospira alkalitolerans (assembly GCF_002115745.1). Classification (GTDB taxonomy): domain Bacteria; phylum Pseudomonadota; class Alphaproteobacteria; order Rhodospirillales; family Thalassospiraceae; genus Thalassospira; species Thalassospira alkalitolerans. The sequence goes on from NZ_JFKB01000005.1 coordinate 64,323, forward strand.
CGTTAATCGCAACGTATTTTGATGTGTTTTGCGGTTCGGCGTTGCCGGGCTGTGCAAGATGCAGGATTGTAATTTTTGGACATTTTCAGGAATGAAAAAAGCTGCCATCGGTGAACGATGGCAGCTTTTTGTGTGGGAGTGGGCCTGAGGGTTCCTCTCCCTAGATGCTTGCCTTGCTGCGTAAATCTTCAAGGAAGGTTTCGACAGCTTTATCGAGATCGACGGCTTCGCCGACCAGTTTTTCGGCGGCATGTGCAAGGCTGGATGTGCCCGATGATACCTTTGCCGCATTGTCGTTCACGGTTTCGATCCGCTGGGATACTTCCTCGGTTCCGCTGGCGGCCTGTGTGACATTGCGTGAAATTTCACCGATTGCAGCATGCTGTTCTTCGACAGCGGCCGATATCGCAGTCGAGCTTTCGGCAACACGCGCAATGGTTTCCGAAATCCGGCGTATGGCTTCAACCGCTTCACCGGTTTCATTTTGAACGGTAAGGATTTGTTGGTTGATTTCCTCGGTCGCCTTGGCGGTCTGATTGGCAAGGTTTTTGACCTCGGAGGCGACCACGGCAAAGCCTTTGCCTGCATCACCGGCGCGTGCGGCCTCGATCGTGGCATTCAGTGCCAGAAGGTTGGTTTGTTCGGCAATATCGCCAATCAGTTTGGCAACATCGCCAATACGTTGGGCCGCATCGGCCAAGCCGATAACGGTTTCGTTTGTTCTGGCGGCTTCTTCATTGGCTTCGGCGGCAACGGCAGCGGAATTGGATACCTGCTGGGCGATTTCATCCGACGATGCGGTTAATTCTTCGGTTGCGGCAGAGACGGTTTGAACATTGTTTGATGTTTCGGTTGTCGCGGTTGCCACGGCGCGGGACAATTCGCTGTTCATATTCGTCGCTTTTTGCATGTCGCCGGTTGCCGTCTGCATTTCGGTGATCGACCCGGAAATTGATTGGATCAAGCCCTTGACGCGTTGTTCAAGCGAATTTGCCATATCCATGATCGCGTTACGGCGCTGTTCTTCGGTCTTGAGTTCCATATCGCGCTGATTGGCCTGAAGTCTTTTGTTTTCCAAGGCCTGTTCGCGGAAGGAAACAACGGTATGAGCCATTTCGCCAACTTCGTCGCCGCGATCCCGACCTTCGATCTCGCCGCTGAAATCACCTCGGGCAATCAGGTTCATGCGGGATGAAAGTTTTTTCAGACTACCTGAAATGTCGCGACCAATAATCAGCCCGGTCAGGATCAGAATTAGAAGAAGGCTTGCACAAATGACGATCACGAAAGTGGCATTTGTCCAGAAGGCTGATTGCAGATCATCGATATAGATGCCGGTGCCAATGATGTGGCCCCACGGCAGTGGAGCGGCGTATGAGAGTTTTTCGAAGGTGATTTCTTTTGGCTGGTCGGGTTTTGACCAGTAATAGGTTACAAAGCCACCGCCCGGAAGACTACCGGCCTTGACCAGTTCGCTGGTGAAATAGACGCCGTTGGAATCTTTTAGGCCGCTCAGGTTTTTGCCAATCAGTGCAGGATTGGTGCCATGCATGACCGTTTCGCCGGTTGAGGTAAAGGCAAACATATAGCCAATATCATCATCGAAGCGGGCGGGGGCCATAAAGCGATAGAAGTCGTCGATGGCCTGTTGCTGTTCAATCTCGCCTTTATCGACGCGGGCCTGATAGTTTCTTGCGATTGATGCGGAAATTTCCGTTGCTGCACGCAGTTTGTCTTTGCGATCCTCAAGCATGGTATCACGCAGGCTGATCAATTGAATTGACGCAATGACGATAAGGCCGATCAGTGCGACGCCAGAAAGGCTGGCGATTTTGCTCCCTATCTTGAGTTTCTGTAACATTTTTGGCCCTCGATATGGTTTGGTCCGGTTGTTCTTGCAAAAGTGGGTGTATGCAATTTTTATATTAGAGCATTGAAATATGCTAACTCATCTTTTGGGTGGTAAACGATCCGTGTTGCTGTTCTTTCGAATAGTTTTCTCAATACTTAGGTATTGGTGTTCGTGTCGTTGCTTTCAAGGAGTTCCGCAACCATAGATGTGTTTTTCAATGGGGGGACTGCCATGATGCGACTAAATGCAGGTTATTGAGTTCTATTTTGCCATAAAAAAACGCTGCCAGAGAACCGGCAGCGTTTCTTGCTTTTGGGCTGAGATAAAGCGGTATCAGTCGCGGGCCTTGCTGCGCAGATCGGCAAGGAAGGTTTCGACGGCTTCGTCCAGCGACAAGGCTTCGGCGACCAGTTTTTCGGCGGTCTGGGCCAATTGCATGGTGCCGTTTGAAACCTGACCGGCATTGTCATTGACGGTTTCAATTCGTTCCGACACTTCGCGCGTGCCGTTGGCAGCTTCCTGGACGTTGCGCGAAATTTCACCGATGGCAGCGTGCTGTTCTTCGACAGCAGCGGCAATCGCGGTTGAACTGTCAGCGACCTTGGCGATGGTTTCTGAAATGCGACGGATTGCTTCAACCGCTTCGCCGGTTTCGTTTTGAACCGACAGGATTTGCTGGTTGATTTCCTCGGTCGCCTTGGCGGTCTGATTGGCAAGGTTTTTGACCTCGCTTGCGACCACGGCAAAGCCTTTGCCCGCATCCCCGGCACGTGCGGCTTCGATTGTGGCGTTCAGGGCCAAAAGGTTGGTCTGTTCGGCGATATCACCGATCAGTTTTGCCACATCACCAATTTTCTGGGCCGCATCGGCAAGGCCGGTCACTGTTTCATTGGTCCGGGTTGCTTCATCATTGGCCTGATTGGCAATATCGGCTGAACGCGCGATCTGCTGGGCGATTTCATCAGAAGATGCGGTCAGCTCCTCGGTCGCGGCCGAGACTGTTTGAACGTTGACCGATGTTTGCGAGGTTGCGGTTGCGACATCGCCCGACAGTTTGCTGTTCATTTCGGTCGCCGATTGCATGGTGCCGGTCGCTTTTTTCATGTCCGCGATCGAGCTCGAAATCGACTGGATCAGGCCTTTGACCCGGCTTTCAAGTGCGCCGGCCATTTCAAGAACACCGGAACGGCGTTTTTCTTCGGCTTCGGTTTCAAGCTGTTTCTGGCGGGCTTGAAGTTCCTGATTATGGCGGGCCTGTTCGCGGAAGGCGACGACCGTTTTGGCCATGATGCCGACTTCATCGCGACGGTCCTGTCCTTCGATGTCACCGGTAAAGTTGCCATCCGAAATCAGGGTCATACGATGGGAAAGCTGGCGCAGGCCCAGCGTGATATTGCGTCCGATCAAAAGGCCGGTCAGCGCGAGGACGGCAAAAATAATGACCACAACAAACAGGATGACGGTCGCATTTTCCCAGAAAGTTTTTTCCAGATCATCGACATAAAGCCCGGTTCCAATCGCATCACCCCATGGTAGGGTACGTGAGAAGGAAACCTTTTCATACAGCTTGTCATCCGGTTCGCCCGGTTTTGGCCAGTAATAGCTGAAAAAACCACCATCAGGGGATTTCGCAGCCGCCAAAAGATCGCGGACAATATAGTTGCCGTTGGGATCTTTGACGCCAGACATATCAGTACCGTGCAGGGACGGTTTGGCGCCATGCAGGCGGTTGATGCCTTTTGGGGTATAGGCAAAAAGATAACCTGCGCCAGCGTCAAAACGCCCTTCAACCATCGACGTGTAATATTGGGCGATTGCGTCGGCTTCGGAAAGGTCACCCTGTTTGGCGCGGTTCTGATATCCGGCTGCAATAGTATAGGCAAGGTCAACCGTTGTCTTGATTTTGTCCTTGCGACTTTCAAGCAAGGCGCCATGCATTGACGTCAATTGAACAGTACTCAGGACAATCAGCCCAACAAGTGCAATGACTGACATCAGTGTAATTTTTTGACCAATACGAAGACTGTTTAGCATCTTAATTCCTTACCACAGCATTCTATTCAGCGTGACTGTCCGGGGTGCCATCTATTCTGGACGGTGCAGACGCAGGTGCACGCGATAGTTTAAGAAGGTATGTGCATGTCTGACTGAAGTTTAAGTATTCGGAAATCTCAAAATCCGAAATAAACTTTAGAAGAATTTGTACTATCCAAAGGGATGGTTAGTCTATCGCTAATTGGCTATTTAGATATAGGTTTTTGGGTGTTTGTATGATCCAAAGTCGCGAAATAGGCTGTGCGGGGCGTGATACGAGGCCAATATTTTGAAATAATGGGTAGTAACCGTCGATGGCTAAACAAAGAACAGACAAAGACAAGTAGGGTAGAGGCTGTGTAAACCCTCAGAAAAATAGAGAGAACTGCAAAGCGGAATCCCATCGTCAGATCATGAAAGATGCAAGGGAATGAAAAATACCGGACCCGGCATCGTAAATCACCATCCTCAGGCAAAAATGACGTGCGGCAACTTTGTGCGGCACGTCATCATGTTGTGGAATATGGTCATTGCCACATTCTAGGTTTTAGGTGTTTTGCATAAACATTGCCGATGGCTGAACGGCGGATAAGGTGGCAAGGCCATCGGCCGTCCGGATCAGAATGCTGTCAGGGAATTGGTTCTGTCGCCCAATCGGCAGGGATCAGTTCCCCAGATGTTTGCTGAGGAATGCCGACGCCAGATTGATGCCTTCTTCGTCAATGCCATGTTGCAGGTTTGGACGTTCGTGCAGTTCAACATCAAAACCATTCGCCGTCAGGGCTTTATGGGCCAGACGTGATGCTTCGATCGGGACGACCGGATCGGCGGTGCCATGAACCAGTATCATTGGCGGTTTTGAGCGGATGGCACCGGCAAAGGCTTCTTCGCCAAGAAGGGCACCGGAAAAACCGACCACACCGGCAATTGCCAAATTGCGACGCGGGGCGGTTTGCAGCGCCATCATCGTGCCCTGTGAAAAGCCAACCAGTGCCAGTTTGTTTGCCGGAAGGTTATGTTTGGCCAGAAGGCTATCGATAAAGTCATCAATAGAGACCGCATTTTTTGCGGCCCCTTCGGCCATGGCGCGCAGCGCACCCGACATGGTTTCGGGCTGACGGCGCAGGAATTCAGGATCGTATTCGGCCAGACTGAACCATTGACGCCCGAAAGGCGACATTTCGCACGGGAAGGGCGCATTGGGCGAATAAAAAGCAGTGTCGGGCAGGATGCGGGCAAAGCTCGGTGCCAGCCCGATCAGATCGTTGCCATCTGCGCCATAGCCATGCAGCAGGATCACGATGCTTTTTGTCGTGCCCGATGCGGCGGGCAGGATGGGCCCATTCAATGCGGTTTTGGCGGTCATATCAGATCAGGTCCCTTTGGTTATCTTTGTCATCTGATTAGCAACGCAACGGCGTAACGGCCAGTGTTTTTAATAACCGCTTTGAATAACAGCATAGCAAGGTATAGAGCAATCGCCGTAGGCATTCCGGTTGTTTGTCGGGAAAACGGTAACCGAAATAGAAATTCAGCGGGTGATTGTGTCTTTGCCCCGGATGGCAGAGGCCTGTGGATAACTTTGTGGATGGTTGACACAGTATAAGGAAAATTGATCAGTATTTGTGTCAGTCGCCAAGGACTATGACGCGAGGTGCTATTCATTGGGATAGGGTTCTATCAGGGAATCCTGATTATCTGGTCAAAAGTTGAGTTTTAAAAATATCGCGGTTTCACAGTCATTTGCTGGGGATTGTGAAAAAAATATGACGTGTAATCAGGGCGCTGGCGATTTCGCATCCGGGATATTGGGCGTAAAGAAATCGCCTTAAGGGTGATAAAGCCATCGAAATTATTCCTCAATGTGGATTCTTTGGTATCAGAGGACATTATTGTCCGTGTCAGACGCATCTTTTGTGGCATGGAAAACTGTGTCACAAGAATTCGTCCGGGTGATCCGGGCGATCCGGAATTTACCCCATTCGATCCTGATGCAGGATTAAACGATTATCCGAGGCGACCATGAGCCGTAGACGTCGCTGGTTCGGCAAGGGGGACCGACGCGTTCTGGCGTTGACCCTGCCGATTATTTTGTCCAATGCCACTGTGCCATTGCTTGGCGCGGTTGATACCGCCGTGGTCGGCCATCTGGACAGCCCGCATTATATTGGTGCGGTTGCGATCGGGGCGCTGATCTTTTCCTATGTTTTCTGGGGCTTTGGCTTTTTACGTATGGCGACCACCGGGCTTGCCGCACAGGCCCATGGGCGGCGCGATGCCAATGGGGTGCGTGCGGTCTTTGCCCGGGCGGCCCTGATTGCGGTGGGTGCCGGGCTTTTGGTGATGGTGCTGCAATGGCCGATTATCGAGTTGGCGATGTCGCTGATTGCGCCGTCGCCCGCGGTTGAAGCATCGGCACGGGATTATTTCCATATTCGCATCTGGGCATCGCCCGCGACACTGATGCAATATTGCATGCTGGGCTGGCTGCTGGCGATGCGTGATACCCGGGCTGTGTTTATCTTTCAGGTGGTGCTCAACAGTCTGAACATGATCCTTGATATCTTGTTTGTCCAAGGGTTCGGATGGGATGTTAGCGGGGTGGCCGGGGCCACGGTGATTGCCGATTATTCCGGTGTGGTCCTGGGCTGGTTTTTGATGCAACCGCATCTGAAACGGCTTGGCGGGACATGGCGCGGGATCGGAGTTTTTGATCGGGCACAGATCGCACGTCTGATGAAAATCAATGGCGATATTTTTGTGCGGACGATGGCCCTGACATCGGCCTTTGCGTTGTTTACCAGTTTTTCCGCCCGCTTTGGCGAGGTGACGCTGGCCGCCAATGCTGTGTTGCAGAACTTTTTGGTGTTTGGGTCCTTTGCCCTTGACGGGTTTGCCCATGCGGCGGAAACCCTTGTCGGGCAGGCCTATGGCGCGGAACGGCGCAAACAGTTCCTGTGGGCGGTGCGCAAGACGACCGTCTGGGCGATTGTGTCGGCCGTGGTGATGGCGATTGTTTTCGGACTGGCGGGGCCGTGGATCATTGATGGGCTAACGACGATCCCCGAAGTTCGCGAAGCTTCATATCGTTATTTGATATGGGCGGTGATCCTGCCGGTGACCGGCGTTTTGGGATTTCAGTTCGACGGCGTATTTTTGGGCGCGATGCAGACCAAACATTGGCGCAATATGATGCTGTTATCGGTTGTGCTTTATGCCGGGTTGGCGTGGGGGGCGGTGATGTGTGACAGCAATCATTTGTTGTGGGCGGCGCTGAATGTGTTTTTCCTGCTGCGCGGGGTGACGCTTGCGCTTTTGTTCCCGACGATCATTCCGCAAAAACGGATGGCCGGGGCTTAGTTTCTTGCTCAAAGGCGACGCGGACCGGCCAAGTCAGAACCGGGTGGTCACATCGACATGTTGGAGGCAGCATGGCTGAAACTGGGTGTCGGAGGCCGCAAGTCTGGGGCGGCATGCCAGAACCCTGCGAGCCGGAGTAGATATTTCTGGACGGTAAGTGCTGCGGGTTGCGTGTCAGAGCGGTCAAGTTGGGCTGTGGGAGCATTGGGCGGGGCAAGTTCGCTGCGATATGCTTGGCGGCGCATCAGAGATGGCGTAGGTGTTTGCCGGGGCAGGAAGTTGCCTGTGTCAGCGTGGTTTGACGTTGTGCGGAGGACAGAGTTGAGGACGTGGCGCGATGTTTTTCCGCTATATTTTACGAAATATAGCGGCGTATTGATGCGGATCTTTCCGGGATGTCAGGCGCTAAATTCCCGATCCTAGGCGTCAGGCACGGGCAGGGTGGTGCTGTTTTTGACTTCGTGCAGGGTGAAGCTTGATTTGATATTGGCGACACCGGGCAGTTTCATCATGACTTCGGACAGGAAGCGCTGATAGGCGGACGGGTCCTGAACCACGATGCGCATCATGTAATCCTGATTGCCGACCATGGCATAGCAATCGACGATTTCCGGGTGCGACTGGACGGCGGTTTCAAAGCGCCTAAGCGACGGTTCGTCGTGCTGGGTCAGAGATACGGTGACAAAGACGTTGACGCCCAAATTCAAATGCGACGGTGCGAGCAGGGCAACATATTTGCGAATCACACCGCTTTCTTCAAGCTTGCGCAGGCGGCGCAGGCACGGGGATACGGAAAGGCCGACCCTGTCGGCCAATTCGACCATCGAGATGCGCCCGTCTTCCTGAATCTCGCGAAGAATTTTGCGATCAATTGCGTCAAAACCGTTGCGCGCCATGGCGTGCCCCACTCCTTTGGTCGATAAGTGTTACTGTATTTCAGGTGGAATTTGCGCCGGGCTGATCTTTGCAAAAGTCAGCCATGTTGCGCAAAATTTCTGTTTCGCGATAAGCCATGACTTCGCGTTTCTGTCAATCTTTGCGTGATCCATGGCATGATCTTTTACGGTAATAAATTGTGAATTTGATCCTGAGCACAAGATGTGCGTATTGCAATGCACCCTGATAGGACTTGCATGCATCAAATATCGGGGCTATGTCATTCAAGTCATTGTATTGCTTTTCTTTGTGAGCAGGTGCAGCGGAACTTATCATTGCCGCGTCCGGTAATGGCAGTATAGTATAATCGTACCAATTTACGTATTTTACTCCTGTCAGGAGCGAGGGTTGGAGAACCAACCCTTAGGACACGAAAGGCAAACGTGGTGGACGCTGCGCAAGACACACCGGGATACAACCTGGTCACGATTGGCGAGCATAAAATCAATATTCGTCCGGCGGTCAAGGAAGACCTGCCCAATGTGGTGGCGCTTGATGACCGCACAACGGGCCTTCGCAAGCCCGATTATTGGGATGACCTGTTTACCCGTTTTGGCAATCGCAAGGATTTGCGCTTTTTCCTGATTGCGGAAGAAGGCGATACATTGCTGGGCTGTATTTTCGGTGAAGTTCGGTCGTGGGAATTCAATTCGGTCCCGTGTGGCTGGGTCGGCACGGTCAGTGTCGAGCCGAATTTGCGTATGGGCGGGATCGGCAGTGTTCTTTACAAGGAAATCTGCCGTTGTTTCCGCAAGGCCGGGGTCACCAAAATCCGCACCATGATACCGCGCGACGCGACCGACCTTATGTCGTTCTTCCGCGCACAGGGCATGATGGCCGGTCCCTTTATCCAGCTTGAAACCGATATGGAAGAGGGGGCGTAACGCCATGATGTCCTTGCAAAAGGCGACCTTGTTCGCCTTATACGCCGTGCTGGAACTGGCCGAGGATACCGACCGGCAGCTTTCGGCATCCGAAATTGCCGAGCGTTACAACATTTCGACCAACCATCTGGCGAAGGTCCTGCGCGATCTTGGTCGGGCGGGGCTGGTGGAATCGGTGCGTGGCGCCGGGGGCGGATATCGGTTTTGTGGCAATGCCAAGCGCACGACGTTGCTGGACGTGGTGCAACTGTTCGAAGAGGTCGGTACAGGCCCGTCGAGCGGCATTGTGCAAGAAACCAATGCCGGTGCTGCATTGTCGCAGGTGATGGATGAGATCGAGGAAATTACCTATGCGACGCTGTTGTCGATTTCAATCGACACCATGCTGAAATTGATGCGCAAGCGCCGCCCGGAAAAACCGACATCGACCGGATTGTTCCGCGCAGTTTGAGGCCGTTGCCTATTGGCAAAGCTGGCCCTCATTCACGGTCGCAACCTATCAAGAGCAAATAAGATCAAACAACAAGGCCGTCAGAGCAATCTGACGGCCTTGTTGCGTATTGGTTTGATATCCCGGTCAGATCAGCTTTCGCTGGTGGGTGATCCGGTTTCAGCACCGTCGGTATTTGCCGCAGGAGCTGCTTTTGGAGCAGGTTTTTTACGCGGGCGACGGGCGGGTTTTGGTTTTGCAGGCTTGGCAGCGACGGCATCTGTTGCCAGTGCCGATTCCGGTACTGACTCTGGCGCCGAAGAGGGGGCCGGAGCAGGTGCCGGTGCTGAAGCCGCGGTCGATGCCGTGGTTTCGGCCTCGGCTGCCGGGGTTTCAACGTTTTGAACGGCTGCCTTGCGAGGTCTTGGAGTGCGTGTCCGGGGCGGCTTGGCCGTTTTGGTGGCTGCTGCCTTTGCCGGGGATTTGCGGACCGGGGCCTTTTTTTCAGGCTCGGCGGCTTTGGGCTTGCCAAGGCTTGATGCCGGAACCGGGGTCAAAAGGAAGGCCGGAACGTGATCGCCAAGGCCGATAATCGGTTTGTTGTTATTGTTGTTGTTGTCGTCACGGTCGTGCCGATCATCGCGGTCACGGCGCGACGAAGACCTGCCTGATGACCGTTCCGGACGGTTCGGACGTTCATTGCGTGGTCTTGCATCGCGTTGTTGCGTGTTTTCGCGCGGCTGTTGCTGTTGCGGCTGTGGCTTGGCTTCCTGCGGGGCAGGTGTCGCCTGTGCCGGTGCCGGGGCGGCAGCTTTGGTGTCGCGTTCTGCACGGTCATCGCGGTTATTGGTATTTGCGTTGGCGTTGCGGTTGTTATCGCGGCCATTGTTACGCGTATTGTCGCGGTTGTTGTCGCGTGCCGGACGGTCATCGCGCTGCGGTGCTTTGCGGCTTTTCTTCGCGCGGCGTTTCTTGCCGGTGAAGTCGAGTTCAAGTGTCTCGATGCCATCAATTTCGGTCAGCGGGATTTCCATGTTGATGGTCTTGTTGATTGCAGCAACAAGTTTGCCATCTTCGGGCATGGCAAGGGTAAATGCCTTGCCTTCGCGGCCCGCACGACCGGTACGACCGGTACGGTGGACGTAATCGTCGGCGTTGAACGGCACGTCAAAGTTAAAGACATGCGATACATCGGCAACGTCGATCCCGCGTGCGGCAACGTCAGAACAGATCAAAAGGGTGATTTCACCGGTTTTGAATTTGTCCAGCGTTTCGGTGCGTTCGCTTTGGACCAAATCGCCATGCATGCGACCGGCATTAAAGCCGTGCTTGGTCAGCGATTTGTAAAGGATATCGACGTCTTTTTTGCGGTTACAGAACACAAAGGCGTTCTTGATGTTTTCCTGACGGATCAAACGGCGAAGGGCCTCGCGTTTGTCCATATCATCTAGCACAAGGAGTTTATGTTCAACCGTGGTCGCCATGGTCGCGGGCGGGGAAACGGTGATTTCCTTGGGATTGGACAGGAATTTGTCGGCAAGACGACGGATTTCCTTGGGCATGGTTGCCGAGAAGAAAAGCGTCTGGCGCTGTTTAGGCAGCATGTTTACGATTTTTTCGATATCGGGGATGAAGCCCATATCAAGCATGCGGTCGGCTTCGTCGATCACCAGAAGTTTGCAGTCCGACAGAAGCAATTTGCCACGTTCAAACGTATCAATCAGGCGACCCGGGGTCGCGATGATGACGTCAGCACCTTTTTCAAGGATTTTCTGCTGTTCAACGAAGGATTCCCCCCCAATGACCAGCGCCTTGGACAGCGACATGTATTTGCCGTAGGTGTCGAAGTTTGCCGCCACCTGAGTCGCAAGTTCACGGGTTGGTTCGAGAATGATCGAGCGCGGCATGCGCATGCGTGCGCGGCCGTGATGCAAGATATCAAGCATCGGCAAGGTGAAGCTGGCTGTTTTGCCCGTACCTGTTTGCGCACAGCCAAGGATATCACGTGCCATCAGCACGGACGGAATCGCCTGACTCTGGATGGGGGTCGGGGTATCATAGCCGGCGTCTGCGACGGCTTTGAGGATATCTTCGCTCAGACCGAGATCGGCGAAATTCATATGGTTCGTTTTCCCGCAATAAGATGCGTTAATATGTGGTTATCGCTTTGATAAAGCAGCTTGGGTCGTAAAGCTAAGACTTGATCAAGTCAAGAAAAACGCCTCGAAAAAGGGGCAAAAGTACAATTTTACCCGATCTGAGAGGCTTGTTTGCCACAATCGGGCATCGTAACCTAAATTGGGGTCAGTCCCCAAATAGATAGTGAAACAGGGAGAAAAACAGTGTTGATGGATGCGTCACGGGCCAGTCTGGTGATTATCGATGTTCAGGAAAAACTTTATCCTGCCTGCGAGGAGCCGGAACAGACGGTTGAGGCATGCTGTTTTCTTGTCAAATGTGCCAACCGTTTGGATGTTCCGGTGATTGTGACAGAACAATATCCAAAAGGTCTTGGTCATACGGCACCGGCGATCCTTGATCTGGTGATGAAGTCATCCAGTACCGTCGATGGTGGAAATGTTGTTTCGAAAGTCAGTTTTTCAAGCGTGCCTGCCGATGGTTTCATGGAAAAGATCGAAGAAACACCGGGGCGCGATCAGATCGTTATTGCCGGGATGGAAACCCATGTTTGTGTTTTGCAGACCGTGATGGAACTGATTGATCGCGGGCGCGAGGTTTATGTGGTTTCCGATGCGGTGACATCACGCAGCACGGCCGATAAAATCTTTGGTCTGGAACGTATGCGCGATGCCGGGGCAAAAATCGTAACGCGTGAAAGCGTGATGTTTGAATGGCTGCGTGTTGCCGGGACCCCGGAATTCAAGGAATTGAGCGCGCTGATCAAATGATGACAGGCCGGACCCGAAACATCGATGGGCAGTTGGTGGCGGTTGCTGAGCCGGGGCTTATACCATCGTCGGGACCGATGCCGACATTGGAACAGGCGCCGGTATCGGTGGTTTTCCTGTCCGGCATGCTGGCTGATCATCGGATGTGGCAACCGGTGATTGACCTTTTGGGGCCGTGTTCTGGGCAATCGGATGCTTCATCTGGCAAGTCGGGCGTTATGGCGGGTATCATGCCGGTTATCCCCGATTTAAGCCGTCAGGACGATGTGGGGGCGATGGCGCGTGCGGTTTTGGATCAGGCACCGGAACGCTTTGTTCTGGTGGGCATGTCGATGGGTGGTTATGTGGCGCTTGAAATCCTGCGCATGGCGCATGAACGTGTTTCGCATTTGATGTTGGTCAACACCCGGGCAACGGCCGATGACCCGGCGACGCGACGCAGACGATTGTTGCTGGCACGGATTGCCGGGCGACATCAGCCGTTTCAGGGGGTGAATGAGGCGATGTTAGATGACATGCTGCATCCCGATCATCGTCATGATGATGATCTGATCGGTCTTTTGTCTGATATGGCCGAAGATTTGGGGCAGGATGTTTTTACACGTCAGATATCAGCCGTTGCCCATCGTCCTGACAGCATGGACATGTTGCGCGGCCTTGAAATGCCGTGTTGCGTGATGGCGGGCGCGGGTGACCGGGTGATTTCGCCCGCATCCCACCGCGAAATGGCGTCGGCCATTATCGGGGCAAAAATGATCGAGGTTGCCGGTGCGGGACATTATGTGCCGCTGGAGCAGCCTGGTATTTTCGCAAAGGCGTTAATTGATCTGATTGATCAGGGACGGGCGGGGGCGGCGGATCTTGCCAGATTATCGGTCGACTGAGCCGTTTCAATATTGTCGCTATTATCGGTGCCGTTCATATATCGGGCAATAATTTGTTCAAGCGCACCGCTGTCGCGTTTGGTGGCCAGATAGCGGTTAAAGTGGCGCATCAGGCGGGCGTTCTTTGGATTTGCCGGCAGGGCCAATTGATTGACCGCATTCATTATCGGTTCGGGATGAATTTCAAGGGCGGCAAATTCTTCGTCTTCAAGCTTTGCAATCTGTTGCAGCGATGTTTTCAGGGCGTTGCCGCGATAGATCAGGACCACATCAATGCGTTCGGCCAGAAGAAGCGCAATCGATTGGCGGGTTGAACTGAAATAGGTGACATCAAAACGTCTGCCATCACGGGCATGCGCCAGCGGGCCATGGATTGGTAATCCGCGCAACAAGCCGACCTGAAGACCATCAAGATCCGATGGTTTGGTAATGGCAATCTTGCGTTGTTTCAGGGTGATGGCAATCAGGCTGGTGTCGCTGATGCCGTCAGAAAGAATGAAGGGATCGGTCGGGGTGAAATTATTGATACCGACAAACCCCGCCAGACCATTGCCGGTATTTTCCAGGGCGCGTTTCAGTGGAAGCTGGCGAAAGGTCATCTGGATATTCTGCCGATTACCGAAGTCGCGCAAAACGTCATAGAGAACACCGGCCGGATGGTCGTTGATCTGATAGCTTTGCGGGAAGGCATCCTGATCGGCGAGTACAGTCAGGCGGGTGCTGATTGCATTGATGCCAGCCAGTTCAGCACCAATGCCAACCGTGGCCCCAACCCCGGTTTCATTGGCATAGACTATGTTGTTGCCGGTACCGGTACCACAAATGGTGATGATCACCGTTATGGCGATTGCTATACTTGCCGTGATGCACGCAAACCGGCGCAATGTCGGGTTAACGAATACCCTGTCAGTCATCGTGGCGCCGCCATGCAATTATAATTCTTTGCATTTCTGCGAAGTCCCACAACACGCGCCATTTCTGGCAACGGTTTTTCCCCATTCTAGTGATCTTCCCCGATCTTGACTGGCGTTTGTTTCCACGCCCTTTGCCTATTCTTTTGAATAGTTGAAGCAGGTTGGCCGGAATAAACGTGCAAGGCAAGTGGGTTCGTTGTCAACCTATACCGATTGCTATTTCGGGTTTAAGGTTCGTCGGCAATAAAATGGCCGCTATTCTGGCTGAATTGGCGTTGAAAAATCCGTAAAAACCCGCAAATCTGGTGTTTTTTGGTCAATGGGTGTGATGCGCCAGTTTGCCATTATGGGTGGCAAACTGGCCGTCATCCGAGGGGGGGGCCGCAAACCGCCGAGCCTAGCAGCCGGGGGCAAACCTGTTGCAGTTGCGGTCGCCCCGGTCGCGGATCTGGCGGGGGAACAGCATGAAGTTGACGCTGTCGGCGTTATTGACAAGTTCCTGTTCGAAATTGTTTTTGACAATATGCGCCCGGACTTCGGAAATGATGTCTTTGCCCGCACAAAAGGCAAAGCGAACAGTTACTCGCGCGTCTTTTTCTGTTGTCCCAGCCGTTTCAATGGTTTCAGCCGTTTCAGGCGACGTGCACATTTTCTGGCGCGAGGTCGCCAATGTTGGATTAACAACGGCAACAACGCGATAGCCATCACGTAAGGTTTGATCGGATGATGGGGTATCATCCGCGGTCAGAAATGTGATGCGCGGCGGATAGCCATGATTGGACAATGCCTGTGCCCAGACGGCATCGGGCAGGGTGGATGCGCGATCATGGATTTCAATGCGCATGGCCTGACTTGGTGCGCCATAGGTCTTGAAGGACTGAACGTCAGTGACCTGATAATACGGTGCTTCGAGTATGGACATGCCGCTGCAGCCTGATAGTGCCGCAAGACCCGACAGGATGGTCAGATGTGTTGTCCATCTTGTCCAATTTTTCCAGCCCTTCAAATCCTGTGACATCAGAAAACCCGGATGGGAAAGGCGGCCAAAAATGCCGGAAGAACGGGGTTTCATCGGGGGCTCCTGCTGTTGGGCTGTGCGCGGGGAAGTTGCGACAATTTGATACAGTTGTGGCATATCCTTGCGAAACTTTGCGGTTAGAGTATGCGCCGGGATCAGTTGTTTCGTAACCACGAATGAGGTCACAATTATGTCAGGCGCATCTGAAACACAAATTTCGCGTTGGCCGCACTGGTCCGTCCCGGCTTTTCACTGGATTATGGCGGTACTGATGGTTGCTGCGTTTACCATTGGCCAGATTATGGAAGACACGCCGCGTGATCAACGCCTTGAAATTATGGGCTATCACGCGCTGGTGGGGATTTCGGTTCTGGTGCTGTTTTTCCCGCGTATCTGGGCTGTGGCTCGGTTATCTCGCCCGCATGAAACCGATGATCCGCGCATCATCCGCATTCTGGCGCGTGTCGCCCATGGGATTTTGTATCTGGTGATGGTTGGTCTTCCGATTACGGGGCTGATTGCGATGACAACGATTGGTCGCAATTTTCCGGTGGCGGGATTGTTCGAATTACCCAATTTTGGCCGTATCGAATGGCTGCATGAGGCAGCAGAAGACGTGCATGAGTTCTTTGTGCCCATTCTGGTCAGCCTTGTGGTGCTGCATGTTGTCGCCGCCCTTTGGCATCATATTATGCGTCATGATGACGTTCTGGCGCGCTATGTGCCGTGGTTGCGCAATCGGTCATCCTGAAAACGAAAAATGGCGGTGCATCAAACCGGCGAAATCTGCCACGGTTGCGTGTTTTTCGGAGAGGCCAGGGTGATGTTTTCGTTAAATCGATATTTTACAAAACAGCACCAAGCCGCCAGGGGGCGAATTCCAGATCACCCAGTCCGTTAAGTTCGCTTTTGCTTTTTTCGCCGGATGCAACATTCAAAAGCGTTTCGTAGATTTCCGCGCCAAGTTCGCGCATCGACACCTGGCCATCCAGAACCGTGCCGCAATTGATATCCATATCGTCGGTCATGGCGTTATAGAGAGCTGTTGTCGTTGAAAGCTTTACGGTTGGTGCCGGTTTGGAGCCAAAACAAGAACCCCGCCCTGTTGTGAAAGCAATCAGGTTGGCGCCCCCGGCGATTTGGCCGGTTGCCGATACCGGATCATATCCGGGGGTGTCCATGTAAATCAGACCGGCGCGGGATGGTTTTTGGGCATATTCAATGACCTCGGCAACCGGGGCCTGTCCGCCTTTGGCAACCGCACCCAGTGATTTTTCCAAAATCGTGGTTAATCCGCCTGCCTTGTTGCCGGGGCTTGGATTGTTATCCAGACTGGCACCATTCATGGCGGCATAATTACGCCACCATACAAGGCGTGTTTCCAAGGCATGGGCGTTTGCGGCATCCATCCGCGAGAGCAAAAGATGCTCGGCACCAAAAATTTCAGGTGTTTCCGACAGGATGCTGGTCCCGCCAGCGGCCACCAAAAGGTCACTGGCAATTCCCAGCGCAGGATTGGCCGAGATCGCCGAAAAACCATCCGATCCACCACATTGCATACCCAGTACCAATCCCGATACATCGACTGTTTGGCGTTGTAACTGTGCGGCGTTGGCAGCGAGCGTTTCACAGATGGCAAGCCCGGCCTGAATTGCGGCGTGGGTTCCGCCTGCAGACTGGATTGTCATGTAATGGGTTTTCGGGGCGTTGTCCTGATGGTAGGCGGAAATCTGATTAACTTCGCACCCAAGGCCGATGATCAGGCTTGCCGCGAAGTTCGGATGGTTTTGATACCCTGACAGTGTCCGTTTTAAGGTTTCATAGCCTTCGGTTCCGGCACCTGACATGCCGCAACCCTGTTCGTGAACGATGGCGACAAACCCATCAATTTCAGGATAACGGTCCGCCAGTGTCAGGTTGGCTTGTTTGGCAATCGCGGTGCAGACGGTCGCCGAGCAGTTTACCGTCGAGAGGATGGCTATAAAGTTTCGGGTTCCGACGGTTCCGTTTGCGCGTTTGAACCCCTTGAAATGACGCCGCGATGGCAGGGGCAGGGGGGTGGCATTGCTGTGTTCGCGATGGCGGGAAAGATCATCGCGAAAGATGCAGTTATGGACATGAACATGATCACCGGCGCGGATGTCTGATCCGGCGACACCAATAGATTGACCGAATTTGGTGATGAGGGCCCCCGCAGCAATATCGCAGATCGCAATTTTGTGGCCGACAGGGACCGGTTTTGCCGCACCGCTGCCCGCTGGGTCAAGTGTCAGAACGACTTCGATATTGTCGTTTGGGTGGAGGCGAAGCGTTGTCATGGCCGGTTGCCCTTTGCGATTGCCGACAGGATTGGTTTTGGCGTTCCGTCACCAATTTCATTTGCCCAATCGAGAAAGCCGCAGATACGTGATTGCACTTTGGCCTGATGTCCATTGGCGATGTCAGCGATTTGATGTTTGAGAAAAGGATTTTCAAACCGTTCATATGTGTTGATGAAGTAATCCGCCGCCTGATCGCCCATCTTGGCGGTGGTGAAGGCCGGAAGAACTTCATTTTCAATCATGTTGCGATAGGTGGGAACCTGCGCTTTCTCACAAATGAAGTCGCGAACTGTGGTGATTTTGGGCATGTTTTGTACCTCCCATACCTCGGCCATATAGGTGTGGCTTAGGTTCAGGATATAAAGTTTCAGGCGTTCATAGGTGCCAAGGTCATCCACCAGCCGAACCGCCGGATGGGTAAATGGCAGGTTGAGTTTTGCCGATTTTTCGATCGCCCAAAGACAATAAGGTTCGGTGACCGCCCCAATCGGGTTAAGCGGTTCGGAAACGATCCGGTCAACAAGCGAATTAACCCAGATATTGCCCGCAAGCCAATTGACGAAATCGGCGGTTTCGCTGCGTTCTTTGGCAAGGGTTAAAACGCGGTCTTTAAGATACGACCCGTTGGAAGGAAACAGTTCGAGCGGCATGATCGTGACCGGTGGGCGACCAGCCGTGAAACGCGCCTTTAGGACCAAAAGAAGTTTGGCAATATAGGACATGGCATTGTCAAAATGCGTGTCATGGTCGCGGGCTTGTGGGCGGTATCCGGCTTCGGAGACATTCGACAGGATAAAGCGACATTCCAGTGCTTCGGCGATCACATCATCCCATTGCAAGGCGCTAGACAGAGCGCGCCGGATTGACGTGACCCGAATTTCACGATCAATTGTTTTGCCGTCAAACCGCCCCTGAATGCGAACGGGAAACCCATCGTCTTTGGCAAGATGGGTGATGCGGTCCGATGTTTCACTGCTGCCACTTGATTGAACGACGCAAATCTGGCGTGAAAGATTGGCTTCGGACAGGATCAGATCGGCATGGGCTTGCAGGAAACGGCTGGTGCCGAATTGTAAAAACATGGGTTACCGTATTTCGATGATGGCTTTGATCACGCTGTCACGATCATTCGCCCATTTGGGAAGATCGATGACCGCGCCATCCAGCGTTGTCCGATGGGTTCCGATCCGGTCGGTATTGATCTTGCCGTCGCGGATGGCATCAATGACAAACCGGAAATCGTCGGCAAGCGCGTTGCGGCTTGAAAGAAGGGTGGTTTCACGTTTGTGAAATTCAGGATCGGCAAAGACCAATTCTTCTTTGACGACGCTGACCAGGGTGTATGTGCCGCCATGTGCCACGTATTTTAGACCGGCATTCATGGCGTGGATATTCCCCGTGGCGTCAAAGACGTGTTCGAAGCCGCTGGTTAAATCGGATGTATCGATGGTGCCGGTATTGAGGGTTTTAAAGCCGAAACCATCGCGAAGGATGGCCAGCTTATCATCAGAGATATCAACAACCGTCACATCCCCGCCGTCGATCCGGGCAAATAATGCACAGGCCAAACCGATTGGGCCGCCCCCGACAATCAGGGTTTTTGCATCGGGAATGATGCGTGTGCGTGCAACAGCATGGCGTCCGATCGCAAGGAATTCGACCATGGCCGCCTGATCCGCAGTCAGGCCCTTGGCGCGGATCAGGTTTTCTGGCGGCATGGTAAAACGTTCGGCCATGGCGCCGTCACGATGGACGCCGATGACCTGAATGTTTTCGCAGCAATTGGGTTTTTGTGCGCGGCAGGCATGACAGGTGCCACAAGCAATATAGGGATTGGCCAGCACCAGTTCGCCGGGGCGAAAATCGGTGCCTGTGTAGTCGGCTGCGACGCAGCCGGAAACCTCGTGGCCCATGATGCGCGGATAGCTTAAATAGGGTTGTCGCCCGCCATAGATATGAAAATCGGTACCACAAATACCGACCCTGTGGACGTCGACCGGCACCCATCCGGCCGGCAATTCGGGTGCCGGGACTTCTGCGATATCAAGCGCATTTGGCGTGTTGCAAACAAGGGCCTTCATCGTTTTTCCTTTTAGTGGTCGCCATAGAGGAGGTCAGGCAGATACAGGGTGATCGCCGGAACATAGGTCAGCAGAATCAGTACAAGTATCAACGGGATCAAAAACGGCAGTGTGGCCGTGACACATTTTTCGAACGGGACGTCCGAAACTTTTGAAAGTACGAACAAAACCATGCCGACTGGTGGTGTCAGAAGCCCGATCATCAGATTGAGGATGACGATGATGCCCAGATGGATCGGATCAATGCCAAGTTGAACCGATACCGGCAACAGAACCGGGACAAGGATCGAGATGGCGGCAATGGTTTCCATAAACATGCCGACGACAAGAACCACCATCATGATCAGGAACAGGATAAGATATTTATTATCCGTCAGGCCCAACAGAAGTTCAGCAAAATGGGCCGCGGCCTGATTCGAGGTCAGGATCCAGGCAAAGACGGTTGCCGCCCCGACGATCATGATGACCGACGCGGTGGTTTCAATGGTTTCCATCGAAACACGCACAAAGCTTCGTAAATCGACAGTGCGATAGACAACCGTGCCAAGGAAAAGCGCATAGGCAGCCGCACATACGGCGGCCTCGGTCGGCGTGAAGGCACCCGATACAATCCCGCCCACGATAATCACGGGGGTCATCAAGGGCAGGAAAGCCGACACAAAGGTCCGCCAGACATTGGACAAGCGGAAGGCAACATCGCGCGGATAGTTTCGGCGCGACGAATACCACCACACCATAACCATCAACGAAACGGCCATCAGAAGGCCCGGTATGATGCCGGCAACGAAAAGTTTGCCAATGGAAACCGATGCCATTACCCCATAGATCACCAAGGGTAGCGAGGGCGGGATGATCGGACCGATTGTCGAGGAAGCGGCCGTAACGCCGACCGAAAAATCGTCGTCATATCCGGCTTCACGCATGGCGCGAATTTCAATCGCGCCCAGCCCCCCGGCATCGGCAACAGCGGCCCCGGACATCCCTGAAAAAATGACACTGGCGCCGACATTCACATGGCCCAAGCCGCCGTGGGTCCAGCCGACCAGCGAACGTGCGAAGCCAAAAATGCGGCTGGTAATCCCCGCGGCATTCATCAAGGCGCCCGCCAGAATGAAGAACGGAATTGCCAGCAGTGGAAAGCTGTTCATGCCGTTGATCATATTATGCATCAGGACAACCGGCGGCAGTCCGGCAAGCAGAACATATCCGACCGAGGAAAGCCCAAGTGCGAAAGCAATTGGAACCCGTAACAGCATCAAGACGAAAAGTGAGGCAAACAAAAGGGAAAGGGTCATTGTTTTTCCCCCTTGAACGATCGGAGTGCCTGATAGATTGCAATACAGGTCAAGGCCACCAATGCCACCATGATAACGGCATAGAGGTAGTATTTCGGGAAGGGGAGCGAGACCATTTTCTGATAGCTGGTTTTGCTGATCAGGACCCAAAGGGACCAAGTACAGAACCCGGCAAAGAACGCGCTTGCCAGCAAGGAGAAGCTTTCGAGAAAACGTGCGATCTGGTGCGATTTTGCCCCCAGAATTTCAAGGCGAATATGTGATTTTATGAGCTGGCATTTGACCGCGCCGACAAAGGCCAGGGCGACCAGAAGATAACGTGCCATTTCTTCGGTCCAGGCGACCGAATCATTTAGCACGTAGCGTGAAAAGAACTGCAAAAAGACAACAGCAAATAATATCAGGAAAATCGCCAGAACAGGCAGGTCATACCATTTGAAGGGGACCCGAGGTGGCGCGGATTTATCGCGTTCTTCCTGTTGGGCAATGATGTTTTCAATGCTCTCGGACAAGGGCATTTTTTCCTCCCAGAAGGGGCCGGACCCCGGAAAATGATCCGGACGTCCGGCCCTATTATGCTTTTTATTGTGGGATCAGGATCAGCCTTTGATTGCCTTAAGGCGTTCGTAGACCGAGGGTTCCCAGGGCATGTCGCTTCCGGTAAGGGCAGGGGCAACAGCATCGATAAATGGCCCACGATCAACGTCGTTGACAGTGACGCCTTGGTCACGGAACCATTCGACAAGATTGCCTTCAGATGTATAGATTTCTTCTGAGCACCAAGCGGCGGCGTCTTTCAGGGCCTGTTGCAGTTTCGGGGCATCATCGCCGAGTTTGTTCATGGTCTGTTGCGAGATGAGAAGACCCAGAGAATTCAGGATATGGCCGGTCAGATTGATATTGGACTGGACTTCATAGAATTTTTTGAATTGAATGGTCGGCAGCGGGTTTTCCTGGGCATCGACGACTTTTTGCTGCAAGGCAAGGTAGACCTCGGAAAAAGCCATCGGTGTTGGATTGGCGCCGGTTATTTTGGGGAACATCTGATAGGCTGGTGCATTCGGCGTGCGAATTTTAAGCCCCTTCATATCGGCCGGGGTCAGAATAGGTTTGTTCGCCGTGACATGACGGGCACCATAATAGGTCATTGCCGCAACGGTATTGCCGGTAACATCGGTATAATTCTGGGCCAATTCGCCAAACAGGTCAGAATTGACATAGGCTTTCCAATGGTCGTAACCGCGCATTGTAAACGGGTAATCTGAAATCGATATGGGCGGATAGCTTAGCGCCATGAAAGCCGGGCCGGTATAGATGATATCGACGGTGCCCAGAACCAGTGCTTCGTTCAGAGCGCTTTCATTGCCAAGTTGTGACGCGGGGAAAACCTGAATTTCATAAGCGCCGTTTGTCGCGGCTTTGAAGGCGTCGGCGGCGCGAAGGGCGGCTTGGTGGTATGGGGTGGCTGATTCGTAGACATGCCCGAATTTCAGAATTTCCTGTGCCGAGCTGATGGATGCAAACCCGGTTGCTGCGGCCAGTGTGACGGCCCCAAATTTCAAACATTTCGATAGTGTTTTAAAAGGTGTCATGAGTTTCCTCCCTGATGACGTGGAATTTTGTTTTTCTTGCTTTTGTTTGTCTTTAATCGATAAAAGTCTTTATGAGGGTGTGTCAACTGACCTTAAATCTAAAAAAGACATATTAAGGACAGGCAGCAGAACGCAATGGCGCGATCAGACAAACTTTATAAAAGATCCTATAATGCCTGCCTTGACCGGTTGGCGCTGGGCTGGGAGGTTTCCAGCATTTCAGGGTTGGCGCGTGACCTTGGGGTTAGTCGGAATACGGCACGCCGGATTGTTGTAACGCTTTGCGCCAATGGATTGCTTGTTGAGCAGGGCGGTGGTTTTAAGGCGCTGCGCAATGCGATCGGGACAGACTATTTTTCTGACGATGTGGTGCTCTCGACAGAGGATTTTCTGGAAAGCGCGTTTATGGAATTGATCCTCAGAGAAGATATTAGACCGGGGGCGCGCATCCGCGAGGCGGTGATCGCACGTCAGTTGGATGTATCAACATCTTCGGTGCGCGAATTCCTGATCAAGCTGAGCCGGTTCGGATTTATCCGCAAGGAACCCGGTAAAAGTTGGGTGTTTGACGGTTTCAATCGCGCCTATGCCGACGAGCTTCACGAGGTGCGTCTTTTGTTCGAAATGCGGGCAATTGAGAAACTGATCGTCCTGCCCGAGGAAGATCGTTTTTGGCCTTCGATTTCAAGGATGCTGACAGAGCATCGTGAATTTCTTAAACATTACGAAGAGCGTTATCTGGAATTTCCAAAGCTTGATACGCGGTTTCATCGCTTGCTTAATCAGGCGTCGCGTAATCGGTTTATGGATAGTTTTCAGGACGTGATCGCGTTGATTTTTCATTACCACTATCGCTGGAACAAGGTTGATGAAAAAGAACGCAATTGCACCGCCGCCAGGGAACATATCCGGATCATTGAAGCGATCATTTTGCGCAATACGCAAGAGGCCAAGAATGCGCTTGAGGCACATTTGAAAACGGCAGAAGTGACACTTAAAAAATCGGTCGAATGGTGATTTGGCAGCAAGGTCCTTGTTGTCGAGAGACAAAAAAACCGATGCCATGCACCGGTTTTTTTGGATGTAGAATTTCTGATTGCCTAAACGTCGATGTCTTCGACGAAGCGGGCGTGTTCCTGAATGAACTGGAACCGAAGTTCCGGTTTTTTGCCCATCAGGCGATTGACCAAATCTTTGGTTTGATCGCGCGCATCGGGTTCGGCGGCATCGGGCAGGCAGACGCGCAGCAAGGTGCGTTTTTTCGGTGCCATTGTTGTTTCACGCAATTGCGGCGGCGGCATTTCGCCCAGACCTTTAAAGCGTGAAATTTCGGCTTTTTGGCTGCGTTTGAACTCGGTATCGAGCAGTTCTTCTTTTTCGGCGTCATCCATCGCATAAATGCTTTTGCCGCCCTGGGTAATCCGGTAAAGCGGCGGCATCGCCAGATAGAGATTGCCGTTTTCAATCAGCGGCGTCATTTCCTGATAGAAGAAAGTCATCAGCAGCGATGCGATATGCGCGCCATCGACGTCTGCATCGGTCATGATGATGACGCGTTCATAGCGCAGATCGGCAATGCGGAAATCGGACCCGGAACCGCAGCCAAAGGCTTCGATCATGTCCTTGATTTCCTGATTGGCCATCATTTTTTCGCGCGTCGCAGAGGCGACGTTGAGGATTTTACCGCGCAGCGGCAAAACAGCCTGTGTTTCACGGTCACGTGCCTGTTTGGCAGAACCACCAGCAGAATCCCCTTCGACCAGGAAGATTTCAGTGCCAGCCGCGATGGAACGCGAACAATCGGCAAGCTTACCCGGAAGACGCAGACGACGTGTTGCCGATTGACGTTTGGTTTCTTTCTTTTCCTTGTTGCGACGGCGTTCTTCGGCGCGGAAAATGATGCTTTCAAGCAAACGCTTGGCGTTTTCCGTGTCCCCGGTCAGCCAGTGATCAAAATGGTCACGCACAGCGGTTTCAACCAGTTTGGTTGCCGATGCGGTGCCAAGTTTTTCTTTGGTCTGGCCTTGGAATTGCGGATCGGAAATAAACACCGACAGCATGATACAGCCGCCACCAAAGACGTCTTCGGCGGTGATGGATGCGGCCTTTTTCTGGCCGACCATATCGCCATAGGATTTGATCGCTTTGGTCAGGGCATAGCGGAAACCGGCTTCGTGCGTGCCGCCAAGCGGGGTCGGGACGGTGTTACAATAGGAATGGAAATAACCTTCGCCGCCATTGGGCCAGGCAATTGCCCATTCAACCCGTCCGGTGCTTTCGGCAAATTTGGCTTCGCCCGCGAACGGACGTTCGGTTACCAGATCACGACCTTCGATGGTCATATTCAGGTAATCCAGAATCCCGTTGGGGAATTTCAGGACTTCGTTCTGCGGGGTCGGGTCATCGCTGGTAAGCAGGATTGGATCGACCGACCAGCGGATTTCAACGCCCTTGAACAGATAGGCCTTGGACCGCGCCATGCGGAAAATGGTCGCTGGTTTCAGTTTGGCCCGGTTGCCGAAGATTTCGGGATCGGGGCGGAAAATGACCGTGGTGCCGCGACGGTTGCTAACCGCACCGCCGTCTTGCAACGGACCCAGCGGGGTACCCTTGGAATATTCCTGAAACACCAGTTTGCGATCACGTGCGACTTCGACACGGAATTTGTCGGTCAGCGCGTTCACCACCGACATACCCACCCCGTGCAAACCGCCCGAGGTTTCATATGACTTGCCCGAGAATTTACCCCCCGAATGCAGCGTCGTCAGAATGACTTCGAGTGCTGATTTGTCAGGGAATTTCGGATGTGGATCGGTTGGAATACCGCGCCCGTTATCGCGCACCATGACGGTGTTGTCGGGCCGGAGTTCCAGCTCGATCCAGTCGGCATAGCCGGCGACGGCCTCATCCATCGAGTTATCGAGAATCTCGGCAACCAGGTGATGCAATGCGGCATCATCCGTGCCCCCGATATACATACCAGGGCGGCGGCGCACAGGCTCCAAGCCTTCGAGAACTTCAATATCCTTGGCGGAATAGTCGTTGGAGGTCGATTGGTTTGATTCTTCGAAAAGGTCGGTCATGCCCCGGAACGCAACTTCTTTTATTGTGTTAAAACAAGGTCCAACACCGAATCTCTGTTGATCGATTTTACGGGGTTGGATGCCTTAAGACTTAACGAGTATCATATGTCGTTTGATACGGCCCATAAAAATGTTTTTTGGCTTCAAATACAAGCGGTGGTCTTGAGTGGGGATCACTATTTTGTTGTGGCAATGCGAAAAACGGTACTGAAAGCCGTGATAAGAACCGTGACCGGGAGGTCCAAAAATAATATAGGCCCGCAGAAATGATGTGGCCCAGACAGGAGTAAGTCTGATGGTGAATGAGAGCGATAACACACATAACAGCGATAACACCATGCCGCGTGGTGATATGTGCACCCGGACCCTTGCCATGCCCGCCGACACCAATCCAAGTGGCGATATTTTCGGTGGCTGGCTGATGTCGCAGATGGATATCGCGGGCGGGGTGATGGCAAGCCAGATTGCCGAGGGCCGCGTTGCGACGATTGCGGTTGATGCCATGACGTTTCATCGCCCGGTCTATGTCGGCGATGTTGTCTGCGTTTACGGCGATATCGAACGGATCGGCAATACATCGATGGTGCTGCATCTTGAAAGCTGGGTGCTGCGCCGTAATCAGCCGCCGCGCATCAAAGTGACCGAGGCGACCTTTACCTTTGTCGCGATCGATGCCGAAGGCCGCCCGCGCCCGGTGCGCAAGGATGAAGCCAGCGTTTAAAAACACCAGATAGTTTCAGGAGCCCCGCCATGAAATCCAAGCCGATGGTAAATGTTATTTTTGCAATTGTGATGCTGGCAGGCGGGGCTTTTAATTCGTTTGCACAGGCGGGTGAGGCCGATGCGGTTGGTGTATCGGTAACGCGTGATAGCCAGAACACATATCGGTTTTCAGTGATGGTCGCCCATGACGATAGCGGCTGGGATCATTATGCCGATGCCTGGCAGGTGATCGGGCGGGAGGGAGCCATTCTGGGGCAACGTATCCTTGCCCATCCCCATGAAAACGAACAGCCCTTTACCCGATCATTGTCCGGTGTGGAAATACCCAGCAATATCGAAAGTGTTACCATCCGCGCTCGTGATCTTGTGCACGGCTTTGGCGGAGCGGAGATGGTTGTTCGTCTGCCCGGTGTAGTCGGGGATACGGTAAAACAGCAGTAATGCAAAAGGCAGCGAAATTTCGCTGCCTTTTGCGCGAATGCCCCTGCGGTTTATACCCAAGGGCAAAGGGGATGGCGGTGCGTTACCATTCTTGCTGTGTCGGCATGATGAACAATTCTGCCAGATCAACGTGTGCCGGTGCCTGAAGGGCATAAAGAAGGGCATCTGCGATATCCTCGCCTTCAAGGAAGGTCATCTGTTTGCGCAGGTCTTCCATTTGCTGACGCAGGGCGAGGTCGCTGATCTGTTCGAACAGTTCGGTTGATACGGCACCCGGCTGGATGCAGGTTACGCGGATATTGTGCTTGTTCCCGACTTCCATGCGCAGACCGTCCGAAAAGGCGGTTACGGCATGTTTGGTTGCGCAATATACAGTCAGGCCCTTGAATACCTTGCGCCCCGCAATCGAAGAGGTGTTGAAGACATGGCCCGACTTTTGTTTGATCATGTGAGGCAGGGCTGCGGCGGTGGTATTTAGCAATCCCTTTAGGTTCACATCGACCATGCGATGCCATTCATCTGTCTTGAATGTATCAATATCAGAAAGTGGCATCAGGCCCGCATTGTTGAACAGGATATCGATGGTTCCATGCGCCTCGACCAGCCGGGCGACACCGGTTTCAACCGCATCAGGATTGATCACATCCATCTCGATGGCCATGGCTTTGCCACCATCGGCCTCGATCTGATTTTTCAATTCGTTCAGACGATCCATGCGACGGGCGGCGATGCCGACGGTTACACCGGTCTGTGCCAGCTTGCGGGCAGTTGCGGCGCCAATGCCACTTGAGGCACCGGTGATCAAGGCAACTTTACCTTCAATATTGGTCATTTTCAGGCTCCTGTTTCAAAGATTGAACCCGTCGGAACCATAAGGCGGTTCACCGGGGGCTTTCGACAGGAAGAACCTTAATGCCAGGGGATGTTCTTATCTTTTGGGGGATTGCGAAAACTATCGCGATATTGCGCAAATTTTCTTTGCGGATAAGGGGAAAACTAATCCCGCCGGTATTCCCGTGGTGACAGGCCTGTTTCGCGTTTGAAAACCTGTGAAAAATGACCGGGGCTTTCATAGCCAACGGCAAGGGCGATTTCGAGGATGCTCATATTCGTTTCCAGCAAAAGCTGTTGGGCTTTTGCCATCTTTTGGTGGATGAAATATTGCGAGGGAGAAGTACCCGCTGATTTCTTGAACAGGCGGCTAAAGTGATAGGTGCTTGAACCGGCTTCGCGGGCGCATTTTCCGAGATCAAATTTCTCGTCCAGATGGGTTTCCATATATGCCTGTACCCGGCGCAGTTTGAACGCGGGCAGTCTGGGGCCATCGGCGGGTTTGCGTGTGTCGGTTTGTGCGTATTTACGGATCAGGTGAACGGCCAGACTTTGGGCGATGCCCTGAATGTACAAATGGTTTTCCGGCTGTGGGGCTTGAATCTCCTGATTTATCAGGTGTAGCAACTGTGAAATCGTTTCATCGTGTGCGCCCGAAATATCGGGAAGGGTGACATGGCTTTTTCCCTGTCCCAGCAGATCGCGGGCAACGGTTTTAATCAGCGGAATGGACAGGTAAACATGCATCACCTGAAAGGGCTGATCGCCATGTGATTCCCAGCGCATTTCATAGGGGGCAGGAGATTGGGTCAGGAAGAAATCACCAACCCGGACATCGGTCGACATCCATTTACCGCCCAGCTCGCGTTCTTCGACGGTTGCGGCACCATTGATGACCCAGACGATCATCGGTTCGGCGACCGATGGCACAAGGAATGGTGCCTTGACCTTTTGATGTGAAAATATCTGGATATAGACATCTTTCCATGCCGCATTGTTGCCGCCCAGAAGGCTGTGCGTTTGCATGAAACGTTCCAGTCCTTCGGGCGATGTGCGAGCCGGAAGGTCGCTTTCTTTTGCCGGGGCAGGGACGGAGGAATACGTCATCTATGTATACCCGTGATCTTGTTTGTTGCTTTGGCGAGGTGGAGATGGTCGTGCGCCTGCCCGATGTGGTCGGGAATACGGTAAAGCATCCGTAATGAAAAAGGCAGCGATGTGACGCTGCCTTTGGGGATTGAGGCGCGGCCGGCGCAGGCGCCGGACGTTTAAACCGTCCAGCATTCCTTCGCCACGCGCAGGAAGTTTTCACCCATGATTTTATCGACATCGTCGGGGGTATAGCCTTCGACGATCAGGGCGTCGGCAAGAGCGGGGAGTTTTTTCGGATCAAACACCGCCGCACCGCCCGCGCCGGGGCCATATCCGCGATGGGCGGGCCAGTAATAGGCGCGGTCTATGCCATCGGGGAAGTCATCGGTGCCCGGAACACTTGGCATGGTATCAAGACCGATGCCAACATGATCAATCCCGACCAGTTTCACCGCATAGTCGATATGGCGGATCATGTCGGGGACTTCGGGCGCATTGGGGGACTTGATGAAACGCTGAAAGCCGCAAATGCCGATGACGCCGCCGGTATCGGCACAGGCTTTGATCTGCTCATCATCAACGCAGCGTTCATGACCGCCCAGGACCTTTGGGTTGGCGTGGCTAAACACGACAGGTTTGGTCGAGACCTTCATGATATCAAGGCTGCTTTGGCGCCCGGTATGCGAGCAATCCATGATCATGCCGCCCGCATTGGTCGCCTTGACCATTTCCCGGCCCAGATCGGTCAGCGGGATATCGGTATCGTGGCAGCCGCCTGCGACCGAATTATTGCGGTTATAGGCAAAGTGGATCTGGGTGACGCCAAGCTTGGCAAAGACCGGGATCATTTCGGGCATGTCTTGCAACATTACCGATCCTTCAAGATCAAAGCCAACGCCGAGCAAGCCCTTGGACTTGGCGATTGCTAAATCATCAAAGCATTCAATCTGCATGTATTTATCTGGATGGGCGGCGATCTTGGCGCGGAAGGAGGCGATCACGCGCATGATATGGGCTATGGAATTCATATCCATGCCGACATTCACACAGACATAATCAACATCGCCCGCAATATAATTGTCGAGCAGGCTGATCGGGGTTTTGACATCCAGCGGCAAACAGGCATGGGCATCCCAGATAAAGCCGGGACGATGACGGGTATTGGCCGTCGGGGCGGGGGCGGTGGTGACGTTCATCGGGGCGATGTCCTTTTGGTTTTGGTGCCGTTAATCCCAGTCAACGAAGCTGTCGACCACAGCGCGGTCATAACCCGCAGCCGCCTTGTAAAGCTGCTGAGAGTAGGGATGGTCAAGTTTGCCTTCGGCAAGCTGGGTGGCGGTGGCGCGTTCGACGATGCGGCCATGGTTCATGATGGCAATATCGTCGCACATATGGGCAACTACGGCCAGATCGTGACTGACCATGATATAGGTCAGGCCCAGATCATGGCGCAAGCGCGTCAGAAGGTTAAGCACTTCGGCCTGGATCGACACATCAAGCGCCGAGGTTGGTTCATCAAGCAGCAGGATTTTTGGTTCCAGAATAAGCGCGCGTGCAATCGCAACGCGCTGGCGCTGACCACCGGAAAGCTGATGCGGGTAGCGGAACCGGAAGGAATTATCCAACCCGACCTGATTAAGGGCTTCGACTACGCGGGCATCGGAATTACCAAGCCCGTGAATATTGACCGGTTCGGTCAGGATGCGGTCGATGGTGTGACGCGGATGCAGGGAGCCGAACGGGTCCTGAAATACCATTTGTGCCAAGCGGTAAAACGCCTTGTCGCGGGTGCCGGTCAGTTCCTTGTTGTTGACCAGAATGTTGCCTTCCCAGTCATCTACAAGGCCGGTTACGGTACGCAGCACGGTCGATTTGCCCGAACCCGATTCGCCGACCAGCCCGAACGACCCATTGGCCGGGACCGAAATATCGACGTCTTTAAGCACGTGGTTGTCATCAAACCACGCGTTGAGTTTGCTGATATCAATCATGGCATTCATTTTCTATGCCTCCGCCCAGCTTGCTTCGCGGGTCAGGACCGGTAATTCGGCGTGGTTCCCGTCCATTTTTGGCAGGCAGTTCAGAAGGCCCTTTGTATAGGGGTGTTTGGCCTGATCGAGTTCGGATGCCCGGATTTCTTCGACCACGAGGCCCTGATACATCACCAGTACCCGGTCGCAGAAGCTTGAGACCAGTTGCAGATCGTGACTGATGAACACCAGCGCCATGCCGCGTTCACGTACCAGATCGTCAAGGATCGCCATCACTTGAAGCTGAACCGTGACATCAAGGGCCGATGTTGGTTCATCGGCAATCAGGATTTCGGGATCGGGGATCAGCATCATGGCAATCATGACACGTTGGCCCATGCCGCCCGATACTTCGTGCGGATAGGCATTGAACACGCGTTCCGGATCGCGGATTTTCACCGATTCAAGCATTTCAATCGCGCGGCGCTTGGCTTCTTTTGCGTTGACCTTGTGGTGTTCGCGGTAAGCCTCGATGATTTGATCGCCGATGGTCATCACCGGGTTCAGCGAGTATTTCGGGTCCTGCATGATCATGGAAATACGTGCACCGCGCACCTTGCGCCATGCACGTGGTGTCAAATTGCGCAGGTCAAGATCGTGGAACTGCATCTGATCAGCGGTGATTTTGCCGTTTGGCGCGGTCAGGCCCAAAATGGCGCGCCCGGTCTGGGATTTACCGGACCCGGATTCGCCAACAATGCCAAGCCGTTCCCGGCCAAGATCAAAGGAAACACCGCGCACCGCATTGACCGGCCCTTTTGGGGTGGAAAATGTGATGGCAAGGTTTTTGACCGATAGAAGGGGTTCGTTACTCATATTCAATCCCTTTTAATCCCCGCCACGCGGATCAAGTACATCGCGCAGGCCATCGCCCAGCAGGTTAAAGCCAAGACTGACAACAAAGATCGCAATGCCCGGCACGGTCGATACCCACCACTGATCAAGCAGGAACTGACGGCCATCCGATACCATAGCGCCCCATTCAGGCATCGGCGGTTGTGCGCCAAGACCAAGGAAACCAAGACCGGCCGCAATCAGGATCATCCCCGCCATATCAAGGGTGACACGGACGACCAGCGAACTGACGCACATTGGCATGATATGACCGATAATCAGTCCCCGGTTCGATACACCTTGTAAACGGGCAGCATCGATATAATCAGATTTGCGCACGGTGATGGTTTCCGCCCGTGCAATACGCGCATAGGGCGGCCAGGCGGTAATCGCAATCGCCAGAATCGCGTTTTCAATGCCCGGTCCAAGTGCCGAGACAAAGGCCAGTGCCAGGATCAGTTTCGGAAAAGCCAGAAAGATATCGGTGACGCGCATCAGAACAGCATCAACCCAGCCGCCAAAGAACCCCGCAGCCGTCCCGACCAGAAGGCCGACAGGGGCGGCGGTAATGGCGACAAGACCGACAATCAAAAGGGTGTATTGTGCGCCGTAAATCAGACGGGACAGAATATCACGGCCCAACTGATCGGTACCAAACCAGTGTTCGGCACCGGGCGGCTGGATACGGTTAGCCAGATCGGCAGCCAATGGATCATAGGGGGCCAGAAGCGGGGCGAAAATCGTCACAAGGATCAAGCCCATCACAATTGACAGCCCGATCATGGCAAGCTTGTTTTCCGTCAGTTTCAGCCAGCCCAGCCATGTACGGCCGCATTTGGCCTGAAAGCGTGATTGCGGCGTGTCCGAGGTTAGCCATTGCATCAGGCCCGGTTTGACGGTGGTGGTGTGTGAATTCATTTAATTTATCTCCGGGCTCTGGGATCAAGAACGCGATAGAGCACATCGGAAAGCATATTGACCCCGATAAACACCGCCCCCACAACCACGGTGCCACCCAGAACCGCATTCATATCGGCATTGAGCAGCGAATTGGTGATGTAAAGGCCAAGTCCCGGCCAGGCAAAGATGATTTCAGTCAAAACCGATCCTTCGAGCAGGCTGGCATAGGACAGCGCGATCACGGTGATCAGCGGAACCATGACATTGCCCAGCGCATGGCGCCAGATGATGCGATGTTCGGAGATACCCTTGACCCGTGCTGTCAGGATGTATTCCTGGCTAAGCTGTTCAAGCATGAAGGAACGGGTCATGCGCGCAATATAAGCCAGCGAGAAATAGGCCAGGATCGATGCAGGCAGGATGATATGCGATACCGCATTCCAGAACAGGTCCATGTCGCCTTCGATCAAGGTGTCGACCAGCATTAGCCCTGTCGTCGGCTCGATGAAATCAAGATAAAATGAATCCAGTCGGCCTGGTCCGGCAACCCAGCCAAGCTTCATGTAAAAGACCAAAAGCCCCATCAGGCCCAGCCAGAAGATCGGCATGGAATGCCCCGCAAGGCCAAGGATGCGCACGATATGATCGGGCCATTTACCCTTGTTAATCGCGGCAAAGACACCGGCCGGAATGCCCAGCGAAACACCAATAATGGTCGCAAGCGTGGCCAGTTCCAGCGTGGCCGGGAAAACCCGTTTGATATCGTCAAGTACCGGGTTTGATGTCAGGACAGAACGCCCGAAATCACCCTGAAAAATATTGCTGATATAAAGGAAGAACTGTTTCCACAGGGGTAGGTTCAGGCCCATTTCCTCTTTGACGCGCTGATAGACAGCTTCGCTGGCATGATCGCCAACGGCGGCAAGCACGGGGTCAATCGGCAGGATGCGACCGATCAGGAAGGTGACCAGCAAAAGCCCGAGAAACGTAATGAGAAGTGAAAAAATAATACGGAGCACACTTGCGCCCGTACGGGAAAAGAGACGGGCGCGTTTGCGCCCGTCTCGTGCGTTCCGAGTAACGGCGAACATTCGACCGTTTTCTCCCTAGTCCTTGGTGATAAAGCGATAATAGTTGTTATCGAACGATGGGCCGAGGACGAAATTGTTCACATTCTTGCGCATGGATGCGATTTCGGTTTCCTGGAACATGATCACGAACGGACCGCTTTCGAGAACCTTTTTCTGAAGGTCTAAATACATTGCGGCACGTTTTTTATCATCGCGTTCAAGGGTTGCGGCATCGGTTTCAGCCGTCATTGCACCCGGGTTCCATGCATTACGCCATGCAAGCGGCTTTGCAGTTGCATCGTCGGCGTTATCAGGGTTCCAGGCAAAGGTGGATGCGTTGGTGTGCGGATCCTGATAATCCGGGCCCCAGCGACCAATATAGATATCGTGCTGACGGGCACGGTATTTGGTCAGGGTTTGTTTGCCATCGCCCGGAATGATTTCCAGATTGATGCCAGCCTGCGCCCAGGTTGCCTGGATCGACTGTGCCATCGCCATGATGGCGGTGGTGTTACGCGTATCCATGGTTACGCTGAAACCATCACCAAGACCGGCATCTGCCAGGATTGATTTGGCTTTTTCAACGTCAAGCGAATACGGGTTTTCGTTATAGGCGCCAAGGAAACCTTCGGGCAGGAATGCCTGATGGATTTGGGCGCGACCGGCCAAAATGGTTTTGGCAATACCGTCGTAATCGACAAGGTATTTAAGAGCTTCGCGGACTTCCGGCTTGGACAGATAATCGTTTTTCTGTGACAGGCCGAGATACCAAAGCGCGCCTTTACCCTTGGACAGGAATTTTACATCCGGGTTGCTTTCGATCGAAGCGATCTGATCGGCTTCGAGGTTACGCGCGATATCGATATCACCCTTTTGCAACAAAAGCTGCTGCGAGGCGGCTTCTTTGACGTTGCGGATGATGACGCGTTTCATTGCCGGTGCGCCGTCCCAGTAATCTTCGTTTGCCGTCAGGCTAAGGCTTTCGCCTGCGGTCCATTTGTTCAGCGCGAACGGCCCGGAACCGGCATAGTTGGTGGTCAGCCATTCATGGCCAAGGTCACCGTCTTTTTCATGGGCAAGGACTTCTTCCTTGTCGATAACGGCACCGACGCCTGCGGTCAGGCAATACAGCACGAAGCTTGGTGCATACGGTTTATCGACTTCCATGACGAGTGTGGAAGAATCGGTTGCACGGATCTTGTCCTTGACGTTTTCCGGGGTAAAGCCGAACTGGCCAAGGATAAAGGCCGGAGACTGATCCAGCAGGATCACGCGTTGCAGCGAGAAGGCGGCATCTTCGGCGGTCAGATCATTGCCCGAGGCAAATTTGATCCCGTCGCGAATCTTGAAGGTAAAGGTTTTGCCGTCTTCGGAGACATCCCAGCTTGTCGCGATGACGCCGTACATTTTCGACACGTCGTCGTTGTCGAAACCAATCAGACGGTCATAGGTGTTACCGGCATATTCCGCGCCCGAGAATTCGAAAATCTGGGCGGGGTCGAGTGTGATGATGTCATCAATAGCAAACGCCATGACAAGTGCATTTTTCGGCGTTTCGGCCATGGCAGCCATTGACGTGGTAACCAGTGCGGTTCCCATAACCAGCCCTGCGATCAGTTTGCGCATTTTGCGCCTCCCGTTATGTTGTTGTTGAATCCGTGGGCCTGATTTCAGTGGGGCGGCCCGCGTGATCTTGGGCCAGAACTTCGTCCCGGAAATATGGACCGGTTTGACAGTGTTTTGGTAACACGTCTAACTGGGCGCGACACGTCGGGTGAAGTGCCCCGAAGGATCCATATTTCCAGAACGAAGCTCTGGAACCCCCGAAGCGAAGCATAAATTATACGATTAATCAATGACCAGACGGTCAGGAATGCCCAAAAAACACGCAAGATACTGTGTGGTATCGGGCGAGTTCACGTATTGGTTGCGCATTAAGGTGCTTGGGGCGTGTTTTGAGTGCGCAGGGAGGTGTCAGGGGGGGGCGAGCACAGTGGTACCGTTACGGCACATGATGACACGGTGAAAGATGGCGCGACGTGTTTAGGAGGAAATCGCAGGGGGAGAGGGCCTGATTTCAGGCACAAAAAAAGCCGCTTATCAAAGCGACTTTCCGTACTCTTTAAGAAGAGTGGCGCGAGTGACGGGACTTGAACCCGCGGCCTCCGGCGTGACAGGCCGGCGCTCTAACCAACTGAGCTACACCCGCTTGGTGTGGCGCGGTTTATATAAGGGGAGGTTCGGTCTGGCAAGGGCTTTTTTTCAAAAAAATGAACCTGTTTTGCCCTTGATCGGATCGTATTTGTCAAAGCCGTTGAAAACCGGGTTCGGCTGTTGGCGTCGGGGCGGTGAATAAACAGGAAATTGTGCCAGCCGAACCGGACGGGGCATGGGGTGTTTTGCCGTGGTGACGGGGATGAAAAGTTTGGATGGGAATGAGTGATTTAACTTCACGGCGTGGCGCGCTGGACAGCACAGGGGCAGGTTGAAGCAATGCTGGCTAAAATCGGAAACAAAAAAAACGCCAACGGCGAACCGTGGCGTCTTTTTTTGAACTTTCCATTAGGTGGAAAGTGGCGCGAGTGACGGGACTTGAACCCGCGGCCTCCGGCGTGACAGGCCGGCGCTCTAACCAACTGAGCTACACCCGCTCGGTGTGTGGCGCGGTTTCTAACAGCAGGTCCGAGGGGGCGCAAGACCTTTTTGCCCTGCTGGGGTACTTTTTTGGCTGCAACCATGCCGCAGACACCATGGCGCGTTTTGGGTCGCGCCAAATGTACCCCAAAGGTGGTGTTGGAGGGGGCGGGGCCGGAGAGGCATAGGGATCAGAGGTTGCCATATTGAGGGCTGGTTGGGGATGCGTGGGGCTGCCTTAGGGTGAGTTGGTGGTGGGTTATCCCTTTAACGTATTGCCAGAGCGTTGCTGCCATGTTGATCGCGTTCATGGTGTTTGATGCTGATCAAAGTTCCTACCTGCGGGCGTATGTAAAGCTTTGGGACGGTACGAAGCTGCTGCTAGCTGTTATTTTACCGCTGTTGCCGATTGAAGGCGCGGGTGGACCAAATGGGGATGGACAGGCAGAGCGGGGCAGTAAACGCTGGGGGCGCGATGTGACCGATACAATCCTTGCCGTTCTGGACGAGATTGAAGCAGGCCTTGCTGCGCGACTTGATAATTGTGTGCCAGGGGATGATGCGCCGGATTATATGTGGGAAAATAAGGTGGCCGACCTTCGAATGTTGCGCTGTCTTGTCTTGCTTTGGAGCGGGCAGAGCGCGGCATTGAGCAGCGAGAACGAGGATGTTCGGCAATGGGTGATGGGACGTCTGCCCGCCGTGATCGAGCGATTGGACCGGATTGATGCCAAGATCGCCCGTTTTGTTACCCACAGCGCTGTTACCCATAATATCGTCGATATGGTTGCCGGTCGTACGGTCAGTGTTGGCAATGTTGGTAACAATCTGGGCATTCGTGATCGACGGGGGTGCAGATATGCCAAAGTAATGTCTTCAGGTTTGCCCGATGACACCAATGTCGCGTGTTTTCATAAAAAGTAAGACTGTGAACGGCGAAGACCCTATTCGCGCGGGAGCTCGCAACGTTCGGACAGTTTGGACAGGGCGGCAACTGTGGCCTGTTCGACCGTGGTGCCAAAGCCTGTTACGCGACTGGCCAGAATGACATAGAGAGAGTCGATATGAAGCTGAATAACCAGTAGTTGCTTCATATTGGCCTTTGTCCGGTCCGCAACAAAGATTTCCAGTGATTTGGCGATTTGGGTCATCAGTGGATATTGAAACGTTCCGCCGAGCGACTTGACCGAATAGGCAAGGTCCGCACTATGTTCCAGCGCACCGGGAGACTTGGACAGGTCGCCAACAGCGGCAACCACGACTTTGCGGCAGTCGGTAAGTTCCTTGCCGATGTCGCGGACAAAGGTTTCCTTGCTGCGCTGAACGACTTGTTCCAGCTCTTCGAGCTGTTGGGGTGACAGGTTAATGTCGAAACCCTTGACGAAATTGACCGCACGCCGCTTCAGATCCATCTGAGGCGGTATGATTTGGGCCTTTTTTTTATTGGTTTTATTTTCAGGCGTCACGATTTCTCTGGTCCCCCAATCAAAATGGGTCATTTATCATCTGAGCTCCTTCTGTCGAGCCCGTCAAAATCAACCTGTCTGCGGCGACGATCCGGCCCAAAATAGGTGCCGGTGTTCACAAAATGCCGAGGGCGCGTGATTGCCGATACAAGCCGACTGTACAGTGCCTTGGCATTGAATGGTTTGGCAAGGAATTCTGTAATGCCGAGGTCGCGGGCCGTCGTAACATAGCGTTGTTCCGAATGTGCCGTAAGCATGATCACCGGTACAAAGCGGTTGGGTGAATTGATTGAGTTCCTGAGGACATCAAGGAATTCAAGACCATCCATTCCCTTAAGCCGCCATTCGGTGACGATGACATCAATCCTCTGGGTCCGCAAAACTTCAAACGCGTCGTTCGGTGATTTGACACGCTGAACGGCCGTCGCACCTAAGTAGGCGAGCGTATCAAAAACGACTTGGGCCGAAATCTTGTCGCCGTCTACGACCAGAAAACTGATTTTGCTGAAATCGATCTTTGCGCTCATCCGGCCTTACTATCCTGTGCGTCGCCACGATCCTGATCCTTGTTGTCTTTCAGGACCTTATCTTTCGTGAAGATCGTACTGTCACGGTACTAAATTCTTATACCTTTGTCTGAGTTGCAGCAAGACCAAAGCAGTCAGTTATTGCCATGCAAATCTGACAAATACTGACTTTTTCTGAGTTCTGGCCCCGTGCGGGAAGTGAACAAATGGCAGTTATGCTCTTTTTTGTTCGTGCTCGTACCTCGACAGAGCCCCGTATATTGGGGGTGCCCTTGGAATTAAAAGGGGCCGCTGCGAAGTATCTGACATGACAAGGGGAAAGCTTAGGAAAGCGGTTCGGTGCTGCCTTCGTCGTCAATGACCTGAACTGCAACGCCGGCCTCGCCGAACATCTCGGTCGAGATTGTCATGTCTTGTTGCCAGCGTTCAAGGAAGTCCGGGGTCAGTTTGCTCTTATCGACAAAGACCTCGGCGATGCCAGCCTGAATAATGGCGCGCGCGCAATCACAACATGGAAAATGGGTGACATAAAGGGCGCAGCCATCAAGCGATGTGCCGGTGTAGCTGGCGTTATAAATCGCATTGCGTTCAGCATGTTCGGTATAGGCGTATTTTTCAGGGCGTTGATGGCGGCTTTCGATCGTGTCGTCGACACCGCGCGGGAACCCGTTATAGCCAACGGCACGGATTTCCTTTTTTGGGCCGATGACAACCGCACCAACCTGGGTGCTGCGGTCTTTTGACCACTGCGCGATATGGGATGCCAGTCCCAGGAAGCGATGATGCCATTTGCTCATTTAGCCGGACCCTGATTTGTGTATGTGGTGTGGTTGTCAAATGCGATTGCCCGGACAGGCCGTGAGGCAAGGGCATTTGATGCTGCACTGCTTCTTTAAAGGAGTGCCCGCTTGTAATTGTCCAGAGAAAAATCACATTATTGTAAAGGCATTAAACGAAAAGTCCCTGTTCAAATAGGGGCTGATTGACTATTAAGGGGATACCCCCAGATAAAAATCAGGACGTCTCGACGCCTCGCCGGGAAATCATGGCCGACGCGAAGAGCACTAATGGAAACCTAATAACAAGAGGTAATAGCCGATGCGCCGACAACGTAAGGCGAAGATCATCGCAACCCTGGGGCCGGCGAGTTCGCATCCGGATACTCTGGAAACGATCGTAAGAGCGGGTGTTGATGTATTCCGGCTGAATTTCTCGCATGGTGAACATGCCGAGCATCAGGCGCGCTTTGAAACAATCCGCGAAGTCGAAGCCAAGCTTGGCCGCCCTATTGGCGTGCTGATGGATTTGCAAGGCCCGAAAATTCGCTGCGGCACCTTTGCCGACGAAAAGATCGAACTTGAAGCCGGTGCGAAATTCCATTTTGATATGGATAAAACACCAGGTGATACGAACCGTGTCTCATTGCCTCATCCGGAAGTTTTTGCGGCCCTTAAACCGGGTGCGAATCTTTTGCTTGATGACGGCAAGTTGCGGATGCGTGTTGATAAATGTGACGCCAAATCGGCAGAATGCACCGTTATAACCGGTGGACCGCTGTCGAACCGCAAGGGTGTCAATCTTCCCGATGTTATGCTGCCGATGTCGCCGTTGACGGACAAGGATCGCGTCGATCTGGATTATGGTCTTGAGATGGGCGTTGATTTCGTTGCGCTTTCCTTTGTCCAGCGTCCTGAAGACGTTGCCGAAGCGCGCAAGATCATCAATGGCCGTGCGGCGATTGTGTCGAAGCTTGAAAAGCCGCAAGCGATTGAGCATCTCGACGAAATCGTGGCACTTTCGGATATCATCATGGTGGCACGAGGCGACCTTGGTGTTGAATGCCCGCCAGAAGATGTGCCGATCCTGCAAAAGCGAATCATCAGGGCATGTCGCGAAGCCGGTAAGCCGGTAATTGTTGCCACCCAGATGCTGGATTCGATGGTGACAAACCCGGCCCCGACACGTGCCGAGGCATCCGACGTTGCAACCGCCATTTATGACGGTGCCGATGCGGTGATGTTGTCTGCCGAAAGTGCGGTTGGTAAATATCCGATTGAAACGGTCAGCATTATGGACCGGATCATGGTCCGGGTGGAGCAGGACGACCTTTATTATCGTATGCGCGATGCCAATCGTCCCGATCCGGAACACAACTCGCCGGATGCCATTAGTGCGGCGGCCCGTCAGGTGGCAGGGACAATTGGTGCCAAGGCGGTTGTGACCTACACCACGTCGGGGTCGACATCGCTTCGTGCGGCACGTGAACGTCCGGAAGTTCCGATTCTTGGATTGACGCCGAAAATCCAGACGGCACGTCGTATGACGTTGTGCTGGGGTGTGCATGCGGTATTCACCCGTGATGCGACCAACTTTGCCGAGATGGTCGGTATTGCCTGTGAAGTTGCCAAGCGTGAAGAATTCGCGGCAACCGGTGATTCGCTGGTGATTACCGCTGGTGTGCCGTTTGGGACGCCCGGCGCGACCAATATCCTGCGCATTGCGTGGTTGACGGCGAAAGATTAAACGTTTCAAAGCGTTGTGAAATCAGACGGGTGGCAAATTGCTGCCCGTCTTTTTTTGTGCTGATTTTAAGGGCCTCTGGCAGCTGCGCGACAAACTGCGGATAGGCGATTGTATTGTTAATGTTTTTTTGAGTGTTTACCCCGATAGTCAAAGTGTCATGACAGATGCCTTTGTGTCTTTTGGATATGAGGAAAGGTCATGATCATGAGTTTAAAAGCTTTTTGGCTCTTGTGGTGTTGTTTGGGGTTGGTTGCTTTGCTATAAGCACTCAAAGACCAAATAAAAAACGTTGGTGTCGCAAGGGGTTGGCGCCAATATGCCGTAAGGCACGGGACAGGGGAATTACTGCGATAATGCTGAACTGGATGTTCAATCGGCAGAAATCGAAGGATGACGGCGGGCTTGATGACAAGTCGGCAGCAAAACTTCGTGATTTGGCTGAGACGGTCCGCAGCATCGCGCCCGACGAGTTTGGCGCGAACGAGCAGGTGTCTTCGCGTTCCGGGCGTATCCCGCGCAGAAAACAATCTGATATCCCATCCGCCCAAAGCGGACTTGATTACGCCGCACGTCTTTCGGCCGATCTGGTTGATGATGATGATGACGAAGAAGACGGTCAGCCGGATTTTGACAGCGACGTTCGTATGGATGTTGCGCGCCGCCTGCGCCGCCATCTGAGCGAGCTTAGCCCGTCTGAGCGACTTGATATGGTCGAAGAATTCGTGGCTGCGATCGGCAATATGGCCGATTGTTATCGCCCGCAGGTAATTGCCCTGATCGAACAGGAACTAAGCCACACACCGTATATGACGCGTCAGGCTGCAATGCGCCTGCGTCAGGATATTGCGGCGATTGGCCGGGTGTCGTTGGGTGAATATGTTGAACTTCTAAGCGATGCGGACTTTCTTGATATTTTGCGCGGGCGCGGTGAATTTGTTCAGACTGCTTCTGAGAAGGCCGATGCCAAACAGGAAGCCGCTGCGCAGGCCCGCCTTGCACGGGATCGTGCAGAAAAGGAAAAGGGCGGGCTGCTTAACCGTTTCCTGGCTTCGGACGACGCGCCGCGAAATGTTGTGGCGATGACGCCGCAATTTGGCGCCAAAAGGCCCGCATCGGATAAAACGCCGCTTGGCGAGATGCGAGATGGTCGAAACAAGATTTCCCGTCAGGCACAGCGCCGCATTGCACATTTCATTCTGGCATCGTTGTTTGACACATTGGTTGAGCAAGGCCGGATGCGGGCCGAGGTGGCACGCGCCATGCGCCAGTCGGTGCGTCAGCGCATCGAAAAAGCCAAGCTTGAAAACCGCATTCCGACACGCATGGCAAGCGTTCCATCAGACAGTGATATTGAAGATGCGATGCATGGTGAGGACGCCGATCCGGCGGGAACATCCGAACCGGTTACCATTGACCAATATGTTCTTGATGCGCTGTCGCGGAATGAAGATGCGCTTGTGGTTCAGGGATTGGCCCATTATGCGCAGATGCCAGCCGCCATTGTTTCCAAGATTCTTGATTCGGGCAGCGCCCGCGCCATTACCGCATTGGCATGGCGCGCAGGCATGACAGCCCCGTCGGCCATTGTCCTGCAAATGAGTGCCGCAATCCCCGAAGAAAACATTGAACGTCCGGCTGCGGGCGGGCGTTATGCCATGGCCGCGACGGATATGGATTGGTATATCGATTTCTTTAACGAGCTTCAGCCATCCGGTCCGCGTGGGCGTGCGGCTGGTGGGGCGTCGGCTGCTGGCGTTGCCGGTGGTGGCGGGGCCGTCAGTAACACTGCGTCGCGCAGTTCCGACCAACCGGTGCGCACGCGCCGACAGGTGGATGATCGACCCCAGGGGCCGAAGGGAGAATAAACGGGATGTGCAAGGATCTCGGGATCTCCTATGACGGGCTGAAATATGCCCTTTCGATCAAGGATAATTATCGCAGTGGCGAACCGCTGACCGTTACCGGAGCGGGCGCACAGCAGCGTCTTTTGATGCCGGAACATCTGCTGAGCAACGATCTGGCTTTGCTGCAGTATGATGATCCACTGGCACTTGCCGTGATTGCGACCAAAGACCCGGAAAGCCCGATGGCCTTGGCCGCTGCAATCCGTATGGGACCGCACGCTAAATGCAAGGAACTGATTACCGGCGTTTTCGAAGTCGTTTCAGATGCGACCAAGCATGAACTGGTTGCTGATTGCGCCAAACTTCTGTCACGCAACGCGTTTAGTCCGGAAGCGTTCCAGCTGGTTCGCAACCGTGCCTCTAATCATGTTGTTGAAATTCGCGAAGCCTATCGCCGGGCGATGGCGGGCAACTTACGCGCGCTTTTAGATGGCAAGATGGCAGCGCGTGAATTTGTCGAGGAATTCATCGAGCTGGCATCGCATGGTAATCTGCGTATCGAGATCTATCGCCGTCTGGTGATGAAACTGATGCGGTCCGATGCGGTGCGGCCAAGCGTGAAATTCATGTTGCTTGAGCGTCTGGACAAATTCCCGCAGATGGTCAAATTGCAGATTGTTAACGAAGTTAACTCTGCCCCGGAGACACCGGAATACCAGACCCTGAAGCAGGAACTGCGCTGGATCTATGAAAGCAAGGCCCGAGCAAAAACCACCGAGCCTGCGACGGAAACATCGAAAAACTGGTTTGATGGTTCATCATTGGATTATGGGACCGCAGCGGGTTTGCAGAGCCGCAACGCGATCATTAAACCACAGCAACCGACCCTGAAACGGGCCAACGTTCCGTCGATGATGTCGAGTGGTGGTTTTAGCACACGTGAAATTTCATCCTGGCTGAATTGATCCGCCCTGGGGCAGCACCAAGACGTGCATTTGGCCTCTGTATGATTAGCCTGACCGGTAAACCCGGCCCATTAACCCGCCAGACGATTGGCGGGTTTTGTTGTT
Source organism: Thalassospira alkalitolerans (assembly GCF_002115745.1). Taxonomy (GTDB): domain Bacteria; phylum Pseudomonadota; class Alphaproteobacteria; order Rhodospirillales; family Thalassospiraceae; genus Thalassospira; species Thalassospira alkalitolerans. The sequence continues at coordinate 107,901 of NZ_JFKB01000005.1, forward strand.
TGGGCCGCCAATGTGTTTGTGGCCTGATTTTCCAGATAGACGGTACAGACGACGCGCAAAAGTGATGCGAAATTGGGAATGTCGCCACGTTGGCTGACAACTTCGTCATGCAGTTTGCCAAGGAATTGCGGGGTGCTGAACCCTTCACCGGCGGCAATTTCATCAAGGATTTGCCAGAACCGCTGTTCAAGCCGGACACTGGTAACCACGCCATTGATGCGGATCGAGCGACTGATGGATTGATAAAGTTCGGGATTGGTGCCGGAATAGATCTGACACATGACGACGACCTCTCCTGTTGGTGCCACCGGCGATGATACGCCGGTGGTCGTTACAGGGGTATGGTCCGGCATCTGGCCGATAAACGCAATCGGTGATTGCGTTTGCAGTGTCAAAGTGCGGCTAGAGCGTGATCTCGGTGCCGAGCAGTGTCAGGAACCCGGCCAGCCATTTAGGATGGGCAGGCCATGCCGGTGCTGTGACCAGATTGCCGTCAATACAGGCATCGTCGATCGCGATTTCAGCATAGGTGCCGCCGGCAAGGCGGACTTCGGGTGCGCAGGCCGGATAGGCCGATACCCGCCGATCTTTCAGGATATCCGCAGCGGCAAGAATTTGTGCGCCATGGCAAACCGCAGCAATCGGTTTATCGGCATCGTTAAAATCGCGGACCAAACGAATGACGTATTCGTTCAGGCGCAGATATTCCGGTGCGCGGCCGCCCGGGATCAGAAGGGCGTCGTAGTCTTCGACGCGGGCCTTGGCGAAATCAGCATTCAGCGTAAAGTTGTGGCCACGCTTTTCGCTATAGGTCTGATCACCTTCAAAATCGTGAATGGCAGTGGCGACCATATCACCGGCTTTTTTGTCGGGGCAGACGGCATCAACCGAATGGCCAACCGCAAGCAGAGTCTGGAACGGCACCATGGTTTCATAGTCTTCGGTATAGTCACCGACGATCATCAGAATTTTCTTTGCTGACATTTGTTTATCCTCCCGTTTGGTGTGGTCGGATAAGTATAGGGCAGGGTCGGGGGGGACGGGTAACAGCGGGCTACTACGGCGTGAATTCTGCTGTGACGGATGATGCGAAAGATTGGGGGAAAACCAAAAAAGGCGACCCGTTTGGGCCGCCTGTATCAGGTTAAATTTTTGTGACTGATCAGCTTTTTGGCGTGGCCGGTTTGGCAGCGGCCGGTTTTTTGGCTGCTGTTGTTTTAGTTGCCGTTTTGGTTGCTGTCGCACGGCTGCGGGGGGCGGGTTTTTTCGCCGGTGCCGCTTTGGCAGCAGAAGCAGATGATGCGATTTCCGCACCTTCGATGACATGCAGATCGCGCTGAGGGAAGGGAATAGAGAAACCGGCAGCTTCGAGTTCGGTTTTCGATTTGCGCGTCAGGTCAAAGAAGGTTGGCCAGTATTCCGAAGTGGTAACCCAGCCACGTGCTGTCAGATCGACCGAGCTTTCGCCAAGGGTGGCGACGAAGCTCATCGGTTCCGGATCTTTAAGGACGCGGGGGTCGCTGGCGACAAGTTTGGTCAGGAAATCAAGTGCGGCATCGACATCGTCGTCATAGGAAATCCCGACTTTGATATCGAGACGGCGTGTCGGATTGCGCGAATAGTTCTTGATCGAGCTGTTCCAGATTTGCGAGTTCGGGGCCGAGACATAAACCCCGTCTGGTGTTTTCAGAAGCGTGGTGAACAGAGTGATTTCAACGACCGTGCCGGAAATAGACCCGGCTTCGATGAACTCATCAACCTTTAGTGGGCGCAGGATCAGCATCATGACGCCCGCGGCAATGTTGGACAATGTGCCTTGCAGGGCCAGGCCAATGGCCAGGCCGGCGGCGCCGAGGACGGCGATGATGCTGGCGGTCTGGACGCCAAAGTTTGACAGGACAGCGATCAGGACAAAGATCAGGATCGTGTAACGCACGATGCTGGCGGCCAAGGGTTTGAGCGTCGAGTCGACGAACGTTGCGTTCTTAAGAGAGTGACGCACCAGTGCCGCGGCACGTCCCGCAACCCACCAACCGATAATCAGGATAACGATTGCGCCAAGCACATCCGCCCCAAACCCAAGGGCAAATGCCTTTAGCATTTCGGCAATTGTCGCCACATCTGTTTCCATAATTTAAACCTCGCTTGCTCAGTGTCAAAGTTGTAGTCTAATTACCCCATACTACAGTATGAGGTAATAGCATTACAGGTTTGTGTGGTCTTGAAAAGTGACGTCGGGGTACCACCTGAACCTAATGTCATGGAACATTTCGTGTTTTCGGTCGTTTTGCGACATAATATGACCATCATTGGTGATATTGTATGCTACTGAATAACAACCTTAATGATAGGGGCAAAAAACATGCAGCTTCGTCCGTCTCTTGTTTGTGCTATCGGGGGCGTCGCCCTTCTTAGCGCATGTAGCAGCGTCGACAATTCGGGTACTGCTATCGCATATGGTGGTAACCCTCTGACCTACAGCAGCTCTGTAAACAGTGCCGTTGGCGGTGCCGTGCCGACCACGGCATTTGGCAAATCGCTTAAAGCTGAATACATCGCTTACGCACAGCGTGAAGCCGATGAATGGTACGATTTCTTCGATGCCGATTTCTTTGCGAAGAAAGCTGGCAAAGTTGCTGAGAACGAAACCATTCTTCCGGAAGATCCTGCGAATTGGCGTTTCGACGCTGAAGAAGTCGCACAGAAACGCGCTGTTCGTGATGAACTGATTGCGCTTCTGGATGATGGAAAGCGTGAAGCAAAACCGGATACTGCCGCGATTGCGCAGGCCCGTTTTGATTGCTGGATCGAAGAAAGCGAAGAAGGCTGGCAGACTGAACTGATTAGCCAGTGCTGGAAAGATTTCGAAGCCGCAATGGCCGAGCTGAAAGCAGAAGAGCCGAAAGAAGCAATGGCACCGGCACCGGTTGCAGCTGCACCGCGCCTGTTCACCATCTTCTTTGACTTTGACAGCACAGCCATTACCCCGGTTTCCGAACGTGTTCTTGACGCCGCTGCACAGCAGTGGGCTTCAAGCATGAGCAACGTTACCGTCGTTGGCCACGCTGATGCGTCGGGTTCGTCGGCCTATAACTTGGGCCTGTCTGAACGTCGTGCTTCTTCGGCTCTGTCTGAGTTGACCAAACGTGGCATTAAAGGCGACATGGTCGATAGCGAAGCCGTTGGCGAAAGCGATCTGTTGATCCCGACTCCGGATGGTGTTCGTGAGCCGCGCAACCGTCGTGTAACGATCTCGATCGATTAAACTTCGGTCCTTTACCAAATCTTCGGCAACGAGGTGGCATCATGCCACCTCGTTGTTTTTTATGCATACTCGACTAAATGGGAGGTCGGGCTGCGTGAATAACAGTTGAATTTGCATTCAATCCACCTAATGTCTGCAGGATATTCGTACTGCAAAGGGAGATGCGGGGGAAAATGATCAGAACATTGTGCCGTTCATTGTGCGGTGCCGGTATTTTTGCGATGGCCGTTGTTGTCATGGCAGGAAGTCTGGCCCAGAGTAGTCAGGCTGCCGATAAAACTCCGCCCGTTCCGTTTGAGAAATTCTATGCCTCAGAGCGTGGTGATGGAAAATACCTTCGCTTTAACGCGTTCTCTGGCGAGATTCCCGGCAAACGTATCAAGGCGCTGTTGCGTTCAGGTCAGGTTGTTGGTGACCGTATTCTTCTTTCCGAAGACGTCGCCGTTTATTTCCCCGATGGTTACATTGTTCAGTCCCAGACTCGCTTTGGCAAATATATGCCGCGTCCGGGCCTGATTGCCGGGGCGGTCGCAAAATCCGATCATTTGGTGAAAAATCCGCGTTATGGCCTTGTTGCCAAGTTTGACCAAATCCTTGGCGCTGAATGTGCGCGTACTGAATATGCCAATGGGTTTGCCGCACTTCGGATTAAAACTGATGGTGTGATGTCACTGGTGATGGAGACTGCCGGGCTTTACGACCCGCTGGTTAAGGAAGATACCACCACTTATACGGTGACCAGTGCCGTTCAGCCGGTGTTCATCGGCAATCAGGGGCTTTTGCCCGATCTTATGAAAATGTGCGGTCGCGGCTAGATTATATTCCGCAGACGGCAATACAAAAAGGCACCGTTCGATTTGGCGGTGCCTTTTTGTTTGTGTATGTCAGCGCGTGGGTTGGGTTACGCGACTTTCCAACCCGGGGCAAACAGACGTGGAATTTCAATCGCGGGGCAGCGGTTCATGACAACGTCCAGCCCGGCTTCCTGTGCGCGTGTGGCGGCCGTAATATTGATCACGCCAAGCTGCATCCAGATGGATTTGGCGCCAATGGCGATGGCTTCGTCAATGACGCCGCCTGCGTCCTCGCTATTGCGGAAAATATCGACCATATCGACCGGTTCGGTGATGTCGGCAAGGGTGGCGACGACTTTTTGTCCGTGGATTTCACCACCCGCCTGACCGGGGTTGACCGGGATGACATGATAGCCCCGTGACAGCAAAAATTTCATTACGCCATTTGACGGGCGTTCGGGCTTGGGGCTGGCGCCGACCAATGCGATGGTTCGGGTGCGTTCAAGCAGCACTTTTGTCGCATTGTCGTTCGGATTGTTGAACTCGCTCATGTCGTCTGCCTTTGGTTTGCGATGTGCCGTTATCATGGCTGTATGATACATAAGACATTGTGATCGGGCAGCAATCTTCTGTGGTTTGTTTTTGGAATGCAGTGATGCCGGGAAACTCGCAAAAAGTTGATGGCAGATTTAACTGACGGCGCGGGAAAAAACGGTTTGAGTAACCCGGTTAAGCGTGAATTGGATTTCATGTGTCACGCTTGTTCCTGATCCTAGGTTTTGAAGGTCGCTTTATATGTATCCATGGTGTGATCCGTCCGGCAGGTTTTCCGTTTTCAAACTGACAGTGTTTGTTTTGTTGCTGGTGCCGGGGTGTTTCATCCTATGGCCGGTGATTGCTGGGGGCGGGGCGACCATTCCGGTCAAGGAAGCGATCCTTGAAAGCGGGGATTGGGCGATCCGGATGGTGTTGATATCGCTTTTGATCACGCCGCTGCGCCGGATGACACGGGCAAGTAAACTGGTTCAAATTCGGCGCCAGGTTGGTCTGGCAGCACTGGGGTATGGTTTAACGCATTTAATGCTTTATGCGCTGACCCAGTCTTGGGACGTGTTGCGGATTGCCAATGAAATTCTGGCACGTATTTACCTGACCATTGGCTTTGTCGCGTTGACCGGGCTTGTGATCCTTGGCGCGACCTCGACCAAATCGGCGATGCGCAAATTGGGTAAAAACTGGGCCCGTTTACACAAAGCCAGCTATGGCATTGGCGTTCTTGCCGCGGTGCATTTTTTCATGCAGTCCAAGATCGATGTTAGCGAGGCCACCCTGATGGCGGGGTTCTTTGTTGCTTTGATGTTGTACCGGGTTGCCCATGCGCGTGACTGGTCATTGCGATCCCCCTTGGTGCTGGTCATGGTCGCGGTTGTATCGGGCCTGATAACTGCCGGGATTGAATATGCTTGGTACGGGTTGGCAACCGGTGTGCCGCCATCGGCGGTTCTGGCGGCCAATTTTGAAGTCATGTGGCCATTGCGCCCGGCGTGGAATGTGCTTTTGACCGGGCTGTTTATGGCGGTTGTTAGCCTTTTCGGGCGCGATTCGATTGGCCGGGAATGGGTCGGCCAGATCGCATCGACCCTGTTTGTCAGACCGCGGCGCTCGCACGGCGGGTAAGGGCGGTCAGAAGACCGGCACCGATCATCACCGCGCCGCCAGCGCGTGTTAGGCGGCGCATGGTTTGCGGTTTGCGGAATTTTGCCCGGAGCGCACTGGCCATGATGGCCCAGATTGCAACATTGATGGCCGCCAGAATAACAAAGGTTGCCGTCATGATCACAAATTGCGGCAATACCGGCATCGATGCATTCACGAATTGCGGGACAAAGGCGATGAAAAATACAATGCCCTTTGGGTTCAGTGCGGTCACGATATAGGCCTGCAGGAACATGCGCGACGGCCGGTTGCGCTTGGCATCGGGGTTGTCTTCAAGCCTGCCGGGTTTTTCGCGCCACATCTTGATACCAAGATAAATCAGATATCCCGCCCCGCAGAGCTTCAAGACCGTAAAGGCATTTGCCGATGTCGCCAGAAGTGCGCCCGCCCCGGCAAGCGAAATGGTCATGGCGGTTAGATCCCCCAGGGCAACACCGGGCACGGTGGCCCATGCGGTTTGGCGACCCTTGCCCAAGGCATAGCTGACAACAAGCATGATGGTTGGGCCGGGAATGGCCAGAACGATAGTGCAGGCCAGCACAAAGGCCAGCCAGATTTCCAGTGTCATGATTGTTCTCCTGCCATGGAGTGTGGTGGGGGTGCTGTTGATGCCAGTGGCACCAATGGTGTTGTGACATTTTGCCGAAAACGAGGATGTACGTAAAGCGTGGTAATTGCGCAGATGGTGGCAAAGTGCGACGGGCGATTTGTGCGTCGATCTGCTGAGGTCGTGAAAATGCCAGCCCGGGGTGAGGGCGGGGCAAGTGTTCGATGCTAATGCACTGTTTCCTCTATCAATCGCAAGTACCACAAATGATATTGATTCGCAATTTCATTTGTGGTACTTGCGATTGATGTTGATAATTAATATCAACATTTCCGATCAATTATTCACTTATAATAATGGGCAACAGGCGGTGGGGTCGTTGCGATGATCGGGGAACGGTTCGAGGGGCTGGATTTGCATTTATGTAAATCATGCCGGGCCAAATACATAAAACGGGGGAAGAAATGTCACACATTATCACGTGATAGGGCCAATCGGGCGGATGACATCAATCGTGACATCGCGCCCGTTAAAATAATCATCAGAATTTTATAGCCGGAACACCCAGCCCGCCGCTCAGAGCGAATTGCGGGAACGGGATTGGTGCGTCCGGTTGAGCCGAAAACGGATATCTAAACAATGAATATGACAACAAATTCCAAGGTGGAAATTGCACGTTTGACGGTGCGACAACGGTCCGGGATGAACCGCTTTTTCTGTCATGCATTGATGACTGGTGTCAGCATGCTGGCACTTTCGCATGTTGCCATGGCGCAGGAAGCAACAACTGAGGACGAGATTGTTCTTGATCCGATTACGGTCGAAGATAGCCAGACGGCAGAGAAGGGGGATGGTCCGGTCAAGGGCTATGTTGCCAAGCGCAGCCGTTCTGCGACCAAAACGGACACGCCAATTGAAAAAACACCGCAATCCATCAGCGTTATCCCCGCCGATCAGATCGAAGATCAGGCCGCAGGTTCCGTTGCCGAGGCCCTGCGATATACGCCTGGTGTGGTGACTGAATATCGCGGTACGTCGAACCTGCATGATGAAATGTATGTGCGCGGGTTTTCCTATGTGCCGAAATATCTGGACGGGTTGACCTATGGCGAAGCATCGTTTGGCCAGATCGAGCCCTATCTGCTTGAACGGGTAGAGCTTTTGCGTGGGCCATCATCAATCTTGTACGGGCAGGCTAATCCCGGCGGGGTCGTTAATCAGACGACGAAACATCCGACCGGCGAGACATCGAACGAGGTCGAGTTGTCTGTTGGGACAAACAATCTGTACTCAACGGCAGGTGATTTTTCTGGCGTGATTTCCAAGGAAGAAGGCCTTTCATATCGTCTTGTTGCCAAGGGCATTACCGAGGAAGAAGTTGCCGGTGATATCGAAAAAAATCGCATTGCCATTATGCCGTCGATCAATTGGACGCCCAATGTCGATACCAGCCTGACGGTTACAGCGATTTATCAGAACGATCCGGATGCTGGAACGCGTGGTTTCCTGTCGGCAGAAGGCACATTGTATCCGACCGAGAATGGTTATTTTCCGCGTGATTTCTATGTCGGGGCTTATGATTGGGAAGAATCGTCACGCACCCAGGCGTCGTTTGGCTATCAGCTTGAACATGCGGTCGATGAAACGCTGACATTGCGTCAGAACGCACGGTACAACCATATAGAAGCCGATTTCAAAAGCGTCATTCTGGATAATTTCACGTCTGCCGGGGCGCAGGTCACACGTGCAGCTGTTCAGTCGGGTGACGAATTTGATCAATATGTCATCGACAATCAGGCGCAGCTTGACCTTGAAACCGGCGATTTTGACCATACGGTATTGTTCGGTGTTGATTACAAATATTCCACCAAGGATTCATGGTTCGGGCGCAAAAGCCTTGGCAATGAAAACTGGCAGAACCTTTCGCGTTATACCGGTTTGACGCAATTGGGCCGGACATCAACCGATCAGCATGCCGAAGCATGGCAAGCCGGTGTTTATGCACAGGATCAGGTCGAATTTGGTAAATGGAATGTCAGTTTCGGTGGTCGTCATGACTGGGCCAATAGTGACGTCGATAATTATCTGAAGAGCACGAAAACCAGCCAGGATGATCAGGCATTTTCCGGCCGTGTCGGGGCGGTTTACAGCTTTGATAACGGCATTGCACCTTATGCCAGTTACAGCACATCGTTCGAGCCGAAGGTTGGCGTAGATCAGAACGACGATGCATATGATCCGGTGACGGCACAGCAATATGAGGCCGGGGTTCGTTATGCACCAGATCATGGCGGGTACATGATCACGGCGTCTGTTTATCAACTGACGCAGCAAAACATCGTTTCGACAGACCCGGCCGATAGTAGCAAGACCTATCAGACTGGTGAAATTGAAAGTCGTGGCTTTGAAATCGAAGGTCGGGCAAATGTGACAAAAAACCTGTCGATGATTGCCAGTTATGCGCGGATCAATGCAAAAACGGTCGAAGATGAAAACCCGGCCAATGTTGGATTGAAAACATCGAATACGCCACGGGACCAAGCGGCATTGTGGGCGAAATACACCTTTGACCAAGGGGTGTTTGATGGTGTCGCGATTGGCGGCGGTGTGCGTTATACCGGTGTCAGTTTTGACCGGAAGAATACGACCAAGGTTCCGGATTATATGCTGTTTGATGCGATGCTCAGCTACGATCTGGGGGCGGTTTCCAATCGTCTGGACGGGGCGAGTGTTCAGTTGAATGCGGTTAATTTATCGGATGAGACATATGTTTCGTCTTGTACTGTAGGGGCGTGGGCTTGTTGGTATGGTCCGGGTCGTGCTGTAACCGCAACGCTTAAATATAACTGGTAGAAACAGATGATTAAGGCCGGTCGCGCCTTGGCGCTGATAACGATGTGGGTGTCCATGACATTATTGCAAACAAACCTTGTAAAGGCAGATCAACTGTCGGGAAACGATACCATGCGTGGCCGGCTTGACAGGGCGGGGGATGTGCATTCCCTGATCCTTGATATTGGACAAGGGGGATATGTGGCCGGGGCGGTGAAAACCGCCGCCCCGGTGACGCTGGAATTACTTGATGGCGATGGCAAACCCATGCGCCGTCTTGCCGATCAGCAAAGCGGGCAGATCAATTTTCGCATTGTTGCGCCGAATGATCAGCCGGTTTTGCGCCTGACAAATATGGGCCCAGGGAAAAACGATTTTGAATTTGACCTGCAATTCATGGTCGAATTTGCCGATCAAGGCGCGCCATCACGACACTATCAAAGCCCGGCAATCGCCAGTGCCGCGCAGGATCTGGCACGTGGTATTGTGACCGACGGGTTTTGGGGCCGGGTGCAGCGCGATGGCACCCCGTTGATCGAGCCATTAAATGAGGACGAGGTCATCATGACCTTTGTCGCGCGCGGATTGGAGCGTAATGGGCGGATCGTTGGCGCGCCCAGCAATGATCATGAATATCTCGAACGGCTGGGTAACAGTGATATCTGGTTCAAAAGCTTTGTTGTGCCCAACAGTACCCGGCTTTCCTATCAGATTGCGCGGGATGTTCCGGAATTCGATGCCGATTTCAGATCGCAGCGGGTCGCACTTTTGGCAACGATACAGGCCGATCCGTTCAACCGGCATCCCTGGCCGGTTGATGCCCCGGATGCGTTCAATCAGGATTCCGTTGTTGAATTGCCCGATGCGCCTGATCAGCCGGGAATGAATGGTACGACCGCACACAAAGGAACGCTTGAGACATTTGTGTTTAACAGTGAACGCCTTGGCAATAGTCGCGATATTACGCTGTACCGGCCCTATCAATTTGATCCGGCCAATCATGATAATGTTTTGCTGATATTGTTTGATGCCAAGGAATATCTGACGACGGTGCCGACACCGCGCATTCTGGATAACCTGATTGCGGCGGGAAAATTGCCGCCGGTCAGTGTGGCGTTTATCGCCAATCCGGACCGGGCCGCACGCGGGCGTGAATTGCCGGGAAATCCGGATTTTGCCAATATGCTGGCCGATGATTTAATGCCGGTCTTGCGGGATCGGTTCGGGACCGATTTCGCGGCGGCGCGCACGGTTCTGGCCGGGTCAAGTTATGGCGGCTTGGCATCGGCAACGGTTGCGTTGAGCCATCCGGATGTTTTTGGGAATGCGATTTCGATGTCAGGATCATTTTGGTGGCATCCCCAAAATACACCGGTTGATCAAGGCGAATTCGTTGCCCATCAGGTTGCGACAGGTCCAAGGCGACCTATCAGGTTCTTTATGACGGCTGGATTGTTTGAAACCGGGCGGATGGGGGTTGCCGGTATTGTTGAAAGCGGGCGTCACCTGCGCGATGTTTTGATCGCCCGGGGATATGACGTGCAATACCGGGAATATGCCGGGGGACACGATTATGTGGTGTGGCGGGGGGCACTGGCCGATGGGTTGATTGGTCTGTTCGGAACCGTATCAGCCAAGTAAAGCAGCCCCAGAGCGGGGCTGCTTGTGGTGATATTGGTGCTGCTATTCATGACGCCAGTCGGGATGGCGCTTTTCAACGAATGCACCGATACCTTCGCGGGCGTCATGTTTTTGCATATTGTTGGTCATGACGCCTGACGCATAATCATAGGCACCAGACAGCGGCATTTCGAGTTGTCGGTAAAAGGCTTCTTTACCGAGTTTAACTGTCATTGCAGATCGTTCGGCGATGCGGGTAGCAAGATCGTCGGTTGCGATGATCAAATCATCATCGGTGGCGACATCGGATACCAGCCCCATCTGCCACGCGGTATCGGCATCAATTGCATCGCCGGTCAGAAGCATGCGCATGGCGTGTTTGCGCGCGATGTTGCGGCTTAGTGCGACCATCGGAGTCGAACAGAACAGGCCGATATTGACCCCGGGGGTGGCAAATTTTGCGGCCTTGCCGGCAACGGCCAGATCGCAACTGGCCACCAATTGGCACCCGGCGGCGGTTGCCATGGCATGAACGCGCGCAATGACCGGTTGAGGCAGGGTGACAATGCGCATCATAAGCGCGCTGCATTGGGCAAACAGGGCGGCATGCCCGTCGCAGGCGCTAATACTGTTCATTTCCTTAAGGTCGTGACCGGCGCAAAAGACCGGGCCATTGGCGGCAAGGATGACGCTGCGAATGGAAGTGTCGGCAGCGATATCATCAAGCACGGCGTGAAGGGCCGTCATCATCGCCCCGGAAAGGGCATTTCGGCTGCGCGGTGCATTCAGTATGACAGTCGCGACGGGGCCGTTATCGTTGCGCAGGACAATGGTGGTTTCGTCGGTTTTGGTGTTGGTCATTTTTGCCTCCCTGTGATGGCGCACACTGCGTTTTTTTACTTTTGCGTCAATATATTATCGTTGTAGAGTTTTACGTCACGGTTTTGTTTGAAACCGAAGATATAATAATAACGGCGCATGCCGATGTAACGGTCCCCTTTGAGGACGGTTGGATATGAGCAACGAAGATAAACGAAAACCGCAGCGCGCACCTGGTCGCTTTATGACCGGTAAACAGATCGTCGAAAAGTACAAGCCGGGGGGAACCCCGGTCGCAGAGACGAAGATGAAGCGCTATGACCGCAAAGAGGTCATTGATTGGGATATGGAGCGTCGCCGTGCCGAAGCGCGTGCGCGATTGCTAAGCCGTGGGTTTGATGTCCCTGAAATTCTTCAGCCCAAACGTCCGGCTTTGGATGAATACGGCGATGAAATCGTCAATATCGACCAGGATGTGGCCCGCGATATTTCGGGGCCTTCGATGACAGGCCCCAAACCGGCGGCACCGGGCGAAGGTCAAAGCCACGAGGCATCAAATTCAGGTCCCGGTTCCCGATCTGGTTCCCGGCCCAAGCCCAATCGTCATGTTGTGGCATCGCATGCATCACTTTTCCAAACCAAGACGGCGGCAGGATATCGCATTGGGCATGACGAATATGATGCCAGTGATGGGGACTATCAGGACGATCTGACGGTGGAAGACGTTTACGGCAGCACTGCGACACACGATGATCGTATCGCCGGGCGTGTTGATGAACTTAAGGCCACCAATCAGAACAGTTCTGGCAATATCGATCTGCCTGACAACAAAAGCAACTGGCTTAGTCAGGCAGAAGGTCGCCGCAAATCAGAAGCGGCGTCTTTGCCCCAGACGGCACTCGAGAAGCGCACCAAAGCGTCGAAGCAACGCAAGGCGGCAAAGCAGGCCAAAGAACGCAGTAATGCATTGGAACTTGATAAACTGCTGCCCAAGCTTGCGGCCTATATGGTGGTCTCCATTGTGGTCGGTTATATTTTAGTGCTGACCTATATCGAGCTTGCCAAGCTGATTGGCAACTGAAAACGGGCGTTTTGCGAGTTTGTTACCGCCAAGGTAGAATTTGCCTCAAACATGCCTGAATCCAAAGCCTATGGTGTTTTCTGTTTTGTCATGATGGGCGCATCAGGATGGGGACGTGATGGGGCAAATATATGCCCGGCAACGGACCGTATCTTTTTGCAAAACCATAAGGCAGATCGAATAAAGCAGTTTCGAGATTGATGGCGGGGCATTGATCAATAAGGGGGAAGGCGCTTTGAGTTGTCCGGCAGGCCGGGCAGTACGGGCGTTGATGTGACGATAACCCTTATTGGAGACGGCGAAGGTAGCGTCGTAGTCGCCATGAAAAGTGACGTCAAAGGTCAGGAAGACCGCCACCCGGTTTACCTTCCGGAAAACCGGCATCATTGGGCGTCCAACGATGAAGTGGACAAGCCCAGAGCCATCCTGCGTGGCCCGGTCAGGCCAATATTCCCTAAAAATTCAGCCAAACCGGGTTTTGGGTCATATTTTGACTCCGGCACGGACCGTTGGTTGCAAAACAACCTTCCGCGGATTGGCGCATCCTTGATTGTCGGCATTGTCATTATAAGTGTGGTTCTGGCGACTTATGCGGAACTGGTCGTGCTGTTATCGCGCTGAGAACGCGGTTTGGGGCTGGCGGTTGATGGGGACCATCCGGAAAATCCGGTAACGGAGGCAAGTGATGAAAAGCCAAGGTATCCCGATTTCAGGCATTTATCCTGTGTTGCCTGCGCGTGTGGTCTCCGCCGGAATAAAATCCCGGACGGCACGGCGTGATGCGTCGTCCGGTGTGTTTTGTTCGTCCAATCCGTCTGGCGGGAAAAATGGACGTCAGAATGCTTTGAGCCCTGGATTGATGCAAATCGGAACTGGTTCTCGATTTGATAAACGCCCGCGTGACGGGCGCGTGTTTTGGCCGTTGATTGGGTCAATATTACCGACCAATCACAAGGCCGGTCAGGATGGGCTGATATCTGGCCCCTATGACAGGGATAACGGTTTTCCGGGAATGGAAGCGCAGCAAGGCCATAAACGCAGCCATAGCCAAAGTCATATTCTTTACCAAGGGTCGGAATGGCGTCATCCGTCCATAATCCGCGTTCGTCGTGCGGGCATGGCAAGGTGGTTGCCCGGGATTGCATCCTTCCTGATTACCGGGATTGTTATTGGTGCGGTGGTCTGGATGACCGTCATTGAACTTGCCGTGATCTTTGGTCGCCCGAATTAATAGGGCCACCCTAGGGGATCGTGATCCACAGCAACCTTTGAATTGGCTCATAATCTTGTGCTGCAACTTTGCCCACAATTTGATCTGTCGGGCGCAAGAGGGTGATTGCCGCGCGACAGGATCAAATACCTGTGCGGGGCGGGGGTGGGAGAAAATATTGACGTTAACGTAAACGTTATGTCAGGCTGTCGGGAACAAGCACATAATGCTGCCCGCCATCATGACGATACCGAATGGTTCATGGCAAGGGCAGCGACAGGGAGAATGACCATATGACAGTCCAGCAGCCCCGCACCGGCGTAACCTTGGCCGATTTCGATACCATCATGCGCGAAAAAGTCCCGTTCGTCGGGGATATGGGGGTTGTGACCGAACAGCTTTCGGCGGATCAGGCCCGGTTGCGATTGCCGTTTAATCAACGCCATATTCGCCCGGGCAATGTGATTTGTGGCCCGGCGATTTTTGCCCTTGCCGATATTGCGCTTTATGCGGTGGCCTGGCTTGTGGTGCCCAAGGCCGATCTTGCGGTAACAACCGAGGCGACTGTACATTTCCTTTCCGGGGCAAAACCGGGGGATTTATTGGCGGATGCGAAAATCCTGAAAGCAGGCAAGCGGCTTTTGATTGCCGAATGTCATATTCGATCTGCGGTTGATGGGGCGCTTTGTGCGCATGTTATTGGTACCTATGCCATGCCGCCAGAACCACGATGATGGGTGAACCTACCGGAAAATAGCTCGAATCAATGTGGTAAAATAATACCTATTGCTTTAAGCCGTTGAAATACAACGAAATATTACTGTTGCTTTCCTGCTTAATGCAGGCATAATGCGCCGACTTTCAACGAGGGGCGATTCCCTCAGTGGAACCCAGTTTTCGAGTATTGAAATAATGAAAACCTTCTCTGCGACACCGAGTGACATCGAGCGCAAATGGTTCGTGATCGACGCAGAAGACGTCGTTCTGGGCCGTCTTGCTGCTGTTGTTGCCAACCGTCTTCGTGGTAAGCACAAAGCGATGTTTACCCCGCACATGGATTGTGGCGATCATATCGTCATCGTCAATGCTGAAAAGATCAAACTGACCGGCCGTAAGCTTCAGAACAAGAAGTTTTACTGGCACACCGGATATCCGGGCGGCATTAAAGAACGCACCATGGACAAATTGCTGAATGGCGATC
Source organism: Thalassospira alkalitolerans (assembly GCF_002115745.1). Lineage (GTDB taxonomy): Bacteria > Pseudomonadota > Alphaproteobacteria > Rhodospirillales > Thalassospiraceae > Thalassospira > Thalassospira alkalitolerans. The sequence continues at coordinate 122,986 of NZ_JFKB01000005.1, forward strand.
ATCCGGAACGTGTGATCCAAAAAGCTGTTGAACGTATGATGTCCCGTGGTCCGCTGCGCAGCCAGGTTCTTTCCAAGCTGCACGTCTATGCCGGTACCGAGCATCCGCATGATGCACAGCAGCCGGAAGTTCTCGATCTTGCCGCAATGAACGACAAGAATAAGCGGAGTGCTAAGTAATGGCCGACACCAAAACTCTTGACGATCTCAAGGATCTCAAGGATCTGGCACAGGGCGGCGAAACTGCTGCTGTTGCTGCTGTTGCAGAAGCCAACCTGCCGGAACCGAAGATCGACGCACAGGGCCGTTCCTATGCAACCGGTCGTCGTAAGAACGCAATTGCACGTGTCTGGATCAAACCGGGCTCGGGTAAAGTCACTGTCAATGGCCGTGAATTCGATGATTACTTCGCACGTCCGGTTCTGCGCATGGTGATCAACCAGCCGTTCGGCGCTGCGGATCGTAAAGATCAGTTCGACGTCGTTTGCACCGTTTGCGGTGGTGGTTTGTCCGGTCAGGCCGGTGCCGTTCGTCACGGTATCTCGCGCGCGCTGATCACCTTTGAGCCGGCACTGCGTCCGTCGCTTAAAGCTGGCGGCTTCCTGACACGTGACTCACGTGCAGTCGAACGTAAAAAATACGGTCGCGCCAAAGCCCGTCGTAGCTTCCAGTTCTCGAAGCGCTAAACCGGCACGCTTACGCGATACGCGATTTCAAGATGGCCCGCTGGTTCAGCGGGCCATCTTTTTTTGTGCCTGAATTCTGGCATTCTCGCCCTGTTCCTTACCACCTTCATCACAAGGATAACGCCTATGCAGTATAGAAAGCTGCTCGATGATGATCTTCATGCCCTTGACGCATTTCTTGCTGTTCATGCCGATACCAGCATGATCCAGCGCAGCAATTTGCGAAAGATCGGCATTGGGCGACGTCATCATCCGCTTTCAGGTTGCTATTATGGCGAGGTTTCCGGCGAGGGAAGTGTTCATGCGGTCCTGGCGATTTTTCGCAATGGCAATATCTTTGTCCAGACCGGGGGAAAGTCGGTTCCATCGGGATTGATGGATGCCTTTCGTTTGGAAAACACCCAGACGATTGCCGGGGTTTTCGGCCCAGCCGATCAGGCTCAGGCGGTGATTGACCTGCTTGGGCTTGGCGATGCGCCGTTTGCCATTAATGCCTGTGATAGGTTTTACCGGCTTGAACTTGCCAACTTGATCCTGCCGCAAAATGCCCGGTCGGACAGTTTTCAGATGGTCGATGCCGAACGGATTGATCGCAATACCCTTTTGCGCTGGCTACGGGATTATGAGATTGAGGCGCTGGGCGGGCAGGATACCCCGGCACTTGATAGCCGGGTTGCAGGGCGATTGGTCCATGCGCTTAATGACCGCAATATGTGGGCTTTGATCGTTGATGGTGTGGCGGTCAGTCTTTCGGGTTTTAATGCCGAGTTGCCTGATATGGTCCAGGTCGGTCCGGTTTGGACCCCGACGGAACATCGCAGCAATGGCTATGCCCGCATCCTTGTTGCCAAAACGCTTTTGGCGGCGCGCGCACGCGGTGTTACGCATGCGGTCCTGTCAACCGATAGCCCGGCGGCGGCAAGGGCTTATGAAGCGATTGGGTTTTCTCATTGCGGGGTGTATCGTTTGGCGTTGCTGGCAAGTGATGACTGATCGGTAGGGGGCTTAATTAGATCAAAAAGGAGGGAAAGTTTATGCTTTTTCTCCTTTTTTGTTTCCTACGCTTTTGGCGAAGAGGGCATATTAATCTTGATGATTGGTGGGATGTAGAAATCGTCCGTCTCAAGCCATTTCTTTTGGTAAAATGTAAGGTCAATTGCTTTTTTATCGAAGCTGTACGGAATTGTTTCCATATTGCCGTTGAGGGTGTTTTCCAAGCGTTTGGCGCAAGCTGTGATCGAGAAGTTATCTTTGATGAAACGGGCGCGGGCTGTGAGCGTTTCGGAGTCTGGTCCATGTTCGATAAATAGCTTTATCGCTGCGAACAGTTCTTGCGGGGTCTGGGATAGGAAATCGTCGCCATACATTCCTGCTTTTGATTTGCAGCCAAAGACCGGTAACCCAAGGTGCATCGCGTTGGTAACGGATGTTCCGCCACCTTCGGGGAAGCTGTCGATATAAGCTGTTGCATTGGCCATCAGCTTCAATGTCTTTGTACGTTCGACGGTTCCCAGAAGTTCAAGGTTATTCTGTGCCTTGGCCGAAAGATGAGAGAATTTGGAATAATCATCAGGGCCGATCATTTTTAATTTTTGCCCAAGTTCCCCGCATAGAACTTCTACGAAATCAGTAAAGACGGGGGAGCGACCAAGTCGATATTTATGTGGCCCCCCCACAGTGATGAAATATGGCTCTTGTGTTTTGTCTTTGTGGCGAATTTCTTGTGGGGCGCCGTCAAGCGTGCTGAAAGGGATGCCAAGAAATGATTGAGCCTTGGGGTGGCGAAACTGTTGGCTTGCAAGCCAGCTTGCACCGGTAATTTCGAGGATGGCAGAGCATTGTGAGGTCGCAAAGCTGAAATGAATGTCAGCGTGATTGACAAAATAGCATGGAATGCCAGCGCGTTCGGCAATCATGGCGGCAAGGCATGCAATGATATCGTCGGGGTTGATGTGCAACACAACGGCTTTGCTTTGCATGAAAGTCTGAGCCAGAAACAGAAGCTTTGATACCCCTGTGGATTGCTGGGCTGCAATTGGTATTCCTGATGCTTTCACATCTTCTAAAACGGTCGGTGTGACACCTCTGGTGATGACGAGTTGCACGTCATTACCCAAGCGTTTTTGTTCTTTCATTAGGTTTACGCACAGCGGCGTATGCCCACCGATATCGTATCCTTCGGAAATCACGTGAGAGATAACCTTGCGGTTTCCTGTTGCCTTGAATTCAGGCAGACGTGGTGCAATCAAAGCGAAAATGAAGTTCTCGATTTCCGGGCAAGACCATCTTTCCGTGGTGTTCAGCCAGTGGAATTTTCCATAGTATTCGGCGAGCTCGAACAGTTTGTTGGCATCCCGGCATGCGTTGATTGATTGCAGCAATGCGCCGTCAATCTGCAGTGCCATATTTTTTTTCTGTTCGCCACGCATCAAATGGTTTCTCCGTCATGCTGGTTTCTTGTCGTGAGATTTGGTGTGGTAGGAAGCGTTTTGGTCGTGTGTTATTTTGGGTTTTGATCCAGAAACGCAATAATATGGTTTGCGACGGTATGCGTATCCTTGACCGAAAGATGAGGCCCCATCGGTAGGCTCAGGACTTCGCGTGAACATTGTTCGGCAATCGGGAATGACTTTTGCGCAAGGTCGGTTAAGGCGTAGGCCTTTTGTCTATGCGGTGGGATGGGGTAGTGGATCAGGGTGCCTACCCCTTTTTGTGCCAAGAAGTCTTGCAGAGCATCGCGTTGCGGATGGCGAATAACATAGAGGTGCCATGCCGGATCGGCCCAATTTGGCACATTTGGCAGTTTCAGTGAAGTCTCGGCCAAAATTTCGCTATAGAGCTGTGCAACCGTTTTGCGATGTTCATTCCATCGGTTGATGTGGCGTAGTTTGACTTGTAGCATTGCAGCTTGCAGCGGGTCCAAGCGGCTATTGTATCCGAGGATTTCGTTTTGGTATTTGGCGTGTGAGCCATAATTACGAAGAACAGACAGCTTTTCTGCGATTTTGGCATTGTCCGTCGTGATGGCGCCGCCGTCACCATAGGCCCCCAGGTTTTTACCGGGATAAAAGCTCCAGCACACGGCATCGCCGTGGGCGCCAATACGCTGGCCTTTGTATTGAGCACCATGGGCCTGAGCGGCATCTTCTATTACGTAGAGACCATGGCGTTTGGCGATTTCAACGATGGAGCCAAGATCGGCAGGGTGCCCATATAAATGTACAGGAATGATGGCGCGGGTTCTTGGCGAGATTGCGGCTTCGATCCGTGCGGGATCGATATTATAAGTGGCGATGTCTGGCTCGACGGCAATGGGGGTTGCGCCTGCTTGCGATACAGCAAGCCAGGTTGCAAAAAAGGTGTGTGACGGAACGATAACCTCGTCACCTTCGCCGATGTCAAGAGCACGCAAGCTTAGCAGGAGGGCATCCAAGCCGCTTGCGATGCCAATACAGTGGCGGGCATTGCAGTATTCCGCGTAGTCATTTTCGAAGTTTTCGACGGCTTCGCCTAGGATATATGTGCCTGAGTCCATGACCTGATGATAAGCGGCGTCAATTTCGTCCTTGATCTCAAGGTAGCTGGCGTGCGGGTCAAGAAAGGCGATACTCATTCTTGGCTCCGGCAGGCCGTGATGAAGTCGGAATATTCACGGTGATAGTCACCTTCATCGAAGTGATTTGATGCCAGCACCATGCAAACGGAGCCGGAGGAGAAGTTGTCCAATTGGCGCCAAATCATTGGGCCGATGTAGAGGCCGTTGTATGATCTGTTCAGGTGAAAGGACTTTTTGTCTTTGCCGTCGTCAAGTGTGATGTCAAAGCTGCCGGACATGGCAATGATCAATTGATGCAGCGTTTTATGGGCGTGTCCACCACGCACGGCCCCGCCAGGGACGTCGTATAGATAGTAAACGCGCTTGATATCAAAGGGGATATGATTCTGTCCTTCAACAAAGGTCAGATTTCCCTGTTGGTTCGATATTTTTGGCAACTCGATGATCTTGCAGGCGTCGATTGACATTGAATTAAGTGCATCCCTCACTGCTTGAAGCTAAATTTACCTGTTTCACAGGCTTTGGGGAAATATGAGATTCAAGAGACTAAGATTTACTGCTTTGTATATGATTAACTTTAGTAAAGGATACCATACGAATGATTATTTCTGTGATGTTTTAATACTTTGAATTTCCTCGGTAGCCTTCTGGTGCGTCTGGCGTCGTCGGTCAAGCTAGTAACTTCCGATTTAGAGGGGGATAGCTATGGCATGGATAGATAAAGGTTTAATCTTTAGGGTTGATCGTTTGGAGCCGTGGGCCTTTTCTCATGCCTATGTGCCGACCACCCTGCTGCTTCGCGATCGTATTCGAGTATATGTTGCTTTCTGGGATCAAGGGCACCGAGGGAGACTTGGCTATGTGGATGTATCGCTGTCCGACCCTAGCGTGGTTATGGGGTATGGACAAAAACCTTTGGTTGAGGACTCAGTGGGGGGATTCGATTGTGATGGAGTGACACCTCTATCAATTGTAAAGAATAATTCCGAAGTTTGGTTATATTACGCAGGGTGGAAAAGGGATGCTAACCCAGAAATTCGATATCGAATATTTGTTGGCCTGCTAATTGGGGATGCCGATGGTAGCAGATTTGAGCGATTTTCCGACAAGCCTATTTTAGGTCCAAGGCATGATCGTGAATATTTGAGAACGGGTGGTTTCATAATGCGAGAGCATGGAAAATACCGGTGCTGGTTGGCTACGCAGAAGGGAATACACCATGATCACGGTAAGGCCTTACCTGTGTATGATTTGGAATATGTTGCTTCTAATGATGGCATTGTTTGGCCGGAGGATCAGCTTGCGATCTTTAGGCACCAACCAGGAAAAGTCCTTGGTTATGGTCGATGTGCAATCTGGAGAACATTAAAGGGTGGTTATGAAGGGTTATTTCCTGTCCGCGGGTGGGATGGCCGATATTTGAATATGTTGTATTCACAATCCCCGGACGGGACAAAGTGGAGTGAACTGACATCGGATGGAAAGGCATTTGATCATATGATGACCATTGATGGACAATCTAGCGTTTCTTTTCCTTCTGTTGTTCACTTGGGTGAAGAAATTGCCATGTTCTATAATGGCGATGATTTTGGACGTGAAGGGTTGCGGCTGGCGATTTGGTCCGATTGATTTGCCATGTGACGTAAATGTTGGGCGTTTTGTTAAGTCACTATCTTGTCGGCTAATTTGAATTTAAGTCATTGTCTTAGATTGTAATCTGGCATTGTAGCTGTGGTCATCGGGAGGAATAATGGCGAAAATTGATCTGGCAAAGACGGAACTTAATTACGAGAGGTTTCGGGATCTTGCCAAGAACGCTGATCTTTCTGAACGTGAACGCATCGGATTTCCGGATCATTACAGATCTGGTTTTGAGAACGCGATCCTTGACGATATTCGGACCAAACTTGAATTCGAGTATCGTTCCGGTGCGTCAATGCTTGATATTGGCGCTGGTGCGAGCCCGATGACATCGGCGCTACTTAAACTTGCGCACAAATATAATATATCTGTGGCAATGAATGATTCTCCGGAAATGCTTTCTTTGATCGAAAGTGAGTTTTCGTTTGAAAAGATAGCCGGAAAATTTCCGGACATACTTGATGAGGCCCTTGAAAAGGCTCCCGATGGGTATGATCTTTTGCTGTGCTATAGTGTCTTGCACTACATCATTGTTGATGGCAGCATTTTTGATTTTGTTGATGCGATATGCCTTGCCCTTCGACCAGGAGGTGTTGCCCTGATCGGTGACATTCCAAATTTGTCAAAACGCAAGCGCCTGTTTTCAAGCAAAGAGGGAATAGCGTATCATAAGCAATTCATGAATACAGACGAAGATCCCGTGGTTGATCACTTTGAGATCAAGCGCAATGCAATTGATGACGCTGTTCTAAATGCAATTGTTGCAAGGGCGCATGCCACTGGAAACGATGCCTATATCGTTCCTCAGCCACGTACTCTTCCAATGTATAATCGCCGTGACGATATAATAATCCAACGGAGGTAACGATGAGAGCGAAACTCATTATATTCGGACTTTCGAATATCGCAGAGTGTGCCTATGAGTATTTCACTCATGACTCTGACTATGATGTTGTGGCTTTTACGGTGGACAAGGATTTTGTGCCGGAAAAAGCCGAGATTTTTGGCAAGCCAATCGTTCCATTCGAAACCATTGAGGATTTTTACGCGTCGGAAGAGCATTCAATTTTTGTTGCTATAGGTTCCCAGCAACTTAATCGACTGCGCACGGGGAAAGTGGCTGAAGCGTCGCGTAAAGGTTACAAACTTGCTTCTTATGTAAGTTCGCGCGCGGTTGTCTGGTCTAATGTCCAGCTTGGCGAGCATGTTTTTATCCAAGAAGATAATACAATTCAGCCGTTTGCTAAGATTGGAAACAATGTAACCTTATGGGCGGGCAATCATATCGGGCATGCAAGCGTTATTGATGACAATTGTTTTGTCACGTCGCATGTTGTGATTTCCGGTCACTGCAAGATCGGTATGAATAGTTTTATCGGTGTGAATGCGTCAATTGCCGATTGTGTTGAGGTTGGGTGCGATAACCTGATTGGGATGGGCGCGATAATTTCAAAAAATACGCCGGAGAATGCCCTGTATTCGACGCCTAAAACGGAGATTTCCAAAATCCTGGCACGCAAATTTTGCAAGGTTGAGGATGTTTGAATTTGTTCCTTATGCGCCAGAGCTGGCTCAGCAATGGGACGAGATCATCGATCAGGCAGATAATGGGCACTTTTTGTTTAAGCGTTCATATCTGGAGTATCATGCTGATCGGTTTGCTGATTCGTCGTTTGTCTTGCGACAAAAGGATCGAATAGTTGGCGTTATTCCCGGAAACCGTAGTGATGCCAAATGGGTAAGCCATGGAGGGCTCACATTTGGAGGGGTTTTCCTGTCGCCGAAGCTCAATCGAATTGGTGTTTTACAAGAAATCTACAAGCAGCTTTGGGATGAATTGCGTGTACGCGATATTACTCATGCATTTATCAAACCTGTTCCCTGGATTTATCATCGTGTTCCGTCGGAGGGAGACCTCTACGTTCTGAACTGTAATGGGCAGGCAGAGTGTTTAATTGAGGTGTCTACTGCGGTTGATCTTCATGCTTCGCCAAAACCTTCGGATTTGCGCAAAAGAAGCCGCAAGCGGGCTGTTTCTGCGGGGTTAGTCGTTGAGGAAAGCAATAATTACGAGGGTTTTTGGGCCATTTTATCGGCACGGTTGAGCGATAAATATGATCGCAACCCTGTTCATAGCTGTGATGAAATCAAGCTGTTGAAATCGCGCTTTGCAGATGAAATTCGTTTGTTCGTGGTCCGGGACGCAGAAGAAAATATCTGTGGGGGGACGGTCATTTTCGAAACCTTTCGGGTTGCACATGCCCAATATATTTCGGCCTCGGATCAGGGCATGGAACAGGGGGCACTGGATCTTTTGTTTTTTACGCTGATTGATCGTTACCGTAATGCGGGCAAGGATTACTTTGATTTTGGTATTTCAACCGAAGATAACGGTCGTGTCCTGAATGAAAGCCTTGCTGCGTTTAAAGAAGGATTCGGAGGTCGCAGCATCGTACATCACAAGTTCCAGTTGAAAATTTGAATGCAAAATGACTGAAAAAAAAAATTACAACATCTGCATCATCCAGCCGCAGGGCTATGTGCATTCCATGGCCTTTCTGGAACTGGCGGAATTGCTGTTATATTCTATTCGCGATACCGGCAATCAGGCTGAGGTCAGGAAAAATCAGTTAAGCCCGGATGGGGTGAATATCATCATCGGGGCGCATCTTCTTGATCCTGACAAACAAGGTTCGATCCCGGCCAATACCGTTATTTTAAATACCGAACAGCTTTCAGGCGTGTATTCCGAATGGCGGGACCGGCTTGGCAAGTGGTTTGAAAGTGGCACTGGCCTTTGGGATTATAGCCCGGCCAATATTGATGTCATTCGCGACATGGGTGTTGAAAACGTCAAGCTTTTGAAAATCGGCTATCAACCGGAACTTAAACGCATTGCCACGCCCGAGGTGCAGGACGTTGATGTGCTGTTTTATGGGTCAATCAATGAACGTCGCAAAACCGTTCTTCAGGGGCTGGTGGATCGCGGGATCAAGCTTAAGGTTCTGTCCGGCGTTTATGGCAACGAACGTGATCAATGGATCGGGCGTTCGAAGGTGATCCTTAATCATCATTTTTATGAAAGCCAGATTTTCGAGATCGTCCGGGTGTTCTATTTGTTGACCAATGCCAAGCCGGTGGTGGCCGAGGTCAATGACGGCACCACGATTGAAGACCGATTCCGCGACGGGGTTGTGGCAGCGCCCTATGATCAGCTGGTCGATACGGTTTGTGATCTTGTAAACGATGAAACGCATTTGAAAGAGCAGAGCGAAAAAGCCTTTCAAAGCATTCTGAAATATCCGCAAGTGAGTTTCACTCGAAAGATTTTATAAGCGTTGTGGCTGTCGCCGGTATTGCGTTTTCCACTGCGAGATGTGTTGTGCTGTCCGGGCTTTGCAAAATTTTAGGCATTCGACGTTCGCTGGATCGACATATCCGGACCATTGGTACATGTGTGGCTCTTTGCCTTGTCGCACCGACATCGTTGACAATGGTTGGTCCTGCACAGGCCGCAACCCTGCAAAACACCGGCTCCCTGGCACAGGTCCTGTATCGGTTTGAAGACCGTCCCTTGATTTTGGGGCGTTATGGATCGGCTTCTGATTTTCAGACACATCTGTTTGTTGCCGCCGCCCGATGTGCGGGGGCAGGTCCGTCGCAATATGGTAAAGCAGACGGGATCGTCGGGGCGAAAACCCGGCAAGCCATCCTTGATTTGCGGACCTGTCTTGACAGAGATGTCAAATCAGCCATCGGGATGGGGGATACCGGTGGGAATAGCGACGGAAACACCGGGGCGATTACAGTCGGGCTTTGGAAAATGCTGATGCCAGCCGATCAACCATATCCCGATGCGATAGAGCGCGCCAATCACCTGACCTTTGCGCTGGAAGGGACCGATTATGATGCCATCCAGTTCAACTTTTGCCAGTCGCGCAACCCGCGTAGCGGCAAGCGGTTTCTGGAAGGTGATCCGTGGTGTTACACCAATGATTCCAATGCCTATCTGACATGGGGGCCGCGCGGGGCGACCGCCGGGGCGGGGGCGGAAATTCAACAGATAGTTTTTGCGGCTGAACGTGCCAATCCCGGTTTGCTGAAGGCGGTTTTTGGTCCGCATACCGATGCGATGCACCGGTTGGCATTGGGTAATAATCAAAGTGCGTTTGATATCCTGTGCGCGATCTGGATCGATCCGAAACGCCGGGTGGATTTTACCGCCCGTTTTGCAAAATATGGTGCTCTTGCCGAAGTCCAGCATGCTTATCGCCGGGTTTATGACGCGGCCAATGCCGATGGCGGCAAGATTGCACGATTTTTTAAGGTCTATGCCGCGCTTAAGCCGGTCATCAGACGCGATCCGACCGAGATCGATTTGGCATTTTTCATTGATCGGGCAACTCATGGCATGGCCCCGCCAGGCGATGTTTCCGATCTGGCGGCCAAGATGGTCAATTTCGCCAGCCGCACGCGCAAAGTGCCAAGCCCTGGTACCCTGCGCCGCCAATTGGCCGCGTGGTTGCCGTCGCAACATAAATACAATGACCGGATTGCGCGCGATGCGATTTTCCTGATTGATGACCCGGAAGTCATATTATCCGATACCCATCGCCGCATCTGGCAGCAACGATCCGGCCTTCGCGCCAGTGATTTTGGCCTTTCCGATGATCGAACAATTACCGATTACCCGGTCGCAGCCCCCACCGGGTTCGAGCAGATCGAACGATTTTATACCGTTTTGCCCGCAGATAAACGCGCCTGTCCGGCCAATGTGCGCAAGTCACGACGCCCGTAATTGGGGGCCCGCATGACAAGAACAGTGTGATGCATGTCATGGCTGCATATGTCCTAATGCCGCAATGCAAGGAAAATACCGCCTAAAGGCTTGCATCGGCGGGGGTTGTTTGCCAACATCCGCGCGTTGATAACGCCCCGGATGTGGGGTGTGCCTATTAGGAGCAAGATTTGAAATGAGCGACGTTAAGGTCAAAGTCGGAATTCTCGGTGCCAGCGGTTATACCGGGGCGGAATTGGTGCGTATTCTTGCCCATCATGTCGCTTCTGAAATCACCTTGCTGACCGCAGACCGACGCGCCGGACGTCCGTTCGGGGAAGTTTTCCCGCATCTTGCCCATTTGAAATTGCCGACCATGATCCGGATCGAAGATGCGGATTGGTCGACGGTTGATGTGATTTTCTGTGCGCTGCCACATGGTACGACGCAGGAAGTGATTGCCGGTCTGCCCGAACACGTCAAAGTCGTCGATCTGTCAGCTGATTTCCGCCTGTTTGATCCCGATACCTATAAGGAATGGTATGGTGCGGAACATGCTGCACAGGATTTGCAAAAACAGGTGGTTTACGGCCTGACCGAGCTCCATCGTGCGAGAATTGCCAAGGCCCGTATTGTTGCCAATCCGGGGTGCTATCCGACGCCGGTTCAGCTTTCATTGACGCCGCTTTTGGAACGGAAATTGATCCATTCCGACGACATCATTATTGATGCAAAATCGGGCGTTACCGGGGCGGGCCGTTCGCCAAAAGAAGGCATTCTGTATGCAGAAGTGACCGAAGGCATTCATGCCTATGGCACTGGCGGGCATCGCCACGCGCCAGAAATCGAACAGGGCCTTGCCTGGGCTGCCGGACGCGATGTGGTGGTGAATTTTTCCCCGCATCTGATGCCGATGAGCCGCGGTATCCTTGAAAGCATCTATGTCAAAATGACCGACGGCACCACGGCCGAGGATATTCAGGCAGCCCTTGAAAAACGTTATGCGGACGAGCCGTTTGTCCGTGTGTTGCCGTTTGGTACAACGCCGCAAACCCGCCATGTACGTGGATCGAACTTTGTTCTGATTGGCGTGGTCAAAGACCGGGTGCCGGGACGTGTGATTATCGTCGCGGTCGAGGACAACCTTGTGAAAGGGGCATCGGGGCAGGCGGTTCAGAACATGAATGTCATGCTGGGCCTGCCGGAAACCATGGGGCTTGAGATCGAGCCGTTGTTCCCGTAATCGCACAAAGCCGATATCATTCCAAAGGGGCGTATCCAAACCGGATGCGCCCTTTTTTTGAGCTTTTTAGGTCTGCATAGCGCGAGCAAGAATATCAAAAACGTGGTCGTCAGCGCATTGGGCAACATTAAAACGCATCAGGTTGTTCGCTGATTGCGAGATGCTGAACACATTGCCGGGTGCCAGAACCACACCATCGACCAGCGCATTGCGTGCAACAATGGCCGCATCAATCCCATCGGGCAAACGACACCACAGAAAAATTCCGGCATCGGGTGTGATCACCGGCGTAATGCCCAAGGATTTGAGGCGGGTCTGTGTCACGTCCATCGCGCGTGAAAGCCGTGCATGCAAGTTTTCCATGTGGCGGCGATAGGTGCCGTCTTTCAGGACTGATAAAACAAGTTCAGCCGATAGGTTAGCCCCGGAAAATCCGGTTGCGATTTTAAGATCGGCAATGCCATCAATCCAGTCAGGACGTGTTGCGATATAGCCGCATCGGACCGAGGCCGACAGCGTTTTGGAAAAACTGCCGATATGAATAATGCGATCAAACCCGCCAAGGGCGGCATAGCGTGGCGACGGGCTGGTTTCGAAATCGGCAAAGATGTCGTCTTCGATCACGATCAAATCGTTTTCTTCGACTGTTTTTAAAATCCTGTGTGCCACCATGGGTGAAAGCGACGTGCCCGTTGGATTGTGCAGGCCGGAATTGGTGATGTAAAGCCGGGGGTTATGGATTGCGGCAAGCCTTGCAAACGCATCCACATCAGGGCCAATGGGGGTAAAGGGCACGCCAATGATATTGGCCCGATGCGCGCGCAGCAGCGCCTGAAAATTGAAATAGCACGGATCGTCAATCAATACGGTGTCACCCGGTTTGATCAGGAACCGGCACAAAAGATCAATCGCCTGGGTCCCTGAATCCGTCAGGACGATCTGGTCCGGTCCGGCTTCGATGCCATAACCGGCCATTCGGCGTGATAAAAGTTGCCGCAACGCCATCAGGCCAAGCGGCGGCGCATAATCGGTCAAGATCGTATCCTTGCTGCGTGATATGTTGCGCAGCGCACGCCGGATGGCGGCGGTGGGCATCCAGTCAGGCGGCAGCCAGCCACAACCGGGTTTGAGCATTTCCGGGCGCGCATCAAGTGATTGGCGAGACACCCAGAACGGATCAATTGCCCGATCCAGTTTTGGCCCGATTTGGGCAATCGACAGCGGTGCCGTATGCCCGGAAACAAAAAATCCCGATCCGCGGCGCGATGATATGGTGCCATCGGCGACCAATCGGTCATAGGCTTCGACCATGGTGGAGTTTGAGACGCCGAACTGACGGGCACCGCCACGAATGGACGGCAGCCTGTCCCCCGGAAGCAGGGATCTGGCGGCAATCCGTGCCCGGATCGTTGCCATGACATGGTCGATAAATGTGTGGGTTTCCGGCGTTTGGGTCGCAATATCAATTGTCACTGTAATGCCCCTGTATCCAATACAGTTTGTTTTAATTGTACTGTATTGTGTCTGGATGGCGTGGTGCAGGCAAGTCATAGATGGCGCTTCAATTACAAGGAGGCTGGAATGGCAATTGCAATCGCACGGGCAAATGGTGGATGGATCAGCGGATTGATCGGGATCGTGATTTTCAGCGGGTCCTTGCCCGCAACACGGATTGCCGTGATGGATTTTGATCCGGCTTTCCTGACAGTTGCACGTGCAACGATTGCCGGGGCGATTGCGATGGTCTTGCTTTTGGTGGCGCAGTCATCTCGCAAATCATATCCATCGCGGCCCGAAGGTTCGGAATGGGTTTCGCTGTTGGTGGTGGCGGGTGGTGTTGTGGTTGGTTTTCCGCTGTTAACCGCCCTTGCACTGGAACATATCACGTCGGCCAGATCGGTTGTCTATATCGGGTTGTTGCCGCTTTCGACGGCGATCTTTGGTGTGTTGCGCGGTGGTGACCGGCCGCGTGCCGTGTTTTGGCTGTTTTCCATACTTGGCAGTGCGCTGGTAGTTGGATTTGCCGCATCGGGCGGCAGTGGCAATAGCGGTGCAGTTCGCGGCGATCTTTTGATGTTGGGCGCGATTATCGTGTGCGGTCTGGGGTACGCCGAAGGCGGGCGGTTATCGCGCCGTCTGGGGGGCTGGCAGGTGATTTCCTGGGCGCTTGTCATTTCATTGATCCCGATGGCGGGATTGTGTTTTGCGGTCTGGCCAACATCCTTTGATAATATCGGCGTCAATGCCTGGCTCGGGCTTGGCTATGTTTCGCTGTTTAGCATGTTGATCGGGTTTTTCTTTTGGTATCGCGGGCTAGCACGCGGTGGCATTGCAGCCGTTGGCCAATTGCAATTGTTGCAACCCTTTCTGGGATTGATGCTGGCATCGGCATTATTGGCCGAGCCGGTAAGCGGGGCGATGATTGCGGTAACTCTTGGTGTGGTCGCCTGTGTCGCCGGGGCCAAACATTTTGCGCGTTAGATCACGGGATTAACATTCATGGCAGGGATAAACAGATGCGTGCAAAATACGACGGGACTGGCGGCAAAAAGATATGGGATGATTTTATGCTCATATTTAAAAGAGAACGGGGTTTTCAATTGCACATGTTAGAATTTAAACTGTCAAATCAAGGCGTGTCGGACCGTCAGCCGGTGTGTGTTTGATGACTATTGAAATTTGATCCCGTTTAGAAAGATTGCCAGAACATGTTGCTGACCTATCGCGGGGTGCGCCCCATCATTGACGACACAGCGTTTATCGCACCGAATGCCACAATCATTGGTGATGTGGAAATCGGGGCGGAAACCGGGATCTGGTTTGGCTGTATCATTCGCGGCGATGTGCATGAAATTCGCATTGGATCGCGCACCAATATTCAGGATTTGACCATGGTACATGTCGCCAAGGGCAAGTTCGGGACCTATATCGGTGATGATGTGACCATCGGCCATTCGGCCGTAATCCATGCCTGCACACTTGAAAACAGAAGCTTTGTCGGCATGAGTGCGACGGTGATGGATGGTTGCGTGATTGAGCAGGGTGCCATGTTGGGCGCAGGCGCGCTTTTGGCACCGGGGAAACGTATTCCGGCAGGCGAACTTTGGGCCGGTGTTCCGGCGCGCAAGGTGCGGGACCTTCGCCCGGAAGAAATCGAATTTTTCAAGGTATCGGCAGACCGATATGCCGATCTGGCACAGGAATACCGGGTCACCATCCCCGAAGACCTGAAACAGGATTAGGGTCAGGGGCCGAAGGATATAGGATACGCTTGCCAGGATGTGTGCCCTGCGTTAGCAAGCGTTTCAGAAACTGGAATTTCAAAATAAAAAACAAGCCGCGCGCCACCACGCCCGGCATCAGGAAACGGAACCGGGAATATGACGCGTTGGCAGGCGAATGCCGTTATCGTCTTTGTCGCCCTGATTTTGGGGACGACTTTTGTTGTCCAGCAAACCAGCATGGAAAATATCGGCCCGCAATATTTTACGGGCGTGCGTTTCCTGTTGGGGACCCTTGCTGTGTTGCCCTTTGCGCTGCGTGAATTGCGCAAAATGAAACGCGAAGGCCGGATATTGTTGGGGATTGACAAGCTGGGCCTGATTGTAACCGGTATTTCGATGTATCTGGCCAGTATCCTGCAACAAATCGGGATTATGGGCACGACGGTGACCAATGCGGCATTCCTGACGGCGTTTTATGTGCCGTTGGTCCCGGTTCTGGCGTTTATCGCGTTTCGGTCCAAGCCGCATTGGTCGGTTTGGCCGGGCGGGGTGATGTGCGTCTGGGGCACATATTTGCTGAGCGGCGGTAATTTGTCGGCGCTTGGATCGGGTGATTTCTGGGTGATGGGCAGTGCGTTGTTCTGGGGGCTACAGGTGGTGATGATCGGTGTGATGGTCACGCGCACCAATGCGCCGGCGCTTGTTGCCACGGTTCAGTTCTTTATCACCGGCCTGTTTGGTATGGCGATGGGCGGGATGCTTGAAACATTCAGCTTTATCGATATCTATAATGCCGGGTTTGAAATTCTGTATGCCGGGATTATGTCGGCGGGGATCGCCTTTACCCTGCAGGCGGTGGCACAGAATTATACCGAATCCAGCGATGCCGCGATCATCATGAGTGCTGAGGCGGTCTTTGCCGCCATCGCCGGGGCGATGTTTTTGGGCGAACGGCTGGCACCGGCTGAATATGCCGGTTGCGGGGTTATTCTTGCGGCGATTATTGGCGTGCAGTTGATGCCAATGATAGGCCGACGTCGGTCGAAAGTTGCGATCTGACTGGGAATTTGGACCTGTGGCCCGGAAATATTGGGCCAACCCCATTGACCTTTATCAAAGCAGGGTGCAGTCAGGGTCTGTAAATGATTATTGGTCGCGATCATGCGATCCGTTGTGAATACCGGAAATCGAATATGCCCATCTTGCCGTTTTCTGCCATGCTTCCCGTTATGCTTCCGGTCAAATTTCGCTGTGCTGGGATTTCCCGCTTGGGCCGCTTGCTAGGGACCACTTTATTGCTGGTGGCAACTGGCAGCGGGGGGGCTGCATTTGCGGCCGAAAAGAAGCAAGATTTCCTGATCCGGGTTGCCCATGACGCCGACAAGGTTGGCCCGGTTGAGATCGCAGGCAACACGCCAGCCTTTGCTGACAAGGCTGCCCTTGGCGAGGCGCTTTATTTCGATACCAATTTGTCAAAGAATCGCACACAGGCCTGTGCCAGTTGCCACGAACCGACGACCGCGTTTCGCGATCCGCGCGGTGAAATTGCCGGCGGGGCGTTTTCGCTTGGCGATGACGGGGTGTCGCTTGGTGATCGCAATGCGCCAATGGCAGCCTATGCGAAATTTGCGCCTGATTTCCATTTCAAGGAAGACGGCACACCGGTTGGTGGCCAGTTCTGGGATGGTCGGGCAAAGGATTTGGCTGAACAGGCCGGTGGCCCACCGTTAAACCCGGTTGAAATGGGCATGCCTGATAAAGCCACGGTTGTTGCGCGTTTGCGGGAAAATGACGACTATATTGCAAGTTTTGAGGCGTTATTTGGTCGCGATGTCTGGGGGGATGCGGATCGGGCTTATGGTGCGATGACGGATGCGATTGCAGCCTTTGAGCGTACCGACCAATTTTCCCCGTTTAGCTCGAAATATGACCGATTCCTGCGCGGCGAGTACAAGATGACGCCGCAGGAAGAACTTGGCCGGGTGCTTTTCTTTTCGCAGCAATTCACCAATTGCAATACCTGTCACCAGTTGAAAACGTCGCCGACGGCACCGGGTGAAACATTCACCAATTACGAATATCACAATATCGGGGTGCCCCGGAACGTTGCTATTCGATCCCGCCATGGCAAGGACCCGGCATTTACTGACAATGGGTTGCTTGATAATCCGGCGATTGATGAGGTGGCCCATAAAGGCAAATACAAAACGCCGGGCCTTCGCAATGTCGCGGTCACCGGGCCATATATGCATAACGGCGTGTTTGCCGATTTGCGCACCGTGATCAAGTTTTACAACAAATACAACAGCCGTGCGAAATCCGCCCAGATCAATCCGGAAACCAAACAGCCTTGGGGTGACCCCGAAGTTGCCGATACCATTTCCGTCAAAGAACTGGAACAAGGCGACGCGCTTGATACCAAGCGGATCAATGCGCTGGTGGCGTTTTTGAAAACGCTGACCGATGCGCGCTATGAGCCGCTTTTGGCAGAACAGGAAGAAGCCGCGGCGGCCGCAAAGAAAAAATAGCGTTACTTGCCGCGGATCGTTTCAAGCACGGCACTTTGTCCCAGATCACCCAACCCGGCTTCGATGGCGCGATCAAACATTTCGGTGGCAGATCGCCCGACCGGAAGATCAAGGCCCAACTCGTCGGCCAGCCACATGGCATAACCGGCATCCTTGGCGCGCAAGGCGGTGGTGAAATGGACGCCTTCCTTGTGGTTGCCGCTGATCATGCCCGGGATCGTCATAACGCCGACCCTGCTGGCGACGGCCCCGTTGGTAAAGGCTTCGGCAACCAGTTTGCCATCAAGGCCTGCCTTTTGGGCCACAGCCACCAATTCTGCGGCGGCGGCGATATGGACCGCCCCTAAAAGGTTGTTCATCAGTTTATAGACCGTGCCTGATCCGATTGGGCCAAAATGGATAATTCGGTTGGCAACCGCGTCCATGATCGGGCGAACACGATCTAAAACAGCGTTATCCGCGCCGATCAGAAACATGGTTTCACCGGCGGCGACTTGTGCCGGGATAGCGGTGACCGGTGCATCGATATAGGGGCAACCATTGGCATTGATCTTGGCCGACAGTTCCAGAACGAAGCCATGCGATAATGTTGAACATTCAATCGCAACAGTGCCCGGCTCCATGGTGGAAACTGCGCCACTGTTGCCCAGCCAGACGGTTTCGGCCGCCGTGTCATCGGCCATAAACGATATGACGACGTCGACACCGGTTGCGGCATCCGCCGGGGTAACGCAAGCAATGGCACCCTTTGCCGCCAGGGGGGCGACTTTGTCCGCGCTGCGGTTCCAGACCCTGACTTGATAACCCTTTTCCAGCAGGCGCGAAATCATCGCCGATGCCATGCGTCCAGCGCCAAGGAAACCGATTTTCTGTGTCATGGGTCTATCCCCTAGAGGTAAAGAAACGGCCCGTCATCGCGGACGGGCCGGATTATATTAGATGCGAAGGGCATCTAAGGAAATGCTGCCTAGGAAAGCTGTACCTTAACATATTCCCCCGGTGCCGCGCCAAGCACCTTAAGCTTGCCATCGCCGGGATTGCGAGCTTCGATTTGACCGCCGGAACGGCGACTGATCCAGTTTTGCCAATCGGTCCACCATGATCCTTCGTGTTGGGTTGCCTTGGCAAGCCAGTCATCGGGGTTGGCCGGATTGCGGTTATAAGTCCAATGGCAATATTTGTTGGCGGCGGGTGGGTTGACCACACCGGCAATATGCCCCGATGCTGACAGGACGAATTTGACCTGACCTGACATCAATTGGGTTCCGGCATAGGTTGCCTGCCAGGGCGCAATATGGTCTTCGCGGGTAGACAGGAAATAGACCGGAATCTTGATATCACGCAGATCGATTTTTTCACCAAGCACGGTGATGCCACCCGGTTCACGCAGCAGGTTCTTATTATACATGTTGCGCAGATAGAAGCTGTGCATCGCTTTGGGCATACGGGTCGAGTCGGAGTTCCAATACAAAAGATCGAACGGGAAGGGGTCCTTGCCCAGCATGTAATTGTTGACCACAAAGGACCAGATCAGGTCATTGGCGCGCAGCATATTAAACGACATCGCCATGTCGCGGCCATCAAGATAGCCGTCTTTTGCCATGCGATTTTCAATGCTTTCGATCTGTTTGTCATCGACAAAGACCGATAATTCACCGGATTTTTCGAAATCGGTCAGGGTGGTAAAGAAAGTCGCCGATTTGATCCGTTCGTCGCCTTTTTTGGCCATATAGGCCAGTGTCGAAGCCAAAAGCGTCCCGCCAAGGCAATAGCCGATCGCGTTGATTTCGGTTTCGCCAGTTGCCTGTTCGATCAGATCAAGCGCGGCCAGAATGCCGTCACGGGCATAATCTTCAAAGCTTTCTTCGGCCAGTTTGCTGTCCGGGTTGACCCAGGACAGGACAAAAACGGTATGTCCCTGATCAACGGCCCATTTAATAAAGGAATTTTCCGGTCGTAGATCAAGGATGTAATATTTGTTGATCCATGGCGGTATGATCATCAACGGGCGTTTGGCAACCTTGTCGGTTGTGGGCTTGTATTGCAGCAATTCCATCAACGGCGTTCTGCCGATCACCGATCCTTCGGTAGTTGCAACATTTTCGCCAATCTTGAAAGCATCCAGATCGGTCATCCGGATTTGCAATTTACCTTTGCCACGTTCAAGGTCGCTTAGCAGGTTTTGCAAGCCTTTAAGCAGGTTTTCCCCGCCACTTTCGATGGTGGCGCGCAGGACTTCGGGATTGGTCATCATGAAGTTGGTCGGTGAAATCGCATCAGCGAACTGACGGGTGTAAAATTCGACTTTCTGCGCGGTTTTTTCGTCCAGACCGTCAACATCTTGGACAACATTTTGCATCCATTGCGACGACAACAGATAGGATTGCTTGATGAACCCGAAAAGTTCGTTATCTTCCCATGCTTCGTCGCGGAAACGGCGATCCCCTTTTTGTGGCAAGGCCACCGGATCGGAGTCTTGACCCATCATGCGCATCGTTGTGTTGTGCCAAAGCAAATAATATTGCTGCCACAAATCCATTTGTGCCTCGACCAGTTTGGCCGGGTTTTTCATCATATGGCTGGTCAGTTCGACGAAAGCCGAACCGATATTTAACGGGTCCGGGTCCGAAATTTCGGGGTCTTCAGCCTGTTTGGCAAGGAAATCAGCGACAAGTCGTTGACTCCTTTCAGCTATTACTGCCATGGAAGATGACAGTTCTTCGGGATCAGGAAGGCGAATTTCGGTTTCTTTGGCCTGTTGATTGGTCATGGCGCATTCCCTTATGATACGGCCGCGATATATCGAAACATAAAAGAGGAAATTTGATCTTTGCAATATCGCAATTATTTTCCCGTTTTATGATCCGAAGCCTCGAAACGGCGCGCTGGGTTGAAACTCTGCTTGATCCCAAGCTTATCATGGCCTTAGCCTAGCTCGCTGATGAGGGGTAATACAAGAATTATAAGGTGACGGATTTGTCGCAGTTTTTGGCGGCAGCGTTACACATAACTTAGTTTGGAGCAGCGAAATCAAATGGGCGTTCTGAAATCGACGGTGTGGCGGTGGTCGGAGCATAGGTCAGCGAAAAACAAGTTGCGGCCGATGCTGCATACCGGATCGGCACTTGCTGTTGTGTTGATGCTGGGCGCCTGTTCTTCGGTTCCCGATGCAATCAATCCCGTCGAGTGGGGAAAATCGATTGGGGATGTTTTCGACGGTGAGGATGAAACAACGGCGAAATCCGACGAAGCGATTCCCGGCGAAAATGAAGATTATCCGCATCTATCCGATACACCGGCCAAGCCGGTTGTGACAGGCGATGCGGAACGGGATGCACTGGTTGCCGGTCTTGCTGCGGATCGTGCCAATGCGCAATATACCCAGTCGGGCCGCCGTCAAAGCTCATCGCCGGTTAATGCGCTTCAGCCCGCACCCGTCGTAACGCCGGATCAGCCGACGATCAGTCCGGCACCGACAACGCCGGTTACAAGTTCCGCCATGGCCGAACCAAAGGCGGCGGTGACTGCTGCAACAACCACGGCAACCACGGCCGCAACCACGCGCGCGGTGACGTCAGCACAGTCGGGATCAAAGATTGCGGATGAATGGAGTGCCAAGGCCCCTGCATCCGGCCCGGTTCCAACCCCGCAATCCGCGCCCGCAAAGCCGGAAGTTCTTAATGAAATGGCCAAGGCCGGGGCCGCAGAAAGTGTCGCTGAGGCTACTTCTGCTGCCGATGCGGTGGCATCTGCACCGGTAACAGCACCGGTAACCCCGTCGTCGGGTGATCCGGTGATGGATCAGTATAATCGTCGGCTGGCCGAAGGGCAGGGCGTCTTTGCCGGTGAACCGGCGCGCAGTTCTGCGCCGAATGGACAGGGTGGCGATTTCGATTATTCGGTCTATTCCGATAATGGGTCGGTAATTGTCGATGAAAGCCAGCTTGGCGGTGGCCGCAATGCCTATCTGTCGGATTCGGCCATGCCCAATGGCGAAACGGCCAATGAAGTCTTGGCTTCGCGCCTTGGTGTGCGGTCGGTTGATGTTCTGGGGCCAAGTGTGAATGGCGTTCAGGTTGCCCAGATCCAGTTTGGGCACGGTTCTTCGAACCTTGTGTCATCTGATAACAATGTTCTGAGCCAGGTAGCACAGACATGGCGTCAGACCGGTGGTATCTTGCGGATTATTGGTCACGCGTCGATGCGTACGGCCAATATGACCCTTGAAGAACACATGGCGATCAATCGTCAGGTTTCCGAACGCCGCGCATCAGCGGTGGTGTCCGAGCTTGTCGCACTCGGTGTTAACCCTGATGCGATCTTTGTTGGCGCCGATGGATCGGCTGATCCGCGCTATTACGAAGGCATTCCTGCCGGTGAAGCCGGAAACCGCCGTGTTGAAATCTTTATGGATTATTGATCCTAAAAAAGGTACATCCTTCGAATTGTACGGCGCGCCACCCGCATTTTGTCGTGTGGCGCGCAATTTTTATCAATTCGACGATCCGATTTTCGCAGAAAATTCGAAAATCGGTGACGTGACGAGGATGTAGGATAATGTCCCAGGAATTCCACCGCATAAAACGCCTTCCGCCATACGTATTTGCAGAAGTAAATGCGATGAAAGCGGCGGCGCGGCGAGCGGGAGAGGACATTATTGATTTCGGCATGGGCAATCCGGACCCGGCCACCCCACAGCATATCGTCGACAAACTGGTCGAGACGGTTCAGAACCCGCGTACGCATGGGTATTCGATGTCGCGCGGCATTCCCGGCCTGCGCAAGGCGTTGTCGGCCTATTACGGACGTCGTTTTGGGGTGGATATCGATCCCGAAACCGAAACCGTTGTGACGCTGGGCTCCAAGGAAGGTTTGGCCAATCTTGCGGCGGCAATCACCAGCCCGGGTGATATCATTCTGGTGCCTAACCCATCTTATCCGATCCATGCCTTTGGTTTCATCATTGCCGGGGCGGCATTACGCCATATCCCGATGGGCTATGACGAACAGGGTGAATTCAATGCCAAAAGTTTTATGGAACAGTTGCACCGTGCGGTGAAACATTCGGTACCCAAACCAAGTGCTGTGGTGCTGAACTTCCCGTCCAATCCGACGTCGCTTGTGGTCGATCTGGATTTCTATAAGGAAGTTGTCGATTTTTGTCGGGCACAGGAAATCTATATCCTGTCTGATATTGCCTATTCCGAAATCTATTTTGATGGCAATCCGCCGCCTTCGATCCTTCAGGTCGAAGGAGCCAAGGATATTGCTGTTGAATTCTATTCCCTGTCGAAAACCTATTCGATGGCGGGCTGGCGGATTGGCTTTGCGACGGGCAACAAAAAACTGATCAACGCACTGACGCGGATTAAATCCTATTTGGATTATGGCGCGTTTACCCCAGTTCAGGTGGCGGCAACCGCGGCCCTTAACGGCCCGCAGGATTGTATTGAAGAATTCCGCAATCTGTACCGCGACCGCCGCGATATCTTTATCGAAGGTATGCAAGGTGCCGGGTGGGACATTCCAAGTCCGGCGGCAACGATGTTTGCCTGGGCGCCGATTCCCAAGGCCTTCGAAGAACTGGGGTCGCTTGATTTTTCCAAGCTTCTTTTGCAGGAAGCCGGGGTTGCCGTGGCACCGGGTCTTGGCTTTGGCGAGTATGGTGATCGCCATGTTCGGATTGCGCTGGTGGAAAACAAACACCGCATCCGGCAGGCCAATCGTAATATCAAATCGTTCTTTCAAAAATGTCCTGATGCAGAATCTGCACGTGAACTGTTGAAGAAATCGGCGTGATATTCGATAAAGCAGTTATTGTTTCGCCTGGGACATGTCTCGGGCGAAGTTTTGTGTGCGCATTGGATGGTATTAAGGCCATCGAAATGTAAACACAGGGTCCACTTACGGCTTTAGGAGTTCACGTGAAAGACGTCGTCAAAATCGGTGTGGCTGGCCTGGGTACGGTCGGTGCCGGAACCGTTAAACTGCTGAGCGAACATCGCGACATTCTGACGGACCGTTCCGGTCGCCAGATTGTTGTCACAGCGGTATCGTCGCGTGACCGAACTCGTGATCGTGGATTCTCGACCGAAGGACTTATCTGGCACGAAGACGCACGTGATCTGGCAGCAGATGACAATGTTGACATTGTTGTCGAACTGATCGGCGGATCGGACGGCATTGCCTATGATGTTTGCAAGATCGCGCTGGAACACGGCAAGCATGTCGTAACAGCGAATAAGGCGCTGATTGCCCTTAAAGGTTTGGAACTTGCCCAGATCGCCGATCAAAATAATGTCACCATTGCCTATGAAGCCGCTGTCGCCGGGGGTATTCCGGTGGTCAAGGCGCTGCGTGAAGGGCTTGCTGGCAACGCCATATCGCGCGTAACCGGTATTTTAAACGGAACGTGCAACTATATCCTGACCACAATGCGTGAACAGGGGCGTGATTTCGCCGATGTCCTGAACGAGGCGCAAAAGCTTGGCTATGCCGAAGCTGATCCGACCTTTGATGTCGACGGGATCGATGCCGCGCACAAGTTGGCGATCCTTGCCAGCCTTGCCTTTGGCACCGAGGTTGATTTTGATGCGGTCGCGGTTGAAGGCATCCGCAGTGTTTCGGCGCTTGATATTCAACTGGCCGAAGAACTTGGCTATCGGATTAAATTGTTGGGCATTGCCAAACAGACGGCCGAGGGCATCGAACAGCGCGTTTCGCCGGTCATGGTGGACCGCGCCACTCAGATTTCCAAGGTCGAAGGCGTGTTTAACGCTGTCGCCCTTGAAGGTGATTATGTCGGTCCGGTGATCTTGCAGGGACGCGGTGCCGGGGAACGCCCGACTGCGTCGGCGGTGGTTGCCGATATTGTTGATATTGCCGCTGGCCGTACCGCACCGGTGTTTGGTGTTCCGGCGGATCGTCTTAAGACTAATGTACGTGCCCCGCTTGAGAAGCATGTCGGACCTTATTACCTGCGCCTGATGGTGTGGGATCGCCCGGGTGTCATGGCCGAGGTCACAGCGACCCTTGCCAAGCACGGGGTGTCGATGGCATCAATGATCCAGCATGGCCGGGCCGAAACTGTCGGTGGTGTTGTGCCGGTGGTGTTTGTCACCCACGAAACCAGCGAAGCCGGTATGTCCGGGGCGCTTGCCGATATTTCGGCGTTTGAAAGCAATTCGCAGCCACCTGTCTTGATGCGGATCGAGAACTTCGCATCGTAACAAAACAAAAAAAAGACATATGCGCCTCGCAGGTATAATACCGCGAGGCGTAATTATAAGAAGTCCCGACCCAGACGGGATGCGCCGGGAAGCTAAAGAGACGGGGCCCCCAGACCCCGCGTTAACGACGAGGATGAAGTTATGGATCGAAATCTCGCGCTTGAAACCGTTCGTGTGACCGAGGCCGCAGCACTTGCCTGTTCCGGGCTTATGGGGCGCGGTGATGAAAAAGCAGCCGATCAGGCCGCCGTTGATGCGATGCGTAATGCGCTCAACAGCATGGATATTCGCGGCACTGTCGTGATCGGCGAAGGCGAACGTGACGAAGCCCCGATGCTTTATATCGGTGAAGAAGTCGGTTCGGGCAAAGGCCCGGAAATTGACATCGCGCTTGATCCGCTTGAAGGCACAACCATCTGTGCAACCGGCGGCCCGAACTCTTTGGCGGTTGTTGCCATGGCGGAAAAAGGCGGGTTCCTGAACGCGCCGGATACCTATATGGAAAAAATCGCAGTTGGCGGTGGTTTGCCCGATGATGTTGTCGATCTTGACGCCAGCCCGGCCGAAAACCTGACAAGCCTTGCACGTGCCAAGGGGTGTGATGTTTCCGACCTTGTTGTTTGCATTCTGGATCGCCCACGCCATCAGGACATCATTGCCAAAACCCGCGAAGCGGGCGCACGCATCATGTTGATCGGTGATGGTGATGTGGCCGGTGTTATTGCGACCTCGCAGAAAACATCGGGCATTGATCTTTACATGGGTACCGGTGGCGCGCCAGAAGGTGTTCTTGCCGCAGCCGCCCTTCGTTGTATCGGTGGTCAGTTTCAGGGCCGTCTTGTTTTCCGTAATGATGACGAGATCGCACGCGCCAAGAAATGGGGCATCGAAGACCTTAACCGCAAATACAAATTGGTCGACCTTGCCAAGGGCAATGTGATGTTTGCGGCAACCGGTGTAACCGATGGCGCAATGTTGCGCGGTGTGCGCCGTTTTGCCAATGGGGCCGAAACCGAAAGCATCGTGATGCGCTCGCAATCGGGCACGGTCCGTTATGTGCGCGCCGTTCATGATTTCAGCCGGAAAATTTGGTACAAGTAATCAGTTTTTGTCGATTGCGGAATAAAGGGAGTGCCTTTGCACTCCCTTTATTCGTTTATGGCTTGCGGGCCGGGGCGGACTGCGCTACATCCTCCGCCCCCTTGAAAATGAAACGCCTTTGCCGGAGCACAGCATGTCGGAAATAATCGCCCTTGATTTTGGTACGACCAACTCGGTGCTTGCCGTGGCTGATAGCAACGGTAATGTGCGTTCTGCGACCTTTGAAGTCGGGCAGAACAGTTTCGATACCTATCGCACCATCCTGTATTTCTGGGAAGAACAGGAACTGACCGCACCGGGCGCGCCGACGCATCTGCAAAGTCGCTCTGGCCCGTTTGCGATCAATGAATATCTCAAGGAAAGCCATGATTGCCGTCTGATCCAGTCGATGAAATCCTACCTTGCGGCCAAGAATTTTGACGGGACGGATATCTTTGGCGCGACTTATTCGATCGAAGACTTGATCGCGACATTCCTAACCCAAATCCATCATCTGGCGCAGGACAGTCTGGGCTGGTTGGGGCAACGGGTAATTTCCGGCCGTCCTGTCGCCTTTGCGGGCAGCAACCCGGATAATGATTTTGCCGAAATGCGCCTGCGCAGTGCTTATGAGCAGGCCGGTTTTGACGTTGAAGCCATGGTCTATGAACCTTTGGCCGCGTCCTATTATTACGGGCGCGAACTTGATAAACCTGAAACCGTACTGGTGGCAGACTTTGGCGGCGGGACCAGTGACTTTTCACTGATTCGCTTTACGCCGGGGCTTGGTATGCGCGGTGTGCAGCCACTGGCCCATACCGGCCTTGGGGTGGCGGGTGACCGGTTTGATTATCGCATCATCCAAAAAGCCGTCTGGCCGCGCCTTGGTTTCGGTTCGGACTATCGTTCGATGGGGGCGACACTTCCGGTGCCGCGTCAATATTACACGGCGTTTTCACGCTGGCATGAACTTGCCATGATGAATCAGCCCAAAACCATCAACGAAATCAAAAGCCTAATCCGTTCGGCCAGCAAGCCGGATGACATTGAAGATTTGGTGGCGATCATCGAAGAGGAAATGGGCTTCCACCTCTATCAAACCGTGTCAAAAGCCAAGGCAGAATTGTCTGACAATGAAACTGCTTTGTTGCAATTTTCTCATGGCGGTGTGGAAATCGAAGAACGTTTGACCCGTGCGGATTTCGAGGCCGCGATTGCCCCCGATATGGCCGAAATCGAAGCCGCTGCCAAACACTGCCTTGATCAGGCGGGCTTAAAGGCAGGCGATGTTTCCAAGGTGTTCATGACCGGCGGTACATCCTATGTCCCGGCCGTGCGCAAAATCTTTGAAGACGGCTTTGGTAAAGATCGCATCGAAATCGGTCAGCCGTTCTTGTCGGTGGCACACGGCTTGGCGCTGATCGCGGCGGATGAGGGGATTGTTTGATTTAAAATCCTGCCATTCGGGAGGATTTTTTTTACAAGCAAGAAAAGCTTCCATCACACTGAATTTGCAGCAGCACA
Source organism: Thalassospira alkalitolerans (assembly GCF_002115745.1). Taxonomy (GTDB): domain Bacteria; phylum Pseudomonadota; class Alphaproteobacteria; order Rhodospirillales; family Thalassospiraceae; genus Thalassospira; species Thalassospira alkalitolerans. The sequence goes on from NZ_JFKB01000005.1 coordinate 150,473, forward strand.
ATGCTTGCGAAAAATAGACCAACGGCCAAGCCGCTCAGCGCATAAAGCCAGATCGATTGCGGGTGGCGCTTAAGCACCCATGGCAGAATGCCGCCCATCAGGCACAGGGCCGGGAAGGCCAGAAGGCTGTAAAACAGCATCTGGGTGACCGGGTTGTTTTCCGATCCCGGCGTGTCAAACATCATCGGCGACATCATCACCATTGGCAGTGAAAGAAGTGCGCCAAGGATGGACAGGATCGTCAGGGTGATCCGCAGGCCTTTTTTGTGGGGCATTGGCGTATCCATTTCTTTTCTGTCGTCAGTTTGCACAGCTTTCAGGGTTCTTCAAGCCCAGCACTTAATGACAAAGTTTGTCAATAAATTTGACAATTTTTGTCATCTAGCTTTATCCTCTACCGAACAAGGAGGGTGTTGTTATGGCAACCATGAATGTTTCTTTGCCTGATTTGATGAAGGAATGGGTTGAACATCGGGCCGATACCGGACAATACAGCAACGCAAGTGACTATGTGCGCGACTTGATACGCAAAGATCAGGAGCGTCAAAAAGCAATCGGGGTTCTGCAAGCAGCCATAACCGACGGTGTTGAAAGTGGTGCGCCGCAAGCGTTCGACGCCCAAGAATTTAAATTGAGAATGCGTACGCGCCATGTTGTCCGCTAGGCCGACGCATTACTTGCTGTCGCCAAGGGCGCTGGATGACCTTGATGATGTCTGGCGCTACACGGCAGAGAACTGGTCTCTTGATCAGGCGGATACATATATTGACGGGTTAGTTGAGGTGTTCGACGCTATCGTCGCGATGCCGAATATTGCACGAGAACGACCAGAGTTCTCACCCCCCGTCCATATTCATAGCCACCAAAGTCATCTTGTTGTTTACACGATCAAGCCCGATCAGATTGTGATTTTGCGTGTTCTTGGGGGGCAACAAAACTGGCAGGAAATTTTGCGTGCACTTGAGCCGTGATCCAAAACGCTATGGTGCCGTGCAACTGATGTTTTCCACCATGCGCAATCTCCCTTTCTTTTCTGTTGGTTCAACCACATCTATCTTCAAATGTAACGGACACGGCCAAAACGGCAGGCGAAGGTCCGCGATTGAAATCAGGGAGAATGGTTGATGAATATGGAAAGTGACACGCATGTCATTGAACGGTTGACCGGGCAAATCGTACCGGCACTTTCGTTACCTGCAACCAACGGGCAGTTCGTTGATTTATCGGTCCTTGCCGGGCGCACAGTTGTCTATGCCTATCCACGGACATCAAAGCCCGGAACAGCATCACCCACTGGCTGGGATGAAATTCCCGGTGCCAAGGGCTGCACGCCACAATCTTGTTCTTTCCGTGATCATGCGACAGAGCTTTTGGCGGTTGGTGTTTCCAACCTGTTCGGGCTTTCAAGCCAGACAACCGCGTATCAGAAAGAAGCGGTCGAACGCCTGCATCTTCCCTTTGCCTTGTTGTCAGATGCCGATCATCGGTTCAAGGAAGCCATGGCGATGCCGGGTTTTGATGTCGACGGTCTGCGTCTGTTCAAACGTCTGACCATGATCCTTGAGGACGGCAAGATCAGCAAAGTTTTCTATCCCGTTACCGCACCGGCACAGGATGCCGAGAACGTTCTGCAATGGTGTCGGGATAATCCGCACGCCTGATCTTTGACGCAGGGGCGGTGAAGGCGCTTGGTGGATTTGGTCGCCGTTTTGATCATGCTGTGCGGGTAAAAAAATTATCCAGTTTAAGCAGGTCCAAGATTGCGCTATTTCATGGGGCATGACACAGCACGCGCAAGAAAAGACTTTTATGGGGATCGAGCGGTCCGTTACCGGCAAATGGTGGCGGGAACGCAATCTGGATGATCGGCTGGCGACCACAATTGCCCAGCGATTTGGTGTTCCCGAAATTGTTGGCCGGGTGATGGCGGCGCGCGATATCGGGCTGGACGATGCCGAAAGTTTCCTGAACCCGACCTTGCGCGATCTGATGCCCGATCCATCGACCTTAAAAGATATGGACAAGGCCGCCGCCCGGATTGCCGATGCGGTGATCAAGGGCGAAAATATTGCGGTCTTTGGCGATTACGACGTTGATGGCGCGACCAGCACAGCATTGTTAAAGCGGTTGTTTGCGGCCCTTGGCCGTGACGCGGTTGTGCATATCCCGGATCGACTGACCGAGGGATACGGGCCAAATAGCCCGGCTTTGCTGGAGTTACAGCGTCGCGGTGCCAATTTGATCTTAACTGTGGATTGCGGCATTAGCGCCTTTGCACCGTTGACCGATGCCAAGGAAGCCGGGATCGAAATCATCGTGGTCGATCACCACGCGGCCGAGCCGGAATTACCCCCCGCTGTGGCGGTGGTTAACCCGAACCGTCTTGATGATGAAAGCGGGCTTGGGCATTTATGTGCTGCCGGTGTGGCGTTTTTACTGTGTGTGGCGATTTTGCGCGAATTGCGCGGCCGTGGCTGGTTGGAGCAAGCGGGGATTCGTCCGCCGGATTTGCGAAATTGGCTTGATCTGGTGGCGCTGGGGACTGTTTGCGATGTGGTGCCGCTGCGCGGGCTGAACCGCGCCTTTGTGACCCAGGGCATCAAGATCATGCGCAACCGTCATAATATCGGCATGGCGTCGCTTGCCGATATTGCCGGGGTAAATGAAACGCCAAGTGCCTATCATTTGGGGTTTGTTCTGGGGCCGCGGGTCAATGCCGGGGGGCGGGTTGGCGAATCTTTCCTTGGCACGACGCTATTGTCGGGTGATGACCCCGCGCAGGCGCTTGATATCGCGCGCAAGCTTGATGAATACAACCGCGAGCGCAAGGCGATTGAGGATATTGTACTTGATCAAGCGATCTCTGCTGTCGAAAGCCAATCAAAAGTCGGGGCGATGGTTTTGGTCGGGGGCGAGGATTGGCACCCCGGTGTGATCGGGATTGTCGCCAGCCGCCTTAAAGACCGCTATCACGTGCCAGCCCTTGTAATGGGTATGGTTGATGGCGTGTATAAGGGGTCGGCGCGATCTGTCCGCGGGATTGACCTTGGGGCGGCGATCATTGCTGCACGTCAGACAGGGCTTTTAATCAATGGTGGCGGGCATGGCATGGCGGCGGGCTTTACCCTTGATCCGGAAAAGCGCCCCGAGTTTGAAGACTTCATTGAAACCCGGTTTGCCAAAATCATTGCTGAAAACGATATCCGCCCGACCATGACGGTCGATGGCGGGATGCATGCCATGGGGGCCACGGTTGACTTGATTACGGCACTCGAAAAACTGGGGCCGTTTGGCGCAGGTAATGCTGAACCCCGCTTTGTTTTTCCGGAATGCCGGGTGGTGAAATCCGATGTTGTCGGGGCTGATCATGTGCGGTGCATTTTGTCGGGCAGCAATGGCAAGGGACGGTTAAAGGCAATTGCGTTTCGAAGCCTTGATAACGATATGGGCCAGACGCTTTTGAAGCATGGCGGGCGTCCGTTGCATATCCTTGGTCATCTGCGCCGCGATAGCTGGCAGGGACGTGAAGGCGTGCAGTTGATGATTGACGATGTGGCTCTGCCGGTTCTGGGCTAGTGGCGGCACCTGTTTATGAAAGGCGCCCGGTGGCAAAGGTCATCAGGTGGCATGCCCGTGCCCCTCAATAGGGTCGCAAAAACAAGATTGCCGCGATCACAGCAGATAAGCCAGGCAACAAGGCCGCAACCGGTCATAAAGACGGGCTGCGGCCTTGTTTTGGTAGGGGGTCGTTGATCGCGATGTCAATTCAGTCCGAAACCGGCGCGATGGCGGGCGATTGCGGCGCTATCGCTTTTGATTTGTGCTGTGGCTGATCTGAATTTCTAACGCGAAAAACCTGCATCATTCTTTGCGAAAAGAACGCTGTTGTTGCCGGGTTAAGATGGCCGTGATTACCTGTGACAGGATGATGGCCATTTCGCTATGATCGCGATTATTTTCGATGTTTTCGACAATCTCATCATATGACGCGATAATATCCTGCGCAATTTGCGGACCGTTTTCAACGTCCTCGGCGGTCAGAAAACCACTGATAATTGCGATCAGGATATCGCGTTTTTTAAGTTGTGTGTCGTTTGGCGACGGGGTTGCGTGCTGTGGGGTGGTTTTGCCGTTTGCGTGGGATTGAATTTCTCCGTTTCCGGTGGCAATCCATTCAAGACTGACACCTTGTGACAAGGCAAGGCGGGTAATACCGACAAACCGGGGTTCTGATTGGGCCTGACACCAGCGGTTCAGCTGTTCGGGGATGACGCCGGCGATTTGTGCCGCGTCTTTTTTGCGATCAAACAATTCGACAACATAGCGGATACGGTCTCCCAGCGCACTGTCCAGTGCGGGCAGGGAGTTGACTATGGGCGGCCTAGCCATGCCGCGGGCTACATTTCTGAAGGGATGAGACGTGATTACCCGTTTTCCGTGAAAAACGGAAATATCGAAATTTTTTAGTTGAATATCGAATTTTTTCGTTATAAATCTTGCTCATGTTCAACTTTAACTGGCTTTTTAACCAAAGGGTTCGCTGACGTTGTTCATCTTGGGATCGGCGAAGAGTGGGCGCCGAAAGACTCGAAGACAGTATACAACATCAACAAGTTCTAAAGTTAGTTTGGTGCCGTTTTCAGGCTTATCCGTTCTTGCATGTGGCGCGTATGCGTTTACGTGACGGGGCGTTATTATCAGACTGTTGGTCCTTAAAGAGTCTAGATATGTACGGCGTCACTGGCAATCAACATGTCGGAAAATACATTGTTGAATAAACAGGTTACGCGACAATAAGTTACTTGGATCGACTTGGTTCCTTCTTTGCTGCTTGTTGTATTCCGCGGCTGACAGGGAAACGCATGCGACGGACGGGTGTCTTTTTTCAAGTCAAAGAACGGCGAAGCATCATGATCATGCGGCGCGCCATCATTGTGGCAATTTTCATTGTTGTTGCCTTGTGGTCGCATGCACCATTTTCTGCCCCGCTATCGGAAGAAAGCATCACCGAAGCACAATCGGTAAAAATATATACCGAGGATTTTGCCCCCTTTAACTATATGTCGGACGGTGGGTTGACCGGTGCCGGTGCCGAAATGGTTCGGGCGATGGCCCGCCGATTGGGCCATAATGGGAATTTTGAAGTCTTGCCGTGGAAGCGGGCCTTAAAGATCGTCAAGGGTGTGCCCGGTGCCGCCGTTTTCTCGATGGTCCGCACCGCCGAACGCGAAGACGAATTTAAGTGGGTGGGGCCGATATTGATCACCCATGGCTGGCTTTATAAAATGACCGGCAGCAAGCTTGATATCAAGGAATTGGACGACGCCCGCAAGGTTGCCGCCATTGGCGTGCAGGCGGGTGGGGCCGCAGAACAGTTTTTGCGCGCACAGGGTTTTAAAAACCTGGCTGCCCTTTATACCCCGGGAAATGCGCTGCAACTTCTTGCCAATGAGCGGATTGATCTTTGGGAAGCATCCGATCTGGTCATGGAATATCAACGCAAAAAATACAATTTCGACCTGTCCGATGTTGAGCCCGCGGTTAATCTTGGCACTTACGCGCTTTATCTTGCCTTTTCGCACCAGACACCGGATTTCGTGATCTATCCGTGGAAGCAGGCGCTTGAAGAAATGCATCGTGATGGCACATTTGCCGCAATTGGGCGCAAATACGGCATGACCGTACCCGATGATGGGGATGACATTGCCCCGGCCCCTGAATTTGAACCGATGACGCGGTAATAACGGATTCCAGGGCAAAACAGGGCTGGCATAACGGTCTTTTTGTCTTATCTGAGGAAGATTGCCGGGGCGCCTGCGCCCTAATCCGATCTCAGGGGACTTTTTTTTCATGACGACACATATCAAACCGGAACTGATCAGTTTCGATCTTTGCCCTTTTGTGCAGCGTTCGGTGATCACGCTGATTGAAAAGGACGTCGAATTTGACGTCACCTATATTGATCTGGCGAACAAGCCGCAGTGGTTTTTGGATATCTCGCCTTTGGGCAAGGTGCCGACCCTGCGTATCGGCGATCGCGTTTTGTTTGAAAGTGCGGTGATCAACGAATATCTCGACGAGGTCAATCCGCCGTCCTTCCACCCGGCAGACCCGCTTGAAAAAGCCCATAACCGGTCGTGGATCGAAGTTGGGTCGAACCAGATCATGAATGCATTTCGGATGATGATTGCGCAAACCGAACCGGATTACGAAACCCATCGCAAGGCAACCATTGCTGGTTTCAAGCAGGTCGAAGATCTGGTTCAGGGGCCGTTCTTTAATGGTCCGGAATTCTCGTTGGTGGATGCCGCATGGGCACCGCTTTTTGCCCGTCTTGCTTTGCTTGAGCGCGCTTTGGACGAGGATTATCTGCCGGGTTATCCGAATTTGCGCGGCTGGGCGGATCGTCTGGTCAAGCGTGAAAGTGTGATCCATTCGGTACCGGAAAACTTTGGTGAAAAGTTCCTGAACTATCTGAAAGCAAAGACGTATCAGGGCAATACACCGGGATATGTCGCGCAAAGGCTTGCCGAGGCTTCCTGATCGGATTATGCCAATTGGCATGATTGATCAGATAAAAACACCAAAGCAGGAAACGCACGGGGTGGGGGCCTTTATATGGATCCTTGCCCCGGTCCTGTTGGCCTTTTCGCTTAGCCAGTTTTTCCGTTCTGCCCAGGCATTGCTGGCGGAATCGCTTCGGGTTGAACTTTCCACCACCCCCGAACAGCTTGGCCTGATATCAGGCAGTTTCCATTTTGCCTTTGCCCTGATGCAAATTCCGGTCGGGGTGATGCTGGATCGGTATGGGCCGCGTCTGACCAATGGGGTGATGATGATTGTCACCGTTGTGGGCGTGATGATTTTTGCCAATGCCCATAGTGTGGTGGGATTGATGGCAGGCCAAGCGGTGATCGGCCTTGGCTGTTCTGCGGCTTTTATGGCCGCACTGGTTTTGGCATCACGCTGGGTCGCACCGGAAAAGTTCGCTGCGACATCGGGGCTGATTGTGGCCTTTAGCCTGCTGGGTGTTTTGGCGTCGGCAACGCCACTGGCGGCATTGATTGAATTTCGCGGCTGGCGCGAAGCTTATTACGGGCTGGCAGGGCTTAGTGCGCTTTCGGTTGTTCTGACGTTTGTCATGGTGCGCGATGCGCCGCCCAATCACAGTTTTCATTCCCGCAAGGGCGAAACCGTGGTCGAGGCGCTGCGCGGTATGGTGTCAGTATGGAAAAACCGGCAGGTCTGGTTTTTGATTGGGGTTGCCTTTTTCAGTTACCCGGCAATCCTGACGGTGCGGGGGCTTTGGGGCGGGCCCTATTTGCAGGATGTGTTCCATCTGGGCGCGGTTGATGTCGGCAATGTCCTTTTGGTGATGACAATTGGCATGATCATCGGGCCGCCTGCCTATGGGCAGTTGTCGCGCCTGATGGGCGGGGCGGCGCATCGGCTTATTATCTTTGCTGTTTTGGCGGCGGCTGTACTGTGCTTTTTACAGGCGCTGGTTGGCCAGACGGCTCTTGGGGTGGCCACGGTGCTTCTGGTGGCTCACGGGCTTCTGGGTAGCTGTGCAACGCTTAACTACGCCGCATCACGGGCGGCGGTGCCCGAACATCTGATCGGTCGGGCGCTGACGACGGTCAATCTGGCGACTTTTGGCGGGCTTTTTGTTCTGCAAAGCATCGCCGGGGTGATCATTGGCCGGTTTGAACCGGGCGCGTCAGAAGGTTATCAGGTAATGTTTGTCTTCCTTGGATGCGGTTTGGCGGTTGCCGGGGGGGCTTTTTGGTGGGGAACGCGCCGGCGGGCGACTTGAAATCACAGGGTTTTGCGTCTTTTGGTTTGGATCATCATGCCAAAAGGAATGCATCTGCTATGTGGTATGCGCCGATATTGGGGGAATTGCCGGGGGATCGTGGCGTGATTGTTGCTTGATCCTTGCAGTTAAACAACGATGCTTGGATTTCCCGGCTTTTGGCGTGATATGGCCCCATTTTCGGTGGGGGATTAAAAAAAACGTCACACCGGCGAAAAACGCGCTTGACCTTACCCGACCCAATCGCTAAAAACCGGCCTCGTTAACGCGCTGCGTCCCCTTCGTCTAGAGGCCTAGGACACTGCCCTTTCACGGCGGCAACAGGGGTTCGAATCCCCTAGGGGACGCCACTCGTTAACACAGACTGTTTTTGGTGACCGTGTCCCCTTCGTCTAGAGGCCTAGGACACTGCCCTTTCACGGCGGCAACAGGGGTTCGAATCCCCTAGGGGACGCCACTGAAACACAGTCCACATAAAATCGCTTTGCGATCTGCGTCCCCTTCGTCTAGAGGCCTAGGACACTGCCCTTTCACGGCGGCAACAGGGGTTCGAATCCCCTAGGGGACGCCATTTTCTTCAAAACATAGATGTTTTGACTGTACGGCTCGCACGATGGATCGGCGGGCATTTTTTGTTTTTGATCTGAAATTACCGGAACTAAAACCCAAATCGATGTTGTCGCGATGTTTTTTTATGCAGGCGATAGCGCCGTGTCAGGCTTTCGCGCAGTTGCTCGGCCGTCGGGCGCGGGATTTGCGGTATTTGGCGGGCCGGGGGCAGGGCGCTTTCGCCGGTGTCTTCGACCAGTTCGATGGGGGATGCATCGTCTGTTTCGCCGAATAAATTCGCCGGATCGGCGATTTCGGCCGGGAAAAGATCGGCAACACCGACACCCAGCAAACGATATTTTGTGCCGTCCACTTCCTTTTTCAAAAGCGTCAGCGCGGTTTCAAGGATCAAATCCTCGCGCAGGGTCGGATAGGTCAGGCGCATATTGCGCGTGCGGGTTTTGAAATCCGATGATTTTAGTTTCAGCACCACTGTGTGTCCGGCGATTTCCTTGCGGGCAAGGTCGCTTGCCACGCGCGCGGTCAGGCGTTTGGCAATATCGATCAGGTCATCAAGGGCGGCGATGTCTTCGTCAAAGGTGGTTTCCGATGACAGGCTTTTACGTTCAGTGCTTTGTTCGACCCGGCGGTTGTCCTGCCCGCGCGAGAAATGATAGAGCCGTTTGCCAATGCTGCCGTAACGGCCCTGCAGGGTGTGTATGTTGAGTTCTTGCAACTGTCCGATGGTGGTGATGCCATCGTCGTGCAACTTGCGTTCCATCGCCGGTCCAACGCCCCACATCATGCGTACCGGTTTATCGGTCAGGAACGATATGGCTTCGCCTGCACCAATGATCGAAAAGCCAAACGGCTTGTTAAGATCAGACGCGATCTTGGCAAGGAATTTGTTATAGGACAGGCCGACTGAAACCGTGATGCCGACTTCGGTTCGGATTTTTGCCTGAAGGTCGATCAGGCATTCAGCGGCCGTTTTGCCGTGTATTGCCTGTGCTTCGGTCAAATCCATAAAGGCCTCGTCAATCGACAGGGGCTCGATATCGGGTGTCACAGCGCGCATCATGTCGCGGATTTTGTAGCCTTCGCGCTGATATTTTGCCATGTCGGGTTTCAGGAATACACCGTCGGGGCAAAGTTCACGGGCCTTGAAGGCCGGCATGGCGGATCGCACGCCAAATTTGCGTGCAACATAACAGCAGGTCGCAACAACCCCGCGATGACCCCCGCCAATGATCACCGGCTGATCGATCAATTCCGGGCGGTCGCGTTTTTCAATCGAGGCATAAAAGGCATCGCAATCAAGATGGCCAATGGAAAGATCGGGTAATTCGCCATGGGCAATGCCGCGCGTGGCCCCGCAAACCGGGCAGGGCGTATAGGCCCCGGGCCCGCTTTTTGCAAGCAGCCGGTTTTCGTGGGGGCGCCATTTGTGATGGCATTCAGGGCACAGCGCATAGATCATGTCTATTTGTACCGCTTTTGTTCCCTGTCTGCCAAGGGCAGAAGTGGCGTGCAGGCTCGTCAGGTGACAGGAACTGTCAGGAGTGTGGTCGTGATCAAACCTTGGTCTGGGTGTGACCCGGCCGGGGAACCCGACCAAAGTGGTCAGAGCCCGGTTGTTGTCTGATTAAATCCCGGCCAAATCGCGGTCAAAACTCCGCCAAGTCAAGCTCGCGGTGTCCTGCCATCCGACCAATCTGGGCCGCACACAACAAAGCCGGTCGCAAGGCAACCGGCTTTGAACATAGACTGCATGCGCAAAAGGCTAGGGTTTCTTGGCTGCGGCCGCACGTTTGGCGCGGCGCTGTCGGGCGATCATATTGTCGATATAGCGCCCCTGGAACAGGGTAATGCCCAGTGACTGGCCAAATTTGATGGCTGTCGGGCTATCGCAACGGCACAGGATGACACGTTCACGGCCTGATTCTTTTACAAGGTTATCCATTTCGGAATATTTCTTGCGGATGACGTTGTCGGTCATTTCTTCGCGCCAGGCGACCTTGATGAAATCGGCCTTCAGGCTTTTGCGATCAACAAAGGACAGGGCTTCGACGCTTAGGTTATCGATCAGCACGCGATAACCGCGTTGGTGGAATTCGTCACGTACACGCAAATAGGTTTCAAGGTTCGAGAACAGATCGACCTGATTAAGTTCGATGATCACATTGCCGGGCCATTTTTTGCGCACGACTTCGTCAAATCGTTCGAAATCCCGCGAATTGAGGGTTTCCAGATTCAGGTTGATCGAGAATGAGCTGGCATGGGTTTTAAACGTTCGCTTGCACAGATAGTTCAGCATGCGTTTGTCGAGCACTTCGGTCATGTGCTGGAACAGCCATCGGTTCGATGCCAGATCGATATTAGGCATGACCGCATTGCGAAGGTCGGTGATCGAGACAAAGAATTCGTCAAAGACCGGATGCAATTCCTTGGATCCGGCGCGGGCGAAAACGCAAACCGGTTGCTGGCGGATATGTTCGGAAAGATCGGCCGAATGAATGGTTTCTTCAAGCTGGGCCAGATTTTCTGCGTTGATCGGGCTCAGGACGCTCTCTGGTTTTTGCGTCGGGCGCATATTGCGGGCTTGCTGCAACTTTTTGGCACGTACATCCAGATGTTGGCACAGAAGCAGGAATTCCTGGAATTCGGTATTCAGATTGTACCAGGTGCAGAAACCGGTTTCTTCGCTTTCGTCCTGGGACAGGGGGTCGTCGCGGAACAGATAGCGTAACGTATCAACCCCCGGCTCGACATCGGCAATCGATTTGTCTTTCCAGATAAACAGCAGATCATCATTGCTGAGGACGAAGATACGACCGACATAAAGCTTTACATAGCTTTCGAATGTATTGGTCGCGACCCGGATATGATAATCTTTTCGGTGAAAGGGTTTGAGCCGCGATAGATGAATATGTACAGCCCGGTGCCCGAACTTGCGGGGCTCCAGACGCTGGACATAGTCAAGCATCAGGTATTCCTGAAGGGCCTGTTGGCCAAATTGTTGCGGTTCAATCACTCTATCTTCCCCGAAAGAAACAGGCGCAAGTTCTAATATACTGATTTCATACAATGGTATGAGACCATCTATCAAACCATATTGTCCCTGAATGTCGTGTTAACAGATCACAATGGCGGATAGTTTGTTTTTACGAATTATATTTTGCGCCAGTATTTTTGTATCTGTTGCATGGTTTGTTGCATGGGAACAATGCTTTTAACGAATTGTTCGCAGCCATCGGGCAGACTGGGTAACTATTAGGGAACCCGATGATATTTGCGCCCGAAGCTTGACGCGCGGCTGCTAATCGTGCTCCCTGAATTGTCTTTTAATAATAGGGGGTTGGCACCATGAAGGTATCCGCAATGCGGACCGGAAATTGGCTGAAAATTAGCGGCAGGGGCCTTGCCGTTATCGGCATGGTTTCATGGGTGTCTGGCTGTGCGCCGCTGCTTGATCAGGATTTCTGGGACGAGGCAACATCGTTTGCCGATGAAAATTATACCGCCAATGGCCTGCAACAACTGGCCACCGGGGATTATGCCTCGGCGGAAAAGCTGTTTGACGAGGCCTTGCGCAAAAATCCCCAGGATGGTCACGCGCTTTTGTGGCGTTCTGTTTTGTATCAAAATACCAACCGTCCGGATCGGGCGCGTGATGGTTATGATACGCTGGTCGCAATGAACCCGCCCGGTACGGTTTTGATGACAACGGCAAACGGAACCCAACCCCGCCCGTTGCGCGATGCCGCCGAGTTTAACCTGATGCGGTTGCAGCGCGGTCTTCCCGGGTCGCTGAGCATTAATGACCAGATCGCAACCGCACCCTCAGGCCTTGGTAATACAATGCCAAGTGCGATGGCACAGCCAGCCGCAACGCCGATGGCATCCGCATCACAACCTCGCATGCGCAGTGCAGACCTGCCCGCCGGTGCCGCGCTAAGTTCCGGTGACGAAGCAATTGCCAAACGTTTTTCTATCCTGCGTGATTTACAGGCAGCCGGACTGGTAACGCCCGAAGAATATTCAGCGCGGCGTTCGGCCAATATCGGTGCGTTGTTGCCCATGAGCCAACAGGCACCGGCGGCATTTCTTGATAACCCGCCACCAGACAGCCGACAGATCGAACAGCGCCTGAACCAGCTTAACCGCGCATTGCAGATCGGGGCGATCACGGTTCAGGAACATGTTGCCGAACGGACTGCGATTCTTGATGCTCTTTTGCCAGCACAGCCGCGCCAGCGTGCAACACCGTCACCCGCACCACAGGGATTGATGGATGCCGCACGTCAGATTGCGCGTGTCGAAGACCTGTCACAGATGAAATTGATCACGCCGGATGAATTCAAACGTGAACGTGATGCGATTGAAGCGGCAATTGTCGAACCGGCACAGGCCAATGTGATGTCGCTTAATTCCGGGGAACCTGTTCGCCGGGTCGCCACCGGTGAAAGCCGTGCGGTTCAGTCGGGCGCGGACGCGGGAAAACCGTCGGAAACCGGTTCTGCTGCGATATCATCTGGCGGGAAAAGCGCGCATCTGGCATCCTATCGGAATCAGGCACAGGCAGAACGAGGCTGGCAAGTGTTGACCAAACGGTTTGGTCAACTGGCATCGTTGCAGCATGGCGTGACACGTGCCGATATTCCCGGCAAGGGAACCTATTATCGTCTGATGGCCACCGGGCTAAGCGACAGTTCAGCCAAATCGATTTGTGCCGAACTGAAACGAAGCGGTCAATTCTGCGATGTGAAATAGCTGTGAAATAGCGGCTTTATCTGGCCGTTATCCCGATTTGTGATGTGATCAATAATTCGTTGTATGACCTGTGTGTTTATACCGCGGGGGATTGAATATTCGGAAAGCTGACATGATCCTGATTTTCAGCGATTTTGGTGTGACCGGGCCTTATAGCGGGGCGATGCGAGCTGTTGTTCAGCGCCGGTCGCCGGATGTTATGGTTTGCGATCTGATGGTTGATGCCCCGGATCGCAATCCGCGTGCATCGGCCTATCTTTTGGCGGCCCTGTCGCGCGAATTTCAGCCCGGCGATGTTGTCTTGGGGGTTGTTGATCCCGGTGTTGGCAGTCAGCGGCGCGGTATCGTTGTTGAATGTGACGGCGTGTTTTATGTCGGGCCGGATAACGGGATGTTTGAAATCCTGATCCGGCGTGCAGGATCATGCCGCATTCAGGTCATCGACTGGCAGCCTGAAAACACATCGGCCAGTTTCCATGGACGTGATATTTTTGCCCCTGTCGCCTGCATGATTGCAAATGGCGAGGACGTCGCCCTGCGCGATCTAGAGGCCGATCATCGGTATGTTCCACCACAAAGCTGGCCGGATGATCTTGCCGAAATCATTTATGTCGATACTTATGGCAATTTGATGAGCGGGGTACGGGCCCCAAAGGGATGGCAGGCTCGTAATCAGATTGTTTTGGTTAATGGAAAATCATTGCCTGCGGCACGGACATTTTCGGATGTTGAAATGGGGCAAGGATTTCATTATCGCAATTCAATCGGACTTTGCGAAATTGCCGTAAATTGCGGACGTGCCGATCAGGCCTTCGGTGCCGAAATTGGAACCGCTGTTTTTATCAGGCCAGAAAAATAGAGGCCGGATAATTAATCAGGTCCAGCCCCTGTTTCGCCTGAAATAAATGTTATATTTCAAACAGATCGAATAATATTTTCCGGCGGAGTACCGCCGCAGGAAAATACGGAAGGGAATGCATGGCAATTGATGTCAAGTTCTGGGGAGTGCGCGGAAGTATCGCATGCCCGTCGCCTGATCATGTTGTTTATGGCGGGAATACCAGCTGTGTCGAAGTGCGGATTGGCGATCAGACCCTGATCTTTGATGCCGGTACCGGCATTCGCAACCTTGGCAAGGATATGATTGATCGCAAGGTGACGAAGGCCTGCATTTTTCTGACCCACACCCATTGGGATCATATCAACGGCTTTCCGTTTTTTGTGCCAGCCTATAACCCGCAGGCGCGGTTTTGTGTGCTGGCCGGGCATTTGACAAAACAGGGCGGGGTAGAACGTGTTTTTTCCGCCCAAATGGCCGACCCGACATTCCCGGTGCCGCTGTCTGCGATGCAGTCAAAATTGACCTTCGAGGATTTTACCGTCGGAACGGTTTTGGAACCGGTCGCAGGCATTTTGGTGCGAACCGCACCGTTGCGTCATCCCGGCGGGGCAACTGCTTATCGGGTGGAACATGGCGGCAAATCGGTTTGTTATGTCACCGATACCGAACATGTGCCGGGGCACCCCGACAAAGGGGTGCTGGAATTTATCCGGGATGCAGATCTGGTGATTTACGACAGCACCTATACCGACGATGAATTCCCGGCCAAGGTGGGCTGGGGGCATTCAACCTGGCAAGAAGGCATTCGTCTTTGCCGGGCTGCGAATGTCAAACGTCTTGCGCTGTTTCATCATGATCCTGATCACAGCGACACGGCAATGACCGTAATCGAACAACAAGCCCGTGCGCAGTGGTCCGATGTTTTTGCCGCACGTGATGGAATGGTCGTGGCGGTTTAGGTTTAGGTCCAATAGGGCGACGATTGGGGCGTTCCTTGTCTCTGCCCTTATCCATTTGTCCAGATGCGTGCCGCAAGGTCGAATAGCCCCCCAAAAAAAATACCCCCGCACCGTCATATGACGATGCGGGGGTATTGATGACGGGACATTGCGTAAATCAGGCGGAACGGATGCTAACCAGGAAACGGTCAACTTCACCGCGCAGTTGGGTTGAAAGCTGGCCAAGTTCTTCGGCAACGGTCAGGACCTGATGGGCGGCCTGATCGGTTTCGGCGACCGTGTCGCTGACGCGTTCAATATTGCTGCTGACTTCCTGTGTTCCGATGGCAGCCTGTTCGACATTTCGGGCAATTTCACCCGTGGCTTCGGCCTGTTCGCCGACTGCGTCGGAAATCGTGTTGGTAATATTTGTGATGCGCGAAATGACATCTGAAATATCATTCATCGATTGCACGGTTTTGCCGGTTTCTTCCTGAATTGCTTGAATCTGTTCGGAGATTTCGCTGGTTGCACGCGCGGTCTGGTTGGCAAGGTTTTTAACCTCGGCGGCGACAACGGCAAATCCCTTGCCAGCCTCACCGGCACGTGCGGCCTCGATCGTAGCGTTCAGGGCCAAAAGGTTGGTCTGACCGGCAATGTCACTGATCAATTCGACGATTTCACCAATGCGGGCCGCAGCTTCGGACAAGCCTGCGACGGTTTTACTCGATACTTCGGCCTCGGTTGATGCTTCGGCGGTGATTTCTGTTGAACGATGCGCCTGATCCCCGATTTGGGTGATTGACTGTGACAGATGATCGGCCGCATCGGCCACAGTGCGGACATTGACGGTCGCCTGTTCGGATGCGGCAGCAACGGTGGTCGCGCTTTTGCTGGCAAGGTCGGCGGCACTGACAAGGGCACGTGCGGTACTTTGCATCCGATCTGCCGATGTGGAAACAGCGCCGACAATTTTGGCAATCACACCTTCGAACCCGCCGATATTTTTTTCAAGGGTGTTCATGCGTTCTTCGCGTTTGCGCGATGCGGTTTCCTGTTCGGCTTCCATGCGCTTTTTGGCAATTGCATTGGTCCGGAAGACATCGACTGACTGTGCCATGTGACCGATTTCGTCCTGACGATCCAGATCATGGATCATCAGATCGGTTTTGCCATTGGCAAGTTCGGTCATGGCGGAACTTAGTTTGCTAAGCGGTTCGGTGACAATTTTTGACAGTAACAGACGCATGCCGACAATGGTTGCCAGGGCGATGGCGATACCACCGATAACGATACCAATCAAAATCTGGTTGGTTTTGGCCTGTTCTGGGGCAACCGAAAGACTGGAGGACAGAACGGCAATAACGTCGCCCTTTTCGGCTTCCATCGCGCCATGGCAACTAAAACAAACCTCGCGATCAGCCCCCTTGGTGACACCCAATACGATAGGCATCGACAGGCGATAGGTGCCTTCATCGGTGTATCGTCCAATGGTTTCGCCGGTATCAATTGCTTCCTGGTCAATTGAGTCGCGTGGCGTTTTCAAATCCTTGTCGCCGTATTCTTTCATATAGGCCAGTGTCTTGGGGCCCCAAGCCGACCAAAGTTCGCCGGGATAATCAAGATTGCGGCTTTCAAACCAGTTATTGAAAACGTCAATACCGATATCGTCGGCATCATCGGGGCGGGCAGCCATGACATTGACAATCAGAGCATGTAAAGATGTCAGTTCGTTCTGGCTAAGCTGATGCAGCTTGTTGTCCATTGCCTTTTCTTCGGTGAACATCATCATGGCAAGGGCGATGATCACGGTTGACGTGACACCAAAGGCCGACGCCCACATAAAACGTTTGCGAATGCCCATGGCATTGAAGGCAGATAACAACTTCATCTCTGATCCCCGAATAGCATATGCATATGCACGTATGACAAACCGCTAGGCGGTCCGTATTATTAAACTGTCCCATATAGAGCATCGGAGTATGAGGCGGGCGGGGCATTGATTTGTCTCAAGCCGGGGTTTCAAATTGTCGGTTCATCCGGATAGGTCCCTATATTCAGGTATAGGTTTTTCTGGGCATCCTTTGGGCCAAGCGACCTTGTCATGCCGATTGCGACAGGGCATAAGCGGGCAATACACTGGTCGCCGACAGGAAAAAAGCATGAGCATTTCATTCACCGACGCGCAGAAAAAGCTTGAGCAGATCACAGCCGAAATGCTGGAACTGATCCGCAAATACGAGCTTGATGCCGAAAGCCCGTTCGACGTGATCCCCGTAGCGCGCGCCAAAATCGACAATCAGCAGGATTATATCCGCTTTCTTGAACTGTCGATTGAAGGCCGGATTTACGGTGAATATGCTGATGCCTTGCAAAAGCAACTTGATGAAGATGCCAAACAGGCCGTCACCCAGAAAAAACTGCACTAGGTTCTGGCTCTAGGGGCGTATCCGCCAATATATCAAATATGATGGCGGGCTGATTTGGTGCTATTTGGCGGATTTGTTCTATTTTATATCTGATTGTTTTATCGCGCTATTCTTCGATTAAGGCGCGCTGTCACAAAATTTTCCCTATCTTGTCACCGTCCTGCCGTTGAGATGCGGTGATAACAGGACTATATCGCTGCTTGACGACACGCTGGAAAAACCGGGGGTTGTCATTCCGAATGGAATTGTCGTTTGGAACATCACGAGCAAGCAGGATGGCTGACATGAACAAAAGTTATGTTCAGACCTTGATGGAAGTCGAAAAAGTATTTGGTCAGATCAATGACCATGACTATCGCCTTTACCGTGCGGTATGGGGCAACCGGCAGGCCGCCGGTATTGGAATGCCACGTGGCACACGTGCTGAAATCAGCAAGAAACTGGCAAATGATTTTGTAACCGCGACCCGCAACGTCGCGGTGTACAGAACCCCGGCGCATGCGGCCTGATCGTCGGTAACGGGGCGGTTATATTCTGCCCTTATTTCGGAAAGCTTGATTTTGAACCGCCATCTGTTGTTAAAGGTGGCGGTTTTGTTTTTCCAGTTTCGTTTCCGAAACGCATCCGGCCGGAGTTCCCGCATGACGAACACGTCGATCAAGTCGTTGATCCGCACCATTCCCGATTACCCGAAAAAAGGGATCATGTTTCGCGATATCACGACGCTGTTTGCCGATGCCGAAGGCCTGCGCGAGGTCATCGACAGCATTGCCGGGGAATTTCAGGATAAGAACATTGATGTGATCGCCGGGATCGAGGCCCGCGGGTTTATCATTGGCCCGGCTGTGGCGTTGGCGCTTGGTGTTGGCTTTGTTCCGATCCGCAAACGCGGCAAATTGCCCGCCGAAACCATCGAGGTTGAATACGAGCTGGAATACGGTTCGGACGTGATTGAAATGCATATTGATGCGATCAAGCCGGGCCAACGTGTTTTGGTCATGGATGATTTGATCGCCACGGGCGGCACCGCATTGGCGGCCCTTGATCTGATCGAAAAGGCCGGTGGTGAAACAATTGGCTGTGCCTTTATCATCGATCTTCCCGATATCGGCGGCGCACAAAGAATCCGCGATCGGGGTGTGGATGTGTTTCATTTGGTCGAGTTTGAAGGTGATTAAACCGTCAAAACCGGCCTGAAACCCGGAAAAATGACGATTCTTGTCTCTTTTGGGCCGCAATTGGGATATAATGTTACAGTTGAATAAGGCTGTAACATATCCCGGTTTAACCCGGAGGAAGGAAAATGGTCACACCCGTCATCAATAGCCCATCTATCAGTCAGGTTAGCCAGCACGGCAGACTTATGGCTGCGGGTGCGCGCGGTGTGTCGACGGTTGACCGCAGCAGTCAGGTCGAAGCGACCAGTCAGCATTATTCCTATGACCCTGACAATGACGGTATTTTGTTCAATGCCTATATCGATGGCAAAGAAGGGCAGCACCGTCACCCCGGACAGGGCAACCCCGGCGATCAAAAAAACCAGCGCGCTGAACAAAACCGTTTGTCACAAGCCCGCCGCGCCAGCGACCGCGAAGGTGCCATTTCATCGGAAAGCGATGTGGATTTCGCCAGTTTCCTTGATCCGGAAATCCCGTTTGACCTTGGCGCAAATAGTGGCACGTCATTTTATGCGGTGGTCAATGCGGTTGTTCATGGTGCGGGCGTTCGCGGAACGCGGGTTGACGCCTATGTTTAACGGTTCATAGGGCCGTTTATTCAAACTTCAAAATATTCTGCACCGGTTCTGACCGTGATGCTTGTTGTCATGACAGCTCAGCTTTATGATCGCGGCTTCGCCATGTGTTTTTGCTCTACGGGTGCATTTTCCAGATGCAGAACAAGCCGGTCCTTTTTTCCGTTTTCGAAGCCGCTTTTCGCATGATTGACCATGCGTTAAACGACAACGAATATCTGCAGCCGCAAAAACTTCATCGTTTGCTGTATCTGGCACAAGCCTATTACGGGGCGAATTATCATGGCCGTATGTTGATGCCGGCGGTGTTTGTTGCTGATGATATCGGCCCGATCGAACCGAATGTTTATGCGGTGATGGAAGAAAGCCGCCCCGAGGTGCGCTTGCGCCCGACCGACCCGAAAACGCTGCATTTTATCGAAAGCATCTGGTCCCAGTTTGGTCATCATTCGGTCGAACATCTAAGCGACACGGTCCGCAATCACCCCCCCTATGTCGATGCTTATCGCGAAGGGCCGGGGACCTTGATCCCGTTTCAGGTGATGGTGGATTTCTATGCATCGGTGCGTAAAACCGCCACCACCCCCGAAGCAAAGGAAGTGGTGCGCCCGCGCGTTATGCGCTCGCACAAGGGAAAACCGGTTGCGACGACTGATTGGTTACCTAGGCGCATCAAATAGTTATTCGCCGTTCTTGATTTCCGGGCCGATTTTTAAATCCTTGCACGGGTCATCACGCGGTAAATCGTTGGTAAACCAAAGGTAATCGGCAACATTTTCCGATCCCATCCGCATGGCATAATCCCGAACGCCTGCCGGATTTTCACCCGGATCATCGGCTTCGACCAAAATGATGACGACAACATTGTCATCCGTTAGATCCGGTGCAAAACGTCGTAAATGATACGGTACGGCGATATCGTCACGCACATGCATGGCACCGGCAATCAGAAACGCCCCATCGGGATTGGGGCCGTGTGCGCTTGCGCTGTCAATCATGGCGCGCGCCAGGGATGCATCGCGGGCAAATTGAACCATGGCAAAGGCGGGCAATTGCGCATCGGGCAGCATATTGCAATGTCCCTGCGCAATTTCGTGATTGAACCGCTGGGCAATGTCATCGGGCAGGTCCGGCAGGCTTAGGGATCTGGCCAGTTCCGGGGGCAATGCCGTAATGCCATCACGGATCATCGGGCGCAAAATATTCTGTGGCAGATTGCCTGCAACCATTGCCAGTTTATGGTGTTTTGCAGCCTCGGCAATCGGGGCGTAATCATGCCAGGATGGCCAGCCACTTTCGGTCCAGTTTAGTGCCGCACCAAGGTCTTCGGGGGGCATGGTGTTCCATGCCTGATCCAGATCGCCCTGTTGGTCGCGATTGAACATTTCCCAAACCACAGCCCGATCAAGTCCGTCACGTGCACTTAGCGCATTGACCAATTGTGCCTGATGATGATGGTGGATCGGGTTATCGTGTTTTTCCCCGATCAGGACAAATTTGGTTCCTGCGATCTGTGATACCATTTCGTCAAACATGACATAGCGTTCTTCAGTCATGTCAAAGATCAACCCCGGCGCAGGCGGCAGGGCATTGGCATCGGGGATTTCGGGCATATGCAGAAAATCGGATGATTTAATCGTCGGACTGCTTTGCGCCAGGGCAAAACGGACCGGAAACGCAAAAACCGCTGACAGTGCCAAACCGGCAAGGCAGATCAGAAGTGATTGTTTGAAACGGTGTCGTGTGCGGGCACGAAACGCTGTTTTCATCACGGGTAGAGTTTCCAGTCCGTTTGAAGTCAGGTTTACAATCGGCTTTTATTTGCTGTTCGCCAAGGCCGTTTCAAGATCATTGATCAGATCATCTGCATTTTCGATCCCAACCGACAGACGCAGAAGATCATCGGGAACCGGGCTGGTGGGGCCTTCGACGGATGCACGATGTTCAATCAGGCTTTCAACCCCGCCAAGTGACGTCGCGCGCTTGAACAGCTTGCACTGATTATGGAAATCGACCGCACGTTTGCCGCCGCCCTTGACCCGGATTGATAACATGCCACCGAACCCCCCATTCATCTGGCGTTTGGCGATGTCATGACCAATATGGCTTTCAAGGCCGGGATACTGGACTTGTTCGATTTCCGGGTGATTTTCAAAATGACGTGCAATCGCCATGGCATTGGTGCAGGCCCGTTCAACCCGAACCGAAAGGGTGCGCATGCCGCGTAAAAGCAACCATGCCTCGAACACGCCCAAAACACCACCGCCACCGGCATGCTGTTTGCGGATATTCTGCCAAAACTGACTGTCTTTATCTGCGGTGGTCAATGTTCCGGCCAGAACGTCGCTGTGACCGTTCAGGTATTTGGTTGCCGAATGCATGACGATATCCGCACCCTTTTCAATCGGGCGGGTCAAAAGCGGTGTCGCGACCGTGTTGTCCACGGCAACAATTGCCCCGGCCTTGTGGGCCGCAGCACAGACCGCAGCGATATCGGTAATTTGCCAATCGGGATTGGCCGGGGTTTCAAGCCAGACAAGTTTGGTTGTGCCCGGTTTGATGTGCTTTACCCATTCATCCGTGTCGCCGTTATCGACAAAATCAAATGTCAGTCCGGCGCGCACACCGCTATCAAGCATAAAGCTGCGCAATGCCCAATACATCACCTTGGGCGCGACCACGTGATCGCCGGGCGACAGGGCATGCAATACGGCAACGGCGGCAGCCATACCCGATGCGAACAGGCGCGTTTCAACCCCGCCTTCCAGCGCATCCAGAACCGCACAGGCCTGATCATACGTCGGATTGTCGGTGCGGGTATAGCACCGGCCATCGTGATAGCTAAGATCGGTTTTGCGCTCGAACGTGGTCGAGGGATAGATCGGCGGGGTGACCGAACGGGTGGTTTCCTCGACCCAGCCCAATGCCTGGGCGGTGATCGTCGCGGGGTGTTGTTTCTTGTTATCGTCAGACATGGTGGCACCTGATTTTGTTGTCATTTATTGCCGCGCAACATAACGTGGAACCCGCCACATACCAAAACGAAAACAAAAGAACGATCAATTCAGGGGCCCCACATGACGAATTATCCCAAAATTGAACTGCCCAAGGAATGCGACGTTGTCGTGATCGGCGGCGGCATTCATGGTTCCAGCAGTGCCTATTACCTGTCCAAGTCGGGCATGAAGGTCGTGTTGCTGGAAAAGGACACCATTGCATCGCACCAGTCGGGCCGCGCATGGGGCTTTGTCCGCCAGCAAGGCCGCGATCCGGTCGAATTGCCATTAATGATCGAATGCAACCGGATTTGGCAAGGGTTGGAAAAGGAACTTAATGCCGATCTGGAATGGCGGCAGGGCGGGGTTCTTTTCGTCGCCCGTGACGACGGGGAAATGGCCGATTACGAACAATGGATCGAAGACGCCAAGGGATTTGGCATCGAAACACAGGTTCTTGATCCCAAAGGTGTTGGCAAGGTCGCACCGGGCATCACAGCACCGGGTGTTGGTGGTATTTTCACCCCGTCTGACGGGCAGGCCGAACCGAAAAAGGCCGCCGCCGCGATTGCCAAACGCGCAAGCGAACTGGGGGCCGTGATTGCCGAGGGATGCGGTGCCATCGGCATTGAAACATCGGGTGGGGCGATCAGTTCGGTCGTGTCTGAACGGGGTGAAATCAAATGCAAATATGTGATTTGTGCCGCAGGGGCGGCGACGCATAAATTCGTTGCCAAATTTGGCCGCCGATTGCCACAGCAAACCACGCGTGGCACGGTCATTCGGACAACGCCGGTTACCCCGATCACGGCGGCAGGCACATTGGCCGAAGGATTGGCGTTCCGCCAGCGCGCCGATGGATCATTGAATATTGCCGATGAATTCATGACCGATCTTGATCTGACACTGGGCCGGTTCAAATTTGCCAAGGATTTCATGCCGGGGCTTAAAGATAACTGGGCGACGTTCAAGTTTCACCTAAACAAGCGGTTTATCGATGATCTGGTCGATCGGATGCCGGGATCAGAAGCATCCCGTCAACCCATGATTGGCCGCCGCGAAAACCAGGCGCAGCCCTATGACGTGCGGGTGAAAAACGCGATGGCCAACCTGCAAAAAGTGTTCCCGCAGATTGCCAAGGTCGATATCGTCGATAGCTGGGCCGGGGACATTGATGTCACCCCGGATGCGGTGCCGGTGATTGATCAGTTCGACAATCCCAAACATTTCTTCGTTGCTACCGGTTTTTCCGGTCACGGTTTTGCCATGGGGCCGGTGGTCGGCAAGGTCTTGGCCGACTGGATCACAACCGGACAGCCATCTATCACCCTTGCCGGGATGGAATTGGCCCGGTTTGAAGACGGATCGGTGCGCAGGCCGCGCACGCGGGTTTAGCCTTTCGTTTCCATTATAAAATGTATCGGTGAATACATCGGCGTCAGGATCGTTTGAAAACGGTCTTGACGCATCAAATTTGTCATGGCATTAAATGTTATGTTATAACGTAGCATTTAAGTGCTGTGCTAATGGCCTTTGTGGCAAAAAGAAAGGCCGAAGCTGTTCGACGGGTTCTCCCAAAGAACGTCTGATGGCTTCGGCTTTGGAAGGCTGGCAACAACTGCACGTTGCCAGCCTTCTTTATATATGCGGCGGGTTATTGCGCGGCGGTCGGGCTTGCGGTGTCTGCCATGCGCGCGGTTTTGGTTTTTCCGGCAAAAAACCGGGTGGCCCCGATGGGCGGTGCGATGAAATCACCCTTGGCAATGGCGGCGGCGTCGCAGGCCGATGCCAGACGCACAGGTGGTTCATCAACCGGTTCCGATGTCAGAACGAATGTTCCCCAATGGATCGCAAGTGCCTGTTTGACGCCCATGACTTGCATGATTTGAACGGCTTCTTCGGGGTTGGTGTGGGCATTGCGCATAAAGTCGCGCGGCTCATACGCGCCAATCGGGATCAGGCCAAAATCAAACGGGCCATATTGCGCGCCCATTTCGGTGAAAAGCCGTTCGTTCCAGCCGGTATCACCAACAAAATAGAATTTATAGCCATCGGCGAATTCAAGGATATAGCCCCCCCACAGCATTTCCTTGCGGTCTTTGGTGGTGCGGCTTGACCAATGGTTGGACGGTACATGGGTGATGGTGACATCGCCATGCGACAGGCTTTGGTCCCAATCCATTTCGTCATAATTCTTGGGCGCAATCCCGGCCTTTTGCAAAAGCGCCCCGTTCTTAAGCGGCAAGATATAGCGCGGGGCATTGCCGATCTTGCGCAGGGATGCCAGATCGAAATGGTCGTAATGATTGTGCGATAACAACACCAGATCAAGCTTGGGCAGTTGATCAATGCGCAATCCCGGCTGGCTGTATCGCTTTGGCCCGACATAGCGGAACGGCGATGCGCGTTTGGCAAATACCGGATCGGTCAGGATATTAAGCCCGCTATATTGCACCAGAACCGTGGCATGGCCGATCCATGTGACCTGCAACTGTGTCGGGTCGGGATTGTGGATCGCTGCTAAATCGGGGGCTTCATGCGGGGTTTTACCATGCTGATGTTTGGCCTTGGGCCAGTCTTCCTCGCCAAAGAACCGGCGTTTGAAAAAGGTAAAGAATGATTTCTTGCCTTCGGGCAGGGGATGGCGATTTTCAAACCCGGTATCGGTGTGGTGTGATGGGCGTTTGGTATCGGTCACGCTGGTCATATCCCCTGATCGGCCGTTTGTTGTTTGCAATCTTATGAATGTGTCGCGTAACCGGTTTTGTGCAAGTGGTGATGTGCCAACGCAAAAGGCCAGTCCTGTTTGCAGGGCCGGCCTTTTGGTTGGGGCTGCTTCCACCGGGAAAGTGTGCAGGCCCCAAATGCGACGGTTTGGTAAGGTTCGGAAATCTTACTCGATCACAGCGACATAACTATCAAGTGGCGGGGTGGTTTCGATGATGCCCTGTTCTTTCAGGTAATCGGCAAAACGGGCATAGCGTTTTTTATCGACCGCCGCCGGACGCAAGGCAAAGCGCGGCAAGGTATCGGCCCAGGCCTTTTTGTTCAGCTCATCATCAAGGTTGGGATAGGCCGCGATAAAGGCGTTCCAGCTATCATCGGGATGGTTGACCAGATACTGAACCGCTTCTTCCAGCGCATCCATCATGCGCGCCATGCGCGGGTCATTGACCGCATCATTGCGGATGGTCAGGATCAGCTCGTCATAGGGCGGAACACCTTCTTCCTCGACATAAAATGCCTTGCCCGGTTTGCCTTCGATTTCCATCTGGTTCAGTTCGAAATTACGATATCCGCCGATAATGGCATCGACCTGACCGGAATAAAGCGACGGCGACAACGAGAAGTTCACATTCACCAGTTCAACATCATCAATCGACACCCCGTGATTGCCCAGCATGGTGTCCAAAAGTGCATCTTCGAAGCCCGCAAGCGAATAGCCGATTTTCTTGCCCTTAAGGTCGGCGATTTCCTTGATCGGGCCATCTTTCAGGACGATCAGGCTGTTAAGCGGGGTCGCGACCAATGTGCCAATCCGCGTCAGTGGCAGGCCCGCTGCGGCCTGAACATGAAGCTGTGGCTGATAATTCACCGCAACATCGCCCTGACCGGCGGCAACAAGGCGCGGCGGGGCGGATGGATCGGCCGGTTCGATCAGATCAACATCAAGGTCGTGTTTGGCAAAGAAACCCTTTTCCTTGGCAACGATCAGCGGCGCGTGATCGGGATTGACGAACCAATCAAGCAGGATGGTCAGTTTATCTGCGGCAAAGGCCGGGCTGGATATGCCCATTCCTGTTCCCAAGGCAATGGTGCCAATGGTTGCCGCGGCGATCATGGATTTCAGGCGTGACATCGGGGGTCTTCCTCCTTCGAAAATCAACTTAATCATATGATATGATGTTTGTTTCAGGTTGCGGTTTTCCACAATTATTTCAATTGTTTGGCTGTTATTGTCCAGGGCGGCGCAGGCTATCGGCTTGCCATGGCAGGGCCGCGCGCAGGACCCGGTCAACAAGGAAGTATTGTGTGATCGAAAACGCACACAGGATCAGAAGGCAGGCAAAAACCATATCAATCTGAACCCGGGCATTGGCATGCAGCATCAAATAGCCAAGCCCGTGACTGGAACCGACCCATTCGCCGATGATTGCGCCAATCGGGGCAACGGCGGTGGCAACCCGAAAACCCGATGCAAAGGCAGGCAATGCGGCGGGTAACCGCACATGAGTTAACAGCCGCCAGCGGCTGGCACCCATGGTGCGCGCCAGATCGAGCCAGCCAGGTTCTGTGCGCGATAACCCGTCAAAAAACGCCACCGTCACCGGAAAGAAAATGATCAGGGCCGCCATCGCAATCTTGGATGCCAGACCAAAGCCCAGCCATAACACCAGCAGCGGGGCGAGGGCAAAAAACGGGATGGCTTGCGATACCAAAAGGATCGGCATCAACCAGAAGCGGATCGGTGAAAACAATGCCATCGGCAAGGCGGCGAGCGCCCCAAGTGTCGCCCCGGCAAACAGACCAATCACGGTTTCGGCGATGGTATATTTTGCGTGATCAAGCAGCACGTCATGACGCGCAATCAATGTGACCCAAACTTCATAAGGGGCCGGCAGCATATATTTCGGTGCGCCGGTGATGGTGACGATGATTTGCCATGTCGCGATCAGGGCGGCGATGATGATCAAGGGCCGTGCGAGTTTCAGAAGGCGGCGTTCGGTCAGGGGGATGCGCTTGGGTGTTGTGGTGGATTTAGAGGGGGGCGTTGAGTTTGTCATAACGCGCCCTCCGCCCGGTTCAGTTCCGCCGGTGTTGCGCCCAGTTGGCGCAGCAATTCGGCCTGATGGCGCAAAATATCGGGATCGGTAACATCACGCGGGATTTTGCCATCGGGGATAATGGCATCGGCCAATGTTGCCGGTGCGCCGCGCAGCACATGCACCCGGTCGCCAATCCGAAGCGCTTCGAGTGGATCATGGGTTACCAGCAGCACCGTCTTGCCACGCAAGACCCGTGCGGCCAAATCTTGCAACCGCATACGGTTAAGCGGATCAAGGGCGGAAAACGGTTCATCCATCAGGACAACCGGGCGATCTTCCATCAGGGTCCTGGCAAGGGCGGCACGCTGTTTCATCCCGCCGGAAAGCTCGGCCGGGCGCAGATGGGCGGCGTCTGATAATCCGACATCGCCGATCAAGGCATCGGCACGATCAAGGTCGGGGCGTTGATTGCGCAAAACCGCCCCCAGAAGCACATTCTGGCGGACGGTTCGCCAAGGCAGCAACAAATCCTGTTGCGCCATATAGGCCACGCGCCCGGAAAGCGGTTTTGCATCCGAACAAGTGATGTCACCATTGGCATCGCCATCAACCAATCCGGCGAGGTATCGCAACAGCGTGCTTTTGCCGACACCCGATGGGCCCAGCAAACAGGTGAAACTGTTGGCCGGCAAGGTCAGATCAAGATCGTGAAAAATATCGTCGCCGTTAAAGGCCACACGTCCGTCATGCAGATGAATATCAAACCGCGTTTGAACCCCGGTAAGAACGGGTTTATGCGGGGATTGGGCCGAAAGGGGCGCTGGTTCTATCGTGTGCATTCGATCCTTCCTACGCCGGTGTTAACCGGTTCAGGTTCAAAGGGTCGTTCGGCAACACCGAACCTCTCAGCCGACTTACGATCGGCCCCCCTGGAGATGACGGGACTATGCGCAGATCAAGACAGGACGTCAAGGTTTCAGATTAAAGGTCGGGGGGATGATATTTCATCATGATGAAACCAAAATAGGTTCGTCGGGCTTTCTCTGCGCTGTTAGGTTGAGCATTGTTGTTTCATGCTGCCACCAAGATTGGAGCCCAGATGCGTTTTTTAAACCGGATGATCGGTGCAATTCTGTCGTGCTGTGTTGTGGCGTTTGCCGGGTTTTCCGGTTTGGCGCAGGCGGCGGCATCGCTGAAACAGCCGGAACCGTCGGGATCGGTTGGTGTTCAAACGATCATGACGAATAACGCAATGCGGTCCGATCCGGTGGCGGTATCAATCTGGTACCCGGCGGATAAGGCCGGGGCGACAACCATGATCGGTGGCAATGCGGTTTTTGATGGTGTTTCCGCCATACCCGATGCCGGTTTTGCCAATGGTAAGTTCCCCGCTGTTCTTATTGCCCATGGCGGTATGCGTTCGGCCCCGCATCTCAGCGACTGGATCGCGCATGATCTTGCCATGGCCGGTTATGTTGCAATTGTTGTGCGTCCGCCAAAAATTGCGCCGGATCGTGCCGGTGATGCCGTTGCCGAAATCTGGTTGCGGCCGCAGGATTATGTTGCGACCCTTGTCTCGGTCAAAGGTGATGCGCGGTT
This sequence comes from Thalassospira alkalitolerans, assembly GCF_002115745.1. Taxonomy (GTDB): domain Bacteria; phylum Pseudomonadota; class Alphaproteobacteria; order Rhodospirillales; family Thalassospiraceae; genus Thalassospira; species Thalassospira alkalitolerans. The sequence continues at coordinate 178,933 of NZ_JFKB01000005.1, forward strand.
TAATGATCATATCGATTCGGACCGAATAGGATTTCTAGGGTTCCAGTTGGGCGGCACATCTGCCTTGATGCTGGCCGGTGCGCGGCTTGACCCGAATGCCTTTGCTGCGTCTTGTGATACCGGCGGCACCGGGATTGATTGCGGCTGGTTTGGCAAGAATGGCATTGATCTGCACAAGGTTGATGCCGCTGCTACCGCGCAAGATCATCATAATATTGATCTTGCCACGGTGATTGCCGTTGATCCGGAACTGACGACCAGTTTTGATCGTCAAACCCTTGGTGCGATCATTCTTCCCATCAGCGTTATCAATCTGGGCAAGCCGGGCGATATTCATCCGGGGCTTGATGCATCTGCATTGGCGCAGATTATTCCCGATGCCCGTTATCAAACCATCGATGCCGCCAGCCGGTTTAGCGCCTTTGCGACCTGTACGCCAAAGGCCGTCATGATCCTGCGTGAAGATGGTGATGACGGTGCGATTTGCATGGATGGGGGCGATGTTAACCGTGTTGATATTCACGCCGATCTTGCCGCGCGCATTACGGCGGCCCTGCAGCATGGGTTTGCACCAACCAATTGATTTGTCGGTGCCTGTGGACCTGTGCAGGGCCGCAATTAATTACTTGGATGTGCTGTCTTGCGTTAGCAGCGCAATCGCACCGCTTGTTCGGCCTGCTTCAAGGTCGGCATGGGCGCGTGTGGCCTTGGAAAGGGGATATTCGGTCGCGGCCGGAAAATCATATAGGCGTAAAATGTCGAACCAGGCGTGTGCGGCCCGGTGATAGTTTTCTGTATCGGTGACATAGGCAAGGATACTGGGCCGGGCAAGAAACCGGTTGGTCAGATGTCGCAGGTCAAGCGGCGGTATGTCACCGGCAATCTGACCGATTGTTGCGGTAATCCCGAACGGTTTGGTTGTGCGCAGGGATTTGGTCAGATTATCACCGCCGATCCCGTCAATCGCGTAATCAACACCCCGTCCGGATGTCAGGTCCATGACGGCGGTTTCAAAATCCTGTTCGCGATACAGGATCGCGTGATCAAGCCCCTGCAATCTTGCGGCCTGTGCCTTGTCGGGCGAGCCGATTGTTCCGATGGTTGTCGCCCCCAAGTGCTTGGCCCAGCGGACTAATATTTGGCCCAGACCGCCTGCGGCGGCATGGATCAGAACGGTTTGGCCGGGTGTGACGCGGCCAATTTGTTCCAATAAAAAATAGGTGGTCATGCCGCGCAAGAAGGAACCGGCGATCTGATTGGGGGGGAGATCATCGGGGAGTTTGATCAATTGGCGTGCCGAAATATTGCGTCCTGAAACATAGCTTCCGGCCGGAAAACCGGCATAGGCAACCTTGTCGCCGATGGCAAATCCGGTTACGTCCGGGCCTGTTTCCGCAACGGTTCCGACGGCTTCAACCCCAATGATTCCGGGCATTTTTGGTAATGGATACAGACCGGTGCGATGATAGATATCGACAAAATTGACCCCGATCCGGCTTTGGTCAATCCGGACTTCACCCGCGGCGGGTGCGGGTAAATTGATCACGCGTTCCTGAAGGCATTCCGGGCCGCCGATTTGGCTAAGTTCGATGATTCTGGTCATAAACGACTCCTGATATTTGATGTAAAATCAGGAATATCTGTTGTTTTGCTTGGGGAAAATTCCCTATATTCGCATAGTCGATGGGGAAAAATGCGCAAATGAACTGGGAAGACTACCGATACTTTCTGGCCCTGGCCGATACAGGCAGTTTTTCGGCGGCGGCACGGGAACTGGATGTGGATCACAGCACGGTTGCGCGTCGGGTCACTGCGCTTGAAACCACATTCGGGGTCCGGTTGATTGATCGTTTGCCGAAATCGGTGACGCTGACGGTTGATGGCAAATTGGTTGCCGAACAGGGGCGGCTGGCCGTTTTGGCGATGCAGGCGGTTGAACGTGTTGCGGCGGGATCCGCCGATCATGTTTCGGGAACTGTATGTGTGAGCGCACCCCCCGCCCTGGCCAGTCAGATCATCGGGCCAAAAGTCCGGGAATTGCGGCAACAGCATCCTGATATCGATCTTGTCTTGCAGGGCGAAACCCGGTCAACAGACCTGAACCGGCGGCAGGCCGATATTGCGTTGCGCCTGTCGCGCCCGCAAAAATCGGCGGTCACAGTGCGCAAACTGGCCGATATGCCGTTCGGTTTTTACAGCGCGCCGGGCTATGACAAGCCCGAGCACGTCTGGGACTTTATCAGTTGGGATGAAACGACGGCCAATATTCCGCAATATCGCTGGATCGAGGAGCGGTTGGACGGGCGCAAGGTCGTGCTGCGCACCAATGATACCAGCATACAGGCCACGGCGGCGGGGTCGGGGCTGGGGGTTGCGATTTTGCCGCGCTTTGTCGGGGATGCCGATCCAAGACTGGCGCGCCTTCATCCCGACGAGGTTTTCCCGCCGCGCGAGGTCTGGATGCTGGTGCATGATGATCTGCGTCATGCACCGCGCATCCGAACCGTGATGGATTTCCTGATCAAGACCGTTGCCGTGCTGAAACGCCACGCGGTCTGAGCAATCGATATATCGCCTAGTACATATCGCCGAGTACATATCGCCTACCACCTACCACCACATCGCCGGGCTGGATCGAAGCCGTCCTGCCGGATGGTTCCAGCATGCGGGAACACCGTCGATGACAGCCGGAAAGCGGATGCGGCGTGCAGCACCCCAGTTTGTAACCTCGACCCTTGGGTCGATATCACCCGGCGTTTCCGGGGGCATGATGTGGTTGCGGGTTTTTTGTGCCGTGTCGCACAGAAGATGGGCGGTGCGGGCCAGTGAATGACGGGCGGAACGGACAATGCCCGATTGCTGGCGGATTAAAAGCGCCTTTACCGCACTTGCCGCCATCAGATAGCCGGTGGCGTGATCAAGCGCCTGTACCGGCAGTGGAACGGGTTTTGATGCACCAGCGTTTTTCATGCCGAAATCGGCGATGCCGCAACTCATTTGTACCAGACTGTCAAAGCCGCGCCGTGTCGCCCATGGGCCGGTCCAGCCATAGGCGCAAAGGGTAATATCAATCAGGGCCGGGTTGATGTGGCGGCGTTGCCCGGCATCATATCCCAGATGGGGCAGGGCATCGGGGCGATAGCCGTGCAAGATGATGTCTGCCCCGGCAAGTAATTCTTCGAACCGGTGGCGATCAGATGCCTGTGTAAGGTCAAGCCCGGCACAGCGTTTGCCAAGGGTGACTTCGGGGATAACCGCACCTTCGTCCCATCCCGGCGGATCAAGGCGCAGAACATCCGCACCATAGGCCGCCAGAAATCGCCCGGCGACCGGGCCTGACAAAACCCGCGTCAAGTCCAGAACGCGAATACCGGCCAAGGGGCGGTCGGGTTGAATAATCCGGTCAGTTGCGGTGACAGGGCCATGGTGATGCCAATCAATCAACGGCTCATTCGCAACGGCCTTGCCCTGTGGGTGGGATTGCCAGTTTTCAAGGCTGCGCATTGTGGCGGCACAGCCACCCGCCGCAATCACGGCGGCTTCAAGATCATCGGCATTCCATCGTGCCACAACCGGGGCAAGGCTTTGACGATCAGCATGATCGCCCAGAACCGAAAGGGCGGCGGCGCGGTGATGGGCGGCATTGGTGTGAAGGCGTATCCAGCCATCATTGGTTTGATAGTCGCCGGCAATGGCATCCCATAATCCGGGCAATTCCCAGCCATCGGGGCGGATTGTCATATCAAACCATTTCGAGGCCAAACGTTGATCAATTGTGACCGGGGCAAGATCATCGGTTTCAAGCCCGCGATAGCGCGCAATCATGGCAGCGGCCATGCCAATTGATGCGGTGGCAAGATCGGTCACGGCAAAAAACGATGGCAGGGCATCGGTGCCGGTGATTGTGATCGCGGGCGGGGGCGCGATGCCGCCAGAATGATCAAGGGCGGTGGCAATCGGGGCGATGAACGGGTTGGTCATGATGCGGCTCCTTTTTCAAACCCAAAGCGGGCAGGGGATGGGCAAGCATCATCCGGGGCTGGACAAATCGTCAATCTTGATCAAGATAATCAATATGAAAAATAATGATGCGCCCCTTAACGAGACTGCGTTTTTTACGCTTTCGGCACAGGATGTTTGTGCGGCAACCGGCATTTCGCGGGCGACGCTTTATGCCTATGTCAGTCGCGGGATCGTGCGCGCCATTGCCCATCCCGGCGATGGCCGCAAAAGCCTGTATGACAGGCGCGACATGCGCAAAATCCTTGCGGGTAAAAAACGCGGCCGGTCGCGGCAATCGGTGGCGGCATCGACGATTGATTGGGGCGAACCCATTCTGGTGTCAAAAATCACCCGTATTGCCGATGGTCAGTTTTATTATCGCGGCAAAGACGCGGTGGTGCTTTCCGATACCATGACATTGGAAGACGTTGCGCGCCATCTGGCCGGATTGCGGATTGATGCCGATCGGTGTGGCGCCCCGGATTTTGCCCCGGCCGATCATGCGACGCCGTTTGACCGGGTGATCGCGATGATGGCCGGGCAGGTAACAGGCCCAACGGCCAGAGATGGTCGCCCGATGGCGGCAAAATTGATGCGGTTGGCGGCCTTGGCGGCGGCGGGTATTGGCGATGACGGTGAAAGCCCGATCCATGTGATATTGGCGCGGGCCTGGGGGGCGAAAAGCCGGTCGGATGCGCCGGAACTGTTGCGCCGGGCCTTGGTTTTATGTGCTGATCATGAACTGAATGCGTCGGCCTATGCGGTGCGGGTGGCGGCATCGGCGGGGGCGAGTTTACCTGCATCGTTGCTGGCGGGATTGGCGACATTATCGGGCACGCGGCACGGCGGATTAACCCCGCGATGCCGCAAATGGATGGATCAGGTGGCAAAGGGCAAAATTGATCCGGCTTTTGATCCGGTGGGGAACAACGTGCCGCCCGGCTTTGGTCATCCGCTTTATCCCGATGGGGATCCGCGCACACGCGCCATCATGCAATCCTGTGGTCAGGTCGGCGATGCGTTCTGGGCGCGGATTGCGGCGCGTGTGACGGATGAAACCGGGCAATATCCCAGCCTTGATTTCGGGCTGGCGTTGCTGGAACGCGAACTTGATTTACCCAAAGGGGCCGGGCTTGGCATTTTTGCGGTTGGCCGGATGGCGGGCTGGATCGCGCATTTGTTTGAACAGCGCCAAAGCGGCAAGATCATTCGGCCACGGGCGGCGGAGTAACTGTAACTTGATTGAAAATAGCCTCTATATCGGGGCGAAATATCTTCTGGCGATCCTGTGTGGTAGTCGATGTGCTTATCAATCTGTACTAGCGACATCTACATTTTGTAAAAATAAATATGGTAATAAAGATAGCATTACTATTAATGAAACAATATAACTTGCTATGTCTCCGCCGTAATTTTCAACCAAATATCCGAATATTGGTGCGAAAATGGCAAATGAAATATCACCAAACATTGACGTCACAGACATGGCCGTTGCGCGACTTCTTGAATCGGCGCATTTGTTTACCTTAATCCTCATGATAGGGTCTGATATTCCTTGCAAAATGGCATGCAATAAGAACCCTATCGCCATGATAAGTATACCTGCCACACCGGAAAAATAAAAAGAAATTCCCATAAAGAAGAAGCAAGATACTCCTAGTGCCACCTGTGTATTAATATAACCTGCAATATTCGTAATTTTTTCTGTAAAAAAGGATGCAATGAGAGATACTAACAGAATTAGTGTGAAGCATCCCCCCACCCATGATAGTGGAATGCCGTGTTCCGTTGCGAAAGGTTGAAAAGCCCAGAATCCAACTTTTACTCCCATCGTGATCAGGCTAAACTGAATAATAAAATGCCGGTAAGTTTGATTGTTTTTTATCAAGTAGATAATGGAGTAAAATATTTGTGATATACTTGAGCGTTGTCTGTTGATTTCCTTAAGGTAAATCACTGCTATTGGGGCGGAGAAAATTATTACAACAGAGGAAAGAATAAAAGTTCCAGCCATAGAATACCATGCTGCAAATATCGATCCAAAAGCAGATGCAACTCCTCTGGATATGTTTCTCATTCCCCAGCCGATTGACTCCACTCGTTGATATTCTTCTACCTTGTCCTGAGCCTTGTATTCGTCAAATATCAACGCGGAGTCAGTTCCAGAAGAAAATGACATGGATATCCCGATGCCAATTTCACAGAGTGCCAAGACAAGATAACTCGATGACAATCCGATACCTAGATAACTAACAGCCGATATTACGGCACTGGCAACTAATGCATTCTTTCGGCCAAACTGATCCGCTAATATGCCTCCTGGAACTTCGAAAATTGCTTTGCTGATATAGTAGAAGCTTTCCAGCATCAGTGATTGCGACAGAGTGAAACCTAAACTCTGAAAATAAATTAAGCTGAAAGCTACATGGAAATAACTATTTCTACAGATACGGAAAAATATAAAAGCCCAGCCAAATTTTTCAAATTTCATAGTATTAAATCTAAGAAGGTAGAAATTTTATCTGCCTTCTTTGTCCCCGATTTATAAAATTACTTCTACACGTTTCGCTGTGCACTCAACCCGCAATCGATGCGCTTTTCGCCATTTGTCGAAGTAGTTGCCTGCTCCAATGACAGCAGGAACACCAAACTCACGCGACCTAATGGCCATATGTGAATTTTCGCCGCCGTATTTGGTTATGAAACCGGCAATTGGATGGGTAAATATCCAGTCAAATCCAGGGTCGGCACTTTCAATGAAAATAATCTTCCCTGCTAGATTCCCATCGCCTATTTCGGCAACATTTGCTTCAACAGTTTTCCCTGTTATGTAATTCGGAATGGAATCCATTATAGTGAAGCAATAGACATCATCGAAATCAGTCAATAAATCTGGTAATCTGACCGGAAGATTCTTTTGCCATATTATTTTGTTTGAAACAGATATTTCGGCTATGCGGTGATGTGGGTCAAATCCCAAGTCCAACATATTCTCAATATCAGATATTGTCATAAAAGACATTACCTCTACATCATGACCGTATCGGCTTCCGATGTTCTTAATAATTTCTAAAACATCTGATACTTTTTTTGTGTAGAGATATTTTATCTTTTCCCTATAATTGATGGATGTTTCTGCAAAACTCTGAAACTTTTCCCAATTGAATTGGTAACCGACTTCGGAAAAAAAACTATTTATATTGTTGATGTTTTCTGTCGTCATGACTTCATCATTATTAGTTCTATTCGGATCTGTATCTAGGTTCTTATCGAAATCAAAGGCGCTAAAATAGGAGGCGTCGGGTGAATCATATCTGGGAGCGGTAATATCAAATGTTCCTGGGCGAATGTGCCCGTATTTTTCTAAAAACTTGGAAGCATCCAGTTCTCGATAGTCGTCAACCATCTGAGCGCCAATGGCATTGGCCGATTTGGAGATAACCTCAATTAATCCGGCAGAGATATATCCAAGGCCCTGAAGAGATTTTAGGATATCGGTGGCTACAAAGGCGGCGCGTGCTGCTGCGGAAAACAGCGGAGTAGCTACTTGTCTGACTTTATTAAGAATACTTTTAACTTCAATGAGTTCTGCTGAAGATAAATCGATATTTTCTTCATATATGGCTTCTACATACTCTATTCTCTTCATTAGCCGAAAATAGTTTCCATGTTCGTCTACTATATTGTTAGTGAGGTCCAAGAGAGAGGATAAGTAACTTTCCCACTCTGCATCGGTTAATGAGGGAAACCGATCTCTCCATTCTCCGCGATGCATTTCTGGCTTGTAAATTGTCGGGATGATCTTGAATTCAACTTTGTCATGATGGCTAGGCGAGATTCTTAATGCTGCGTTTGCGTCGTTGACAATTTTTTTCCTAACAGATGCAGATACCGACTTAGGGATGAAGGAGTTGAAGCTTGTTCCGACACTTATGAATGGCACACCGCCAATCAGAGTCATGAGACTATGGTCCCTCATGTCGTGATAACCGAGTTGGGCTCGTCCCTTTGCCCAAGGGCCGTCGGTAATTAAGTAACGATAGAGGGAGTAAGCTAATGGTCTAGGTTTGGATCCGATCAATTCGGCAGGATTCCAATCTGGCATTACTCCTAACGTCGAACCATCAATAGATTTGCTGTTGTTGTATTTTACAAAATTCTTATATCGCTCCCGAGCATTTTCGACGATTGCATCAAAGTTATGATTCTTTAGTTGAAAGGTAAGTGAGCCAAATACGATTGGGCGCGATTGGAAGATAATAACCTTGCCGCTGGTGGTTATTGCAAATTCGACATCTATAGGTCTGTGCCCCATTAGAGCAGTTAGTTCGACGATAGGATCGCGTAACGGTTTGAGTGCAAGCGGTAAAAGGGATACGCAGCCGTTAAGAAACACAACTGACTTTACTTCTCCCTGGCCAGAAGTGACCGCTTCAGTGTTAGTTCCCTCAACAAAATTGATGATAGTGTAAGGCGCTCCTGAATGGGGGTCCGCTGTCATGAGGACGCCACTAATAGCGACCCCTTTTGCCATTGGTTGAATCAGGACGTGCTCGTGTTCAATCGAAGATGAATACGAGGCAAAAACGGAAGTGATAGCAGTGCGCAATCCTTCCTCTGTGCTTACGTTTAAAACAGATTCAAATTCACCGGCATGAGATTCAGTAGCTGAATCTTCATTTGAAAAGCTTGATCTTACAATTAAGGGACGTATTAATTTTTTATCGACAAGAATTTCATCAATGCAATCTTGGGGCGTTTCTTGCCACCGGTTCCCTTTAAGTTTGTAAACCGGTAGTACTTCAAAAGTGGTGGCGACCGACCTTAACTGCTGGAGCACCTCTGCTTTTGACCCTTGTATCACCAGATTTTCACTAGATATATGCATTCTAGCACGTTTACTAATCGGAACGTGCCGTTCTGGAGAGGGCATAGAGGTCATCGGCAATGATCCTTAAAGGTTGTGTTTATTTATCTTGTTCACCTAATGGTTGCGTATTCCCTTTCCAAAATTCCGTCAAATAAATTGAAACAAAATTGTCATATATTCTTAACAAACTTTAGTGGGATGTGTTTTTCTACGTAAAATTTGGTATTTTTTTTTGATTTCAAAACACCAAAAGGTTCTTTCGATTTTACATATTCAATCAATGGTTTTTTTCTGATCAAGAGCACAACCTAATGTGATATTTTTTTTGGTCGAGTCTCTCTATGGTCGTGATCTGTCAGCTTTAGCTGTTTCACCAAGATTTCGGACCTATATGTGCCAGATTGTTGTCTGAAACCAATCAATCATGTCTGATCCTGTTTTGAATTATCCCGATAAACGATGCGATGCCATCCGGCCGCGCATGATCGCGTCTGAGATTTATCGCGGGTCGAGTTATGGGCCAAAACACCCCTTGTCGATCCCGCGCGTGTCGCTGGTGGTTGATATGGTTCATGCGTTGGGATGGGTGGATGATCAGACCTATTTGACCGGCCCCATCGCAACCCCCGCCCAATTGGCGCGGTTTCATGATGTCGATTATATCGCCGCCGTTATGCAGGCCGAACGCGATCAGGCCTTGCCGCCAGATATGATGGCCCAATACGGATTGGGCAAAAATGGCAATCCGATCTTTCCGGAAATTTTCCGGCGTCCGGCGACTGCGGCCGGATCATCTATTCTGGCAGCCCGGTTAATTGCGGATGGCGGGATCATCCATCATCCGGCCGGGGGCACGCATCATGGTTTGCGGGGCAAAGCATCGGGGTTTTGTTACTTCAATGATCCGGTTCTGGGCATTCTTGAATTGCTCGATTCGGGGCTGGATCGGGTGCTTTACCTTGATATTGATGCCCATCACGGTGATGGCGTGCAGATTGCGTTTGCCGATGATGACCGGGTTTTAACCGTTTCGATGCATCAGGAAGGATTATGGCCAAGGACCGGATTGATTGAAGATGTCGCGGGCGGCATGGCGCGGAACCTGCCAATGCCAAGCGGCATGCATGATGATGAAATGCGTTTTGTTCTTCAAGAGTATTTTTTGCCGATTGCCCAGAAATTCGCGCCACAAGTCGTTGTTTTGCAATGTGGTTGTGATATATTAGAAAAAGATCCACAATCCGGGCAGATGCTGGGCAATCAGTCCATATGGGATGTTGTCGGGGCGGTGATCAAAATGGCGCCAAGGTGTCTTGTCCTTGGCGGCGGAGGATATAATCCATATGGGGTTGCGCGCTGTTGGTCCGGGGTGTGGGCGGTCATAAACGAAATCGAAATACCCCCTGTGTTACCCATCACAGCGGAAAATATCCTGCGGGACATAAAATGGTCGCATCGCCATGGAAGACAACCTGCCAATGAAGTGCTGACAACATTGGTGGACCCGTGGCGGAGCGGCGCGATCCGGGACGACGTTCGGACACGTGTTCGAAGACTGAGGGGGTATGGATTATGAAATCGATCATTCAGATGATTCTGGCGGTTTGTTTTATCAGCGCGGCGGTTGTTGCCGGGCTGAATGCAAAGGCATCAGGGTTTGAACGATCCCGTCTTTTGGTGGATGGCAAGGTTTTTAGCGTTGAATTGGCGGCAACGCCCGATGAACGGTCACGCGGTTTGATGTTCCGCACTGAAATGGCCCAGGATGCGGGGATGCTGTTTGATTTCGGAAGTGCGCATGACATTTCCATGTGGATGAAAAACACCTTCATCTCGCTTGATATGCTGTTTATTGACAAAAACGGCGTGATTGTCGGGATTGAAAAACGCACGGTGCCAAAATCCGAAACCATTATTCCAACACCAAGACCTGTGCGCTTTGTTTTGGAACTTAATGGGGGCTCGGCGGATCATTTCGGGCTTGAGGTTGGGGAAAAGGTTGAAGGACTGCCGCGTTAACCGCATGGGCGGGGATCGCTTTTTTCAATCTGCAATAGCAAGGCCGCGGATGATTTCTGCGGCCTTTGGTTTTTGAAGTCGATTTTATTTCAAACCAGAGCAAAAAAGCTGCAATGCGGTCTTGCCCCCTTGGAATTATGGTGCTAAATCCACGTCCGTGTCGGGGAGTAGCGCAGTCTGGTAGCGTACCTGCTTTGGGAGCAGGGGGTCGCGAGTTCGAATCTCGCCTTCCCGACCATCTTTCCCTTTTGCATCACGGATACGTTTTCATGTGCTTGTAAAAGGTGTAAAAGATGAACTGACAGCGGGTGTTGAGAGAGCCCCGCATCGTTAATCATCTTATCTGCGTCAAGACGAGGGTCCCGATGAAGGTCCGTGTTTACAAGCCAGCCAAAAACGCCATGCAGTCCGGTCGCGCTGCGACCAAGCACTGGGTGATGGAATTTGAACCGGGTGCACGAAAAGTCGCTGATCAGCTTATGGGCTGGATCGGTTCGACCGATACCCGTGATCAGGTTCGCATGGAATTTGATACCCTTGAAGAAGCACAGGCCTTTGCCGCCAAGCACAAACTGATTGCGGATATCGAACAGCCGAAATCACGTGTGCGCCGCGTTCAGGCCTATGCCGATAACTTCGCGTTTAAACGCGTAAGCTGATTTTCCGGCCATTGATGTGATGGTCGATGTACTCGGGGCGGTTTCCGCCCCGTTTGTCTGACCCAAGACGTTAAACACTGATATGATTTTGCCGGGCAGGCGTCCAATGCCATTGCCCCGGGGCCTCAACCAGCCCCCATCGCGGTCCCTTAGCTCAACTGGATAGAGCAACAGACTTCTAATCTGTAGGTTGCAGGTTCAAGTCCTGCAGGGATCGCCATTTTTATTTAACAAAAACAGATACTTGCAAGGAATTCTCTTTTCTTGAAGGTATATCTATTTTGCAATCATCGGTTTTAGGTAGCGTATAGGTAACAAAATGGAATGAGTTCCGTGTTAGTCTTTTACCTAGGCAATACCCCGTCAGAACCTACCACCAAAAGGGCTTTCCTATTTCTCACAGGTCCGCTTGTGGATTTCCTCAACCATTGTGACGATGTGCCCGAGTGAGAAGAAGATCAAAGCACCAACTGCACCCGACGCGATAATGTAGACATTGATCATGGTTTGGCCCGAGGCGATATTGTTAGCGATTTCCTCGCACCTGATACGAGCCAGTATATCCTCGATTGCCTTGCAGTTCCCGCTTTGCGCATTTTGTTTCGATAGAAATACCACGAGCGCAACTGCCCCAAGCATTTCGATAACAGCGATCAGCTTTAAAAGATTGCCCATTTTGCCTTATCTGTGACTTTTGGTTGAATACTGTGTTGACTATACACCACAGAAAGCAAAAATCCGCCTTAATCAGTGTAAGCAAAAAGGGGACTGTCCCCTTTTTGCTTACACTTGCTTTTTTCTTTATGACTTCTCTGAGCTTGCGGTGATTTTCTGTGGTGCTGTTTTCGTGTAAAAGGCACCTGTCCCCTTTTTATGATCTAAATTGCCGATGAGCATAAAAGGATTTATTGCAGGCGGATATATAGAGAAGTTTGGTGAATGAACGATCTAGAAGAAAGAATTAAGGAATGTTACGCGCGCTTGAACAAGCGGCTCAGTGGAAAATCGGGTAAGTTTCCTTTTGAATTTTTCATCCGTGATGATGCTGGTTACTACCATATCGAATACAACGATTCTGGCAAAATTAGCTTTGTAGGAACTGATCGCGGCAGGGATACCTGTCGATATGAGACTTACGACGTATGCGAGCTAATGTATTGGATATTCAAAGGTGCTGCATTTTCTCGTGGTCAAGCGTATGAATTTGAACATCGTCATTCGACAAATGATCCTCGAAGAATATGGTTCCCAAAAGCGGTAGAGGAGATATCAAAAATATCTCCTGAATGGGCTGAGAGGATGAAAACGGAGCAGGAAGAGATACTGCAAGTTCATCCGTTTGTTGATGATCCATTTGGGGTGACTAAAAAGGATCATTAATGAAGTTTATTCTTGTGCAGGTAAAAGTGTAGAAAAGGGGGGCTGTCCCCTTTTATTTAAGAGCAGAACCTTGTCGAACGGCAGGACCAAAAAGGCGCAGGCGAGGATCACCAGATCGACGGCGAGTTGGAAGTAACCGGCTTTGATCCCGCTATATTCCTGTAAATATAGCGCCAAGATTTTAACCGCGCCTCAGCCTTGAAGCTGGCGGTTATTTTTTGGGGCGGATGCGGTTGCGGATTTCGACAATGCGTTCCAGCGTTTGAAGCGGTCGTGTCGGATCGGTTGATGCCAGCCCCAGCATCATGGTTTCAAGACAGCACATCAGCGGCGCATGCAGGGCGACCTGATCGCTTTTTGACCGTGGCAGGATCAGGGATGCCTGGGCAATTTTGATCAGCGGGCTTTGATCCGATGTCACGATGGCAATCAAGGGAATGGAAAGTCTTTCGGCTTCGGCCAGGGTTGCGCTGGCTTCGCGATGAAGTCGGCCATGGCCCAGCATGACGAGCACATCGCCCTTTGCCATTTGGATCAGTTGTTCGGCCAGTGAAATGCCGGTGCGGGTCAGTTCATAGGCCGGATAGCCGCTGCGTGAAAATAACCGTGCGGCATAGGATGCAATGATGCCAGATGCCCCGATCCCGGAAACACCAATGCGGTTGGCCTTGGTTAAAAGGGTTACCGCATTTTGCATGCCTGAACGGTTGTGAGGTTCGGCCAGTTCGCGCAATGCATTGAGTTGGTCTTCGACCATGAAATCAATCGCGTTATTAACGTCACTTGCGATGTCGCTGGTGGTGGATGCCATTTTTGCGGTGGGCGAATTTGTCGCGATAAAGAAGCCTTCGATGGTGTCTTTGAGGTCGCGCAGGCCGGAAAAGCCCAAGGCCTGAACCGTGCGGATAACCGTGGCATCGGATGTATCGGTGATATGGGCGATTTCAAGGGCGGATTGCGACAGGGTGGCGCTTAGATTATCGCGAATATATTCGGCAACCGATTGCATGCTGGGCGACAGGCGATCTGCGCGTGCATTGATGCGTTCGGCAAAGCGATCAACAGGGTTTTCGACAAAGTTTTTGTGCACGGGCGATGTCCGGGGTCAGATGTGCGGCGATGGTTGGCGGCTTATTGCAGTGTCGGCGATGTCACGCGGATATGCGCAACAATATGTGATTTTACCAGATTGGCCATCATTGCCAATGCTGCGTAAGAATTCGAAATCGCGATTTCGCGCGATATCAGGATAAAGCGGCCTTCTTGGCAGGCGCGCAAAAAGCGACAAAAGCCGGGAAAAACGCCTTCCATGGCGTTGATTTCTGCCTTGGCACCACCGGGTTTGTCATCGCGATAGGGATCGAAAATAAAGTCGGCATCCAGTTTGGGAAGATATTCCGCACTGACTTCCATGCGACCGGCCGGTGGCATGTTTTCGATCAAATCGGGAAATTTGAACCCGGCATCGCGCAGCACACGGCCCAGCGAACGATAGGTGTGATAGATGTTGATCTTGCCGTTCAGGGGCTGAAAGACGCTTACAGTTATGGTCGCAGGGTCCATCGTGTTTTTGATCGCATCGATACTGGCAAGGTAGCGCGCCTTTAGGAATTCAAGGCGGTTTTGCGTGCCGGTCAGCTCGGCAAGTTTTTGATAAATATGCGGCCCGCCCAGCCGTGCGGCATCTAGCGATACGGTGGGCGCAATCGATTGCAGCGGTTCAATCGCGCTGGCGCGACTGGGGGCTGTGATGATCAGATCAGGTGCCAGGGCGGTGATTGTTTCAAGGTCAATCTCGGTCGATCCGATATAGCGAATATCGGAATTATCAAAATCAACCCCGGTCAAAAGACGTGATGACCGCAGGTGCGGTTTGCCATCCAGCCCCATCCGTCCGTGACTGGCAATTGGAAAGATGCCCAGTTCGATCAGGGGGATGGTTACATCAACATCATAAAGCGACACGATGCGCTTTGGCGTGTCGGGCACGTCAACTTCGCGGCCCAGATCATCGACAAAGGGTTTGGCCTGTGCGTTGGACCAAAGAGCCGAGAGGGTCAAAATCGTTGTTATCATCATGATGACAGAACGGAAATTGGGCACGCTATTGCTCCTAGGGTCAGGACCCATTAATTTGTTTGAAATGGTCAATCAGATTTGTGCGGATACGCGAAGCAAAACCGCAGGAAGATATTTATCTTTCAAGGTCTTGCGACAAAGTATCCCGTGCAAATCCGATTGATCCACAGGACAGGTGTTATATTTGCGAACTCCGGCGTCAAATCCCTTGTTCGGGATGCCGACCCGATCAGCGGGCTTTTCCTTGGATTTCGCAAATATAACACCTGCCATTCCAATCAAATTAATGAGTCCTGACCCTAGAGTTCATCACGCCGTTTCCATAGCAAGATTAAAAGAACCGGAACGCCAATAACCGCCAGAACAATTCCGGCCGGTAATTGTAATGGCAGAAAAGCCACACGGCCGATGGTATCGGCACCCAGTAAAAGCAAAGCCCCCCAAAGTGCCGATCCGCTTAGGGCGGAAATCTGGCTGCTGTTGCCGGTGACCAGTTTGGCCAGATGCGGTGCGATCAGGCCGATAAAGCCGATGCCGCCGATGGTCGATACACAGGTTGCCGATAACATGGTGGCGGCCACCAGCTGAATAAAGGATGTTTTGCGCAGATTAACGCCAAGTCCGGCGGCACTTTGCCCGCCAAGGGACAGGATTTCGGATGATCGCGATGTTAGAAAAAGCAGCAGGCTATTTACCAAAAACAGGCCAAGCGCGACCGGAACAATTTTCCATGTCACGGATGACAGGCTTCCGGCAATCCACAGCAAAAGCGGCTGTGCGTCACTGTTATCAAGCGACACAAGAATCATGGCAACAAGGGCCGAGAGCAACCAGGAAATCCCGATGCCGATCAACACAAAGCGCAGGCTGGAGGTTGATCGGGCAATCACAACGGTTGCCGCGGCAACGGCCAATCCGCCAATCGTGCCAAGCACCGGGCGCAATACCATCGGCAAGGCCGGGAAGCTTAGGATCAGAAGCAAGATGACAAGGATGGATCCTTCGCGCACGCCAAGTAACCCCGGATCGGCAAGGCCATTACGGGTTAGCGATTGCATCGCCGCCCCGGAAAGCCCCAGCATCGCACCGCACAGGGCGGCAAGGATCAGACGCGGCAAGCGCAATTCAAATAAAATGGCATGGTTGGATGGCGACAGGTTCATATCGCCAAACAGCGCGGACAGCATATCGGCGGGTGCGATATCCTGACTGCCCAGCCCCAATGCGAAAATGCCCAACCCGAAAACGGTCAGGGCAAGGAGGCAAAGGATGGCTGTGCGGCGGGTATGAAGGCGAAATTCAAGCGGGCCAATCTGGATATGGTAATAGCCAGATGTGTTTAACGTGCCGGTTTTTACGATCATCGGATTGTCCTTGCCACAAGCACGATGAAAACCGGGGCGCCGACAAATGCAGTGGCAAGGCCGGTCGGGATTTCATGGGGCAGCATGATCAAACGTGCGGCCAGATCGGCCAAAACCAATAACACCGCGCCGCAAAGGGCGGTTAAGGGCACGGATGCGCGATAATCCGGGGCAAAACGCCGCACCAGATTGGGAACGATCAGCCCGACAAATCCGATCGGACCGGCAATCGATACCGCAATACCGGCAAACAGGGCGGCGGCAATAATGCCGATAAAGCGCACCCTGCGAACCGAAACCCCCAGGCTGGTCGCGACAACATCGCCAAGGGCCAAGGCGTTCAGCCGGGCCGAGACATAAAATGCCGCCCCGACCGCCACGGCCAAAAGCCCCATCGAGGCGCCCAGTGTATCAAGGCGGGTGCCCGATAAATCCCCGACCAGCCAAAGACGCACTTTATCAAGTGTATCATCGTCCAGAATAAGGATGGCCGATGTCAAAGCCCCGGCAAGGGCGGAAAAGGCGATGCCGCAGAATGTGACTTTAAGCAGCGTCATGCCGCTTTTGCCCGCAGAGGCAAAACTGATGGTCGCCAGAAAAACACCCCCCCCGCCGCAGGCCGCAACAATCGGTCGCGCCATGCCATCAAGGGAAATGCCGGTGGGGAATATGGGGAATATGGGTAACATGGGTAACATGGGTAACATGGGAATAGTCGGCAGGGCGGTTGCGACGACAACGGCAAGTGTTGCACCGGCATTCAGGCCCAGGATATGTGGTTCGCCCAGTGGATTACGCAGCAATCCTTGCAGCAAAAGCCCCGAAAGACCAAGGCAGGCCCCGACCGTGATCGCAGCCAAAAGGCGCGGAAACCGGATGCTTTGCAGGATGCGGTGGTCAAAATTATTCGGGTCAAACGCGTTTGCGGCAGAAAGGATTGTTGACGGGGGGATGAGGCGCGGCCCTGAAATCAGATACAGCAAGGCGGCAATGACCAATGCCGCGACAAGCAGCAAAGCCATGGGCGCATTTGGCGCGCCCCGCCGTTTGGTGCTCATCAAATCGCAACACGGGATGGGCAAGGCACATCCGCACTTTTTGAATGCAGCGGCATAAAGACGGGAATGCCCGATACAGGTTCGATCAGACGCACGACATCGGTGGCGAAGACATCCGATATCAGATCCACCGAACAGGATCGGGGATCGTCGATGGTTTGATATATTTTGCCGTCTTTGAGGAAAATCATGTGATCGGCATATTGCAGGGCAAAATTCAGATCGTGCAGTACGGCAACGATTGTCCGCCCGTGATCCTGACACAGGCGGGCGATCAAATTCATCACATCGACCTGATAGCGCAGATCAAGATAGGTGGTTGGTTCATCAAGCAGAATGATATCGGTTTCCTGGGCCAAGGCCATGGCGATAAAGCATCTTTGGCGTTGCCCGCCCGACAGGTTTTGCACCGATTGTTGGGCAAAATCGGCGGTATTGGTGATTGCCAGCGCATGTTGAACCGCATCCTCATCGGCCTTGGTCCATTGTTTGAACAGGCCCTGATGCGGATAGCGGCCGCGCGACACCAGATCATAGACGCTTAGATTTTCCGGCAGGACCGGGGTTTGCGGCAGAATGCCCAGCTTGCGCGCCACATCGCGGGTGTGGTGGGTGTGGATATTCTTGCCATCAAGATACACCGTGCCATTGGTCGGGGTGATCAGGCGCGACAAGGCCGACAGCAAGGTTGATTTGCCCGATCCGTTCGGGCCGACCAGAACCGTCAGCCGGTTTCGGGGGATTTCGACCGATATATCATGCAAAACCGTCGTGTCGCGGAACGCAGCATGCAGTTTTTTTGCTGCCAATGGGGCAATATCCCCGTCAGGGCCGTCTTCGATCATTGGATGGATCTTTGCTATGCCGCAGAAAATAGAAGCAAATGAGAAACATTTGCGACTGTAGTAGTCAAGAAATCGTCTGTGTTATTTTTTGATTTTAGGGCGAGATACCCGAATATGCCCGGTTTGGATGCCAATTTGTGGCGGGATATAGCCGAAATCTGGGGTGTTTTTCGGGCTGGTAATGGCTTGCGGATTTGACTACTACATTAATGACAATGATAACCACTCTCAAATTAAATAAGAATTGTTATTAACTGGAGTCGTGAGTGTGGTAGGAATGAAGGTGCGGTACAGCAAATTTGGGGCCTTGTTGCTGGCGTCGGTATCGATGGGCGGGGTTATGATCAATCAGGCGGCGGCGGCGGATGCGGATGCAGATCGCTCTTTGTTATTGGCGCAAGTCGCAGATGCCCCGCAAACGGATCAAACCAAGAAAACCAGTGCTAATGATGATGATGATGATGACGCGGAAATCGTACTTGATCCGCTGACCGTGACGGCCCGTCCGATTTCTGGTGCCGGGGAAACGGATGTTGATGGGTATCAACCGGTTTCAACATCCATTGCGACCCGGACCGACACGCCGTTGATCGATGTGCCACAGGTGGTCAATATCGTTGGATCGCAGGTTATCAAAGATCAGAACGCACGCTCGCTTGATGATGTGTTGGGCAATATCAGTGGGGTCACCCAGGCTAACAACCTGGGGGCAACACAGGATGCGATCATCCGGCGCGGCTTTGGGGCCAACCGCGATGATTCGATCCTGGTTAACGGCATGAAAATAGCGACCCCACGCAGTTTTAATATTACCGCCGATCATGTTGAAGTCGTCAAAGGGCCGGCATCGACGCTTTATGGCATTCTCGATCCCGGCGGGATGATCAATATTGTCACCAAAAAGCCCGAAGCCGAATTTAGCGGCGAAGTAAACAGCAGCATGACAAGCTTTGGCGGCGGCAGTGCCGGATTTGATGTGACAGGTGCGCTGGTCGAAAGCGGCGCTTTGTCATTCCGTCTGCTTGGCGATTACGAGAAAACCGATTACTGGCGCAATTTCGGCGAAACCGAACGCCAGCAGATCGCACCGTCTTTGCGGTGGGAAGGTGATAGCACCGATGTTACGCTGAGTTATTTCCATGAAAAATACAGCGTGCCGTTTGATCGCGGTACCATCTTTGATCTGACGACGGGCAAAGCGGTTAATGTTGATCCGGAAACCCGGTTTGACGAACCCTATAACGTGACCAAGGGCAAAACCGATACGGCCCAGATCGAGATCAATCAAGATATTGGGGATAATTGGCAGCTTGGTTTTGATTACAGCTTTAGCCGCAATCAATATGCCGATAATCAGGCCCGTGTAAGATCATATAATGCGGCAACCGGCGTTGTGACGCGCCGTGCTGATGCCACACAGGAATCAACCCTGACCAAGCATGCGGTGCGGACCGATCTGACGGGCGATGTTGATATTGCCGGGTTTAAAAATGAAGTGCTGTTTGGGGCGTCGTTTGACCATAGTGATACCCTGCGCACCGACATGATCCGTTGCAGCAATGACTCGAATTTCAATGTTTACAGTCCGGTTTATGGCAACCTTGCAGAATGTACGAGTGTTTCGGCGAAGGACAGTGATCAGACCGAAAAATTGTCAACCGTTTCGACCTATGCACAGGATTCCCTGCATCTGAACGATCAGTGGATTTTGGTCGGCGGCATGCGCGTTGAATATTATGATATTCTGGCGGGTAAGGGGCGTCCGTTCGTAACCAATACCGAACGTCACGGGCAGGAACTTATTCCCAATGGCGGGGTTGTTTACAAGGCAACGCCGGAAATCTCGATCTATAGCAATGTCGCCAAAACATTCCGCCCGCAATCGTCGATTGGTAGTTATGTCGGCAATATTGCCCCGGAAGAAGGCATTTCCTATGAAGTCGGGACCAAGATCCAGATTGCCCATGGCCTGACATCAAATATCGCCGTTTATACCAGCGACAAGAATAACGTTTCCTATTCCGAAGAGGTTGGCGGTGAAACGGTTGTCAAAGCCGCTGGCAGTGTTCGTTCACGCGGTTTCGAGGTTGATATTGCCGGTGCGCTGACCGACAATCTTGACGTCATCGCAAGCTATGGCCTGACCGATACGCGCGTCACCGATGATCCCGAGCTTAAAGGCAAACGTCTTGCCAACGTCGCGCGTCATACCGGATCGCTGTTCCTTGCCTATGATTTTGGCAATGCCGTGCCCGGTGCAAGCAGCTTCCGCGCAGGCGGTGGTGTGCGTGCAGTTGGCAAACGTCCGGGGACAAACACCAATACCTATGATTTGCCGGGGTATGCCGTCACCGATCTGTTTGCATCCTATACCATTGATGCCGACAACCCGGTAACCTTCCAGCTCAACCTGAAAAACATCTTTGACAAGGTCTATTACACATCCTCAATCGGGACGAACAATCTGGGCAACCAGATTGGCGAACCGTTTCAGGCGGTGCTGAGCGCCAGCGTCGCGTTCTAAAATATCAGGATTTCGGGCATTTACGACAACGGGGCGGTTTTCCGCCCCGTTTTGCTGTGCTGTTGTTGTGATCGGCATACCGTCAAAGATCGTTTCTGGTCCGGCCAAGTCAGGCACGATGGCGCAACAGTATCAATAAACCAGTCCTTGTTAATGCGTGTCTGGCCGTTGTGACGAGCAATATTAGTTCACATCCCACGCAGGTCTTTCGTCCTGAAGCGCGTGAATAACGCTTCAACAGAAAAGGACGAAAGATATGAACAAGCTATTGGGCTTTGCCGCGTTACTGTCGTGTTTTGTGGCGTCCAACGCCTTTGCTCAGGCTGCAATCAATTTTGATGGTCTGAACTTCCCTTGTATTTCCTACAATATTGCGTCGGCACAGGCCGCCGGGCGACCGGTCACGCTGACGCGGACTACAAATGCGGCTACAATCGCCGCTAACCGCGCAGCGTCTTGCGGCGGGACGGCTGCTGATGTTGCGGCCCTTAATGTTGCCGGTGGCCCCGGCACGCCAGCGTCCTGTGATGAATATCCGTTCGCAAGTTCGCTGCAAGGCGGTGCAGGTGCGCAGGCTCTTATCGTCCCTGCCTTTGAAAATAACGCCCAAGGGGGTGCTTTGGCTCAGTTCTATCTGGCCAATGGGATCGTAAATGGCACAGCCTACAATGTGACGACAAGTAATGTTCCTGCGATTGGGGGCGGACCGGGCCAGTTGACCATCGTGGTCCTGCCGAGTGGCAATCGTCAGTGTTATTATTGAACATGTAAACGGAGGGTCGGGTGAGCGAAATATATAGAGGAAAATGTTTGGTTCACTACGGCCAAGTGGCCCTTTGGGATCGGGAAGACAAAAATTCTTATCCCGCCACCGATGGGCCACTTCCGTGGATGGGCGCAAAGGGTATATGCGTTGCGGCACGCAATGACACCGAAGTCGAGATACAGGTTCTTACCGGCGAAGATCCCGATGACGAAGGGGCGCATATCGTTGCAGAGGCGACGATTTTAGTTGGTGAACAAGGATTGCAAACGGGCAATGTTACAACGGCATCTGTCGTTGCTTTTCCTTGGCCAAAGGGAGAGATGAAAGTCACGGTTTATTGTAATAGCACAGATAAATATGGCCTTGATGCAACGTGTATTTGGTTTGTGTTGGAGGCTGTAAGCTGAGGCTTTTACCGTGCTGCCAAATACCGACCCGGACGGTGATTAAGGGCGATGATCATGTTCAGCACGACCGCGCCAAGGATCGACAGCAGGACCTTGTCGAACGGCAGGACCAAAAAGGCGCAGGCGAGGATCACCAGATCGACGGCAAGTTGGAAATAACCGGCTCTGATCCCGCTATATTCCTGTAAATATAGCGCCAGGATATTGATCCCGCCGAGCCCGGCGCGGTGACGAAACAGCATCAGCAAACCGATCCCCATCAAGGCACCGCCCGCGATGGCGGCAAAGATCGGATTGAGCATCGAGAAATCAATCCACATCGGCATCAGTTTTGAGAAACCCGAGACAAGACCAACGGCAATGAAGGTTTTGATCGTAAATGCCTTGCCCATCCGTTTGAGCGCCAGCCAGTAAAATGGCAGATTGATCACAAAGAACACCGCGCCAAAGCCAAAGCCCGTTGCATGTTCGATCAAAAGGGCAGCCCCCGCCGTGCTGCCGGTGACCAGCACGCTTTCGCTGTACAGCATCACTCCGAGTGACACCACCATGGTTCCCAGCAAAAGGGCCAGAACGTCTTCGTACAGGCGGTGGCTAATATCGGATTTTGCATCCGGTTTTATGCCGTCGGGTGCGTTCTGAGTGTCAGGAGTGGTTTTTGCAGGTGGGTTGTTCATTGCGAAACCGCCGGTTCATGACTGAATATTAAGTCAAATTACGCTTTTCGCATGTGCGAAACAAGTCGCGTGCAAAACGGGCGCATCATTCGCCGGTTTGTGGCGGGCGCGGGGGCGCAAACGCAAAAGACCGGCCCCATAAGAGCCGGTCTTGGTGGTTTCATGCGCGAGGGAGTTTAAGGACCGGGCCGTCTAATCCCATTTCGGGGCGAAATCGGGATCAATCAGGCGACCGTTTGAAATGGCCAATTCGGTGATGTCGGCCATTTCAGCTTCGGAAAGATTGAAATCAAAGATTTCGAAATTGGCCTTGGCGTTTTTAGGGGAACCCGATTTCGGGATCGCCATCACGTCATCCTGTTGCAAAAGCCAGCGCAAGGTGACCTGGGCCGCGGATTTGCCATGGGCATCGCCAATGGCGCGAAGTGTTGGATCGTTTAGAACTTTGGCGCGGGCCAGCGGGCAATAGGCGGTTAGCAGCATGTTATTTGCCCGCAAGCATTCGAGTACCTTCGACTGATCAAGATAGGGATGATATTCGACCTGATTGACGGCCAGCGGAAGGGCGCTGTGACCAACGGCGCGTTCGATCAGCTCGGTCGGGAAATTGGAAATCCCGATCAGGCGCGTCATGCCAAGGTTTTTGACCTCGTTTAAGGCGGCAATGGTTTCGCGCAGCGGGACATCCTCGGTCGGCCAATGCAGCAACAGCAGATCAACATGATCAAGGTCAAGCTTGCGCAGGCTTTCAACAACCGAGGTCTGCAAATCACCACTTTGGAAGTTATCGGGCCAGATTTTGGTCGTCAGGAAATAATCATCGCGCGCAAGACCCGATGATTTGAGGCCGCGACCAACGCCTTCTTCGTTGTGATACATCTGGGCGGTATCGAAATGGCGATAGCCAATTTCAGCCGCCGCAACGACCATTTTTTCAGCCGCTGCGTTATCAAGTTCGTAGGTGCCAAACCCAAGGGCTGGAATGCTCGTATCCTGCCAATTTCGGAAAATCATGATGTTCTACCCCCTTTTGCTTTGTTTGATTGTTTTGAGAGCGTTGGAAAACGAAAGACAGTTTTCCCAACCTGCGCCAAATTTAGTGCGCCACAAGAGCATCGCAACCTGTACGGTTGGATGAGGTATGCCTCTTTTGAAGGGGATCGGTAGCACATTGCCCTGAAAACAAACAAGAAAAAGAGCGGCCACAAGAAATGGGCCGCCCAAAGTTCAGGACTTAGAGTGAGGCTGTATCAAGCCAAGACCCAATCTGGTCCAATTTTAGGTTGAATGCCTTGATGTGGCTCAAAGACCCAAAAGTTTTACAGGTTTTTGCCGTGACCCGGCGTTGTCGCGGTTTCTGCTGTTTCAGAAGCCGCGGCATTTAAATGATAAAGTGAGTCCCGGATGACTTGCGGCCCAAGGTCTTTGGTGATGAAAACGATCTTTGATCGATGATCATCATCAGGCCAGCCGGGCAGGGTGGCGGGGGGATGGAAAACATGCTGCACGGCGTGAATGGCAACCGGGTTGCTTTCCCCGACAAGGTTTAAGATGCCCTTGACCCGCAAAAGGCTTTCGCCGCGCATCTGGGTAAAGATTTCAGCCCAGGTCACAAAGGCATCCCAATGCAGCGGTTCGTCAAAGGTAATGCAGAAGGACCGGATGTGATCATCATGGCGGTTCACGTCATGGGGCGGGTGATTGTGGCTGTGTTCATGATCGTGCTTATGATCGTGTTCATGTTCATGACTTTCATCGCCATGCTGCTCATAGGCCTCGTCATGCAGCCATTTTTGCACATCCATGCTTTTGGTCGTCGGATCATATAGTCCGGCGTTGAAAAGTTTGGAGGGGTCAATATCGCCCATGGATACCACATGGATCGGCGCGGCCGGGTTCAGGTGGCGCAGGCGGGTTTCAAGCGATGAACGGGTGGCGTTATCGGCCAGATCGGATTTGGTGATCAGGATGCGGTCGGCAACGGCGGCCTGTTTGACACTTTCGGGATGGGTATCAAGCTGCCCTTCGCCGTGCAGGGCATCAACCGTGGTGACGACGCTATCGAGGCGAAATTTGCTGGTGAGAAGCGGGTCGGTCATCAGAGTGTGCAGGATCGGGGCGGGATCAGCCAGACCGGTGGTTTCGATGATTACCCGGTCAAATGCGGGAACTTCACCGCGTGTGCGTTTGACAAATAAATCGCGCAGGCCGGAAATCAGATCGCCGCGCACCGAACAGCAAATGCAGCCGGAATTTAACAAAACCACATCTTCGGAGACTTCGCGGACCAAAAGATGATCCAGCCCGATATCGCCAAATTCATTGATCAGGACGGCGGTTTTATCCATGCCGTCATGGGAAAGAAGGGCGTTGAGCAGGGTTGTTTTACCACTGCCAAGAAAGCCGGTGATGACCGTGGTGGCGATGCGTTCGGCCTGTTCGTTTGCAATCGACATGTGATTATTTCTTGCCATAGAGGTCTTCGACGGAAACTTCCGGTTCGGAAATCACCACTTCGACGCCATCGCGCGCGGCGAAATAGAAACAGTTGCGCCGCCCGGTATGGCAAGCAACCCCAAGCTGATCGACCTGCACCAGCACGGTGTCCTGATCGCAGTCATAGCGAAAATCGATCAGTTTTTGAACCTGGCCGGAGCTTTCCCCCTTGCGCCACAGCTTGCCCCGCGAGCGCGAGAAATAGCAAACCCGCCCGGTATCAAGCGTTTCAATCACCGCATCACGGTTCATCCATGCCATCATCAGGATTTCGCCGCTGTCATGTTGTTGGGCGATTGCCGGGATCAGGCCGCTTTCATTGAATTTCAGTTTGTCGGCAATCTGTGCATTGGCGGCGGTCATGGGGGGCTCCGGTCGATGGTTGTTGACTTTTCGCGGCGGGCGCGTCAAGAAATGATATATTATAACATATCACCCTGTGCCACGGCTTTTTGTACTTTTATATGCCATGGCCTGACTTCGGATGTGCGACATGACCGACCTTTTCCCGAAAAAGGGCCACGATCACGACAGATGTATCGATAGCGCAATCGCGCAGGCAGAGAAAGTCTGTGAAGCGGAAAGCGCGCGATTTACCGATATGCGCCGCAAGGTTTTTAGCCTGATATGGCAATCGCACAAGGCGGTTACGGCCTATGAGTTGCTTGATATTTTGCAATCCGAAGGGCTGCGCGTACAGCCGCCAACGGTTTATCGGGCGCTGGAATTTTTAACCGATCTTAGATTGGTGCATCGGATTGAATCGCTGAATGCCTATTTCGGCTGCGATCAGCCTGATTGTGATCATCTGGGGCAGTATTTCATCTGTACAAAATGTGGCCGTGTTGCCGAGGCCGTGGACGAAGATATGAGCATCGCGGTGCGCAAGGCCGCCAAGCAGGTCGCGTTTAAAATCGAAGCCACCACCATTGAAATCAAAGGCCTGTGCCATGACTGCACCACTCATTGAAGGACGGGGACTGAGCCTTTCCTTTGGCAATGAACGGGTGCTTGATAACGTTACATTGTCTATCGCGGCCGGCGAGATCATGACCCTGATCGGGCCGAATGGCGCGGGGAAATCGACACTGGTAAAGACCCTTTTGGGGCTTCAACGCGCCGATGAGGGCGAGGTTATTCGAAAACCCGGCCTTCGCATTGGCTATGTACCGCAAAAGCTTTCGATTGATCAGGTCCTGCCGATGACGGCAAAGCGTTTCCTGACACTAACGCGGGCGGCATCGCGTGCGGATTGCGAGAAAGTTCTGGCTCAGGTTGGGGCAAGCCATGTGATTGACAATCAGATGAGCAGCCTTTCGGGCGGGGAAACCCAGCGCGTGATGTTGGCGCGCACTCTTTTGCTGCGCCCGGAATTGCTGGTGCTGGATGAACCGACCCAGGGGGTGGATGTGACCGGGCAGGCGGAACTTTATCGCCTGATCGATGATATCCGGCGCGAATTTAATTGTGCGGTCCTGATGATTTCGCATGACCTTCATCTTGTGATGGCCAAGACCGACCATGTTGTGTGTTTTAACCGGCATGTCTGTTGCTCTGGCATTCCCGAAACCGTGCGCCAGCACCCGGAATACCGGTCGCTGTTTGGCGATCAGGCGGCCGATGCGATTGGCATTTATCATCATGCCCATGATCACGAACATGATCTTTCGGGGCATGTGGTGGACGGATGTGGCCATGATCATTCTCTCGACCATGACCATTCTCATGATCATCATGCGCATTCTGGTGCGGGTGTAAAAGAACGGGTGGGACAGGTAAAATGATGGATGATTTCCTGACCCGTGCCGTGATCGGCGGTATTTTGCTGGCCTGTGTGTGCGGGCCGTTCGGGGCGTTTATCGTTTGGCGTCGGATGGCGTTTTTTGGCGATACGCTGGCGCATTCAGCCTTGCTGGGGGTTGCACTTGGCCTTTTGCTTGGGGTTGATGTGCGGATCGGCATGATTGCGACCTGTTTGGCGGCGGCATTGATCCTTGCCATCGGGCAACGGCAAAGCCGACTTGGCAATGATACGGTTTTGGGGATGCTGGCCCATTCGACCCTGGCACTTGGCATGGTGGCGCTGGCCTTTGTCCAAGGTGTTGCGGTTGATATCATGGCCTATTTGTTTGGCGATATTCTGGCGGTGAATGTTGCCGATATCTGGCTTTTGGCGCTGGGCGGTGGTTCGGCATTGTTGATGCTGATCTGGATGTGGCGGCCGTTGCTGGCGGTGACGGTTAGCCCGGAAATTGCCGCGGCTGAAGGTATCCCGGTTGAACGGCTGCGCCTGATTTTCATGTTGCTGATGGCGGTTGTGATTGGCATGGCGATCAAGATTGTCGGGGTGCTTTTGATTACAGCGCTTTTGATTGTTCCTGCCGCCAGTGCGCGGTTCTTTGCCAGAACGCCGGAACAAATGGCGATTGGTGCGGCCTTGTTCGGGGCCGGTGCCGTGATGGGCGGGATCAGCCTTTCATGGCATATCGATAGCCCGGCCGGGCCAAGTATTGTGATTTCGGCGGCGATGTTGTTTTTGGTGTGTTGTTGTGTATCTCCCATTTTAAGGTGTATGCATAAAACATAATTCTCGCTTTAAAATGGATGCAATCAATGGTGCCTAATAGAAGTTATTACCGTGTTATGGCTGGCGCAAAGAGCGCTTTTGCAAACGAGTGCTTTAAGGGAGGGTTCATTGGTGGTGACTGGGGGATTCATCAGAATTTAGAAGGTTTCCTGCCAGAGCAATGGCGTGATTTTAATCGAGAATTCATTCCAGTTTATCTGGTGGAAAATCCAGAGAAGACGCGGGTCGCTGCTGGTTTGGCGTGTGGCATGCTTTATACGATCAGCAAGGGGATGCTTGTTGGTGATGTGATTTTGTGCCCGACGGGTGCAGGGCAGTATTATGTTGGCGAAATCGTTTCAGATTATTATTACGTTGAAGGTCAGATACTGCCTCATAGAAGGCGGATAAAGTGGTTTGACCATGGCTTGTCACGCGATGAGTTAAGTCAGCCACTCAGGGCTTCTGCCGGTTCGATTGGAACTGTTAGCAACATAACCAAGCATGCAGAGGAGCTTGAGATCTTGCTTTCGGGGAAGAAACCCCCATCCCTTATTCACAGTGATGCTGATGTAGAAGATCCTGCTGTTTTTGCTTTGGAAAAACATTTGGAAGATTTTCTTGTTTCAAACTGGCAACACACTGAATTGGGGGCGAATTTCGAGATATATAGCGAGGATGGTGAATTGGTCGGTCAACAGTATCCGAGTGATACGGGACCGCTTGATATACTGGCAATCAGTAAGGATAGAAAAACTTTGCTGGTGGTTGAATTGAAGCGCGGACGAGCAAGTGACGTCGTTGTTGGTCAAATTCAACGTTATATGGGGTACGTCAAAGGTGAGCTTGCCGAAGTGGGGCAAAGTGTTCAGGGCGTGATCATTGCTCTTGAGGATGATCTTCGATTGCGGCGAGCCCTAAGTGTTGCCAATAATATATCGTTTTACAGATATCAGGTTTCTTTTCGTTTGATGGCAGGTTGATGGTCTACGGGACAGCCGGCCGGATGTGACTGGATACGGTCTGTTATTAGCGCCTATCTGGAAAAAGACGTGAAAAGGAGCCGATGATGGAAAACCTTACCGAATTTCTGGGTTGGTGCACCGTTCTTAATCTGGTGATGTTGTTAGGTGCGACCATCTGTGTGACGGTTTTTCGCCGACCGATGGTGTCGCTGCATGGGCGGATACTGGGGCTGGCACCCGATGATCTTAAGCGGATATATGTGAACTATCTCGCGTTTTTCAAAGTGCTGGTGATTGTGTTTAATGTGGTTCCCTATATCGCGCTCAAGCTCATCAATTAGGGTCATATTGCGCGATACAGGGTAATACGTCAGACGGTTTTTAGCCGTTCGAACCCGGCCTCAAGATCGGCAATCAGATCATCGGTGTCTTCGAGGCCGATATGCAGGCGGATCAACTGGCCGTCTTCATCCCATTTGGTCGCGGTGCGGATCTTTTTCGGGTCAGAGGGCAGGATCAGGCTTTCAAAGCCGCCCCAGCTAAAGCCCATGCCAAACAAATCCATGTGATCGACCATATTGGCAAGCTGTGGCTTGGTGATCGGATGCAGGACAAAGGAAAACAGGCCCGATGCGCCGGTGAAATCACGTTTCCAGATGGCATGGCCGGGATCATCGGGCAGGCCGGGATGCAGCACACGTTTGACTTCGGGGCGGCCTTGCAACCACTTGGCGACTTTAAGGCCGCTTTCGTGATGCTGACGCAGTCTTACACCAAGAGTGCGAAGGCCGCGTTGCGCCAAATAGCAATCATCGGGGCCAATCGCATCGCCGGAAAGAACGACCTGTTTTTTGCAGGTGAGCAGGTCTTCCTCGGTGGCGGTGGTGATCGTGCCCATCATCACATCGGAATGACCGACGATATATTTGGTCCCGGCCTGGATCGAAATATCGACCCCCATGTCAAACGGGCGGCACAAAATTGGCGATGCCCAGGTGTTATCAAGCAAGACCTTGACCCCGCGTGCGTGGGCTGCCTTGGCGATGGCGGGGATATCTTGCATTTCAAAGGTTAGCGAGCCGGGGCTTTCACACCAGACAAGCACAGTATTATCGCGGATCAGACCGGCAATATCGCCACCGATGGTCGGATCGTAATATTGTGTTTCAACGCCGAATTTTTTCAAAAACGTGTCGCACAGATTGCGCGTTGGAAAATAGGTGCTGTCAGTGACCAGAATATGATCACCCGGTTTGACAAGGGCGAGGATGGTGTTGGTGATCGCCGCAACGCCAGATGAAACGCAGAGCGTGCCAAAGCCGCCTTCAAGTTCGGCAACGGCTTCTTCGAGCAGGAAGCGCGTTGGCGTGCCGTGGCGGCCATAGGTGACTTTGCCCGGCTTGGATGCCCCGGCCTGTTCAAGTTCGGCAAGGCTTTCAAACAAGATGGTTGAGGCATGCAAAACCGGCGGGTTGACGACACCGTGATACTGGCTGGAACGACGACCGGCATGCACCAGTTTTGTTGCGGGCTTTTGGGGGCGATTACCTGACATTAGGGGCTTTTCTCCTTGGGCGTGGCGCCTTGAATTTCATGTATAAGTCAAAGCATCTCAGCCCATCCGGTTCAAGGTTTTTTCACCGTAAAGAGTTGTGAAATCGTCATTCTGCGATATTTGAGTGCAAGGTTCTTATCTGAATTCCTCGCATCGGATTTCGCGCCGAGTTACAAAAGATCGACATACATTTGATGATCAAGGAGGCCCCGTGCTTGAACTTCAGGATTTCCGTGCGGCGCGCTGCGCCATTTCTGACCATATGCGCCTGACCCCGGTCTTTGCGCCGAAAAATTATAGCGATAAATCGGTTTTCCCGGATCGGGATCGTCTTCCGGATTTGTATCTTAAGCTTGAAAATATGCAGATTTCCGGATCGTTCAAAGCGCGCGGGGCAATGAATGCCGCGCTGGCCCTTGATGAAGACAAGCGGGCAAACGGGCTTTGTACCGCATCGGGCGGCAATCATGGCATGGGGGTGATTAATGCCGCGCGCGTGCTGGGCGTTGCGGTCAAAATCTTTTTGCCGACCAATACGCCCAAGCCAAAGATCGAAAAACTGCGCAAGCAGGGCGTTGATGTCGCGCTTGTCGGGGCGGTTTGGGATGATGCCAACCGGGCAGCGATGGATCATGCGCGTGAAACTGGCATGGCCTATATCCATCCGTTTGCGGATCCGCGCGTGATTGCGGGCCAAGGCACCATCGCGCTTGAGATGCTGGAACAGCAGGCTGATCTTGATACGCTGGTGGTGGCGATTGGCGGCGGCGGGCTGATTTCCGGTGTGGCGACGGCGGCCAAGATGCTGCGCCCGTCGATCCGGGTGATCGGGGTCGAGCCGACAGGCGCGCCAACCCTGTTTGAAAGCCTGAAAAATAATACGGTCGCGACACTGCCAAGTGTCAATACCGCCGCAACCAGCTTGGCGCCGCGTCAGTCATCGGCCTTGAATGTCGATCTGATCGGCAAGAATGTTGATCGTATTGTGCTGGTCAGTGATGATGAGATGCGTGATGCCGCGCGCTGGCTGTGGCGGGAATTGGGACTTTCGGTCGAACTTTCGGCCGCGGCCGGGATTGCGGCGATTATGGCAGGCCGTCTTGGTGTTGAGAATCCCGGCAAGGTTGGTGTGATTATCTGTGGGACCGGTGCAGATGGGATGAGCTGATTTTGCTTGGTTCGCCTTGTGCATAAAATAAAAAAGGACGAAGCCGTTGGGCTTCGTCCTTTTTTAAACCAAACGCCATCCGAAAAACGGATGGCGTGGAAACTTGTCGCGTCGCAAACCGCCAAAGAGCCAAGGCCCTTTGGAACGGAATTACATCTTGGGCTCGACCACCTGACGACCACGGTACATACCGGTGTTCGGATCAATGTGGTGCGGGCGATGCAGTTCGCCGGTTTCTTTGTCTTCGCGGAACGAGCCCTTGGCGAGCTTGTCATGCGAGCGACGCATGCCCTGACGGGACTTGGTCACTTTTTTCTTTGGCACTGCCATGGGTCATAATCCTCTGGCTTTGGGTAAACTCAGGCGCGCTTGTTACCGTGCGCGCTCGGGAAAGTCAACGATCAAAGTGTCGGAAGTTTCATTTTCCTGCAGCCTGTCGGCATTTCTGCCGTTGCCCGAACTGGCATCATGATCAACATGATGGTCGATGGGCGGGATCAGGCCGGTATCACGCGGATCGTCAACAATATCTGTTCGCTGGTCGTATACACCAAAGCCAGCCTTCTGGTAAGCCCCCAAAGCACTTGGATGATCCAACGAGCAAGTATTAACGGTAATGCGTTGCGGTTTAAGGGCCCAGGCGGTGTCGACCGTCCAGTTCAAAAGGTATTTGCCAAAGCCCTTGCCGATAAAATCGGGGATCAGGCCCATGTAATGCAGGTCGATCACGCCGTCTTCTTCAAGGTCGGTTAGGTCAAGTTCGGCAAAGCCCGCCGGGACGCCGCCAACATAGAGCACATAAACATGGGTTTCGGGCCTTGCCAGGGTCTGGGTAAGGTCTTCGTCGTCCATCAGGCGGCGCAACCACCACAGCCAAGGTTCACCGACTGTATTATACAGGTAACGGTAAAACGACAGGGTCGGGTTTTCGGCCCGGACGATGGCGACCTTGCCCGGCGGGATGATGGCCGCAGGGCGTTCGGGTGGCTCAAGCATTTCAAGGAAGGTGACGACAACTTCCAGCTTGCGCGGATTGGATATACTCATGACTTCAGCCTTTTTCGCATCACGACGAAATCCGTTTGGGTTTCAGGTGTTTGCGGTTTGGAGGGTGAGACGGGCTTTTCTGTTTTATAGCCAAAACGCCGGTAAAAATCACGTATTGTCGGGTCTTCGACCGTGACGTTGCATGTATTTTGGCCGCTTGCGGTCAAGATGTCTTCGGCCAGGGCCAAAAGAGCGGCCCCGAGGCCTGTGCCGCGTGCTGCGGGCGCAACGGCGAGATAATGCACCCAGCCATTGTTACCATCATGACCGGCCATGACCGTGCCGATGATCGTGGTGTCGTTTCCTGTGTTTTTGATGCGGGCCAAAATCACGCTGCCACGCCCGGAATTCAGGCAATTTGCGATGTCGCGCCCGGCATCGTCATCGGCCGCGATCAGGTTGCAATCGCGCCAAAGGGTATTGATGGCGGCAATGTTCCCGGATGTTGGATTTTGCAGGCGTTCCAGAAAAACGCCCGGCCTTTTATCCCCGCTGCCATTCACCGCATCCAGTTCATGGACGGGATTGTTTTCTGGCGATGGGGATGAGCCGGGCGTTTTCATATCTGATGATGCGGGCTGTTATGCCGGGCCCTGATCGATGGGGCTGCCTTCGGTCGTGGCCCATTCGGCCCAGGATCCGTCATAGACCGCGACTTCTTTTTTGCCCGCAATATAGGCGCCAAGCGCCAAAACGCAGGCGGTAACACCCGATCCACACGATGTGACAATCGGTTTGTCCAAACTGACACCGGCATCGGTAAAGGCCGTGCGAATGGCATCGGTATCTTTAAAGGTGCCATCGGCGTTCAGAAGTCTGTCAAAGGGCAGGTTGTATGAGCCCGGCACATGCCCGGCCTTGCCCCATGGTTCATTGCCTTGCCCGGTAAAGCGTTCGGTGGCGCGGGCATCAACGAATTGTTCGCGATGGCTTTTGACGTTTGCCAGAACCTGATCGTATTCGCGTAACAGGAAACTGTTGGCGCGCGCGGTAAAGTGGCGTTCGCGCGGCAATGTTGGTGTATCGGTAACGGCGCGGTTTTCCGCCAGCCATTTCGGCAGGCCGCCATCAAGCACAGCAACGTCGTGATGCCCGAAATGACGCAGCATCCACCATGCCCGGCAGGCGGCAAGGGCCGACCCGGTTTGGCCGTAAACAACGATCCGCACACCATCGCCAAGGCCAAGCTTGCGAACCTTGGCTGAAAATTTGATGGCATCGGGCACCATATGGGGAAGCGGCGCACTGTCATCGGCGGCAATGTCGTCGATATCGTAAAAGACCGCACCGGGGATGTGTTGCGTGTTGTAAATCGCGCGCGCATTAGTGTTTTGGGCGGGCATATAATAGCTGGCGTCGACAACGCGAACGTCGGGTGCGTCAAGGTGATCTGCAAGCCACTGGGTGGAAACCAGTGCGTCTGAAGAAGTGTTGGTCATCAAAGGACTCCGGTTTGCAATGGTGGGTATTGCGCGATCCGGGGCGTTTCCGCAGATCTGTTTCAAATGTTTCTTGTTTTATTTTTTAGCCTTCCTGTTCGCACATGGCAATATCCTGACTGAAATTGTGGATATGTTCGGGCCAGATATGAACAGGAATGAAATGAGCCGCTATTCATCAAAGACAATATTGATACGTCTGTTCTGGCGGCCTTTCTTTTCGATTTTGGACACCAGAACCTTGCCGATTTCGCCCGTGCGTTTGACATGGGTTCCGCCGCAGGGCTGATAATCGATGCCTTCGATGGTGACTGTGCGGATGGAATGACCATCCATCGGCGGCTGAACCGACATGGTGCGCACCAGTTCCGGGTTTGCCTTAAGCTCTGCAATGCTGATTTCGCCGTCGTAAACGTCGGCATTGCGCGCAATTAATTCGTTTAGTTTATCGGTCAGCTCGTCCTTGTCCGGGGCATCATCGGGCAGGTTAAAGTCAAGCCGTGCCTTGTGTGCGGCAATGTTGCCGCCCGTCACATCGCCTTCGACAATCGCGCATAGCAAATGCAGGCAGGTGTGAAACCGCATCAGGCGATGGCGGGTATCCCAATCCAGATCGACCGTGACCGTATCACCGACGGTCGGCAAGTCATGGCCATCTGCAATGATATGAAGAACCTGACCGGTTTCGCGGTCCTTGACCGTGGTGGCAATCGGCAGGATACGCCCGTCTGATATTTTCAGGGTGCCGATATCACCGGCCTGTCCGCCAGCAGTGGCATAGAAAACGGTTTGATCAAGGCCGATGCCCCGATCCGAAACTGCCGTGACTTTGGCGTCGCAGCTTTGGCGATAGGCATCTTCGCGAAACAAAAGGCGGGTCAAGGGTTTCTCCATTCTCGGTCATTTTTGGTGGCGTTCAGATCGGCGGAGCGTTTTCTGCGTGTGGTATCCGGCGGCAGATGATCGGCCTTTGCCGGGGCAGGCGCGATCAATGCGTGGTTGCGCCTGATATCCATCGGGAAAACCATGCGGGAAAATCATGGTGCTGCGCATGGTGGTGTTTTGTCGAGGGCTTTTTGCTTTTCTGGTTTGTATGTATTGGTACATATAATTGTAAATCATGTTGATTTATGTACGAAATGTATGGTATTTCATTGGGCAAAATTGGGGGTTATTGAAACTTGGCTGCTATTATTCACGTCAAACTTACGGGCGAGGGCGATTTCGGACCGGTCGATCTTGAATGTGCGATCCCGCCTGCGCGTTTGCCTTTTGTGATGGCGGCCCTGTTTGGTTCCCCGAATGCCTTGCGGGCCGGTGGGGCGGGCGACCTTGCGGGGGCATCGTTGCCAAGGGGCGGTGCCGCGGCAAAGGCCCATGATGTTGATCATAGTGGTGCTGCCGGGGGGGCAGGGACAGGCTTGCCGCAATCTTTTGTTCCGGCGGTGGATGGGGCGGGTGACCGTACGGATGATGGTGCTTCTCAATCGGGCGGTATGGCCGATTTCGATCCGATGGATATGGCGGATCCGGCCAGTTTCCTGACGGGGTATATTGGCAGTTTGGGGGATTTGGTGGCCCGGCTTCAGCCGCGTGGCTTTGCCGAAACGATCCTGATCGGAGCAATTTGGCTGCATTACCGCGATGGGCGCAGTGTTGTGACCCGTGATGATCTTCGCCGCCTTCTGCGTCGTCAGGAGCATCTGCGTATGCCAAAGAATTTTGGCCGTGATTTTCAGACCGCGATTGCGCGCGGCTATGTCGAAGCTGTGCCCGATGACGGGGGATACGTTGTGGCCCGGGGTGGTTATCAATGGTTTCGCAATGCTTGTATTAAATGATACAAAAAGTCGATATATGGGTTGACGTTATGTATAGGTAATGTATATTTATTGACGTGGGACAAGAAAACAGGCGGGGACAAAATGCGGGAATGGGAAGTACGGACAAGCTGCAGGGTTTGGCGTGGTCGATATGTGATCCGTGGGGGCGTTGATCGCATCGCCAATGATATTGCCGGATTGCAGCAAAGCCGTTTTCCGGGGCTGGAACCCGGCAAGGTTTCGCTTCGGGTTGTGACCATGGCTGTTATGGCGGTTCTGGCCGAGGAATGCTGCGAAGATGGCGTTACCGCCGCCGAGCTTTCCTTTTTGCTGACGACCTGTCTTGGACGGCCGATTTCGCCTGCACGGATTGAAGACGAAATGGAATTGCTTTCGGGGCTGGTCTGGACCGGGGCATGGGGCGGTGAAACGCTTTATGTGCTTGAAAAACGCGGGCTTCGGTTCTTTGAAAGTGCGCGTGTGATGGCCATAAGCGATGCGGATGCAAAAAATGGCGACCTGACAAAATACCGAGGCGCGGAGGAAGGCGGGGTTTTGCAACAGATCGATCCGTCGATCACAGCGGACCCCGCCCCCCACGCGCGGTATCGGGTGGTTGGCTGATCGGGGCCACAGGCTATCAGACTGTATTTATATCGCGTTATCAACACCCGCCTTTGGCTTTGCCCGGCGGGTGTTTTGCTGTTTGCCTTGTAAAGGATCACAAGGCCGGGGGCTTATGCCGTGTCGGCATCTTTCATCAAGCAGATCAATGGGATTTAAAGTAACTGCATCTGACCATTGGCATTGGGGCGGATAAAGCCACTGCTATCAAGGTTAAGGGATCGGCCGGTCATGCCGTGTTTTTTGCGGGCGGCATCAAACCGCCGCGCAATCAGATCGGCAATCGGGCCGGTGCCGCGCATGCGGGTGCCAAATTCCGATTGATAGATTGCCCCGCCGCGCATCTGTTTGATCAGGGATATGACCTTTGCCTTGCGGTCGGGATAATTGGTTTCAAGCCATTCTTCGAACAAATCGGCGATTTCAAGCGGCAAACGCAGAACGATATGGGAAACCGATGTTGCCCCGGCGTCATGAACGGCGGCGACCAGATTTTCGATTTCCATATCATTGAGGCCGGGAATAATCGGCGCGCAGAGGGCCGTTACCGCAATACCGGCATCGGACAATTTTCGAATGGCATCAAGCCGACGGTGCGGGGCCGATGCACGCGGTTCCAACAGGTTTGATAACCTGTGATCAAGGCTGGTGACCGATACCGCGACCGAGGCACGGTTTTTAAGGGCCATCGGGGCAATCAGGTCGATATCACGGGTAACCAGCGCACTTTTGGTGATGATTGAAAAAGGATGCTGGCAGTCACTTAACACCTTGATCAGGGATCGGGTTAATTGCTTGTCGCGGTCAACAGGTTGATAGGGATCGGTGTTGGTGCCAATGACAATCGGGGCGGGCTGATAGCTGCGCCCGGCAAGTTGTTTGCGCAGCAATTCCGGGGCATCGGGTTTCCAGAACAATTTGGTTTCGAAATCAAGGCCGGGTGATAATCCAAGCCAGGCATGGGTCGGCCGGGCAAAGCAATAAATACAGCCATGTTCACAGCCGCGATAGGGGTTGATGGATCGGTCAAACGGTACATCCGGGCTTTGGTTTCTGGTGATGACGCTGCGCGCGCCGTCGATGCCAAGCGTGGTTTTGGTGCGCGGTGTATCGGCATCTTCCATCAGGCCGGATATCCAGCCATCGTCATAGGCCTGATGGCTGAATTTCTCGTAACGGCCATCACTGTTTGAGATCGCACCGCGGCCCTTTTGTTTGCGCGCTGGCAAGATGTTGGGATCCAAAGACGAGGGATCCATCTGATCCTGATCCGGAAAATCCGTTGCATTGCCGGGTGCCATTTCAGGCGGATGTAAGGGGGTGTTTTGCATGAGTTCAAGATATAGAACAAAATAGGAACATTCAAGCGTTATTGCTGCGGACGCTTAATTGTCATCTGGGGCTGTTTTGATTTGGGAATGATTGTTCCCGGGGCGAAGCGGTGCTGAAATGGAAAATGTATCGATACATTCGCGTGCTTGCCGGTTTTTGAAATCCATCTATAGTTGCCCGATCTTCACCGATGCGGAGCCTTTGGGATGGATTGGACACAGCTTGTCAGTTTTATGCTGGTGACGTCGCTTTTGGTGATGTCGCCCGGACCAAATGGCGTTCTGATTGCCAAGACCGTCCCGACATCGGGCCGTGCAGCAGGCTTTGCCAATGTTGCCGGGTTTGTGACGGCTTTTTATGTTCATGGCACATTGTCGATTTTGGGGATTTCCGTGATCCTTGTGCAATCCGCCCAATTGTTTTTGATGGTCAAAATCGCGGGTGCGGCCTATTTGTGCTGGGTCGGGTTCAAGGCGTTGCGTGATGCCTGGCGCGGGATCAAAACCGTTGCCGAAGTCGCCCCGGCCAAACGTCGGCGCACCCTTGCCGTTGCCTATGGCGATGGGTTTTTGACCAATGTGCTTAATCCCAAGGTGTCGATCTTTTACCTTGCCGCATTTCCGCAATTCATGCCCGTGGGCGAGGGGGCGATGACATCGGCCTTTATGCTGGTTTGTGTGCATGCCAGCATCAATGTTATCTGGTTTACGGCCATGATTGTGCTGTTGTCGCGGTTAACAGGGATGGCGCGCAATGGATCGTTCCAGCGCGCCCTTAAGGCGGTGACGGGCAGTGTGTTTATTGTCTTTGGGATCAAACTGGCGATGTTCCGCCCGTAACCTTGGCGTGCCCCCGGTTACGATCCGTCCAATGGCTTGATGCCTATTTCCTGGCGATGATCAGGATCATGACGGCGGCAAACAATGCAAATAAAACGCTGCTTATCGGAACCCCGAACAGGGCGGCGGTTTCATTGATTAATGCTTCATAGGCCGCAAGTGGCAATAAAAGCGATGCGATAAACAGGAAGGCCGGGTTCAGCAATTTCTGTTTCATGGCCTTAACCCCCGTTCATCATTGAAATCAGCAACAGACCCAGCGCCATGAAACCGCAAAGCGCGGTCAGGATCACACCGGTTTTAAGCACGACCGAAAGTACCGGGCCTTCCTTGCCCGACAGGCCAACGGTGGAACAGCCGACAAGGATTTTCGACGGGGCCAACATGCTGCCAAGTGATGCGCCGGTGGCCTGTGCCGCCAGAACAAGGGCGGTTGAAATACCCGAAAGTTCGGCGGTGTGGCGCTGGAACATGCCAAAAACGACATTGGAATTATTGGTGCTGCCGGTCATGAACGCGCCAAGGGCGCCAATTGCCGGGGCCAGCACCGGATAGGCAATGGCAAAGGAGCCGGAAAACAATGCGGCACCGCCCTCGGCCAGGGCATAGGTCATGCCTGCATGATCCATGATCAGGGCAAGGCCGATGACCGGCACCATGCCAACGCTGGTCGGAAGGCCGCTTTTAAGCGTGCGTTGCCAGATGCGTTTGGCGATGCCGTTGTCATAACGGCCACGTATTTTGAAAAAGGTAAAGCTGATCAGGGCGGTATACAGCAGTAGCGCGCCGGGATGGCCGAAAATGGCGATGGCCTTGGCACTTTCGGCATTGATCTGCCAGCCAAG
This sequence comes from Thalassospira alkalitolerans, assembly GCF_002115745.1. GTDB lineage: Bacteria > Pseudomonadota > Alphaproteobacteria > Rhodospirillales > Thalassospiraceae > Thalassospira > Thalassospira alkalitolerans. The sequence continues at coordinate 218,282 of NZ_JFKB01000005.1, forward strand.
TGCGGTTGAAACCGCCGGGAAATCAAATGTCAGACGAATGCCCGACAGGAAATCTTCGACCGGGGGAACAAAGGTGGCCAGACCAACAATCACCATAAACACCAGATAGGGGGTCAGGGCTTCGATCAAGGGCATATGGTGATGATCATCATGGACATCGGAAGGATCGGCGACATCATCAGGATGGGGTTTCCAGAACCGGGTGACGATGATCGATGTGACAAGTCCGGCAATCCCGGCGGTTAATCCGCCCAGCGTCCAGACGCCGTAATTGGCCATCAGATATTGAACAACCCCCATCACACCGGCGATGATCACCAGCGGCACGATCCGGCGGCGCACGGTGCGAAAACCACCATCCAGCCACAAAACAGCCGCCCCGCAGGTAAAGCCCGACAGGCCAAGCAGGATTGCGGAATAATGGGTCAGTTCAGTGCCCGGAATGCCGGTGACACCGATCAGGGCCTCGAACGAGGTCGCCATATTGCCAAACAGAACCGACCAGCTATGCCCGATCATCGGGGCCGCAACGGCCAGAACCGGCGAGAACCCCATGCCGAGCAGAAGCGGCGCAATCACGGCAATCGGTACGCCAAAGCCCGCGACCCCTTGCAGGAAGGTGGCGAAAACATAGCCCAAGATCAACAATTGCAACGGACGGTCATCGGTTAATTGCCGGATGGCGCGCCCGATGGTTTTGATCGCACCGGCTTCGTCAGCGGCGAAATACAGGATCAGCGCAGCCCAGACGATATAAAGAATATACAGGGCCAGCATCACGCCCTTGGCCTGGGCAATGATCAGCATATCGATCGGCGCGCCAAAGGTGAAAATGGCAATGACGACCGTGACAAACCATGCGGCTGCCCCGGCGCGCGCCGCCCCCCAATTGGCTTTGATCATCAGAAATAAAATGGTGGCAATCGGAAGGGCAGCCAGAAGGAAATCTGTCATCGGGGCGAACCAAAACCTTTTGGAACAATAAGTTGCAGGTTGTTTCCAACCGGGTCGCTATCTTGTCCCAGCCGATGATCAAGCGCAAGAAAACAGTGATGGCATTTCGTATGATGAAATACAAAGCCGGGCCATATGGGCGGCCCGGCTTTGATTTAATCATCGTACGAATGCCCAAGGGGCTTGTTTTCAGGCGTTGTGTTGGCCGGTTTCGTCACTGCTTAGGTCTTTGTGTAACTCGGCGGCAATTGAAAATGATTTCAACCGTGCCTCTTGGTCAAAGATATTGGCCGTCACCATGATTTCATCGGCCTTGGTCATATCGATGAAATCGCGCAGTTTTTTGCGCACGGTGTCGCGCCCGCCAATCGCGGCATAGCGCATGGCATGATCGACCCCGGCCTTTTCAACCCGGTTCCAGATATCATCCATCGATTTGACCGGTTTGGGCAATTGGCCTGGTGTGCCGCGCCTAAGGTTTAAAAATTGTTGCTGCATCGAGGTTGCGAGATATTCGCCTTCCTCGTCGGTATCGGCAGCAAAGAATCCCATCGCCGCAATGGCATAAGGTTTATCAAGCTGATCGCTGGGTTCAAACCGATGACGATACAGGTTCAGCGCGTCCATCAGCATGTCAGGGGCAAAGTGGGAGGCAAAGGCAAAGGGCAGGCCAAGACGGGCGGCAAGATCGGCCGAGAACAGGCTGCTGCCCAAAAGCCATATCGGGACTTGTGATCCATATCCCGGCACCGCCCGGATCGGCGGATTGCCTTCAAGCGGGGCAAGGAATTGCTGAACCTGAAGCACGTCCTGAATAAAGCGGTCTTCGCTGCCATGCATGTCACGGCGCAGGGCGGCGGCGGTGCGTTGATCGGTCCCCGGTGCGCGACCAATGCCAAGATCAATACGGCCGGGATAAAGCGCATCAAGGGTGCCGAATTGTTCGGCGATCACAAGCGGGGCATGGTTGGGCAACATCACACCGCCCGATCCAACGCGGATGGTTTTGGTGCCTGCGGCCACATGGGACATGACGACCGAGGTTGCGGCACTGGCGATGCCGGGCATATTGTGATGTTCGGCCAGCCAGTAACGGTGAAAGCCAAGTTTTTCAGCATGTTGCGCCAGGCTAAGCGTATTGCGCAACGCATCGCGCGGATGTTCGCCTTCGTTGACCGGGCAAAGGTCGAGAACGGAAAAGGGGATCATGAACCATATCCTGTTGGGCGCAGGCCACATATGGGCGCGCCAGATTGCATCGTTGACGACTAATCTAGCCTAAAATCAGATGCTTGCCAGTCCATGACAGCGGGTTTTGCGTTTTGTTTCGCCAAATGGGGGCATTCCGCCATGTTCTATCGTGCTTATGCTTTGTCGATTTGGTGTCAGAAAGATTGATCCTGCCAATTGGTTAATCGGCGTTGTTGACGGGGGCGGATGGGGGTTCACTGGCAATGCGGTGTTCGTTCAGAGTACGGCTGACGAAATTGCGAAGAACCGTTGAAATATCACTGGCGCGATAGGCCAGTGCCAGATGCGCCATCGGAACATCGCCCGCGATCTTGCGATAGACCACGCCATTGACCTGTAATTGCGCCATGGCGGCAGGTACCAGTGAAAAGCCAAGTTCAGCCGCAACAAAATTGATCACCGATCCCAGTTGTGGCGCGCTTTGGCCCATCACCGGTTCAAATCCGGCAGCACGGCAGGCGGCAACGACAATATCGAAATGCGTTGGCCCGACGTGGCGCGGTGTCAGGATCAGGGCGTCATCGCGCAAGGTTTCCAAGGCGACCGTATCGTCAAGTGCGGCCGGATGACCGGCGGGCAGAACAATCAGCATCGGTTCTGATTTTAACCGGTGCAGGCGGATATTATCATTGGGGGTTGTTCCTTGGCGCAGGAAGACGGCATCAAGCTGTTCATCCTGGATCGCGTTCAAAAGACGGGCGGAATTGTTTTCTTCCAGCGTCATGTCAACGCCGGGATAGGACCGGCGGAAATCACGGAAGACGCGCGGGACGCTGGGGCTAAACGCTGCCGATGCGGTAAACCCGACCCGGATCGAGCCGATTTCACCGCGCCCGGCGCGCTGGGCGGCACGGATCGCACGTTCGGCCATTTCGGGGAAATGTTGAACAATTTCGCGAAAGGCCAGCCCGGCCTGGGTCAAATTCGCGCCATGGGGGACACGGTGGAACAATTGTGTGCCGATCTCTTTTTCCAGATCGCGGATTTGTTGGCTAAGCGGTGGCTGGCCGATGCCGATCCGGGCGGCGGCACGGGTAAAGTTGCCTTCGCGGGCAACTTCGAGAAAATAGCGAATATGGCGCAATTCCATCCGGTATATCCAAAACATATCATGAATGACTGTGGTATATATTGGACGGATATCGGCAAAGCTGCAACCATGTGGCCATATCCGAGTATAAAAAAAGAACGAGGCCTTTTCATGTGTGCAGATCGGGCAAAGATCCCCGCAGCGCAGCCTTTAACCGTTGATGGCGTGCAACCGCCCGCAATGGCCGAGCCGATCTATACCGAGCCGGGATCCCCCGAATATCGGCGGATCAGTCTGGCGCTGTTTTTGGCGGGTTATGCGACGTTTTCGTTGATTTATTGCGTGCAACCTTTGTTGCCGGAACTGGCGCGGGATTTTGCCGTCAGCCCGGCGGAAAGTTCGCTGGCGCTGTCGCTTGCCACCGGGTTTTTGGCTTTTGCCATTTTGCTGGCCGGGGCGGTGTCCGAGGCGTTTGGGCGCAAACAATTGATGTTTGCGTCGATGTGCGGGGCGTCATTGTTAAACCTGATCGCGCCGGTGTTATCGGATTGGCATGCGTTTTTGGTGGTGCGTGCGCTGGAAGGCCTGATTTTAGGTGGTGTTCCGGCGGTTGCCATGGCCTATTTGGCCGAAGAAATGCACCCGCGCGGCCTTGGCACCACCATGGGGATTTATATCAGCGGCACGGCCCTTGGCGGTATGAGTGGCCGTGTGGTGATTGGACTGTTAACCGATATGGTTGGCTGGCATTTAGCACTTGGCGCGATGGGGGCGCTTGGTTTGGCCGCAGCGATTGGTTTTGCCGTGTTGTTGCCGCCATCGCGTAATTTTGTCCGTCGGCCCGGTTTTCAATTGCGCTATCATATTCGGGCCTGGGAACAGCATTTGCGCCATCCCGGTTTGCCGTTTGTGTTCCTGATCGGGGCCTTTGCCATGGGGTGCTTTGTCACGATCTATAACTATGCCGGGTTTCGGTTGTCCGAGGCCCCCTTTAACCTTAGCCAGGGGCAGATCAGCCTGATTTTCGTGGTTTATCTGTGTGGCATGGTGACGTCATCGATTGCCGGGGCGATGTCAGACCGTGTCGGGCGCGGGCCGGTTTTGCTGGGCGGGATTGTGATTGCCGGGGCCGGGGTGGCGATAACGCTGCTAAGCAGTCTTTGGGGCATGATCGGCGGGATCATGGTGTTGACCAGTGGATTTTTTGTTGCCCATTCGGTGGCGAGTGGCTGGGTCGGGCGCATGGCCAAACAATCCAAGGGCCATGCATCGTCGTTGTATTTGCTGGCGTATTATTTGGGCTCCAGCATCATGGGATCGGTGGGGGGCTGGTTCTGGTCGCATGGCGGGTGGAATGCGGTGGCGGGTTTTGCCGGTACGCTTTTGGTCGGGGCTGCGATTTGCGGGCTTTATCTTTGGCGTGCGGCACGCCGGGAAGGGGCCGTGGCGTAATCGGTGATTTTGCCGCGGGTCAAAAGGATATCAAAAATAAACCCCCGCCAATCTGGACGGGGATTTATTTCGGTTGTTGTCTGGGACCGAACCTAAAGCCAATCCGGGCTTGGCAGGCCTTTTTCCTTAAGGAATTCCGGGTTCCAAAGTTTGCTTTGGTAACGTGTGCCAAGGTCACATAAAATGGTGACGATGGTTTTACCCGGACCAAGTTCACGGGCGAGGCGCACCGCACCGGCAATGTTGATACCGGTTGATCCGCCCATGCACAGGCCTTCTTCCTTTAGCAGGTCAAAGACGATCGGCAGCATTTCATCATCTGAAATCTGGAACGGATGATCAATCGTGATGCCGTCAAGGTTGGCGGTAATGCGGCCCTGACCGATCCCTTCGGAGATCGAGCTGCCTTCGGATTTCAATTCGCCGAATTTATAGTGGCTGTAAAGCGCCGCCCCCATCGGATCGGCAAGGCCGATCTGGATGTTTTTGTTGCGGTCTTTAAGTGCCATGGAAACACCGGCCAGCGTGCCGCCGGTGCCAACCGCACAGATAAAGCCATCCACCGTACCGTCGGTCTGTTCCCAGATTTCAGGGCCGGTGGTGTCGATATGGCCCTGACGGTTGGCGACGTTATCGAACTGGTTGGCCCAGATGGCACCATTTGGTTCAGATTTTGCCAGTTCTTTGGCCAGACGTCGCGACACATGGACATAGTTGTTCTGATCGCGATAGGGCACAGCCGGGACTTCGCGCAGATCAGCACCCAGCAAACGCAAAAGGTCTTTCTTTTCCTGGCTTTGCGTTTCCGGGATGACAATCACCGTGCGATAACCCAGCGCATTGCCGACAACGGCCAAACCAATGCCGGTATTGCCAGCGGTTCCTTCGACGATGACGCCGCCGGGTTTCAGAAGACCGCGTTTTTCCGCGTCACGAATGATGGCAAGAGCAGCGCGGTCTTTGACCGATCCGCCCGGATTGGCATATTCCGCCTTGCCCAGAATGGTGCAGCCCGTCAGCTCGGAAACTTTTTTAAGTTTCACAAGCGGGGTGCGACCAATGGCTTCGATGGTGCCATTGCGAATGTCCATGACAGACTCCAAGCGTGGTTAAATTTAAATTCTGTTGCCTGTTGAGTGGGCTATTTATACACAAAAGTCAATATGGTTTAAAAATTACCACGTAAAAATTGTGTCAAATTTTATATAAACACAAATCATGTGTTGTTTGTGTTTTTCGGAGCATTTCCGCGCAATCGGTCGCGGTTCAGCATCAGCCATTGAATGGCAATCATCGCCGTTGCATTGCAGAGTTGCCCCTTTTGCAACATGGCAAAGCATTCGTCGGCTGAAACCGTATAAACCCGAATGTCTTCGCCTTCATCCGCAAGGCCATGAAGACCACCGGCCTTTGTCGCATCCACCGGGCCATAATACAGGGTGACGGTTTCGGTTGAGCAACCCGGTGTGACATAGTAGCGCGAAATCAATTCAAGCGGGCCATTGATCGTGCAACCGGATTCTTCCATCGTTTCGCGATGGGCGACGTCTTGCATTTCTTCGCCGTCTTCAACAATGCCAGCGACGATTTCGTTTAACCAAAGCGGCATGTCGGGAAAGTGTTGATGGACCGAAATAGCACCCGGGCGGAATTGTTCGATCAAGACAACCTCGTCGCGGATTGGATCATAGGGCAGCACCGCGACCGCATGACCGCGTTCAAGGATTTCCCGTTGAAGGACCGCACTTTGGCCGCCGTCAAACAACCGATGCCGAAGTTTATAGACATCAAGTTTGAAATGTCCGTCCCAACCGCGTTTGCGGCTGATGATTTCGTAATCCATGTGATCCATAAATTCTATCCGGCTAAGCTATTGGAACTTCAGTTCTGTTGACAACATATAGATCATGGTTTCACAACAGGTTTGTGAAGATAAGAGGGCAGTTCTGCATCGCAGGTAACCGATGACTTTCAGGATATCGTGCCAAAAGTCATTTGGCAAAAATGATGCAATCAAATAGCGAGGCGACCGGGCAAGTGCGTATTTTAATCATTTTTAATATAGTGTAACCTTTGATTAGATATCGCGCAGAGCGACCGCAAGCTAAACTGATTTAAGGGGCGCGTTAAATCGCATTACCGGGGACAATAAGGTTTTGATGCGATTCGAACCGACAGAAATTGCGCGTCTTTATGGACGATCGCGGGTGGGAGTTGTCGTACACAGGGATTTGATAGCTGTGTACGTCAATGATGCCTATGCGAATATGCTGGGCCGCAAGGACACGAAGGATTTCATGTCCGAACCTGATTTGCGGCAATACATCCCCCCGAGTTTCCATTTCGAAGCTGGAAAACTGGCCTATGAGTTTCAGGACGCCAACGGGTTTCACGGCTGGAAAAAGGTTTACAATATCCGGACTGACGGAAAACCGGTCTGGATGGAAATCAGTGATGAAACCGTTGAATGGGGCGATTCCAACGCGGTCCTGACCACAGCCCAATTGATCGATAACGGGACAACGGCCATGCAGGTTGATCATATGCTGGGTCGGTCCTTTATCGGTGTGATGGTTCATCGCGATATGACGGCCCTTTATGTCAATGATGCCTTTGCGCATTTGATGGGGGCTGAAAATGCCAGCGCCTTTATGGAAAAGCCCGATGTCCTGCGTTTTATCCCCGAAGTCGACAAGGAACGCGCCCTTAAACATGTGGCGGCAATCCTGCACGGCGATCGCGAAGGGGAGCGTCACCGGGTGCAGGACATTTTGGATGATGGCAGTGCCGTTTGGCGTGATTTAACCGACGAACGTATTCTTTGGCATGATGGCCAAGCCGCTATTTTGACCACGGCGCATGATGTGCGCGATGAAGTCGAAATGAACAAGGCATTGATGCGGAGCAAGGCCGGGTTGGAAGAAGCGGTTACCGAAGTCATCCGCATGGTGCCCTCGGCCGTCGGGATGCTTGATACCCGTCAGGACGTTGCCCATTACAATCGTGAATTTGCCCGCCTGTTCGGGGCGGGGGATATGGACGGCGACGGTCCGCTGACATTTGAAATTGATATTCTGCGGGGCATGTATGCCTTGATGATCAAAAGTGGCCATGGGCATGCCAATATTGAAAGTGCGCAAACCCCATCTGGATGCCATGCCGATATCCGCATGAATTTGATGGAAGATGGCGGGGTGATGGTATCGGCACTTGATATCTCTAGCCACAAGCGCAAGGAACAGCACCTTGATACTTTGGCATCGACCGATCCGCTGACCGGTGCCTTGAACCGGCGCGGGTTTGAATCTGCGGTCAGTCGCCTGCGCGAAATTCGCCAGTTGAAAGGCAAGGTTTGGCAATTTGGTCTGGTGGTGCTTGATCTTGACCATTTCAAGAATGTCAACGACACCCATGGCCATTCCGCCGGGGATCGTATTCTGGAAAAGGTTGCGCTGACTTTGCGTCAGGCATTGCGTGATGACGATCTTGTCGTCCGGCTGGGCGGCGAGGAATTTGCCGTTCTTTTGCCATCCGCAACAGCGGCCGTTACCAAGCGCATTGCAGATCGTCTGGCAACGATGATTAGGGCCATCGAAGTGTCGGCCGAGGCATCTGAAGATCAAGCTGTCAGTATTACGGCGAGCTTTGGCGTTACCGTCGGTGGTGAATTGCGTGGGCAGTTTGTCGAACTTGATCAGGCACTTTTGACAGCCGACCGGGCGATGTATGCTGCCAAGGATGCGGGGCGAGACGGCATTAAATTCCTGATATTCGATGATCAGGTCGACAACTGATCCGGACTGAATTACCGTTTTGCTTTGCGTAATATGGCGGGCAAACAATGATCATTCGTGAAATGGTATTGGCGGACGGCGGTGCGGTTATTGATATCTATAACCGGGCGTTGCGTTCCGGACATGCATCCTTTCAGGAAAATGGCGGAACGTGGTCGGAGTGGGATGGGGGGCACCTGTTGCATTGTCGTTATGTTGCGGATGATGGCGGTGGAAAAGTCCTTGGATGGGCCGGGTTATCTTCCGTATCAGGGCGCTGTGCCTATGCCGGTGTGGCCGAGATATCGGTTTATGTCGATCCTGATTGTCAGGGGCAGGGAATTGGCCGCCAGTTATTAGCTGCGCTTGTCGAAGGTTCAGAACAGCATGGCATCTGGACGTTGCAGGCGGGTATTTTTCCGGAAAACAGCGGCAGTGTTGCCCTTCATCAAAAGCATGGCTTTGAAATTCTGTGCCGACGCCATGGTTTTGGTCGCATGACATATGGTTCGATGCAGGGGCAGTGGCGTGATGTCTTGTTGTTGGAACGGCGCAGCAAGCTTGTTGGCATCGACTAGGTCTTGAACCGGGCTACATTGGCGGATCGCCTGAAAATCGCCGGAAATCTGCGTAAAAACCCTTGGATCATCTGGAAATTCGCCCGCCGATACGCTAAGCAGCAAGAACGCCCACGAAATGCATAGCAAATAAACCACACAGGAGAGCGCCACCGTGAATGAGATCAGCAAAATTGCGCCGGTCGCAATTTGGGATAATTTCCAGAAGCTTTGCGATACCCCGCGTCCCTCGACCAAGGAAGAAGCTGTTTTGCAGCTTTTGGAAAAGATGGCCGATGCCAAGGGTTTCAGTCATTTCCGCGACAGCGGCAGCAACCTTGTGATTTCCGTCCCGGCCAAGCCGGGATTTGAAAACCGCAAGATGGTCATCCTGCAATCCCATGTCGATATGGTCACCCAGGCCAATAGCGGTTCATCGCATAATTTCGATACCGACCCGATCCGTATGGTGATGGACGGTGACTGGATCACGGCCGATAATACGACGCTGGGGGCCGATAACGGTATTGGCGCTGCGGCCATGATGGGCTTTATGACGGATGACAGTTTGGAGCATGGTCCGCTGGAATTGCTGTTTACGGTGGACGAGGAACGCGGCCTTACCGGGGCGATGAACCTTGAGCCGGGCCGTCTTAAGGGTGATATCCTTCTGAACCTTGATACCGAGGATGAATACGAGCTTTGCGTTGGCTGTGCCGGTGGTGGCGATCTGGTCGCAAGCTTTGCCTATACGCCCGAAGCCGTTGGCGGCGGACAGGTGGCGCGTGACATCGCGTTGACCGGTCTTAAGGGCGGTCATTCGGGCATCGATATTATTCTGGGCCTTGGCAATGCCAACAAGCTGATGGCGCGCTTTCTGCGCACAGCCATTCGTGAATTCGGTGTTCGGATTGTGACAATCAATGCCGGTACGGCACGTAATGCGATCCCGCGTGAATCATTTGCGACCGTTGTGTTGCCATCAGACAAGGCCGATGATTTTGATGCCGCAGTTGCGCGTTTTGGCGCGGAAGTAAAAGACGAAATCGGTACGATTGAACCCAATTTCGCCATTGCTGCCAAGGATGCGGACCTTCCGAAGGCAGCAATGAGTGCGGGTGATTCCAAGCGTTTCAATAATGCCGTCACCGGGGCACCGAATGGTGTTCACGCCATGAGCACCAGCGTTGAAGGCGTGGTTGAAACATCGATCAATCTTGCCATTGTCAAACTTGCGGATGGCAAGGCCAATGTGACCTTATCCGCACGCAGTTCGATCAATTCGGCACGTGATGCCATCCGTGAAACGGCAACGGCAGTGTTTGAAAATATCGGTGCAACGGTTACCTGGGGCGATGCCTATCCGGGGTGGAAGCCAAATGCCGATAGCGAAGTCGTTAATATGATGAAAGCCGTTCATCGCGACATGTTTGGCAAAGACCCGGAAATTCGCGTTATTCATGCCGGTTTGGAATGCGGTGTGCTTGGTTCAAAATATCCGCATTGGGATATGGTTTCGTTCGGGCCGACAATCAAACGCGCACACAGCCCCGATGAATGCGTCCATGTGCCAAGTGTTCTGCGGTTTTGGGATTATCTTTTGGCGGCGTTGAAGGCGGTCCCGGTCAAGAACTGATCAATCGGATCTGGCACCCAAAGAACAAGATTTTGTTGCGACTGATCGTGTGTTTGCGGTCAGTCGCAACTGTTTGTGGCACACCATGCGTCACGCGCCTTGGTCCCGCTGCCCGGCACCAGGGCATCCAGATTGACGAACCCGGTTTCGCCAAGGCTGGTTTCGATTGGAATCCAAAAAGCGTCGCTTGCACCATCAATATAGACGGTTTCAAACCGCGCCAATCGACGCATGACCGGAAATTCAATGCCCGGACCTTTGCGCATATTCAAAAGATCGCGGTCGATATAATAAGGATCACGTTCCACCCCGATGATCTGTTCGACCTTGCGGGTTAATGTATCTGTTTTTTCGGCAATCAGTTCGGGGATGTCACGGGTGAGAAATCCCTGGCCGGGGCCAAAGGCAACCAGCAGACAGAATATCACAATGAAAATCGGGCTTAGATGCATCAGGGCATCAAGCATCCCGATCTGTTTCCATTCATCACGCACACGTCTTGGCGGTTTTCCGTCATCCAGACGTCGCAGGTTTGCGCGGATTTGTTCGGCCAAGACAGAACGGTTTGATCCGATGAAATCATTGGCCTGCAACAGGACGGCACGCGCCAGGGGTTTGTTGCCGCTGCGTTCAAATGCGGTGGCTTGTGTAAACAGCAGTTTTGCATTGCCTTCTGGCGGGAAAACGCCGCCGCGCATATTGCCAATGATCGCCCGCCATGCCGGGATGAAGCTGCGCCAGCCCCAGAACCCCCGGAACCATGTTTTGAAGCTGGCCTTTAATGCCATGCGCCGTGCCCCTTTGGGGGCAAGGTTTGCACGGATTTTTTCTATTTTCAGGGAATGCAGAAAGCCACGCACAATGGTGAATTCGACCTGCCGGGGTTGTGCGGAGACGACTTCGGTGATTGCACAGCGGATAAAGCCCGCCTGATCCGGGGTGGCACGGGGTTTGGCGTGGCGTTTGGCGCCGGGGTGAATGTTTGACTTGCGGGCTGCGTTGCGTTCCTGCTGCTGGCGATAGGCCTCGTTGGCGCGAGCAAACCGGTCTTCTTCGCTTTCGCGGTTGTTTTCGGCCTTGCGGCCCGATCCTGCAAATCCCTGACGGTGTGCGTCTGCTTTGCCAGGGCCTGCGGCCTGTGGGCCATAGGCGCCGCTTTGCTGTTTGCCGGTGTTTTTACCATTCGCCGATGCACCGGATTTTGCGTTGCGTGGTGAACTGGCCGGTGCCTTGCGTTCGCCAATCAGGATTTCATAGGCCTCGGTGATGTCCTTGAATTTTTCTTCGGCATCAATATCTGTATTTCGATCTGGATGGTATTCAAAGGCAAGCTTGCGATAGGCGAGCTTGATTTCCTTTGCACCGGCATCCGGCGCAATGTTTAACAGGCGATAATAAATCCCGAGATGATCTTGGTTCATTCGTGAATAGGCATCCTGCGCGTAAAAACATCCCGAAACCGGGGGCTCAAATCATATTCCGTTTATATTCATTCTGAGGCAGGGATCATATGGTTCAAATCTTAACACGTTGTCACTTTTGCGTATTTGCCATATTTTGCAAGAAATGATCGGTAATTGATCTGCAATCGGTCTGCAATTGGCCTTAGCCCTTAAGAACCGTTTAGCGAGTATGTGTCTTGAAATTGAAATTCTGGCAGCGTAATGCTGACGATGACGGCGACGTTCTTGATCATGATGGTGATCATGGTGGCGAAATGTCGGAATTTGTCATGCCGGACGGCCACAGTCTGAAACTGGGCACAAAGATTCGCGCCAAATGGCAGGGCTACGATAATCCGGTCGAATATTACCTGCTGCAAAAGGAAATAGACGATTATCGCACCTGGTTGCGCAAGATGAAGATCTTCCTTGCCCGACCGGTTGAGCCGGAATTGGGCGAGCTTGATCTTGATCACGAAGCGGGTCGCTGGCCACCGGAACGTATCAAGCTTTATGCCAAGCTGTTTGATCGTGGCATCATGATCCCTGGTGGTCATGACTATGCCATGGAACTGGCCAAGCCGCTTGCGCTTGATGAAACTCTGAGCTGTCTTGAAATCGGTGGCAAGCTGGGCGGTGTGGCACGTTTGCTGGCGGACAAGCTTAGCGTCTGGGTGACGGTCTATGAACAGGATGACGAGCTTGCCCTTTTGGGGATGGAGCGTTCTGTGCAGATTGGCGTGCAGAAAAAAGTACCGGTGCAAACTTTTGATCCGTCCAGCCCGGATCTGCGCAAGGCCTATTTCAACGTTGTTTATTCCTTTGGCGATATGTTCCGTATTGAGAACAAGGATGTTCTGTTGGTGGCATTGGCGGAAACCCTGCGCGATCATGGGCAGATTTTGCTAACCGATTACGTTCTGACCACAGATGCCAGCGGCGATGCCGTTGAAGAATGGGCCAAATACGAGGATTTCAAGCCTTGTCCCTGGACGGCCGATCATTACAAAAGCGCGTTGGGGAAACTGAAATTCGATATTCGTATTGCCAAGGACGAAACTGATATTCATGTCAAACAGATCAAATCGGCCTGGAAGGACATGCTGGCCGACATCCAGAACAGTGGTTTGGACCTGGATATGATGGAATATTTGGTTCCAGAGATGGAAATGTGGATGAATCGCGTAAAAATGCTTGAATCTGGTGCGCTGGCCTTCTATCGGTTCTATGCAACGATCAGATGATCGACCGATATCATGCTTGCTGCTGGCGACGAATGAATGGGTTTTGTCCCGATTTCTGTCGCTGCAACCTGTTTTAGGTGTTGACAGGGGCGGGGTGTACTTCTATTTTCCGGCTTCCTCGAAGGGGCCAAGTTTCTAAGGTTTACAATTATGAAGATCCGGAACTCATTGAAATCCGCCAAGCTGCGGGAAAAAGGCTGCCGTATCGTGCGCCGCCGTGGACGCGTATACGTAATCAATAAAAAGAACCCGCGTTTCAAGGCGCGTCAGGGTTAATTCCCGGCACCTTGTTCTCATAGGTTTTACAAAACGCCGCATTGGTTTATCCAATGCGGCGTTTTGTGTTTTTGCCTTCGGAAACTATATGCCTTGATCGATGCCGCTGATTTGAATGGTATAAACTGCGGTGGTTTCACTGCGCCCGCGTAGCAGGATGTTATCGGCAAGGCGTGCTTGTGTCTGGTCTGAAAGCTGATCGAACGTGGTGCTTGCGATCAGGATGCGTGTTCCCAGTTCCTTGTTCTTGGCTTCCAGTCGTGCTGCGCTGTTGACCGCGTCCCCATGGACCGTAAACGTCAGTCTGTCTGGCGCGCCAACATTGCCCGCAACCAGCATGCCGGTATTGATCCCGCAACGGCACCGTAAATCTTTGCTGTCAAATTGTTCGCCGTGAACAAGATGTTGCAGGGCAACGGCTGTTTTAACCGCGGCGTCGGCATGTTTGGGCACGTCGCCAAAGGCATTGAATACCGCAAGAATCGCATCGCCTTGAAATTGTGTGATAATGCCACCATTGCCTTCGATGATCGCGGTTGCCTTTGCGAAATAGGCATTCAGAATGGTTACGATCCGCTGTGGGGCGATGCTTTCGCTAAGCGTTGTAAAGCCGACTAGGTCAACAAACAGGATGGAGGCCTCGCATTGATGGGGCTGGATGTTTCCTGTGTCATCATCAGAGTCGAGCAGTTGCTGTGCAATGGCGGTTGGCAGGAACTTGCCAAATATCCGCCCGATCCGTTCCCGATCCCGCAGGGTGATGGCCAAATGGTTGAAAGATAGCGATGCATCGTTGAATTCGGCGATATGGCTTCCGGGCAGGACCGGCAAGTCGTCAAGAATGCCTTTTTCCAACTGGCGGGTTGCTTCGGAAAACCGTTTTAGCGGCCGGGTAAAATAATGGGAAATCAGGACCGCAAGCATGATTGCAAGCACCATGATTGAAACCCCAATCAGGGTCGCCAATTTCAAGCGTTGCCATTCCTGGGTAAATACTGATGGATCAAAATGCATCCCCATTAAAATGGGCAGGCCCGCTGATTCTTCGAATTGGCGGGTGATGACAACATAATACCCATCGGCAAGTTCAAGCGATGAAGCCTGCGATCCGTTTTTTTCGTGATGGGGGGCGGGGGGATCAAAGTCGAATTCCTGCCATTGGTCCATATTTTCAAGAACCGGGTCGGCAAGTTCGTCAATGCCGGGCAGGATGGCAAAAATATCTTTGGCATCGATGTTTTCGGGGGGATGGGATTGCTGCCAATCGGGCAGCGAAGGATGGGCAATGACGTGATTATTGACAAGGATAAAGGGAGTGCGCCCGGCTTCGGTCGGATCGATTTTTAAATCACGGGAAAAATCGCCAAGCGAGACATATTGCACAAGGGTCCCCATATACTGCCCGTCTTGAAATAGTCCGATCATTTCGCTGATGACGACCTGTTTGACCAAATTGTTCCAGCGCGGGAACAGGGTGGAGCTTTGGCCGGGGCCGTTGGCAATCAGCGCGCGGGCAATTATATCTTCCGCGGGGGCGGCTTTGCCTGTGATGGATGTATCAGATGTTGGATTGTAACCGGTAAAGCGACCATCCGGTTTTATAAGTCCGATCATTGTCACGTCATGTTCGTTGGTGACAAGCGCGGCCAAGGTGTTTTGCCAGATTATGTCGTTATCGGGGTTCAGGTCACCATGTGCGACTTCGCGGGCGACCCACACATTGCGTCGCCGCATTCTGTCGACCCGTCCCCGCATGGCACTTTGTGCTTCTTCCAGATCGGCTTGGGTCATCGCAATCCAGAGATTGCGGGTATTGTCATAGGCTGTATCAAGCCCGAGATAGAGCGCCAGTCCAACGCCCAATACGCTGGTGACAAAAAAGGCCCCCAGCAAAACACCCAGTATTGAAAAACGCCCCCGGCGTTCAATTATCATTGTTTCCACTGCCCCGATGTTCCGGATTGGATTTCCGGATGATCGGGATAGCTTACTGAGGGTTGAGCGTGATTGAAAGACTATCGCGAGTTTTGAGGGCGACAGGTGTAAAGTACGGTTTCTGAATGGCGACCGCGCAACTGAATGGTTCCGGCCTTTACAACACGTTCCGGATCGGAAAGTTGGTCGTGTGTGCTGTCTGACAGCAGGATGCGTGTGCCAAGAACCTTGTTTTCCCGTTCCAGCCTTGATGCCGTATTAACCGCATCCCCGTGAACGGTAAAGGACAGGCGGGCACTTGCCCCGACATTCCCCGCGATCATGCGCCCTGTATTGACACCGCAACGACAGCGGAGTGATAAGCCATCGAATTGGCGGGTATTGACCGCATGCTGGATGGCGATAGCGGAATCAAGGGCCGCATCGGCATGGTCATTCAACTCGTCAAAGGCATTAAACACGGCAAGGATGGCATCGCCCTGGAATTGGGTGATGATGCCGCCATGTTCTTCGATGATGTTGGTCGTGCAGTCGAAATAGGCGTTTAGCATTGATACGATCTGTTGCGGGTCAAGCGTTTCACACAGGCTGGTAAAGGCTTCGATATCGACAAACAGGACGGTTGCCTCGCATTGTTGCGGGGGAAGGACGCCTGAATCTGTTCCGGATGCCAGCAGTTTGCGCGCAATTGAGGCGGGCAGGAATTTACCAAACAGGCTGGTGATCCGTTCGCGATCATGGACCGCCTTGATCATATGGTTAAAAGACCGTGCCGCATCGTCATATTCGCGAATGCGGCTGCCGCTAAGATCAGGGAAATCGTGATTGTCGATGCCGTCTTTTTCGAAGGCGCGTGCGGCAGAGGCGAACAGGCGGATCGGTTTGGTGAATTGACGTGCGATCAGGATTGCGATGATGATTGACAAGATCAGGACAACCCCGCCCATTGCCGATGCCAAAACCAACCGGTTCCATTCATCGTTAAACAGTGCTTCTTCGAAATGCATACCGATGATCATCGGCGAGAAGGGGGTGTTCAGGATCTGTTTGGTAACGATAATCGAATAATGGCCGTTAAGTTCAAGACCCGATAGTTTAAGGGTGCTGGAATCACTTTTTTCAAGTGTCGTTTTACGAAAGCGAATGTTTTCAGACTTGCCGATATTGGCCAGAACCGGATCACCAATATCATTGATGGTCGGAAGCGGGATCGGGCTGCGGGCAATATCTGCACCATTCACAAGACTGGATGCGGTGCTGTTCCCCCATTCACTTAGTCTGGGGTGCGCCATAACCCGGTTTCCGGCAATCAGGACAAAAGGAACACCGGGCAGGCCTTCTCGACCCCGGATCAGGCTGTTGGACAGATTGGAAAGTGATAGATACTGGATAAATGTTCCCAGATATCGCCCATTAAGGAATAGTGGAATCCAGTTCGCGATCACGGTTTGTTTGAAATAGGGGTCCCATCGCGGGAAACTGGTGTGGTTGGTTGAAGGTCCGCGTAAATGGGCCAGTTCGGAAAACAGCATGTCATCGGCGGGGAGCGTGCGACGGATATCGCGCATTCCTTCGGGGTTATAGCCGATAAACTGACGGTCGCCGGTAATCAGGCCATAGGCCATGACATCCATGTGTGATGCGGCGAGTGCGCGCATTGCATTTTGCCAGCCATGTTGAAAAGCGGGATCAAGGGTGCCGCTGGCAACCTGATCGGCAACCCAGGTTGCGCGCAAGCTGACATTTTCCATGCGTTCATGCATGCTGCGCTGGACCGATGTCAGGTCCAGGTCGCTCATCATGACCCAAAGATTTCGGGTGTTTTGATAGGCGGCGCCAAGACCAAGGTAAAGGGCAATGCCAACACCAAGAACGCTGGTGACAGAAAAGCCGGCGAGCAGAACCGTCAGAACAGAATATCTGCGTTTTTCAGCCAATTTATTCAAATTTCCCGAACAGAGGCTCCCCAACCCGGGGGGCAGTTTAGCGGCGATCGAATTTCGTGGAAAGGATGATTGAGCTTGCCGTGCGTTTTATTCCGGGCAGAGCCCCAATCAGGTCAAGGACGGCATCAAGTTCCTCGGATGTGTCGGCTGCAATTTCAGCGATCAGATCGTATTCCCCCGAAATCGCAAGGCAACGAATGCAATGGGTGATCTTTTGCAAGGCCCTGACCACCCCGGCAGATTGTTTTTGTTCGACCTGGATCATGACTTCGGCCAGCAAAAGTGATCTGGCCTCTTTGCCAAGCTGTACCGTGTATCCAACAATGAATTTTGCCTGTTCCAGTCGTTCCAGACGTTCCTGAACCGCGCTTCGTGACAGATCGACATCACGTGCCAGTGCTGCAATTGGCATGCGGGCATTTTGTTGCAGGCGGGCAATCAGGCGCCGATCAATATCATCAAGTCTGCGTTTCATCGGTTTTACCCGTTATTTTGATGGTTAAATCATTGATTTTCACAGTATCACCGGGTTGTAACCGGCAGTCCAGCGGAAGACCATCAAAGAAGCATAACAATAACGTTATCCAGGGTATGGCAACGCATTGCATGCGGTCACCGATAAAAAAATGGGAGAAGTTTTAAAATGAAAAAGGTTTTGATTCTGGGTGCCGGTAAAATCGGACGTATGGCAGCCGTCATGTTGCGTGAAAGCGGTGAATATGACGTGACGCTGGCCGATTCCAACGGCCATATGCTTGAAATATGCGCCAAGGATAATGCTGCAACATTGGTAAATGTCGATGTTACCAACGAGGCTGCCCTTACGGAAATTGCAAACGGCCATGATGCCATCCTGTCGACCTGTCCGTTTTATTTGAATGTTGCGATTGCCCGCGTGGCGCGCACGGTTGGGGCATCCTATTTCGATGTTACCGAAGATGTTGAAACCACCCGTGCAATCCGCGAAATTGCCCAGGACGCCGCCGGTGCATTTGTGCCGCAATGTGGATTGGCGCCCGGTTTTATTTCCATTGCAGCGCATGATCTTTTCAAACGGTTTGATACCGTTCAGAACTTGCGCCTTCGGGTCGGTGCTTTGCCACAAAACCCGACCAACCGTTTGAAATATAACCTGACCTGGTCGACGGATGGTTTGATCAACGAATATCTCAACCCTTGTGAAGCGATCCATAAGGGCAAGCGGATCGAAGTGTTGCCGTTGGAGGGATATGAGCGTTTCACCCTTGATGGTACCGAATACGAAGCGTTTAACACGTCGGGTGGTGTCGGGGCGCTATGTGACATGCTTGAAGGCAAGGTCGACAACCTTGATTACAAGACCGTGCGCTATCCCGGGCATCAGGAAATCCTGAAAATTCTGATCGAGGATCTTGGCCTTGGTAAACGTCCGGACCTGATGAAGGAAATTTTTGAGAAGTCGCTGCCGATCACAAGTCAGGACGTGATTGTGATCTTTGCCGATGCAATCGGTTTGCGCGATGGCGAGCTATGCGAAGAAAACTTCATCCGCAAGGTCCATGGTACGGCAATCGGTGGCAAAAACTGGTCTGCGATCCAGATCACAACGTCGGCGGGTCTTTGTGCCGTCATGGATATGGTTCTGACCGGCAAACTGGCAGGCAAGGGATACCTTCGTCAGGAACAGGTTGCGCTTGATGATTTCCTGACCAACCGGTTTGGGCGTTATTACGCCAGTTAGGACGTTGATCTGGTCGAAAAAGACCCGACCAAGGTGTCGGTGCTGATGAGATTTTGGATGGCAGGGCATGTGGTTATATTGCCCTGCTATTTTTGTTTTATTGTTTTTGCAGGTTGGCAATCACATATTCCTAAAGCTGGCTTTTAGGATAAACCCGTAATGCGCTTTCTGTATGTGACTGTAACCATCGTTATGGTGTCTTTTATCGGCCTTGTCGGTTCCAATCCGTCACAGGCAGAAACAATGTCCGCAGGCGGACTTACGTTTCCTGTGCGCGATGCGGATATGTCGGGTGTGGTATCGTGTTATCGTGGTCAAAACGCATTTTGTGATCGTTGTGAAGCCCCGAATATCAATAATGTCTCGCTTGCCAATTACACCATATTGCGACACGCGCTTACCATTGGCGGGGTAACCGCGCCTTTGGTGCCAGTGGCGTCACCGAATTCTGAACGAAGCCGCATGATGATTGCAAGTGGCAAGGCCAGCATCAAGTCGGACTGGACATTCAACATTGACGGTAACAAAGCCGTGTTGAAATCGGTTGCCTTCATCGAGAATGGCGAAATTGAAAAAGGTATTTTCGGTCGTGCGGATAATGTTTCGCTTGCCGCAGTACGACATGTCGATGATTTGAAAGGCCTGCGGGCCGTGATGAACCGTAACTGGCGGCTGGATTGGCAGGTTCTGGAAGAATTGGCGCCGGGGCAATTGTTGAACGCGGCCACGTCGCGCCAGATATTTAATCTGATTGATCAGCGTCGTGCTGATTTCACATTGCTTGAATTTTCGGCGGCTGCGGATAAGGGGCGGGAAATTGACGGCATTCGACTTGTGCCGGTTCCCGGTATCAAGGTGGCCCTGCCCGGAAGTCAGCATTTCATGATATCGCGGCGTTTGCCAAATGCCGAAGATATTCTTGATCGTCTTAATACCGGAATTGAAGCCTTACGGGCCAATGGATTTATTCGAAAATGCCTGATTCAAAGCGGTATTTTCAATGCCCGGGTTGCGTATTGGTCGGTCATCAACACCGAACAATTGCACGGTTCGGGGATCCCGTCACATTAAAGACGGGATGCGGAACGGCGTGTGTCCTTCCACACCGATAGAAAAATCATCCTTTTCCATCGGGAAATTTCTTGTCCGGGTACTTTAACGGCACAATGGAATTGCACGATTGTTAACGCTTTGCCATTACGGTGGGCAAAAGTTTCAATCAACGTCGGATGTAATGACCCTTGTCTGAGCTTGGCGAGATGTTCCGGTCTGCAACTGATCTGTATGAAACAGGTCAGATCGCGGAGGCAGAAAATGCCTGTCGCAAGATGACGCGTGCGTTTCCGCAGGCGGCAGAAGCCATGCATTTGGCCGGTTTGGTTGCGATGAAACAAGGACAAAACGACTTGGCCGCTGAACGTATGGGGCGTGCGGCAATCGCAGATGCCAACAATGCCGAAATTCAACATGACCATGCCCAGGCCCTGAAAGCGGCCGGTAAATTGCGGGATGCAATCGGTGCATTCAAGCGCGCGATTCGCCTTTGCCCGGATGCCCCGGCACTTTATTGCAATATTGCCAATACATATCGCCAGCTTGATGAACTTGAACTGGCCCATGAAAATTATCTTTATGCGTTGAAACTGGCACCCGATGTTGCGGAAATACACGCCAACATTGGCGCCTGCCAATATGCGATGGGTGACATTGCCAGTGCTGAAATATCTTGCACAACAGCATTGAAGCTACGCGATGATATCGTCAATGCACTGGTGTTGATGGGGCAAATTCGCCTTGATCAGGGGCGGATTGTTTCAGCATCTGAACCGCTTTTGCGTGCCCTGACATTGCAGCCTGGTCATCAACGCGCTCTCACCGCATATGGCAATGCGCTTTTCCGGCTTGGTCAGTTTGCCGGTGCCCTGCATTGTTTGCGTCAGGTGCTTGCCCTTGATCCGCAGGACGGGGAAGCACGGCGGACGCTTGCGCTTTTGTTCTTGCGAACCGGGCAGGGAAGCGAGGCCATCGGTGCGCTTGAATCCCTGTTGCATGCGACACCCAATGATCCAGAGCTTCTTTTGATGATGGGGGAGGCGCTTAGCCTTGCCGGGCGTCATAGCGAAGCCGTTGAACGTTTCGGGGCGGCGATCGGGTCGGGCGGCGGTGATGCTGCGGTGTTCCGGCTTGCTGTTGAACTTGCCGAGGAAGGTGACGCCGCATCCGCACAATCGGTTTTGCAGAATGCGATTGATCGCAAGATTGCCAATGGTGACAACACGGCCCTGTTCCGAACAGCGCGCCGGTTGCTTTTTGCACCTGTCCCGGCCGATCTGGCAGCACAGAATGACGAAGTCGTGCGGGATCTTCTTGATGACACCATGGATGATGGCGATCTTGAAGTTGACCTTGGCCAAAGTGACCTGATTGATCCGATTACCTTGACACGGTTCCCGCCTGTCTGGCGTGCGGCATTGCGCCCCGAAGGGGATGCGCAATTGCGTGCGGTCGGGCATTATTGGGAACGATTGGTATCTGGTTATGATGTGCCCCATGTGGCGGCGCGGACACGCCGTGCGGGGGATAAGGTCCGGTTGGGAATTGTTTCGGCCAATATGCGTGATAACGGTATCGGTCGCTGGATTGCCGGGCTTGTGCGCGCGATTGATCGCGACCGGTTTGATATTACGGTTATTCGCCCGCCGCTTGGCGAAGATGACATTACCGGGCGCATTGATGCCGAAACTGATCTGGTTGTGCCGCTGCCGCTTGATCCGCTGCATTCTGCACGCGTGATTGCCGGGCTTGATCTGGACGTGTTGCATTATGTCGATCCGCAGTCCGATGCCTATACAATGTTGCTGGCAAGTTGGCGTTTGGCGCCGCTTCAAATTGCCGGTGGCGGGATCGCAGCGACCACCGGGCTATCGAATATCGATTGCCATTTGATTGCTGAAGATTGGGAAACCGCAGGCGGCGAAACCCGCTTTAGCGAAGAATTGATCCGTTTGCCGGGGCTGTTTGTGAATGCGACCCGCCCGGAAGAAATCATATTGGCACCCGGTGACTTGCAGCGTCGCTGGCGGATTGATCCGGAGCGCAATACATATCTTTGTCCGCAGCCGCTTGATGTGTTGACCGCAGACTTTGATCCGCTGATTGCGGAAATCCTGCGTCTTGATGAAACGGCTGAATTGTTGCTGATTGCGCCCGAACGTGACAGTTGGGACGCCGCATGGGGGCGGCGTTTTGCGGTTAATTATGCCGATGTTGCGGGCCGGATGCGGTTTGTTTCGGTTCACAGCCGGGCCGATTTGCATTCGCTGCTTTGCGCTGTGGATGTGGTTTTGGAAAGCCCGGCGTGGAATGATGCGATGCTGGCATTTGATTGTCTTGGGCTTGGTGTGCCCTTGGTAACCTTGCCGGGGAAAGGTGCGCGATCACGGCGCAGCCATACCTGTTATCGCCAGATTTCGGTCTTTGACTGTGTGGCCTATCATTCAGCAGATTATGTTGAAACGGCCTTGACGCTTGCGATTGATAAGCGCCGCCGTTCGGTTGTTTCACAAGCAATCCGCAATCGTGCCCATGTTTTATTCGGGCAACGCTCGTCCTTTGATGCCTATATGAACTTCCTGGAAGAACGTACAGAATAAAAGGATATGCGGCGGTGGGCCGTCGGAATGCTTGCAAATGGAAAAGCCGGACAATTCATTGCCCGGCTTTTGTCATTCATATGCGGTTGCGATTAACTGAGCGCGTCGATATCGGCATCTGATAGTGCCGCGGGGACGATGGTCAGGGGTAAACGCAACTGACCGACAATATCGCTGCTGGTTAGGGCCGTGATCAATGGACCCGGGCCCTCGCTATGGGCGCCTGCGGCGAGGACAAGGATGGAAATCTGTTCTTCTTCTTCCAGAACCTTAAGCAGTTCGTCTTTGATGCGGCCTTCGCGAATGAACAGCAGCGGCATCGAACCGGTATGTTCATGGACATAGGCTGCCAGTTCGTTGACGCGGTTTTCAGCATTCTCACGGGCTTCTTCCTGCATCAGGTCGCCAACGGCCATCCAATGCTGAAATTCGGCGGGTTGGATCACGCTAAGCAAGGCCACCCGCCCGCCGGTATGTTGCGCACGACGGCAGGCATAGCGAAGTGCCTTGGTCATTTCGTCACTTTCGTCGACCACAACTAGGAACGTGCGGTTCGTGGTGGCGCGCAGTTCGCGGTCGGCATCCAATGAATTCATGTCGTCCTGCTTTGACTTGAAATGAGGTCCTGATGTGTTGGCGCCAAACTGCGGGGCGAGGCGCCATCATGCCGGATCGGTGCAGTTTGCCGTAACTTAACGCTGGTTTCCAAGCAATTTTTCACGTTATTCGACAAAGAAAATATCTTTACGCAACCGCACAATAGCATTGTGCATGTGCGAATATTTTATCCGAAAAAGGTCTTTCGCAATCGTTCAATCGGTGATTGCGGGCGGGGTCACCGTTTGCGGAAGGCGACGCTTGCGATCCAGCCGGCAATGATTGCAATGATGACGGCGATGATCCCGTAAAGTGCGGAATATCGGTGAGCAAAGTCATAGACTGCGGCACTTACACCTGTTTTCGAAACCACAAGCGGTGTGGTCTTTACGCTTGCAATCTTGCCATCCCGGATCAGATAGACGTTGATTGTATAGGTGCCGGTTGGTGTGTTGGCCGGGAAATGGATATCGGTCCGGAACAACTGATTGGATAGAAAGCTGATTTTGGCCGGGCGCTTGTTGAAAAGACCGGCAGCCCGCATGTTGCGCAGTAAGGCATCGCGATAATGGCTGCTGTTGCGGTCCTTGTCGTCGATTTCCGTGACAAAGCGTTGATGTTCAAGGCCAATGCGATAGTCGCTGTAAAGCTGCATATTGGCGATGATTTCCATCGGCCGGTTTGATGCGCTGGTGTAATAGGCCGGAACGTTGCGGAATGTTGCACTTTCGCTGTTGACCCAGATACCGACCTTGCGTTCCTTGCGGCGCACGACCATGTCCTGATCCGGGCCCTTGACGGTAACAATCACGTCCCCTTCGCTTTGTACGGCACCAAATAATAGAACGTCGGTGCCGGTAAAGCCGGTGGTGATCGCCACAAGATGGTTGGAAAGATCGACAATCAGCGCATCGGCATGTGCACGTTTCGTCGTGGTGACGCCAAGAACAGCAAGGATCGCCAGCGCCGTGAACATCCTGTTCATGATCGCGACCGGTCTTTGCATCACAAATTCCCCGGTGCAATGGAATAAAGTTCGGTCGGTGTGATCACCAGATCAAACAGAAGCTTAAGACAGACCGACATAACCAGCAAACCAAGCAGGGCACGCAAATGTTCAGCTTTAAGATTAGAGCCAAATCGTGCCCCGAATTGTGCGCCAATTACGCCGCCGATCAAAAGCAGGATGGCAAGGGCAACATCAACGGTTTGGGTTTGTACGGCTTGCAGGAATGTGACGTTGGCGGTGACGAAAATGATTTGAAACAGTGAGGTGCCAATTACGACACTGGTCGGCATGCCAAGGAGATAGATCATCGCCGGTACCATGACAAAACCGCCGCCAACCCCCATCAAAGCGGTCAAAAGGCCGACGAAAAAGCCGATCATAAGCGGTAAAAGAGCGCTGATATAAAGGCCGGAACGATAGAACCGCATCTTGAAGGGCAGGCCATGGACATAGCTGTGCTGGTGTTTTTTTGTGCGGCGGATTTGACCGCCACGGCGACGTGTACGGAAAATGGCGCGGGATGCCTCGATCAGCATCATGCCGCCAATGATCCCCAAAAAGATCACATAACACAGGGAAATGACCAGATCGATCTGACCCAGCGACCGCAACCAGGCAAACACCCAGACCCCAATGGTCGAACCGACAATACCACCGGCAAGAAGGACAAGCCCCATCCGAAGGTCAACATTGCCACGGCGCCAATGGGCAAAAACGCCGGAAACCGACGATGCGACAATCTGGTTTGCGGCGGTAGCAACTGAAACTGCGGGGGGGATGCCGTAAAAAATCAAAAGCGGTGTAATCAGAAAGCCGCCGCCAACACCGAACAATCCGGACAAAAATCCGACGCCGCCGCCAAGCCCTAATATCAAAAAAATGTTTACCGACATCTCGGCAATAGGCAAATAGATTTGCATCGCGGGCGGGCATCAGCGTTTGATTGATTATGGATGTTAAGTCTAACATATTGTGCAAATGCAACAATCGCCAATTCACCGATTGGGTGGTTTATCCTGATTTTTTATAAGGTTTTTCGTGTCAATGACCTCAGATCGCCCTGTTGACCATATTCTTGACGCCTGCGGGCTGATGTGTCCGATGCCTGTGTTAAAGGCAAAAAAGGCTCTTCGCGACGTGCCAAATGGCGGAATCCTAAGGGTTTTGGCGACTGATCCGGGATCGGTTGCCGATATGAAATCCTTTTGTGAGATGACCGGAAACCGGTTGTTGTCATCGACACAGAAAAATGATGTGTTTATCTATCACATCGAACATCTGGCTGCGAAATAACCAAAAGAATCGCAATCAGCACCATTGTCCGGAAATGAAAGTCGCCGCCATGTCTGCCTTGTCCTCGCCATCACCCCTGAAATGGGTGCATTGCGCCTTTGACGACATGACGCCGCGTCAGGTGCATGACCTGCTTCGCCTGCGTCAGCAGATTTTCATCATCGAACAGGAATGCATTTTTCCCGATATCGACGGGCTTGACCCGGTTTGCAATCATGTTTTTGGGTTGCTGGATGACCGTGTGGTGGCTGCGGCGCGAATTGTGGCGCCGGGGCTGGACCCGGATCATTGCGAACAGGGGGAATATCCGGCAATTGGCCGCGTGGTTGCCAGCCCTGAATTGCGCGGGCAGGGGGTTGGCCGCAAGCTGATGTTGCAGGCCATCGCATCCTGTGATGACAGTTTTGCCGGAAAAGGGATTTTCCTGAATGCCCAGCTTTATCTTAAAAGCTTTTACGCATCACTTGGCTTTGCGCCGTTCGGCGAAGCTTTTTACGAAGACGGCATTGCCCATATTTCGATGTTGCGGGCGGCCTGAGGGCTGTTTTCGCTGAACTTGACAGGGCCGCAATGGATTGCTGTGCCGATTGCGAACCGCGGTGGATGATGGGCGCGGGAAGACGGGCCTGATTATCGCAGGCCCACAGTTGCCATCCCGGTAAAGAATTCCAGCTGCCAGTTCATATCTTCCTCGCTAAGTGGATATTCATTTCCACCCCGCGGGTTAAGGGTCTGCCCCGGTGGGACATGGCCCAGCTTAACCTGGATCTTGACGGCCAGGTCGGCAGGGAGGCCTGCTTTCCACGCCAGCGATACGACGCCTTTGGCCGAATGTGTATTAAGCACCTTGGTAACGGCATCGGGCGAGATGCTTGCCAAAACCGCAAGGGCCGCACGGGCCAGTTTGATGTCATTCGCCGCAAGTGCCTTGGCGACGTCCTTGTCGGTCAGCTTGCCTTTGGCATGCAGGGCGAGGGCCTTTTCATAAGTAGATTCTTCCTCGA
This sequence comes from Thalassospira alkalitolerans, assembly GCF_002115745.1. GTDB lineage: Bacteria > Pseudomonadota > Alphaproteobacteria > Rhodospirillales > Thalassospiraceae > Thalassospira > Thalassospira alkalitolerans. Next base: position 245,054 of record NZ_JFKB01000005.1, read on the forward strand.
CGTCGCCGTCGGTCGCAGCAGCTTCGATGCCGCTTTTGCCTTTGGCGGTTTTTTTATCGACGTCTTTTTTCTTGGCCTTGCGCATGTCGGCCGGGGCTTCTTCGCGTTTATCGAATTCACCCGATGCGATACGGCGCTGAACGACTTCACGCACGGCTTCAAGCTGATCTTTCTTGATATCCTTGCGACGTTCCAAAACACTGATCAGGTTTTCTGCAACAAACCGGGCAAGTTTCCCGGCTGCAGTTGGCGGCAATTTGGGGCGTTCAACCAAGGGTTCGTGCCATTCCGGATAGTCCGGCGCGCGATCAATCAGTTGATCAAGGGTTTCTTCGCGAATCTGGGCTGATTTATTGCCCAGAAGGTGCGAAATGGCGTCCTTGTCGCTGCTGGCCGCAATCGCATCGGCAAGTTTTTCACCAACATTGCGACGGCGCGAGATGAAGCTTAGAGAGCCGCGTCCGGAACTGGCTTCTATGATTTCAAGCAGGTCGGTTTCGCTTAGAACCGGGGAATATTGCAGGACCGGGCCGCAAACCACACTTTCGGTATCGCGCGCCAGCTGTTGAATAATCGGCTGCGGCGCGTTCGCAATATCTTTGAGGGTTTCCGAAATAACCTGACGCACATGAACAGCCTGATCGCGTGCCAGTTTATCAAGCGCCTCATAGGTCATTCGGCGCAGTTTGTCTGTCTCGTTGGGGCTTAGCCCTTCGGACAGATGGGCTATTTTCTCGGCCAGCGATCCACGGACGCTGTCGTCCTTGTCATCGGTAAGCAGGACATCGGCCTGTACCGGGGTCGCATGGTTTTCGGCAATATGACGGCGCACGGAAGAATCTGCATCATTGGCAAGATAATACAGGATTTCCGGTTTGGCATCGTGACGTTGCGCAACTTTGCTACGAATGTTCGCATCCGGGCTGCCAGCCATTTCCTTGGCTTCTTCATAAGTGATCGGGGTTTCCCGACGCTTTGTGAATACCCGTTGCAAAAAACCCTTCATCAGGGACGTCTCCTAATCTTCTATTTTTGCCGGATCATCTGATCCGGGGGGGGCTGCAATACCGAAACTGCCTTTGCCATGTTTCTTGACCTGATACATGGTCTGATCTGCGCGAAGAACAAGTTGTTCCAGCGGTTCTTTTGAATCAGGTTCCCGTATGGCAATACCAACCGAGATACCAAGTGGTTGATCTTTGGCACCAGAAAATGATGATAATGCGGCACTTTTGTCTAGCAGGATACGGGCGCGCTGTGACGCCGTTGCCATATCCGCACCATCAAGCCATATAACAAATTCATCGCCGCCCAGTCGCGCAACCAGATCAATCGGGCGCGTGTTTTCCAAAAGAATTTGGGTCAGAGCCAGAATGGCTTCGTCGCCGGTCTGATGGCCGTGCACATCGTTGACCAGTTTGAAATTATCCATATCCACATACATCAACGAGGCAGGCATGTCTTCATGCAAAAGCCGGGCATGGCGACGGGTTAATTCATCGAAAAAGGCACGACGATTTAACAGACCGGTCAGGCCATCCGTACGCGACAATGTTACAATTCGGTCGTGCTGTGCGGCCTGTTCGATGGCAATGCCGATCTGGTCGGATACTTCGGTCATGATCGCGCGTTCGCCCTCGTTGGGGGCGGGGTGGTCGGCGTTGAATATAAATACGACGGCACCGTTTGCGCGTTGATGATAATGGCATCGTTGGGCCAAAACCCGATATTCGTCAATTTCGGCTTCGAATGTATCGTCGGTTTTGCCCAGTTTCTTCAGGGCCTGTTTGGCAATCGGATCAAGGTCGTCGGGGCCATGGCAGGCGACGATTTCAATTTCGTCGCTGGTGTCGCTGCGCCGGAAAATTGCACATCCCGCACAGGCAAGCGCCCGGGCACTGGCATCGGCAGCGCCTTTCAGGACCAGTGTCGGGTCGATTTCATCGCGCATGGTTCGTACGATATAGGTCATCAACCGGTCACGGTTTCGGGCCGTGGCGATTTCGCTTTCGCGGCGGCGTTGTTCGGTAATGTCGTGGGCCAAGCCGCGGGTTCCGGTCCATCGACCATCGCGGGTGTATACCGGGGTCGATGATACCGCCAGACATGCCGCACTGCCGTTTGCACGGCGTAACCAAATCGGTACATCGCGGACGGCCTTTTGGCTGCGGAACACGATTTCGCTGTCCTGATCGGCCGTGTCGAGAAGGAATTCCAACGGCGAACGCCCGACAAGGTTCTCGGCCTTGAAACCCAATGCCCCGCGGGGGGAGACAAAGACGAAATTGCCGGTTTCGTCAGTTTCCCATGCGAAGGCGGATGAAACTTCGACGATGTCGCGATAGCGTTGGCGCGAATCAATCAGTGCATCACGCAGGTTGCGATCCATGCTGACATCACGTGGCAATAACAGAACCCGGTTATCGGCCATAGGAAGGGCGGTTAATTCAAGGGCCGCGGTTCCGCGCTGTACTTCGAATGTCAAAAGTTCAACAACGCCACCCGGTGTTGTGATGGCACGCATGACAAGCTTGTTGATTTCGGGAAACAGACCTTCGCGGATGCCATTGGCAAAGCTCATGGCGTTCTTATTGGCAAAAAGCGGTGTGCCCTGTGCATCCATGACAAGAACCGGGGCCTCGGCGTCGGCCATGACTTTGGGGTCAAGGGTAAAGCCCTGACTGGATGCGTTTTCAATTTGTTCGGGCATATCGTTATCTGCGTCTTTGTCGTCTCGATTCATTTTCCGCCTCGGCCGATGTTATTCGCCTGTGCCTGATTGGTGGCATCGTTACTGATTCCGGCCAATGTCACGGGCACGCCAAGATGATAACCCTGACCATAATCGATGCCCAGATCGCGCACCAATTCGAAACTTGTCTGATCATAAATCATTTCAGCGATTGTATGGATACCAAGATCACGGCACAGATTTGCGGTTGCCTTGATAAACGCCCGGCCTTTGGGTTTGGCAAGGGCGGTCTGCATGGCGCCGCCGTCGAATTTGATAATATCGACATCAAGGGCGCTCAGATATTCAAAGTTGGCGGCACCGGCGCCGAAATCGTCAAGACAAACCAGATGGCCGCGCCCGCGCAGCCGTTGCAGACTTTCGTTGACGTCACGAAGGCCACGAATGCGCGATGTTTCAGTAACCTCGAACATGATTTTTGCCGGGGTCATGTCATACCGGTCCAAAAGCTGTTCAAGGGCTGGCAGGAAATCGTGTTGTTCGAGCGAATGACCCGACAGATTGACCGCAACTGAATGGGTTATATGCCCGGAATCCTGTGTGACATGGTCGAGTACCTTTTGGCACATCGCCAGATCGAATTCAGTGATTAATCCGGTGCCTTCGGCAAAGTGAATGATTTGATCAACAGCAAGTGTGCTGCTGCCATCATTAAAGCGTGCCAATGCTTCGTAATGATGCATTTCCTGTGTGTCGAGGTGGACAATTGGCTGCAATGCAACGGCAAAGGATCCGTTTTGTACGATTTCACGAAACGCCCGGACAGATTTCAAGGTTTCCTGAATCAGGTGTGGCAGGCTGGCCGAAAGCCGTTCGGCAGAAACATCGGCGTCACTGCGATGCTGCAAACGGTTCAGGGCATAGGCAACGGCACGGGTCAGGTTGGTTTCCTTTTCGCCGGTTGTTGCCGGTTGTTGCCCTTTTTGGGTTAGTCGATGAACGCCACTTGCCAGATCGTAATCGTGGCCAAACAGGTCATTGGTGGTCAACATTGTCGTGCTGGACGTGCCAGAGTTACCTGTGGTCAGGCTCAGATTTTTGAACGGGTCTGTGGCGGGGGTGTCATCACTGTATTCAGGATCACCAAGATCGGCACGCAGCGCACTGGCATAGGCGACAATCCGGCGTTCAAGTTCGATCATCGGCTCGTCGATCATGCGGTCTGCGCCTCCGCTTAGATCGAGGGAACCATAATTCTTGCGTCCACCAACACCGATGCCAATCAGTTGCGCCAATTCGTTTGTTGCGTCGGTTTCCGCCTGACTGCGAAGGGCTGCAAGGTTTTCAAGCACAACAAGTGCTTCGCTATGGCTTGATGCGGCGCGCGCTGCTGCTGTGGCTTGCAATTCATTTTGACCGGTTTTTGCCGATGCAGAAGACAGAGAGTTTTGCAGGATTAATCGGTCAATGCCAGACCTTGCGCGGGGGCGGATGGCACGATGCCGGGCTGCCAGAAAATAACGTCCGGCGGGCTCGGAAATCATATAGCCGCTTAGTGACAGGGGAACCGAACTGCCAAGAGATGTCCCATCTTCTTCGATCAATTGGAAATCAAGATCGAGTTCTTCAAGCCGTTTGATGCCAGAACTTGCATGAAGATAGGCACGCAGCAACGGGCGTTCTGATTTGATGACCAGTTTATCAAGTGCCTCGCCAATCAATCGTTCGGGCGGGCATCCAAGAAGGCTTTCGGTCGCACCGGCAACAAACAGGATGTATCCGTTCTCATCAACTTCAAGCAACATATCCGCCCAGCAGAATGCCATGGCAGCCAGAAGATCACGGTCATTATTTTCCGCTGAATAGGCCGCGCCTTCGATCATATGAGAACCACCATTTAGCCTGACCCCCGAATGCTTCGGATTGTATTCCGAAGTCATCTTCCCCCAATTCGTCCTAGATAACGATCATAGAGGGTAATACGAAGAAAAAGCACGAGAATAAGGAAAAAAATGCGGTCATACCGTGCTTGATGTGACTTCAGTCCGGGGAGGGTGTTTATCGACTGGGCAAAAGGATGAATTGTACAAAAAAAGTGCTTTTTGCCATTCGAAGGGGGCTTTTGATCTGCAGATCTGTATTGAAGAGGGTCTTGCAAGCCTGATCTTCAGGCTGCGTTATGGTTGCTTTCTGTGCGTGATCGCTTGGCATGCTTGTTGGCATACATCGCGCTATCGGCATTTTTCAAAAGCTCGGTCACATCGCTTTGAGCGGTGTAGATGGTAAAGCCAAAGCTGGCCCGTATTGGAAGGCCGGAACCCTGCCAGATTAACGGGAAACGGGCAGTTGCCTTTTCAAGGTCCTGAATGCGCGGTTTGGCAATGTCCGGATTGCTGCCAACCATCAGGATCGCAAATTCATCGCCGCCAAATCGGGCAACAAAATCATCTGCGCGTGTATGGGTCCGAAGGTTTTGTCCGAAATGGCGCAAGACCGCATCACCGGCAGCATGGCCGTGAAAATCATTGATTTCCTTGAAGCCGTCCAGATCGGCAATGACCAGCAATCCACAGTCTTTTTGTCGTGCCGCACGGGAAAGAGCTTCGCGGGTGCGACGCAGGAAACCACGGCGGTTATAAAGCCCGGTCAATTCATCGGTTTCAACAAGCTGTTCAAGCTGGCGAATGCGGTTTTGTTGCTGATCAAGGCGGTCTTGCATATCGCGCGCAAGATCCACGAGTGTCGCAAATGCATCCGTGCTTTCGGTTTCGACCGTCGCACGGGTGTTGGCGTCCGTTCGCGGTTGAAACTCTTCAGCAAGTTTTTTCAGAAGTTCTAGATGCGAGTTGTTCATCTTTGATCTTGTTATCAATGACATTGCTATATGAAACGCGTAGAACGATTAACAAATCCTTTTAAAGCCAATGGCGTTACAACATCCTTAACGACACAAAGAAGGATTTGTGATGACAAAAACCGCACGAGCACGAGCACAGGAGAATGACAATGAAATCCGGATTTAGAACTGTTTCTGGCAAGGTTGCCGCGATCCTGGCTGTCGGCATGTTGCTGTCGGCATGTTCCACGTTTCAGAAAGAGAGTTTCACCCTGACCGGTGTGATTACCGATCAGGGCCGTGAATGCGTGACCTTCCGTTCGGATGACGGCACACTTTATGCGTTGGCCAACAAGGCATCCCGATTCCGTCCGGGGGACAAGGTTCGCGTCACCGGGCATGGTGCCTTGATGACCACTTGTTCCGAGGCGGAAACGCTGATCGTTGATAAAATTGTTCTGCTGGGAGCGGCCGCGAAATAGGAGCTTGGAGCTTCGAAATTTAGGCGCTGAGCCCTAGCGGTTTTTCGCAGCAAAGCAATCCGTGCCGTCAGCCAAAAGCTGGCGGCATTTTGCTTGGGCACTGGTGAAATCGGCAAATCCGCCAAGGCGCAGGCGATGATATGTGCCTTTGGTGCCAAGATCCGCAGTTGAAAGGCTGCGGGGATGGCTTTGGGCAAGGTCGGGATAGCGGACCATGAAGCTGGCCCAATAGGATTGCGCGCTGATTGCGTCGTGAAACGCACCCAGTTGGATGATGTAATTGCTACCGGTTTCTGGCGCGATATATCCGGGGTTTGTTTCTGCTTTTGTTTCTGTGCCAATCATTGGACGTGCCGTGGCAGTTGAAATCGGTTGGGCGGATGTTTTTTGCACGACGGTTTTGGGTGTTGCTGATTTGGTTGTCGATCTGACCTGTGGCGCGCGCCGGATGCCTTGTTTTTCCAAACGATATTGTTCGGCAAGACTGGGCAGGTCGACGTCTTCAATTGATATGGGGTGATCCGGGATGGTGCCGGGCAGCAGACTTAGCGGTTGATTGATCGGTGATGCACCACTGGCATGAACCGGAAGATCGTTTGGAATGGCATCCACACCCGATGGCATCATCCTTGTCGCCGGGATTGATTTGCCCGTTGTGTGGCTGCTGGACTGGGCATTGCCAGTATCGGCGGTAGACAAAAGAAAAAAACCGGCAGCAAGACATCCCGCGGATGTTCTGAGCACATATCCCCAGCATCGTTTGCTGGGGAAAATGCTTTGGGAGGATTGCATTGCTGCCGGGGTCATTTATTGCTCCGACCAGGCCGGAAAGGCATGACGATCGCGCAGGATGCGATCATTCTTTCTAAGTCTTTCCATCGCCTTGCCATAGACGCTGTCGTCCGGGTATTGACCATCCGGGTGATCGCCGCATGGTTTACCGCTTAGCAATTCGATGGCGTCGTTGATATGTTCAACCGTCCAGATGTTGAATTTTCCTTGGCGGATGGCCTGAACGACTTCTTCGCGCAGGACAACATTTTCCGCATTCGCCAGCGGGATGATGACCCCCTGATCGCCGGTAAATCCTTGATCGGCACAAATGCGATAGAAGCCTTCAATTTTGTGCGAAACCCCGCCAACTGGCTGGGCTTGGCCAAATTGGTTCATCGATCCGGTGACGCCAATATTTTGTCGCATCGGGATGTTCGAGATCGCGGATATGATGGCACAAAGTTCGGCCATGGACGCAGAATCACCTTCGATGCCGCCATAGTTTTGTTCAAAGGTGACATTGCAGGCAAACGATATCGGGAAATCCTGCGCAAAGCGTGATTTCAGGAAACCTTCGATGGTCATGACCGATTTTTGCTGTAATGGGCCAGACATATCGACCATGCGTTCGATATTCAGAACGCCCAGATTGCCGACATAGGACCGGGCCGAAACGCGTGCGGGCAGGCCAAAGGCATGATCACCGTAATCAAGCACCGTCAAGGCGTTAACTTGGCCGGCAACCGCGCCAAAGCTATCAATCAGGATTTCACGGCGTTGGACCCGTTCATGGGATCGGTCTTCAAGGCGGCTGTTACGGTGACGGCGTTCTTCGATGGCGCGTCGAACATCGGCCGCACGGATGGTTTCGCGGTTTTCAGACTTTGCCAGTGCACCGGCTTCAATCGCGACGTCTTCGACCCGTTCGATCTGGGCGGTCAGTTTGTCGCGTTCACCGGCCCAGCGGGCGGCTTGCCCCAGCAATTGCCGGATCGCCCCATTATCAAGTGTGATGCCGGTCCGATCCAAAGCCGAACTGCGCAAAAGTCCGGTGTAAACGGAAATATTGCGTCCAACGGCGGGCATATCGGCATCAATATCGGCCTTGACCCGAAAATGGTTGCGGAAATCCACATCCAGCGAGAAGAAGGTATAATAATATTTCGGCGCGCCAACGATGACGACCTTGACGTCTAGCGGGATCGGGCGTGGTTCCGGTGCGCCGGCGGTTGGTGGGCCTGATTTATGGGTTTCCTCGATGCGGATTTCACGGTCACGAAGGGCTGCTTTGAGGAAAGCCCAGCTGTCTTCATGTTCAACCAGTGATTCTGCGCGCAATACCAGAACCCCGCCATTGGCGCGGTGCAATGCGCCCGGTTTGATCAGGCTGAAATGCGGATGCATGCCACCTGCCAGCGGGCGGTATTGGATTTGGCCAAACAGGTTATCGTAACTGGGGCTTGGTTCCAAAACGACATCGGGGTGTTTGTCGCGCGAATGATCAATCAGAAGATTGACGGCATATCTGTCATCAACGGTTTCGGGCATTTTGCCATCGCCGCTATCGATGGTGGGCTGATCGCTGTCTTCTTCAAAGGCATCGATATTATCAAGGATGTCTTTTTCCAGCGCCTCGAACCATGCTTTCAGGCCCGGGGCGGTGAATTTATCACGGATTTTACGAATACGGGGTTTCAGTACAACCTTGGCCGCACTGCGCCGCAAGGCATCAAGCGTATCGGCAATCTGTTCTTCAAGGTCGCGGGTCGACAGTAATGTTTTGCGGGCTTCCTCGGCGACGTCTTCAAAGGCGTCTTCGGCTTCGCTGCGGCGCTCCTTGGGGATTTCATCAAGTGAAACCGGTTCGCCTTCTTCGTTCAGCGCGACAATCATCACGCCTTTTTCGTTTTCCTGCACATCCAGACCGTGCTTGCGGGCATATTCGCGCAAGGCATCGAACTTTTCACGCAACTGTGTGCGGGCTTCTTCGGTCTGGGATTGTGTTTCGGTCAAATGGGTCGGGGCATTAAAGGCCGATGCAAATGCCTCGCGCAGGTGGGAAATAAGGGTTTCCATCGCGTCGGCCAATTTGGTGCCTTCGCCGCTTGCCAGTGCATAGGGACGGGGTTTATTCGACCGTGAAAAGTTGTTCAGGTAAACCCAATCCTGCGGGGCGGGGCGTTCTTCCATCGCCTTTTTCAGGTAATCAAGCGTTGCGGTCATGCGACCGGCGCGATCAAGACCAAGCACGAAAATGTTAAAGCCAGGCTCTGACATTGACAGGCCGAATTTCAAAGCTTCGGCCGCGCGATAATGCGATGAAAACGCGAATATTTCGGGGGTTTGGTCTTTCTGTGGGCTGCGAATCCGGAAGTGGGGGAAGCCACAATCATCAGCGTCGAGGCGGGAAACTGGCATTTGCTGTCTTTCTGCTGCCCAAAAGGATGCGGCGGGTCTTTAAATTGACCCCGAAATCATATCTTGGAAGCAATGGGACAGGGTGGTCAAGGGCTGGTTGGGGAATTTGCTGCATCGCGTTCAATACAGGCCCGTTCCAAGTTCAGTCAGGGCGTGCATATCGCCCGAACCGCAATACTTTTGGGTGATCTTTCGCCCGCGGGATGGGGGCATTGTGAGAAGGAATAGCGGCGACTTTTGCCGCCGCTATGATCGTCGCAATTACAGTCAAATCGTGATGGGGGTTACATCACAGCCGTATTGCCAAATTCGCTGGATTGCAAAAGTCTTTCGACGATCTGAACCCCCTGACGCAACCGTTCCGATGACTTTTCCGCCCCGAAACAAAGGCGCAGTCCGCGCGGTGGCGGGCCAACCGAAAACTGTTGTGCTGCGGTCAGAAGAACGCCGTTATTGGCCGCGTTCATGACCAGTTCACTTGGATCGATATGGTTCGGCAGGCCCAGCCAGATGTGATAATTGGTCGGATGGAAACGGACGTCATATCCCTTGAGCGTCCCAAGGATGATCGAAAGTCGTCTTGCAGCCTCTTCACGGTGCCAGGCTTCGTAACGTTTAAGGCTGCCGTCTTCGATCAGGCGCGACACCAGTTCCAGATTGATTGACGATACCATCCAGCAGGTTGATCGAATTGCGCTGGCAAGTTTGGCAATCATTTCACTTGGCGCATGGATATATCCGATGCGAAGACCGCCGCCGATGCTTTTTGAAACGCCGTCAAGATAGATGCTGCGCTCCGGGGCAAAGCAAGAAAGCGGGGGCGGGGCATCAGGATCAAGGAAATGATAGATACCGTCTTCGATCAGCAGTAGATCATATTTCCGCAAAATTTCCGCAATTTCTATGCGGCGTTGCTGGCTCATGGTGCTGCAAAGCGGGTTGTGCAGGGTCGGCATCAAATAAATCGCACGCGGGCTTTGGGTGCGGCACAGGTTTTCAAGCATTTCGGGGATGATGCCGTCATCGTCCATTGCAACACCGCGCAGACGAAATTGCAGTAAATTGGCAAGGCTGCGCAGATTGGGATAGGTCAGTTCTTCGCATAGAACCAAATCGCCGGGGCGGATGCTTGCCAACAGCGATACGGTCATGCCGTGCTGAACACCGGCCGTTGGCAAAACCCGTTCGGGATTGTCATCAAGCCCCAATGCACCGGCCATGGACGCCAATGCCCGCCGATGGTTGGCCATGCCATATTCCGACTTGTATGTGATCATGTCGTTTAAGGGCGTGCATTTGGCAACATCGATCAGGACGTTGCGAATGTGATCTTCTTGCGGGGGGACCGGACAATTCATGCGGAAATTGATCGGGCCAATGTTGTCGTCATCGTCATTGGCCGTTTTATCGGTCATTTTCCCGATATTATTACTGAAATGGCCGGGGGCGGGCACGGTAACCGCCATATCCAGATCATTTTGCAAAACACCCGACACATAGGTGCCACGTCCGACTTCACCCGCCACAAGGCCCAGTCTTTCGGCTTCGCGATAGGATCGCGTAATCGTGCCGACCGTAACACCCAGATGATAGGCAAGGTCGCGATGGGTGGGAAGACGGTCGCCGGGTTTAAGGGACCCGTCATCGACCGAATTGCGAATGGCATGTGCGATCTGTTTATAAACAGGGCCGCTGCCGCCTTTGAGGGTTGGAAGCCATATTGTCATGGTGACAATGTTTAAATTGACATGGTGACAATGTCAATGACAAAACAAAATCGCTACAATCAATCGACAGGAGGACGCGATGGTAAATTGTAACGATACAATCCGGGTTTCCGATCTAAACATCAAAGGAAACGCACAGGTGAATACCGAGGGCGCCGTAAAGGCGATGACTTGGCGTTCAGCTGTTGCCGGCATCGCGATTTTTCTGGCCGAGGCTCTGTGTGTCTGGCAAGAAAAGGCCCGTAATCGCAGGATGTTGGAAAAGCTTGACGACAACCTTTTGAAGGATGTCGGGATGACGCGATCCGATCTGGATCGGGAATTGTCAAAGCCGTTCTGGACAGGGTTCCCCCCGCGCAACTAAACCAAAGTTGCGCCGAACGGAGGTTCACGCTCCCTCGTGCCTCCGTTCGACCTCTGTCTTTGAATTGTATCGATAATTTTCTTGTATTGTACCGATTTTTTCGAAAGGGTGACAATGTCGCTGTTTTCCATTGCCGAACTTCGTGAAGCTGCGGATTATGTTCATGAATATGTGCCGCCGACGCCGACAATTAATTGGCCGTTGCTGGATCGTGCGACCGGATTGTCCCTTTATGTCAAACATGAAAATCATACCCGGCTTGGTGCGTTTAAAATTCGGGGTGGGCTGACATTTTGCCGGTATTTGAAAAGTTCGTTTGATACCGTTGTCGGGATCATAAGTGCTACGCGGGGCAATCATGGGCAAAGTTTGGCGCATGCGGCAAGGTTGGCCGGGATTTCGGCGACCATTATCGTGCCGCATGGTAATTCTGCGGAAAAGAATGCTGCTATGCGTGCCTGGGGTGCCGAAGTTATTGAGCATGGTGATGATTTTCAGGACGCGGCCGAATATGCCGCCAGGCAAGCTGTGGCCAAAAATCTTGTTATGGTTCCGCCGTTTCATCCCGAACTTGTGCGTGGTGTTGCGTCCTATGGTTTGGAACTGTTTGATGCTGTCAAAAATCTGGACCGCATTTATGTGCCAGTCGGCATGGGATCCGGCATCTGTTCATTGATTACGGTGCGCGATGCGTTGGGGCTTGATACCGAAATTATTGGTGTTGTCGCAACTGGTGCGGATGCGGTGCTGCAATCGTTCCGTGCCGGGCATGTGATTGAAACGGCTGTTGCCAAAACCTTTGCGGATGGGGTGGCATGCCGTTGTCCTGATCCTGCCGCGTTTCAGATCATCCTTAAGGGCGCATCCGATATTGTTGCCGTAAGTGACGAACAGATTCGCGATGCGATGTGTCTGTATTTCAGTTCCTGTCACACGCTTGCCGAAGGGGCCGGTGCGGCTTCTCTTGCTGCGGCGATTGCAGATCGGGATCGCAATATCGGCAAGAAGATCGCGGTCATTCTGACTGGTGCCAATATTGATCGGGCCGATTATGCCCGCGTTCTGAACGGAGACCTTCCATGAGCCGCCCTTCAAATCGTGCCGAACGCAGCCCCACTGTGACATCGGCACGTCATCTGATGTTTGATGATCTTGAACAGCTTGGCGATATTCTGGCTGTGGCCAGTGATATCACCCGTGAATTCGTTCAGGGTGCTGATGACATGGATGTGACCTGCCGCGATTTTTCTGCCTTTGATCCCTTGCGCCCAATGCCAGGGCAGGGTCGCGGTGCGCTTGATGCGTTGCGGGCAGCGAAGGAAGAAATTCTGCCGTTGCTCGCCGCATCAATCGGTCCTCGTTATCTGGGGTTTGTCACCGGGGGAACCACCCCTGCGGCCCTGGTTGGGGATTGGTTGACCGGTGCAATTGATCAGAATGCGACAGGCCCGGAAGGCAGCGTCACCGCCGCCGTTGAAGAACAGGTTATTCATTGGCTTTGCGATATGGGCGGTTTGCCGCGCGGGCGTTTTGACGGTGTTTTAACCACCGGGGCGACGGTTTCGAACCTTTTGGGGCTGGTTGCCGGGCGGCAATGGTGCGGGCAACAGATTGGCGTTGATGTCGATGCCGATGGTGCCGGGGCCTTGCCGGGTTTCGAAATTTTTGCCGCCAGTCCGCATGCCAGCATGATCAAGGATTTGTCGATTACCGGAATTGGCCGCAATAATTTTACCAAGGTTGCGACCAAGCCGGGAACCGAAGAAACCGATATTGCCGATCTTAAAAACCGGCTTGCGGCCAGTACGTCCAAGGCCAAACTGGTGATTGCCTCGGCCGGGACTGTTAACGCCACTGATTTTGATAATCTGGTTGCGATTGCCGATTTGTGTGCAGCCTTTGGGGCTTGGCTGCATGTTGATGCGGCCTTTGGTATGTTTGCTGCGCTGGATGACCGGCGTGCTCATTTGCTGTCCGGCCTTGATCGGGCTGATTCAATTACATCTGATGGGCATAAATGGCTGAACGTCCCCTATGACTGCGGCATTTTCCTGACCCGTCATATCAATGTGTTGGAAACCAGTTGCCGGGCGTTTGCGCCGTATCTGCAGACCGAGGCGGTTGGCAATATGTATATCAATCGCGGGGTGGAAAATTCCCGCCGGTTCCGCGCCTTGCCATTGTGGATGGCCATGAGGGCCTATGGTCGTGATGGTTTTACCGATATTGTCCGGGCCAATTGCGATCAGGCATCTGATCTGGCCGATTGGATCCGTGATCATGACAGGCTTGAACTGCTGGCGGATCCGAAACTTAACGTCACGATGTTTGCCGGGCCGGGCAGTGATGATGACAATCGGGCATTGTTGTCGCGGATGAATGCGACTGGCAAACTGTTCATGACGCCAACTGTTTATGGCGGGCGGTTCGGCTTCCGTGCGGCGTTCAGCAATTGGCGCATGCGGGATCACGATCTGGAAATCATCAAGGACACCATCGACAGCGTACTTTGAATGCGCCGTCTGCGAATTGTGGCCTAAAATTTTACGAGAACAAACATTCAGGATTGGTTGACTGACGATGACAACATTTCCGATCTATCAGATTGATGCCTTTGCCGACCGGATGTTTGCCGGTAACCCCGCCGCGGTTGTCCCGCTGGATGGCTGGTTGCCCGATATCGTGATGCAAAACATTGCGATGGAAAACAACCTGTCGGAAACGGCGTTTATTGTGCGATGTGACCCGGCAACAGACGGGGCCGAATTTCACATCCGATGGTTCACGCCAACGGTCGAGGTGCCGCTTTGCGGGCACGCGACATTGGCCAGTTCCTTTGTGATTTTCAATATCCTTGGTTTTGATGGTGATCTTGTTCGCCTTCAAAGCGAAAGCGGCATCCTGACAGCGCGCCGTGACGGTGACGCGATTGTTTTGAATTTCCCCAAGCAACCGATTGTTGCCGAAGATATCCCGGCAACAGTTACCGCCGCCCTGACCGATGCCAAGCCGAGCGCGACTTTTCGGGTTGCCAGTCGCGATACCGATTTTGTGGCCGTTTACGATCATGCTTCGGTGGTGCGGGATATGGTTCCTGACATGTCGGTACTTGGCACGTTGGCGGAGCGCGGGGTGATTGTGACCGCGCCGGGCGATAAGCCCGGCATCGATATGGTATCGCGTTATTTTGTACCAGCCTTTGGAATTGATGAGGACCCGGTCACCGGTTACATGCACTGCGTTGTTGCGCCGTATTGGGCGGAATATAGCGGGAAAGCCAATGTGGTCGGTTATCAGGCATCAAAACGTGGCGGCATCATTGATTGTACGGTTGATGGGGACCGCGTTCATTTGAAAGGCAATGCTGTTTTGTACCTGAAGGGCGAAATTTATCTGGCGGATTAGTCGCAGGTTACCTTGCGATGAACTAGACTGATCGATGGCGGGCAGGGCGCAACACTGTCCGCCATTTTTTTGTCCGGATCGTTGGTTTCGGGTCTTTTAAGCCGGTGATGTCATCGACATATAATCAGAGGCACCACGTTTGCGCGTTTGATTTTTATTGACCTCTGACGGGGGCTTTCGTCTAAGTAAGTATAAAATACGACTTACGGGGACTGGACGGGCGGTGCAACATGCCTGCCGGAACCTCGTGTCAAAGCGCTGTTGCAGGGGAAGATGGATCGTGATCGAAAGTGTTGTCGCCAGTTCTGCGACGCCATTACAGATGTGGGTGGTCCTGGCGCTGGTCGCCGGGTCGCTGGTTCTGTACGGGTTGGAGCGTATATCGCTTGAACTGACCAGCATGGCGCTTGTCGCTGTGTTGCTGCTTTTCTTCAATTTCTTCCCGTTGCCCGATGCGGATGGCAATAATCTGCTTGGCGCCGGGGCCTTGATGTCCGGCTTTGCCAACCCGGCCCTGTTGACGGTGTTGTCATTGCTGGTGGTCGGGCAGGGCATGGTCCTGACTGGCGGGGTGAGCTATATCGCCGGTCTGATTACGGAACATGGCGGTAAAAACGCGTCTCTGTCGATCTTTGTCGGCCTGTTTGTTGTGATGTTGTTGTCGGCATTCCTGAACAACACCCCGGTTGTGGTTATCTTTATTCCAATCATTCAGGCGCTGGCCGAACGTATTCAGCGTTCGCCAAGTGCGCTGATGATACCGCTGTCATATGTGGCGATTTTGGGCGGTATGACGACCCTGATCGGGTCATCAACCAACCTTTTGGTATCAAGCTCGCTGATTGAACTTGGCATGCCAGCCATGGAATTCTTTGAATTTACCGTGATTGGCAGTGTGCTGGCACTTGTCGGCTTTATCTATGTTCTGTTTATCGCGCCGCATTTGTTACCTGCGCTGGCGTCAATGAGCAGCAAACTTGCCAATCCAGATAGCAGTGGCAAACAGTTTATCGCCCAGATTACGGTTGGCCCGGCATCACAGATGATCGGGACCCGTCCGGTCGCCGGTTTCTTTAAAAACCTGCCCAATATCACGATCCAGATGATTGTCCGGCGCGAACATGCCGATTTGCCGCCGTTTGACGAGGATATGGAAATTCAGGCTGGCGATGTTTTGGTCGTTGCTGCCACGCGCAAGGCTCTGACTGAAGCCCTGCAAAAAGACGTTGGTTTGCTGCATGCCGAGGCTGCTAACGTTCAAGACGGGAGCGATGAGATACGTCGAAAATCAACCCAGCTTCTGGCCGAAGTTATGTTGCCGCCTGGGTCGCGATTGATCGGGTTCAACCTTGAACAGATTGGTTTCCGATATCAGTACAAGTGTCTTGTGTTGGGGATTCAGCGTCGTTCGCGCATGATCCGAACCCAGATGACAGAAATCCGGCTTGAAGCCGGGGATGTTCTGTTGGTAAAGGGGCGTTCCGAAGATGTCGAAGCATTGCGCACCATTCGCGATGTGGTTCTTTTGGAATGGTCGACGCGTACTTTGCCGCGCCCGTTTCATGCGCGCCGTGCGGCGACGATTTTCCTTGGTGTGATTGCGGTGGCCGCGACCGGCCTTGTGCCGATCATGATATCAAGTTTTATCGGGGCGGCATTGATGATTGCCTCGGGCGCACTTAACGTGCGTCAGGCATCGCGTGCGATTGACCGCAAGATCGTTTTGCTGGTTGCTGCGGCGCTTGCGCTTGGCAATGCGTTGCAATTGACCGGCGGGGCGGAATTCGTTGCGGATCAATTACTGGCCGCGACACGCGGGGCACCCGCCCCTGTGATCCTGTCGCTGTTCTTCCTGATTGTGGCGGTGTTTACCAATGTTCTGTCAAACAATGCCTGTGCGGTGTTGTTTACACCGATCGGGATTGGCATGGCGCAAAGTCTTGGGGTTCAACCCCATATCTTTGCCATCGCGGTGGTGATGGCGGCAAACTGTTCGTTTGCATCGCCGGTCGGTTATCAGACCAACCTTCTGGTCATGGGGCCGGGGCATTATCGATTTGTTGATTTCCTGCGTGCAGGGACGCCGTTGATTATCATTTTGTGGCTGGCTTTCAGCTTCTTTGCTCCCTGGTATTATGACATTCCATTCTAAGCCCTGACCCCGGTTGCCGTGCGGACGGATCTGCCATGCAAATACGGGCAGTTCTGTTGCATCGAAGGCGTTTGACTTTTATGCGTACCGCAATAGGATCGGGCTTCGTTTTTGACGCAGGATGGCGTGCCAGCGCTATTCGATAATCTCAGGAATATGCCGATGGCCCAGAATGCCACTGTGAACGCCTCTGTAACTGCTAATTCCAATGACGCCTTTGCCAAGCCGAACCTTCGCCCGGAAAGCCCGAATTTTTCATCAGGCCCGTGCAAGAAACGTCCGGGCTGGTCGGCGGACGCGCTTGATACCCGCGTTCTGGGGCGGTCACATCGTTCCAAATTTGGCAAAGCACGCATGGAAGAGGTCATTGACCGTTCACGTGCTGTTTTGAACCTGCCTGATGATTATCTGCTTGGCGTTGTTCCGGCATCCGATACCGGTGCGGTTGAAATGGCGCTTTGGTCGATGTTGGGGCCGCGCGGTGTTGATATGCTGGCATGGGAAAGCTTTGGATCGCTGTGGGTCACGGATGTGCTTAAGCAGCTTAATCTTCCCGATGTGCGGGTGATGGAAGCCGATTATGGCAAATTGCCCGATCTTGGGGCGGTTGATTTTGATCACGATGTGGTTTTCACCTGGAACGGCACGACGGCCGGTGTGCGTGTGCCCAATGGTGACTGGATCGCAGATGACCGCAAGGGGCTGACCATTTGCGATGCGACATCGGCAATCTTTGCCATGGAACTGCCTTGGGACAAGCTCGACGTTGTGACCTATAGCTGGCAGAAAGTTTTGGGTGGCGAGGGTGGTCACGGCATCATTATCCTAAGCCCGCGTGCGGTTGAACGCCTTGAAAGTCACACACCGGCTTGGCCAATGCCGAAAATTTTCCGCATGACCAAGGGGGGTAAGTTGATCGACGGTATTTTCCGCGGCGAAACTATCAATACCCCGTCGATGCTGGTGGTTGAAGATGCGATTGATGCCCTGAAATGGGCCGAGGGCATTGGCGGGCTTGAGGGGCTTTTGAAACGCACGCGTCAGAATCGCGCCTATCTTGACGCCTGGTTGGCGGATAGCGATTGGGCGGCGGATCTGGCTGATACGCCTGAAACCGCATCAAATACGTCGATGTGCATCAAGATCATCGACCCATGGGCGTTGTCTTTGCCCGCTGAAAAGCAGGCTGCATTGCCCAAACGGATTTCGCAGATCCTTGAAGCCGAAGAAATCGCCATGGATATTAATGGCTATCGCGATGCGCCTCCGGGGCTTCGGATTTGGGGCGGCGCGACGGTGGAACCCAGTGATGTCAAGGCGTTGCTGCCATGGCTTGATTGGGCATATGCGACGGTTAAAGCCGAAATTCAGGCTGATTGATCTGGATTTTGTACGTATTATTTGCGTCTGCGGGGGTTTTCCCGTTGCCCTGTCCGGAACAAAGCGGTAGTAACCGCTACCGGATATATAGTCAGGCACGACCTGAACCGATTTTGCGCGCCTCGTCCGGAAAGCACACATAATGACCGAACTTGCCAGGAAAGCTCTTTTGCCCGCCGGCCTTCAGGATGTTCTGCCTGGAACCGCTGCACGGGAAGCTGACATCCGTGAAAAACTGATGAGCAGTTTCGCACATGCGGGCTATGACCGGGTTAAAACACCGCTGGTCGAATTTGAAGAAAGCCTTCTGGAAGGTGCGGCCCCCGAACTTGCCACACAGACCTTCCGCCTGATGGACCCGGTATCGCACCGGATGATGGGCATTCGTTCCGATATGACCCCGCAAGTGGGCCGTATTGCTGCAACCCGTTTGGGGGATGCGCCGCGTCCGCTTCGTTTGTCCTATTCCGGCGATGTCCTGCGTATTCAGGGTACCCAGTTGCGCCCCGAACGCCAGTTTGCCCAGGTCGGTGCCGAATTGATCGGCGTTTCCAGTGCGGCGGCTGATACCGAGATTGTTTTGCTGGCACTTGAGGCGCTGGAACATGTCGGTCTTGCCGATGTGTCAGTCGATTTGAATTTGCCGACCTTGCCGGTGCGCCTGTTTGATGCATTTGGTGTGACGTCCGACGATCGCGAAACCCTGATCCGGGCGCTTGAACATCGTGATGTTGCGGCTGTCAAAGCTGTGAGTGGCAATGTTACGGACGTCTTTGTTGCCTTGCTTGAGGCCGCCGGTCCGGCGCATACGGCATTGCCGAAACTTAAAAAGCTGGAACTGCCGCTTGGTGCGTCTGAAGAATTGCACCGTCTGGTCGAGGTTGCCGAACGCATTCTGGCATCCGACCTTGATGCGGCCTTGACGATTGATCCGGTTGAAATGGCCGGTTTCCGATATCAGACCGGTGTCAGCTTTACCCTGTTTGCCAAACATGTTCGTGGTGAACTTGGCCGCGGTGGTCGTTACCGCGCGGGCGGTTCAAGTGGCGAAGCCGCAACCGGCATGTCGCTGTTTATGGATACCATTCTGCGCGGTCTTGCAGATATCGCACCGGTTGAACGGGTTTATCTGCCGCTGGGCACGCCACAGCGCGAAGCCCGTAAGCTGCGTAAAGATGGTCATTATACTGTGGCTGCCCTTGAAGGTGCAGCCGAGGCTAAAACCGAAGATGCGGCGCGCAACGAAGCACGTCGTATGGGATGCAGTTTTATTTACCTCGGCGGCCAGGTTGTGCCGCTGGGTGCGTAACCCAAAATCATTTCTTATCGCGCAAGGAGTTTTGCGATGACCAATGTTGCCGTGATCGGTTCCCAGTGGGGGGACGAAGGAAAAGGCAAGATCGTCGATTGGCTGTCCGAACGGGCAGACGTCGTAGTGCGTTTCCAGGGCGGTCATAACGCCGGTCATACTTTGGTGATCGACGGAACTGTCTATAAGCTTAGCCTGTTGCCGTCTGGTATTGTTCGCAAGAACAAGCTGTCTGTGATTGGCAATGGTGTTGTTGTCGATCCCTGGGCGCTTTTGGCCGAGATCGAGCGCCTGAAAGCACAGGGCGTTGATATTACCCCGGACAATTTGCGTTTGGCCGAAAATGCCTGCCTGATTTTGCCGCTGCATGGCAATCTGGACAAGGCCCGAGAAGCGGCTGCGACCGGGAATAACAAAATCGGTACGACGGGTCGTGGTATTGGCCCGGCATACGAAGACCGCGTTGGTCGTCGCGGAATCCGGGTTGGCGATCTGGCGGATGCCGAACTTCTTGAAGCCAAAGTCGAAAACCTTTTGACCCATCACAACGCGCTGCTGCGTGGTCTGGGCCAGCCGGAAGTCGATGGTGCGGAACTGCTTGAACAGCTTAAAGAAATCGCGCCGAAAATCCTGCCGTTCTCGGACACTGTCTGGAAATCTTTGAATCAGTTCAAAGAAGCCGGTCAGCGTATCCTGTTCGAAGGCGCACAGGGCACGATGCTTGATGTTGACCATGGCACGTATCCGTTCGTGACCTCGTCCAATACTGTTTCGGGGCAGGCTGCGGCCGGTTCGGGCATGGGGCCGTCGGCTGTGGGCTATGTTCTGGGCATTACCAAGGCCTATACCACGCGTGTCGGCGAAGGTCCGTTCCCGTCTGAACTGTTTGATGCAGATGGCGAACGTCTTGGCGAGCGCGGTCATGAATTTGGTGTGGTCACCGGGCGTAAACGCCGTTGTGGCTGGTTTGATGCTGCCCTTGTCCGTCAGTCGGTCAAGGTCAATGGCATTACCGGTATTGCCCTGACCAAACTTGACGTTCTGGATGGCTTTGACGAAATCAAGATTTGCACCGGTTATGATATCGACGGCAAAATCTATGATCACCTGCCGGCCAATCAGCGTTTGCAGGCGAAAGCCAAGCCAATTTACGAAACCATCGAAGGCTGGTCAGATACCACGATGGGGGCGCGAAGCTGGGCTGATCTTCCGGCTGCTGCCATCAAATATGTCCGCCGTATCGAGGAACTGATCGAAGCACCGGTTGCGTTGCTGTCGACCAGCCCGGAACGTGATGACACCATCCTGGTTCATGACCCGTTCAGCGCCTAGGTGCCCGGTTCGTTGAAATGTTTAAAGCCATCGGTAAATCCGGTGGCTTTTTTCGTTACAGATTAATGATTTGGCCTGTATTGACCTTGCGTATGGCACGGATAACGGCTTGCCCCGTTTTGCTATCGGCAGTATCGTTTCCCGATATCCGAGGGTGCGACGAACTTGATTTCCAGGCAGGAATGTCGATACGCGCATCCTCCAACTAAGAAAAATCGGGACCCATGGCACAAGAAGCGGAAAAGCAGAAACAGGATGTTTCCGACGGCGCTGATGATCGTGACGCGGCAACTGCTGCGCCGTCAGCAGATGATGCCGACGAGGGGCAGGGCAAAGAAGGCCCGCCACCCGGTGGTGGTCGTCATGTCGAGATTGGCAATTTTCGTGTCTTTTCTGATCTGCCGCTTCCCGAATTTGATATGGGGAACTGCAAGGCCTATACCGCAGACAATCTGCGCCGCGATGATGGTGGTGCATTTGCCCTTGTTGCTGATCCGGCCATTCCAACCCGTTATGATATGTTGCGCTTTTTGACGGGAATTCATCTTGGTGGCCAGATTGACCTTCTGGATTATGAAATTGCCCATTGGCCGCTTTTCGACCGCAAGACAATGGTGCTTTTCTATGCAAAGCCGGGGGGCGGGCGCGTTGTGGTGCCGGGCGAAAAGCAGCGCAAAATTGACGAACATGATTTTGCCAAGGTCGTTGTCGAGCCGCTGATGAGTGTCATGCAGGCGGTCGCCGACAAAAGCCTTACACATCGCAATATTCGTGCCGATAACCTGTTCTTTGCCGACCCGATGGGGGAAAAGGTTGTCCTCGGTGATTGCTGTTGTGCTCCGGCTGGCTTTAATCAACCGATTGTTTATGAAACGGCGTCGCGCATGACGGCCGATCCTGCGGGGCGTGGATTGGGATCGGTGCTGGACGATCTGTATGCGCTGGGGATGACGATTGCAGCACTTGGGGTTG
Organism: Thalassospira alkalitolerans; assembly: GCF_002115745.1. Taxonomy (GTDB): domain Bacteria; phylum Pseudomonadota; class Alphaproteobacteria; order Rhodospirillales; family Thalassospiraceae; genus Thalassospira; species Thalassospira alkalitolerans. The sequence continues at coordinate 266,897 of NZ_JFKB01000005.1, forward strand.
GTCATACCCCGCTTGAAAAGTTGAGCGAACAGGACATTATCGATTTGAAACTGGCCAAAGGATCATTTCAGGCGGTTGTTGCGCATGAAAAATTGCCTTTGATCCTGATAGAGCCCGTTCGGGGCCTTTTATGTGATGATCCCGACGAAAGATGGGGTTTTGCCGAGCTTAATGCCTGGATTGACGGGCGCCGGGCAAAGCCGGTGCAGTCCAATACCGAACGCCGTGCTGCCAGATCGCAAAATATTTCGGGTAAGGATTATTATACCGCGCGGGCCTTGGCACAGGGGATTTCCAAAAACTGGGTCAATTCACTTGCGCCGCTGCGTGATGGCTCGGTCGAGATTTGGCTGCGCCGTGGTCTTGCCGATAATGAACGTGCAAAGTATATGTCCGAAGCAATCCGGCAGATGCAGTGGGCCGGGGCGGATAAACGTGCGGCCGAAGACGTTTTGATTTCCAAGTCGATCATTATTCTCGACCCGACCGGTGCAATCCGCTTCAAGGGATTTGCCGCCATGGTCGATGGCCTTGGCAGTATGTTGTCTTATGATGTGCAACATGGTCGCGGGCCGCAACGTTTTGCCGATGTGGTTGTACGCGATGTTCCGTCATTTTGGTTTGGGCAGCAGGGGGGATTTTCCCCGGATGTCCAAAAGCTGCAGCAAGTGTATAAAAACTTGCGCTATTATGTGAAGCAGCAAAGTGCCGGTTACGGTTATGAGCGTTGTCTGTATGCGATGGTACGCAATCAGCATTGCCTTAGCCCGATGATTGAACATGACTATATTGTCGATATCAGTCAGCTTCTTCCGGCTTTGGAAAAAGTTGCCGAACATATCAGTGATGATAGTTGGCCAGTCGACCGCCATATTGCAGCTTTTATTGCGTCCCGGCTTGAAGATGATGTCGAAGCACAGCTTGTTGCATTGCAAAACCCGTCAGATGAAGTCGAATACAGCCGGGCCATCATCAGCATGCTGGCCCTTGTTCAATGGCGTCATGGTCCCGATAACTTGCATCATCTGTCGCATTGGGTTGCGCGATTGATGGAACCGGCGGTCAAGGTGTTCCACAGTAAGGCCCGTCGTGAACGGGTCGAGGCTGAAATCCCGAAACTGGCCAAGCGCGGTAATCTGGTTGAACTTTACAATCTGATCAATGACGAGCAGGAACGCCGAAAAGACCAGACAGAATTCATTTCTGCGGTCGAAGAATATTCCGAAGCTGAAAGCGAAGTTTTTGATCTTGAATCATCGGGACCCGCGCGTCTTGAACTTGCGGAAAAAGTCGGTCAGCAGGCAGCGGCCTTTGCCTCGACCATGATTGCATTGCTGACGGTGTCAGCAATGTTTTTGATGCATATCTGGTAGGGGCAGGAAAATGTCGAAACGATCTGGTGGAACCAGAAAGAAAAGCGCATTTTCCGGTTTGTCGGTGGTGGTATCGGCCGTGCTTTTGTTCATGGTGGCATTGCCGACTTTCATCACGCTGACGGTTGGATTGTTGCCATCGATGATGGCATTCATGTTTGACCGGACTCAGGGGCGCACGATGGCGCGGTGTATTTTCGGGCTGAATTTTTCGGGTGTTGCCCCCTATATCCTGGAACTTTGGCAACAGGGCGAACAAACTGTTGGCGCAGCCACGCAACAAATTTTTCAACCGGTCGCGCTTTCAATCATGTATGGCGCGGCAGGTTTGGGATGGCTTTTGTTTTTGGCAATGCCGCCGATTGTTGCCAATGTTCTGAACCTCTCAGCGCAGCGCCGTGTTTCAGAATTGCGCAAATCCCAGCGTGATTTGATCAAAACCTGGGGCGATAGCCTGATCAAGGAAATCGACCGTTCCGGAAGCTAATCACCTTTGGCGGGGCTTCCCGGTTCAGGCATAAAAAAAGACGGCGGACAATTTGTCCGCCGCAGTTCGTTCATTGAAGGAAGTAAGTTGGGGGGGAATTACATTGGCAAATCGGTATGAATTGATTTGCGAACTTTTTCAAAGGCACGAACTTCGATCTGGCGAATACGCTCTCGCGAAATTCCATAAGCCACGCTGAGGTTCTCAAGCGTTACAGGTGAATCAAGCAAGCGGCGCTGTGTCAGAATGTCGCGTTCACGTGCATTAAGATGCGACATCGCGCTTTTCAGCATATTCATGCGCATAAGGAATTCCTCGCGCTTGCCATAAGTGACTTCCTGATCTTCGTCTTCGCTTTCGATCCAGTCGAGCCATTCTCCGTCGCCGTCAATCCGCACTGGTGCGTTTAACGAATGATCCGGTCCCGCCAAGCGGCGATTCATCATGACCACGTCGTCTTCGGAAACTTTGAGCTTGGTTGCAATAATCTCAACCTGTTCTGGCTGCAAGTCGCCTTCATCAATCGCCTGCATCTGGCTTTTGAGTTTGCGAAGATTAAAGAACAATTTCTTCTGGGAGGCAGTCGTACCCATTTTCACCAAAGACCATGAATGCAAGATGTATTCCTGGATCGCAGCGCGGATCCACCACATTGCATAGGTCGCAAGGCGAAAGCCCTTGTCCGGATCAAAACGTTTGACCGATTGAAGCAAGCCGACATTGCCCTCAGAGATCAATTCGTTGATCGGCAATCCATAGCCGCGATAGCTCATGGCGATTTTTGCAACAAGCCGCAAATGGCTGGTGATCATCTTTTCTGCGGCAGAAGCATCGTCATTGTCGCGGTAAGAGTACGCAAACGTCGTTTCCTGTACAGGCGTAAGCATGGGGTAACGGCGAATACGCTGCAAATAGACTGTCAAGCCATCCTTGGAGATGGTTGGAATTGCATTTCCCTGTTTCATTGAAGCCTCCCGTTACGCTTCGTAATGGTGCGGTTTAGTCTTGTGCACCTATCGAAGGGTATACGGGAGTATTAGATGACGTCAATAATTTTTTGACCATATCGTCTAGGTCAAGCTATACCGATGGGTAGGTCAAGGCAGGTTATGACCTGCTGTAGGTCGAGGGGAATTGGGGCTTTGGTCAGGACGTAGTCGCCTGTTTTTGGGTGCAAAAACCCCAGTGTTCTGGCATGTAGTGCCTGTTTTTCAAACCCATTCAGAATATCGTGCACCTGCGGGTTGAATTTTGATGTGAGACGATTGCCTCCGTAGACCGGATCACAAACAAGTGAGTGCCCAATATGGGTCATATGTACCCGAATTTGGTGTGTTCTACCGGTTGCCAGGCGGCACTCAATCAACGATGCCAACGAGTCGTCGCGTCTTGCCAAAACCTTGTAATGTGTTAGTGCCGGTTTTCCGCCATTTCGCAGCACTGCCATCTTCTTGCGGCTGCGCGGGCTGCGGCCAATGTTGCCTTCGATATTGCCTTCGCATTGGCGTGGGACGCCCCAAACAACCGCGATATAGGCGCGTTCGATATTTTCCTTATCTTCGGAAAACAGTGTTGAAAGTGCACGATGTGTCGCATCATTCTTGGCAACAACCATTGCGCCGCTGGTGTCTTTGTCCAGTCGATGCACGATCCCGGGGCGTTTTACGCCACCAATCCCCGAAAGGCTGTCACCGCAATGTGCCAGCAAGGCATTGACCAATGTGCCGCTTTGATTGCCTGCAGCCGGATGAACGACCATACCCGCCGCTTTGTTGATCACCAGAAGGTCGTCGTCTTCATAAAGAATATCGAGTGCAATTTCTTCGGCGATCGGGTCTGCCGGGACCGCAGGCGGAATTGCCAATGTAAAGCGATCACCTGTCTTGACCTTGTGCGACATTTTGGTGATTTGGGTGCCATTCAACATCAAATGCCCGTCTTCGATCAGGTTTTTGATGCGTGATCGCGACTGTTCAGGCCAGGCGTTTGCCAGAATCTTGTCGAGCCGCGCCCCCCCATCCTCGCGGGTTGCGATATATTTAAGATGGTCCGGGTTGGTCCCGCTATGCATATTCATGTCTGCTATTGTTATCTGCTGTTATACGCTTTGGATCGGGCGATGCGTGTTGTCTGGCGGTTTTAATCGCTTGCCAGTGAAATGCAAACACGCTTTGCGAACTTGCAATTGTACGCTCTTGTCGCTATGGCCTTCAATGCTACCTTATCGGGCTTGCTAACCGCGATAGCGTGGCGCAAGACGGGGCTTTTGATCAACCCAGTTCAATTGGAAATGTAATGCGCGCTATCAAGATTTTGGTTGCTTTCATGGGGGTGCTGATCATCGCAGGCGTCGCACTTGTGGGGTATGGTGTCTCGCGTCAGGATAATGCGGTGATTGTGTCAGATGACGCAAAGTTGTCGGCCCCAATTGCCGGGCTGGCTGAACTACAGGCGACGCGTGCCATGACGGTGGGGGACCAGCTTGCCCCGTTTGGCACAATCGATGTGAAATTGGCGCCAGGTGAAACGCTGGTTGATTTTGCCCGTAACGGGGCAGAGGCCACATTGCGTCTTGAAGGGCGGCACGGCAGCCGTCTGGTGATTGTGTCCTTGCGCGACGGTTCTGTTCTTGGCCAGATCCGGATGGTGGATCCCCAATAATACCTGTTTGATGTAACGGTGGTCAGATGAACCAAGCCGGGCATGTCATAAAATTTCCAGCCGACATACTGATCGCCATCGCCGATCAGGCCGCAACGACATGGCCCGAGGAATGTTGCGGCCTTTTGATCGCCGATGCCGGGAGCCCGGATGTGATTTGCCGGTTTGTCGGTTCTGATAATGTCGCCGCAGACCGACAAAAGACCTTTGAAATTGATCCGCATGTCCTGATTGCGACCCATCGTTCGGTACGTGCCACGGGCGAGGCCATTGTCGGATGTTTTCATTCCCATCCCAATGGGGATTGCAGCCCGTCGAAAACTGATCTGTCACGTGCCGAAGAAGCCGGTTTTCTGTGGCTGATTGTGGCAACAGGTGAGCGTGGTGTTATTGATTATGCGATGTATCGGCGGATGCCAACGGCCTTAACCGACACAGGTGTGCGCCATTTTCAATCATGCACGATTGTTAAAACCTGATCAGCGTTTTGCCAGTCGTTCGATCAGGCCGGTTTGCCTTTCCAGACAGTGTTGAAGCGCAAAGTTCTGTGTGATCGTTCGGCGCGCTATTTGACGCATTGCGCGCAATTTTTCTGGTTGTGCGATGGTTTCGGCCATCAGCTTGGCAAGCTGATCCTCATCCCGGAAACCGCATAAAAGGCCGTTTTTACCATGGCGAATGACGTCCCGGCACGGGCCGGTGTCAGATGCAATCAGGGGGGCACCACATGCCATTGCTTCAAGAACCGACCATGACAGGACGAACGGATATGTCAGATAGACATGTGCGGCACTGATTTGAAACAGCCGGATCAGTTGGTCATGCGGAATTTGCCCCAGGAATGTGATGCGGGCCGGGTTCATGCCGGTTTCGGTCATCATGGCATCACGCCATTTTTGTCCGTCGCTGCGCGGTATGCCGTAACTGACACCATCCCCGCCCGCGACCACAAAGGTCACATGCGGGTTTTGGCGTGAAAGTTTGGCGGCTGCGCGCATGAATTGGGGAAAGCCGCGATAGGGTTCCAGATCACGTGCGACATAGGTGATAACCGGGTCGCCCTGTCGCAGGACACGGCCATCCGGCAATGTTAGTTTTGCCTTGTCATCGGGGCGACAGCGATGGATATCGATCCCGTCATGGCAAACGCCGATCTTGTTGCGAAAACATTCCGGAAAGGCCGATTTTTGCCATGATGTGGGGCTGATGCCAGCATCAATGGTTTCCAGTGTTGAGATTTGTGCACTGTTGCGCAGACGAAGCTGGGTGCGTTTGGCAAGGGTAATGGTTTCGCCCGGGTCGAAACCGACGTCGCGTCCCTCGGCGTGATAGAAATGCTCGCAATAGCCAACCAAGGGCGTGTTGCGCACAACATCGCGGGCAAATAGCATGCTGCCCCATCCGATATGTCCGTAAATGATATCAGGTGGGCCTTCCTGTGTGACCAGCGCGTCAAGCGTAGTTGCGGCTTGCATGCCGATCTGTTGGTGATACTGCGGAAACGGGATGGCGGGTGGGGGCGGTGTTACCCGCTGGCGCAGGATGCGAATGCCCGGAAGCTGTACGTTCATGGCTTCGCACAGAAAGGACACCTGCCATCCGGCATTCGCCAGATGGCAGGCAAGGTGAACGAACTGTCCCGGCCCATGACGATGGACAAAGACAATTCTCATCGGCGACTGCGCATCTCGTGTGTCATCACGGTACTCGTGACCGGGACGCCGCCATAGCGAAGTGTCTGTGTCCAGAATTCCTCGAGCCGCCGTAATGTACGAAGGGCGGTTTCCATTTCCTGCTGATCCTGAAGATCATTGGTTAGCGCATTGTGGTATTCCTCGTGGAACTCATGCAGGGCCTCGCAAAGTTCGTGGCCCTTGCGTGTCAGCTTTAATCTTGCCGACCGTCGATCCCGGGCCATGACATGTCGTTCGACATAGCCCGATTCAGTCAGTTGTTTAAGATTATAGGATGCGTTCGATCCCATATAGTGGCCGCGATCCAGAAGATCACGTACCGAAAGTTCATCGTCGCCGATGGTGAACAGCAACGCGACTTGTGCGGGGCTGATGTCATCTTTGCCGAGTCGAATTAGATCCACACGAAGTAGATCTGCAAACCGCCGATAAATGCGTTCGACGGTGTTTGCAAGTTCAAGATGAGTGACGGTCATGTTGTTCGATCCGTTATCTGTTCCCAAGCGATAGTTGATGCTGCGATGTTAAACGCAGCAGTTCTTTCGTGTGGGGAAGATAACAGGACGTTGCTCTTGAACGATTTTTCCACACGTCCAATTCTTCCCTCAGTTTGCTCGTAATTTCGAAGTAATTTAAAAGTATTTTTATTTTCAAATTACTTCGAATTATTTTGTTTTTACATTGTTAGATCATAAACATGAGATCGACATATTTGATTTTATTGTAGACCATCATGATTCTGCAACTATGTGATTAGATTGCGGAAAAACTATGACTTTTGGCTGATTGGATGAATTTCAATGCATTTTGGTCGTAAAAACCTGCCAAAACCCGCAGAAAGCAAAGGTGCCAGACCCGCACTTGATGCGAAGTCGGTGATCCGCGAGGCCAGATACACCTTTGTCCGTGGGCTTGGATGGGCCGGGGTGATGAGTGGCTTTATCAATGTGCTGCAATTGACCGTCCCGCTTTTCATGCTTCAGGTGCATGATCGCGTGATCAATAGTCAAAGTACCGATACGCTGAAATTGCTTCTGGTGATCGCAATTGGTGCGATCATTCTGTATGGCATTCTTGATTTCATTCGGGCCCTGATTTTTCAGGAAATGGCCAAATCGCTTTTGCGCAGGCTTAATCTTCCGGCGATATCGGCTGCGATGGGCGTGGCCCTTGAAAAGGGATCGGTGCAGGGCACGCAAGTGCTGCGCGATTTATCCGATCTTCGCACCTTCATTAACGGAAATACGATTGGTGCCCCGCTGGAAGCAATCTGGGCGCCGATCTTTTTGGGGGTGATGTTTGCCTTGCATCCCTATTACGGGATTGCCGGGTTGATTGCTGTTCTGACCCTGATCGGGCTTAGCCTTTTGGGGGATTTGCTGGTGCGGCAAATCACCAAGGAAGCGACGGACGCCAATTTGCGCAATATCGGCGATATCGGATCAACCGTTTCCAACGCCGAGGCCATCGAAGCCATGGGGATGTTGCCCGCACTTGCAATGCGCTGGCGCCTGTCGCAACAACATGCCAGCGAATTGCTTGATATCGGAAATGCCCGCAGCAAGGGCATGTATTCGGTATCGCGTTCGGCGCGTTTCGGGATGCAAATCTGTGTCCTGGCGATGGGGGCCTATCTGGTGATTCAGGGGGAAACAACCCCCGGCGCCATGATTGGCGGGACGGTGATTATGGGCCGCTTGCTGTTGCCATTCGATAATGTAACGCGCGATTGGCGGGCATGGGTTTCGGCATTGTCGTCTTGGGGGCGAATTCGCAACATCCTTGAAGAACGCCAGTCAGAGCGCGAAATCGAACCGACGCCACGGTCCGAGGGGCCGCTTGTCGTCGATAATCTGGTTTATGCTGTGCCCGGTGCCAATGTACCGGTGCTGCGCGGGATTAATTTTAACCTTAACCCCGGTGAAATCTTGGGGGTTGTCGGGCCATCGGCCGCAGGTAAATCAACCCTGTCACGGGTTCTGGTCGGGGCAGCAAAGCCGACGGCGGGCGGTGTGTACCTTGACGGGCACAGCACGTATTTGTGGGAACGCGGGTCTTTTGGCGACATGGTCGGCTATTTGCCGCAATCGGTATCGCTTTTGAACGGCACCATTCGTGAAAACATTGGACGTATGCGACACGCCAATCCGCGCAAGGTGATTGATGCCGCCCGTGCGGCGGGTGTGCATGAAATGATTGGTCGATTGCCGCTTGGTTACGATACGCCAATTGGCGCGGGGCGACATACGTTGTCGGGCGGCCAGCAACAACGTATTGCACTGGCGCGTGCCCTGTATGGCTGGCCGCGTCTTTTGGTGCTGGATGAACCCAATGCCAACCTTGATGCCGAAGGCGAGGCGTCGCTTTTGCGGGCGGTAAAACAGGCCGCGGATGCCGGGGCGATGGTCGTCCTGATCGCGCATCGCCAGAATATCATGCAATACGCGCATAAGCTGCTGGTATTGCAGGAAGGTCGCGTCAAACAGTTTGGCGAACGCACCGATGTTATCCGGTCCATGACCCAGGATGACGACAACATCAAAAGCCTGCCGACAGTTAAACGCAATCAACACAACGGAGGTGCGGCATGAACCGTGTCATCAATGTTGATCATCGGGGGGATGTGATGTCCTCGGAAGATCTGCAACCTGCCTGGTATCAGGTGCTTGCCGAAGAACGCACTGCATCGCGCCAAAGTCTTCGCAAGCCGGTTATGGCCGGGATCATTGTCATTGTGTTGGGATTTGGCGGGTTCTTTTCCTGGGCCTTTACCGCCGAACTTGATAGTGCCGCCGTGGCATCGGGGTCGGTGATCGTTGATTCTCGCAAAAAGATCGTAAACCATTTTGAAGGCGGCATTTTGAAAAAGTTGCTGGTTGAAGAAGGCGACCATGTGGAGGCCGGCCAAATATTAATGTTGCTTGATGGAACACGCAGCGAGTCTGAATTGGGGCAGTTGCGCGGGGAACGTTACGGGCTTTTGGCAAAACTGGCGCGATTGCGTGCCGAACAAAGCGGGCAGGGTCAAATAGATTTCCCGCAGCAATTGCTTGATGCCCAACAGGATTATGTTGCCGATATTCTGGCAGATGAAAAACGGCTGTTTGGTAAACGCAACGAAGTCTATGGCGCAAAACGAAATGCCCAAGCCAAACAGATCGATCAGTTCGAAGCCGAAGCACAGGCCATAGAATCCCAGATCAAGGCCCGAACCCGCCAGGAAAAATTGGTTGCTGAGCAGCTTAAAGGCATTCGTCATCTGGCCGAAAATGGTTTTGCAACGCGGACCCAACTGGTCGAAGTTGAAAACAACTGGTCGGATCTGGTCGGTGATATGGGCGAGTTTAAAGCGCAAAAGGCTGCTGCTGAGCAACAAAAGGCCGAGGCCGAAATCAATCTTGCGTCGATTGAAATGGAATGGCAAAGCGATATTGCAACCGAAGTGCAGGAAGCCCAACTGGCCTTAAATGATGTCAGTCAGCGTTTGCGTGCGAGCGAGGACGTTCTTGATCGGTTGGAGGTCAAGTCACCGCAGGCCGGTACAGTGGTGAATATCCAGATGCGCACACCGGGTGGTGTCATCAGCCCGGCTGAGCCGATTATGGATATCATTCCTGAAAATGAACCGTTTTTGATCGAGGCCATGATCAACCGTCAGGATATCGATTCGATTCACGTTGGTTCAAAAGCCCAGATCAAATTAACCGCGTATAATCAACGTCGTTTGGCGCCGCTTCCGGGGGAGGTTCGCTATGTTGCGGCGGATCAGACGGTCGATGAAAAACGTGATGCGTCGTATTACATCGTACGCGCAGCAATCGACCCGGGTGCCTTGGATGATCGTGATGATATTCATCTGCGCCCAGGGATGCCTGCCGATATTCTGGTGTTGAAATCGCCCAGGCGCGCCATTGATTATCTGGTCGATCCGATCACGGATAGCATGGGGAAGGCCTTCCGCGAGGATTGATTTTACCTGATGAATTAATGCGAAAGCCGCAGGCCAAATGGTCTGCGGCTTTTTAATTTCAAGTATTGTTCAAATATAGAATTAAACATAAAACAAATAAAAACGAAAAATACGACAAATAAATATGTAAGTAGTAAGTAATTGTTGCCTTAATCCATAATATTGACACAATAAAAACACCAGAATATCTTCCTAAGATAAAATAAAAGAATGTAGGGTTGCTGTGTGGCCGATCTCAGGGTGGCCCGATAGCTGCCTTGAGGGAACGGCCAGCCTCTCGTGAGGGGAATACCCCCGCGATGTCAATAATGTTGGGACACGAAGGAGGATACCATGGCAACTCTCGAAGGCGGCGCCTTTGACGATGCGCTTCTCGGATCTCGTTTTAGTGACGTGATTTTTGGACGTGGCGGTGACGACACAATCTTTGGCCAAGGCGATGACGATGTTCTGTTCGGCGAAGAGGGCGATGATGTCCTGTTCGGCGGATCAGGCAGTGATGTCGTTCTTGGTGGCGAAGGTGAAGACATCCTGTTCGGTGGATCGGGTGACGATGTACTGATGGGGGGTGCTGGCAGCGACCTGTTGATGGGTGGTTCCGGCGAAGATGTGCTGACCGGTGGTGGCGGTGATGATGTCATGCTTGGCGGTTCGCACAGTGACGTCCTTAACGGTGGTGCCGGTGATGATCTTCTGTCCGGCGGTGCCGGTGATGATGTCATCACAGGTGGTGCAGGCGATGATCTTATGACTGGTGGTTCCGGTGATGACATCATGCTTGGCGGTGCCGGTGACGACCAAATCCTTGGCGGTTCTGGTGATGATATTCTTCAGGGCGGCGCAGGTGACGATCTGATCCTTGGCGGTTCTGGTGATGATATTCTTCAGGGCGGTGCAGGCGATGATCTGATGATCGGTGGATCGGGTAGCGATACCTTTGTCTTTACCGGTGGCGGCGGCAATGACGTCGTACTCGACTTCACTCTTGGCGAAGACATGCTGTCGATCAGCAAAGGTATCAATGGCACCGGTATTGAATCTGCCGATGACGTTGCTTCCCACGCAACGCAGGTTGGCGCCAATACTGTCATCGACCTTGGGAATGGTGATTCCATTACCCTGAACAATGTCGATGCAGAAGACGTCCAGGACAATCCGGACAGCTTCTTTAGCGTCCAGTAATCCGCGTGTTGACGCCCGCAACAAAATCGTTGCGGGCGTCACCCTGATCTTCTTGTGAAGTGAAAAATTACCATGCTTGAATTTGCCCCGTCCGACGCTGTGCGGACGACCGGCGATGCGCCGGACGTTTGTCTGCTTAACCCGGAAACCCTGCTTTTGATTTGGGAAATGCCGACCCGTCTATGGGCCGTGCCCAAACTTGAAACCACCGAAGGCAAGGCCGTCTCGCCGCAGGCCACCTTGCGCTTGCCACTAAATGGTGGCGGCACCCGGTTGTTGCGCGTCATTCGCCGCCCCATGGATGAACCGGTGTCATTTTTGGCCGAGGCGGGGACGCTGGGCCGCAAGGATGAAATTACCATCGACCCCGAAGGCGATTTTGAATTCGCCAATGCGGGCACGTTGCTTGACGATGTAACGCCTGCCGGGCGGCTGTCATTGATGTCGGCCTTGCTTGGCGCATGGGCCAGCATGTTTCGGGCACGCCGCAGCAAAAGTTATACGGTTTTCCTAAACAAACTGGTTTCTGAAATTGTCGATACGCCCCAGCGCGCCAAGGCCGTTGCAAAACTGTCCGATCAGCAAATCCTGATATCGGCCGGGCTGCCCGTGGCATTCGGTGAAATCGAGGCCGTCCATATCGTTTCGTCTTTCGGGTTTCGCCGGTTGCCGCTGCAACCCCATGAAAGCAGCGAAGGGCCGCAAGGCAAGAAACAGACTTACATGATCGCTGATCGCGACGGCACAGAAAACGGTGCCTATCTTGTCGTGACCGGTGGACGCGCGCTGGCTATTCGCCATCTGGCGGCGACGCCAGTTTTGCCCTCGTTGTCGCGATGGTGGCTGGCGCGCGGCAAATCCGATGCCGATCTGCGTGAATATATCATCGGTGCCATGGCACGCGGCGATACCAAGGCGCGCAAGGCCGCACTTGAATTTCAGTTACGCTGTCCGCTTTCAAGTCAGCGTGTGACGGGCGGTGGTGGCCTGCCAAGTGGCGAAGTCGACCTTGCGGTGACAACCGCGCGCGGCACATTGATCGGTGGCTGGTATCGCGACCCCGCTGAAATGATTGCCGGGATTGATATTCTTGATAGCAAGGGTACGGCACATCCGTTTGGCGATGGTTTCTATCGCTATGCCGGTAATGTGATGGATGATGATGGAACGGCACCGGCAACCGGGTTTGTCGGGTTCTATCGCGAAATCCAAAGTCAGGTGCCGATCTTGCAGCCACGCAGCCTGATGCGGCTGACATCGGGCAGCCGTCATCTGATGGTGCCAACCGCACAGCCGATTGATCCGGCCGAGGCACGGGCACGTATCCTGCGTGCCGTCCCGCCCCAGCATTTGACCGACGACATCATTGAAAACTGTTTGGCCCCGGTTATTGGCGATTTGCAGCAAAAGTTGCTGGCGGCCGTCAAGGTGGATCGCACCATCGAATTTGGCACCGCCCGCAAGGATCCGGCAGTTTCAATCGTTGTTCCGCTTTATCGTGTGCTTGATTTCTTGCGTGCCCAGGTCGGGGCCTTTGCCTGCGACCCGTGGATTTCGCAGTATTGCGATGTGATCTATGTGCTTGATTCCCCGGAACAGGCCGAGGAATGCGAACATTTGCTGCGTGGTTTGCATCTGCTTTATGACATGCCGATGCGGCTTGTGATCATGACGCGCAATGGCGGTTATGCCCGGGCGTGCAATGCCGGGGCGGAATATGCGCGTGCCGATTTGATCGCGATGCTGAATTCCGATGTTATCCCGCATCAAACCGGCTGGATGGAGTTGCTGGCATCGAAAATGGGCGGGCCACAGGAAGTTGCCGCTGTCGGGCCAAAGCTGTTGTTTGAGGATGGATCGCTTCAGCATGCCGGGATGTATTTCGCACAAAACGAGCGCGGACAATGGCTAAATCATCATTTCCACAAAGGCCTGCCCGAACAATTCCCGGATGCAAATATTGAACGTTCGGTACCGGGCGTTACCGGGGCCTGCATGCTGTTGCATCGTGATGCCTTTGACGGGGTCGGCGGCTTTACCGAGGATTACGTGATCGGCGATTACGAGGACAGCGATCTGTGCCTTAAGATCCGCAAGGCTGATTTCGATATCAAGTATATCCCCGATGCCAGCCTTTATCATTTCGAACGCAAGTCGATCTCGACCCATACCGATTACATGCAGGGGGTCGCGACGCAATACAACGCCTGGCTTCATGCATCGCGGTGGCGTGACATGCTCGAAGATTTTCATGCCAACGATGTTCCCCAAAACCGGCCGAACCACGCCATTCCGGGTGACGGCGATCACGGAGAAGCCGCATGAATCAGATCCTTGCCTTTTCCAATCCGAATGAACCGGTCCTTGATGCCAAAAGCGAACAGCATCTTGACTGGCTGTGTCAGCAGATCATTGCCAATCGTTTCCTGCCGGTCCCGCCCGAAGAAGCTGTGTTTGTCGGTGATGGTGATTACCGCGCGATCGGGGCGGAATTCCTTGCCCATTTCGTGCGTCGTGCCGGGCTGATGCCGGAATATGATGTGCTTGATATCGGCTGTGGTATTGGCCGCATGGCTGTGCCGTTGACCCAGTATCTTGACCGGGCTGATGCGATTTACGAGGGCATAGACCCGGTCGCCAACGGGATCGAATGGTGCAAACGCACGATTTCGCCAGCCTATCCAAATTTCGGATTTCAGGTTCAGGACGTCAAAAACGCGCTGTACAACCCCGAAGGATCCATCGGGGGGCGCGGTATGCGGTTACCTTATCAGGACGGTGTATTCGATTTTGCCGCAATGATCTCGGTGGCGACCCATCTGCCACCGGAAGAAATCGAAACCTATTGCGCCGAGGTTTTCCGCGTGCTGCGCCCCGGCGGGAAGCTTTTCCTGACCGCGTTTATCATTCGGGATGCCGATGAATTGACAAACCCCGGCTGTGATCCGCGGTTGACCGGGTTTGAACGACTTGAAAATCAACCGTGCTGGCACCTGAAAGGTGAAAACCCGATGGCGGCCGTCGGCTTTGATGACGGCTTCATCGATGGTGCGATGGCAAATGCCGGTTTCACCCTTGCTGCCAAGAGCTTTGGTACATGGCACGGCGATCCGGCCGATCATTACCAGGATTTCCTGATTGCTGAAAAACCGCGGAGGAATGCATGAACCCCCGTATTCTGGTTCTGGCGCATAATCACCCCGACCTGCATCCCGGCGGGACCGAGATTTTCGCCCATGATTTGTTTTCTGCCTATAAGCGGGCAGGGTGCGAAGCCGTTTTCGTCGGTGCGACCAACGATATCCACCGTGAACGTCGTCCGGGCACAAGTTTTCAGGCGATCAATGATGCCGGTGATGAAATGCTGTTCTGGGCCGGGCATTTCGACCGGTTCAATATGTCGCAGACAGACCTTTACGCGGTCGCCCCGAATTTTACCGAGCTTTTGAAAACCTGGGACCCGGATGTGGTGCATATCCATCATCTGGTTCTTTGGGGGATCGAATTGCCGATGCTGATCCGGCGTGTTTTGCCACATTGCCAGATCGTCATGACCCTGCACGATTATTACCCGATTTGCCCCAATGACGGCCTGATGATCCATCGTGGGACCCGGCAACGTTATTTGCAGGCAGATCGTATCGGGAAACGGTGCGGGCTGGATGGTATTGCTCCGGATCGTTTTTCGATGCGGACGGTCAATTTACGGAACCATCTGCGTGTTGTGGATCGTTTTTTGGCACCCAGTGAATTTCTGCGGGACCGTTATGTCGACTGGGGCATTGATCCGGCAAAAATTGACGTGATGCATAATGGACGTCCGCGTGCGCATGCCGTCCCGAAACGCGATGTCGGCACGGGTATGCCCAATGTTTTTGGTTATTTCGGCAATCTGAATCCTTGGAAAGGGGCGGATGTGCTGCTTGATGCCAGCCAGAAACTGACGATGGATGATGTTGATTTTGAACTGCGCATTCATGGTGGTGTGCCGTTCCAGACAGTTACCTTTAACGAAAAGATCGACGGCCTGTTTGAACAGACCGGATCAAAAGTACAGCGTATGGGCGCCTATGAACGTGCCGATATTCCCGAATTAATGGCGCGTGTTGACTGGGTGATTGTGCCGTCGATCTGGTGGGAAAATGCCCCGCTGGTCATTCAGGAAGCGTTTCAGCATGGCCGCCCGGTGATCACCAGTGGCATTGGCGGCATGGCTGAAATGGTGCGCGATGGTCATGACGGGATCCATGTTCGCCCGGATGATCCGGCTGAACTGGCCCGTGTCATCAAGGACTGCGCCACCAATCCAAAACTCTGGAAAAAGCTGTCGGGGCATGTGCGCCCACCGGCCGATATCGATGATGTTGCGCAAAAGCACCTTGTGCTGTTTCGCAAGATGATCCGTCCAGATTTTGTCGCGGCCTGACCCGGAACAAAGGAGCCATCCATGGCGATAGCCCAGCAAGACATGCGACATATATCTGCAAAGCCGTTGGTAAACCCGATTGGCAAAGACCCGGCCAAACCCGATGGCGAACCGGTTTTGCCGACGATTGAAGGACGGGTTGATGCCATTGATCGGCAACGTCTGTTTGGCTGGGTCTGGTGCCCGGAACGACCGGATGCGCGCATTGACGTTTTGGTGCGTCTGAATGGTCATACCCTGTTGCGGGTCAAGGCCGAAGACGAACGTGTTGATCTGCGGCGTAACGGGATTGGCGATGGCGCACATGCGTTCGAGGCGGAACTGCCCGAAGCCGCCCTTGTCACCGTCGAAAATATCACCGTTTTTGCCATTACGCCGGAAACTGGTGATCAGATTGAATTACGCATCCCGTCACAAAGTGAACAACATGCGCAATCGGCCATAACCGCACCGCTTGGTAAAATTCTGGATCGGCTGGATCGATTATTGGCCGCCCAGCACATCCTGCAAAATGGACAGCGCGAAGCGGCAAAGCGTTTGGTTGATGCCTCCAAACGCATGGATGAACTGGCATCTGCCGATGACGGGATCGAGGCCGGGGTGAAACTGGTTCGGACGGGGCAAGATGAACTTACCCGCCGTGTCGAGGAACTCGAAGTCTTTCTGGTCCGCTTTGACAAGTCGCTTGGCGGATTTGACGAACGTTTGTCGGTTCTGACCGAGCGGCACCGCAACGATTTGAAAACACCGCTTTTGGTCCTGTCTTTCCTGATTGGTGTGGCGGCCGGGATTTCTGTCGGTGCAATGGTGTGGTGATGCCAATGATGAAGACATCCAAATTCACATCATGCATCAAACCGGGCCATCAAACCGGCCTTAAGGCACGGAGGGCCGGATGAAGGGCATCATTTTGGCCGGCGGGACCGGTTCGCGGCTTTGGCCGATTACCCACGCCACCAGCAAACAGCTTTTGCCGGTTTGGGACAAGCCGATGGTGTTTTATCCGCTCAGCACGCTGATGCTGGCAGGTATCCGCGATATCCTGATCATCACGGCCAAGGGGCAGGTGGATGCCTTTGTCGGGTTGTTGGGCGATGGCAAACAGTTTGGCATCAATCTGAGCTATGTCGAACAGGATGCGCCAAATGGCATTGCCGAGGCGCTTCTGATCGGGCGGGAATTCCTGAATGGTGGTCCATGTGCCCTGATATTGGGGGACAACCTGTTTCATGGTGACAACCTTGGGGATCGACTTCGGGGGGCGGCAAAGCGCCATACCGGGGCGACGGTGTTTGTTCATGCCGTTCGTGATCCGGAACGTTACGGGGTGATGGCATTCGATCCCGATGGATTGCCGCTTGATATCATCGAAAAACCGTCGAACCCACCTTCCAATCTGGCGGTGACCGGGCTTTATTTCTTTGATGCGACGGCACCGGATCGGGTTGCCGATTTGCAACCATCCATACGCGGCGAGCTTGAGATTACCGACCTTAATCGAAGCTATCTTGAAGATCGAAAATTGACGGTCGAGATGCTTGGCCGGGGCTGTGCATGGCTTGATACCGGGACCCCCGCAAGTCTGTTGCAGGCCGCCCAGTTCGTTTATTCGATCGAGGAACGTCAGGGCCTTAAAATTGGCAGTCCCGAAGAAACCGCATGGCGGTTGGGATGGATTGACCGTGACGCGCTGACGCGCAGTGCCGGTTTCAGTGCCGCAAGTGATTATGGCCGTTACCTTAATGATATGGCCAACAGCTCGGAATTTTTAACCGTGTCGGCTTTGTCCGGTGTTCCGACACTGGAAATGTCTGTGCCATCTGACCCGACAGGAATGGTTTTCAACGCACAATCACCAGAAATAACAAGGAGGACAGGGCATGACTGAACCGTCTGGAATGCCGTTGGACGGCAGGACCGTTGTGGCCGCTTTGGTCGATGACGGGCTTGCGCTTATGGCTGGTGTCGGTGCTGCGATGCCGGCAACAATTGATGTATTCCTGAACGGTCAATCTGATGCCAAAGTTCAGGCATCGATCATAAGCTGGCGCCGGGCCGACGGCCCACCCGAGGCCGCATATGGTTTTGTGGCGCTTTTGCCGATGCAAAATGTATCGCAACGCCGGTTGAAAACCGCCCTGTTCAAGGCACCCGGCCAGCCCGGTGAATATCGGATCGAAAGCCGGTCACAGGGGCTTGAATCCATTCTGTCTGCGGTGGCCGAACAATCCGGGGCGGCATTTGCCACCGTGATTGATGGCGTGATCGAAGCCCTTTTGGCTGGAAACCCGAACAAAAAACGCCTGCGCACGGTTGCTGCCCTTGTCCGCATTGCCGCGCGCAGCAACGGCTTTATCGAGGTGCTTGGCGGTCTGGAAGAAGGCGATATCTATATTCAGGGCTGGTCAAGCAACTTTCCGACCGGGCGTATCCGCGTTATCGCCATTGATGATGGCCCGGTTCTGGCCGAACTGACCAGTGCCGAATTTTTGCGCGATGACCTTGGCGAACATGCGACGGGCGTTACCGGCCTGATGACTGGCGATACCAAAATCAATCCGGCCAAGTTGCAACGCGTTTATTTTCGGGGGCGCGACGGCTGGTTCTCGATCGAGGTTTACCAGCAACGTGTGCTTGTCGCGTTGCCCGATGTTCCGGCGCATATCCGTTCTGTTCTGGATCGGGTCAAGGCACCGGATAATATTCTTGAACAGATCCGCATGGCAGCCCATCGGTTTGACGGGCGCGATACGGTTTCCGAACTGGATCGCCCGGTCCGGATCGGCATTGATTTTTCGTTGGTGATTGAAGGCAGCGGCATTTTGATTTCCGGCTGGATGCTTGACCCGGATCGTGCGGTTGAAGGTGTCATGCTGCGTGTCGGGGGCGAGGCCATCCGGATCGATGATCGCTGGACCCGGCAATCGCGCCCGGATGTGACCAATGCGTTCTTGAATGATCCGATGTTTTCGGGATTGAACCCGGCGCGAAACAGCCACGGGTTTCTGGTGTTTAGTCCGCTTGAAGACACCCCGTCTTCTGATCAGCCGGTCTATCTTGAACTGGCGATCAATGATGCATTTCCGGCTTATTGCCCGTTAAACCCCACGCGGGCATCGGCGCGCCAAGCCTTGTCGCGCGTGTTGCCATCACTTGATCCACGCTCGGTCACTGCATCCAACAGCATTGAACGTCAGTTTGGTCCGATGTTGCAGAATATGACGGCACAAAGCCCCTATGCGATCGATACCCATGATATTGGCAATTTCGATGAAGATGCCCCGGTCGCGATGATCGTCGGGGTCGATGATACGATTTCTGATATCGGGGTCACGATTGCGTTGCTTGGACTAGATGATGTTACGCGTCATTTACCCATTGTGATTGCCGGTCCGGCCGAAAGTTTTGATCAGGTCGGCAGCGACATGATGCGGTTGGCCGCGTTTTACAAACTTAATGTCCGCATTGTCTTTGCCGAAGGGGTCGAGGATTTTTGCGACGCCTTGGAAGTTGGTATTGCGGCAACCAATTCCGAAACTCTGGCCTTGGTTTCGGCCCATATCCTGCCGCATGACAATGGCTGGTTCGAGCCACTTCTGGCTGCTTATCGCAAGCGCGGTAGCAAATGCGTCGTCTGCCCAACCATCCTGTTCGAAGATGATTCTGTTCGCTGGGCGGGCACATGGATCGAAGGCAATGTGGATGGGCAATATCTGGCGGATCGTTATGTCGGTTATCCGCGTGCGGTTCTGGCCGATGCCGAACCAACCGAAGTCAGCGCCGGGACCCCGGAATGCTGCATCCTACCACGCAAGGCATTTGAAGATATCAACGGCTTTACCCGGGGTTATATCGGCCCGGCGGAAAAGGGGCTCGACCTTGCGCTGAAACTGCGCCTGGGCGGAACGCCATCATGGTGGATTCCTGAAATTGAAGTACTGGGCAGCGAACAATCCATAACAAGCGCGCCCGCATGGGAGGAACTTTCGCATCGTCTTGACCGCTGGGCGTTTGATCGCCGCTGGTCATTGGTCGTCTCAAACTTGCGGAGCCACAATCATGCCGTCGACTGATTTGCGTGTCCTCATTATTTCGCATGGACATCCCAGCATGTCGCTGGGCGGGGCCGAGGTGGCCTCTTATAACTTGCACAAGGGTTTGAACGAGCTAGACGGGATCGAAAGTTTCTATCTGGCCCGTGTCGGCCATCCGGTGCCGCGTCACGGCGCGTCAGCATTGATGAGCCTGCGCCAGAAAGATAATGAAATCCTGTATCACGCGGAAAACTATGATCATTTTCTGCTATCGAATGGAAATACCGACGAGATAGATCGTGATTTGTTGCGCTTTGTGCGCGATTACGAACCTGATGTGGTGCATTTCCACCATTACCTCGGTCTTGGGCTTGAAACGATCTATGCGATCCGCGAAGCCATGCCCGATGCCGCGATCTTCTTTACCTTCCACGAATTTCTGACGATCTGTCACAACCACGGCCAGATGGTCAAAAGCGGCGGCACCAAGCTTTGCAACCGGGCAAGCCCGATTGAATGCAATGGCTGTTTCCAAAACATCTCGCCGGCGTCCTTTCTGCGACGTGAACGGTTCATCAAGGCGATGTTGAACTTGGCCGATCACTATGTGTCGCCCAGTGATTTCCTGGCTGATCGCTTTGTTGATTGGGGGCTGGACCGCGCCAAGATGTCGGTGATCGAAAATGGTCTGGATGTAAAGGAAACGGCAAATACCCGACCGCTTTCCAAGGCGCAATCGCGCCGGTCGCGTTTCGCATTTTTCGGGCAGTTAACGATGTTCAAAGGTGCCGATATCCTGCTTGATGCTGTCGGCCGTGTCCCGGATGAAATCTGGGGCGATGATGCGCGAATGATGATCTTTGGCGGTAACCTTGAACGGCAACCCATTGAATATCAGGAAAAAGTCCACGACCTGATCGAAAAGGCGGGCGAGCGTGTGCGCTTTTACGGCGCCTATCAAAACAGCGAAATGCCCAAGCTGATGGAACTTGCCGATTGGACGATCATCCCGTCGATCTGGTGGGAAAATTCGCCAATCGTGATCCAGGAAGCGTTCTTTCATGGTCGGCCAATGATCTGTTCGAACATTGGCGGCATGGCCGAAAAAATCACCGATGGTGTCAATGGGTTGCATTTTCGTGTCGGCAGTGCCGAGGACCTTGCGGATCGTCTGGTTGATGTGCTTACCGACACTAAAATCTGGGATCGGATGCGTGAAGGAATTCCGCGCCCGCCGACCTATATCGATTGCGCCGAGCAACATCTCGCGCAGTACCGGGAGGTTCTGGAGACCCGCCCGATGTCTGTGACTCCTGCGTCACAGCACTCCGTCGCCAGTACGGCATAACGATAATCAGAAGTTACCTAGCCAAGGAGAAACACTATGGCGCGCGTTCTCGTAATGATTCCATCGGGCGAAGTCTATGACCACGACAGCGTCCGTTGGTATAATTATCAGCAAATTCAACGCTATATCGATCACTATCACAATATCGGTGATGCGTTCGTATATGACTCGTCGTTAAAACTGATGAATTTCGAAAAACTTGGCGTTGTTGAAATTGCCAACCCGGACATGGCCCAGATCGACAAACTGCGCGAGGAATATGACTATGTCTTCCTGCGCGGGTCGAACTACATCCATTCCGGCATGCAGTGGCGTGAAACGATTGAGGTGCTTAAACGTTTGCGTCTGCCGGTTCTTGGTTTTGGTCTGGGGGCACAGGCCCCGGTCAAGGGCAAGATCAATCTGTCAGAACAGACCAAAACCGTCCTTCATATGATGGCGGATTCAACCACCTCTATCGGGGTGCGCGGGGCATATACCGCACAGGTATTGTGGGATATCGGTATTCGCAATGTGCGTATTGTCGGCTGTCCGACGGCATTTCGGTCAAATAATCCAGACATGCGGATCACGTTGCCGGAACTCGATACCGTTAAGGATGTCGGCATCACGTTGCGCCGTGAAGTGTCATCATCCTATGCGCAAAATATCGAACGTTACCTGACCTTCCATCGCGATCTGGTCAAGGAATTGGCACATCGGTTTGACAATGTCACCCTGATGGCACAGGGCGAACCGGAAGAAAAGAAACTGGTCTTTGGCACCGACGCACAGAAAGAAGAAGCGATTGCCGCCCTTAAGGGCAATCCGAGTGTCGGCAAGTGGTACATGGATGACGAAATGGAACGTCTGTATCGCTCCAAGATGTTTTATTCCGATGTGGTTTCCGATTACGAAAATCTTGTCCGTCAGAAAGATTGCGTTCTGGGCTATCGCCTGCACGGCAATCTGATGGCGCTGTCGAACGGGGTTCCGTCGATCTATTTCACCTATGACAGCCGCACGGTGGAATTCGCCGAAACCTATCAGATCCCATCTTATGACGTGTTCTCGAAAAAGGAATTCGTGCTCGAAGATTACTGGAATCAGGATCTGTTCGACAAATTCAATCGCGCCTGGTTCCAGACCTATCGCGAGATGGCAACATTCCTGACCGAAAACAATATCGATCACAAAATGGTCGATGTGATGGCCCGTGACGCTCAGCCCGAGCGCAAGGTCGCCTGATCAACCCGGTACAGCCGTTTTGTACCGGTAACGGGCAGGGCGGTTGTGCCATCCCAAGCATGTCCAAAAAGGACAGCGATAACAAGGAGACACGGCAATGACTGTACTTGTAACGGGTGGCGCAGGTTATATCGGTAGCCACGCAGCACTTGCACTTCTGGATGCCGGGCGAAAGGTCGTCATCCTCGATAATTTAAGTCAGGGGCATCGCTGGGCCGTTCCCGCCGGGGCCGCCTTTATCGAAGGCGATTGCGGTGATTATGACTTGCTCCGCAGGCTGATAACCGATCATGATATTAGCGCTATCATGCATTTTGCCGGATCAATCATTGTACCGGAATCGGTGGTTTATCCGCTGGATTATTACTACAACAACACAGTCAATTCGCGTGCCTTGGCACAGGCGGCTGTGGATGCGGGCATCCGCCATTTCATCTTTTCCTCGACGGCCGGTGTTTACGGTGAACCGGCCAAGACTCCGATCCTTGAAGACTTCCCGTCAAAACCGATTTCGCCCTATGGCACATCAAAAATGATGACGGAAAAGATGCTGGCCGATGCATCAATCGCCCATGACATGAACTATGTCGCGCTGCGTTATTTCAACGTTGCCGGTGCCGATCCCAAAGGCCGTTCCGGGCAGACATCGCGCAAGGCCACCCATCTGATCAAAATCGCCAGTCAGGCGGCCACTGGTCTGCGCCCGCATCTGGAAATTTATGGCGATGATTACGAAACCCATGATGGGACGTGCATTCGCGATTACATCCACGTTTCCGACCTTGCCAATGCGCATGTGCTGGCGCTTGAATATCTGGAAAATGGTGGGGAAAGCGATGTGATGAATTGCGGCTATGGGCGTGGTTTCTCGGTCAGGGAAGTGATTGCCGCAGTCAAGGACGTTTCGGGTGTTGATTTCCCGGTCAAATTGGCTGAACGCCGTCCGGGTGATCCGGCGGCATTGATTGCCGGTGCGGATCGTGTTCGTGAAAAGCTTGGCTGGAAACCACAGCATGACAATCTTGAAGTGATCGTGCGTCACGCCCTTGACTGGGAAGTAAGCCTGAAAACCCGCCAAGTGGTCGACGCCGCATAAACCTACGCGCCAGAAGGGAGGAAACGTTCAAACACGAGCATCGCGGTCAAGATGAAGCCGAAAATGGCGCGGACCGCAACAGCAGGAGTACCAGAAATGAGCCAGGAAACCCCTTCAACTGGCCGCAAGCCCCGTATCGGCGTTCTTATGCCAGCGGGCAGGGTTGTCGAAAATGTCGGCGTGGTAACGCACACATTCGGGTCCCCCGAAAAAGCCACCCGTCTTTTCACCAATATTGGTGATTGTTTTGTCTATGATTCGTCCCTGCGAATATTGGATTACGCGGAACTTCATCCCATTTATGCCCCGGCCAGCGGCGATTTGTCCCCGGCCCAGGTCGAAAAGATCAACCAGCTTGATTACATCTTTTTGCGCGGATCGAACTATATCCACACCAATGGTAAATGGGACCCGATCACACGGGTTTTGGAACAAACCAAAGTCCCGGTTATCGCATTCGGGATCGGGGTGCAGACCCCTGATAATTCCGAAGAATACGTCAATGAATCGACCAAACGCTTTTTACAGGTGGTTTCGCATCGTTCGGCAACCCTTGGTGTGCGCGGCTATCTTTCGAAAAAGGCGCTGAATTCAATCGGAATCAAAAATGTCCGTATTTTTGGATGTCCGACGGCATTTCGTCATTGCAAACCAAAACTAATCCTGCCGCGTATCAAAGCGGCCGATATCAAAAAGCTTGGCTTTACCCTGCGGCGCAAAACGCCCAGATTTGTCATGTTGCAACGTTATCTGATGCGCACTCTTTCGGAACGATACCGGACGGAATTTCTGTGCGCTGGCGAGCTGGAAGAAAAGGCGATCTTCTATGCGCGCTGCAATCAAATCGCCAATGCAAATCAGGTGATGACCGATGCGGTCAATCAACTGATCAAGGAAAACTGGCTGTATGGTGAAGACGATCCGATCCTGCAGCTTTACCGATCATCATTGTCGGTTTTCGAAACGGTCGCCGATTTTGAAGAAGCTGAACGGCATCTTGATGCCGTAACCGGGTTCCGGTTGCATGGCAATTTGCTGGCGCTCGCCAATGAAGTGCCAGCCCTTTACATCACCTATGACACGCGAACCCGCGAATTTGTCAAAACCCTTGGCATTCCCCATGTCGATGGTCGCTATATCGATAAGTTTTCCTTTGAAGAAGCCTGGGATCAAGCTGATTTTGGCCATTTCGAAGAAACCTATCAAATGCGGTTTGGCGAATTGAAAACCTTCCTTGAAGAAAACAGCATGGCGCATCGCCTAGGCACCACCCCGACCCCTTATGTTGCCGAGGCGGCGTAATTCATGCTGCGCGGGCATGACTGGTTCCCCAAGCCCGGTCATGCCCGGCCTTCTTCTTGTTTGAATGGCAATGGATGGATCTGTGTTGGCCAAATCGCATATTCGCAACATGATGGTGATGATTGTAACCGTGCTGTCAGGCGGCGGTATACTTGTCCTTGCATCGCTGAAAACAGCGGCACTGGAACTGACCGTTACCGGCCCGCAACAGATTATTTTCGATAGCGACGTTTCAGGATGCGACGGGCATCATTTGCCCGATGCGCCCGCGCGCGCCTTTCGCGATGATCAGGGGCGCATGATCCTGTTTGCACCCAATTTTCAAAACCGCGCCTTTGTCGGATACGGGTTCGACAGTTTGAAACCGGATTGCGACAGCCGTTTCATGGCAGCAGGCAAGGCACAGCCTGATTTGCTGGATGATCGTACATGGATCCATGCCGTTTATACCAATGACGGCAAAACCGTTTATGCGCTTGGCAGTGCCAGTTTCATGCCTTATCGCCACAACATGCCGTGCAAGGGACGAACCCAACGCATTGATTGCTGGATCAACGGGCTTGTGACCCTGAAATCGACCGATAGTGGCAAGACGTTTGATTATTTGGGCAAGCCACCGCATCACGCACCGTTTCCGCCGCCCCAACCCTATCGCGATGATCGCAAAATTGCGCCCAGTTATGTAACGGTGACGAACATCATCAACTGGCAGAATTACCTTTACGCCATTGTTTGGCGGCGCGAGGAAGAATGGAAAAATTCGCGCAACTGTCTGGTGCGGGCACCGGCCAATGATCCGTCAAGCTGGCAGGTATGGGATGGCAATGATTTCATCGATGCGGCCCAATTGACCGATGATGGTTGGCAGGTGCACCAAACCGATTGTGCCCGCGTCGGACCAAGGGGGATTACATCCATCCGGGGGCTGGTGCGTCACGAAGGCAGCAATACCTTTATCGCGATCTATCAGCATCGCCAGCGCAACAAGGACGGCACGGATCGTCACGGCATCTTCTATTCCACGTCGAGTGATATGAAAGTCTGGTCTGAACCGTATCTTCTGCTGGCCGAGGACCTGATGCCCGATGCCGGGCCAGGGGACCCGTTTGCCGCCTATGCCACCATGATTGATGAAGACAGTCAGGATCGGTTGTTTGGCACTGTTGATGATACGGCCAGCCTGGTTTTCGTGCGGTTGATCCCCAAACGCCATAACGGCGGCTGGCGTGTGCCGCGCCAGCTTGTGCGTTATCGCGTTTCCATTCGGAAATAACAAAAGGAACAAGGTCATGGAATTCGACCGCTTTGATATCGATGGGCCAGTGCTTTTTGTGCCCAATCGTCACCGTGATCCGCGCGGTACCTTTGCCGAAATATTTCGCGAGGACGAATTTCGTGCCGAGATCGGTGACGTGACACTGGTGCAGGAAAATCAATCAATCAGCAAACCGATTAACACCATTCGCGGCCTGCATTATCAATCCGAACCCCGGGCACAGGGCAAGCTTGTGCGTGTAACATCAGGGGCAATTATGGATGTTGCCGTTGATATTCGCCCATATTCGCCAACGTTCGGACAGCATATCAAGATCGAACTTTCGGCTGAAAACTGGTATCAACTTTGGATTCCGGCGGGATTTGCCCACGGGTTCCGCACCCTGCGCCCCGAGACCGAGGTGATCTATAAGGTATCGGATTATTATAGCCCGGAACATGATCGCGGAATTGCCTGGAATGACCCTGATCTTTGCATTGATTGGGAATTGTTCGGGCAGCAACCTGTTCTGTCGGCAAAGGATCGTGCACAACCGGCATTGGGTAATTTGTTTCCGCTGGAATTGGCGCGTGTCGTGACCGGGCATTCCGCCCTGACACAGCCAATGGTCCGTTACGGCATTTCTGCTGGTGACAGATAAAGCGGGGCCAGTGCGATCAGGGTTTCGTCGGGTTTTTCAAGGATCGAATTGACGTTGTTTTCAAGCGCCTTGCCAAGTGCGTGGACCAGAACCTTTTCAAGCTTGCCCTTGCGGGCCATCTGCAAAAGGATGGCCAAGGATTGCGCCACCGTAAAGGGTTCTTTATACGACCGGCGTTCAAGCAATGCCCCCATGATGTCGCAGACCGTCAGGATGCGTGTCAGATCGCGGATTTGATCATGGGCCAATCCATCGGGATAACCGCTGCCGTCAAGGAATTCGTGATGATGCAGGATGGCATCCAAAACGTCTTCGGAAAGTCCTTCCTGCTTTGCCAGAAACCGATAGCCCGCGCGGGGATGAGTGCGGACGATATCGAATTCCTCGGGGGTTAATTTTCCCGGTTTATCAAGGATTTCAGCCGGAATATCGACCTTGCCGATATCATGCAGCAGCCCGGCAATGGTCAGTTTTTCGATATCAACACGTCGCATGCCTATTGACGAGGCAAACGAACAGGCAAGCCCGGTCACGATCAGAATGTGTTGAAACGTCGTTTGGTGATAGGCGCGCACCGTCGAAAGCCATTCATTAACGCCAATGCCGTCGATGGTATTGGCGATTTCTTTGCCCGTCGATGCAACATCGCCAAGATCGACGGGTTGATTGGCGCCAAACCGGGCAAAGGTATTTTCAAGCGTTTTTGCCGCTGTATTCACAGCCTTTCCGGTGGCGGATGCGGGCATGCCCGAAAGATCGCGCAATTCTTCGATGAGCCGGGCAAGGGCGGTATCATTAAGCGGCTTGTGGATTGTCTTGCGTGCGCCAAGGGTCCGTGCCTGCAATTCTTCCTGCAAATCGCCCTTGCTGATGGCGAAAATCTGTTTGCAGTTCGACGGTGCATTTTTGCGAAACGCAGCAAGTTTCGCAATCGTATCGGTATTGTTCAGATCGACATCAATGATGATGCTGTTGGCATCAAGCGGGATTTTATCGGCAATTGACGAAACCCTGATGTCAAACCCCAACAGGGATGTCGGCATCAGTTTGGTTTGCGCGTTTTCGCAAACAACGTGCAATATGTTTGTGCGGTCTGAATTCAACGCAATGCCATCACGGTGATTGAATGTTTGTCTGCTTATACGTTCGTCTAATATGAGTAATTTATCAAGTAATTATAACTGTCTAATCGCATAAGTTACGCGACAAGTGCCGCAATCACCTGTTCTTTGCTTAAGATACCAATCAGTTTTTCCTGACCATCAATCACCGACATTGATCCGTTTGTCGCAAGGGCGACGGGCAGAATATCTTCAAGGCGCATGTCATCGGCAATCCGGGGCCAGCTTGCATTGATGTTGTCATCGTCTGAAATCGGCTGCATCAAAGTTCGAGCGCGCAAGACCCGCGACCGGTTCACATCGCGGGTAAATGCCCGAACATAATTATCGGCCGGGTGCATGATAATTTCCTCGGGGCGGCCGGTCTGGATCAGTTTACCATCCTTTAAGATTGCAATACGGTCGCCAAGCTTTAGGGCTTCGTCCAGATCATGGGTGATGAAAACAATGGTTTTGTGAAGCTCGCCTTGAAGCTTAACCAATTCATCCTGCATGTCATTGCGGATCAGCGGATCAAGGGCCGAAAATGCCTCGTCCATCAAAAGAACTTCGGGATCGGTGGCCAATGCGCGGGCAAGGCCGACACGTTGTTGCATGCCGCCTGAAAGCTGATCGGGGAATTTATCTTCATAACCGCCAAGTCCGACCCGCTCGATCCAGTTGCGCGCCGCATCTTCACGGGTTTTACGATCCTGTCCCTGAATTTCCAGGCCATAGGCGACATTGTTGATCACGTTGCGATGGGGCAAAAGACCAAACCGCTGAAATACCATACCAAGCCGCTTGCGCCGGAACGCATTCAACTCGCTGATGCTCATGGCAAGGATATCGGTGCCGTCAAAAAGAACTTCACCCGATGTTGGATCAATCAATCGGTTCAAATGCCGGATCAGGGTCGATTTTCCCGATCCCGAAAGCCCCATAACAACGAATGTTTCCCCGCGTTCAATTGAAAGCGACACATCATGCAGCCCGACCGTATGGCCGGTTTTTGCAAGGATTTCATCCTTATCGGCACCGGCCTTTGCCATTTGAAGCGCCGTTTGCGGATCAGGACCAAAGATTTTGAAAATATTGCGGATTTCGATATAGCTCATGACTTGTCCTCCGCCAAAGGACTGCGTTGCGATCGCTTGCCATAGGCCTGTCCGATCCGGTCAAATACAACGGCCAACAGTACAATCGCAATGCCTGCTTCCATGCCTGCGCCAACGTCAAGGCGTTGAATTCCCATCAAGACCCGCTCGCCCAGCCCGCGCGCACCAATCATCGATGCAATCACCACCATCGATATTGACATCATCGTCGTCTGATTGATCCCGGCCATAATGTTTGGAAGCGCCAGCGGGAGCTGAACTTTCCACAATATCTGACGGCGGCTGGCGCCAAAGGACCGGGAAGCCTCCAATACCTCGCGATCGACCAGCCGAATGCCCAGATCCGTCAGACGAATGACCGGTGGGGCAGCATAAATCACCGTGGCCAGAATGGCAGGAACCTTGCCCAACCCAAACAGCATCAGGGCCGGGATCAAATAGACAAAGCTTGGCATGGTTTGCATGGTATCAAGGATTGGTAACATCACGGCGCGCAGGCGGTTCGATAGCGCCATGGCAATCCCAACCGGAACGCCAATAATTACTGAAAGCGACGTTGCGACAATCATCAGGGCCAAGGTTTGCATCGCCTTGTCCCAAAGCCCAAGCGTCCCGATGGCGATCATTGCAATCGCCAGCCCGGCGGCAATTTTCCAACTGCGGCTGGCATGAAACCCGATGACGGCAATCGCAATCACCATGATCCACCATGGTGTGCCGCGCAGGATATGTTCCAGCCATACCAGCACGGTTAGCAGGCTGTCGGCAAAGGCCTCAAACCCGTCGCCATAATTCACCACCAGCCAATCAACAAAGCGATTGACCCACTTGCCCAAAGGGACGTTCAGTTTTTCCGGAAACATGGCGCGCGTCTGATCCGTGCTGCTCAAAAAATCAACGAGCGTACAAACCTAGCAAGATCACGTTGCCAGCGCACCCGTAATTCTAACGATGGCTGACATCTCCTGACAGTTTTGGTGGTTTTTGATGGTAACAAAAAACACCCCGCAAGATTTCTCCCGCGGGGTGTTTGATATTTGGTGATCAGGTTTTGGCCTGATCGCTGTAATCACATGGATTACATGCCAGCTTTACGTGCTTCTTCAAGCCAGCCGTCGAATTTCGCCTGATTTGCCTTGATCCAGGCATCAGCGTGACGGGCGACATCCTCGGCCGATTTTTCGCCGTCGCGCATGCGAAGGTTCTGCGACGAAATGTCGTTGGCTGAAACCTGCATGATTTCAAACAGTTTGGCCGCTGCCGGGTTTGCATCAGTCCATGCCTTGTTGGCGATGATCTGCTGATTGTTAACCTGGAAGCCATAGTTTGAACCATCCGGAAGGGCGGTGTCGGCTTCTTTGTTTTCACCCGGAAGTGACGAGAACGGAACCTGCAACCAGGTTACATCTTTGCCCGGGACCAGAACGCCCGAAACCCAATAAGGGGTCCAAGTGTAATACAGGACCGATTCACCGGCTTTGTAACGGGTGATGGTATCGGCGATGATGGCCGAATAAGAACCCTGATTATGGGTTACCGTGTCGCGCAGTTTATAGGCATCAAGGTGATTTTCGATCACACCTTCACAGCCCCAGCCCGGGTTGCAACCAGCAAGATCGGCTTTGCCGTCGCCGTTGTTGTCGAAAATCTTGGCGATTTCCGGATCGGAAAGCTGGCTGATATTGGTGATGTTATATTTATCAGCGGTTTTCTTGTCGATCAGGTAACCCTGAAGCGCACCGGCAGAATAAACGCCTTTGCGATACAGTTTTTCATCACCACCGGCTGCTGTATAGAAATCAGCATGCAGCGGGTTCCAGTGATCGGCAAGGAAGGTTGCATCGCCATTGCCGATGGCAACATGGCCAGCAGCATATTCGATTTCCTGAATGTCCTTGACGTCATAGCCAAGTTCTTCAAGTGCCTTCATGACCAGAAGGGTCTGGAAGGTTTCTTCGGCGATCGAGCTTTTAAGCGGCTGGACTTCAACGCCGGCACCCGGCTTCATGTCGTCGGCAAATGCCATGCCGCTCATCAGAAGCGAGCCGGTCAGTGCGATGGCAGCACCGGTGGAAAGTTTTTTCAGGATCGTCATTAGCTTCTCCTAGTTTAATGTTAAGGGCAGTTTGCTGCCTTTGTTTTTCAAACCGTGGTGACGGTTATTTTTTGCTCATAAGGGAACGAACAACTGCGGCGGGGCCGCTTTCATACCAGTGGCGTGTGCCTTTGCTGCGCTGGTCCTTGCCCAAGGCCTGGGTCATGCGATCAAGCACAATCGCCAGAAGAACAATGCCAACGCCGCCAATTGTGGCCAGGCCCATGTCAAGGCGGCCAATGCCGCGCAGAACCATCTGGCCAAGTCCGCCAACGGCAATCATCGAGGCAATCACCACCATCGAAAGCGCCAGCATCAATGTCTGGTTTACACCGGCCATGATGGTTGGCATCGCAAGTGGCAATTGCACCCGGAACAAAAGCTGTTTCGGGCTGGCGCCAAACGAACGTGCGGCTTCAACCAGATCGCTGGGCACCTGACGGATGCCAAGGATGGTCAGGCGGATCAGCGGCGGCAGGGCAAAGATGATCGTCACTACCACGCCCGGCACATTGCCAATGCCAAACAGCATCACAATCGGCACAAGATAAACAAATGCCGGTGTTGTTTGCATCGCATCAAGGACCGGGCGGGCGGTCTTGGAAGCCCGTTCATTTCGCGCAAGCCAAATGCCGGTTGGCAGGCCAATAACGACACAGAATATAACGGATGTGATCACCAGCGACAGGGTCACCATGGCTTCCGACCATGCGCCGATCAGACCGATAAGGATCATCGAAATGATCGTGCCAATCGCAAGACGACGGCCGGAGACCTGCCAGGCAATCAAAGCCATGATTAGAATGACGATGATGGCCGGGGTAGCCTGTAATCCGGTTTCGACCCCGGTCAGGACGGCATCAATTGGCCAGCGAATGGCCTGAAACACGTTGCGGAAGTTATCGACAACCCATTCAAGGCCATGATTGACCCAGATATCAAGCGGGATCACCGCATCGTTAAACGGATGGATGATATCAAAATGATGTTCCGGGGCCGGGGCGGCATTGGAAAGCCAGTCGCCTGCTGTGTCGGCTGCGGGCGCGCCACCCCATGGATTGGCCGCACCACCGCTTTGGGCGGCATCGGCGGCACCTGATGTTGCTGCGTCTTTTGCCACATCGGCTGTGCTTGTCGCACCGGCGTCAGTCGCGGCACCCCAAGGATTGCTGTTATCAGCCATTTGCGCCATCTCCTTCGCGGTCGAGTGTCGCCAACAGATTGGCCTTTTTGATCACGCCCATATATTTACCGTCATCGCCGACAACCGGCACGCCACACGGCGCATGCGCCACGGTGCCGATCAACTCGGAAAGCTGGGTGTCATGGGAAACAGGTTCAATATCGGGCAGGAAGGCGGCGGAGAGTTTGTTGGCGCCTGATTTGATCGCGGCGTCAAGGCTGTCGACCGAAATGACCCCGTGGAAATCAAGTTTGTCGCCAACGATATAGGCATATTCGCGGTCTTCGTTGCGCAGACGGTTCAGCGCGGTTTTCAGGCCAACACCTTCGCGTTCGATCACGGTGACCTGACGTTTGGCGGCAATATCCTTGGCGGTCAGGATGGTTGAAACATCCACCCCGCGGAAGAAGGATTTGACGTAATCATTGGCCGGGTTGTTCAGGATTTCTTCGGGCGTTCCGACCTGAACGACGATGCCGCCTTCCATGATCGCAATCCGGTCACCGATGCGCATCGCTTCATCCAGATCGTGCGAGATAAAGATGATGGTACGCTTGTGTTCGCGCTGTAAAACCAGCAATTCATCCTGCATTTCGGTCCGGATCAGCGGATCAAGGGCCGAAAACGCTTCGTCCATCAGCATCACGGACGGGTCATTGGCCAATGCACGCGCAAGGCCGACACGCTGTTGCATGCCACCTGAAAGTTCATCCGGATAGGAATTTGCCTGGGCTTTTAGTCCGACCTGATCAAGCGCATGTAGCGCGCGTTCCTGGCGTTCTTCTTCGGCAACACCGGCCAGTTCAAGGCCAAAGGCGGCATTGTCGACAACGCTGAGATGCGGCATCAGAGCAAAGGACTGGAACACCATCGCCATATCGCGACGGCGTAAATTCCGCAGTTCTTCGTCATTCATGGCGGCGATATCGATGCCGTCATACAAAACCTGTCCCGATGTGGGTTCGATCAACCGGTTCAGCAGGCGTACAAGGGTCGATTTTCCAGAACCCGAAAGCCCCATAACAACGAAAATCTCGCCTTCGCGTACCGTGAAACTGGCGCCACAAACACCGACGGTTTGTCCGGTTTTGTCAAAAATTTCGGCTTTGTCGATCCCGTCATTGATCATCTGCATTGCCTGATCGGGACGGTCGCCAAAGACTTTGTAAAGGTCCTTTACAATGATTTTATCTGTCATTGGCCCTTGTCATTTGTTGTGTGCGGACAACAAGCGTCTGCGTTTCCGTCAAGGGAAAGCGCGCGGTGTTGTCCATGAAAAATGTCATATCGAGTCACGGTCTGACCTTTGCGTTGGATCACGCCTGTTTCCTCGATTTCGCCATAATTTGTTGTTGGATAGTTACAGATCAAAACATTTGATGTCAAACTATATTGGCGCTAAGTTGGCCCGATTACAAGTCAGGGAAAAGTATACGCATGGCTGCGGATCAGCAGAAAAGACGGGAATTTCTGGATGTTTTGGTCGCGTTGCGGCAAATTATCCGCGCAACGGATTTGCATTCAAAACATGTGATGAAGGTTTGTGGTCTTACGGTTCCGCAGCTTGTCGTCTTGCTGGCGATTGAAGAACTGGGGGCGGTCACCATCCGGGAAGTTTCGCGCCATGTGTCGCTTAGTCAGGCAACCGTGACAACAATTCTGAACCGGCTTGAAGGCCGTGGTTTCATCGAACGTGCGCGGAATGCTGATGACAAACGTGTCGTTAATAGCCGTCTGACAGAAAAGGGGCAGGGCGTGTTGACTGATACGCCCCCCTTGATGGATAGCGGCTTCATGCAACGTTATGAAATGCTCGATCTGACTGAGCGCAACCGCATTCTGGCATCCCTGCAACATGTTGCCCGCCTGATGGATACCGAAGAAGTCGACCCAAGGCCGCCGACCAAGACGGCGCGTATTTCATTGGATCATTGATATGATGACTGTTTAAACGGGTGCCAATATCTGAGAGGCACGAAAAAGGGGCAGATCGAAATCTGCCCCTGTAAAAGATATCCTGATTGGTTTCTTGCGGATTAGAAAGCCGCCTCAACCTTTTTCGCAATGTCTTCTGGCACCCAGGCTTTCCATATACCGGGTTTTTGTTTCAGGAAATAAATTGCCGCATCTTCCGGCGTTTCCTCGTTTTCCTGCATATAGGCCAGCATTTCCGAAACAAGTTCATTGCTGGTTTCGTAATGGGTCAGGAATTCAATCAGCACCGGTGCCGATTTCATGAATTTCGTATTGACCCCAACGGTTACCGTGCTTTGCGGATAGGCGGTTGCTTGTGTCGGATTTGCATCGGTTTTCAGTTTGTCAAAGATCGACGGGTCATAGGCCGGTTCTTCCAGACGATAGCTGTCATAAAGTCCCATCACCCATGTTGGTCCCCAGTAATAATAAAGTGCCGGTTCGCCGCGCTTGTGCGCAGATGCAATAGCGGCGGAAAGTGCGGCACCCGTGCCGGGGCGGAAATTGGTAAAGCTGTCATCAAGGCCATAGGCCACAAGTTTTGCCGAATTGATCTTTTCACAAACCCAACCCGCCGGGCAGTTATAAAACCGCCCCTTGTCCGGTTCTTCGGCGTCTTTGAACAATTGGGCATATTTCGCCAGATCATCGACCGATTTCAGGTCGGGTGCCATCGGCTTGATGCCGCGTTCGGCATCGCCGTCAACAACATAGCGCGGTACGAACCAGCCTTCGATGGCATCATCGAAATTCACCCCGATCTGGGTGGCATTTCCGGCAGCCTCGGCCTTTTTCCAGGCATCTGCCACGTTATCGCGCCAGACTTCCATCACCACATCAATGTCGCCCTTGCCAACCCCGGTCAAAAGCGGAATGACATCGCCCGGCAGGGCGTCGGTCTGGCAGCCGTAACCTTTTTCGATAATGAAGCGCGCCACGGCATTGTGGAAAAGTGCGCTGTCATAATTTAGCCCGGCGAACATCACCGGACGATTGATCTCGCAACCGGCATCCTGTGCCTGTGCGCTTGTAATACTGGAAAATGCAAGGCCAGCGGCCAAAAGCATTGCGGCTCCGGTAGGCAGGATGTTCATCACGTTTCCCTCTTGACTATCTTCTACGGTCCGGAAGCGCATCAAATGCAAGGTCCGACGGATTGTTGCCGTCATGTCACCAGCGGTCGGTCGTTTGATCCCCCGGGCGAACTTTGCCCCTGATACAGGTCGGGAAAGTTTAACCTTCGGATCAAAGGCGACGCAACCCTGCGTGCCGATTTTGGGTGTCATCTGTCGGACTTGTGATGTGCGTTCATGCCGCGCAGTCTATATCCGCCCTCCTGACAAGCCTGTCAGGAGATGTCAGCGCAAGTGGGCAAGAAAGTCGGTTAGGCCGTGCAGCTTTACGCAGAATGTCGTGAAACTTGTGCCAAGCTTGTTTATGTTGCTTATGCTTTGCGAAACGCATTTCCGCCGGAGGCCCCAATGATGCATGACAGTTTGTTTGTTTTTGATATCGAAACCGTTCCCGATATCGATGTCTTGCCACAACTGACCGGCGAAACGGCACCCGATCCGGCGACAGGGCGGGAAATGCTCGAAAAATATCATCTTGATATTACCAATGGCCGGAACGGTTTTGCGCGCCAACCGTTTCACAAGGTGGTCGCCATCAGTTTCCTGCGCGCCACTATCCAGCGCGACGGCAATCTTGAAACATACGAAATCGAAGAACTGCGTTCTGGCGGTGATCTGACCAGCGAGGAAAAGGACCTTGTGAATGGTTTCTTTGCCTATTGCGGCAAGCTTTACCCAAGATTGGTCAGTTTTAATGGTCGGGGATTTGATCTTCCGGTTTTGAAATATCGTGCGATGAAGCACGGGGTAAGTGCGCGCTGGCTGCATCAGGCGACCAATAAGTGGGAAAACTATACGTCGCGCTATGCACCGAACTGGCATTGTGATCTGGCAGAAGTGCTTTCGGATTACGGCGCATCCGCACGGACAAAAATGAACGAGGTTTGTGCCGCCCTTGATCTTCCGGGCAAGACCGGGGTCGACGGTAGTAAAGTCTCGGACATGTTTGATAATGGTGAAATTGACGGTATTCGCCGCTATTGCGAGACCGACGTCCTTAATACCTACCTTCTGTATCTGCGTTATGTTTTGCATACCGGGCTAAGTGATCATGACGGATACAATCATGCGATCAATCTGACCGTCGCCTGGCTCGAAGAGCGGGCAGGGGACATTCCCGCCTATCAGGAATTTCTTGATGCCTGGCGGGTATCCAGTGGCGGGTCTTTCAACGTTTTGTAAAACGTTTGGCAGTGGGCGGTCTTTGCCGCCAAATATGCTGGTTCGCGCATAAGTGAAGCGTTTCACACTGGTGTTGGTCGATGTCGTAATCCCTGTTGAAATGAGAATGAGTTGCGCTTACTTGCAAATGAGGATTTGCAAGTAAGTTGCAAACGCATAATTTGATCAACAAAAATACGGGGAACGTCAGATGGATATCCGGAAAATCATTTGCGGTACTGTGTTAGGGGCGGCAGCACTGGGTGCGACGGCGGCATCTGCACAGGAAGTAAACGTCTATTCGTTGCGTCAGGCTTTTCTTGTCGAGCCGCTTTTTGAAAGCTTTACCAAGGAAACCGGCATCAAGGTCAATGTGATCTTTGCTGAAAAAGGTTTGGTTGAACGGATCAAGCAGGAAGGCGTAAACAGCCCGGCAGACGTTCTGATGACGGTTGATATCAGTCGTATTCAGGAAGCTGTCGATGCTGGTGTGACCGATGCCGTTGACAGTGACGTTCTTAAGGCCAACATTCCGGCCCATCTGCGTGATGCAAATGATCAGTGGTTCGCCCTGACCCAGCGTGGCCGCGCGATCTATGCATCAAAGGATCGCGTCACCAAGGGGGAAATCGCGACATATGAAGATCTGGCCGATCCGAAATGGAAGGGCCGCATCTGTACGCGTTCCGGTACGCATGATTATAATATCGCACTGTTCGCATCCATGATTGCCCATAACGGTGCAGCAGAAGCCAAAACATGGCTTGAAGGCCTGAAATCAAACCTTGCCCGCAAGCCACAGGGCAATGACC
Organism: Thalassospira alkalitolerans; assembly: GCF_002115745.1. Lineage (GTDB taxonomy): Bacteria > Pseudomonadota > Alphaproteobacteria > Rhodospirillales > Thalassospiraceae > Thalassospira > Thalassospira alkalitolerans. The sequence goes on from NZ_JFKB01000005.1 coordinate 304,189, forward strand.
GTGCGCAGGTCAAGGCGATCAAGGAAGGCGAATGCGATATTGCGGTTGGCAATACCTATTACTACGGCAAGATGCTTGATAACCCTGATCAGCGCGCATGGGCCGATGCTGTCAATATCATCTTCCCCAATCAGGATGGTCGTGGCATGTCGATGAACATTTCTGGCATGGCCCTGATCAATGGGGCGCCGAACCGCGACAATGCGGTCAAGCTGATGGAATTCCTGACTGGTGACGCTGCTCAGAAAATCTATGCCGAAGTGAATTACGAATATCCGGTCAAGCCCGGTGTTGATTGGTCCGAAATGGTCGCATCCTGGGGCACATTCAAGGCCGATGACCTTCCGCTTGGCGAAATTGCGCGTCTGCGGGCTGATGCGGTCCGTATGGTCGATGAAGTCGGCTATAACGAATAGATAAATTTCCCTCTTTCGAACAATTCCGAAAAGGGACGGTAACCATTGCCGTCCCTTTTTTCATGCCCGGACGGTGGATTGATCGGTGTTCATTCGGGGCGAAAACATGGATGCGAAAGGCGGTTATGTTCTATTCGCTCTTGCAAAATAGGGGGGCAGCCCTTTAATTTCCCCGACAGCGAGTACAAATCATTCTTACTTGCTAGCAAGTTTTGCGATCATTCCAGGAGAATTAGACATGGCTTCACTGCGCAATACGGTCTTTGGCATTATGGGTGCCGTGGTCGGATTGGCGGCATTTCAGGTAAACGCCGCCGAAGAAGTGAATGTCTATTCCCTGCGTCAGCCGTTCCTGATTGAACCGATGTTCAAACAGTTCACCAAAGAAACCGGCATTCGCGTGAATACGCTGTTTTCGCAAAGCGGTTTGGTTGAACGCATCAAGCACGAAGGCCGTAATAGCCCGGCAGATCTTTTGCTGACGGTTGATATCGGCCGTATTCAGGATGCGGTTGATGCCGATATTGCGACCCCGCTGCAAAGTGATGTGATCGATGCCAATATTCCGCCGCAGTTTCGCGACAAGGGCCACCTTTGGGTTGGTTTGACGACGCGTGCGCGGGTTCTTTACACCTCGCTTGATCGTGTCTCGCCCGATGCAATTGCCAGTTACGAAGACCTTGCTGATCCGAAATGGAAGGGCCGCATCTGTGTGCGATCAGGCATGCATGTTTATAACATTGCACTGGTTGCTTCGATGATTGCCCATCACGGCGATGAATATACCAAAACCTGGTTGCAGCATTTGAAAGACAATCTGGCGCGCAAACCACAAGGGGCGGATATCGATCAGATCGAAGCCGTCTCGCAGGGGGTTTGTGATCTTGCGATTGGCAATTCCTATTACTATGGCAAAATGCTTTCTGATCCGAACAAGGCCGATGCGGCAAAGCAGGTCCGCATTGTGTTCCCCAATCAGGGGGATCGCGGCACGCATGTGAATATTTCCGGTGTCGCCCTGATCAAGGATGCACCGAACAAGGATAACGCGATCAAACTGGTCGAATTCCTGTCTGGTGATGAAGCCCAGCATATGTATGCCGATGTGAATTTCGAATATCCGGTCAAGCCCGGTGTGGCATGGTCTGATATGGTTCAGTCTTGGGGAACGTTCAGTGCCGATACTCTTGCGTTGAATGAAGTTGCCAATAATCGTGGTGCGGCCATTCGCCTGATCGACGAAGTCGGCTTTAACGAATAGGGCGTCATTTGCGTGAATAATTCCTGTCAGCATGAAGACGATCCCGATAACCGGCCCGTTGCCGTAACCGAAACGTTTGATCCGTTACGCGAACGTTCATCGGGCACGTCAATGCACTGGTTGCCGCGCGGGCAATCCGGGCTTTGGCTGATCGGGGCGTTTTTCATCGCCCTTATGGTGGCGACACCACTGGTCGCGGTTGTTTATCTGGCACTATTTCCGACGGAAAATATCTGGCCGCATCTGGCCTCGACCATGTTGCCGCGCTATTTGAAAAATACCGGCATTTTGATGCTGGGGGTTGGCATCGGGGTAACCCTGATTGGGGTGTCAACGGCGTGGGTTGTGACCATGTGCCGTATTCCGGGCAAACGGATGCTTGAATGGGCGATGCTGCTGCCGATGGCCGTTCCGGCCTATATCGTGGCTTATGTCTATACCGACCTTTTGGAATATGCCGGGCCGTTTCAACGGTTGTTGCGTGATATTTTCGGCTGGCAGACCGCGCGTGATTATTGGTTCCCCGATATTCGGACCAAGGGCGGGGCAATCATTGTCCTTAGTCTGACATTGTATCCTTATGTTTACATGTTGGCGCGTGCGGCCTTTTTGGCGCAATCGGTCTGTGTGCTTGAAGCCGCCCGGGTTCTGGGCCGTTCAGCATGGAATTCATTTATGACGGTTGCCTTGCCATTGGCGCGTCCGGCCATCGTTGTTGGCGTTGTTATTGCCTTGATGGAAACGCTGAACGATTTTGGCACCATTGATTTCTTTGCGGTGCATACCCTGACTGCCGGTATTTTCAATGTCTGGCTTGGGATGGGCAATGCTGGTGGGGCGGCACAAATCGCGCTGACCATGCTGGCGGTGGTTGTCGTTCTGATTGTTGCCGAACGTTATTCGCGCCGTCGTCAACGGTTCCACGATACCACCAACCGATTTCAGGAACTGCCGGGCTATGAACTGGGGCCGGTTACCATGTTCTTTGCCATGGCGGTTTGCATTTTACCGATTGTCTTGGGGTTTGTGATTCCATCGTTGGTGCTGATTTATTATTCCGTCGGTTATTTCGATCAAAGCTGGACGCCAGATTTCTTTGAATATGCAGGTAACAGCTTGTTGGTATCGGGACTTGCGACCATCGTTGCCGTTAGTTGTGCTGTGTTTCTTGGTTATGCTCTGCGCCTTTTCCCGCAACCGCTTTTGCGGTTCTGCATTCGTTTGGCATCGGTTGGCTATGCCGTGCCGGGGGCTGTGTTGGCAATTGGTGTTTTGATCCCGTTTGCACGCTTTGATAATGCGGTTGATGCCGTCATGCGCGACACATTCGGGATTTCAACCGGCCTGCTGCTTAGCGGGACGGTCTTTGCCATTGTCTTTGCCTATGCCGTTCGGTTCATGGCTGTGTCCTATGGTTCAATCGAAGCCGCCCTTGGCAAAGTCCGGCCCAGCATGGATGATGCCGCCCGCACATTGGGTGAAAGCCCGTGGGGCACGCTGAAACGTATTCATTTTCCGATGGTCCGCGGCGGGATTTTGGCGGCGGGCGTGTTGGTGTTTGTTGATGGGATGAAAGAACTGCCTGCGACCTTGATCTTGCGACCGTTCAATTTTGAAACGTTAGCTACCCATGTGTATCAATTTGCCAAGGACGAAATGATCGAACAGGCCGCCCTTGGCGCATTGGCGATTGTTGTCGTCGGGGTTGTGCCCGTCATTATGTTAAGCCGCGCGATTTCACGGTCCCGCCCGGGGCATGATGGCGCATCCGAGCGCCATTGACCTGATCGGTCATGCGGATCACTATCGCTGTGACCGATCCCATTCCATCCGACAGGTTGCCAATGACCATCACGCAAGACAATCCCCATACGACCGACCTTTGCCATCAACCCGGACTAACCCGGCTGGATGATGCATTGCGCATCGCCTTTGCCGAGGTTGCTGTTTCTGTACCGGTGGAACAAAGGCCGTTGACCGGTTGTTATGGCGCGATCCTGCGCGAGGATATCATTGCGCGTGTCGATGTGCCGTCGGTTGATAACTCGGCCATGGATGGTTATGCGCTGTGTCATGGTGATTTTCAAAAAATGTCGGCCACGGGGAATGTTGATATTGTCGTTGCCGGTGTGTCGCTGGCGGGGCATCCGTTTGCCGGTAAAATTCCAACCGGTCAGGCGATCCGGATTGCGACCGGGGCGGCCATTCCTGAAGGTGCGGATTGCATTGTTATTCAGGAAAATGTCACCGCCAATGATGATGAAACCCTGATCACGCTTGGTCAGGATGTCATCGCAAAAACCAAACCACATCAGCATATTCGACGTTGCGGCGAAGATGTCACATCCGGTGCGGTGGTTCTGCCCGCAGGCAAGCGCCTGCGCCCCCAGGATATTGCGGTGGCGGCGGGGCAGGGATATCAGACCTTGCCGGTGGCAAGGCCGGTTTCGGTCGCTGTATTTTCAACCGGGGATGAATTGGCCAAGCCGGGTGATCCTTTGCCACCGGGCGGGATTTATGATTCAAATCGCTTTGCCATGATCGGCATGTTGCGTGCCGCGGGATGTGCGGTGACCGATCTTGGTCTGTTGGCCGATGATTTTGATGTTTTGCAATCGGCATTGGCCGATGCGGCAAAAACACATGACGTCATCATGACATCGGGTGGCGTATCTGTTGGCAAGGCCGATTTGTTAAAGCCGGTTGTTGATACTCTGGGGCAGATCCATGCGTGGAAGCTTGCGATCAAACCAGGCAAGCCAATGATGCGGGGCCGGATCGGTGATTGCGTTGTCATCGGTTTGCCGGGCAACCCGGTATCGGTGATGGTGTCTGGCCTGCTTTATGCCGTGCCGCTTTTGCTTCATATGATGGGGGCATCGGACGCGGTATGCATGCCGGTGCGGTTACCGGCCATTGCCGGGTTTGATTTTAAACGTGGCACCGGACGCCGCGAATGGTTGCGTGCAAGGCTGGAACAAGATGGTGACGGAAATTGCCATGCCATGCCCTATCATTCGGCAAGTTCGGGCATGCTTTCTTCGATGGTATGGGCCGAAGGTCTGATCGAGATTGACGAGGATTGCGGCATTATTCAAAAGGGCGATAGCGTCCTTTATCTGCCTTTTGGTGGTTTGCAGGCGTTTTAAAATCTGATTCAGATCATGGATTTATCATCGTTTTTCAGCCAGACTTACGGAAATAACATAACAAGGGCAGGAAAAAGAGTATGACTGTATCAGTGACTTTTTGCGGGGCTGCGGGCGGTGTAACCGGTTCTTGCTATTTGTTGCATACCGATGCTGGTGATGTCGTGGTCGATTGCGGCATGTTTCAGGGCAGCAAGACGGTTCGCGAATTGAACTATGGGGCATTCCCCTTTAAGGCCGCTGATATTCGTGCTGTTCTTTTGACCCATGCGCATATCGATCATTCCGGGTTGTTGCCTAAATTGGTCAAAGCGGGTTTTACTGGCCCGATTTATGCGACCGAGCCGACCTGCGATCTTCTGACCTATATGCTGCCGGATTCCGGCTATATTCAGGAAAGCGAGGTCGAGCGCCTTAACCGCCGTAATGTTCGACGCGGACGGCCGGAAGTTACCCCGATCTATACCCGTGAAGACGCCGAAAAAACGCTTAAACAGCTTAATCCGGTTGATTATCACGACTTGCAGGAAGTGTTGCCGGGCTTGCGCGCGCGATATTGGGATGCCGGGCATTTGCTGGGCTCTGCATCAATTGAGATCGAAGTCGATGATGAAGCCGCCGATGGTGAACCACACACATTACGGATGCTGTTTTCTGGTGATATCGGCACAGGCGAGGCTGTGTTTAACGAAGCCCCCGAAGGGCCAAAAGATATCGACTATCTGTTTGTTGAATCAACCTATGGCGACCGCAATCGGGAAGATGTCAGTGATGGCGAACGCCGTGAAATGCTGGCGCGTGAAGTCCGTGATGCCATTCAGGCGGGCGGCAACCTTGTAATACCAAGCTTTGCCGTGGCCCGAACCCAGGAATTGCTTGTCGATTTGGCGACCCTGTTTAATCGCGGGAAACTGCCGCGATCAGATGTTTTCGTCGACAGTCCGCTGGCGCAACGCGCGACCGAGGTCTTTGCCAAACATCTGCCTGCTGACGATGCGCGTGCATTGGCACATCCTAATTTTCATATGGTTCCCGATGTTGCCTCTAGCATGCAGCTTGCGCGGGTTAAAAGCGGTGCCATCATTATTTCGGCCAGTGGCATGTGCGATGCCGGGCGCATTCGCTATCACTTGAAAAACAATCTTTGGCGGCCGGAATGTACGGTTTTGATTGTCGGTTTTCAGGCTGCTGGCTCAATGGGGCGGGTATTGCAAGGCGGGGCAAAGCATGTGCGCATCCATGGCGATGAAATTGATGTGCGCGCAAGGATCAGAACGCTTGATATCTATTCCGGTCATGCTGATCAGGCGATGTTGCTCAGCTGGACAAAAGAACGCATGCCGGTATCGCGTCGTATTTTCCTGACTCATGGCGAAGACGGTGCCCGTGCGGCGTTCCGCGAAGCCATGATCCATAACGGAATAGAAGAAACCAAAATCGCGTTACCGATGCTTGATGATACAGTGGTCTTTAAACGTGGTCAGACCAAACCCACAAAAATCAAACCCCGTCTGTCGGGCGCCGAGATGTCGCGGGATGACTGGCATAACCGCTATGCCCATAGTGTTACAGAGCTTTCCGAGAAACTTCGTGCGATGGACAGCAACGAAAAACGCGAAGCACTTCTCGAAAAAGTCTTGCAAGATATCGCATCGGCATGAGAGCAATAGCCTGATGGTATGTGTTTTTCCGTCGAAATACGGAAAAACTTGCCAAAGGAAGATATCGTGTCACCCTGTATGGGGTTGTAAAGGTATCGAGAAACACTACGAGAACGGGCGGGTATATGTCGATCGTGGGGAATACCGGCTATCGTGTGCTGATCTATAGTCACGATACATTCGGGCTGGGGCATCTGCGCCGTTGCAGGACAATTGCGCATGCGCTTGTGTCGCGTCGCGACGATGTGTCTGTTCTTATTCTGTCGGGATCGCCGATTATTGGCAGTTTCGAATTCCGGTCGCGAGTCGACTTTGTCCGAATTCCCGGTGTGATCAAGTTGTCGAACGGTGAATATACGTCGCTGAACCTCAATATCGATGTTGATCAGATATTGGCGATGCGTGAATCGATCATTCAGCACACCGCCGATGTATTTAATCCCGACCTGTTTATCGTCGACAAGGAACCGCTTGGCTTGCGCGGTGAAGTTGAATCGACGTTGCGTATGTTACACCATCGCCGCACCCGTCTGGTGATGGGCATTCGCGACGTGATGGATGACCCCGTTAATCTCCGCGAGGAATGGGACCGCAAAAAATGCGTTCCGGCCCTTGACGAGTTGTATGACGAAATTTGGGTCTATGGGCTTAAGGAAATCTGCAATCCGCTAGAAGGTATTGATTTGCCGCCTGGTGTTGAAGAAAAGATGACCTATACCGGATATCTGCCGCGGACGGCCACCCGCAAGCCGACGCCAGAACATGGCGCGCTTGGTTTGGAAGAACCTTATTATCTGGTGACGACAGGCGGTGGCGGTGATGGTGTTAATCTGGTCGATTGGGTGATCAGCGCCTATGAAGCCGATCCTGGCATTCCTGTCCCGTCGCTTATCGTCCTGGGGCCGTTTATGGCCCCCTCCGAACAACAGGCATTTATGGACCGGGCAGAAAAGATCGATAAATTGTCGGTCATTACCTTTGATGCCAATGTCGAAATGCTGATGGACCGATCCGCCGGTGTCGTTGCGATGGGCGGTTACAACACATTTTGTGAAATTCTGTCGTTTGACAAACCGGCGATTATCGTTCCGCGGACGGTGCCCCGGCTTGAACAATATGTTCGGGCCGCGGCGGCTGAAAAACTCGGTTTGGTCAAAATGCTGACTGAGGCAGGTGGCCGCCAGCCTATGGAAATGGCGCAGGCTCTTCGCAGTTTGATCGATCAGCCAAAGCCATCTCATGTCACTGTCCCCAATCTGATGGGCGGCCTTGATAGTGTTGCTGATCAGGTGGAACGCTGGTTGCCGCCGCAAATGGCTGCCGAATAAGAATTTTCGGGATAATTACATATGACATGCGACAATCTTGCAATCGTGGTGAAAGGGTATCCGCGATTGTCGGAAACCTTTATTGCTCAGGAAATTCTTGGCATTCAGCAGGCCGGAATTCCTTATCGCATTGTGTCACTGCGTCATCCCACCGATAAAAAACGCCATCCGATTCACGAACGGATTACGGCCGAAATCGATTATCTGCCGGAATATGTTTATCAGGAACCGATGCGGGTGTTACGGGGCTGGTTAAAGGCGCGAAAACTGCCGGGATACCGCCGCGCACGGAGTATCTGGTGGCAGGATTACCGTCGGGACCGGACGCCAAACCGGGCACGCCGTTTTGCCCAGGCGCTGGTGATGGCTGCTGAACTTCCCGATGATATCACCCGCATTTATGCCCATTTCCTGCATACTCCGGCATCGGTCGCGCGCTATGGCGCGATCATGCGGGGCTTGCCATGGTGTTGTTCTGCCCACGCCAAAGACATTTACACCAGCCAAGATTGGGATATGCGCGAAAAGCTTTTCGATATGGATTGGCTGGTGACCTGTACAAAGGCCAATGTCGACCATCTGCAAAAGCTTGCCGATGATCCGGCCAAGGTGAATTTGCTGTACCACGGTCTGGATTTCGCGCGTTTTCCCGAAGACTTGCCCAATCGCGCCGCCCACGACGGCCGTGACCCCAAAAATCCCGTCACCATCCTTTCTGTGGGGCGGCTGGTCGGTAAAAAGGGCTATGACGATCTTTTGCGCGCTCTTGCCGGTTTGCCCAAGGATTTGCATTGGCGGTTTGTCCATATCGGGGGTGGCAATGGCGATAAGTACAAATTGCTGGCGACCGAACTTGGCATTGCCGGGCAATGTGATTGGCAAGGCCCGCGTGATCAGAAAGAAGTCATTGCCGCCTGTCAGTCGTCTGATCTGTTTGTTCTGGCCAGCCGGGTTGAAAAAGACGGCGACCGTGATGGCTTGCCCAATGTTCTGATGGAAGCGCAGCTTTGCGGTCTTGCCGTCGTTTCGACGGCGATTTCGGCCATCCCGGAACTGATCACCGATGGTTTGAATGGCAAACTGGTTGCGGAACGTGATCCAAATTCACTATCGGCTGCGATGGCCGAATTGATTGCCGATCCGGCGTTGCGCGATCAGATGGGCCGCAAAGGTAATGAAATCGTCCGGCGGGATTTTTCATTCTATACCGGGATGAAGGAACTGGCGCATCGCTTTGGGGGCGATCAATTAACATCATCAATAACGACGGCTCAGCAACCGGCGGCGGAGTAGGGGGCGGTAAACGTGCAGATTGCCTTCTATGCACCGTTAAAGCCGATTGATCATCCCATACCGTCCGGGGATCGCCTGATGGCGCGCTTGTTGTGTGATGCTCTTTCACAAGCCGGGTTTGATATTGATATCGCGGCCCGCCTGCGCAGCCGGGTTGGCGATGGCAATATCCTGCGTCAGGCGCAAATCGCTGAACTGGCCTCCAAACTTGCCGCACGTCTTTTGCGCCAATATCAGAACGGTATGCGCAAACGCCCAGATATCTGGTTTACCTATCACCTGTATTATAAGGCACCCGATTGGATCGGCCCGATCATTGCCGATGCGCTGGATATTCCCTATGTCCTGGCCGAGGCATCCTTTGCCCCGAAACGTGCGACCGGTCCTTGGGCACAAAGTCATGCGGCGGTCGAACATGCCTTGCACCGTGCCGATGCAGTGTTTTCACTTAATCGTGCGGATATGGAATGTTTGCGACCTTTATGCGGGCAAGACCGCCTGCATTACCTGGCGCCCTTTACCCACACCGAAAAATGGCATGTTGCGGATCGGGGCGGGGTTAATCCCGACACATCGGTTCAATTGGTGACGACCGCAATGATGCGACCGGGCGACAAATTGCAATCTTATGAATTGCTCGCAGCCGCCCTTGGCAAACTTAATGCTCGAAATATCACAAATTGGCATCTGACCGTAATCGGTGATGGTCCGGCGCGAAATGACGTTACTGCTGCCTTTACCCGAAACGCGATTTCCCACGATCAGCTTGATTTTGCCGGTCTGTGCGATGCCGATCATACCCGTATTCTATTGGCACGCTCAGACCTGTTTGTCTGGCCTGCCATCAACGAAGCCTATGGCATGGCGTTGTTAGAGGCACAGGCCGCTGCCTTGCCCGTTCTGGCGGGGGATTGTGGCGGGGTCTCGGGAATTGTCGCCCATGATCAAACCGGTTGGCTGGTTCCGGTTGGCGATGTCGATGCCTTTGCCGACCGGCTGGCAAGATGCCTTGGCGATGATCGACAAAAACTTCGTGATACGGGGCGCACCGCCGCGCAAAAGGCGGAACATAGCCATACTTTGGCGGCTGCGGCTGACCTGCTTGGCGTGTCGTTGCGCAGCATTGTGGCTGCGCATAAAAACCGGGGGCAGGGATGATCCGTTTTCACTTTGCTCTGCTGCGACATGGCGTCACGGCCTGGAATGCTGAAAAGCGTATTCAGGGCCGAAGCGATATCGCTTTGCTGCCTGAAACCATTGGTGAATATCGTCAGTTGCGTCTGCCGGAAAAATGGCAATCCATCCCGTGGAAAGTCAGTCCGTTGATCCGGACTATCCAGACGGCAACCGCACTTGGCATTACCGGGATTACCCCCGATGAACATTGGATCGAAATGAACTGGGGCGAGTGGGAAGGCGAAAAACTTGCTGATCTTCGCCGCCGATGGGGCGCGGAAATTCAAGCAAACGAAGATCGCGGCTGGGATTTCCGCCCGGATGGCGGTGAAAGCCCACGTGATGTTCTTGCCCGGGTAAAGATTGCTTTGGCGCAGCATAATGATGGTCATAAGGATGACCGCGATGATGACGATCATGGTGACTTTGGTGTCGTCACCCACAAGGGCGTCATTCGTGCGGTTTATGCGGCGGCATGTGGCTGGAACATGATGGGTAAAAGCCCGGACAAGCTGGATTGGAAGGCAATGCATGTCTTTTCATGGTCAGATACCGATGGGCTTGGCATGGTTGCCCTTAATCAGCCGTTGATCGCAAAAGACGGGACCGGCAGATGACAGATGTCATGATTTATGTTCAGCATTTGCTTGGGATTGGTCATGTGCGTCGTATTGCCCTGATCAATGCGGAACTGAAACGGTTGGGTATTTCAACAACGGTTGTCAGTGGTGGTATACCCGATGCCACACTTGATTTTGGCAGTGACGACGTGATCCAGTTGCCGCCATGTCGAAGTGCTGATAGTGGCTTTTCCGGCCTGATCGATCAGAACGGCAATGCCGTTGACGATGCATGGAAAAATAACCGTAAACAGGCATTGCTTACCGCATTTGAAAAAACCGCGCCCAAACTGTTGCTGATCGAAATGTTTCCGTTTGGCCGGCGGGCCTTCCGGTTTGAACTGCTGCCCTTGCTTGAACGTGCCGGGCAGGCGGGGGTGGTGCGCATCTGTTCGGTGCGCGATCTTTTGGTGCGTAAATCGGATCGGTCAAAAGAAGCCTGGATGCGTGATGTCGCGCGCAGTCATTTTGATGGCGTGCTGGTGCATGGCGATCCCGCCCTTTTCGGTTTTGGCCAAAGCTTCCCTTACGCCGATGATATCGCCGATATGATCGAATATACCGGCTATGTTGCCCCAAAAACCGGTGTTACGATCGGGGATCGCAACGGTGTTCTGGTATCGGCAGGCGGCGGGGCTGTGGGGGCGGCATTGATTGAAACCGCAATGGCCGCCCGGCATTTATCAAAACGCTATGCCGATCACCGGTGGGATATTGTTGCGGGCCCGCATTTTCCCGCTGATGCATTTTCCCGACTTGGTGAAAATCTTCCGGGGGGGGTAACCCTGCATCGCTTTTTACCCGATTTTCGCGATCGGATGGCGCAATGCTGTGTGTCTGTATCACAAGCCGGCTACAATACCCTGATGGATGTTTTGGCGACGCGTACCGCATCGGTCATGGTGCCCTTTGCCGATGGCGGTGAAAGCGAACAAAGTGAACGGGCTGCCATTCTTGCGAGTAAAGGCGTATTGTCACTGCTAAATCCCGATGACCTGACACCACAATCCTTGATAAATCAAATAGATCAGGCGAAAAATCCTGCTAAATTAGATATATCTCTGGACGGGGCGGGGATAACTGCGGCTAAAATCGCAGAAAGAATAAGAGGGAAGGTATGAGCAGCTGGGATCAACTTCGCGCAGAGCTAGATCTGTGGCAATCCGAAAAACGGATCGCCACGATGTGGTGGCGTGACGATGATGCCGTTGGGGTAACACCAGCGCTTGAGACCATTCTTGCCTTCGAACAGGAATACAATATTCCCCTTGCGCTTGCTGTGATACCGGCCAGACTTGAACATGATCTTGTTCTGCGTCTTGCGGAAACGGTTGATACCCGTGTTTTGCAACATGGCTGGTCACATACCAATCATATGCCCGACGGGCGCAAAAAGCAGGAATTGGACGATGTGCGCGATATCGGTGCGGTGGTTTCCGATATTCGCCAAGGGTTCAAAGTCCTGTCATCGCAGTTCGGAAGCCGCTTTTTACCCGTGATGGTACCGCCGTGGAACCGAATTGCTGATGATGTCATTGGGGCGTTGCCATCCCTTGGGATTGGCGGGTTAAGTACTTTTAATGCGCGTGTGTCGTCCCATCCGGTGCCCGATCTTTTGTTGGTTAATACCCATGTCGATGTCATTGATTGGCGCGGTACACGTGGTTTTGTTGGCGAAGACAAATGCCTGAATGCGTTGATTGGGCATTTGGCTGCACGCCGCACCGGTACAGTCGATGCGGGCGAGCCGACCGGCCTTTTGACGCATCATCTGGTGCATGATGATGCAACAACGCGTTTCCTTGATAACCTGTTTTCGTTTGAACATGCCGCATTCAAATGGTTACGAATTCCCGGAGTTTTCCCATGGCAATAAGCCCGATCGAAGAAACCGGTGATCTTAAAACGCTTGATCCGGTCAAGCCCGACGGTGTGCGTGACCGTGATGTTCAGGTTATGGGCTACCCACCGCGCCTGATGGCGCCCGATCTGGCAAAATCGGTTGCCGGGATGTTGATATGTGGTGTGATCGCCCTGATCCCTGAAATGTTGCCAATCATTCAATGGACCGCGGCCGGGTTATCGTTGCTGTTCATCTTGTATTTTGCACGCACCCTGTTGCGGTTCCAGTCCAAGTTGTATGTCTCGGAATATGGGGTGCGGCTAAGCAACTTGCGCGGTGGAACGGCCTTTGCCTGGTCTGAACTTTCCAGGTTCCGCCTGCGGTATTTCAGTACACGTCGCGATGGCAAAAAGGGATGGTTTGAACTGACCTTGCAGGCCGGTGATTCAAAGATCGTCACAGAATCAACATTAGAAGGTTTTGATGATCTGCTTGAAATTGCACGGGATTGGGCCAAAGATAACCAATTACTGGTCGACGATATAACGAGAACCAATTTGATGCGCATGGATGAGGCCGAAACAATGGTCCAGGCTGCTGCATCAAGTCGGGCAGGTGGCACTGGCGAGGGAACATGACCGATATTCTGCGTATCCGCGATTTGAAAGTCGAATTCGTCCTGCCGCATATGCGGGTCAAGGCGGTTGAAAATGTTAGCTTTCGCATTGGTGCGCAGGAAACCGTTGCGCTTGTCGGAGAGTCCGGATCAGGCAAAACAACCATTTCCCAGGCGATCATGGGGCTTCTGCCAAAATCGGCGCAGATTACCGGTGGATCGATTATTTTTGCCGATCCGAAAAAGCCCGGTACGCGCGTTGATATCGCGATGCTGGATCGTAGCGGATCGGAAATGCGCGCCATTCGGGGCGGCCGTATTTCAATGATTTTTCAGGAGCCAATGAGCTCCCTCTCACCGCTTCATACCATTGGTGATCAGATATGCGAGGCCGTTCGCCTGCATCGCAAGGTCGGATCAAGCGAGGCCCGAGAACTCGCACGCGAAATGCTGGCGCTGGTCGGGTTTCCCAATCCGAAACGCTCGCTTAAGACCTATCCGTTCGAACTTTCCGGTGGCTTGCGCCAGCGCGCGATGATTGCCATGGCGATGGTTTGTCATCCGGCTTTGCTGGTCGCGGACGAGCCAACAACCGCCCTTGATGTGACAATCCAGGCCCAGACTCTGCGTCTGATCAAGGATGTTCAGGCCGAACTTCAAATGTCGGTTTTATTGATTACCCATGATCTGGGCGTGGTTGCCAATATGGCCGACCGGATGGTGGTGGTTTACGATGGTCGTGTGGTCGAAAGTGGCCGGACCGAAGATGTCTTTATCAATGCGGGGCATCCCTATACCCGTTCATTGCTGGCGGCTGTTCCGCATTTCGATATGGGGCCGAATGAACGACTGCGTCCGCTTCGTGATATAAAGCCGAAAATAGACGGTCTGCTGGCCTATTGCGATGACAAGAAAACGGCCGTGACCGCGACCATGGATGAGGGGGAAGTCCCCGCAGCATTGGCACTGCATCCGACGATGGCAAGCGAACCTGTTCTGGCGGTCCGCCACCTCAATAAAAGCTTTTCGGTGCGCAAGGGAAACTGGTTCAATTCCGAAGAACAGGCAATCCCGGCTGTTGCGGATGTATCGTTGACGGTTAATCGCGGTGAATGTGTCGGGCTGGTTGGTGAAAGCGGCTGTGGCAAGACCACGCTGTCAAAACTGATCATGCGCGCTATGGCCCCCGATAGCGGATCAATCCTGTTTCGGGGGGAAAGTGGTCAGATGACCGAACTTGTTGGTCTGGACGAAGATCAGCTTAATCCTTATCGCAAACGTATTCAGTTTGTGTTTCAGGACCCGTTCGCGTCGCTTAATCCCCGCATGACCGTTCAGGATATCATCACGGAACCGCTGTTGATCCACGGCATTGGTGATGCCACCTATCGCAAAAAAATGGTGCTTGAATTGATGGAGGTGGTTGGTCTTGATCCCCGCTTCCTCAACCGGTATCCACACAGTTTTTCCGGGGGGGAACGCCAGCGTATCGGCATTGCGCGTGCACTGTCACTTAAACCCGATCTTTTGATTTTTGATGAACCGACATCGGCACTTGATGTTTCAGTTCAGGCGCAAATCCTTAACCTTCTTAAGGATTTGCAGCGTGATCTTAAACTAACCTATCTGTTTATTTCGCACAATCTGGCCGTGGTGGATTATATTGCGGATCGGATTGCGGTGATGTGTGCCGGGCGGATTGTTGAATCTGCGCCGCGTGAACAGCTTTTTCGAAACCCGATCCATCCCTATACCCAGGCCTTGCTGAATGCAGTGCCGTTTGCCGATCTTGAACATCTTTTGGACTTTACCAAGATTGTTGATGGCAAGGCCTCTGATCCGCACCGTTGGCCGGCCCCCTTTACCATTGATGCACAGTCGGATCCAAGAATGGTTCAGTTTGCCGAAGACCATTTTGTTCGTGCTGCCCGTGCTGATTCCCAGGAGATCGCCATATGACCACGATTGCCCATTCTGCATTTTCCACCAGATGGCAGAGCCGCATCTGCGCCGGTATGAACCGTGCGGCGATCGGGGTGCTGTTGCTGGCGGGACTGACGGTGTTTGACAATCGTGCATTTGCCGAAGTCCCGTATTTCGAAGATGCGGTATCGCGGGGCGATTTGCCGCCGATGGCCGAACGGTTGCCCGAACATCCAAGGGTCATCGATTTTACCGAAGAGCATAAGGAAATCGGCAAATATGGCGGCGACCTTGTCACGATTATGGGGCGGTCGCGTGATATCCGCATGGCGGTCGTTTATGGCTATACCCGTCTTGTCGGTTACGATGAAAATTTGGTGCTGAAACCCGATATCCTTGAAAGTCTTGACGTCAATGATGCCGGAAATGTCTTTACCCTGCACATTCGCAAAGGCCATAAATGGTCGGATGGGACACCGTTCACTGCCGAGGATTTCCGTTATTATTGGGAAGACATCGTTAATAATGATGAATTGTTTCCGGTGGGCCCGCCGCGCTTTTTGTTTGTCGATGATGAACCGGCAACATTTGAAGTGCTTGACGATTATACCGTTCAATACAGCTGGTCTCAGCCCAATCCGTTTTTCCTGATTGAGCTGGCTGGAACCCGGCCGCCCTTTATCTATCGTCCGGCGCATTATTTGAAACAGTTCCACAAAAAATATCGTGATGCGGCCGAACTTGATGCCATCGTCGAGGAACGGGGCCTGCGCAACTGGGCTGTGCTGCACACCGACAAGGACCGTCCCTACAAGCTTGAAAATACGGAACGTCCGTCGCTGGAGCCGTGGTTGATCCGCACCAAAGAGCCGTCTGATCGCTTTATCTTTGAACGCAATCCGTATTATCACCGCGTTGATCCGAACGGTAATCAGTTGCCCTATATCGACCGGATGATTTTCAACATTTCGAACGCCAAGTTGGTTCCGGCCAAGGTTGGTGCGGACGAAGCCGATCTGCAAAGCCGTATCCTGTCGCTTAAGGATTACACCTTCCTCAAACAATCCGAAGCGAACAAGAACTTTAAGGTGCGTTTGTGGGATGTCGGTTACGGTGCCTATGCTGCCCTTTATCCAAATTTGACCTGTTCTGATCCGGTCTGGCGGAAATTGTTGCGCGATGTCCGGTTCCGTCATGCGCTTTCGCTGGCGATCAATCGGACGGAAATTAACCGGGTGATGTTCTTTGGCCTGGCAACGCCGACCAACAATACGGTCCTGCCAAAAAGCCCGTTGTTCAAGCCGGAATATCGCACTGCCTTCATCGAATTTGATTTGAAAAAGGCCAATGCATTACTTGATGAAATTGGCCTGACCACACGCGATGACGATGGCATTCGTTTGTTGCCGGATGGGCGTCCGCTTGAAATCATCGTCGAAACCATGGGCGAGAACCCTGAACATGACGATATGCTCGAACTGATTGCGGACAACTGGAAAAAGGCAGGCATCAAACTGTTCGTCAAGGGGCTGCAGCGCGAAGTCTTGCGCAATCGGGCCTATAGCGGCGAAACCATCATGTCGATCTTTAACGGGATTGATAATGGTCTGGCGACGCCGGGATCGGTTCCGTCTGAATTTGTCCCGGTTCAGCAGGACAACCTGCAATGGCCGAAATGGGGCCAGTATTTCCAAACCGATGGCGAAGCGGGCGAAGCACCCGATATGCCTGCGGCCAAGGAATTGATGGATCTTTATGGCAAATGGATCCGTGGAAATGACGCCGGGCGTAAGGAAGCTTGGCAACGCATTCTTGATATCAACGCCGAAAACATGTTTTCAATCGGTCTGATCGGCAATGTACCGCAACCGGTTGTCGTTAATACGCAGCTTCGCAATGTTCCTGAAAAAGGAATCCATAGCTGGGAACCGGGTGCATTCTTTGGCATCTATCGTCCCGATACATTCTGGTGGGATCGCTGATCAACATGATCAGATAACGAACGCATTGCCCCGGTCGAGGGAAACCGGGGTAATGCGTCAGGGGGAGCTTAACCGCCGATGCTGACTTTCTTGGCAAGACGGCTTTTTGTCATGATACCGACGCTGTTTTTCATCAGCGTGCTGGTGTTTGTCATTATTCAACTGCCGCCGGGCGACTTTCTGTCCACCTATCTGAATGAATTGCAGGCTCAGGGCGAGGCAGTCGATCCGGCTAAAATCGCCTTTCTGAAACAGCAATACGGCCTTGATCAACCTATTTGGCTGCAATATATCGATTGGGCTTGGGGATTGCTGCATGGTGATCTTGGGTTTTCGTTTGAATATAACCTGCCGGTGACCGAGGTTGTCGGGGATCGGCTGTGGCTGTCGATGGTGCTGAATCTCAGCACGGTCGTGTTCATTTATATCGTCAGTTTCCCAATCGGAATTTATTCCGCAACCCGGCAATATAGCTGGGGCGATTATGGCTTTACCCTGCTTGGCTTTCTTGGCCTTGCGATGCCGAACTTCCTGTTTGCGCTGATCTTGCTGTATTACGCCAATGTGGTCTTTGGAACCTCTATCGGGGGGCTGATGGACCCGGAATTCATCAATCAGGGCTGGTCCTTTGCCAAGGCCATGTCGGTGGCCGAACATCTTTGGGCACCGGTTCTGGTCATCGGGACATCTGGCACGGCATCTATGATCCGGCGATTGCGCGCCAATCTTTTGGATGAGTTGGGCAAACAATACGTTGTGACCGCCCATGCCAAGGGACTTTCCCCGACGCGCGTGTTGTTCAAATATCCGTTGCGCATGGCCCTGAACCCGTTTATCGCCGATATCGGCAATATCCTGCCACAGGTGGTATCAGGATCGGTTTTGGTATCGGTTGTGATGTCGTTGCCAACCACCGGCCCGATGTTGCTGACGGCCTTGCAAAGTCAGGATATGTATCTTGCGGGCTCGTTCCTGATGTTTTTAGCGCTTCTGACCGTGATCGGGATGTTTGTTTCCGATCTGCTCTTGGCCTGGCTTGATCCCCGAATTCGGTTGCAAGGGGGCGTGTCCCAATGAGGCGCAATAATAACGACAAGCGTAACGAGCATTTCGTGGATGCCGCGCCTTTTAACCCGTGGGACCGCGAAGAGCTGACGCCTGAACAGGAAAAATACTTTCTCGCCTCGCAGTGGCAGTTGATCTGGTGGCGGCTTAAACGCCATCGGTTGGCCTATGTTTCACTGATTATTCTGGTGTTGATGTATGCATCTGTTTTCATTGTCGAAATCTTGGCGCCTTATGCTCAGGAAACGCGGAATTCGGAATATATCCATCACCAGCCACAAGCCATTCATCTGTTCCACGATGGATCGTTTGTTGGGCCATTTACCTATGGCACCGATTTTTCCATTAATATGGAAACCCTGAAACCGATCTATACGCCAAGCGACAGCCGTGTCGAAAAGATCCGCTTTTTCTGTTCCGGTGACCCGTATGAATTCTGGGGCCTGTTCGAAGCTGATTTCCACGTAATGTGCCCGGCCGAGGACGGTACCCTGTTCCTGCTGGGAACAGACCGGCTGGGGCGCGATATGTTATCGCGGATGATTTATGGCGCACGCGTATCGCTGACCATCGGTCTTGTCGGGATTGTTGTCAGTTTCACGCTTGGTATTCTGATCGGCGGGGCGGCGGGGTATTATGGTGGCTGGGTTGATGCCTCGGCACAGCGCCTGATCGAAGTCATCCGCTCCATGCCGGAAATTCCGCTGTGGATGGCTTTGTCGGCGGCTTTGCCCGTGACATGGAGCCCGATTTTAATCTATTTCGGGATTACCATTATTTTGGGCCTGATTGATTGGACGGGGCTTGCCCGTGCCGTTCGGTCCAAATTGTTGTCCCTTCGCGAAGAAGACTATGCACTGGCTGCGCGTTTGATGGGGGCCAAACCCAAACGTATTATTGCCCGTCACTTGTTACCTAATTTCGCCAGTCACTTGATCGCGTCGGTAACCTTGTCGGTTCCCAATATGATCCTTGGTGAAACAGCGCTTAGTTTTCTTGGTCTTGGCCTGCGTGCGCCGGTGACAAGCTGGGGGGTGCTGTTAAACGAAGCCCAGAACATCAATGCCGTTGCCGTTTACCCGTGGCTGATGTTGCCGGTGGTGCCGGTGGTGATTGTCGTTTTGGCGTTTAACTTCTTGGGTGATGGGCTGCGCGACGCAGCGGATCCATATAAAAATTGATTTCCCGCCAAATGCAAAACAGCCCGCCATCATTTGGCGGGCTGTTTGTTTTTGGTGAGAGAATTGTGGTCAACTTGCCCGTGCCAAATATACTTAGAGCGTTTCATGATTTGTCAGAATCTATA